>CAWGEM010000003.1:0-749500 GCA_963821555.1 uncultured Alphaproteobacteria bacterium | reverse complement strand
CAATCGGCCGCGCGGGTGAGCGGGGCCTGCTTCGTGATGGGCGAGGCGCGGCCTCGGCCGCGCATCTGGCGCTCGGCGGCAATTCGGGGCTTGCTGAGATTTCGGTTGAAGCGCTGCAAGGATTGCTTGAGAACAACGGCGCTTATCTCGGGCGCGACATCAACAGCTCGGAGGACTGCACATGATGAACCGTCTTGCCCTTGCCCTGAGCGGGCTCCTGCCTCGCTGCATTCCCTGCAGCGGCGCAGGACTGGCCCACCAAGCCGGTCAAGATCGTCGTGCCGTTCGGCGCCGGCTCCACGCCCGACGTGGTGGCGCGCCTGATCGCCGACCATCTGCAAGGCCAAGCTCGGCCAGCCGTTCGTGATCGAGAACAAGCCCGGCGCGAGCGGCAACACCGGCACCGATGCGGTGGCGAAGGCCGAGCCCGACGGCGCGACCATCGGCATCAGCATCGGCGGGCCGCTCGCCATCAACACGCTGCTGTTCTCGAAGCTGCCCTACGATCCCAGCCACCGACATCGCCCCGGTCACCCAGCTCGTCACCCAGCCGAGCGCGCTGGCGGTCAATTCGGACGTTAAGGTTAACGGCGTCGGCGAACTGGTTGCGCTGCTCAAGCGCGAACCGGGCAAATTCAACTTCGGATCGATCGGGAACGGCTCGCTGTCGCACCTCGCCATGGAGGCGATCGCGCTCAAGAGCGGCACCCAGATGGTGCACGTGCCCTACCCGTCCTCGCCCGCGGCGATGACCGCGATCATTCGCGGCGACGTGCAAATGGGCTGCCTGCCTGCGATCGCGGTGACGCCGCATGTCGGCGGCCGGCAAGGTGAGGATTCTCGCGGTCTCGACCGCAAAGCGATCGGCGTATTTGCCCGCAGATTCCGACGCTGAAAGAGGCCGGAATCGACGTCGAAGCCGACGCCTGGATGGGCATGATCGCGCCCGGCGCGCACGCCGGAGGCCATCGTTGCGAGAATTCAGCGCGAGGTGGTAGAAGCGATCGGGACGGCAGCGATCCGCGACAAGCTTGCGGCGCAGCTGATGGAGCCGATCGGCAATACGCCGGCCGAGTTCCGGGCGCGCATCGATGGCGAGATCGCCCGCTGGGCGCCGGTGATCAAGGCCGCGAACGTCAAGGTTCAACTGAGCGCGCGCGATCGGCGCGGGTTCGGTTGGGAGCGTGGGGAGTGACGCATGAGCAGATCCGTATCCCGAGGTCAGCGACGATGATGCGGGCAATTCGTGCCGCCGCAGAGCGGACGCAGATCCGGACTGGCCGAAAAAAATTCGCACGCTGACCGCGGCCGAGCTCGACCGCCTGACCATCGACGGCTCCGGCCGCTTCTACTGGGACGGCCAGCTCGTCAACTACGAGCCGCCGCGGCCCAAGCCGCGATCGGCGAAGCCGCCGACGACCCGTCGGACGCGCTCGACCGTCGCCGATGACCGCTCGACCGCGCGGCGCTCGAACTGTCGATCGACTCCGCGCGGCCTACGAGCTGCGCGCGCGCCATGGCGGACCGGCTCGCCGCGGACGACGCCGGACGGCGCGATCGCATCGAAGACGGCACAGCCGGCTGCGCACGCGACGTCGTCCGATCTGAGCGCGGTCGACCTCGACGTGCGACCGGCCGACCCGGCACGGCAATCGGCGGCAGACGAGAGGTCGAAGGCGCGCTGGCGGTCGCGGCATCGCGCCCAGGATGCGCGTGCCCGACGTGGTGCGCGTGAGACTGTCGTTCTGGCAGGCGCTCGGCGCCCTGATCGCGGTGTGTTGGCATCGCGATCGGCGCCTCCGGACTGGCGGCCTACGGCTTTGTGGCCGCGCATGACTGGAGCTGCCGGGTCGGGCTGGTGCAGAGCTACTGCCCGGCCGCCTCCGACTCCGTCCGGCGCGGCCGGACTCCGCGACCGACATCCCGGCCTGACGGCGGGCCTTGCCGGCAGCGTTCGGCCGTTCACACCACCGGCGAGCGGCCGCCGTCGACGTTGGTCGCGGTGCCGGTGATGTAGGAGCCGGCATCCGACACCAGGAAGCAGGCGAGGTTGGCGAACTCCTCCGCCTTGCCGATGCGGCCGAGCGGAATCTCCTTCTCGCGCGTCCTTGTAGTAGTCGGCGAGCGGCGTGTTGGTGCGCTTCGCCGCCTGCACGTGCTGATCGGCCTCGATCAGGCCGACCAGCATGGCGTTGACCAGCACGTTGTGCGGCGCGAACTCGCTGCGCCAGCGCCTTGGTCAGCGCCATGCCGGCGGCGCGCGACAGCGAGGTCGGCATGCTGTTTGGCGCGCGGCGCCTTGGCGCCGATGTTGAGCACGTTGATGATGCGGCCCCAGCGCCGCTCCTTCATCTGCGGCGCGACCAGGCGGATCATGCGTACCGCGGCAAACAGCTTCTGCTCGATGTCCTCGTGCAGGATTTCGTCGGTGAGCTTCTCGAACGACGCCGCCCGCGAGGTGCCGGCGTTGTTGACCAGGATGTCGACCTTGCCGAGCGCCTTCATGGTCTCGTCGTAGACGCGCTGGATGTCGGCGGCCGAGCCGACGTCGGCCTGCACGCCGACGACACGGCCGTTGGCGCGCGCCTTGATGGCGTTGACCGCCTCGTCGAGCGCTTCGCGCCCGCGCGCCATGATCGCGACATCGGCGCCCGAACTGGCGAACCGCGTCGCGATCGCAAAGCCGATGCCCTTGCTGCCGCCGGTGACGATGGCCGACCGGCCCGCCATGCTGATTTCCATTTCCATCCTCCCACACGTCCGCAACCTCGGACGGCCATCTTCCTAACGCCTCAAATGACGACGCGAAAGGGCGATCCGGACATGGTTCGAATGCGCCCGGCCAGCGGCCGTTCGCCCCTGGCAGGTTTGCGCGACACTCACCGCACGCCAGCGCGCCGCGCGACGATGCGGTGAATGACCTTGCCGGACGACACGCTGACGACCTCCTCGTCGAGCAGCAGGGTTGCGCCGGACAACACCTCGCGAACCAGCGCGGCGTCGAACGCGCTGTAGAGCCGCCCCTGCGGGTCGCGCAGGTCAGCGTCGCGGGTCACCCGCCAGCTGAGATAAAGAACGCCGCCCGGCGCGACGATCGAGAGCAGCCGGCCCACCGCCGGTGCAATCTGCGCAAGCGGCAAATGCATGATGACGGTCTCGCACAGCACGTTGTCGAAAGTGGCGGCGCCGATTTCGGCGAGCGCGGGCAAGGTCGCGACCCGAAACGCGAACTGCGGATACCGGCGCCGGGCCTCGGCCAGCAGCGCCTCCGACGCATCGTAACCCACGGCCGCAAAGCCATTGGCGCCGAGGAAGGCCACCTCGCGGCCGCTGCCACAGCCGATGTCGGCTGCCGTGCCCGGCCGGAAGAAGCGCCGGACGATGGCGTGCAGATCGGCCGGCGGCGGCTGGGCATGCCAGTCGGCCGCAAAGGAGGCGGCGCGGAGGTCGTAGGCTTCGAACGTGGTGCGATCCATGCCGCCCGGAAATAGAGTTAACCCGCGAATGGCCGCAGACGAGTGGACTATCGGCGGTCCCGCACACGTCCGCAACCACAATGCAACGCCCAGTCTTTCTGAAGTGCAGCGCGCGTCACTTGACCGAACGTCCGCGCGAGTGTCCGATTGCATCAATAGCCAGGGAGGCGCCGATGTCCGTTCCAAGGAACGCGCGATGGGAGCCCGTGCATGACATTGGCTGCGGGTCGCGGGCAATGTCGTTGCTGGCTGCGTTTTCACTTGCCATCGCCTTTGGCCCGGTTGCCTCGCAGGCGCAGGTCTTTCCCTCCAGGCCGGTGACGATCGTCGTGCCGCTCGCGGCCGGCAGCGGTGTCGACCTCGTCGCACGCACCTACGGCGAGCAGCTCGCCAAGCGGCTTGGCAAGCCGGTCGTGGTCGAGAACCGAACCGGGGCCGCGACCATGATCGGAACGAGCTTTGTTGCGACTTCACCGCCGGACGGCCACACGCTGCTCGCCGCAACAAGCTCGGCGATGGCGATCAATCCGACGCTGTACAAAAAGATCTCCTATGACCCAAACAGAGACTTCGTGCCGGTCAATTTCTACTTGAAGTCCCCGTTCGTGCTCTGCGTGCATCCCGATGTGCCGGCGCAAACCGTGGCCGAGCTGATTGCCCTTGCCAGAGAACGACCCGCGCGCCTTACATTCGGCTCGCCTGGCGCGGGAACTGCGCAGCATCTTTCGGTCGAGTATCTCAAGCATAAGTTTGCAGTCGACCTGACGCACGTGCCGTATCGCAGCAACCCGCAGTATGTCTCGGACGTCGTCGCCGGCCATCTGAGCCTTGCCTTTATCGAATCCGCGACCGCGAGCCAGCTCATCGGGCAGAACAAGGTGCGCGGTCTTGCCTCGTCGACCTCGACGCGGCTTGCAATCCTTCCCGACGTGCCGACGCTCGCCGAAGCGTCGGGAGACCCCGAGATCGAGACAGTCTCCTGGCACATGCTGTTCGCGCCGGGCGGTACGCCTCCCGACGTGGTCGAGCGACTTCACGCCGAGACCAAGGCGATCACCACCACGACGGAGTTCCAAAAATTCCTGTTGGATCGCGGCCAAGTGCCGGTCGAGACCCCCTCGGTCGAGGAGATCCGAACGTACATCAAGGCTGAACAAGACAAGTGGGGCTCGCTGGTGCGCCGGCTCGGGCTCGAAGGTTCACAATAATTTGGCGATGGTGCTGGAGCGGCCAGCGCCGCCGTTCCAGGTCCCGGTCGACCGCGTCGAGAGGCTTGCATGGAATTCAGCGCGCTGTTCCTTGCGATCTTCGTCGTCATGCTGTTCGCATGGTTCGGCCCGCGCACCGCGGCGGTGGCCCTGTTCCTGCTCACGCTCGCCGCGTCGGCCGCAACCTACGTGCACCACGCCACCGACGTTCTGAAGCTGTCGTTCTGAGGCCGCACGATGACCCCCGCGCTCGCGATCACCGCCAACGCGCTCGGCCTCTATGCCATCGCATTCGTGCTGGCGGCGGCCTTTGGTGCGCAGCTCATGCTCGGCGAGCTGCCCTGCCCGCTGTGTCTCCTGCAGCGCATCCAGTTTGCCTTGCTGGCGATAGGCCCCATCCTGAACATCCGGTATGGGCCCAAGCCCAGCCAGTACGGCTTGTCGCTGCTGGCCGCGGTGGTCGGGGCGATCGTCGCCGGCCGGCAGATTTTGCTGCACATCATGCCGGGCGACCCGGGCTTCGGCTCGGCGATCCTCGGCTACCACTATTACACATGGTGCTTCGTCGGCTTCTCCGCGGCGATCGTCCTGATCGGGGCAGTTCTGCTGTTCGACCGGCAGTTCGGCGCCGATGCCGCGCTTGCGCCGCCGGCGCCCAACGCGTTCGCCAAGACCGCGGTCTGGCTCGTCATCGGGCTCACAGCGCTGAACGTGGCGTCGACGGTGCTCGAATGCGGGTTTGCCGCCTGCCCCGACAGCCCCGTGTCCTACGACGACGCTGGCCTGCTCGGTCGTCGTATAAGGCAGGACGCAGCAAAACTCCTCGCCGCCGATCCGGAACAGGAAGTCGGTCGGACGGATGTTGTCGTGCACGACGGCGACGAAGTTCATCAGGACGTCGTCGCCGCCGGAATGGCCGTGCCGATCGTTCAGCGCCTTGAAATGATCGAGGTCAAGGAACAAGAGGCACAGCGGCTCGTTTTCGTGCTGGTGTCGCTGCAGCAGGCGCCCGCCGCGCGCTATAAACGCCCGGCGGTTGAGAGCACCGGTCAGCGGATCGGTCTGCGCCTTGATGCGCTGTTCGCGTTCGAGCCGCTCTTTGCTCATCGAGACGACCAGCACCGTCAACAAGACGGTATGAAAGAACATCACCAGATTGAATGCGCCGAGCCAACCAGGCTGCATCGGCTGTGCGCCGAACGGAAACGGCAGCACGTCCACCAACACAATGCGGCTCACAAAGAACAGCGCGAACGTCGCGAACAGCACGATCACGACCCAGCGCGACGGCAGGTGTTCGTGCCGGCCGCGCCAGAACTCCACCGCGCTCGCCCCGAGCATGAACGCGATCAGCACGGAGGACAGGATGACGCGATAGCCGATGTTGCCGGTGAAGCCCGGAACGAAGCAGGCCGCAAACCACACCGCGGCCGGCGCCACTACGGCCAGCCACGAGGTCGCGCGCGCGTTGAAGGCGCGAGCCGCCTGCCAGCTGCAGGCGAACGCGGCGACGAGCGCGGTGTTGCCGAGGCCGATCGACAGCATGTCGGCGGTGATGCCGCGAACCAGGAACAGAACCGCTGCGACGCTGCCGAGGAAGAAGGTTCCGCTCCACCACGCGTACCAGGTGGCACGCCGGTCGTGCGTCCAGAACGCCACGAACAGCCCACCCAGCACCAGCTTAAGGAACAGGCCGAACAGCAGAACAGTGAAGGTATCGATCTGCACCTGGGTAACGCTCCCGCCCGCCCCCCAGGGCGCGGCGAATTGGCCGGCAGTCTAGCCGAGAGCACGCGTTCATTGCAGTGCACGCGAAACACAACGCAACGCGGCTCCGGTCAGCCGGGGCGCATCGTTCTGCTCACTCCCACTCGATGGTGCCGGGCGGCTTGCTGGTCACGTCGTAGACTACCCGGTTGACGCCCTTGACCTCGTTGATGATGCGGGTCGCCACCGCGCCGATGAATTTCATTTCGAAAGGATAGAAATCCGCGGTCATGCCGTCGGTCGACGTGACCGCGCGCAGTCCCACGACGAAATCGTAGGTGCGGCCGTCGCCCATGACCCCCACCGTCTTGACCGGCAGGATCACCGCGAACGCCTGCCAGATTTCGTCGTAGAGGCCGGTCCGGCGGATTTCCTCGATGTAGATGGCGTCCGCGAGCCGCAGGATGTCGAGCTTCTCGCGGGTGATCTCGCCCGGGCAGCGGATCGCAAGCCCCGGTCCCGGGAACGGATGGCGGCCAACGAACACCTCGGGCAGCCCGAGCTCGCGGCCGAGCGCGCGCACCTCGTCCTTGAACAGCTCGCGCAGCGGCTCGACGAGCTTCATGTTCATGCGCTCGGGCAGGCCGCCGACGTTGTGGTGCGACTTTATCGTCACCGACGGTCCGCCGGTGAACGACACGCTCTCGATCACGTCGGGATAGAGCGTACCCTGGGCCAGGAACTCGGCACCGCCGATCTTTTTGGCCTCGGCCTCGAACACGTCGATGAAAAGCTTGCCGATAATTTTCCGCTTCTGCTCGGGGTCGGTCACGCCCGCGAGCGAGCCGAGGAATTTATCGGAGGCATCGACGTGAACGAGCGGGATGTTGTAGTGGCCGCGGAACAGCTCGACGACGGTCTGCGCCTCGTTGAGACGAAGGAGCCCGTGATCGACGAACACGCAGGTGAGCTGTTCGCCGATCGCCTCGTGGATCAGCACCGCGGCGACCGCCGAATCGACGCCGCCGGACAGCCCGCAGATCACGCGGCCGTTGCCGACCCGGCGGCGGATTTTCTCGATCGCCTCGTCGCGGAAGGCGCGCATAGTCCAGTCGCCGCGGCAGCCCGCGATCTTGCGAACGAAATTGCGCAGGAGCCGTGCGCCGTCCGGCGTGTGCATGACTTCGAGATGGAATTGCGTCGCGTAGAACTTCCGCTTGTCGTCGGCGATCATCGCGATCGGCGCGTTGGGCGACGTGCCGATCACGCGAAAGCCCTTCGGCAGTTTCGTCACGCGGTCGCCGTGGCTCATCCAGACCGGGTAGCGCTCACCCTTCTTCCACACGCCTTCGAACAGCGGCGTGTCCTCGGTCACCAGCACCTCGGCGCGGCCGAATTCGCGGTGATGGCCGCCCTCGACCTCGCCGCCGAGCTGCTGCGCCATGGCCTGCTCGCCATAGCAGATGCCGAGCACCGGCACGCCGGCGTCGAACAGTTCCCTGGGCGCAAGCGGGGCGTTTTTGTCCAGCACGGAGGCCGGCCCGCCCGAGAGGATCACCGCCTTCGGCCTCATCGCGGCGAACGCTTCGGCGGCCTTCTGGTACGGCACGATCTCGCAATAGACCTTCTCCTCCCGCACCCGGCGCGCGATCAGCTGCGTCACCTGGGAGCCGAAGTCGACGATCAGGACCTTGTCGTGCCGCTCCGTTGCGGGTTGTGAAGCAACCGCTTCGGATGGTCGAGCGTTGGCAACAGAGGTCATGGAGCGCGCCGCAAAATGCTGACGAAAAACCCGTCGGTGTCGGTCCGGCGCGGCGTCATCAGCAAACCCTCGTCGGAGATAAGCACGGCGCGCCGGAAAAGGTAGGCACGCTCGCCCAGCCGGTCGGTCCCATCGGCCGGCTTTTCCACGGAAAAATCCGCGTGCCGGGCGCGGAAGGCGCGAATCTGGGCGCCGTTCTCCTCCTCCAGAACCGAACAGGTCACGTAGCAGATGCGGCCGCCCGGCTTCACGAGCGGCACCGCGCGGTCGAGGATCGCAAGCTGCTCCTTGAGGCGCTGTTCGAGCGAGCCCGGCCGCACCCGCCATTTCACATCGGGATTTCGTCGCCAGGCGCCGATGCCGGTGCAGGGCGCATCGATCAGCACAAGGTCGATGCGATGGGCGAGATCGTCGAGCTCGTTGCCCACCGACCGCGGCGGGCGGACCTGGACGTTGCGCACGCCGGCGCGAGCAAGCCGCGCGTGAATCGGCGCAAGCCGCCGCTTGTCGTCGTCGGTGGCGTAGAGCTGGCCTTTGTTCTGCATCACCGCCGCGAGCGCGAGCGTCTTGCCGCCGCCGCCGGCGCAGAGGTCGACCACCTGCTCGCCCGGCCGCGCGCCGGCGAGCAGGGCTGCGAGCTGCGAGCCCTCGTCCTGGATTTCGACGAGGCCCTTGAGGTAGGCCTGTTCGGCATGGACCGCCGGGCTTTTTGCGTCAGCCGCAAGCCTGATGCGCAAGCCAAGGGGCGACCAGCGGGTCGGCTCCGGGGCAAGATCGGCGAGCGCCGCTTGCGCGCCCTCGCGTTCGCCCTTCAAGGTGTTGACGCGGAGGTCGAGCGGCGCGCGCGAAGCGAGCGCAGCCCCCTCCTCGCCGCGCTCCTCTCCGAACACGCGGGCGAGATACGGGTCGAGCCATTCCGGGTAGTCGCCGAGGACGTGCAGCGGGGCGCCCGTGAGGCCGTCACCTTCGAGCCGGGTGCGCTCGACTTCGGTCAAGGGCGCCGGCGCATGCCGCGAGCCGTCGACAAGCTTGGCGATGGCGTCGAGGCCAAGCCCGCGCTCGCGGGAAAGCATGCCGAGCAGGCAGGCGCGCGGCGTGGCCTCGCCCATAAGAAAGGCCGCGGACGACCGCCGGCGCAGCGCGTCATAGACGAGGCCCGCGATCGCGGCGCGGTCGCCGGAGCCCGCGAAACGATGCGAAAGCCCCCAGTCCTTCAGCGCGTCCGCGGCCGGGCGTCGACGGCCGTCGATGTCGGTCAGGACCTCGATCGCGGCCGCAAGGCGCGCGGGCGGGGTCATGACAGGCCGAACAGGATGCGCACGATGAAGACAATCCACATGATGGCGAGAACGAGCGCGCCTGCCCCGAACAGCGCACCACGGCCCCGAAGGTCGTTGCTGGTCACGTGCACGAAGGCGTGCAGCACGCGAGTGACGACGAACACCCACGAGAGCAGCACGAACAACAAGTCCGCGTGCCGTGTCATGATCGAAAGGATCGTCAGAACATAGAAGAGCACCGGCAGTTCGAACTGATTCTGGTACGAATTTCCGATCTGCAGGGCATGCTTGGGCCAGTTCGGCTCCCGCAACGCGATGTCCTGCGGCCGGACCTCGCCGCTGCGCAGCGCCGGCGTCCGCACGCCTGCGAGCCAGAATCCGACCGCGAACGTCAGGAGGACCTGGACGAACAACGGAAGCAGGACGAACGAGATCGACATGGCTTGAACTTTCCGCAAGGCAGCAGGCGCTGCGACAGACCTTCTAGCGGCGGCACAGCGGCAAGAAAAGCCGCCGAACCAACGGCTTAAAGCTTGACGCTGATCGCGGTTTCACCATCGTCATCGACCAATGCGCTGCGCCACGCGGTTCCCTTAAACAGCGCCTTGCGCACCGCCTCGGCGGTGCCGCCGTGGTTCAGGTTCGCCGTGATCAGCGTGCCTCCCGGCCGGAGCAGCCCGTGCAACGCCTTGTGCAAGGCCGGAACAGGCGTGCTCCCGTCGAAGAAGGCGACGTCGTAGCCAGGCTTGAGTTCCGGCAGAACCGCGGCGAAGTCGCCCTCGTGCACCGAAATGCGCCGGGAAAACCCCGCGAGCTCGAAGTGCTCGCGGGCGAGCCGCACATGTTCGGGATCGCGCTCGATGGTGTCGATTTTGGCCTTGGGCGCACCTCCGGCAAACGACAGCGACGTGTAACCGAGCGCGCAGCCGAGCTCCAGGATTCGCCTGGCATCGACCGCCGCGGCGATGGCTCCGAGCAGCGGGCCGTTGTCGTACGGCCAGGCGCCGCAGCCGTGCTTCGCACGATGCCTGAGCGTCGCCTCGCGCACCTTGGCGAACGGATCGGGGCCGTCGCGCGCCATCAGCGCGCCCCCGGCGCAACGCGCACCAGCATCTTGCCGAAGTTCTCACCGCGCAGGAGCCCGATCAGCGCGCGCGGCGCCCGCTCGAGGCCATCGACCACGTCCTCGCGGTACTTGATACGGCCTTCGCGCAGCCAAGCGGCCACGTCACGCAGGAAATCGGCCTGACGCGATGCAAAATCCGAGACGATGAAGCCGCGCAAGGTCAGTCGCTTGGTGAGAATCGCGCGCGTCAGCGCCGAGGTCCGCAGCGACCCCGCCGGCATTTCGGTCGCATTGTAGGTCGCGATCTGGCCGCACACCGGCACGCGCGCGAAATTGTTCAGAAGCGGAAACACCGCCTCGAACACCGCATCGCCGACGTTCTCGAAATAGACGTCGATGCCGCTCGGGCAAGCGGCCTTCAACCGCGCAGGCAAGTCGCCGCCGCGATGATCCACGCAGGCGTCGAACCCAAGCTCTTCCACCACGTAGCGGCACTTGTCCGGGCCACCGGCAATTCCGACCGCCTTCGCGCCCTTGATCCTCGCGATCTGGCCCACCGCCGAGCCGACTGCACCGGAGGCGGCTGACACCACCACGGTCTCGCCGGGCTGCGGCCGGCCGATTTCGAGGAGCCCGGCATAGGCCGTCATCCCGGGCATCCCAAGTATGCCGAGCGCGGTCGAGACCGGCGCAAGTATTGGATCGATCTTGCGCAAGCCCTTGCTGTCGGAGACGGCGTGGGTCTGCCAGCCGTGCGGGCTCAGTACGATGTCGCCTGCGGCATAGCCATCGAAATTCGAGGCCACGACCTCGCTGACCGTGCGGCCCTCCATCACATGCCCGATGTCGACCGACTTGGCATAGGAGGGCGCATCGCTCATGCGCCCGCGCATGTAGGGATCGAGCGACAGCCACAGGGTGCGCAGGAGCATCTCGCCCGCTCCAGGCGTCGGAACCGGCATCGGTTCGATGCGGAAATCGCCTTCTTTCGGCTCGCCGACGGGACGCGCCGCGAGCACGATCCGCATGCCCGCTTCCGAAGTCACGGCGTCACACCCGGCTCGGATAGTTCGGGCTCTCGCGGGTGATGACGACGTCGTGGGCGTGACTCTCGCGCAGGCCCGCTGACGAGATGCGGATGAATTCCGCCTTCTGATGGAATTCGTCGATGGTGTGGGCGCCGACATAGCCCATCGCGGCGCGAAGCCCGCCGGCAAGCTGATGCAAGACGGTCGCGACCGGCCCCTTGTAGGGCACCTGACCTTCGATCCCCTCCGGCACGAGCTTGAGGTGATCCTTGATATCCTGCTGGAAGTAGCGGTCTGCGGAGCCGCGTGCCATGGCGCCGACCGAGCCCATGCCGCGATAGCTCTTGTATGAGCGCCCCTGATAGAGGAACACCTCGCCCGGTGTCTCGTCGGTGCCGGCGAGCAGCGAGCCGACCATGGCGACATCCGCGCCGGCTGCGAGCGCTTTCGCAAGATCGCCGGAATATTTGATGCCGCCGTCGGCGATCACCGGCGTGCCTGTTTCCCGGGCGGCCTCAACGGCGTCGATGATGGCGGTGAGCTGCGGCACTCCAACACCTGCGATCATTCGGGTGGTGCAGATCGAGCCCGGGCCGATGCCGACCTTGATGGCGTCGGCGCCGGCGTCGATCAATGCCTTCGCGCCCTCAACGGTCGCGATGTTGCCGGCCACCACCTGCACCGCGTTGGAGGCGCGCTTGATCCGCGTGACAGCGTCGAGCACGCGCCGGGAATGGCCGTGCGCGGTATCGACCACCACGAGATCGACGCCAGCCTCAAGCAGGCCCTCGGTGCGCTCAAAGCCGGCATCGCCGACCGTGGTCGCGGCCGCGACGCGCAAGCGCCCCTGCTCGTCCTTGCAGGCGTTTGGGTTCGCCACCGCCTTCTCGATGTCCTTCACCGTAATCAGCCCAACGCAGCGATACTGCTCGTCGACGACCAGAAGCTTTTCGATCCGGTGTTGGTGCAGAAGCCGCTTGGCCTCCTCCTGATCGACGCCCTCGCTCACGGTGACCAATCGATCCTTGGTCATCAGTTCGGAGACCGTCTGGCGCTTGTCGGTGGCAAAGCGCACATCGCGGTTGGTGAGGATGCCGACAAGCTTGCCGGCATGGCCGTTGCCGCCGCCCTCGACCACCGGAATCCCCGAGATGTTGTGCTCTTTCATCAGCGAGAGGGCGTCGGCAAGCGTCGCCTCGGGGCGAATGGTGAGCGGGTTCACCACCATACCGGATTCGAATTTCTTGACCTGGCGGACCTGAGCAGCCTGCTGGTGCGGTTCGAGATTGCGGTGGATCACGCCGATCCCGCCGGCCTGCGCCATGGCGATTGCCATCTTGGCCTCGGTCACGGTGTCCATGGCCGAGGCCACCACTGGGATATTCAGGGTGATGCCGCGGGTGATGCGGGTTCGGATATCGACTTCGGACGGCAGGACGTCCGACAGCCCGGGCTTCAGGAGAACGTCGTCGAAAGTGAAGGCCTCAGGGAACGCCGAATTGCCGGTGGCCATTGCCAAATCCAATCCGCCCGCGGGGGGCTGTTGCGGCTGCCGGATGGGTATAGCCGGACCTATCGCGAGGACATACGATCCTCGCCCGACTCGGCGGCCGCTTTATGGTTGGCGATGGTGGATAGCATTCCCGCTCCCGTATGCATAGGGCCAACGGACAGCAATCCACGTTCGCGCCACACCGGCCTCCGGTGAACCCGGACCGGCTTGCGCGGCCAATGGCCAGGACCTAGGCATTGCACGCCAATCGAGCGACGGGACGATTGCCATGCACCAAGCGCCTGCTAGCCCCGCCAGTTGGGTCTTCGGCGTCTCAATTCTGTGTGGCCTCACGGGCACGCTCGCGAATGCACAGGTTGCGGCGGAAAGCGCGTGCCGCACCCCGAACGCTACGCACGAACAGCGCATTGCCGGTTGCAGCGCCATCATCGAGGCCAAGAGCGTGTCCGGCCGCTCGCTCGCGGTCGCCTACTGCAACCGCGCCTACGCGCTCACTGAAAAGCACGAGTTCGATGCTGCCATGGCCGACCTTAAGGAGGCGATCCGGATCGATCCGCGCTACGCGTGCTCGTTCAGCAATCGCGGGCGGGTGTGGGCGTTCAAGGGCGATCTCGAACGCGCGATCGCCGACTACAACACCGCGATCAAGCTCGACCCGGAATTCGCCGTCGCCTACAACAATCGCGGCGACGCCTACCTAAAGCGTGGCGAGATCGACCGCGCCATCGCCGATTTCGGCGCCGCCATCAAGTTCGATCCCTCCAGCACAAACGCCTACGGCAACCGCGGCTTCGCCTACCAGCGCAAGCGCGACTATAACCGCGCGCTCGCCGACTACTCGACGGTCATCCACCTCGCCCCAAACGATGTGCTGGCCTACATCAACCGCGGCAACGTCTGGCGCACGATGCAAAATTTCGATCGCGCAGCCGCCGACTATGCCGAAGTGATCCGGCTCGCTCCGACCGACGCTCGAGGCTGGAGGAACCGCGGCCTGATCCGCCTGATGAAGGAGGACTACAAGGGCGGCATCGCCGACTACGACAAGGCGATCGAGTACGACCCCAAGGATGCGTTTGCCTGGAGCAACCGCGGCATCGCCAAGCGCGAGACCGGCGACCGCACGGGCGCGATTGCCGATTTCCGCAAGGCGCTCGAGATCAACCCGAACCTGCCGTCAACCCGCGACGCGCTGCGCGCATTGGGCGTAACGCCGTAGCAATTCGCGCGATCGTTCGCTCGAGTTGACGTGAGCGGATGATGCCACGGTGTTCACTGCGTCCTCACATCGCGTCACCACGATATCCGGTTGCCAGCACATAGAGTTCCGCCGAGTCCGAGCGGCTCGCCCCTGGCTTGACGTGCTTCACACTCGCAAAATCGCGCTTGAGCGCCGCGAGCAGCGTGCCCTCCGTACCGCCCTGGATCACTTTGGCGAGAAAGGCGCCGCCGGGCTTGAGCATCTCACGTGCGAACTCTGCCGCAGCCTCCACCAGCGCCATGATTTTGAGATGGTCGGTCGGGCGATGGCCGGTGGCATTCGCGGCCATGTCCGAAAGCACCACGTCGGCGGGACCGCCCAGCAATGCCTTGAGCTGACCCGGCGCATCGGGATCGAGGAAATCGAGCCGCGCGAATGCGACGCCTGCGACTGGTTCCATCTCCAGTATGTCCAGGGCGACGACGCGGCCGCGTTCGCCGACCCGCTTCGCCGCGACCTGGCTCCAGCCGCCGGGCGCGGCGCCGAGATCGACCACGCGGGCGCCCAGCTTCAGCAGGTGATGCTTGTCGTCGATCTCGGCGAGCTTGAAGGCCGCGCGCGAGCGTAAGCCCTTCCCGCTTTGCGCGGGCGACATAAGGGTCGTTGAGCTGGCGCTCCAGCCAGCGCCGGGACGACACCGACTTGCCTTTGTCCCGGACGCGGACCTTCAGCCGGCCGCTTGTCGCGATCCCGAGTCATCGATCGACCGAAGGCGACCGCATCATGCTGCGCCACCCCACACGTGGTCTTCGCGCATCATCTGCACCAGCATGCCCTCGCGCAGCCCGCGGTCGGCAACCCGCAGCCGCCGGCACGGGAACGCGCGCCGAATCGCTTCAAGGATCGCGCAGCCTGCGAGCACCAGATCGGCGCGCTCGGCGCCGATACAAGGGTTGGCGACGCGGTGCTCGTAGCTCATGCCGAGCAGCCGCTCGACCACGCCCGTGACCTGGTCGTGGCTCATCCAGCAACCGTCGACGCGGCGGCGCTCGTAACGCGGCAGTTCGAGATAGACGCCGGCGATGGTCGTCACCGTGCCGGAGGTGCCGAGCATGTGCAGGCCGTCGGTCGCGCCGCCGTGCTGGGCGGCAAAGCGGTCGACGTGGACGGCAACTTCTTCAATCATGGTCTCGAACATCTCGCGGGTGACTGTCACGCCACCATGGCGTTCGGCGAGTGTGACAACCCCGATCGGGATCGAGATCCAGGCGCGGATTTCCGGATGCGGCGGGCCGTGCTCTGTCGGCAGCGAACGGCCAAGCCGGACAAGCTCCGAGGAGCCGCCGCCGATATCAAACAAGATCACCCCCTCGGCGTCCGGATCGACCAGCGGCGTGCAGCCGGTTGCGGCGAGCCGCGCCTCGGTCTCGCGATCCACGATCTCGAGCTCGATGCCGACGTCCTCGCGCACGCGCTGAAGAAAATCGAGGCCGTTGGCAGCCGAGCGGCAGGCTTCAGTCGCGATCAACCGGGCGCGTGTCGCGCCACGGTTGCGGATCTTGGCGCGGCAGACCCGCAGCGCGTCCACCGCTCGCAGGATCGCGGCGCTCGCTGAGGCGGCCCGAGGCGGTGATGCCCTCCCCAAGCCGGATGATGCGGGAGAACGCATCGATGACGCGAAAGCCGTCGCGCGTGGCACGCGCCACCAGCAGGCGGCAATTGTTGGTGCCAAGGTCAAGCGCGGCGTAGGTCGGACCCGCCACGTCCGCCCCGCCCTCGCGGCCGTGCCGCGCATGCCAATGTGGCGACCGCCGACCCCGCCGGTGACCCTGCGGGGCCCGGTCAGGCGCGGGGTCGAGGCCGGTCGCCCGGGCCTCGTCGTCCATTTTTTCGAACCTTTCCCCACACCGAAGCCATTCGCCAGGCTCGACGGTGCGGCGGTAATTTCAATACCTCAAGACAAAGTGTAGCAGCGGCGGCGCAACGCGCAACTCTGGGCGTCCGGCAGAACATGGCGGAAACCGCTGGCTGTGCTTGTGAAACCAGGCACGGTCCGATATCTGAACAACGATATCCGCCCGTCGTGCTCGGCCTTGGGCTGGGCATCTCCCGGAGGATGACGCACTTTAGTTTGTAGTCTGTCTGCCCGAAGGAGATGGCCGGGACCGCCCCGGCCATGACGTTGACTGGCCCCGCGAGAGCACCCGGACCCCCATGAACATTCAGGACACCGCCACCACCCGCTCCCGCTACGGCATCGGCAACCCAGTGCTCCGCAAGGAGGACCCGACGCTGCTGCGCGGCGAGGGCCGCTACACCGACGACATCAACCTCCCGGGTCAGGCCTACGCCTACATCCTGCGCAGCAACGTGGCGCACGGTCGCATCAAGTCGATCAACACCGACAGCGCCAAGCGCATGCCCGGTGTGCTCGGCATCTACACCGGCGCCGACGTGAAGGGCTACGGCACGCTGCAGTCAGCACTGCCGTTCAAGAGCCGCGACGGCTCCGACATGAAGAAGCCGCCCCGCCCGGCGCTGCCGACCGACAAGGTGCGCTTCGTCGGCGATCCGATCGCGTGCGTGGTGGCGCAGACGCTGCTGCAGGCCAAGGATGCCGCCGAGGCGATCGAGGTCGATATCGAACCGCTGCCGGTCGTGACCAAGCCGGACCAGGCGGTGGCCGCGGGCGCGCCCACCATTTTCGACGACGCGCCGGGCAACGTCGCGCTCGACTTCCACTACGGCGACAGCGAGAAGGTGAATGCGGCGTTCGCGGACGCAGCCCACAAGGTCAAGCTCAAGCTGCAGAACACCCGTATGGTCGTGAATGCGATCGAGCCGCGGGCCGCGATCGGCAGCTACGACGCCGCGCAGGAACGCTTCACACTGCACTCTGTGAGCCAGGGCGTGATGGGGCTTAAGGCCGGCCTCGTCAACGCCATGAAGGTGGCCCCCGAGAAGATGCATGTCATCACGGGCAACGTCGGCGGCTCGTTCGGCATGAAGGCGCAGGTCTACCCGGAGTACATCTGCATATTGCATGCGGCCCGCGCGCTCGGTCGCCCGGTCAAATGGACCGACGAGCGCTCGACGAGCTTCGTCTCCGACAACCACGGCCGCGACCACGAGCAGACCGCCGAGCTTGCGCTCGACGCGGAGGGGCACTTCCTCGCGCTGCGGCTCGGCGGGTTCGGCAATCTCGGCGGCTTCCAGGGCGCGATGTCGCCGCAGCCGCCGACGCTGAACATCGTGCGCAACGTTATCAGCCTCTACCGGACACCGCTGCTCGAAGTCTCGACCAAGTGCGTGTTCACGAACACCACGTTCGTCAGCCCCTACCGCGGCGCCGGACGGCCGGAAGGCAATTATTTCATGGAGCGGCTGATCGACTACGCCGCAGCCGAAACCGGCATCGATCGCATCGAACTGCGCCGGCGAAACCAGATCCGCAAGAGCGAAATTCCGTGGAAGGCCGCCTCCGGCGCCACCTACGACAGCGGTGATTTTCCGGCGATCCTCCGCCAGGCGCTCGACGTGTCGGACTGGAAGGGCTTCAGCAAACGAAAGCGCGAGAGCAAGAAGCGCGGCCTTGTGCGCGGCATCGGCGTCGGCTGCTATCTCGAGGTGACTGCGCCCGCCAACAAGGAGATGGGCGGCATCAGCTTCGATGCCGACGGCGGCATCACCATCCGCACCGGCACGCTCGATTACGGCCAGGGCCACGCCTCGCCGTTTGCGCAGGTCCTGAGCGAAAAGCTTGGCGTGCCGTTCGAGCGCATCAGGCTCTTGCAAGGCGACAGCGATGAGCTGCTCGCCGGCGGTGGCACCGGCGGCTCGCGGTCGATGATGAATTCCGGCATGGCGATCGTCGAGGCGGCCGACCAGGTGGTCGAGCAAGGCAAGCAGATCGCCTCGCACGCACTCGAAGCGTCGGCCGGCGACATCGAATTCAAGGACGGCCGGTTCGTGGTGGCCGGCACCGATCGCGCGATCGACATCATGGAGCTTGCCGGTAAAGTTCGCTCCGGCAGCGTCAAGCTGCCGCCGGACGCACCGCAGTCGCTCGACGTCGCCCATGTCAGCGAGGGCGCGCCAGCGGCCTATCCCAACGGCTGCCATGTCTGCGAGGTCGAGATCGACCCGCAAACCGGCGTCGTGCAGATCGCCAAGTACACCGCGGTCAACGATTTCGGCACCATCATCAACCCGATGCTGGTGGACGGCCAGACCCATGGCGGCGTGGTGCAGGGCATTGGCCAGACGCTGCTTGAGCACACGGTCTACGACGAGGACGGCCAGCTCCTGTCCGGCTCGTTCATGGACTACGCCATGCCGAAGGCCCACCACGTGCCGGAGTTCGCTGTCATCAGCCATCCGGTGCCCGCCAAGACCAATCCGCTCGGCGTGAAAGGCTGCGGCGAAGCCGGCTGCGCGGGCTCGCTAACGTCGATCATGAATGCGGTCGTCGACGCGCTGTCGGCCTACGGCATCAAGCACATCGACATGCCGGCGACGCCGCAGCGGGTCTGGCAGGCGATCCAGGACGCGCAGAAGAAGCAATGAGGCATCCGCAGTTGCTGCGGATGGCCGCCGCGGCGCGCGATCCGCAATTGCGCCGGTCCTTCGAAAATCGCCACTGGCGCATCCGGAACTGGCACTTGCCATGACGGCATCCACCGACCTTTCAGTGGCCGCCCGGCGCGCCGGCGACATGCGGCTGATCGGCGGCGTCAGTGCCGCGCATTTCGTCAGCCATTTCTATCTGCTGGTGCTGCCGCCCCTGTTTGCCTTTGTAAGGGCCGACTACGGCGTGACCTACACGGAACTCGGCCTGGCGCTGACCTTGCTGAATGGGGTCTCGGCGGTGCTGCAGACGCCGGCTGGGTTCCTGATCGACCGCACGAACGCGCGGCTCATGCTGGTCGCGGGGGTCTTGCTCGGCGCCATATCGTTCGCGGTGGCGGCGGCGATCAATTCGTTCTGGGTGCTGGTCGCGATGTTCGGCCTGCTGGGTGTCGCCAATACGGTCTACCACCCTGCCGACTATGCGCTGTTGTCGCGGCGCGTGGCGCCCGAACGGATCAGCCAGGCCTATTCGTTGCACAGCTTCGCCGGGATGCTGGGTAGCGCCGCGACCCCGGGCACGGTCCTGTTCCTGCACAGCCTGTTCGGCTGGCGCGGCGCATTCTACGGCGCCGCCATCTTCGGCACATTGGTTGCGCTCGTGCTTCTGTTTCATACCGACGACGAACCGATGCGGCAGCCAGCCAAGCCACGCGAAGGCGGACGTCATGATACCGGCTGGCGGCTCCTGCTCAGCCCGCCGATGCTGGTCAACTTCCTGTTCTTCACCCTGCTCGCATTTGCGGGGTTCGGCCTGCAGAACTTTTCCGTCGTGGCGCTCGGCGCGCTCCACGGCACATCGGCGGTCACCGCCAACGCGGCACTGACGGGCTATCTCGCGCTGAGCGCGCTTGGAGTGCTGATCGGCGGCTGGCTCGCCGGGCGCATCTCGAACTTCCGGCTTGCCGCCTCGCTCGGGCTGTTTGCTACCGTCGTTGCCTCCGTCCTGATCGCCAGCATCGATCTCGGTGCCGTGCTTCTCGTTTTGGTGATGTCGGTCGCAGGACTGTGCGGCGGCCTTGTCATGCCGTCCCGCGATATGATCGTCCGCGAGAGCACCCCACCGGGAGAATTCGGCAAGGTGTTCGGCTTTGTCACCAACGGATTCAACATCGGCGGCATCGCTGCGCCACTCTTGTTCGGCGCCCTGCTCGACCATGGCGAGCCGCGTGCGGTGCTTTTCTCGATCGGGGTGTTTACGCTGCTCTCGATCGGCGCTGTGGTTTGCGTGCCGCGGCGACGCGGGTTTTAAGTCACAAACACGTGGGCTCACACCATGGACGTCTTCGAAGCGGTCGACTCGCGCATCGCCTGCCGTGCGTTCCTCGACAAGCCGGTCGATCCGAAAATCGTGCGCGACCTGATCGTGAGGGCGCAGCGCGCGGCATCCGGCGGCAATCTGCAGTCCTGGAACGTCTATGCGCTGATGGACGAGCCGCTCGCCGAGTTCAAGCGGATCGTCGGCCGAGCGCATCGCGCGCGAAGACCCTCGCCACTGCCAAGTCGGAGTACCCGATCTACCCCGAGCCGATGTTCGGTGCCTTACAAGGAGCGGCGCGAAGCGCATGGCGTGCAGCTCTACGGCTCGCTCGGCATCGCCGCGACGACGCCGCTGGACGGCTCGCGCAAGTACAAGAAGAACTTCGAATTCTTCAACGCGCCGGTCGGCGCTGTTCATCACCATCGACCGCCGGCTCGGCCCCGGACAATGGGCCGACCTCGGCGGCTACATCCACGCGCTCGCCTTCCTTGCGCGCGGATACGGCCTCGACACCTGCCCGCAGGAGGCCTGGGCGCGGCTCCACGACACGGTCGGCGACGTTCCTGAAACTGCCGCCGACGCAGATGCTGTTCTGCGGCGTGGCGATCGGTTACGGCGACCGGAAGCACAAGGCCAACGATTTCCGCTCGCCACGCGCCGAACTGGATGAGTTCTGCACACTTTCACGGGTTCGGCTGAGCAGTCGCCGGTTCCATCAAATCCGGTGCGGCCCGATCACGATTTCTGTAGCAACAGGTCATGGTTCGACCACGTTGTTCCGCCGCGAGGCAACAACGAGGGCTCCCATGCCGTTTCTGTTCTGGATGCCGATGCTCATCATTTCCGACCTGTGGCAGGTCATGGAGGACGAAGCGCGGGCGTTCACGCCGCGTGGCCGCACCGACCGTTGATAGAGTGTTGGCGTCATTCCGGGGCGCGCGTTAGCGCGTCGTAGACGAGCGTATGGCGTCGTCCCGGAATGACCGCGGACAGGTTTCAGCGGCCTGCTCCGAAAGTCAGTGCTTCCACTCCGGCGGCGGCACCCGCGTCCACGGCCGCTCGAGCTGCAGATCGTCCGCGATCGCGTTGGCCGCGATATAGCCCGGCGCGCCGTTGATGCCGCCGCCGTTGCCGGTCGACGAGCCGCAGAGATAAAGCCCCTCGACCGGCGTGCGTGTCCCCGACAGCAGCGGATGCGGCCGGTTGATGCCGAGCTGCTTCGGGATGTAGGCGCCCATCCGCACCGCGCCGCGCACCATGTTGGCGCACTGCCGCTCGATATCGAGCGGCGTGAACAGGAACGTGGCGCGCACATTGTCGTCGTCGAGATTGGCGGCGAACTCCCGCCAGACGCTCAGCACGCGCTGCTTGTAGTCGTCCTTGCGGCGGTCCCAGTTGCTGCGCATCGCCGTCGACCGCATAGGGCGCGAACGGCCACCAGAACGCGACATGGCCGTCGGCCGGCGCGTAGGTCGGATCGGCCGTGGCTGTTGCAGGCGCCGTTGCCCATCAGCACGTCGGGAAACTTGTCCGCGCCGCGCAATGCTCGAAGCACTGCGCCACCTGATCGATGTCGTCCATGCCGAAGAAGATGTTGAAGGCGCGGTCGATGTCGGGATCGAACGCGCTCGGCGCGATAGCGCGGCCGCTCGCGCAGCGCGAGATGCAGCGTGACCAGGCTGTGATTGCCCCAGTGCCAGCCGTCGAGCTTCTGCGCACTTCGCTCGGGAAACAGCTCCTCGCCGACCATCCGCATGGTCGCCGGCGCGTCGATCGCGCTCACGACCAGGCGGCGCGCCTCGATCGTCTCGCCGCTCGCGCAGCGCACGCCGCTGGCGCGGCCGTCGCGCACCACGATCTCCTTGACGTCGCAGCCGGTGCGCACCGACGCCGCCGTTCGCCTCGATCACCCGGCGCAGCGCCTCCGCGAAGCTCTGCGCGCCGCCGACCGGCAGGGTGAACTCCATCACGTTGGCGAAGATCGCCGGGAACACGATGCCCGAGCCCGGCTCGTTCTCGGTGGTGATGACGTGCATATAGGAGGTGAACAGCGTGCGGATGCGATCGTCGTCGAAATGCTTGCGCACCACGCTGAACAGGTCGTGCTGCGCGTGCGAGAGGAACTCGCGCGCGTTCGGACCGGACAGGCGGTCGCGCAGCTGATCGACCGGCAGCGGCGCGTTGTAGAGCAGCGACGTCAGCAGCGGCCGCATCTCGTCCGAAGAAGCGATGCAACTGCGCGGAAGGTGTCGGCGTCGCGCTTGGAAAAGCGCGCGAGCGACGCGCAGGTCGCGTCGAGATCCTTGTGGATCACGACGCAGGTGCCGTCGCGGAACGCCGCGCCCTGCTGGACCGGCGGCTCGACGTAGGCATAGCCGAAACGATAGAGCTCGAGATCGCGCATCAGCGGCGCGTGGCGAAATCCCATGAAGAAATTCGAATGCAGATTGAACCGGTAGCCCGGCAGCGTCGGCTCGTCGGTGCTGGTGCCGCCGCCGATCCGCGCGTTGCGCTCGAGCACCGCGACCTTGAGCCCGGCGCGGGCGAGATAGGCCGCGAGCGTCAGGCCGTTGTGGCCCGCGCCGATCACGATCGCATCGTATGACGGCATGCGGTACCCTCCCCCGTTGCCGGCATTCCATCACGGCCCGCGTCCAAAGCAAAACCCCGGCCGACGCGGCCGGGGTTTCTTCGCATCGCCGCGGCCGCTCGCTATTCGCAGAACTTGCAGGGCGGGAAGTCGCGCTGAATAGAGCGGCTGCTTGAGGAACGCCGCCTTGTCGTAGGTCCAGAACTGGCTGACGTTCGGATAGGTCTTGATCACCGTGTTCCAGAGCTCGTCCTTGTCGTAGCCGAACATCTTCTTCTTCTCGACCTTCTTGATGTAGATGTTGTTGATCGCGGTCAGCCGGTCGTCGAGCGGCACCGGTCCGCGCACGGCGTCGAGCTTGATGCCCTGTCATGGTCTTGATGAACTCGAGCGGCCCCGGATACTTGCCGCCGTGCTTCTTCATCGTCTCGTCGATCCACTGCGCGGTGGTGTAGTTGGCCTCCGAATAATACGACGGCACCTTGCCGTACTTGGCGCGGTACTTCTTCACGAACTCGGCGTTCTTCGGCGTGTCGAGCGCCGCGCTGTACATGAACGCCGAGACGTCGCCGATCACCTCGTCGCCCATCGACGGCAGGATGAACTCGTCATAGTTGGTGCCGCCGCCGAGGATCGGCTTCTTGTATGCCGGCGGCGCGCAGCTGCTTGGGGAATTGCAGCGACATCGGCCCGACCATCAGCGCGAAGATGGCGTCGATGTCGCTCTTGATGCGTCGGGATGTAGGGCCCGAAGTCCTTGGTGCCGATCGGCGGCCAGATCTTCTGCACGATCTTGCCGCCGCAATCCTCGAACGCCTTCTGGAAGCCGCCGGCCGTCTCGTGGCCGAACGCATAGTCGGCGGCGATGATGGCGATCCGCTTGTAGCCCTGCTCGCAGGCCCATTGCCCGAGCGGATGAGCGGGCTGCGACGGCACGAAGGTCGGCCGCACCATGTAGGGATATTTCTCGAAGTCGCGCTGGCCGAGATCGTCGGCGGTCGCGATCGAGCCGATGTAGAGCATCTTCTCGCGGGTCGCGACCGGCGCGAGCGCGTAGCCGGTCGTCGCCAGCACGCCGCCGACCAGCATGTGCACCTTGTCCGACAGGATGAGCTTGTTGGCCTTGGTGACGCCGGTGTCCGGCTTGCCCTGATCGTCCTCGACGATCAGGGTCACCTTGGCGCCGCCGAGCTCGCCCTTGTGCTCGTCCAGATACATCTGGAAGCCGTTCTGCATGTCGGTGCCGAGCTGCGCGAAGATGCCGGTCTTCGGCGCGATGAAGCCGATGCGCAATTCCTGCGCCTGCGCCGGCGACGAGCTCCGGCGACGCAGCGCGCCGACCGGCAAGCAGCAGCGCAGACGTCCACGATTGCCCGTACGGTTCATGATTGCCTCCTCCCGTTCGGCCGATCCGCCAATCGCGCTGCGGACTGTGCAGATTCGCACGACAACGATATCATTGCGGGCGTCGCTCGCGAAGCGCGCCAGCGATCGGACGCGACGTTCACGGGGCACACGGCCCACGCACGTGCGCGCCCATCGACGCCAACTGCTCGCGGCCAGTCGACGCTTGCCCAACAAAAAGCCCCGGCCTCGCGGCCGGGGCTTTCGCCTGACGCGCCGCTGCGCGCTATTGGCAGATACTTGCAGGGCGGGAAGTCGCGGCTGTAGACCGGCTGCTTGAGGAACGTCTCCTTGCCGTAGGTCCAGAACTGGCTGACGTTCGGATAGGTCTTGATCACCGTGTTCCAGAGCTCGTCCTTGTCGTAGCCGAACATCTTCTTCTTCTCGACCTTCTTGATGTAGATGTTGTGCACCGGGTTGCGCATGTCGTCGAAGGCGACCGGCCCGCGCACCGCGTCGATCTTGAGCGCCGCCATCATCTTGACGAACGGCTCGGCGCCGGGCCAGTCGCCCTTGGTCTGCCTTCATCACCTCGTGGATCAGCTGCGCCGGTGGTGTACATTGGTCTCCGAGAAATACGACGGCACCTTGCCGTACTTGGCGCGGTACTTCTTGACGAAGGCCGCGTTCTTCGGCGTCTCGAGCGCGGCGCTGTATTGCAGCGCGGAGACGTCGCCGATCACCTCGTCGCCCATGAACGGCAGCGCAAACTCGTCGTAGCTCGTGCCACCACCGACGATCGGCTTCTTGTAGCCGGCCTGCCGCAGCTGCTTGGGGAATTGCAACGACATCGGCCCGACCATCAGCGTGAACACCGCGTCGGCGTCCGCCTTAATGGTCGGGATAAAGGCCCGAAGTCCTTGGTGCCGAGCGGCGGCCAGATCTTCTGCACGATCTGCCCGCCGCAATCCTCGAACGCCTTCTGGAAACCGCCGACCGACTTCGTAGCCGAAGGCATAGTCGGCGCCGATCGCGACGATCTTCTTGTAGCCCTGCTCGCAGGCCCAGGCGCCGAGCGCGTGGTGCGGCTGCGAACTGGTCCAGCCGGTGCGGATGAAGAACGGATACTTGGGCAGATCGCGCTGCGTCAGATCGTCCGCGGCGGGAACCGAGGCGATGTAGACGGTCTTGTCGCTGGTGCTGACCGGCGCAAGCGCGTAGCCGGTCGAGGCCAGCACGCCGCCGACGAACATCTGCGCCTTGTCCTGCAGGATGAGCTTCTTGGCCTTGGTGACGCCGGTGTCGGGCTTGGCCTGATCGTCCTCGACGATGAGCTTCACCTTGGCGCCGGCGAAGTCGGCCTTGTTCTCCTCGAGGTACATGTTGAAGCCGTCGACCATGTCCTTGCCGACCTGGGCGAAGATGCCGGTCATCGGCGCGATCATCCCGATGCTCAGCTCCTCGGCCTGAGCGGGCGACGTGAGGTTGGCGCCGGCGATGAGGACTGCGCCGGACAGCAGAGCGGGGATACCCTTCAAGCCTCGGCTTGCCATGACATGTCTCCGAATTCCGGCCGGGTCCGTGGGCGTAGACCTCGGATGCCGGTTGCAACGTGCGAAAAACCACACGCCCAACGCTAACACTCGGCCCAACGATGGGAAAGCCGCCGATCGGATTGCCAGCCGCCACTCCGGTCCGGCCCGCTCGGTGGGTCCACAGAACCCATGTTCTCAGAGCATATCCAAGCGTTCCGCTGGCCCGCCCGCCCGTGGTATAAGAGAGGCAAATCATCCCCATGCCGCAGGAGGTCTGCGATGAGCTTGCAAACCCTGGGATATATCGGCCTTCGCACCAAGAACCTGGACGACTGGACGGCCTATGCCAATCGCTTCCTTGGCATGCAGCTCGTGGACAAGAGCCGCGGCACAGCCTCGTTTCGCATGGATGATCGCAAGCAGCGGCTGGTGGTGAATGAATCCGATGCCGAAGCGCCTGGCTTCTACGGTTGGGAGGTGTCTGACGCCGCGGCGCTCGACGCCTATGCGGCCAACCTCGAGCGGCACAAGGTCCCGTTCGCCCGCGGCTCGCGCGCGCTCGCGGACGAGCGGCACGTCCGCGACCTGATCGTGCTCAGCGATCCGGCGGGCAACCGGCTGGAAATCTTCCACGGCGCCGAGACCGCGACCGACCCGTTCAAGCCCGGCCGCGCCATGTCAGGGTTCCGCACCGGCCCGCTCGGCATGGGACACGCCGTCCTGCATTGCGACAAGATCGACGACATCGTGCCGTTCTACCGCGACATCCTGGGCTTCAAGCTCAGCGACTATTTCCTGAAGCCGTTTGCCGCGTACTTCTTCCATGTCAATCCGCGCCATCACAGCGTGGCCTTCATCGAGTCGGGCAAGGCCGGCATCCACCACCTGATGGTGGAGACCTGCTACCTCGACGATGTGGGCCAAGCCTACGACCTCGCGCTCTGCAAGCCGGAGGAGATGATCGCGACCACCTTCGGCCGCCACTACAACGATCAGGTCCATTCGTTTTATTCGTGGTCGCCATCGAAGTTTATGTTCGAGTACGGCTGGGGCGGCCGCACCATCGACATCGACAACTGGAAGGTCGAGGAGATCACCCAGGGCCCGAGCCTGTGGGGGCACGAGCGCTACTGGATGACGCAGGAGCAGCGCGACGTCGCGCGCGACCTTCGCATCCGCAACGCCGAAGCGGGCTATCGGCTGCAATTGAACGTGATGGAAGGCAACTACAAGGTGGCCCGCGACGTCTGCCCCTGGTGGGACGCGACCGCGCCTGCGCGCAAAACCGGCTAGGCCATGCGCTTTGGAGTTCTGGACGCCGTTGCCGCACATCCTGCGGCCCGAGCAACGCATGGATGACGCGATCCGGGAATCCGGGATGCGCGGTGTCCAGCATGGCCGGGACAAGGCGTTCGGCTTCGCCGCCGACATGATCCGGCGCGCCGAGGATCTCGGTTTCGAAAGCACGCTGATTGCAGAACGCTGGCTCGGCACCGACCACCCGGCCTGGATCCTGACCGCTGCGCTCGCGGCGATCACGAGCAAGATCGAGCTGATGGTCGCGGTGCACCCCGGCATCATCGCGCCGCAGGTGGTGGCGAAGTTCGCGGCCTCGCTCGACCGCATCAGCGAGGGCCGCGCCGCGCTCAACATCGTCAACGGCTGGTGGAAGGAGGAGTTCGAGACCTTCGGCACCGGCGCGCTCACGCCCGAGGAGGACGCGCGCTATCGCCGCATGGACGAGTTCCTGCGCGTCATCCACGGCATGTGGGGTGACGACAAGTACGAGTTCGACGGCGAATTTTACAAGGTCGACCGCCAGACCTCGCCGATCAAGCCCGTGCAGACGCCCAACCCGCCGATCTATGCGGCAAGCCGCAACGACGTCGGCAAGGAGACGATCGCGCGCTATGGCGACAACTGGTTTGCCGACTACGCCGCCGACTATCGGCTGTGGGAGCAGAATGTCGAGAACGCAGCGATCGCGATCGCCGACATGAAGCAGCGCGCCGCGCGCTATGGGCGCAAGCTTAACTTCAGCATGTCATGCCACGTCATCTGCTCGCATTCGACCGAGGATGCCATCGAGCAGGCCAATCAGCTTGAGGCGCACGGCAAGACCAGTCGGCTCGCCTGGGTCGCGTCCAAGGCGCTCGGGACCGGCTTCGTCGGCACGCCCGAGACCATCGCCCACCGCATCCATCGGTTCGAAGCAGCCGGCGTGCAGACCATGATGTTGCAGTTCCATCCGATGATGGAGGGCATGGAGACGTTCGCGCGCGAGATCATGCCGTTGCTCGACAATAAGAAGGCGGCCTGACGATCGGGAACGAACCTTGCATGGCACCGGCGGCTTGCCATTTGCGGGTTGAAATCAAGACCGAAAGGACATCAGCAATGGACAACCGGCGCGCACGCGCTCTGGCGGCAATCGCTTTTCTCGTCATGGCCGCCGCGCCTTGGTCTTCTGCGCGCGCTTACACCGACAAGACGGTGCGGATCATCGTCGGCTTCCCGGCCGGCTCCGGCACCGACATCTTCGCGCGGATGTTCGCCGATAAGCTTTCCATGCACTTCAAGGGCCGGTTCGTGGTGGAGAATATGCCGGGCGCGGCGAGCAACAACGCGGCTCTTGCTGCCTCGCGCGCGCAGCCGGACGGCACCACGCTGTTCTTCGCCACCAACGCCAACGCGATCTCGGTCAGCCTCTACAAGCAGCTTCGCTACCGATTCCCGGAGGATTTCGACGCCATCACGCTGGTGGCCACCGCGCCGCAGGTGCTGGTGGTCAATCCAAACCTCGGCTTCAACTCCGCGCAAGACTTGATCGCTGCCGCCAAGCAGCGGCCCGGCGAAATTCTCGCGGCCAACGCCGGTGTCGGCGGCGGCTCGCATCTTGCGGCCGAGATGCTGAACATGATGGCCGGCGTCAAGATCACGCACGTGCCTTACAAGGCAACAAGCGAAGCCATGACCGATCTGATCGGCGGCCGCGTCTCGATGACGTTCTCAATTCTGCCGGTGGTCAGCGGTTTTGTCGCCGAGGGCAAGCTGAAGGCGCTTGCCGTGACCTCCGAAAAGCGGCTTCCCAGCGCCCCGGACATCCCGACGCTGGCCGAGGCCGGCGTACCGGGCTTCGAGGTCATCCAGTGGTTCGGCTTCATGGCGCCCAAAGGCACGCCTCAGCCGATTCTCGAGGCCCTCGCCGGCGCGATCGAAGCCGCGCTGAAGGAAGACGACGTCCAGAAGCGGATCGCCGACAATGGCGGCGAGCCGCGGCTCGCCTCGCACGAAGACTTCGTGCGGTTCATCCACAACGACATCCGCCAATGGGGCAAGGCGGTGGAACACGCCGGGATCAAGATCGACTGATCGCGCGCGGCGCCGGCCCGGCCGGCCGCTGCGGCTATGGGAGGTGGCCCTGCCGTGGTATTCTAAGGTCCAGGTCCGCTTCGCCGGAGCAAGCCATGAACGTCAACGTCACCCCCCTCCCCAACGCCGCGCAGCCGATGGAATGGCCGGAAGGCGCGCTCACCCGCATTCCGTTCTGGATTTACCAGACGCCCGAAATCTACGCGCTTGAGCAACGGAGGCTGTTCGACGGTCCGGTCTGGAACTATCTCTGCCTCGAGGCCGAGGTGAAGGAGCCTGGCGACTACCGCACGACCTTCATAGGGTCGATGCCCGTCATCGTGGCGCGCGACTTCGACGACGAAATCTACGCATTCGAAAACCGCTGCGCACATCGCGGCGCCTTGATCGCGCTCGACGGCGGCGGCAAGGCGCGCGACTTCACCTGCGTCTACCATGCCTGGAATTACGACCTGAAAGGCAACCTCAAAGCGGTCGCCTTCGAGGACGGCGTCGGCGGCAAGGGCGGCATGGGCAAGACCTTCTGCCGGTCCGACCATGGGCCGCGCAAGCTGCGGATCGCGACCTTTGCAGGCCTCGTGTTCGGCAGCCTGTCGGACGACGTGCCCCCGATCGAGGAATATCTCGGCGAGGAGATCGCGACCCGGATCAAGCGCGTGCTGCACAAGCCTGTGGTCGTGACGGGACGCTTCACCCAGACGCTGCCCAACAACTGGAAGCTCTACTTCGAGAACGTCAAGGACACCTATCACGCGAGCCTGCTGCACACGTTCTTCACCACCTTCCGCATCAATCGGCTCTCCCAGCGCGGCGGCATGGTGGTGGACGAAAGCGGCGGCAGCCACGCCAGTTTCTCGTTCATCGACAACAAGTCGAGCGAGCATGACTACTCGGCCATGGGCCTGCGCTCCGAAATCGAGGGCTTCGCACTCAAGGACCCGAGCCTGCTCGACGTGGCCGACGAGTTCAACGACAACTGCCACCTGCAAATTCTCACAGTGTTTCCGAACCTCGTCCTGCAGCAGATCCAGAACGCGCTGGCGATTCGCCAGATTCTGCCTAAGGGCCTCAATCAGACCGCGCTGAACTGGACCACGATCGGCTTTGCCGATGACACGCCCGAGATGAGGACGCGACGGCTGCGCCAGAACAATCTCGCGGGTCCGGCCGGCTACGTGTCGATGGAGGACGGCGCGGTCGGCGGTTTCGTGCAGCGCGGCATCGCGGCGGCCTCGGACGAACGCGCCGTCGTCGAAATGGGCGGGTCAGGCACCACCAACGAAGGCACTCGCGCGACCGAGGCCGCCGTGCGCGGCTTCTGGAAGTGCTATCGCGCCCACATGGGCATCTGACGAGCAGGACCCGCGCGAATGGCCGGTGCGATCACGCTGGAGCGCATCCTCGCGCTGCAGGCGGCTTACATCCGCTGCATCGACGGCAATGCGTTGGAATCGTGGCCGGACTTCTTCCTCGAGGAATGCCTCTACAAGGTCACGACGGCGGAGAATCACCGCAACGGCTTCGACGCCGGCATCATCTATGCCGATTCCAAGGGCATGCTGATCGACCGGATCGCAGCGCTGCGGCAGGCCAACATCTACGAGCAGCAGAGCTACCGTCACATCCTCGGGCTGCCCAACATCGTTCGCAACGGGGGCGCCGAGGTCGAGAGCGAAACGCCGTTTCTTGTCGTGCGCATCATGCACGACGGCCAGTCCGACATTTTTGCAACCGGAGTCTATCTCGACACCTATCGCGCCTTTGGCGACGACCTGAAATTCGCGCGACGGATCGTGCTTTGCGATTCGTCGCGGATCGATACGCTGATGGCGCTGCCGCTGTGATACCGCGCCGACGCAACGGATTGCGTCACCCTGCCCCGGAGGGTGAAGGGAGCGTGTGGCGATGACGTTCCAGGTCGCTGTCGCCGGCACCGAGTTCCGCTTTCCCTGCGAGCCGACTGAAAGCGTGCTCGACGCGGCGCAGCGCGCCGGGTTCGAAATCCCCTACTCCTGCCGCAAGGGCGTGTGCGGCACGTGCAAGGGGCGCGTCGTCTCCGGCGAGGTCCGTGCCTATTCGGGCGACGCGCTTGGCGGGGCCGAGCGCGCCGCCGGCAACGTTTTGTTCTGCAACGCGCGGCCGCGCTCCGACCTCGAGATCGCACCGCGCTCGATCGGCAAGGCCGACCCGTTTGCGCGCAAGACCGTGACGGCGCGGGTGTTCCGGCTGATCCGGCTCGCAGACGACGTGATGTTCGTACATCTGCGGTTTCCGGCCGGCATCCGAGTAAAGTTCAAGGCAGGCCAGCACCTCAACCTCATTCTCGACAACGGCGAGCGCCGCGACTTCTCGATGGCCAATCCGCCGCGCGAGAGCGACGGCGCTCAACTCCACATCCGTCACGTCCCGAGCGGCGCCTTCACCACCTATGTCTTCAACGGGCTCAAGCGCGGCGACCTGCTGCGGGCGGAGATCCCATTCGGCGATTTCACTTTGCGCGACAGCAACAAGCCGATCCTGTTCGTTGCTGGCTCCACCGGATTTGCACCGATCAAGTCCATGATCGAGGACGCCTTCAATCGCGGCATCGACTGCGACATGCACCTCTACTGGGGTGCACGTCGCCGCGAAGGCCTCTATTCCGACTTGCCGCAGAAGTGGGCCGCGCAGAATCCGCGGTTCAAATACGTGCCGGTCCTGTCGGACGTGGCCGAGCCCGGGTTCCGGCACAACCTCGTGCACCGGGCCGTACTCGAGGATCATCCGTCGCTCGCGCCATTCCAGGCTTACGTCTGCGGCGTGCCGGTCATGACGCAGGCCGCGCACACCGATTTCGTCGCGGCCGGACTGCCTGAAGAGGAATTCTTCGCCGACGCCTTCGTCACCCGGGCGGACCTTGCCGCGGCCGGACCTTAGGCGTTCCCCGCTCAGCTATTGCACGGCTAAGGCACTCGCCTTCTTGGCGGACTTGGTGCCGGCGGCCCTCGCGCTGGCGGCCCTCGCGGCCACCATCGCTTGTCTCTGAGCCCGAGCCTGGTCTTGGTTCATGTGGCACATCGTGCAGAAGCCCGGCGAGTCCTTGGGCAGCACGGACATTCCCGGCCCGTTGGTCGCCGACTTCTTCATCCTCGCTTGCTTGTCCAAGGCTGCGGCCCTGGCGGCCGCCTTGGCGTGCGGGTCCGCGGGCAGCATCTGGGCCGAAGCGGCGCCAGAATACGCCGGCGGCAACGCCTGCTGCACCAGCGCAAAGGCTGCAAGCCCAAGCGTCGACAACACGGCCAGTCGAACAATCCGGTTCATGTTGCCTCCATCAACGTCTGCGAACGTACAGAACGAAGCCAGCCCGGCAAACTCAGGAATCGAGTGAATTTTCCACCACGCGAAAAAAGCTAGCGCGCCACCGTTTGGGCGACAAGACCGCGGGGTGCGCCGCACACAATGTTTGTGGCTTTCGGCACACACTCTGTCGACAGGTGTCGCATAATTGACACGCCTTTGACCCGCGGTCGTTGCAAAACTGCGGATGCTATCGTCGTATGGATCGGGGCCATCGTGCCGCTGACAGTCGCCCCGGTCAGTGTTTTGCCTGAATTCCAAGAGCCTTGGCGGCGTTGGCGACGGTGGCCCGCTGGACCTCGATCGAGGCGCCGAACTCCGTTGGCCCGCCCGGATTAAACCCCTGACCGGTCGCGGTCAGCCGGTCTCTGATGATCGGATCGGCCTCCATCGCCGTCTTTACGTCCGCCGCAATTTGCTCGCGCAACGCCTGTGGCATGCTCGGCGGCCCGAACAGCCCGACCAGCCCGTCGATGGTAAGGCCGGGATGCCCCGCCTCGGACACCGTGGGGACATTGGGCAAGGCCGGGGGGCGCACGCTGTTGATCACGGCGAGCAATTTGATCTTCCCCGCCTCGAGCTGCGGCTGCGCAATCGCGACCGCCGACTGATAGACCTGGACGCGGTTCTCCGCGAGGTCGCGCGCTGCCTCCACCGGATTGCGGTAAGGCACTTTCTTCATGTCGAGGCCGGTGGCCTTGAGCCAGCCCTCAAAGATAAAGCCATTCGCGCCCGTGACGCCAGCCCAGTTCAGTTCGCCGGGCTTGGAGCGGATCACGGCAACCAGTTCGTTCAGCGAATTGGCCGGCGAGGCGACCGGCACCGTGATCCCGACGAAGGTGTTGGAGATCCGCGCGATGGGCGCCAAGTCCTCCGGCTTGTACGGCAGATTGTCGTGCAGATACGGGTGAGCGGTGAACGCCGATGTCGGCGACAGCAGCAGGACATGATCGTCCTTGGCGCCGACGAACGCGCTGATGGCGACGATGCCGTCGCCGCCGGGCTTGTTCTCGACCACCACCGGCTGGCTCCATTTCTTCGCCAGCCGGTCGGCGACGAGGCGGCCGCCGATGTCGGTGCCGCTGCCAGGCCCGAGCGTCACGATGAAGCGGACGCTTCGTGTCGGCCAACTCTGCTGCGCCAGCGCCCGCGCCGACGGAACGACGGCTGCGGCGGCAAGGCCGAGCGCAAAGATCAGGAACGAGCGACGGGCGCGGAGCATGGCGATCTCCCAGGCGACATATCGCGATCACCATAGAGGCTCGTGCCACAACGCGGAATGCGACAATACGGGATGCAGCCGGCCCCGCCACACATTGACTTTACCAACAACGGCCCAAAGGATGCGGCCCGCAACGCCAACGAGGAGTTGAAATGGACAAGAAGCCCGTCAGACGCATCGTCACCGGCCACGACGCCGACGGCAAGGCCGTCATCCTGATCGATGCGCCAACGCCCTACGTGAACCAGCGCGGCGAAGGCAACGTCGTGTCCAACGTGTGGATCACCAACGAGTCTCCGGTCGACCTGTCGCATACCCGCGACCAGATGAGCCAGAAGACCGGCGTGCCGCCGCCCAAGGCCGGCTCGATCTGCCGTGTCGTCGACTTCGCGCCGGTCAAGGGCGAACTGCCTCACGGCATCGACCACCACGAAATCCTGCGCCAGATGGGCATCGACCCGGCGACGCAAGGCCATCAGCGTCATCTCTATACGCACCGCACCCGCTCGATCGACTACGCCATCGTGCTGGACGGCGAGATCGACATGCTGCTCGACGACACGCAGGTGCTTTGCAAGGCCGGCGACATCCTGGTTCAGCAAGGCACCAACCACGCCTGGGTCAACAACTCGGGCAAGCCGTGCCGCATCTGCTTCGTGCTGATCGACTCGCACGATCCGCCGGCCTGGAAAAAGGACTGGAAGCCGAAGTAGGGCGAGATCAACCGTCATCACCGGGCCGCCGCGAAAGCGACGATTAATGTGCCCTCTCCCCTTGCGGAGAGGGCTACTCAAGTAGATGACGAGACATGAACCGGGTTGAGGGGTTACGGACCACCGTTAGTCGCTACCCCTCACCCGGTTCTTGTTGTGTTGACCGACTGCGTGGCCCTCTCCCGCAAGGGGAGAGGGCGCAAATGCAGGCCCGCAGTCACTCGGTCGCCTTCCATGGAATGACCTTGCGCTCGATCTCCTGCAGGATCGCGGTGGCGATCAGACCGAGAATGCCGATGGTCACAATGCCGACGAACATCACGTCGACCTGCAGGAGCTCCCAGGAGTTCCAGATCAAATAACCGATGCCGGACTTGGTGGCGACGAACTCGGCTGCCACCAGCACGATGAACGACACCGCGAGCGCGATCCGCAGCCCTGCAAAAATCGTCGGCAATGCGCCGAAGAAGACGATCCGCCGGAAGATGACCGACTGGCTTGCGCCGTAGTTCTTGGCCACATCCCAGTAGATTTTATCGATGTTGGCGGCACCGACATAGGTGTTCACCACCACGGGGAAAAACACCGCGATCACAACGAGCGCCACCTTCGACGCGTCGCCGAATCCGAAGGCCAGCAGCAGAAGCGGCATCAGCGCGATCTTTGGGATCGGGAACAGGGTTGCGATCAGCGGATCGAAGAAAATCCGCACCGGGCGGAACATCGCCATCAGGAGGCCGGCCGCGACCGCCGGCACAATGCCGATGACGAAGCCGGCCAGCACGCGGTAGAGCGTGACCGACGAGTGATAGAGCAGCTCGCCGTTTGCGATCATCTCCCAGTATCGCACCGCGATGTCGCTTGGCGCCGGCACAAAGCGCCTGTCGCCGATGCCGAGCATCAACAGTATTTGCCAGAGCGCGAGCAGAGCGATCGGCGAGATCAGGTAGAGCAGCCGCTCCTGTGCCTTCTTTGATAGCGCGCTCATTTCTCAAGCTCCGCCCGCGCTCTCATCACCTCGTCCTCCAGCACGCGCCAGATCGCAAGCTTGAGCGCCCCGAACTCCGCGGAGGCCGATAATGCGACAAGGTCGCGCGGATGCGGGAACGGCACCTCGATGATCTCCTTGATGCGGCCCGGTTGCGCCGTCATCACCACGGTGCGGTCGCCCATCAGCAGCGCCTCTTCGATGGAGTGGGTGACATAGACCACGGTCTTGCCGGTCTGTTCCCATAGCCGGACCAGTTCGGCCTGCAGGATGACGCGGTTCTGCGCGTCGAGTGCCGCAAACGGCTCATCCATCAACAGCATCGCGGGGTCTGTGACGAAGGCGCGCGCAATCGCGCTGCGCTGGCGCATGCCGCCGGACAGTTGATGCGGATAGTGTCGGCGAAACTTGGTGAGGCCGACAAGCTTGAGCGCCGCCTCGACCCGTCGGCTGGCCTCCGCGGCCGGCACGCCGCGCGTCGAGAGCCCGAAACGGACATTGGTCTCGACGTTCATCCAGGGGAACAGGCCGCTCTCCTGGAACACCATGGCGTTCTCGACCGCCCAGCCCTCGGAATCGACCCGGATGGTGCCGGAGGTCTGGCGATCGAGGCCGGCGAGAATGCGCAGCAAGGTCGACTTGCCGCAGCCGCTCGGCCCGACGATGCAGAGGAACTCGCCCGCGGCCACGCGCAGATCGACGTTGTCGAGCGCCACCACGGCGCCCTGGCCCGAGGCGTATTCGCGACGCAGCGCGCTGATCTCGATCGAGGCGCCGCGCCGCTGCGAGGCCATCGGCCCCTCCCGGTGAGCCGTGGGCCTTGTGCTATCGGCAACCCGGCAGCTTGCTGTCCTTGTTCTGCAGTTCGAACGGGCCGAGCTCCTTGATGCGCATGGTCGACGAAGCTTGTAGTCGACGATACGCTCGGCCGGGAACTCCATGGTCGACATCTTGTTCGTCACGTACCACTTGTTGATGTCGAGCATGCTCGCGACATTAATCTTGCCGTTCGGGCTGCGGGCCGGCCACGGATACTTCTCAAGCAGCTGCCGACTGGGCGCGGTCTTGGAGCTGACAAGCTCGTCGATGATTTCCTCGCGGTTGGGCGCACCATGGTACGCTTGGCAGTACATCGCGCACGCCACGCAGCCACGCCGTCATATAGCCGCGCACGAGGTCCGGGTTGGCCTTGACCCACTCGCTGTTGGCCATGATGACAGCAATCGTCATCGGCTGCGGCTGCACCAGTTCGTCCACGCTCGCGAACGGCAGCGCGAGCCCCTGCTCTTCGAGCTGCCAGACAAACGGCGGGATCAGCGAGGCCGGCGTCGATAGCCTTGTTCCTGAAGGCAATCGCCCATCTGCGTGAAGGGCAGAATCTTCAGATCGATGTCCGCGAGCGTCAGCCCCTCGCGCTCGAGCATCTTGCCGATTTCGTAGGTCGAGACCGATCCCTGGCCGTTGCTGGCGACGACCTTGCCCTTGAGATCCTTGAGGCTCTTGACGCTGTCATTGAGGTCCGGACGCAGCATCAGATTGTGCCCGATCGGCGTCGAGACGCGGTCGGACAGGATGATGACGGCGAGATTCTTTTCCAGCGCGTTGAAATATGCCGGCCGAGATGCCGCCCGCGACGATCTGATAGCGGTCCTGCGCGAGCAGCGCGATCACGTTGGCGGTGGTGTCGATATCGTCCCACTCGAGCTTGATGCCGTACTGCTTGAAGTAGCCATGCTTGATCGCCATCAGCTCGGCTGCATTGGAGGTCGAGCGGGCGATCCCGACCTTGATGGTCGTGTTCCTGCTGCGCGTCGGCGGCGCTTGCGGCCAAGCCGAATGCGGCCAGCAGCACCCAAGCCAAGACCTTCATGCAGTTCCTCCCTGCACCGGCTTATCGGGCCGGCTCCGGCTTGATGAAGTACCGCCCTTCGGCATCGCGGTCGAGCGACAGCTTGTCGCGCAACGACGCCATCGTGCGCACGACTTCGCGGCCATCGCGGCTGCCCACCGCCGTCATCAGTTCCTCGAAGAACTTCGGCCCGTCGGCGAGCGCCGCCTCGACCGAGGCAAAGCGCTTGCCGGCAAAGCGCGGCGGCGCCGGCACGCGCGCCTCCAGCCGGCCGCCGGTGCCGAACGGCCAGGTCAGGTCGTAGCCGGCCTTGGCGCCGACCCGGCTGCCGGGCGGCAGCGACGGATCGAGCGGCAGCGTCCGCATGCCGCTCATCACGATCAGGTCGCGGTCGGGCTGGAAGCGCGTCGCCATCGCCCAGTCCATCTGCTCGTCGGAGAAGATGTCGACATCCGGATCGACCACGTAGACGTTCTTGCAGTTGGCGAGCGCGCCCATGCAGGCGGCGATGGCGTTGCGCGCCTCGCCCGGCACGCGCTGGCGCAGCGCGACCCGCACGTTGAACGCGCCGCCGCTTGAGGTCGTGGCATAGACCGCGACCGGCTCGCGCACCGCGCCTTCGAGCGCGCGCCAGATCATGATCTCGGTGCGCAGCGCCGAAAGCTGCGCGGTGTCGGTGCGACCGAGCGTCTTGCCGCCGATGGTCGAGGTCTGGAACAGCGCGTCCTTGCGCCGGGTGATGGCGGTGAGATGGAACACCGGATTGCGCTTGACCGCGCCGTAGTAGCCGAGGAACTCGCCATACGGCCCCTCCGCCTCGACGTGGCCGCGCTCGTCGAGATAGCCCTCCAGCACGTACTCGGCGTCGGCCGGCACGCGCACGTCGTTGGTGACGCACTTGACCACCGGCAGCGGCGCATCGCGCAGCGACGCGACGAGCCCGAGTTCGTCGACCGGCAGCCGCATGGTGCCGGCAACGTGGTCGATCGGATGCGCGCCGACCACGAAACTCACCGGCAGGCTCTTGCCAGCTGCGGCGCTCGCCTCATAGATGGCGCGCAGGTCGCTCGGCGCCACGAGGTCGATGCCGGCCTCCGTCCGCGAGCGCAGCATCAGCCGGCGCAGTCCGACGTTGGTCCAGCCGGTCTTCGGATCGACGACGTAGTCGATCGACGCCGAAATGTAGGGGCCGCCGTCGCAGCCGTGCTGCAGATGGACGGGCAGCCTGGTCAGGTCGGCATCGTCGCCGGTCAGCACCACCTGCTGACAGGGCGCCTCGGCGCGCGACACCTCGACGATCTCGGGTCGGTTCTTCAGCCGCCGCTGGATTTCGGCAAGGAGGCCGTCGGGCTTGACCCCGAAGGCCGTGGCGAGCCGGTTGCGGCCACCCATCACGCAGCCGACGAGTTCCGCCCGCTCGGGGCCTGCGGCGCGAAACAGCACCGCTTTGGAATTGCCCTCCAGCACCTCGGCGATGCCGGCGAGTTCGACCGGCTCGCTACGGATGTCGAGTTCGCCTGAGCCCGCGAGCCCATCGATGAAGCGGCGCAGCCGGAAGCGGTCGAAATCGATGGCTCGCGATGTCTGCCCTGCCTCGCTCTTGTCGATCACATTCATTGGCGTTCTCCCATGCGGGAATTATAGAGGGTTCTTGCCCTCCTCCAACGCCGATTGCCAGGCGTTGGCAAGGCGTGCCGGCGTTGGTTAGGGTTGGCCGAAAGTCGGGACAGCATTGCCGGGGACCGCCTGATGGATCGTAACGACAGGGCCGACGGCGGCCCTTATATCGGGCGTCCGATGCCGCGCCTGGAGGATTTGCGGCTGGTGCGCGGCGCCGGTCGCTACTCCGACGACATTTCGGTTCCGGGTCAGGCCTACGCCGTATTCGTGCGCTCGCCGCATGCGCACGCCGAGATCAAGCGCATCGATGCGCAAGCGGCGAGCGCGATGCCTGGCGTGCTCGCGGTGCTCACCGGAGCGGACTACATCGCCGACGGCCTCAAGGGCGCACAGCAGCGGCCCAATCCGGCCGGCGCGATCGACATCCGCATCCGCGCATTCGCACCCGAAAAGCGGCCGATCCTGGAAGAGCCGCAACACCCGATCGCGCCGGAGCGCGCGCGCTATCCGGGCGAGGCGGTGGCGATGGTGGTGGCCGAAAGTGCCTTTGCCGCGCGCGACGCTGCCGAGGCGGTCGAAGGTGGATTACGGCGTGCTGCCGGCCGCAACCGACGTGTGCGCCGTGGACGAGGCGCCGAGCCGATCTGGCCCGCGGCACCCGACAACATCGCGCTCGACCAGGATTTCGGCGACCCCGAAGCAGTTCGGGCGGCCTTCGCCGCGGCCGATCTTGTGGTCGAGCAGACGTTCCGCAACCAGCGGATCGTCAACGCCAGATGGAGCCGCGCTCCGGCGTCGCCTCGTACGACCCGGCGGCCGATTCCTACACGCTGATTTCGGGCAACCAGGGCGTGCACGTGCCGCGCATCGTGCTGGCGGAGAGCTTCGGCGTGCCAAACGAGAAGGTCCGGTTTGTCTGCCCCGACGTCGGCGGCGGATTTGGCCTGCGCAACAATCTCTATCCGGAGCAGGCCGCGATCCTGTGGGCGGCCAAGCGCGTCGGCCGGCCGGTGAAATGGACCAACGACCGTTCGGAATCGTTCCTCACCGACTATGGCGGGCGCGATCTCGTGACCACCGCCCGGCTCGCGCTCACCAAGGACGGCCGCATCACCGCCTACCATGTCGATCACATCGGCACCTGTCGGCGGTCAGACCGTGACCTATGTGCCGCTCAGCAACGCCTATCGCGTCGCCACCACCGTCTACGACATTCCGCTGATGCACATGCGCTGCCGCGCGGTGATGACCAACACAGTACCGACCGCGCCGTTCCGCGGCGCCGGCCGCCCGGAGGCGACGCTCGTGCTTGAGCGGCTGATCGATCTCGCCGCCGACCGGCTCGCCATGGACCGTGTCCGGCTGCGGCAGAAGAACCTCATTACACGCGGGCAGATGCCCTACCGCACCGCGAGCGGTCTGCTCTACGACAGCGGCGATTTCACCGGCAACATGAAGCGCATGGTCGAGGCCGCCGACTGGAAAGGCTTTTCCGCGCGTCGGCGGCAATCGCGCAGGCGCGGCAAGCTGCGCGGCATCGGCATTTCGAACTATGTCGAGACTCCGGTCGGCATCCCGCACGAGCGGGTCGAGGTCACGGTGTTGCCGAGCGGTTCGGTCGAGCTTGCGGTCGGCACGCAATCGACCGGCCAGGGCCACGAGACGACGTTTGCGCAGGTGATGGCGGACCAGCTCGGTGTGCGGCCGGAGGACATCGTCTTCATCGGCGGAGACACCGCCAAGGTCGCCTCCGGTAGCGGCACGCACTCCGACCGTTCGATGCGGCTCGCCGGCACGCTGATGGTCGAGGCCTCAAATGACGTGATCCGGCAAGCCAAGGCCGTGGCCGCCAAGATGCTCGGCGTGCCGGAGGCCGACATCACCTTCGGCGAAGGACTGTTCGAAGCGCCGCGCAGCAACCGGCGGCTCACGATCTACGATTTGGCGCAGGCGCTGGACGAAAATCCCTCGCTCGGCTCCGCGAAGGCGCTGCACGCCAAGGCGACCTTCACCGGCCGCATACCGGCCTATCCGACGGGCTGCGCGATCTGCGAAGTCGAGATCGATCCGGACACCGGCGCGATCGAGGTCGTGCGCTACGGATCGATCGACGACGCGGGCCAAGCGATCAACCCGCTGATCCTGCACGGCCAAGTGCACGGCGGCATCGCGCAGGGCGTGGGCCAGGCGCTGCTGGAGGACACGGTCTATTCCGACAGCGGCCAGGTGCTGTCCGGCAGCTTCATGGACTACGGCATCCCGCGCGCACTCCACGTGCCGTCGTTCGACATCGCTGCTGACCGAAGACCCGACCGCAGGCAATCCGTTGCGCGTGAAGGGCGGCGGCGAGGCCGGCATCACGCCCGGCGCTCGCAGTCGTCATGAACGCGATCATGGATGCGCTCAAGGATTACGGCGTCGAGCACATCGACATGCCGGCGACACCGCATCGCATCTGGCAGGCGATCCAGGCGGCGCGAGCGCGGGGCGAGTCCTGAAAACCTCGCCGGGAGCGGCTTGTTCGGATCGGCCCCGTTGGCCGCCGCGAGGCGACTATCCGACCTGCACGTCCTGCCAGAAGCCCATGCGGTGATCGACCTTGGCCTTGGCTGGCTTTGGCGCCTCATACGACCAGGCTGCGCGCGCGTGGCGCTTGCCATAAACCACCACGTCATAGAACTGGACGCCGTGCGGACATTCGAGGTCGCGGGCGGTTTTCGCCGCCCTTTCCAGCCAGTCCATTCGAACGGCCGAGCGCGGGAAGTACTGGTAGCCGCTGTCCTCGACGATATCGCTGCTTTCGGCGACGACCTGGCCGTCAACGGTGGCTTTCATCTCGACCTCCATCGCGATCCCGACATACCGGTTCACCAGGAAATAATAGCAGAGCCGCTCGCGGCAACCACCGAAACACCGGTTTCCGCAAACCTGCATAGCGGCTGTACAGGGTTTCGGGCGGTTGACCGCCTGGGACCAACAGAAAGATAATTCACGCTGTTTCGCAAGGAGACGCTCATGGCGCAGCCGGCTGGACGCGACGCGGAACTGATCGAAAGCAAGAGGAAGCTCGCGAGCGGGCGCTATCTCCGCAACGCCTGGTACGTCGCAGCCTGGTCGGACGACCTCGGCGATGGCCAGGTTCTCGGCCGCACCATCCTGAAGGAGCCGGTGGTCGCTCTATCGCATGGCGAACGGCGAGGTCGCGGCGATCCAGAGATCGCTGCTCGCACCGGTTCGCGCCGCTGAGCATGGGCAAGATCGTCGGCGGCGACCGTCTGCAATGCCCCTATCACGGGCTCGAGTTCGACGCCTCAGGCGCGTGCGTGCTGCAACCCCCACGGCAACAAGCACATCCCGTCGCGCGCTCATATCCGCGGCTTTCCGGTGACCGAGAAGCACAAGGCGATCTGGATCTGGATGGGCGATCAGCCCGCCGATCCGGCGAAGGTGCCGGACTTCAGCATCATGGACAACGTGCCTGAGTTGTTCACGACCAAGCGCGACCGCATCACGATCAAGGCCAACTACGAACTGATCATCGATAACCTGCTCGACCTCAGTCACACGTCCTATTTGCACGAAGGCATCCTAGGCAACGCCGACACGGTCGAGTCCGATATCACCGTCGACCTCGACGGCAATGACGTGATCGTGGGCCGCCTCGCGCGCGACGCCGAGCCGCCCGGGATGAACAAGCTGATGTGGCCGCAGGCCCCCGCCCGCTGCGACAAGTACACCAGCATCCGCTGGATGGCGCCGTCGACCTTGCGGCTGGTGACTGGCATCTGCGCGCCCGGCTTAAAGCCCGAAACCGGCACCGGCTACAACGCCGTGCACCTGCTCACGCCCGAGACCGACCGGACCACGCACTACTTCTTCACCGCGGTTCGCTACAACGTGCAGACCACCGACGAACAACTCAACCGCGACATCCAGGACAAGATCGGCAAGATGCGCCGCTTCGCCTTCGAGGATCAGGATGCACCGGTGATCGAGGCCCAGCAGGTGGCGATCGACAGCGCGCACACCGCGATCGATCCGCTCAACCTTGCGATCGACATAGGTCCGGTGCGCTACAAGCAGGTGCTGCAGAAGCTGATCAACGCCGAACAGGCGAATTAAAGGTTGTTTTAGGCGGAACCGTCGTGCCGCGAGAATAATTTGGCGCGCGCGTTACGATCCGCGTCATCACCTTCGCAAGACACGCTGCCCACAGCCTTCCGTGTTTGATGAATCGTCGGGTCACGGCGCTTTGCGCCGGCCCGCGATGACGGCTGCGGGTTGCTAACGCCCGCTAAGCGCGCCGACCCGTTCCAGCGTCGCCGCCGGCTGGTCAATCGCGGCAAGGCCGCAATCGAACATGGCGTTGGCCTCGTGCGAAGGTAGGACCGGCGCGACGAGCTCACGGAATTTCGCCCTGAGTTCATCGTCGGTGAACCGACGCGCCGGATCGCCGGGCACATGGCTGACCCGCCGTTCATACCGGCCGGCCGCCGTCGTGACGTTGACACGCGCCGGCCAGGTTTGCGGGTAGCCGTCCGCGAGCAGGCGATCGTCGCCTGACACCGCAATGCGCGCCATAAACGTGGCCAATGCGGGGGACAGCGCGCCGGCCGGTCCGCTCAGCTGGAACGCGGCCTCCGGCGCGAGTGCCGCCACCGCCATCTGGTAGGGCACGCTCGTCAGGTGCGAGAACCGGTCGCCGGCGGTAACGCCGTGGCCGATCATCTGCGGTGCGGCGGGAGCACCGCGGCCTCGATCGATATGATCGCTGTCCGGCGCGACGCCCTCCGCCATGATCTCCTTCAGCGCCTGCGTCGCCGCCATGGTCTGGCGAGCGGCGCACCAAGGCTTGAACGAGACTTGCATCAGAGTCGGCACATTAAGGGCCTCGTTCAGGACCTCATGATCTGGCGTTATGCCATAGATATTCTTCAGGAAATCGCTCTCCAAAAGCGTCACATCCGAGGTGAAGCCGGCTGCCGCGGCCTGCGCCGCTGCAAGCCCTCGCGCGGCCGCCTGTCCAACGGCGAGCCAGCGCGCGGTGGTCGCCGCGGCATGGTGGCCGACGCCCGGCGCCGCCATGATCAGCGCGGTTGCGAGCGCGTGTGACGCCTTGGCGGCATCCAGCCCGAGCAGGCGCGACGCCGCGGCCGCGACCCCGAACGGCGCCGCGAAATACGTCGGCCAGATGCCTCGATAGAGCACGCTCGGCCCGTCGATGGCGATGCCGAGCCGGATCATCGCCTCGTAGCCCACGACGATGGCGGCGGCGAGTTCCTCGGGGGCTGCGTGGGGCATCGTTGCCGCAACAGTCAGCGCTGCCGGGATCACGATTGCCCCGGGCGTGATCATCGCGCCGAGGTGGATGTCGTCGACTTCGCTCAGCCGCGCCAGCGCACAGTTGACGGCCACCCGGTCCGCGAGCGGCGCCGCCGCGCCGCGGTAGGTGAGCAGCGCCCTGCCCTCGGCGGTGGCGGACGCGGCGATCCAGGCGCCGAGCGTGTCGGCGACATGCCGGCGGACCGCGGCCTGCGCAGGCTCGTCGGGCCGGTATTGCGCAACGAGCGCGCCGAGTTGTTCGATCGCGGCCACGTCAGTCGGTCCGCCAGCGGCCGAAATGCACCTCGGCGCGGCGCACGATCTCGTTGAGCACGATCGCCATCGCGGCCAGCACCGAGATCAGGCCGAGCAGCTTGGTCGGATCGAAGTTCTGCGTGAACAGCGTGGTGAAATAGCCGATGCCGGCGGTCGAGACGTAAAGCTCGGCCAGCAGCACGCCGAGCAGCACGCCGGTCATGCCGAGCCGCATGCCGGCGAAGAAGCTCGGGATCATGTGCGGGAAGATCACCCAGCGGAAAATCTGCCAGCGGCTCGCGCCCATCGAGCGCGCCGCCGTCATCAGGATCGGCTTGATGTTCTGCACGCCGGCCACGATGGTGACGATGATCGGGAAGATGCCGTGGCTCACGCCGAAGGCGATCTTCGAGGCCGGGCCGATGCCGAAATACAGGATGAACAGCGGCAGGATGGTGATCTGCGGCGTGCCGTAGAGCAGCAGGATGATCGGCATGAAGCTGCGGTTGGAGAAGCGCGACAGCCCGACCGCAAGCCCGACCGCGAGCCCGATCACGACCGATATCGCGAAGGCGACCGCGAGCTCCCAGAACGTGATCCGCAGCGCCGCCGGCACGCCCGTTGGTCTCGAACATCGACCGCAGCGACGTCGAACACCCGCGACGGCGGGCTCAAGAACATCGGATCGACCCACCAGCGCGCCGCGACCTCCCACAGCAGCAAACAGCGCCGCCACGACCAGGAGCCGCGCCACGCCGGGATGGCCGCAGCAGCATGCGACGTCGCTCGGCACGCCTGCGAGAGCTGCGCTCGATCATTGCCGCCTGGCCCTGCCGTTCGAGCGCTGCGTGACGCGTGTTGAGGACGCCGCGATCACGACCGCGAACGCGATGTAGGCGAACATCCGCGCCGTCTCCATCGCCTCGGCGAGATGCACGATCCGGTGGCCGAGGCCGGCGAGCGAGGCGATGGTCTCGCTGCCGAGGATCGACAGCAGCGCGACCGTGAAGCCGATGCGCAGCCCGGTCAGGATCACCGGCAGCGCCGCCGGCAGCAGCACGTAGCGGAACATCTGCACAGTCGGAGGCGCCCATCGAGCGCGCCGCAGTGATGAAGATCCTGTCGACGTAGCCGAAGCCCGCGATGGTGTTGAGCACGATCGGGAAGAAGCTGATGGTGGTGCCGAGCGCGATCTTCGACCCCGGACCGAGTCCGAAGAACAGCACGTAGAGCGGCAGGAACAGGATGATCGGCACCGAATAGATGCCGGCGAGCAGCGGCTCGAACACCCGGATCAGGTAGTGCGAGCGGCTGATCAGATAGCCGAGCGTGACGCCGCTGGTGCAGGAGATGGCGAACGCGATCGCGAGCTCGCTCAGCGTGACCTGCAGGTCGGGCCAGGAACTCGCCGGTGCCGAGCACGTCCTTGAGCTCGTGCCAGACCTTCACCGGATTGGGCAGCAGCAGATGGCTGACGCCCCAATAGGTCGTGCCGAGATACCAGAGCAGCAGCAGCGCCAGCGAGAAAGCCGACCTGCACCGCGCGGCTCGCAAGCCTGGCCGCGCCGGTCCTGCCGCGCGCTCATGACGGCCGGCCCCGACGCACGCGCCGATCTGCTCCACCGCCTTGCGGATTTCGTCGTGCAGCAGGCCGTAGAGCGGTTGCGCAGCTGCGTGAACTTCTCCGTGGTCACGAAGCTCGGGCTTGCGCGGATGCGGCTCGTCGACGCTGATGATCTCCTTGATGGTGCCGGGCCGCGCCGAGAACACCGCGACGCGGTCGGCCAGGAACACCGCCTCGCCGAGCGAGTGGGTGACGAACACGATGGTCTTCTCGGTGCGCGACAGCAGCACCGACAGGTCCTCGCCGAGGATCATGCGGGTCTGCTCGTCGAGCGCGCCGAACGGCTCGTCCATCAGCAGAATGCCGGTCTCGCAGGCTGAGCGCGCGGGCGAGCGCCGCGCGCTGGCGCATGCCGCCCGAGAGCTGCGCCGGATAGTGGTCGATGAAGTCCGTGAGCCCGACCGCCTCGAGCGACTTGCGCGCGCGCTCCTCCTGCTCGGCCTTGCGGCACGCCCTGGAACACCATGCCGAGCTTGACGTTCTCGATCACCGAGCACCAGGGAAACAGCGCGTTCTCCTGGAACACGAAGGCGATCTCGCGCGGCAGCGGCGCCGCGCACCGCGCTTGCTGCCGACCTCGACCGTGCCGGTGGTCGGCGTCAGCAGGCCGCCGATCATGTTGAGCAGCGTGCTCTTGCCGCAGCCGCTCGGCCCGATCAGGCACAGCAGCTCGCCGCGCGCGATGTCGAGCGAGGTGTCGAGCAGCGCGCGCACGTGATGGGCGTCGCCCTGCTCGCCGAACTGGTGCGAGACGCTCGCCGGATCGCGAACCGCGATCATCGCCCGACGTGAGCTCATTTTCGGCAGGAATGCTTCGGTGTAGAGCTTCGACATGTCCGGCTCGGTCGGCAGCAGCTTCAGCTCGACGTAGGACTTGCGCAGCGTCGCCAGCGCCTTCGGGTCGAACCGGCCGGTGTCGGAGAACATCGACATGACCTCGTCGTAGGTGCGGCTGGTGATCGCCTCGCTCTTTGTTCGTCACCTCGGCGGCGATCTTGACGGTCTCGGCCTTGTTCTTGCGCATGAAGGCGATGGTCTCGAACCAGCCCTTGAGGAAGGCGCGCACCGCCTCGGGCTTCTCGGCGATGATCTTGTTGGTCGCGAAGATCACGTGGATGTGGAAGTCCTTGATGTCGGTGAAGCGGACGATGATGCGGCCTTCGCTGCGCTTCTCGAGGTCGAAGCGCGGTGCCGATGTCCATGATGATGGCGTCGATGTCGCCGCGCTTGAGCGCCGCGATCTGGCCGGGCATCGCGCCCATCGGCTGCGATCGTGGATGCCGTGCGGGCCCCAGCCCTGCCGGTCGCGAGGTCTCGGCTGACCAGCCAGTAGGTCAGCGAGCCCGCGGTCGAGACGCTGACCTTCTTGCCCTTGAGGTCGGCGGCGGACTTCGGGCCGTCCGGGCCGCGCGACGATCGCCATCAGGAGCGGCGGGCCGGCCATCGCGGCGACGCCTTGATCGGCGCGCCCTTGACGATGAAGGCCATCGCCGGCCCGGAGCCGAGCAGGATGTCGATCGAGCCGGCGGCCGCCGCCTGCTGCATGCGGGCGTCGCCGGTGAAGGCGATCGACTCGATCTCGAGGCCGTTCTTGGCGAAGATGCCGGTGCGCATGCCGATCTCGATCGGCGTGAACGAGAACGCCTCCGGCACCGCCTTGCCGACGCGCAGCTTCTCGGCGGCCTGCGCCGGCGCAAGACGAGCAGCGCAAGCGCGGCGACGACGCCGAGGCCGTGCGCGTGCGCGATCGCGACCATGAGCTTCCCCACTCTCGTTGCCCGTCGTTCGGCGGATCACTTCCTGGGCAGAAACAACTTCGTTGATCAGCTTGCTCATGTCCGGCTCGGCCGGCAGCGTCTTCATGTCGACGAACGAGCGGCTCAGCACCGCCAGCGCCTTCGGCTTGAAATGGCCGTCGTCGTTGAACATCGGCATCATGCTCGTCGTAGATGCGCGTCGGTGGTCGGGGCGTCGGTGCTGCATGACCTCCTGGGCGATCTCGACGCGTCTTGGCCTTGTCCTTGCGCATGAAGGCGATGGTCTCGAACCAGCCGGCGAGGAAGCCGCGCAGCGCGTGCGGGCTTCGCGGCGATCGCCTTGTCGGTCGCGAAGATCACGTGGACGTGGAAGTCCTTCAGCAGGTCGCCGAACCGCAGCAGGATGCGTGCCGTCGCCGCGCTGCACGTAGTTGAACGCGACCGCGAGATTGACCATCGCGCGCGTCGATCGACTTGGTCTTGCAGCGCCGCGACCCGCGTGGCGTCGTCGCCGATCGGCGTCAGCGCCATGCCGTCGTAGCCCCAGCCCTTCTGGCGCGACGGTCTCGCCGACGAGCCAGCCGGTGACCGAGCCGACGGTCGAGACGCCGACCTTCTTGCCCTTGAGATCGTCGAGCGTCTTGATCGTCGCCGTCGTTGCGCACCACCAGCGCGAAGGTGAGCGGCGGATCGGCCATGGCGGCGATGCCCTTGGCCGGCGAGCCCTTGACGATGAAGGCGAGGCCGGGACCGGAGCCGAGCCCGATGTCGATGCCGTCGGCGGCCATCGCCTGCTGCACGCGCGCGTCGCCGCCGAAGCTCGAAATCTCGAGGTCGATGCCGTGCTTCTTGAAGATGCCGGTGCGCGCGCCGATGTCGGCCGGCGCGAACGAGAACGCATCGCGGCCGGCCTTGCCGACGCGCAACGTCTCGGCAGACGCGGCCGCTGGCAGCAGCAGCGCGGTCAGCGCGACGGCAATTGCTGAAAAGCGGATGTGGGCTGAAGTGCGCGAGCACAGCGCCTCCCCTCCCTCTCCCCGCGCGCGAGCGCGATCGACGCAGCGATCGACGCTCGACGTCATCGACGCTGCCTCGCGATCCTGGCCGGCGTCTTCATGGCTCGTCGGCTCGCCTGCTTCTTGCCTTGCGGGCCGATCGTAGCCGGTCCCGCAGCCGCGCGGTCGCGCTTTCGTCCAGCGACATGTTGCCCCGGAGCACCACGCCGTAGAGCTTGCGCGCGGCCGCCGGCCGAGATCAGGCCCTCGGCCACATCCTCGGCGCACCAGCGCCGGATCGCGCTCCAGCGGATCGCCCCAGCCGCCGCCGCCGCCGGTGCGCACGATCGCCTCGGCGCCGATCGGCACCGGGATGTGGCTGCCGGCCATCATGCTTGAAGTCGCGCTCGCCCGGCAGCTTCAGCAGGTAGCCGCCGGGCTCGCCCGGCGTGCCGCCCCACAGCCCCCAGGGCGGGCACTTGCTGCGGCGCGGCTGCTCGAAATTCCAGCGGCCCTCGACCAGGTTGCGCACCCGCATGTCGATGCCGAGCCCGCCGCGGTACTTGCCGGCGCCGCAGGAATCCTGCGCGCAGCGCGCGGCTCTCGACCAGCACCGGGCATTTCAGCTCGATGCCCTCGATCGAGCCGTTGCGCACGTCGCCCTGGCAGACCGAGACCGTGCCGGACTCGCCGTCCTCGAACGGCCGGCCGCCCCAGCCGCCGCCCTCGATGCTCTGCACCACGAAGCGGCGCTTGGTCTTCGGATGCACGCCGAAGAACACCACCGCGCCGCCGAGCAGGCCGTGATGGCCGGCCGGCACGCGGTCCGGCATCGCCTTGGCGCAGCGCCGCGACGATGGCGTCGACCACCGTCGGCACGATCGCGCTCCAGCCCGCCATCGGCGCCGGAAAGCGCGCCATCATGATGTTGCCTTCCGGGATGATGACCTTGAGCGCGCGGAACGAGCCCTCGTTGACCGGATCGAGCGGGCCGGTCAGCGCCTTGTAGGCGACGCGCGCGCCGGCATAGGTGCGCGAATTGATCGCCGGCCTTGCGCTCGGCCGAGCAGCCGGACAGGTCGATGGTCATGTCGCCGCCCTTGACCGTGACCTTGACGTGGATCGGCACCTGCTCGCCCTTGAGCACGCCGTCGTCGTCGATCGAGGCGCTCGGCCTCGTAGACGCCGTCGGGGAGCTGCGCGACCACGTTGCGGCACTTCTGCTCGGTCTCGTCGAAGATCTGCGCGATGGCGGCGAGCATGGTGTCGCGGCCGTACTTGTCGAACAGCTCGTCCATGCGGCGCGCCGCGAGCCGGCAGGCCGCCATCTGCGATTTCATGTCGCCGAGCGAGGATTCCGGGAAGCGGATGTTGTCCTTGATGACGCGGTAGAGCGTCTCGTTGAGCTTGCCCTCCTCGTAGATCTTGAGCTGGTCGAGCTGCAAGCCCTCGAGCCAGGGATCGGCCACCGGTGGCGCCGGCGCCGAAGCCGGTCGAGGTGCCGCCGACGTCGATCCAGTGCGCGCGCACCATCAGGAACATCAAAAGCTCGCCCTTGTAGAAATAGGGCATGTAGATGACGACGTTGTTGAGGTGCTGGCCGGCCACCGCCTGGTGGTTGGTGATGATGACGTCGCCCGGGCTTGAAGCCGTCGCGGCCGTAGCGCTTCATGCCGTCGGTCACGAGCACGCCGAGATCGGCGACGAAGTGCGACACGCCGCCGACGTTCTGCGAGATCAGCTCGCCCTTGGTGTCGAGCAGCGCGGTGCAATAGTCGCGCACCTCGTAGATCATCATGTTGTAGGAGGTGCGCTGCAGATCGGCCGCCATCTCGTTGGCGACCGCCGGCAGCGCGTTGCGGATCACTTCCAGCGTGACGGTGTCGAGCTTCGTCATGGGTGCACACCCTTTCGACACGGCACGGCCTGCTCCCTCCCCCCTTGAGGGGGAGGGTTGGGGTGGGGGGTGAATTGCCAGCGCTGAGTTTGAAGTTTACCCCCCTCCCTGTCCCTCCCCTTCAAGGGGGGAGGGAACCATCCCATCAGCACCGAACATATGACAGCCATCATCCCGCGCCTCCGACCTTGATGATCAGTTCGCCGCTGTCGGCGACCTGCAGCGTGTCATGTCTCGAACAGCACCGTGGTGGTGCCGTGCTCCTGGATCAGCGCCGGGCCGGCGATCGCAGCGCCCGCGCCGAGCGCCTCGCGACGATAGACCTTGGCCATGAGCGGCTCCTTCGCCGAGCTGAAATAGACCGCGCGCTCGGCCGCCGGCTGCGCAGCGCCAGCAGCGCCGAGCGTCGGGAACGCCAGCGTCGGCCGCTTGCCGATGGCGCCGAGCCGCATGTTGACCATCTCCACCGGCTCGTCCGGCGAGTGGTGCGCGTAGCGCTGCTCGTAGAGCGGTCGAACGCGGTGCGGATGCCGTGCGGTCGCCGCGTTTGAGCTGCCACAAGCTCGACCGGCACCGACAGCGTGAACTCCTGCCCGACGTAGCGAAGATCGAGCTGGATCTGGTAGACTGCGCGTCCTTGCCGTGGCGCAGGCTCGACTTCGCGTCGGCGACCATCTCGTCGTGCACCTTGACCAGCGTGGCGAAGTCGACGCCGGCGAGATCGGAATAGACGGTGCGGATGAAATCGTGGCGCTCGTCGGCGAGCAGCATGCCGAGCGCGGAGAAGTGCGAGGGAAACAGCGGCACGATCACCGTCGGAATGTAGAGCTCGCGCGCGATCGCGCAGACGTGCAGCGGACCGGCGCCGCCAGAGGCCACCAGCGCGAAGTCGCGCGGGTCGTAGCCCTTGGCGACCGAGACCTCGCGCACCGCAAGCGACATCTTGTTGATCGAAATGTCGACGATCGCCTGCGCCGCCGCACGACGACCGAGCTTGAGCGGGCGCGCGATCTTTTCTTCGATGCCGCGCCGCGCGCCCTCGGCGTCGAGCTTCATCGTGCCGCCGAGGAAATTGTCCGGATCGAGTCGGCCCAGCACCACGTTGGCGTCGGTGATGGTCGGCTCGGTGCCGCCGCCGCGGTAGCAGATCGGGCCCGGGATCGGCGCCGGCGCTCTGCGGGCCGACCTTGAGTGCGCCGACATCGTCGAGCCAGGCGATCGAGCCGCCGCCGGCGCCGACCTCGACCACGTCGATCATCGGCAGCATCACCGGATGGCCGCTGGCGTAGCCGCCGACGTAGTAGCCGGGCGCGAGCGTCGGCTCGCCCGCGCGAATGAGGCTCGCCTTGGCGGTGGTGCCGCCCATGTCGAAGGAGATCACGTTGGGGAAGCCGAGCGCGGCACCGACCCGCGCCGAGGCGATGATGCCGCCGACCGGGCCCGATTCCATCATCGCCACCGGCCGCTCGGTCGCGACCTCCGGCGTCATCACGCCGCCGTTGGAGCGCATGATCGACAGATCGCCGCGGAAGCCGATGCCGCCGAGGCTCGACTTCAGGCTCTTCACGTAGCCGCCGACCTTCGGCCCGATGTAGGCGTTCACCACCGTCGTCGACATGCGCTCGAACTCGCGGTACTCGCGCAGGATGTCGTGCGACAGCGACAGGTAGGCACCCGGCAGCGCCTTGCGGACCATCGCACCGACGTCGCGCTCGTGCGTGGGATTGGCGTAGGCGTGCAGGAAGCAGACCGCGACCGCCTCGACGCCCGCGGCCTTGAGCGCGCGGCAGGCCTCGGCGACGCTCGCATTTGCGCAGGCGCTGGTAGACCTCGCCGTCGCTGGTGACGCGCTCGTCGACCTCGCGCGTGAGCCGCCGCGACACCAGCGGCCGATGGCGGTGGAAGAACAGGTTGTAGGATTCCGGCCGGTTGCCGCGACCGATGATGTAGACGTCGCGGGTGCCGCGCGTCACCACGAGGCCGGTCTTGGCGCCCTTCCGCTCGATCAGCGTGTTGATGGCGATGGTCGAGCCGTGGATCAGCTCGTCGATTGCGTCCGCGCTGAGCCCGCTCTGGCGGATGCAGTCGATGACGCCCTGCGTCAGCTCATGCGGCGTGGTCAGGCTCTTGGCCTGCACGAACGACTGCGCCGCATCGTCGAAGCCGATCAGGTCGGTGAAGGTGCCGCCGATATCAACCGCAACGAAGATCATGCTGGCGCTCTTTCAGCGGCGTGTCCCGGACGCGGTGCGGCACGACGTGCTGCACCGCTGAACCGGGACCGTTCCAAGCTCGGAGTTCGTTACGATCCCGGGTCTGCAGCGCGTCATTTCATGCCGCGCTGCGCCCGGGACACGTATGGTGAGGCTCTTCATCTCGCGCTGGCGCCGTTCGGCGATCTGGGATTGAATTGCGGCAGGTGCCGAAACCATAAAGACAATCCCGGAGCCGCTCAATGCCAGGAAGTTTCCGCCAGATCATCGACCGGGCCGTGCAGGAGAAGCGCTTTCTGGTGGTGCCGGGCGCGCACGATGCGCTGAGCGCGCGGATCATCCAGAAGCTCGGCTTCGAGACCTATTTCATCGGCGGCTTCCCGGCGGTCGGCTCGCGCTATGGCGTGCCCGACATCGGGCTCAAGGGCTTCGGCGAAATCTCGGCCTGCGTTCGCGACATCATGGCGGCCTGCGACCTGCCGGTGTTCGTGGACGGCGACGACGGCTACGGCGACGTCAAGAACGTGGTGCACACGGTGCAAAGCTACGAGCGCATGGGGGTGAGCGCGATCCTGATCGAGGACCAGCAATGGCCCAAGCGCTGCGGCCATATGGAGGGCAAGAAGGTGGTGCCGCGCGAGATCGCAGTCGCCAAGATCAAGGCCGCCTGCGCGGAGCGGCTCAACCCGGAGACCTGGATTCTCGCGCGCACCGACGCGCGGCAGGTGCACGACCTCGACGAGGCGATGCGGCGCGCCGAGGCGTTCGTCAACGCCGGCGCCGACGGCATCTTCATCGAGGCGCCGCGCTCGGTGGAAGAGCTTTCGCGGATCGGCAAGGCGTTCGACGTGCCGCAGATTTGCAACCCGCTGATGGGCGGCCACACCCCGATCCTCGGCATGGAGGAACTGGCCGAGCTTGGCTTCAACTGCGCCGTGCTCGGCCTCGACACGCTGATGCACGCGGCGAAGGCAGTCGAGGCCGTGCTGCTCGACATGAAGAGCGGCAAGTTCGCGCGCAGGAACGACGGCATGGACTTCGAGGAGTACAAGCGCACCGTCGGCTTCGACACCTGGGCGGGCATCGACGAGCGGTTCGCGCCACGGCCGTAACCTGCGCCGGCACGAGTTCATCGCGCTCGGCGGTTCGTCGTTCATCTGCGGAGGCAGGACATGAGCAAAGACATCGCCGATGCGTTCGCCCGCGACATTCTCGAAGCGGACAGAGCCGCCAGCGGACCGGAGATGCCCGAGGAGTGGAAGCGCGAGACCCTCGGCGTCGTGCATCCCGGCCACCAGGCCGTGATGGAGCTTGATCCAGACTATTTCGCCGCGCTGAAGAACTACTACTCGACCTGGACCATTTCGCGAAAAGATGCCGCGCTGTCGCGCCAGGTCATCGAATTCATCATCACCGGCGTGCTCCTTACGCAGGGCAAGCTGCACGGCGCACGCACGCATATCCGCCGCGCGCTGCTCGCCGGTGCCACGCCGCGCGAAATGTTCCAGGCGATCGCGGCTGCGGCCATCCCTGGCGGCGTGCCGGTGGTCTGGCACGGTGCGGCGATGGTCAAGGCTGAAATGGAGGACCTGGGGCTGAAGATCGATGAGCGCTATGGCGAGGCCGCCGACCGCTGATCACTCCACCTTGGCGCCGGCAAACGTGATCACCCTGCCCCATTTCTCGGTCTCGTCGGCGATCATCTTTCCGAACGCCTCCGGCGTGCCGCCGATGATCAGCGCGCCCATCTCGTCAAACCGGGCCTTCAGCCTCGGATCGGCGAGGCCGGCGTTGATCTCGCGGTTGACGATCGCGATCACCTCGGGCGGCGTACCGCGCGGCGCGCCGAAGCCCCACCAGGAGCTCGCGTCGAAGCCCGGCACCGTGTCGGAGATCGGCGGCACGTCCGGCAGCACCGGCGAGCGGACCGCGGACGCCACCCCGATGGCGCGGATCGAGCCGGCCTTGATCTGTCCCGCCGCCGTCAGCGTGTCGGCGAACATGAGCTGAACCTGACCGCTGACGAGATCGAGCAGCGCCGGCGCCCCGCCGCGATAAGGCACGTGCACCAGGTCGGTGCCGGTCATCATTTTGAACATTTCGGTCGTGATGTGATTGGCGTTGCCGACGCCGGCCGAGGCGTAGTTCACCTTGCCGGGGTTCGTCTTGGCGTAGGCGATGAACTCGGCCACGGTCTTCGCCGGAAACGACGGCGTCACAAACATCACGTGCGGCGCGCGCACCAGGCTGCCGATCGGCGCTATATCGCGGATGAAGTTGAAATTCAGCTTCTGGTAGAGCGTCGCGTTGATCGCGTTGCCGGCGTTGATCTGCAGCAGCGTATAGCCGTCGGGCTGTGCGGTAACGACCGTCTCGGTGCCGATGTTGCTGCCGGCGCCGGGCTTATTCTCGATGATGAACGGCTGGCCGAGCCGGTCGGAGATGAACTGCGCCATCAGGCGTCCGCTGATATCGGCGGCGCCGCCCGGCGGATACGGCACGATCAGCCGCACCGGCTTGTTCGGATAGTCGGCGGCGCGGGCGCCGCGTGGCAGGAGCTGTGTGGCAAAGCCTGCGGCAGCGAGCGTCAGGACACGACGGCGGGCAATGGTCATGGTTGTTGCTTCCTTCCCTGTGGTGCGGAGGCTATCGCGAAACGTCGCGAATGCGGAAGTGGCCAACGCAGCCGCTCGTCCCCGCGGACTCCCGGGCCATCGCATACGGCACGGCTTTCACCTCTCCCCGCGTGCGGGGAGAGGCAGAGCACGCGCCGTGCTCACGTTCCATTGTCTACCGCTTACGCGGGAGCGAGCGGAGGATCATGCGGCGACACGACACGAGGGTCCGGCGAGCGCTGCCTGCGCGGGGCAACGGCCGAGTCAGCGACCGGTAACAGTGGCGATCAGCGCATCCGGGTCGCGCGGCAATTCGTCGCCACGCCAGGCGATGTGCTGGTCGGGGCGGATCAGCGCGAGCTTTCGCCCGTAAAGCGCGGCGGCCTCCGGCCGCGTCACGTCCAGAACGGCAAGCGGCACCCCGGCCTTGCGCGCGGCGGCTTGCAGCGGCGCGGTGTCGGGCGCAGCGCCGATGCGCAACAGCGTGAAGTATCGGCCCATGCGATCGAACAGCGAGCTTCCGGCCGTACGCTTGTCGTCGAGCCAAAGATGCGGGGCGCGGCCGCCCGGCACGCCGGACGGCGTGTAAATCTCGGTGGTGTCGGGCGGCGGCGGGCCGTCGGCGATGACGATGGGCGAGCTATCATAGCGTGCGCCGAGCACGACGCCGAGATAGTCGTAGTCCTCCGGCCGCACGAAATGGTTCTCCAGGACGAATGACGAGTGCGCCGCGCGTTCGCGCTCGGCAGCACCGGCCGGCGTGTCGCGCTCAATTTCGGCGGTCACGTCAAGATCGTGCCAAGCCTTGCCCATCTCGCGGGCGACGCTGGTGTTCCGGACGGCGACCGGCTTGCGCTCGTTCTCGTAGGTGGCAAGGAGCCTGTAGCCGCCCCAACCCTGCAGCACCGCAGCGATCTTCCAGGACAGGTTGGCGGCGTCGTCGATGCCGGTGTTGAGCCCGAATCCCCCGGTCGGCGTGAACAGGTGCACCGCGTCGCCAGCAAGCAGCACGCGATCAAACTGGAAGCGTTCCGCGACCAGGTAGCCGCCCGCGCTCCAACCGCGCTGGCTCACGATCTTCACCGGAATGTCCTTGCCGATCGCCCGGAGAATGGTGCGCTGCACGCCCTCCTCGTCGACGGTCTCGCCGGGCTTCCTGCGCGCGTGCATCATGAACTCGTCCACGCCGTTCAACGTGATGATGACGATCCGCGTGTCCGGGTTGATGGTGAGGTACATCCAGGCGCGGCGTTCACGGCCGAGCACCTCGTAGAACTGCGGAATCTGCATGTGGATGGAGACGAACTCGCCGCCCATGAAGACATTCATCAGGTGGTCTTCGCGCTCGTAGCGGATGCGGAGCGCCTTGCGTGCAATGCTGCGGCTGCCATCGCAGCCGACGAGATAGGCGAAACCGCCCTGCTCCACGCTGCCTGCGGCGTCGCGCGCCGTCACCGACACCCCAGACCGATCCTGCGCGATGTCCTCGACAGTCCAGCCGAACCGCATGGTGATGTTCGGACTGCGGCTGCATTCCTCGAACAGGAGGCGCTCGACATACATCTGGTTGACGCGATGGGTGGGCTCCGGAAGCTGGTCGGTCACGGCGCCCGCGTCGCGCTTGCGCAGCCGCTCGCCGCGCGATGGCGTGCGGCCGCGGGCGATCTCGTAGGCGCTGAGCCGCGTGAAATACGCCACGTCGAATGGATGGTCGGCGGGCAGGCCGAGCGCGCGGATCTTTTCGGCAAGACCGAGCTTGCGCATCAACTCCATGGTGCGGGCGTTGTGAATATTGCCCTTGGGATGCCAGCGGGTCTCGGTGTCGGTGTTGAACAGCGTCGAGCGCACCCCGTACATGTCGAGGTGCAGCGCGACTGCGAGCCCGATGGGCCCGCCGCCGACGATCGCCACCGATTGCTGGTCCGGCACTGACTTCTCCAACCGTCATGCCAGGCCCCGTGCCGAGCATCCCGAGGCGGGCAGCGTGCATCCTCAATGAGATGGCCGGGACATAGCCCGGCCATGACCCATTCCTAGTTCAGCGAAATGTCTACGCCAGCGCCGGCTCGTGCTTGGGCGCCTTCGCCGGAGCCGGGTCCTTCAGGTTCAGAATGCGACGCGCGTTGTCGTAGAACAGCTTCTGCTTGTCCGCCGTGGAAAGCTCCACGTCCTCCAGCAAGGCCAAGCACGCCGCCGGGTCCCAGCACGGATAGTCGGTGCCGTACATGACGTGGTCGATGCCGTAGTAGTCGATCGCGAACCGCATGCCGGCCGCGTGCGGAGACACCGTGTCGGTGAACATGCGCTTCATGTAGTCCTGCACCGGCCTCGGCAGCTTTGCGGCCTTGGAGTTCTTGTCCATGCGGCCGGCCTGGTAGGGCAGCGAGCCGCCGGTATGCGACATCACGATCTTGAGCTTGGGGTGGCGCTCCATCATGCCGGAGAGGATGAGCCGCATCGCGGCGACGCTCACCTCGATGACGCGGCCGAGGCTCAGGTGCAGCGCGCCGTCGTAGCCGTCGAGCATGTCCTGGAAGATCACGTCGGTCGGATGCAGGAACACCGGCAGGCCGAGCTTCTCGCAATGGGCGTAGAACGGCTCGAGCCGCTCGGCGTCGATGCGCGCGTCGGCGCCGACGCTGCCGGGCAGGTTGACGCCCATCAGGCCGAGCCGGTTGACGGCGTCGTCGACCACCTCGATCGCGACGCGGGTGTCCTGCAGCGGCACCGCCGCGCTCGCCCAGAGCCGGCCGGGATATTTCTTCTGCGCGCCCGCCATCTCCTCGTTCCACATGATGGCGTAGTCGCGCCCCTCCGCCACCGGCATGTCGGAGAACGCCACCGAGAACGGGCCGATCGAGCACACCACGTCGACCCGGTGGCCGAGGCCGTCCATGTATTCGAACTGCTTGTCGAGATCGAACCACTCGGCCCAGGAGTTCAGGTGCTGGCCGCTCTCGCTGCCGCCGCATGTAGTCGTAGCCGCCGCGCTTGTTGACCCGCGCCTTCGGAAACTCCTCGCGCTTGCACAGCTTGTCGAAGATCGACCGCGGCCACCAGTGGAAATGCGAGTCGATGATGTGCATAGGACACCCTTGCGTCACGGGCGGATCGATTCGCGAATTTTAGGAGTGAGCCCATGCCCGGTCAACGCAAGCCGCGGCCTACGCCTCTTCCCGCTTGCGGCGCTTGCGGGGAGAGGTCGGCGAGCGAAGCTCGCCGGGTCAGAGGGTGCTGCCACATTCTGAAGACTCAGGATTCGCAGATACGCCCCCTCACCCCAACCCTCTTCCCGCGACTCCCCGCGGGGAGAGGGAGAACCGGCGCTCTGCTCACCCTCCCGCGGTTGGCGGCGGCGCGCGATTTCTGCAATGATTTCGCCAAGGCCGCACCTTCCTCGGCCACTGGGAGGATGCCATGCGGGATCGGTTCCGCTCTGTTTTGATCTGCCTCGTCGCAAGCCTCGTCACGCCGGCCGCGCGCGGCCGAAAAGCTGCGCGTCGGCAAGGCGGTGCCGTTCGCCTGGACCTTCACCCCGCTCGACGTCGGCATCGCAGACCGGGCATCTTCGCCAAGCACGGGCTCGAGCTCGAAGTCTCCGCCTTCGGCGGCGACGCCAGGATGCAGCAGGCGCTGACCGCCGACTCCATCGACATCGGCATCGGCAGCGGGCCCGGCATGGCGTTCATGGCCAAGGGCGTGCCGGCGAAGGCGGTCGCCGCCATGGCGGGCGTTCCGCGCAACATGGCGGTGATGGTCGGCTACGACCTGCCGATCAAGACCGTCGACGACCTCAAGGGCAAGAAGCTCGGCGTCACCACCGTCGGCTCGCTCACCGACTGGATCGGCAAGCGCATCAACCAGCAGCAAGGGCTGGGGCCGGACGGCATCACCACGGTGCCGATCGGCGGCATGCAGCCGGCGCGCGCCGCGGTCAAGACCGGCCAGATCGACGGCTACATCGGCGCGCTCGAAGTCGGCTATGCGCTCGAGGAAGCCAAGGAGTGGCGCGTCATCACCGACCGCGACGCCGTTCGTCGACCACTTCATCACGCACGTCTTCTTCGTGCGCAACGAACGTGATCGCCGAAGCGCCCGCAGGCGGTGCGCGCCTTCCTCAAGGGCTGGTTCGACACCATCGCCTTCATGAAGGCGAACAAGGACAAGACGGTCGAGATCACCTCCAAGGTGATCAACGTCAGCCCGTCGGTGATCAGCCGCGCCTATGACGAGCAGATCGGCATCTTCTCGACGGACGGCATGTTCGATCCGAAGGCGCGTCGCCGTGCTGAAGCAGTCCTTCATCGAGATGGGCCTGCTCAAGGAAATCCCCGACGACAAGATGATGTTCACGACCCAGTTCGTGCCGGTGAAGGCGGGCATGTAGCGGCGCGCTGATCGATCGCGACGGAGACATGAGCGTCAATGAAAATCGGCGTGATCGGCGCAGGCCTGATGGGCCACGGCATCGCCTATCTGCTGGCGGCGGCGGGGCACACGGTCGGCATCTACGACCCGTCGGCGGAATGGCGCGCATTCGCTGCGGCGCGGCTGAAGAGCGCGCGCGACCTGCTCGACGGCGATCCGGCGCTGCTCGACCGCATCTCGGCGCACGACCAGATGAAGCCCGCGATGGCGGACGCAAGCTTCGTGTTCGAGGCCGCGCCGGAGAAGCTGCCGCTCAAGCAGCAGATTGTTCGCCGAGCTCGAAGCCGTCACCGCGCCCACCACGATCCTCGCCAGCAACAGCTCGGCGATCCCCTCGACCGAGATCGGCGCCAAGCTCAAGCATCGCGAGCGCGTCATCGGCACGCATTTCTGGAACCCGCCGCATCTCGTGCCGCTGGTCGAGGTGATCCAGAACGAGAAGACCAGCGCCGAGACCGTGCAGCCGCACCATGGAGCTGCTGCGCGACGCCGGCCGCAGGCCGGTGCACGTCAAGAAGGACATTCCGGGCTTCGTCGGCAACCGGCTGCAGCATGCGCTCAAGCGCGAGGCGATCGCGCTGGTCGCGTCCGGCGTCTGCGACGCCGACACCATCGACGAGGTGGTGAAGTCCGGCTTCGGCGCGCGCATGGCGGTGCTGGGCCCGATGGAGCAGTCCGACCTGGTCGGCCTCGATCTCACGCTCGACATCCAGAACGTGCTGCTCGCCGACCTCGACCGCTCGACCGAGCCGACGCAGTTCCTCAAGGACAAGGTCGCCGCCGGCAAGGTCGGCATGCGCACCGGCGAAGGCCTGCGCAAATGGACGCCGCAATCGCGCCGACGCCGTGCGCGAGCGGCTGCGGCGCTTCCTCGCCGAGCAGGCCAAGACGCGCAAGCGCAGATCGTAAGGCGGAATCGGCCGCGTGCTCGGAGCCATCTTCGCACTTGCTGTCGGCGGCGACGCTTCGCCCTGAACAACGCCGCGGCGCGGCGCGGCGTGGTCACCGGCACGCCGAGTCCAGGGCATGGCGATCAGCATCCCGATGGGCGTCGTGTGCTTCCTGCCGGTCGCGTTCGTGGCCGGCGAGCTCGGCCGGCTCGCGCAATTTCCCGCCGCCGCCGCGGCCTGGATGGCGGGCGTCGGCGTCCTGCATTTCGTGTTCGGCCGCTACTGCAACTACAGCGCCAACCAGGCCGCCGGCGTCAACCTGACGGCGCCGGTGATCCAGCTCCAGGTCATCGTCACGCTGGTGCTGGCGGTCGCGATCCTGCACGAGCCTTGCACGCTGTTGCAGGCGATCGGCGGCGTCCTGATCGTCGCCGGCTCGATCGTCACCCAGCAGCAGCGGACGGCCGCGACTCCGGCGGCGCGGCCGCCGCGCCAGTCGCAGACCGCAAGAAGCCGGTGTTCGCGCCGAGCAAGCTCAAGGGCTACGTCTTCGCCTCGCTCGCGGCGCTGGCCTATGGCTCGTCGCCGATCCCGGCGCGCTTTGCGCTCGAGCACACCGGGCCGACCAGCGGCATCCTCGGCGGGCTGATCGCCTATGCCGCCGCCACCGCCGTGGTCGCGCTCGCGCTGCTGTGGCCGGCGATGCGGCGCGAGGTCGATGGCGATCAAGCGCGAGAACGCGCGCTGGTTCGCCTACTCCGGCGTGTTCGTCGCCATGGCGCAGGGCTTCTTCTTCGCGGCGGTCGCGGTCGCGCCGGTCCTGCTGGTGATGCCGCTCCTGCAGATGTCGCTGGTGTTCCGGCTCCTGTTCTCGACCTGGCTCAATCCGGACCACGAGGTGTTCGGCGCCGCTGGTGCTGACCGGCGTCGCGGTCTCGATCGCCGGCGCGCTGATGGTGTCGATCGACACCGATCTGATCCTGCTGGTGCATTCGCGGTTCCCGACGCGATCGCCGAGCGTGCTGCGCTGGCGGGTGTAAGCGCGCTACGACTTCCCCTTCAGCACGTAGCGGCCGCTCTCGTTGCGCGCTGAGCGTGTCGGCGCGCATAGAGCGCATCGAGCTCGCGCACGATCTCGCGGCCGTCGCGGGTGCCGGCCGCGACCATCAGTTCGAGGAAGCTCGCCGGCCCCGCGGCCAGCGTGTCGGCCACCGACTGTCCGCCGTTGCCGGCCTTGCCGTTGGCTCTTCCGCGGGCATCACCGGCGGCATCGGAATGCCCCATTCCAGCGACTGCCGCTTGCCGAACGGGATGGTGCAGTCGAAACCGATCTTGGCGCCGGTGCGCGCGCCGCCGAGCGACGGATCGAGCGGCACCACGCGAAAGCCCGCTCGCCTGGATGGTGTCGCGGTCGCCCTGGTAGCGCGTCGCCAGCGCCCAGTCGCACTGCTCGTCGGAGAACACGTCGATGTCGTCGTCGAACACGAACACCTGCTTGGCCTCCGCCATGCTGCCGAACACCGCGGCGATGGCGTTGCGCGCCTCGCCCGGCACGCGCTGGCGCAGCGAGACGCGCACGTTGTACATGCCGCCGCTCGACGGCGTCGCGAACACCGCGACCGGCTCGCGCACCGCGGTGACGAGCCCGGCCCAGGCCGCCGATTCGGTCTTCACGGTGGTGAGCTGCGCGGTGTCGGTGCGCGCGAGATGCTTGCCGCCGATGGTCACGGTCTGGAACAGCGCGTCCTTGCGGTGCGTGATCGCGGTCAGGTGGAACACCGGGTTGCGTCTTCACCACGCCGTAATAGCCGACGTATTCGCCGTACGGCCCTTCCGGCTCGGCGTGGCCCTTGCTGTCGAGATAGCCTTCCAGCACGTATTCGGCGTCGGCCGGCACCTAGACGTCGTTGGTCACGCATTTGACGATCGGCACCGGCGCGCCGCGCAGCGCGCCCAGCACTTCAAGCTCGTCCATCGGCGGGTTCATGCTGACCGCCGCCATGAAATCGCACGGATGTCGAGCCGACCACGTAGGCCACCGGCGTCTTCTCGCCGCGCGACACCGCGTCGAGATAGATCGCGCGCGCATCGCTCGGCGCGATCATGTCGATGCCGGCCGTGCGCGGGCCGCGCAGCATGATGCGGCGGCAGCCGATGTTGGTGTGGCCGGTGTCGCGGAACACGCATGACGTCGAGGCCGGCGGAGATATAGGGCGCGCCGTCCTCGCCGTGCTGCAGATGCACCGGCAGCGCGCAGAGGTCGGCGTCCTCGCCCTTGAGCACCACCTGCTGCACCGGCGCGTCCTGCGCCGCGACCTTCACCGGCTTCACGCGGCTTGGCGAGCCGCTCGGCATGATCCGGCAGCAGCCCCGCCTCGTCGGTGTCGAGCGCGAGCGCAAGCCGCTTGCGCGAGCCCATGACATTGCCGATCAGCTCGGCCTTCTCCGGCCCCACCGCCTTGAACCAGGTCGCGCGCGGATTGCCGTCGAGCACCGCCGCCACGTCCACGAGATCGATCGGCTTGTCGTGGACCTCGCATTCGCCGAGCTGCACCAGGCGCTCGACGAAGCGGCGGAGGCGGAATCGCTCGGTATCGACGGCGGCCATCGGCGTTCTCCAGACGAAGTCGCGGCCCGGTCGGGCGGCATCGCCGGCGATTCTGAGCGATCCGACGCGATCTGTAAATCGCCGACGTGCACGCCTGTCCGCGCATTGCCTCGCATCGCGCGTCGGGTCAGGCTTCGCCGCCTGAAATCCCGCCGGAGTGACCGCATGACGTGGTCTCGGTCCGACGCTCTGCTGCCGCGCTGCTGGCTGCCTCGCTCGGCGCTTGCGCGCCCCGTCGCTCGCCCAGATCCTATCCGGACCGGGTGATCAAGCTGATCGCGCCGAACCCGGCCGGCGGGCTCGGCGACCTGCTGCTGCGCACCTTCGGCGACTACGTCACCGCGCAAGACCGGCCAGCCGACGGTGATCGAGAACCGCGCCGGCGCGAGCGGCAACGTCGCCTGGGAGGCGATCGCCCGCGCCACGCCCGACGGCTACACCATCGGCCTCGTCAACACCGGCGTCATCATCAACAAGTTCATGTTCAAGTCGCTGCGCTACGACGTGTTCGACGATCTCGTGCCGATCGCGCCGATCGGCGACGCGCCGCAGCTCTTCTTCATCCATGGCAAGCTGCCGCCGAAGACGCTGGCGGAGTTCATCGCCTTCGCCAAGGCGCAGTCGCGCAAGTTGACCTACGGCTCAGCCGGCATCGGCTCGCCGCCGCATCTTGCCGGCGACCAGCTGTCGCGGCGGATCGGCGTCGAGCTGGTGCACGTGCCCTATCGCGGCGTCGCGCCGGCGATCACCGACGTGATCGCCGGCCATATCGATTCGATCCCGGTCTCGATCGGCCCGATCCGGGCCGCGGTCGACGCCGGCTCCGCGCGCCGCTGTTCGCGCTGACGCCGAAGCGGCTGTCGTACTTCCCCGACGTTCCGGCCGCCGCCGAGGTCGGCCTGGCCGGCCTGCACATGTCGACCTGGTTCGCGCTGGTGGCGCCGAAGGGCACGCCGCACGGCGATCGTCGAGCAGCTCAACGGCTACGTGCACGGCATGCTGGCCGACGAGGCCTCCAAGAAGCGCATCGCCAACAGCCGGCTCGAGCCCATGGTGATGACCACCGCCGAGTTCGCCGCGTTCCTGAAGTCGGAGGCGCCGGCTGTGGCAGAAGCGCCGTGCGCGACGCCGGCCTGCTGGGCAAGATCGAATAGCGCGCTACGCTTTTGCCGGTCCCCGCCGTCTCGACGCCCTTCTCGGCGTGGCTCGATGCGCTGACGCGCTGCTCGCACAGCACGTCGACCAGCACCGGCGCGCCGCCCTCCGCGATCTGCAGCGCCTCGCTCCAGCGCGCCGGCGAGATCGCCGACGCGCGTCACCGTGCCGATCGCCTCGCACGCCGTGGCTCTCGCGCGATGCCGGGAATGTCGAGCGGCGGATCGGAGAAGCGCTGGCCGACCCAGGAGTTCTCCACCGGCCGGCCGCGGGCGCGCGCGATCTTCTCCTGGATCAGTTCGTCGTTGAGATGGGTGCGGTTGTTCACCACCACCATCATCGCCGGGATGCGGTAGCGCGCCGCGGTCCACAGCGCGGTGACGCCCTGCATCAGGTCGCCGTCGCCGATCACCGACACCGCGACCTTGCCGGTGCCCATCAGCGCCAGCGCGTGGCCGACCGCGTTGCCGGGACCGGAGCCGACGCCGGCGCCGCCATCCATGCCGAGATAATCGAGCGGCCCGCGCAGCGGATAGAACTCCGGCATCCAGCCGAGCGGCGCGCGGCCGAGCACGATGTCGTGCGCGTTCGCGCGCGTCGTCCATCGCGAGGCTCATCGCCGCAAGGTCGATCTCGGAATTCGGATCGCGGTCGTCAGAGCTGCGGCACCTCGGCCCCTGCCAGCGCTGCGCGCCGTCCCAGCGCGCGCTTGCCGCTCGAGCCGCTCGCTCGACCACCGCCAGCAGCTTCGCCACGCAGCGGTCCGGATCGGCGAGGATCGGCACGTCGGCCGGCGCGAGCCCGTGATGGTCCATGCTCCAGCCGTTGTGCACGTAGGAATCGACCTGGCAGTGGATGATCTTGGCCGCGACCTCGCCGCCGTCGTAGACGAAGTTGAGGATGCCGCCGAGGTCGATCCAGTCGAGCGCCAGCACGACGTCGGAGTTCGCGCACCAGCTCCTTCTGCGGAATGCGGAAATGCACGCCCGGAATGCCGACAGTGCAGCTTGTGATCGGTCGGGAACGCGCGCCGCCGTCTTGACGTCGGTGACCACGCGAGGCGCCCAGCAGTTCGGCGAGCTTGCACGCGGCGGTCCCAGTCGGCCTGGCTGCGCGACACGCGGCCGGCCATGATCACCGGATTCTTCGCGCCGACCAGGAGATCGGCCGCGCGCTGCGATCTCGGCGCTCCGCCGGCTCGGGCACGCCGGCGGCGCAAAGCGCGCCGGATCCGGCAGCCGCACCTCGCCATCGAGCGCGCGCTGCTGCATGCGCCACGTCGAGGCAGACGTAGGTCGGCCCGCAGGGCGGCGTGCGGCCGAGGATGTTGGCGCGCAGCATCGACTCGATCATCGCCGGAGCCGAGCCCGGCGTGTCGTCCCACTTGATGAAATTGCGGATCATCGCGGCCTGGTCGCGCGCGTTGTGGATCCAGTGGATCCACGGCGTGCGCTGCGCGGCGTCGTGCGGGCCGGTCGCGCCCATCATGTAGATCGGCACGCGGTCGACCCAGGCGTTGTAGATGCCCATGATGCCGTTCATCAGGCCGACGTTGGAATGCATGATCACGCCGATCGGCTCGTCGGTGACCTTGGCGTAGCCGTGGCGCGATCGCGACCGCCACCTGCTCGTTGAGGCAGAGCAGCATGGTCGGGTCCTGGTTGCCGAGATAGTTGACCAGGCTGTCGTGCAGGCCGGCGAAGCTCGATCCCGGGATTCTGCACGATGTATCGGATGCCGAGCCGGCGCAGCATCTCGGCCGCGACATCGCTGACGTAGCCGAGCTTGGCATTGCCGGCGACGCGTCGGTCGTTCGGTCTTGATTCTGTGCCGCAAGAGCTCCTGCCCTGCCGGGTTTCCATCGACTCGCGTTCATGGTAAACAGTGTGCGCAGCATCGCCAACAGCCGACGCTGTGGCCAAGGAGAGCGAGCGAATGATGCCTGCCGAGGAGTGTCGAAGCACAAGGTCCGCGACGTCACGGTCCGGATGATGCGGCGCGGCTCCGGGCCGCCGCTGCTGTTCCTGCATGGCGCCAACGGCCTGCCGGTCTGGCTGCCGATGTTCGATACTGCTGTCGCGAGCAGTTCGAGGTGCTCGTGCCCGAGCATCCGGGCTTCGGCACCTCCGACAATCCGCCCTGGATGCGCAACATCGGCGATCTCGCGATGTACTACCTCGATTTCCTCGACGGGCTCGGCGCCCTATCACGGTGCACCTCGTCGGGCCAGTCGCTCGGCGGCTGGGCCGCGGCCGAGGTCGCGGTGCGCAACTGCTCGCGGCTGGCGAGCCTCTCGCTGCTGGCGCCGGCCGGCATCCGCGTCAAGGGCGTCGCCCTGCGGCGACAATTTCATCTGGGACGCCGAGGAGGCGGTGCGCAACCTCTACCACGACCAGGCGATCGCCGACCGGATGCTGGCCGATGCCGGTGTCCGACGAGCAGGCCGACCTCGTGCTGACCAACCGCTTCGCCGCCGCCAAGTTCGGCTGGGAGCCGCGCTGGTACAATCCGTCGCTGGAGCGCTGGCTGCACCGCATCAGCGTCGCCGACGCTGGTGCTGTGGGGCGAGAACGACAAGCTGTTTCCCGAGCGCCTACGCCGCGCGCTGGGGCGAGCGCATCCCGGCAAGCCGCGTCGAGATCATCCCGGAATGCGGCCACGTGCATCGTCGATCGAGAAGCCGGACGTGCGCCGCGCAAGGAAATCATGCGCCTGATCGCGGGGACACGCTGATGCAGTTCACCTTCTTCCATCTGATGCCCTACCGCCCGCTCGACATGGCCGAGCGCCACAAGCATCGCGCCGGCTGGGTGGTGCTGCCGAACGCGCTCTACGATCCGAAGAAGGGCGCCGACGAGTACCAGTCCTACATCGACCAGCTGGTCTATGCCGAGAAGCTCGGCTTCGACGTGATCGCCGTCAACGAGCACCACCAGACCGCCTACGGCATGATGCCGGCGCCGAACCTGATCGCGGCGCGCCTGATCGCGCGCACCAGCAAGGCCAAGATCGCCATCATCGGCCGCGCGCTGCCGCTGGTGAACAACCCGGTCAACATCGCCGAAGAATTCGCGATGCTCGACAACCTGTCGCGCGGCCGCATCATCACCGGCTTCGTGCGCGGCATCGGCAACGAGTATCACTCGACCGGCATCAATCCGTTCTTCTCGCACGAGCGCTATCCAGGAGGCGCACGACCTGATCGTGCAGGCCTGGACCAGGCCCGGGCCCGTTCCCGTTCGAGGGCGAGCACTACAATTTCCGCTACGTCAACCTGTGGCCGCGGCCCTACCAGCAGCCGCACCCGCCGATCTGGATTCCGTCGATGGGCTCGTCGGAGACGATCAAGTGGGCGGCGGCGCCGGAGCGCAAGTATCCGTTCCTGGTCACGTTCAGCGGCCGCGATCTGGTGGCGCGCTATCTCAACCTCTACCGCGAGCAGGCGCAGGCAATACGGCTACGAGGCCTCGCCCGACCAGCTCGGCTGGGCGTCGCCGGTCTACGTCGCCGACACCGACGAGCGCGCGCGCGAGGAGGCCAAGGCCGGCGTCGAGACGCTGTTCAACGATTTCCTCGCGGTGCCGTTCCAGATGCTGCTGCCGCCCGGCTACATGTCGCTGCCGTCGATGAAGAACACCATGCGGATGCGCAAGGCGCTCGGCGCGCACGAAGCGCCTCACCGTCGACGAGCTGATCGAGAGCGGCACCGTGGTGGTCGGCTCGCCCACGCACGGTGCGCGACGAGCTCTCGCGGCTGCGCGACGCGACCGGCGCCGGCAAGCTCGTCACCATGCTGCAGTTCGGCGTGCTGCTCGGACGAACTGACGCGGCGAAACATGGAGATGTTCGCCTCCGAGGTGATGCCGCACCTGCAGAATTGAGTGCTAAGGTTCGCCGCACGAATGCCTGGGAGGGATGACGATGCGGATCATGCCGGCAGTTCTGGCTGCTGGCGTCTGCCTGGCGGCGGCGCTGCGTCTGCGCAGGACTATCCGTGCTCGCAGGTGCGGCTCGTCGTGCCCTACCCGGCCGGCGGCGCGACCGACGTCGCGACCCGCGTGGTCGCCGAACGGCTCGAGCGCGCGATGAAGAAGACCTTCGTCGTCGAGAACCGCGGCGGCGCGACCGGCAACATCGGCACCGTCGCGGTGGTCAACGCGCCGCCCGACGGCTGCACGCTGCTGGTCAACGCCACCGTGATCGCCACCTTCCCGACCAGCTTCTCCAAGCTCTCCTACGACCCGTTCAAGGACCTCGCGCCGGTCGGCGGCATCGGCGTCACGCCGACCCTGATCGTGGCGGCGCCGTCGGTGCCGGCGAACGACATCAAGGAGCTGGTCGAGCTGGAGCAAGAGCAAGCCCGACGGGCTCAACTACAGCACCGCCGGCTACGGCCTGCAGCAGCATCTCGCGACCGAGGAGATCGCGCAGCGCACCGGCGCGAAGTTCACCCACGTCGCCTACCGCGGCGGCGGCACCGCGATGACCGACCTGATCGCGGCGCGGCTCGACTTCGGCGGCTTCCTCGCCGGCACCACCAAGCCGCTGATCGCCGAGCGGCAAGCTCAAGGCGCTCGCGATCGTCGCCGACAAGCGCTCCGAGCTGGTGCCCGACATCCCGACCACCGCCGAACAGGGCCTGCCCGGCATGAATTCGCACGGCGTGCATTTCATGATGTTCGCGCCGGCGGCCACGCCGAAGCCGCTGGTCGCGACTGCTCGGCGCCGAACTGCACAAGATCATCGCCGATCCGGCGCTGAAGCAGCGCTTCGTCGGCGATCGGCTTCGACGCCACCCCGATGACCGGCGGACGAGGTCGCGGCCGCGCATGCGCAAGACCGAGGCCGACCTCGTGCCGGTGATCAAGCGGCTGAACATCAAGCTCGATTGACGGGGCCAGCGTCCCACCCAACCGGCCCACCAAAGCGCCGCACCACGCCAAAATTGACCTGCGCATTCTGGCAACGACTACCGTTGCTGGAAATCGGCCGCCAAGGCCGTTCGCCTTCCCGGGAGGATGCAATGCGCAAGTCGTTAGTCGGACTTTTGGCGACGGCCGCGCTGCTGATCGGCACCGCATCGGCCGGCGCACAAGGCACGATCAAGATCGGCATGATCAACGTCTATTCCGGCCAGTTCGCCGACGCCGGCATCCAGATGGACAACGGCGTCAAGACCTACATGCAGCAGTACGGCGACACCGTCGCCGGCAAGAAGATCGAGATCATCCGCAAGGACGTCGGGGGCGTCGCGCCCGACGTCGCCAAGCGCCTCGCGCAGGAGCTGATCGTCCGCGACAAGGTCGACATTCTGGCGGGCTTCCTGCTCACGCCGAACGCGCTCGCCGCCTCCGACGTATCGGCCGAGGCCAAGAAGTTCATGGTGATCATGAACGCGGCGACCTCGATCATCACCACCAAGTCGCCCTACTCGGTCCGCACCTCGGTGACGCTGCCGCAGGTCGCCGAGACCTTCGGCACCTGGGCGGTCAAGAAGGCCGGCGTCAAGAAGTCCTACACGATGGTGACCGACTACGGCCCGGGCCACGACTTCGAAGCGCGGCTTCACGCGCGCCTTCAAGGAGGCCGGCGGCGAGATGGTCGGCGCGGTGCGCTTCCCGGTCGCCAACCCGGACTTCTCCGCCTTCGTGCAGCGCGCCAAGGACATCAATCCGGAATCGATCATGATCTTCATCCCGGGCGGCGCGCAGCCGGCGGCGCTCGGCAAGGCGTTCGCCGAACGCGGCATCGACCTGAACAAGACCAAGATCCTGGGCTCCGGCGAGACCACCGCCGAGCAGGCCCTGAAGAGCATGGGCGACAGCGCGCTCGGCATCATCACCGCCTGGCACTACGATCTACACCAACAAGAACGCCGAAGAACGTCGCGTTCGTGCAAGCTGTTCAACGAGATGCACAAGCGCAACCCGGACTTCTTCTCGACCGGCGGCTACGACGGCATGCACGTGATCTACGAGGCGCTGAAAAAGACCAACGGCAAGACCGACGGCGATGCGCTGATCGCGGCCGCCAAGGGCCTGAAGTGGGACAGCATCCGCGGCCCGATGTCGATCGACCCGGAAACCCGCGACGTGGTGCAGACCATCTACATCCGCAAGGTCGAGAAGGTCGGCGGCGAACTGATGAACGTGCCGTTCGACAAGATCGAAAACGTCAAGGACCCGGTGAAGGCGCGGATGCCGAAGTAGCAGCCGCGTCCCTTTCGCCGCCCAGGCCTGACAGCGCCGTCGCCACCGCGACGGCGCTGCGCTATTGTCCGCACACGACAGCCCGGCACAGGGCTCAAGAAAAAGCCGCAAGCGGCCGCAGCTTTCGGGAGGAAGCAAGCAATGCTCAGCATACTCTTTCGCGCTCGTCCGGCCTCGTCGCCGCGTTGGTCGTGGCGTCGGCCGCACAGGCGCAGCAGCCGCTCAAGATCGGCGTGATCCTGCCCTACTCGGGCCAGCTTGCCGATCCGTCGGCGCAGCTCGACAACGGCATCAAGCTCTACATGAAGCAGCACGGCGACACGGTCGCCGGCCGCAAGATCGAAATGATCCGCAGGGATACCGGCGGCATCGCGCCAGACGTGGCCAAGCGGCTCGCGCAGGAGCTGATCGTGCGCGACGGCGTGGAAATCCTCGCCGGCATGATGACCACGCCCAACGCGCTCGCGGTCTCCGACGTGGCCGAGCAGGCCAAGCGGTTCATGGTGATCATGAACGCGGCGACCTCGATCATCACCACCAAGACGCAGTACTCGGTGCGCGTCTCGATGACGATCCCGCAGGTCACCGACTCGCTCGGCGTCTGGGCCTACAAGAGCGGCGTCCGCAAGGTCTACACCATGGTGTCCGACTACGGACCCGGGCCATGACGCCGAAGACGCCTTCACCCGCTCGTTCAAGGCAGCCGGCGGCGAGGTCATCGGCGGCGTGCGGATGCCGGTGTCGAACCCGGACTTCACCGCCTTCGTCCAGCGCGCCAAGGACCTCAATCCGGAATCGATCATGGTGTTCGTGCCGGCCGGCACGCAGCCGGCGGCGCTCGGCAAGTCGTTTGCCGAACGCGGCATCGATCCGTCCAAGATCAAGATTTTCGGCACCGGCGAGGTGACCGACGAAAGCGCGGTCAAGAGCATGGGCGACGCGGCGCTCGGCATCATCACCGCCTGGCACTACGACTACAACCTGCAGTCCAAGATCAACCAGGACTTTGTGAAGGCCTACAACGAGCTCGCGCCCGGTCCCAAGCCGAGCTTCACCTCGGCCGGCGGCTACGACGGCATGCACGTGATCTACGAGGCGCTGAAGAAGACCGGCGGCAAGACCGACGCGGCCGAGCTTGTTGCGGCGGCCAAGGGCATGAAATGGGACAGCCCGCGCGGGCCGATGTCGATCGACCCGGAAACGCGCGACGTGGTGCAGACCATCTACATCCGCAAGGTCGAGAAGGTCGGCGGCAATCTGGTCAACGTCGATTTCGACAAGGTCGACAACGTCAAGGACCCGGTCAAGGCCCGCATGGGCAAATGATGTGGTCCGAGCAATTCTGGAACGTGGGAGTGAAATGCATGCGACACACCGTCACCGCATTGGCCGCGCTGGCCATGCCGCTATTTGCGATCGCGCCCGCGGGCGCGCAGGGCACGATCAAGATCGGCTCGGTCTGCGCCTACTCCGGCCAGTTCGCCGATGCGGCGGGCCAGATCGACAACGGCATGAAGTACTACGTCAAGCGGCATGGCGACACCGTTGCCGGCAAGAAGATCGAGATCGTCCGCAAGGACACCGGCGGAATCGCTCCCGACGTCGCCAAGCGCCTCACGCAGGAATTGGTGGTGCGCGAAAGCGTGGACATCCTGGGCTGCTTCCTCATCACCCCGAACGCACTCGCCGCCGCCGATATATCGGCGCAGGCCAAGAAGTTCATGGTCAACATGAACGCCGCCACGTCGATCGTCACGACCAAGTCGCCCTACATGGCGCGCACTTCGATGACCATCGCGCAGGTCAATGAGTCGCTCGGCACCTGGGCGGCCAAGAACGGCGTGCGGAAGGTCTTCACGCTCGTCTCCGACTACAGCCCCGGCTGGGACGGCGAGCAGGGCTTCATCAAGGGCTTCAAGGACGGCGGCGGCGAGATCGTCGAATCGATCCGCTATCCGGTCGCGAACCAGGATTTCACGGCGTTCATCCAGCGCGCCAAGGATTCCGGCGCGGACGGCATCTACATCTGGGTGCCGGGCGGACCGCAGCCCGCGGCGATCGGCAAAGCGATCGTCGACCGCGGCATCGACAAGAGCAAGGTCAAGGTCATGGGCCAGGGTGAGCTGACCCAGGAAGACGCACTGCGGAGCATGGGCGAAGCGGGGCTCGGCCTGATCACCGCCTTCCACTACGACTACAATCACCAGTCCGCGCTGAACAAGGAATTCGTCGCGGGCTTCCATGCCGAGTTCAAGCGCAATCCCGACCTGTTCGCGGTCGGCGGCTACGACGGCATGCACCTGATCTACGAGACGCTGAAGAAGACCAACGGCAACACCGACGGTGAAGCGCTGATCGCGGCGGCCAAGGGCATGAGCTGGGAAAGCCCGCGCGGCCCGATCACGATCGATCCGGAAACGCGCGACATCATCCAGAATGTCTACATCCGCCGCGTGGAGAAGGTGAACGGCGCGATCGTCAACGTCGAATTCGACACGATTTCGCAGGTCAAGGACCCGATCAAGGCGCGAATGCCGAAGTAGCCGGCGCACGCCGGGCCGCAATCCGCGGCCCGGCGCCGCGCACGGTGTCGATCAGCGCGAGCGCGATCGCCGGCGCATCGATCGCCGCGCCAGGCGACATGGCCGTCGGGACGCACCAGCACCAGCGCGCCGGCCGTAGAGCGCAGCGGCCTCGGCATTGCTCGATGCGATGCACCGCGAGCGGCACGCCGCGGCTTGCGGCGGCGCGCTCGATCGCATCGGTCGGCGCGTCGGCGAACTTAAGCAGCACAAAGCCGTCGCCGAACAGATCGAGGATCGATCGCTCGGGCGCGAGCCAGACGTGCGGCGCGCGTGCGCCGGGAAACGCCGTCGGCTGATAGCCGAAGGTATCGTCGGGCGGCTTCGGCGTGCCGTCCGGCACGACGATCGGCGACGGATGGTAGATGTAGCCGAGGTGCACGCCGACCGGATGCCAGGACTTCTCGTTCTCCTCGACCAGCCGCTGCGCCGATCGCCTCGCCGGGCGGCATCGCCGGCCGGGTGTCGGCGAATGGATTTCGGCGCGCTGGTCGGCGCTGATCAGCCGGCGGTAGTTCGGAACGACACCTCGGCGGCGCGCGCCGACGCCGGGCGCCGCTCGTAGATCGTAGCTCTCGAGCAGCGCCTCGCCCGCCCCAGCCCTCGCAGCGTGGCGGCAAGCTTCCAGCCGAGATCGAAGGCGTCCTGGATGCCGGTGTTCATGCCGAGCCCGCCGTTCGGCGGATGGGCGTGAGCGGCATCGCCGGCGAGGAACACGCGGCCGTCCATGAAGCGGTCGGCGACCGTGCGCTTGCGCACCCACAGCGTCTTGTCCTCGATCGTGTACGGGACGTCGCGGCCCATGCAGCGGCGCACCAGCGCCGGAATGTCGGCGTTCTGCAACCGGCCCTCGTCGATGTCGACGAGCTGCAGCCGCCAGAGGTCCTTGCCGTCGACGATGGACAGAAACGACCAGGTGCCCTCCGGACCGACGAACACGTAGCGAAACGCCTTCTCCTTGTCGTGATGCGGCGAGCAGGTCGGGAATGCGCAGATAGACCGTCATCGACCAGTCGAGGTGCGGCTCGCCGCGGATCTCGATGCCGAGCAGCTCGCGCACCGTGCTCGCGAAGCCGTCGCAGCCGACCAGATAGGCGGCGCGCACGGTTTCGACGCGGCCGTTGTCCTCGATCGCGCAGCGTCGCGGTGACGCCGCCTGCGTCCTGCACGAAGCTTTCGAGCCTGGACACGATGTCGCAGCGTGACGTTGCGGGAACGAACGCGCGCAGTCCTGCAGGATCGGATCGAACCAGGTCTGCGGGCACGGCCGGCCGCGCTCCGGGCTGAACTCGGAGTCGGCCAGCGCCCCGAGCGACGGCGTTCGCACGCGGCCGAGCTCGTAGCCCTGCATGTCGGTGACGAACGCGCTGTCGAGCGGCCAGTCCGGCGGAAAGCCCCAGTTGCGGACCTGGTCGGCGATGCCGAGCTGACGGCAGAACTCCATGGTGCGGACGCTGACCTCGAGCATCTTGGCGGGGCCGAGCTTGTTCTCGCGCTGCTCGACCAGCAGCGTCCGCACGCCGCGCCGGCCGAGGTCGGCTGCGAGCGCAAGCCCGATCGGTCCACCGCCGACGATCAGCACCGGCGTCTCGATCTGTCCGACATTCAGCCAATTGCCCAAGTGCCGCAGCCCAGATGTAGGCTGTTTTTCGCGACAACCGTGCGCAGCCTGCGCGCTCGGTCAGCCGCTGGCAAGGCGGCTCGCCCTAGTGCGGATCGTCCCGTTCGCGTAAGCTGGCACGCAACGAGCCGGCGGCCGACGCCAGAGCCTGGCCGACGACAAACTCGGGGGGATGACGATGCGGAAGACATTCGTTGCATTGGGGACGTTGCTGATCGGCGCCTGCCGCAACTTCGGCGCGACGCGCAGCAGACCTCTCAAGATCGGCGTGGTCATGTCCGTACTCCGGCCAGTTCGCCGATCCCGGCGCGCAGATCGACAACGGCATCAAGCTCTACATGAAGCAGAACGGCGACACCGTCGCCGGCACGCAAGATCGAGCTGATCCGCAAGGACTCCGGCGGCGTCGCGCCCGACGTCGCCAAGCGCCTGTCGCAGGAGGTGATCGTGCGCGACGGCGCGGACATCCTCGCGGGCTACGACCTGACGCCGAACGCGCTCGCTGCCGCCGACGTCTCGGCGCAGGCCAAGAAGTTCATGGTCAACATGAACGCCGCGACCTCGGTCATCACCACCAAGTCGCCCTACATGGTGCGCACCTCGTTCACGGTGCTGCAGCTCAACGAGGCGCTCGGCACCTGGGCCTACAAGAACGGCGTGCGCAAGGCCTACACGCTGGTCTCCGACTTCGGTCCGGGCCACGACGGCGAGGCAGCCTTCCAGAAGGGCTTCAAGGACGCCGGCGGCGAGATCATCGGCTCGGCGCGCTATCCGGTGGCCAACCTCGACTTCACCGCCTTCCTGCAGCGCGCCAAGGACGCCAACCCGGACGGCATCTACATCTGGGTGCCGGGCGGTCCGCAGCCGGCGGCGATCGGCAAGGCGATCGCCGAGCGCGGCATCGACAAGAGCAAGGTCAAGGTCATGGGCCAGGGCGAGCTGACCTACGAGGATGCGCTCAAGAGCATGGGCGACGCCGGCCTCGGCCTGATCACCGCGTTCCACTACGACTTCAACCACCAGTCGGCGAAGAACAAGGCGTTCGTCGCCGCCTACAACGCCGAGTTCAAGCGCAACCCCGACATGTTCTCGGTCGGCGGCTACGACGGCATGCACGTGATCTACGAGGCGCTGAAGAAGACCGGCGGCAAGACCGACGGCGAAGCGCTGATCGACGCCGCCAAGGGCATGAACTGGGAAAGCCCGCGCGGCCCGATGATGATCGATCCCGGAGACCCGCGACGTCATCCAGACCGTCTACATCCGCCGCGTCGAGAAGGTGGACGGCGCAGCTCGTCAACGTCGAGTTCGACAAGATCGAGAACGTCAAGGACCCGTGGAAGGCGCGGATGCCGAAGTAGAGCGGCGGCCGATGCGACGGCGGCCGGCGGGGGCGACCGCGATGATCACGTCGATGTTCGGCGTCCTGTTCGACGGCTTCGCCTACGGCATGCTGCTGTTCCTGCTGTCGGTCGGGCTGTCGGTGACGCTCGGGATGATGAACTTCGTCAATCTCGCGCACTGCACCTTCGCGATGATCGGCGGCTACGTCACCGTGACGCTGATGAACAGCGATGGGCTGGCCGTTCCTGGCCACCCTGCCGGTGTCGTTTCTCGCGGCGGCCGCGATCAGCGTCGTGTTCGAGCGCACGATGTTCCACCGGCTCTACCGCGCGACCGACCTCGACCAGTGCCTGCTCACCATCGGGCTGGTGTTCGTCTCGATCGCGACCGCGGCCTACGTCTACGGCACCATCCAGCAGCCGGTGAACCTGCCCTCCTACCTGCGCGGCTCCTATCACGTCGTGGGCGTGACGTTCGGCGTCTACCGCCTCTTCCTGATCGTGCTTCGCGCTGGTCGTCACCGCAGCGCTGGTGCTCGCGCTCGAATACACGCGCTTCGGCGCGCAGGTGCGCGCCGCGGTCGACAACCAGCGCATGGCGCGCGGGCTCGGCATCAACGTCGACGGCGCGTTCGCGATCACGTTCGCGCTCGGCAGCGGGCTTGCCGGCCTCGGCGGCGCGCTCGCCATCGACATCGTCGGCCTCGATCCGTCGTTTGCGCTCGCCTACCTGGTCTATGTGCTGATCGTGGTGTCGGTCGGCGGCCTCGGCTCGATCGGCGGCTCGTTCGTCGCCGCCGATCGCTGCTCGGCATCAGCGACATGGCCGGCAAGTACTATTTCCCGGCGATCGGCTCGTTCCTGATCTATCTCGTGATGATCACGCTCCTGATGTGGCGGCCGGCCGGCCTGTTCGGGAGGCGCTGAGCGATGGCGGTCGACGTCCCCCGCGGTCGCCGGCCCGCACCAATATCTCGAAGCGCAGATCCGCTGGCGCACGATCGAGATCGTGTTCTGGCTCGCGACGCTGCTGCCGTTCGTGGTGACGCCGAACTATCTCGTGCTGGCGAGCCAGATCGCGATCACCGCGCTGTTCGCGCTCTCGCTCGATCTGATCCTCGGCTACGCCGGCATCGTCTCGCTCGGCCACGCCGCGTTCTTCGGCTTCGGCGCCTACACCGCGGGCCTGCATCTCCAAATGGGGCTGGGGCGAGCCGCTGACCGGGCTCCTGATCGCGGGCTTCGCGGCGGGCCTGCTCGGCTACCTGATGAGCTTCATCATCGCGCGCTTCCGGCATCTCGCGCTGATCATGATCACGCTCGGCTTCGGCCTCCTGCTGCTGGAGGCCGCCAACAGCGCGAGCTGGCTCACCGGCGGCGCCGACGGCCTGCAGGGCGTGCAGCATGTGGCCGCTGCTCGGCATGTTCAAATTCGATCTCTGGGGCTACACCGCCTACTGGTACTCGCTGATCGTGCTGTTCCTGCTGTTCCTGGTGAGCCGGCGGCTGATCAACTCGCCGTTCGGCCTGTCGCTGCGCGGCATCCGCGAGAACGCCGATCCGCATGCGCGCGATCGGCGCCGAGAGCCGCCCGCACATCCGCAAGATCTACACCATCTCCGCCGCGATCGCCGGCGTCGCCGGCGCGATCCTGACCCAGACCACCGAGACCGTCTCGCTCGGCGTGCTCGACTTCCAGCGCTCGGCCGACGTGCTGGTGATCCTGATCCTCGGCGGCGCCGGCCGGCTCTACGGCGGCCTGATCGGCGCGATCATCTTCATGGTCGCGCGCGACCAGTTCTCCGGCATCAACCCGCAATACTGGTATTTCCCGATCGGCGTGCTGCTGATCGTGGTCGTGCTGTTCCTGCCGAACGGCATTCTCGGCGGGCTCGCGCAGATCGCGGCACCGAGCGCGGCCAGCGCTGGCTCGGCTGGCTCACCGCGCCATCGGCGTGGCGGAGGGCGGCGTCGTGAGCGCGCCGGTCCTCTCCACCCGCGGCCTCGACAAGAGCTTCGGCTCGCTGGTCGTCGCGCACGACATCGAGATCGCGCTGCCGCAGGGCGTGCGCTACGCGCTGATCGGGCCGAACGGCGCCGGCAAGACCACGCTGATCAACCTGATGACCGGCATGCTGCGGCCCGACGCCGGCCAGATCCTGCTCGGCGACGAGGACATCACCGCGCTCGACCCGGAGCAGCGCGTCCGGCGCGGGCTGGTGCGCACCTTCCAGATCAACAGCCTGTTCCCGCATCTCAACCCGCTCGAGGCGGTGACGCTGGCGGTCTGCGAGCGCGAGCGCATCGCGCGCACCTGGTGGCGCACCGACCGCCGACTATCGCGACGCGGTCGACGAGGCCTACGACATCCTCAACTCGCTCGATGCTCGGCGCCGGTCTGCTACCGCGAGACCCGCGAACTCGCCTACGGCCAGCAGCGGCTGCTCGAAATCGCGCTGGCGCTCGCGACCAAGCCGAAGGTGCTGCTGCTCGACGAGCCCGCCGCCGGCGTGCCGCGCGACGAAAGCGCCGAGCTGTTCACCGCCATCACCAGCCTGTCGCAGGACATCACCGTGCTGTTCATCGAGCACGACATGGACCTGGTGTTCCGGCTTGCGAGCCGCATCATCGTCATGGTCGGCGGCGCATCCTGCTCGAAGGCACGCCGGAGGAAATCTCGGCCGATCCGCGCGTGCGCGAGGTCTATCTCGGCGGAGCGCATCATGGCTGAGCCGCTGCTCGCGTTCAAGAACGTGCGCGCCGGCTACGGCGATGCGGTGGTGCTCGACGACATCTCGTTCGAGCTCGCCGAGCACGGCAGCCTCGCGGTGCTCGGCCGCAACGGCGTCGGCAAGAGCACGCTGCTGCTCACCATCATGGGCTTCACCCGCGTCGGCCGCGGCAGCATCGTCTGGCGCGGCGCCGACATCACCCGCGCTGGCGCCGCACCGCCGCGCGCGCGCCGGCATCGGCTGGGTGGCGCAGGAGCGCGAGATTTTCGCCAACCTCACGGTCGAGGAGAATCTGACCGTCGCCGCCCGCCCCGGCCGCTGGGACCTCGCCGCGGTCTTCGACCTGTTCCCGCGCATCCGCGAGCGCCGCGCCGCCAAGGGCAACCAGCTCTCCGGCGGCGAGCAGCAGATGCTGGCGATCGCGCGCGCGCTGATGACCAACCCGGCGCTGCTGCTGCTCGACGAGCCGCTCGAGGGCCTCGCCCCGATCATCGTCGAGGAACTGGTGCGCGGCGCTGCGCCGCATGATCGCGGACGAAGGCACCGCCGTCATCCTGGTCGAGCAGCACGCCGAGATCGCGCTGTCGCTCACCGAGCATGCGATCGCTGCTGGAGCGCGGCGCGATCGTGCACCGCGCCCGCTCGCAGGACCTGCTGAAGGACCACGCCACGCTCGACCGCTTCATCGGGCTGCGGGTGGAGGAGAGCAAGCGCTAACGCACGTGCCGACGCACCCCTCCCGCCACGGTGAGCGAGCGGCCGAGGGCCGCGTCTCGAACCATGCGGACGCCCGCTCCGTCGAGACGCACTCGCTTCGCGCGTGCGCCGCACGATGGCGGAGTAGCCGCGCATCAGCTACGCCAGCGCGGATCACCGCCTCCTCGTACGTGCCCGAGCCCATGCCGGTGTCGGCGAAGATGCCGTGGTCGGCGATCCACTTGAAGGTCTCGTCGTAGACCTCCTTGGTGTAGGGCTCGAACACCAGCCGCTCGCCCGGACCCCAGCGCCGCGTGTCCATCTGCGCGTGATAGCGCACCGGGAATTCGTTCTTGTAGTAGTGCGTGTAGAGGTCCGGCCGCAGATCGATGTCGCGCTGCGCGCGCTTCAGCGCGCGGAAGAACTTGCGCAGGTCCTCCGGGTCCGGATCGCCGTTGATCATGGTGGCGATCATGAAGGTGTTGTCGATGATCTTGCGGAAGCCGAGCTGCTCGGCCATGTAGTACGGCCCGGAGAACAGCGTCGACGCCGGCGACTTGCCGTCGAGCAGATTGTCGAGGCGCGCGAACAGCATGCCGTCGGCGAAGGTCAGATTGATCTTGTCGCGCCGGCATGTAGGGCTCGAGCGCCTGGATGGTGGCGTAATGGCTGCCGGACTGGTAGCCGACCGAGATCGGCACGCCGGCGAGATCCTCCGGCGTCTTGATCGGCGAATCCGGCGGCACGAAAATGCCGCACGGCGACACCGAATAGACCTCGCCGTAGAGCCTGCCCTTGCCCTTCGAGGCGGCGACGCCCACGGTCCAGTGGCAGGCGCAGCTCACGTCGACTTGCGGCCGCGCCTCGAACGACTGCATCGCGCCGACCTTGTCGCCCTTGTCGTGGTGCTTGCCGTCGGTCGACTGCACCTTCTCGCGGAACATGTAGTCGAGCCCTTCGTCCTTGAAGTAGCCCTTCTCCTCGGCGACCCATTCCTGCAGGCGGAAGTGCGGCTCGATGATGAATTTGTCCTTGGCCATGGTCTTCCTCCGTTTGGTTTCAGTTGCAGTCATCCGTTTCACTCGATCGATCCGCAGTCTCCGGTCGTTCCCGCGCAAGCGGGAACCCGGAGGCCGGCATTGCCGAGTCCGGCGCGATGGTCCTGGGCTCCCGGCTTGCGCGCCGGGACGACGATCAGCGACTGTCGGCTTCGAACTTCGCGTGCTCCGCCACCCGCCGGGCGCGGATCATCTTGACGTGATCGTCCATCAGCCGGCGCGCGCCGGCCGGATCGCGGATTTCGATCAGCGCCAGCAGCTCCTTGTGCACGTCGAGGATGCGCCGCGCCACCTTCGGCGTCAGCGTCGGATTGCGCGCCGGCCACGACACGTGCTGGAGCGAGATGAGCTGCACCACCAGCACGCGGTTGTGCGAGGCCTCGGCGACCGCGAGATGGAAGTCGCGCGCCGAGCTCGCGTGAAGCGCGCGACGTCGTCGATGCTGGCTTCGGCCTCGGCGATCAGCGCGCGCAGCCGCGCGATGTCGGCCTCGGTCGCGTTCTCGGCGGCAAGCTCGGCGGCGAGGCACTCGATCGCGCGCTGCGCGTCCATGATCTCGGCCGCGCTCGACGCCGGTGAGATCGAGCTGCACCGCGAGCGCCTCGGCGAACAGCCGCGGATTGCCGCGCGCGACCCGCGCGCCGCCGCCCTTGCCCATCTTGATCTCGGCGATGCCGAGCGCCTCGAGCGTGCGCAGCGCGTCGCGCGCCACGATCCGGCTGACGCCGTAGCGCGCCGCGAGCTCGTTCTCGGTGCCGAGGACGTCGCCGGGCTTGAGCTTCTTGGCGAACAGCGCGTCGCGCACGTCGGCGACGATCTGCGACGACAGCGACGCCGAGCGGCCGGGAAAGAAGATGCGGCCGGGCAGCTTGCCGGCGATGGCGGGTGGGCTCGGTGACCATGGGGCGGAGGCTACCTCGCGGGGTTAAGTTAGTAAAGATATCATCTTATACGGAATTATCCCTTTGACATAGGTAGCTGGTTTTGGTAGATTGAGGTTATTGGAGCACGGCCATGACCATCAATCTTACCGATCCGATCTTCACCGACGAAACCGCCGCCCGCGATCACCTTGAAAACATTCGCTGGCCAGACGGTCCGGTGTGCCCGCACTGCGGATCGGTGGACAAGATTTATCGGCTCGCAGGCAAGTCCCATCGTCCTGGCTTGATCCACTGCAACAACTGCGACGGCTCTTTCACCGTGACGACTGGCTCGGTCATGGAAAGCAGCCATGTCCCACTCAACAAGTGGGTTCTGGCGTTCCGGCTCATGGCTTCAAGCAAGAAGGGAATGAGCGCGCACCAGCTGCACCGCACGATTGGCGTCACCTACAAGACCGCATGGTTCATGGCGCACCGCATCCGCGAGAGCATGCGCGACGATGCACCGACGCCGATGGGCGGCGAAGGCGCGGTGATCGAAAGCGATGAGACTTATTGGGGTCCGAAGGACGTAGACACCGATCCGCGCATGCGCCGCCGCCGTAAGGGCAAGCCGGGCTCCGGCGGCAAGAGCAAGGTGCTAACGCTGGTGCAGCGGCATGGCGGCTCGCGGTCGTTCAAGATGGATGATTTTAAGACCGCCACCATTCACCGGGTTCTGCGAGAGAACGCGTCCCCGCAGAGCCGCCTCATGACTGACGAAGGCACATCGCACAATTTCGAGTTCGCGAGCCACGAAAAGGTCAAGCACACTGCTGGCGAATACGCTCGTGGCGACGTGACGACCAACACCGTTGAGAGTTTCTTTGCGCTGTTCAAGCGCGGCATGAAGGGAACGTATCAGCACTGCGGATCGCAACACTTGCAGCGGTACCTGGACGAATTTGATTTTCGTTACAGCAACCGTTCAGCGCTTGGGGTGGACGACACTGAGCGCGCCGTCAGGGCGATCCGCGGTGCGGAAGGCAAGCGGCTGACGTATCAAGAAACTGGTTCAGCGAAATAAGCTGGCGCGGGAGTTCAGACTGCTCCGCGGGATTTTGGAGATTTTGGACTCTTCTTTCTAGGGGCGCGCTTTGCCTTGCGTCCAACCTTCAAATCCTGCTGCGACTTGTGAGGTGTAGTCAACGCTCTGCGAAGTGCGTCGGTGGCTCGCCGGTCAGCTTCTGCGTCGCTATACTCTGTGTCAGAGATTCGCCCGGTCATAATGTCGCCCTTTACGGGGGTGATGCCTGCGCTCATATATGTCCTTGTGCACCGTCGACGACACCCCATATGCTTGCTGCAATGCAGCAAAATTCCCCTTGTACGGCCTGAACTCAACCCCTAGGATGGGCGTTGTACAACGGTTCCGCCGTCGAGCGGGCCGAGATCGAGCAAAAAGCTCGGCGCGGGAGATGGCGTTAACCATCCGGAAACTGATTTGCGCGCGTCACTGACATCTGTCAGTCGGCGTGAAACTGATGAGCGATATACTAGTAGCGAGCCAAGGAGGGCCAAATGCGCGATATCAACCACGCCGGCCAGCATCCTGCTCAAGCCGTGCAGGCCGCCAATTCCTCAAGCCCCAAAAGGCATGAGAAGACTGACGACTCTTCGAGCATGGTTGTGCACAACCCGGCGCCGGACGCCTCACCCGTCCGTTCACCTTCAGAGTCGCGCACATTCACAGTCCGAAGCTGACTGTTATTCGTCGGGTATTGCGTACTCCGACCAACTCACGTGCAAAAACCGGCTCACCGACCGCAGCATCACGTTGTGTGCTCTCCCTTGCGTGAAGTGCGCCAGAGTGGGCGGGTCATTTGATTCCAGTAGTGACAGCCTAAACGTGACGTCGTCGTTGATTCCGACTTCTGCTGGATCTGCAACGTCTCTCACGATGCATGGAAGATGAGTTGCGCCAGCGACGCGGATGCCTACTGCTCTGTGAAAACCGTTGTGCAAGTAGCATCGACCGTTAAATCGGACGACGTGCACATAGGGCAACGACACCCCGAACTGAATTCCTAGAAAAGTGCCGTTGAACATGCCTTGTCCAAAGGTGCGCACATTCAAACTGCGCGCCTTCAAAACCATCGACTGTGGTTGAGCAAAGGTCTGAATATTTTCGGGCTGCGGGACCTCTGGCAAACACAAAGGCAAGAGATCAAGCGCAGATGGAGTAGCAGCGAGCGCGCCGCAGTGGTGACCGCTGCGAACCTGGTCCACCGCGAACTGATAAGCAAGCAATGGATCGATTTCGACAAGCTTGAACTCAGTATTGAGCAACGTAGTCTGAAAGACCTGCTGTGCACGCAGATTTTGAAGGTGTACATCGCACTCCGGAGGGAGGTCTCTAAGAGCCTGACCGAAAAAGAGGTGAGTGATTTCAGGAGGTTGTGATTCTGTCGGATTTGCGTGATTCGACGGAGAGCACGATGGCCTGGACCGAAATCACTCGACCGCACTATGTGCGGGAAGGTTTGCGTTACGCAAGCGACGTGACGGATGCGGAGTGGAAGTTGATCGAACCGTTGATGCCGCCAGCATCGCCGATTGGACGTCCGCGGACGACCGATCTGCGCGCTGTTGTGAACGCGATCCTGTACATGGCCTCGACGGGTTGTCAGTGGCGACAACTGCCGAAGGATTTTCCGGCCTATTCGACCGTCCAGGGTTATTTCTACGAGTGGTCGCGCAACGGCACGTTCGTCGCCATCAACCACGTGCTGGTGATGGCCGCGCGCGAGAAGGCGGGCCGCGAGGCGAGCCCGAGCGCCGGTGTGATCGACAGCCAATCGGTGAAGACCGCGGAAGGCGGCGGTCCACGTGGCTTTGACGCAGGCAAGAAGATCAAGGGCCGCAAGCGCCATATTGTCACCGACACCGAGGGCCATCTGGTCGGCTTACAGGTTCACGCCGCCGACATCCAGGACCGCGACGGCGCCGTCAGCGTTCTGTCGTCGATCCGCGCGCTCTATCCGTGGCTGCGTCATGTCTTCGCCGATGGCGGCTATGCCGGCGACAAGCTTCGCAATGCGCTGCGTAAACTGGGACGATGGACCATCGAAATCATCAAACGTTCCGACCAAGCTATCGGCTTTGCGGTGCTTCCCCGCAGATGGGTGGTCGAAAGAACGTTCGCGTGGCTCGGTCGATGCCGCAGGCTTGCCAAGGACTTCGAAGCAACCATCGCCAGCGCCGTGGCCTGGGTGTTCGTCGCCCACATCCGAACCCTCACGCGCAGGCTCGCAAGAGCTTGAAATCATATGGATCGTTTCAGAGTCAGAACTCTAATATCCGGGTGGCCTGCATTTGGTATTGGTGCACCGAGCTTGCCTTTTGCAGCATTCCATTCCGCAATCACATCCGCCCGAGTCATGCTGGCAAGCACACAAGCACTCGTCAGGTGGTTGAGTGCGGCTTGCTGGTCCATGAATCCAACGAGCGAAAGACCCGCTGTCGGCATTTTTCCCTCCCACGCATCGCGGGACAATTATCTGATCATCGTTAAGCTGATGGTCATCGCTGTTGACGGAATGTTGCTGCGACTAAAAATCCACGCTGTGAGGAAAACCGATCAGGGCTTCCTCTTATTTGCGTGCAATCAAGATGGCGATTTAGTATTCTGCGCGGACGGCGGCACTGCCGGCGCCACCGGCAGTGCCTTCCGCATCGTCTATTGCATGTATCACCTCCCCGGACCGGCTTAACGGCCTTTCGCGGAATGACTACCGGATGGCTAACCCGGCCTCGAATGCCGAAGGGGAAGTTTTCGCAGACAGACCCTTCAGCGGTGGACGATAAGAAACGGCGGCTGCCAATTTTGGGAGTCGCCGTTTCTCCTAGTCGATACGATGACCATCTTCGTGCAGCGTCGGCGCGCCACCGAGTTCTTCAACGGTGACGACTGCAAATCCATCGACAATGTACTGTCCGTATCCAACGCGCCGGATGTGCTTCTTGCGAGTGAGATACCCGAGGGCGTTGTAAATTTCCTTTGGAGTTGCGGCGACACCGGAACTGCCAACGCCGGACTTCACGTCGTCGACAGTCCATGTATGACGCTGCGGAAGTATTCGAACGATAGCGCTCAACACGTCGCCAGCTCGCGGCGTAGGAATAGGCCGCAGCATCTCTGTAAGTTTGGCAAGGACGCTTTCTCGGTCCGTTGGTGACAGCGGATCGAGAAGCGTCTTGATCGCCTCAGCAACCTTCTCCGTGCCGGGTTCCCCCAGCGCGTTTGGTGCGGTTTTTGGCGATGATATGCGGGCGACGTTCGACATCATGCAGAGTATGCCCTAGGACATACTTGCAGAGTCGAATCGAAATTCACCTACAGCCACAGGTAAACTATAGCTTCCCACCGATAGCAAATGGAAAGATCGGATACACCAAATCTAGTTGTGGGTAGCTCGCCAGACACAATCCGATGCTCCTACTTCCCTCCCATAGCGCCTATGTCAAAGGGATAATTCCGTATCTTATAACTTCAACCGGAATTTGCGGTGGGATGGTGACGGTCCCCATCAGCCATGCGCGGTCGCTCCGGGGGCTTGTGGTCCGGCGCCCGGTCGCCGGTCTTGCCGTCGCGCCCCTCGGAAAAGTCCGAGGGGATGGAGCGCCGGAAGGCGCAACCATGTCAGTCGACGCCTTGCGGCGTCGCGTCCCTTGCGATCGGGACGCACGCCTGCCGGCGCTCCATCGCGGTGTTTTCGCGCGGGGCCTCGGAGAGGCTGATCCACGCTGACCCCGGGCCGCGCTTGCGAACCGGGCGAACCCGGCCGTCCAGCAGAGCTCCCTGCGCACGGACCGTAGTATCCGTAGGGCGGGGTCCGGGGCCCCCCGGGAGCCCGGCTGACGAGGCCGGACGCGCGGGCGCCGCATCCCGCCCCGCTCGCATGCGTCTCATGAGAACGCCCTCGGTGGGTGGGATGAAGGAATATAATCTACAACAAGGAATATAGTCAAGACCAGTCGTCCGGTAGTGGGTCATGACCCACTACCAGTCGTCCCGGCCAAGTGAGCGAACGCGAGCGCGAGCCGGGACCCATAACCACCGCGCTATCGAGAGTCCTGGGGTTATGGGTCCCCGCATTCGCGGGGACGACAGTGAATTGTCTCAGCCGCGTTCCATCGCGAATTCAGCAAAGTCGCCCGAACGGCAATCATTCAGCGGCGCTTGATCTGCATGTCGAGGACGGTGCTCTGAACGATCGACTGAGCGCCCGCGTTTCCAATGCCTGACGAGTGATCGGCAAAGGCCCAGATGCCGACGTTGTAGGCGTATTCGCCCGTCTCGATTCGTCCTCCCATCCCGTTGGGATAGACGCTGGTCATGGTGGGTGACCGATCCCTCGCCTCCTCGAAGCCGCTCACACGCTTGTGCCACTGCGGAAAGTTGCCCGCCATCAAGACGTCGGTGCCGCCCCTAATGAAAGTCGTCTCCAGGCCGCCTTCCGAGGTGGCGCTTACGTCAACGCCGCGAGCGCCCATGACGAAGGAGTAGAAACCTGAGCGCGTCGCGGACAACTCGATGACCGTTGGGCGATCGAGCCGCACAATAACACCGACCCCGATATGCGCGCTGACACGACTGTTGGCGCCCCCCGGGATCGCGTCGGCGCCGCTGCGCGCATCCACCGCGAGGCGTCCATTTTGGTCGCCGCTCTGGTTGTACGGCGGCGACCCTCCGGTGTCGTGCCAGCGCCAGCCGAAATCGTAGGGCGCAGTTCGTATCTCGACGACGTTGTCCAGAGGCGTCACCGGGATCACGAGATCGCGCGGTCCGCTGGGCAAGCCGTCGAGGCGCAAGGTGTCCACCGCCTCGATTTGCCACAGGCCGAGCTTGTTGGCGGCCTCTGCAGCGCCGGCGTCCGTCTGCATCAGCTTCGCAACGGGCGCCATGATCGCGTCGCGCAGCTTGGCCTCCTCGGCCAAGCGCGCACGTGCGGCCTTGGTCTCTGCGCGCCTGCGCTCCACCATCGACGCGACCGATTGCGCGGCAAGGTCGCGCTGCGCCGCCGTCAGGTTCTCATTGAAATAGATTTCGATCCCGTCAGGCATGTCGACCTCCGGCCGTTGACCGTCAACGCTAACATGCCGATCGCGGGTTGTCGCACCGAATGCCCTCAACTCGCGAGCATGAGCGGCGCCGGCGCGGGCTTGCCGCGGATCAGATCGGCCCCTTTCTCGGCGATCACCATGGTGGCGGAATAGGTGTTGGCCGAGGTGATGTTCGGCATCACCGAGGCGTCGATCACGCGCAGGTTCTCAAGCCCGTGCACCTTGAGCTCGTCGCTCACCACGGTCGACGTGTCGGACGCAGGCCCCATCCGGCAGGTGCCGATCAAATGCCAGACCGTGCCGCAGTATTTCCGCGCCCATTGCAGGATTTCGTCGTCGCTGTGCACGTCCGGTCCCGGGAACGTCTCGGCCTCGACGTAGTGCGCAAGCTCGGGGGTCGCGAGCAGCGAGCGCGCGAGCTTGATGCCGCCCGTAAGCGCGCGCTGGTCGGTCTCGTGACTCAGATAGTTCGGCTGGATCGCCGGGTCGACGAAAATATCGGTGGTCTTCGCCCGCACGTAGCCGGTGCTCTCCGGACGGTGCTGCCACACCCCGCAGCTCATGCCCGGATAATCGTCGAGCATGCCGACGAAGCCCTGCTTGTAGCTCGCCGGCGAGAACACGAGCTGCAGGTCCGCGCCGCTGATGGCGGGGTCGGACTTCCAGAAGCAGTAGCAGAGCGAGGGGCTGACCCCGAGCACGCTCGGCATTCCGGCGAGCCAGCGCAGCACCTGGCCTGCGAGCGGCAGCCCGCGCGTGATCTCGTTGATGGTTCGTGCGTTCTTCGCGCGCGCGACGATCCGCACCGAGCAATGGTCGCGGAAGTTCTCGCCGACCGCAGGGAGTTCGTGCACCACGTCGACGCCGAAACTCGTCAGCAGCCCCGCTTCGCCGACGCCGGAGACCTGCAGCAGCCGCGCTGAGTTGACGGTGCCGCCGCAGATGATCACCTCGCGGCGCGCGCGCACCTCGTGGACGGTGCGGCTGCGCTCATCGATATAGCGGACACCGACCGCCTTCTTGCCGTCGAACACGATCTTGTAAGCGCGCGCGTGGGTGCGCAGATCGATGCGCTTTGAGCTTTTCTGCGCCGGCAGGAGATACATCCGCGCTGCGCTCCGGCGCAGCCCCTTCTCGATGCAGCGCTGCAGATAGCCGGCGCCGGGCTGTTCCGCGCCGTTGTAGTCGCGGTTCCGCGGGATGCCCATGCCGACCGCGCCCGCGAGGAACGCCTCGCAGATCTCATGGCCCCAGTCGAGGTCGGTGACCGGTATCTTGCCGTCGCGGCCGCGATAGCGTTCGTCGCCGTCACCGACCCGGCGCTCGAACCGCTTGAAGTACGGCAAGAGGTCGGCATAGCCCCAGCCGCGGTTGCCGCGCTGCGCCCAGCTGTTGAAGTCGTCGGCCTGGCCGCGGTTGATGATCATGCCGTTGATCGAGCTCGAGCCGCCGACGGTGCGGCCGACCGGGATGATCACCTGGCGGCCGTTCACGCCGGGCGCAGGCTCGGTCTTGAACTGCCACGTGTAGGCTTCGTTGAACATGATCTTGATGAAGCCGGCCGGCAGATGGATGTACGGATGGCGGTCCGGCGGGCCGGACTCCAGCGCGCAGACCGTGACGCCCGCGTCCTCGGAAAGCCGCGCGGCGACGATCGAGCCTGCGGCGCCGGTGCCGACCACCACGTAGTCGAAGGTCGTGGTGGATTGCGGTTGGTCGGGGGCCATTGAAACTCGGCCGTCATTCCGGGGCGCGAGCCACAAGCGCGTTTACGCGCGTCTTCGACGCGCTACGGCTCGCGAACCCGGAATCCAGGGTGGCAAACGCCATGCCGGCGGCTCTGGATTCCGGGTCCGCGCCTTCGGCGCGTCCCGAAATGACGCCCTGCTCCATCGCGCTGCGCTCCTCGCCCCCTACGCCGCCTTACTCTTCTTCGCCTGCTGGATCGCCTGCCAGACCCGCAGCGGCGTCGCCGGCATGTCGATCGCCTCGATGCCGAGTGGCGCGAGCGCATCGATCACCGCGTTGATGATGGTCGGCGGCGCGCCGATGGTGCCGCTTTCGCCGATGCCCTTGACGCCGAGCGGATTGGTCTTGCAGGCCACCTCCTCCATCGTGGCGTCGATGTTGGGCAGCATGGATGCGCGCGGCATGGCGTAGTCCATGAAGCTGCCGGTCAGCAGCTGGCCGCTCTGGCGGTCGTACACCTGATGCTCCATCAGCGCCTGCCCCATGCCCTGCACCGTGCCGCCCTGCATCTGGCCGAGCACGATCATCGGGTTGAGGATGCGGCCGAGGTCGTCGACCACGGTGTAGCGGTCGAGCCTCACCTCACCGGTCTCCGGGTCGACCTCGACCTCGCAAACGTGGCTGCCGTTCGGGTGGCTCGGCGGTTCGGGCGAGAAGCTGCCTTCCGCCTCGAGCCCGATGCCGAACTTCTGGGTCAGCGGCCCCATCGGCGCGAACGTGGCCTTGGCCACGTCGACGAGCGTGATCGCCTTGTCGGTGCCGGTGACGACGTACTTGCCGTCCTTGAACTCGATGTCGCCGGAGTCCGCCTCCATCATCGCGGCGGCGCGCTCCTTGCCCTTCTCGACCATGTTGTCGGCGGCGCGCTTGAGCGCATTGCCGCCGACCACCGCCGAGCGCGCGCCATAGGTGCCGCGCCCGATCGCGACCTGGGCGGTGTCGCCCTGCACGTATTTGATCTGCTCGAACGGCACGCCCAGAATCTCGTGCGCGATCTGCGCGAACACCGTGGCGTGGCCCTGGCCGTGCGAATGCGTGCCGCCATAGACCGTGAGCGCGCCCGAGGGATCGAAGCGCATCTCCATGCGGTCGTTGAAGATGCCGCCGAACTCGATGTAGTAGCTCACCGCGCGGCCGCGCAGCTTGCCGTGCTTCTTCGACTCGCGCGCGCGCGCGGCATAGCCCTTGGGATCCGACGCCTGGATGCAGGTGTCCATCAGCTTTACGAATTCGCCGGAGTCGTAAACCCAATGGGTCGGCGTGGTGTAAGGCAGCTTCGACGGCGGGATCAGGTTCTTGCGGCGGATTTCCGCCGGGTCCATGCCGATCTGGCGCGCGGCGTGCTCGATCAGCCGCTCCATGAAGTAGGCCGCCTCCGGGCGGCCAGCGCCGCGGTACGGTCCCGAGATCGAGGTGTTGGTGAACACGCCCTGCGACATCAGGTGCATGGTCTGGATGTCGTAGGCCTCGGGGATGAAGCGGATCGAGAACGCGCCGGCGGCAAGCGCCGCGTTGATGAACCAGGCGCCCATCTGGAACAGCGACTTCGACCGCAGCGCGAGAATCTTGCCGTGCTCGTCGAGCGCAAGTTCGCCGTAGTACACCATCTCGCGGCCGTGAGCGTCGTTCATCATCGCTTCCGAGCGCGTCGACACCCATTTGACCGGCCGGTGCAGCTTCTTCGAGGCCCACATCACCAGGAGATCGTCCGGATACGCGCCGCCCTTCAGCCCGAAGCCGCCGCCGACGTCGGGCGAGTTCACCCGGATCTGGTTCTCCGGCACGTGGAAGATGTGCGAAATTTCCATGCGCAGGCCGTGCGGGTTCTGCGACGCGGAGTGCAGCGTGTAGAAGTCCTCGGCCGCGTTGTAGTCGCCGATCGCAACGCGCGGCTCCATCGAGACCGGGGAAAGCCGGTTGTTCTCGACCCGGAGCTTCACATGGTGCTTCGCCTTTGCGAACGCCGCATCCGTCGCCTCCTGGTTGCCGAACATCAGGCGGAACGCGGTGTTGCCCATCGCATTGTCGTCGTGGACCTTGGGGGCGCCGTCCTTCGCCGCGTCCTCGATGTTGACCACCGCCGGCAGCGTCTCGTAGTCGACCTCGACCAGTTCGGCGGCGTCGCGCGCCTGGGTCAGCGTTTCGGCGACGACGAAGGCTATGCGCTCGCCGACGTAGCGCACCTTGTCGGACACGAGCAGCGGCAGGAACGTGCGGTGCCCCTTGGGCGCACCGAAATCCTCCGGCATCAGGTGCGCGGTCATGGCGCCGAGCTTCTCGGCCGCGGCATCGGCGCCGGTCAGCACGCACAATACGCCGGGCGCGGCCTTGGCCTTCGATACGTCGATGCGCTTGATGCGGGCGTGGGCGTGCGGCGACAGCACGTTGACGCCGCAGGCCATGGCCGGCAGCACCATGTCGTCGACGTACCGTCCCTGCCCGAGCAGAAAGCGCTGGTCCTCGACCCTGCGCACCGCCTGTCCGATTCCGAACTTTGCCATGTCGACCCCCTTCGCGGAGCTGTTTGACGCAATGCTAATGGAGCGTGCAGGGCGGCGCCAGCACCCGCCGCAAACGCGGAACTACGCCGGCGCCACCGCCCCGCGTTCGATGCGGAAGGACCGCGTCAGCAGGTCGGCGACGTGGACCTCGTTGGATTCCGCGATCAGGATCGACACGCCCTGGCCCTTGAGGTCCGACATCACCTCGCCGAGCCTGCGGGCCAGCGCCGGCGCCAGGCCCTCGAACGGCTCGTCGAGCAAGAGGATGCGGCGCCCGGCCATGAGCGCGCGGGCAAGCGCCACGAGCTTTTGCTGACCGCCCGACAGTTCGAGAGCGCGGCGGCCGCGGAACCGCTCGACCTCCGGCATGATCGAGAAAATCCATTTCATGCGGGTCTCGACGCCGTCGGCCTGCGTGGTCCAGGTCGGCAGCAGGATGTTCTCCTCGACCGTGAACTCAGGCACCAGACGCCGGTCCTCGGGCATGTAGCCAACGCCGTGCCGCACCCGCTGATGGGCGGGAAGCGTGAGAAGCTCGACATGGTCGAGGATCACGGCGCCGGTCGCCGGCAGCGCCCCCATCAGCGCGCGCATCAGCGTCGACTTGCCGGCGCCGTTACGTCCGATCAGGCCGCACATCTCGCCGTTCGAGACATCGAGCGAGGCACCACGGATGATCGGCACCGGCCCGATCGAAACGCTGAGGTTGGTGACCTCAAGCATGGCCGCCTCGTGCGGTTCGTGGCGCGCCGCTGATCAAGGTCTGGACGTCGGCGTTGGACAGCACGGTATCGGGCTTCTCGTCGGCGATGACGGTGCCATCGTAGAAGGCGAGCACGCGATCGGCGAAGCGCCCGACGATGTCCATGTCATGTTCGACGAACAGCACGGTTATCTTGCGGCTCTTCAGCGCCGACATCACGACTTCCATCAGGCCAAACTTCTCCTCGATGGAAATGCCGCTGGTCGGCTCGTCGAGCAGCAGAAGCCGCGGCGAGCCTGCCACCGCCATCGCGATATCGAGGAGCTTGCGGACGCCCTGCGGCAGGGTCACAGCGCGCGCGTCGCGGTAGCGCGCGATCCGGAACAGCTCGATTGCGGCATCGGCTTCGGCGGCGTTCTCGGGTGCATCGAGTAGCTGCAGCATGCGGTCGATCATGCGGTTCTTGCCGCGGGCGATCGCCGACGCCATCCGCATGTTCTCGGCCACGGTCATCGAGGGAAACACCTGCGCAACCTGGAACGAACGCGAAATCCCGAGCCGCGTGATGACGCGCGACGGCAGGCCGGTGATGTCCTTGTCCTCGAACCGGATCGCGCCCTTCGACGGCCGCAGATGGCCGGTGATCATGTTGACGAAGGTGGTCTTGCCCGCACCGTTGGCGCCGATGATGCCGACCGTCTGCTCGGCCGGCACGCTCACCGTGATATCGCGCGCCGCGACCACCGAGCCGAAGGTCTTTTCCAGGTCCTGCACCGAAAGGATGGCGCTCATGGCTGCACCTCCTTGCGGCGCCGCAGGCGCATCGCCAGCGAGCCGAGCCCCTCCGGCAGGAACAGGATGGTCAGCAGCAGCGCGGTGCCGAGAATGAGCTGCCAGGCGCCCGGCAGCAGATCGACCGCGATCGACCGGACGAGTTCGAACAGCAGCGAACCCACGAACGCGGCCGCAACCGAGCCCGCGCCGGCGAGGATGGTGACGAACACGAAGCCGCCTGACGTCGTCCAATACGCCATCTGCGGATCGACGTGCTGCACTGCGAGCGCCGCGAGCGCGCCGCCGACGCCGGCCAGCACACCCGAGATCACGAGCTTAAGGTGGATCAGCCGGTCGACCGACACGCCGAGAAACTCCACGCGAATTTCGTTGTCGCGCACCGGGATCGCGAGGCTGCCCGCAACCGAGCGGAAGTAGAGCGACACGAGAAGGGCGGCCACTGCCGAGAAACCCAGCACCAGCCAGAACAAGGCAAGGTTGCGCATTGCGCCGTTCGGCCGCCAGCCGAAGAACGAGCCGGCCTCCACGTGGAAGCCGTCGGTCGAGCCGAGCGTCTCGGTCTTCACCAGAATGCCGTAGAGAATCATCGACATCGCAAGGCTCAACATCGCAAAGAAGATCTCGCGGTAGCGCGCGAGCAGAAAGCCGATGAGGTAAGCAACGACACCCGCACAGACCGCGCCTGCTATGACCACGATGAACACGTCGCGGATCGGCGTGTAGCGGCCGATCAGCGCTACGGCATAGGCCCCGGTCGCATAGAACAGCGCCTGGCCGAACGGCACGAGCCCCGCGCGCCACAGGATCACGAGGCCGAGCACCACCAGCGCGTTCGCAAACGCGATGGTGCTGAGCGAGACGAGCCACGGCGGCAGAAACGGCGCCAACGCCGCCACCGCCAGGAAGGCCAGCGCACCGAGCAGGGTGGCGCGGGTTGTCATGCTCAAATTTTCCGCGGCGCCGGTTGCGTGAACAGGCCGTGCGGGCGGACGGCCAGCACCAGCGCCATCACGGCATAGATCACGAACAGCTCGACCTGCGGCACGAGATGCACCGCGGCCGCGCGACAAAGGCCGACGATCAGCGCACCGATCAGCGCGCCCTCGATCGAGCCCATGCCGCCGATCGCCACCACCGCAAAGGCCAGCACGATGACCTCGACGCCGATGCCGAGCGTCACCGAGATTTTCGGCGCCATCACCGCGCCGCCAAGCGCGCCCAGCATGGCGCCGATCATGAACGTAACGGTAAAGATCACCGTGACGTTGACGCCGAACACAGCCGCCGTCTCGCGATCGAAGATGACGACCGTCAACAGGCGGCCGTAGCGCGTGTACTTCAGCGCCCAATAGCCGAACACCGCAAGGCCGGCCGCAATCGCGACCAGCACGAGGTCATAGTTCGACAGCGTCAGGTCGCCCACGTCGATGGAACCCGCCGCGACCATCGGCTGATAGGCCGCATACGAGCGCGGCCCCCACACCAGCACGATCACGTCCTCGAGAATGAGGAACACGGCGTAGGTCACGAGCACGACCACCACCTCGTCACGACCGTACACGAAGCGAAGGATGCCACGCTCGAGCACAAGGCCGATCACGAGCCCGATCAGCATGGCGAAGCCGACCATGAACAGGAAGCCGCCGGCATCGGACAGTCCGCGGTCGAACCAGATGCCGGCCGCCGTCGCCGCGCCATAGGCGCCGAAGGCGTAGAACGAGCCGTGCGTGACGTTCAGAATCTTCATCACGCCGAAGATCAGCGTAAGGCCGACCGCGACGAGGAACAGGTAGGCCGCATAAACGAGGCCATCGGTCAGGATGGCGAAGGCGGTGAGCACGGAGGTTCCTGGTCGGAGTGTCCGGGGTCAGAACGCGACGAATTTCATGCAGTTCGGTCTGCCGCTCGTCCCCGCGAAAGCGGGGACCCAGAAGCCAACGGCCGAGAGCTTGCGTTTCGCGGCCCTGGATTCCCGCTTGCGCGGGAATGAACGGAGCAAGTGGCACGGGAGTCGATTCATCTCAATCCCGTCGAGGTGACCGTGTCCCGGGCCCGGCGCACTGATGGTCGGCGCGTGACGGACCTGGGACACGGGAGTGTCACGACACGATCAACACTTGGCCCCCGGCATGCCGGCCTTGAGCCATTCCTCGGAGGTCTTGTCGGCGGGCGGGTTCACGCACTCCGCCGGGTAGCGGACGATCTCGACCACTTCGGGCGTATTCTTCTGCTTGTTGAAGCGGTAGGTGCCGTAGGCGGTGTCCTGGATGCCCTGGTGGCCGCCGCCGAGCGCCATCTTCACGCGCCCGCTCGGGCTGTCGTATTCGATGCCCTTGAAGGCCTTGACCACTTCATCCGTGGTCGGCTTGCCGCCGCCCTTGGCGGCCTGCGCCTTCTCCCACGCCACCTTCAGGCCGAGGATCGACAGCGCCATCTGGTAGGACGGATAGGTCGGCGGCGTGCCGTAGCGGTCCATGTAGATGGTCTTGAACCAGGTGTTCAGCGGACTGTCGGGTGCGAGCGGGCCATGCGGGCCGCGCGCGCCGACGATGGTGCCGTCCGGCATCTTGTCGCGCAGGCGCCAGATCGCCGACTCGGCGGTGGTCCCGACATAGGGCATGCGCTTGGCGAGACCGCGTGCGCCGCTCTGGATGATGAAGCTCTCCTGGTCGCCGTCCCAGAAGCTGGAATGCAGCGCCTGCGACTTTGAGGTCAGCAGTGTGGAGATTTCCGCGCCGTACTCGCCCTGGAACAGCTTCGGGAACAGCTCCTTGTCGACCTTGGCCTTGGGCGCGAGCACGCTCATCGCGCCGACGAAGTCCTTCCAGGAGTCCTGGCCCCAGGCGTAGTTCTGGTTGATGCCGGAGAACAGCGCGATGTCCTTCTTCTTGGACAGCAGGTAGCGCGCCGCAGCAGTGTTGTCCTTCGTCGCATGCGACGACGGACGGAACACGTATTCGCGGAGCTTCTCCTCGAAGATGCGCGGCGTGCCGCAGTCGAAGTAGACGGTCAGCGCCTTAAGCTCGTCGGCAACCGGCGTCACCGCAAGGCAGCTTCCCGACGAGATGTAGCCGACCACCGCGTCGACCTGGTCGCGCTGCACGAGGTTGCGGAATTCGGTCACGACCTGCGCGGTCGAGCCCGCCTCGTCGACGAACTTGGTCTCGATCTTCGCGCCGCCGAGGCCGACTTTGTCGTAGGGCGCGGGCGCCTTGCCGCTGTTCAGCGCTTCGATCACGATCTCGGCGCCGTTGCGACCCGGAACACCGAACGGGCTCGCGGCCGGGCCGCTCAGGAAGGACACGATGCCGACCTTGATCGGCGTGGCCGCTGGCGCCGCAGCCTGCTGCGCTGCCGCACCCGACGCCAGCGTCAGGCCCGCGGCAAACGCGATGCTCCATTGAAGATGACTCATTGCTCCTCCCTCCGCGATTTTTCAGGCTCAATACGGTTGTTGCGCACCAGCAAACGCGATCCAGCCGTCCAATTCAACCGGTTTTCGGCCACCGGCCTAGTGCCGCCGATTTGAAGTTCCTGCGCCATTTGCCGCAATCACATTCAGGAACTTCAAATCGAAAGCGGCACTAGATTCATAGACTTGCTAGTGCCCCTTCGCTTCCGAAGTTCGTGTCAGAGAGTGCTGCGATGTATCACGAACTTCGGAAGCGGGGCACTAGTGATATGCTAGCCCCGATCGCTTCTCCGTGCGGCACAGCGTTTCGCCGCGGACGACGACAACAGGACCCGCCGATGACCACCGATGCGATGCAACAAAAGGCCGCAGCCGTCCCCCAGACTGGCGTCGCCGCCCGCCAGGCGATCCGGCGCGGCGACTGGACCGGGCCGACCGCCGGACTCGCGCCAGGCTTCGTGCAGGGCAATCTCGCGATCCTGCCGGGCGCCTTGGCCTCCGATTTCATGCGGTTCTGCCAGCTCAACCCGAAGCCCTGCCCGCTGCTCGCGGTCGGCGCGCCGGGCGACCCGCACCTGCCCTCGCTTGCCGACGACCTCGACATCCGAACCGACGTGCCGCGCTATCGCGTGTTCGAGCACGGCGAACTGATCGACGAGCCGCGCGACATCCGCAATCACTGGCGCGACGACCTCGTCATCTTCGCGCTCGGCTGCTCGTTCTCGTTCGAGGATGCGCTGGTCCAGGACGGCATCGAACTGCGGCACATCACCCACAATTGCGCGGTGCCGATGTATCGTACGTCGATCGAGACCACCGCCGCCGGCCCGTTCCGCGGTCCGCTCGTGGTCTCGATGCGGCCGCTCAAGCCCGCCGACGCGATCCGCGCGATCCAGATCACGACGCGGTTTCCCGCCGTGCATGGCGCGCCTGTGCATATCGGCAAGCCTGAGCTGATCGGCATCAAGGACATCATGCGGCCCGACTACGGGGACGCGGTGCCGGTCAACGACGACGAGATCCCGGTGTTCTGGGCCTGCGGCGTGACGCCGCAATCGGTGGTCGCGACCGTCAAGCCCGAGTTCTGCATCACCCACTACCCGGGGCGCATGCTGGTCACCGACCGCAAGAACAGCGAGTTCGCGATCCTCTGATCGGCGCGCCGGTTGCTGGCTTTGCCCTACAGGAATTCCCTGGGGATCGGCGCCCACCGATCGCGGCCGGCATAGAACAGCGGCTTTTGGCCGTAGGCTTCGCGATAGGCGCGATAGCGGTCGCGGAACGCCTTGACCCGCTTCGGCCGGCGCGGGAGCCGCTGATGCCGGACCCGCAGCAGGAAGCGCTCGACTGCCCAGACGTTGCGCCGGGAGAACCGCCAGTCATAGCGGCCGAGGTCGCGCAGATCAGCCACGGCATAGCCGGTCAACGACCCAGTGTCGTCGACATAGGCGTCGAAATAGCTGAGCGCGAGCGCACGTGGCGTCCCAAACGCGGGCTTTCGCCCGTGCAAGCCGGGATCGCGCGAGCGCGCGACCGAACCCCAGCGGCCGGCCTCGCGATAGACGAAAATCACATGATCGAGCAGGTCGGCCAATTCCAGGCTCATCACCAGCGGTGGATAGCCGTGCTGCTCCAGCACGCAGGCCGCGAACAACGCCGCCTCCAGGCAATGCACCGTTCTCGTCTTCCGCCGCAGCGCCGTCCGGAAGCTTCGCAACGTATCGCCAAGCGGCTCGGTGTTGTAGGGCAGGCGGTTCAAGAAACGCTGAACGTCAAGCGGCGTGCGCAGCCGCCCGATCAGGCGCCGCTCCGCCTTGGTGAAGCAGGCGAGCGGCGGCGCGGCATCGGCCGCCCGAGACCGCCGTGCGCCGAGGCCTGCCAGCGGCGAGCGGCGCTTTGAGTTGTGACGAATCATGTGAATTCAGCGTGCGGGACGATTTCGGACTGCGCTCCGCAATGGCATAAAACCACCAGTATGGAAATCAGCGTCGCACCTCGGCTGGCCATCCTGGCCGCCCCGCTACTTCTCCTCCTCACCGGTTCAGGCACCGCGGCGGCAGGCAACTGCCCGAACAATCCGCAGGCGCTCGGGACCAGCCGGACCATCGTCGTCGATCCCAGGGAGCATGCCCGCATCGGGGGCATGAACTATGCGGAGACGCTGCCGCTCGCCGACCGGGAGGTGGTGCTGACGTTCGACGACGGGCCCCTGCCCCCGTACAGCAACCGCATCCTCGACATCCTCGCCGCCGAATGCGTGCGCGCAACCTATTTCATCGTCGGCCGCATGGCGAACGCCTTCCCCGACCTGGTGCGACGCGCCCAAAGCGAAGGCCACACCATCGGCACCCACAGCCTGAGCCACCCCTTCCCGTTCCGAGGTCAGGGGCTTGAGCGGTCCAAGGTGCAGATCGATGGCGGCATCGAGGCGACCGCGGCCGCGCTCGGAGACGCCGCGGCGGTCGCGCCGTTCTTCCGTTTTCCCGGCCTTGGCCGGACCGATGCAGTCGAGAACTATCTCGCAAGCCGCGGCCTGATGGCCTGGAGCGCGGACGTCCCCGGCGACGACTGGCGGCGGATCAAGGCGCAGGAGATCATCCGCCGCACGATCATGCGGCTCGAAGCCAAGGGCCGGGGCGTCGTGCTCCTGCACGACATCCAGCCGGCAACCGCGCTCGCCCTGCCCGGCCTGCTGGCGGAGCTCAAGACACGCGGCTTCCGGGTCGTCCATGTCGAACCCTCGACGGCCGACCGGCCGAAGACCGCGACCGTGCGCGAGGACTGGCTTCTGAACGTGTCAAAGCGAGCCCGCTTGCCGGTGCTTTCGCTCGCAAGCCTCGCGGACTTGAACGAGCAATTCGCCGCGCGCTCCGACGCCCCGGAGCTTTGTGCGCTGTCGCAGCCAGCGCCCGTCAAACAGGCCGCCGCACGACCGCTGGTGGCCAAGCACGCGCGCGCCCGGCAGGCCGCGGCCGTAGGCCACCGCAAGCCCGCGAGGCGTGAGCACGTGGCGCATGCGCCCGCGCCAATCGGTTGGCCGTTCTTCAGCCGCAGCCACATCAGCCACGATTGAGCCGGCCCAACACACCGGCGACAGGTTGAGGCGCTGACGCTTTCGGCAACGGCCTGCGCTCAACCTTGCGACTGGCGCTGCGAACTGTTGACGTTGACCATGACTTCGAGGGCCTCGCCCTCGCCGCCGTAGCGGCTGCCGCGGACCGGCGCAGCACCGAGATAGTCGAGCCCGACCGCGACCCGCACATGAGCGTCGGTCGCACACATGCCGTTTGCAGCGTCGAAGGCGACCCAACCGAGGCCGGGAACGAACGCTTCGGCCCAGGCGTGGCCGGCCTCCTGCTGGGTCGTCCCGTCCGCGCGGTAGAAGTGTCCGCCGATATAGCGCGAGGGCACGCCGAGGCAGCGTGCCGCCGCGATGAAAATGTGGGTCAGGTCCTGGCACACCCCGCGCTTGATCGCGAACGCCTCGGCCGCGGTGGTCGCGGGATGGGTCGGGCTTGCGTCATAGACCAGTTCGTTATGCAGCCGGTCGAGCAACTGGTGCAGCGTCGCGAGCACATCGTCGCCGCCGGCATCGCGGGCTTCACTCGCAAACTCGGCAATCGCCGGGTCGAGCCGCGTCAGCGGCGTCTCGCGCAGGTAGAGGGTCGGTGGAAAGCGCTCGATCGCCCCGGTGACGACGCCGTTGGTGTCCTGGGTGTCGACCTCGCCCTCCACCAGCACCCGCAGTTCGGTGAGCGGGCCCTCGACGGTGAACACATGGGTGATGTTGCCGAAGGCGTCCTCAAGCTGGCTAAGCTGGCAGTTTTCCGAGATGTCGATGCGCCAGGCGATGACGTACTGGCCGTCATGATTGCGCGGCGTGAGCCGCAGCGTCTGGATCACCCCGGTCGCCGGACGCTGGTATCGGTAGACGGTCTCGTGCGAAATCCGGATGTGCATGTCTGGAAACGAGGATCAGGAATCGGCAACCGATGCTAGCACGCCGGCGTCTGACGACTGATCACTGATTGCTGACCTCCAATCAGGCCAGGTATTGCTGGGTGATCGCGCTGCCGAGCCGGTTGTTATCGGCCACAAACGACCCGATAAACTCGTGCAGCCCGGACTGGAAGATTTCCTCCATCCGGCTGTTCTGCAGCCGCGTCCGGATGCTGCGAGCCTGCCGCTGCGCCGGCCCCTGACGGCCGTAGGCCCCGGCGATGCGGTCGAGGTTTTGCACGAGGTTCTCGTAGCAGCTTGCGAGCGAGCGGGGCATCTGGTCGTTGAGGATAAGCAGGTCGGCGACCAGCCAGGGCTTGAGGCTTTCGCGATAGACCCAGTGGTAGGCGGTCAGCGCCGACACCGAGCGCAGGATGCCCGACCACTGGAAATAGTCGAGCGGGCCGCCGACGTGCTCATGCGCCGGCAGCAGCAGGTGATACTTGACGTCGAGAATGCGCGCGGTGTTGTCGGCCCGCTCGATGTAGACGCCGAGCCGCGTGAACCAGTAGGCGTCGTTGCGCAGCATGGTGCGGTAGGCCGAACCGTCGAAGCGCAGCGAGGATTCCTGCACCCAACGCAGGAAGCGCGCGAACTCCTCACGCGACGCCGGCTGGTTGCCGAAGCGCTTGAGCTCAAGCCAGGCGCTGTTGATCGCCTCCCACATCTCCATGGTGAGCGCAGTGCGCACCGCGCGGGCGTTGGAGCGCGCGACCTCGAAGCAGTTGCGGATCGACGACGGGTTGGCTGGCGAGAACGCAAGGAAGTCGGTGACGGTTTCCTCGTTGGCCTCCGGGTGCACGGCAAAGAAGGCACCCGAGCAGCCGGCGGTCGCGACCGCCGAGGCCCATTCATTGCTCTCTCCGACATAGGCGAGCGGCATGGTGGTGAGCCGCTGCGTCGCCTCCAGGATGCGCGCCAGGTATTCGGCGCGTTCGACGTAGCGGGCGAGCCAGTAGAGATTATCGGCAGTGCGCGAGAGCATTCGGCCTAGCCCCAAGCACGGTGCCCACCCTCCCCTGGAGGGGGAGGGTCGGCGAGCGACGCAGTCGCGAGCCGGGGTGGGGTGACCTTCACATCACCCACGTTCACCCCACCCCGCCGCTCGCTGGCGCTCGCGGCGACCCTCCCCCTCCAGGGGAGGGTGAAGCGGAGTTCGTGGCTCGCGCGTTCGGGAATTGGCACCTGCATCATCGGTCCAGCACCCAGGTGTCCTTGGTGCCGCCGCCCTGGCTGGAATTGACCACGAGCGAACCCTGCTTGAGCGCGACCCGCGTCAGCCCGCCCGGCACGATGCGGATGCGGTCGCGCCCGGTCAGCACGAACGGCCGCAGATCGACGTGGCGCGGCGCCACGCCCGCGTCGACGCAGGTCGGGCAGGTCGAGAGCGCAAGCGTGGGCTGCGCGATGAAACCCTTGGGGTCGAGCTTGAGCTTGGTGCGGAAGGCCGCGACCGCCGCCTTGTCGGCCATCGGCCCGATCAGCATGCCGTAGCCGCCCGAGCCGTGCACTTCCTTCACGACGAGTTCTTCGAGATGGTCGAGCACGTACGACAGGTGCTCCTGCTCGCGGCAGCGCCAGGTCGGCACGTTCTTCAGGATCGGCTCTTCGCCGAGATAGAACTTCAGGACGTCCGGCATGTAGCTGTAGATCGCCTTGTCGTCGGCGATACCGGTGCCCACCGCGTTGGCAAGCGTCACGTTGCCGGCCTGATAGGCCGACATCAGGCCTGCAACGCCGAGCGCGGTGTCCGGCCGGAATGCCAGCGGATCGAGGAAGTCGTCGTCGACCCGGCGATAGATCACGTCGACGCGCTTCGGACCGCGCGTCGTGCGCATGTAGACGATGCCGCTCTTGACGAACAGGTCGCGGCCCTCGACCAGTTCAATGCCGAGCTTGTCGGCGAGGAACGAGTGCTCGTAGTAGGCCGAGTTGAATACGCCGGGCGTGAGCAGCACCACGGTCGGATCGGCCGAAGCGCTGTCGGGAGCGACCGACTTCAGTGTCGCCAGAAGCTCGTCCGGATAGTTCTCGACCGGTGCGACGCGATGCCGCGAGAACAGCTCCGGGAACAGCCGGAGCATGATCTCCCGGTTTTCCAGCATGTAGGAGACGCCCGACGGGGTGCGGGCGTTGTCCTCCAGGACGTAGAATGTGTCGGCGTCCACCCGCACGATGTCGATGCCGGCGATCTGCACGTAGATGTCGTGCGGCACCTTCTGGCCGTTCATCTCGGGCCGGAACACCGGGTTCTGGAACACCAGGTCCTCGGGCACGATCCCGGCTTTCAGCACCTCGCGCCGGCCGTAGATGTCCTTCAGAAACAGGTTGATCGCCCGGACGCGCTGCTCGAGCCCCTTGCGCAGCAGGTCCCATTCCGCCGACGACAGGATGCGGGGGATGACATCGAACGGGATCAGCCGCTCCTGCGCGTCAGCCTCGCCGTAGACCGCAAAGGTAATGCCGATCCGCCGGAACAGCAGCTCGGCTTCCTTCCGGCGATACTCCAGAACGTCGGGTCTGACTTCAGCGAGCCAGGAGGACAGCGCCCCGTAGGCCGGCCGGACCTGTCCATCGGTTCCCTTCATCTCATCGAAGGCAGACCGCACTGCGCAAGCTCCCCCTCCGCCCGGCCCAGACGCGAGCGGACCAGTATTGGGCATTGACGGTGCAAGCCTCGCGCCAACCGCGGGCGAAGGGAAGAGCCCTTTGGACAGCAGATGCAGCTTGCCTTTGCCGAAAAATTGGGCACGGACTGGTGAGGACAGCGGCCGTCCCTGTCTCGATCGCTCAGCGTCCGCCCAGCAGCTGGCGCCAGTTCACGCCGCCGCCGCCCTTAAGCACCTCGGCGACATCGATCGCCTCCTCGCCCGGCACACGGATGCGCTTGAACGTCATCTCCTCGGCCGCGAGCGGCTTGGTCGCGTCGAGCCCCATCTTGGCGCCGACGCCGTCGCGGCTCGACGGGTCGAGCTTCGAGTTCTGGCTTTCCGGCACTACGACGAGGTCGCGGTCGGCCTGAAAACGGGTCGCCACCGCCCATTCGACCTCGGTCGGGTTGTGAATATCGACATCCTCGTCGACGACGATCACATGCTTAAGGTCGAAAGATCCCGCGAAGGCACCGAGGATCACGTTCTTCCCCTGCCCTTCCTGGTTCTTCTTCAGCTTGACGTAGAGGTGAAAGCGCATGACGCCGCCCGGCGACAGGTGCACGTCGAGCACGTTCGGAAAATTGCGCCGCAGATGCGCAAGCAGCGTCGCCTCCTTCGGGATCGCGCCGAGCAGTTGATGCTCCAGCCCGCCGCCGACGATGGTGTGGAAGATCGCGTCCTTGCGATGGGTGACGGCCACGACCTCCATCACCTCGCGGTTCTCGCGTCGGGCATAGTATTGCGGAAATTCGCCGAACGGCCCCTCCGGCTCGCGCACGCCGGGAAGGAAGCGGCCCTCGATCACGATCTCGGCCTCGGCCGGCACGCGGATATCGCTCGTGATGCATTTCACGACCGGCAGCGAGCGGCTCTGCAGGGCGCCGGCGATTTCGAGCTCGTCGTGATCGATCGGCACGATCGCCTGCGATGCGAGCAGCGTGAGCGGGTCGACGCCGATCACGATCGCAGCATCGAGCGGCTGCCCCGCCTCCTCCGCCATGCGGTGGAACGCGAATGTGTGGCGCGGCAGGACCAGCACGCCAAGCCGGTTCGGCCCGGTCAACTGGCAGCGGTGGATCGAAACGTTCTGCTTACCGGTGCGCGGATTGCGCACGATCATGATGCCGGCGGCGATGTAGGGCCCGCCGTCGTGCTCGTTGTGGGTCGGTAGCGGCAGGATTTTTGCGAGATCGATCGTCCGGTGAACGACCTCCTGCGCCGGCGCCGATTTGACCTCCTGCCATGGCAGCGGATTAAGCGCTGCGTCCTGAAAGCGCGCCAGCACTTCGGACGGCTCCACGCCCATCGCCTCGGCCATCCAGTCGCGGTCCGAAATGAGCCCCGACACCACCGGGATGGCATGGCCGCCGGGCCGCGGGAACAGCGTCGCGCGGAGCCCATCGAGCCGCTTGGCATAGGCTGCTAGCTCGAATTTCAAGCCGATGTTCGATTTCAGGACAGCGAGCCGATCGCGCGCTGCAAGATGGTCGAGCCAGTCGCGCAGCGTCGAGACCGGTCGTGGCGCATTGTCGCCTTGGCGGCGTTCCGAAGCCCCTGGAATGGCGTGTCTGGTCATCGGCGGATGGTGTATCATTGTTGCGGGTTGGGGAACACTGAGGCGCATTCGGAGAGTTTGTTCGCGTTCCGCCATGCTTGACCTCGGCACCAGCTTCGTCGCGAGCGTCGCGCGCGATCCGCATGCGCTCGCCATTGTGGATGGCGACCTGCGGCTCACTTATGCCGAATGGTACCGGCGCATCTCCGCGCTGGTCGCCGGTTTCCGTTCCCTTGGGCTGAGACCCGGCGACCATCTGGCGATCGCGCTGCAGAACAACTGGCAGGCCGCCACCATCCACTGGGCCTGCCAGTTCGAAGGCATCATCATCACGCCGCTCAACTGGCGCTCGACCGCGGACGAACTGGACTATTGCCTGCGGAACGCCGAGGCCAAGGCGATTGTTTACGAGGCGGCATCGACTGCCGCCGTGGGCGCCTCGGTTGAAGCCCTCCAGCGGCCGCGCATCGCTGTGGGCCTCGCGCAGGACCTGCCGTTCGAGACGCTGACCGCGGCAAGCGCACCCGACGCAACGCCGCAAGCCAGCGCCGAAGCCTGGTCGGTGATGCTCTACACGTCAGGCACCACCGCCCGCCCGAAAGGCGTGCCACGCAGCCAGCGCGCCGAGCGGGCGGCAGCGCTCGCCCAAGTCGCGCAGAACCTTTATCGCACCGGCGAGCGGACGCTCGGCGTGATGCCGCTCTACCACACCATGGGGGTGCGCTCGCTGCTCGCCATGTCGCTCGTCAACGGCGCGTTCGTGTGCCTGCCGCGTTTCGACACCGCCCGCGCGCTGGAGCTGATCGCGGCGGAGCGCGTGACCAATCTCTATCTCGTGCCGACGCTCTACCACGACCTCCTGCACTGCGAGCGCTTTGCGCACACCGACGTCGGCTCGGTCCGCAAACTGGGATTTGCCGGCGCATCGATGACCGACGGCCTTCTCAAGGCGCTGCAGGCGGCCTTCAAGCCGGAGCTGTTCGTCAACCACTACGGCTCGTCGGAAATCTATACCTTCACCATCGACCAGAACGCGCCGGCCAAGCCCGGCTCGGCCGGACGCGCCGGCATCAACCAAATGGTGCGCGTGATCCGCCTCGGCGCAAGCTCGCCCGAGGAGATCGCCAAGCCGCACGAGGAGGGCGAGATCATAGCCCTGCTCGCCGGCGACGAATCTTTCGAGGGCTACTGGCAAAGACCCGACGCCGACGCCAAGTCGCTGCGCGACGGCTGGTACTTCACCGGCGATACCGGCTATTTCGATAGCGACGGCGACCTGTTCGTCACCGGGCGCGTCGACGACATGATCATCACCGGGGGCGAGAACGTCTCGCCGGTCGAAATCGAAAGCTGCCTGTCGCTGCATCCGGGCGTGTCGGAGGTGGCGGTGGTCGGCCTGCCGGACGAGCGCTGGGGCAAGGTGGTCACCGCGTTCGTCAAGCGCCGCGCGGCGGTCGAGCACGACGCGCTCGACCGGTTCTGCCGCGACTCCGGGCTCGCCAACTTCAAGCGGCCGCGCCGCTACGTCTTCGTCGAGGCGATTCCGAAGTCGCCGGTCGGAAAGCTCTTGCGCCGGATGCTGGTGGCGGGCGAATACCAGCCGGAGCAAAAGCCCCCCAACGTCACGGGTACCGCCGCATGAGCCAAGCCGCCGCCTTCGCCGATCCGCGCCTTGCCGCACTCGACGGCTTCCGGGTCGAGATCGACGAGGCGCGCGAGCGCGCCGACATCATCCTCGACCGGCCGCCGCTCAACGTCGTGTCGATGCCGCAGCGCGACCAGCTTCGTCTGGTGTTTGAGGCGCTCGACGAGGATAGCCGGGTGCGCGTCATCGTGCTGCGCGCGGTCGGCGAGCACTTCTCCTCGGGCGGCAACATCAAGGGCTTCATGGAGGCGTCGCCCGAAACCCTCGCTAAGCTCGCCTGGAACATCGCGGCGCCGGCGCGCTGCGCGAAGCCCGTGATCGCCGCCAACCGCGGCTTCTGCTTCGGCGTCGGCTTCGAACTGTCGCTCGCCTGCGACTTCCGGCTGGTGTCGGAGACCGGCTTCTATGCCCTGCCCGAGCAGCGGCTCGGGCAGATTCCGGGGTCCGGCGGCTCGGTGCGGCTGCAGAAGATCATCGGCATCACCCGCACCAAGGACATCGTGATGCGCTCGCGGCGAATTGCCGCCAAGCAGGCCTACGACTGGGGCATCGCCACCGAATGCGTGCCCGACGGCAAGCTCGAACAGGCGACCGACGCATTGGTCGACGAGCTGCGCGTATTTTCGCCGCTTGCGCAGCGGACCGCCAAGAAACTCCTCAACGATACCGAGGACGCTATGCTCACGACGGCAATCGAGCTAGAAGGCCATTGCTACAGCCGGCTGCGGCAATCGGACGACTTCCGCGAAGGCGTCGAAGCCTTCCATGCTAAGCGGCCGGCCCGCTTCAAAGGCACCTGAAGGACAACTTGGCAATGCAACTCATGACCCATTCGACCAGACGGAATTTGCTCGGAGCCGCGCTCGCGCTGGCAGCGCTCGCAGGCAGCACCGGGGTGCAGGCGCAGGGCTATCCGAACCGTGCCATCACCGTGATCATTCCGTTCGCCGGCGGCAGCGCGAGCGATGTCGTGACGCGGATCATGCTCGACAAGATGAGCCGCTCGATGGGTCAGCCGATCATCGTCGAAAATCGACCCGGAGCGGGCGGCAACACCGGCACCGCGCAGGCCGCCAAGGCCGCGCCCGACGGCTACACGATCGTCGGCTCCGGCTCCGGGCCGTTTGCGGCCAACACCGTGCTCTATCGCGAGCTCGGCTACGACCCGGTCAAGGACTTCGAGATCATCTCACCGTTTGCGTACTTCAACATCGTCGTCGTCGCGAGCACGAAGCTGCCGGTCAACACGCTGCAGGAGCTGATCGCCCACGCCAAGGCCAATCCCGGCGCGCTCAACTACGGCTCGGTCGGCATCGGCAGCTCGCAGCACCTGGGCGGCGAATATTTCCAGCAGGTGGCCGGTGTCCAGATCACACACGTGCCCTATCGCAACATCGCCCAGTACGGCCCCGACCTGATCGCGGGCCAGGTGCCGCTCGGCTTCCAGTGGCTGCCGAACGTCAACGCTCCGCTGAAGAGCGGGGGCGCCAAAGCGCTCGCGGTCGCGGCCAAGACGCGCCTTGCGGCGCTGCCGGACGTTCCGACCAGCGCCGAGGCCGGCCTGCCCGACTACATCGCCTCCGGGTGGTTTGCGATGGCGGCGCCCAAGGGCACGCCTGCCGCAATCGTCGAGCGGCTCAACAAGGAGATGGCGGCGGCACTCGCCGATCCCGATGTGCGCGAAAAATTCGTCCAGCAGGGCGCCGAAGCAAGCGTAATCCCGCCTGCGGAGGCGGCGAAGTTCGTCGAAGCGGAAATCAAGAAATGGGACGGCATCATTACCAAAGCCGGCATCCCGAAAATCTGATCCGCCCGTGGACACCGGGCGACCGGTTCTGATCGCCGGCGCGGGCCCGGTCGGGCTCGTCGCCGCGGCCACGCTGGTGCGTCGCGGCGTGCCGGTGACTATGTTCGAGGCGGGACCGGATCTGAGCGAGGAATCGCGCGCCTCGACGTTCCATCCCCCCACCCTCGACATGCTGCATGCGCTTGGCGCGGCGGCGCCGCTGATCGCGCAGGGCCTGAAGGCGCCGCAGTTCCAGTACCGCACCAAGCGGCACGGCCTGCTCGCGCAGTTCGATTTCGCAGCCATCGCCGACGCGACTGCGCATCCCTACCGCGTCCAGTGCGAGCAGTCGAAGCTGACCCGCATCCTCTTCGGCGCGCTGAGAAACGACCCGCTGTTCGAGCTTTGCTTCGACAGCCCGGTGACCGCTGTCACGCAGAACGGGAATCGTGTCGACGTCACGATCGAGCGCAACGGGCGCTCCGAGACACGTTCCGGCGCCTGGCTCGTCGGCGCCGACGGCGCGAGCAGCGCTGTGCGCCGCTCGCTCGGCATCGCGTTCGAGGGCTTTACCTGGCCGGACCGGCTGCTGGTGGTGTCGACGCCGTTCGACTTCCACAGCGTTGTTCCGGGGCTCACCGCCGTCAACTACGTCGCCGACCCCGAGCGCTGGCATTTCCTTCTGCAGATCCCCGGGCTGTGGCGCATCATGTTCCTCGTCAACGAAGACGGCAGCGACGAGCGCGTGCAGACCCGCGAATTCGCCCAGTCGCTGATGGCCGGCGTCGTGCCCGGCATCACGAACTACGAGATCGATCACATCACGCTCTACAAGGTCCACCAGCGGGTGGCGGCGACGTTCCGCCTCGGCCGCGCGTTCCTGATTGGCGACGCCGCCCACATCAACAATCCGCTCGGCGGCATGGGCATGAACGGCGGCATCCACGATGCGGTCAACCTCGCAACGCGGCTTGCCGCGGTCTGGCAAGGCGAGGCGCCCGAGGCCGAACTCGACCGCTTCGACAAGCAGCGCCGCCTTGTCACGCTCGAATACATCCAGACCTACACCATCCAGAACAAGCGGAACCTGGAATCGTCGGGCGATGAATTTGGCCGAAGCCTGCGCGCGATCGCGGCCGATCCGGCGCGCACCCGCGATTACCTGCTGCGCACCTCGATGATCGCGAGCCTCAAGCGCGCCGAGGAACTAGGATAGCGCGGCTTTCAATTCGCCCCCGGGCCAGCCTGCAGCGCTCGTTACTGCGCCCTCTCCCCTTGCGGGAGAGGGCGACGCCGTCAATGCGAAAAGATCGAATCAGCGGCGTTAGAAGTGGCTGGCTCTTCGACGCAGCGCGGGAAATGGAGCATTTCCTGCCGCCGGCAATGAGGTCACCCAGCGCAGAGGCGTGCGGAAAGCGGTTGGATCGGAGCAAGAATGCAATTCGCAAGGCCAATCGACGAAACGATTTATTGATTTAACGATCGCTCTGGGATCTTCGGTACTAGCTGAATTGAGGAGGTGGCGGCCTTTCGGGGGTTGACCATGATTGGGCCTGCGCTTCGGAAATTGAGAGCGCCGGTTCGCGACGGTTATCGCGTTGTGGAGGCGGACAACAGTGCAGTCTGTGTGGGGCTACATCGACATGCCATAGTAAATGGCTCCGAGCGCCAGAACGAACAACAACGCTCCCGCAACCCAGGTCGCTATCCTACCGTCTGATCCCTTCGATGCCGCAGGGTCGTGATGAACGCGGTTCATGTTTCCCATGGGCGAATGTCCTCCTCAGGGAAAATGCCGGCCGCCCGACCAACTTGGCCATCGGGTCAGCGACGGGTCAGTTGGTGGTTTTCTTGATCTTTTTCCTGAATAGCGCGAAGCCTTGACTGGCGATGCTTTGCTCAATCGCAGCGCGGTCGAGTTTATAGGGCGGGTCCTTTTCCTCGCGGACGACGCCGATCGCATGCCAGGGACCGAACCGCGATGGCAATTGCCGGCCGCCAGGATCGGCAGCGAATGCCTGCAGTTCGCTGTTGGCCTCCGACTTGAAAATGAACATATGCATGACCTTGATCCCCTGTCGAAAGAGCCGCCGCCGCCTTAACCGGCGAATCTGGTGCCGGCAAGGCCCGCGCACTGCCGTTAGCAGACCTCAATCGCTCCGACGGCAATCTATCCTGATCGTCTGCGTTTGCCGCGATGCTGCGTTGCCCCGTTCACGCGCGATGGCTCGCGGCACACGTGATCGTCTGTTAAGTCACCAGACCAGAACGGCCAGGACACACGCAAATACACCGGCCAGAAGGACCACGCCGATCGCAAGGTTCAAGGTTGTGTCCACAATTCATTGTGCGCCTGTTCGCCCGCCGGTGCCAGGGAATTCGAACGGGTCGTGCAACCGCCGCCCTTTGTAATGGCACGAAGCCGACAAAAAACTACGTCCGCTTCTCTAATCGGCCGGTTTAGGTCAAGCACTTTCAGGCTATCCACCACTGCAGTGTCGATGTCGCTCACGGACTCTCGCTTCTCTACGGAATCGGCACCAGGGCCCTTCCACCATGGGATTCGAGGACGAGGCGGAACAATCTCTGGGGCGGCCTTGCCGTCAGGTTGACGGCAGGTCCGAGCGGACATGCGGACTCACCTCATCCATCGTCCCGCGAGGGACATCTTTCCACCGCAGGGTGGAGCTCGAGTTTCCTCCTATCGGATCTGATCTTGCACGGTTGTCATGCTGCTGCCGCGGCGTGCTCCCGGGTCCAGCGGAACTCGGTGCCGTCCACCCAGATGCGGTGCATGATCACGGCCAACCGGCGCGCCAGCGCGACGATCGCCTTTTTCATCCCGCAACGCTTGGCGATCTGCATCGCCCAAGCCTTGAGCCAGGACCACTTCTTCGAACGCATCATGCTCTGAGCTGCCTCGTAGAGCATGACCCGCATCATCTCGTCTCCACAGCGCGATATTCTGCCGTTCCAATCGACCTCGCCCGATTGATACTTGGCGCACGTCAGCCCAAAAACTGCACCGACTGACTTGGACTTGCGGAAGCGAGCCGGAACGTCGACGGTGGCGCGATAGGTCAGCGATACCACGGGGCCGACACCAGGGGTCGTCATCAAGCGCCGGCACACCTCATCATCCCGGACGATCGCCAGCAGGCGGCGATGCAGGATGCAGAACTGCTCGCGAAGTGTCCGTCGGACAATGAGCAGCGGTTCGACCAGCACCGCCAGGTCGGGGAGGTTCTCGACAAGCTCCCTGATGCGCGTCTCGAACTTCACCTTCCCGACCATGCCGACCTTAAGGCCAAAGTTGCGCAAGGTGCCGCGTAGATCATTCTCGATGGCGATGGCCTTCGACTGCAACAGCTTGCGATGGGTCAGCAGCATCCGCAGTTTCTGGCTGCGTAACGTCTTCACATGCACCGGGCGGTAAAGCCCAACTCGCATCATCTGCGCCATGCCACGCGCATCGTTGCGGTCGGTCTTGTTGATCTGCGCCTTCAACACCGCCCTCATGTGTCGCGTCTCGACACAGATCACCGGCAAACCCGCTTCGGCGAGCGTGCTGAACAGCCATTGCGATAGTGGTCCAGCTTCCAATCCAATTCGCTTGAAGTGGTAGGCGGGGTTCTTCAGTACCGCCAGCAAAGCGTCAGGCTCGCTCGCCACCTTCACTTCGCGAACGATCTTGCCCGTGTCATCCACGATGCAGACGCTGGTCTCCTTGACCGAAACGTCCAGTCCAGCAAAATGGTCCATGCTGCGCTTCTCCTTCTGATGCTTGAGGCCGTCACCACGGACCTCGTTTCACCATCAGCCTGAAGCGCAGCACCCAAAATCCTTCAGCTATCCACAAGCTGCCGGCCGATTACCCCATCTCTGAGGTCGCGATGGGGTGTAAACCGAACAACATATGCTCCCACTGAGGTTTTCGCCTCTTTGACCCGTACCGGGATCGCATTGAGGGAGTGGCAGAGTTACTTTTCCAGGCCAATAAGGAAAAAATACATAGCTACGCTGATCGCAATTGGGTTCCATGTAATTAGGTAAATGATTGGGCGGAAGCATTGTCAGTAGTAGGTTGCTAGCATCCATATGAGGCGCACATGGAAACAAAAACCTGTCCAGACTGCAACGGTGATGGTGTAGTTGATAAAGGCACGGACGATGAACAACAATGTCCAACATGCGGCGGCTGTGGTTTCGTACGCGATGACGACGGCGATGAAGAAGTACTAAATGCATCGCGAATTCAATAAATCCATGATCGCGCAGATGTGGCGGCGATTACGTTCGCGTCGAGCGTAGGTAGGGTAGCTGAATCCAACTTGTAGCAGCGCATGCCGTCGGCAGGCATTGCAGTTAGAATTTGAGCGTTGAGCTCTCTCGGCGCTGTTCAGCACACCTTGGTGACACTGCGTCAGAGTTGGGAGCGTGCCGTTTAGAAGGGGATGAGTATGACAAAGCTGATTGCAATCTCGTTTGCCATTCTCACGGCATACAGCTTATCTGCTGTGGCGCAGACCTATCCGTCGCGGCCGATCACAATCGTCGTGCCGTTCTCAGCGGGCGGGCCGACTGACACACTGGCGCGCATCCTCGGCGAGCGCTTGAAAGGGCCGCTCGGTCAGACCATCGTCGTCGAAAACCCAACCGGCGCCGCTGGCACCATCGGCACGGCACGCGTTGCACGCTCGGCACCCGACGGTTACACGCTGATCCTTGGCCACTGGCAGACGCATGTGGTCAACGGTGCCACTTTTGGATCGTTGCCCTTCGACGTGATGAAGGACTTCGAGCCGATCTCGTTGGTGGCTGACTGTCCGGTGTGGTTCGTCGGCAAAGCCTCGCTGCCGCCAAACAATCTGAAAGAACTGATCGCGTGGTTGAAGGTCAATAACGGCAAGGCGACGGTCGGCATCGCCGGTGTCGGCGGTGGCGGCGACGTGGTCGGAACGTACTTCCAAAAGAACACCGACACCAAATTCCAGTTTGTGCCCTATCGCGGCGCGGCACCATTGGTTCAGGATCTGGTGGCTGGACAGATCGACCTGACTTTCGGCCAGGTGGCGGGTCACCTGGCGCAGTACCGTGCCGGTCAACTCAAGGCCTATGTGGTGATGGCCGCGACGCGCTGGCCGGCGGCTCCTGACGTGCCGACGATCGATGAAGCCGGCCTGCCCGGTCTGTACGCGTCGTTCTGGCATGGACTTTGGGCCCCAAAGGGCACACCCAAGGAGGCGATTGCCAAACTCCAGGCCGCGCTCGTTGAGACGCTCGCCGATCCGACGGTGCAAAGGCGTTTCGCCGATGTAGGTCAGGGGATCTGGCCGCGCGACAAGCAGACGTCGGAGGCGCTTGCCGCGCACCAACTGGCGGAAATCGGGAAATGGTGGCCAATTATCAAGGCGGCCGGCATCAAGGCGGAGTAAGGTTCAGTTACTGCGACATTGACTTTCGTCATTTGGCCTATCACGTCGGAACTGACGGCTGAAGACGGCAGCTATTGGCACTTCGCGGCTCGTCGCTATTGGGGGCAGAGCGGACATGCCTCGATGGTGGATACGACGCGAATGACCCCAAAGCGGACCTCCAGGCCACCACGCTCCGTTGGCCAATCAGTGTCCGCAAAGGTGCAATTTGGGACAGCTTCGAGTTTAGCTCCAGATCGCACCGGCCAATTCAACGGTGCGGCGCAGCTTGGCGCGTTCATCGGCCTCGGTGACTGGATTCCCGACGGCGGCACTCGCGAAGCCACATTGCGGGCTCACCGCAAGCCGGTCGAGGTCGATATAGCGTCCGGCCTCGTCGACTCGACGCTTCAGCGCATCGAGGTCTTCGAGTTCGAGGCACTTTGCTGCTGATCAGGCCGAGCACGACGCCCTTACTCTTTGGCACGGCACGCAGCGGCGCAAAACCGCCGGCGCGCGGCGTGTCGTACTCTAGAAGGAAATGCGTGGCATCGATGCCATCGAAGATGCGCTCAGCCAACGCATCGTAACCGCCTTCGCCGAGATAGCGGCCCTTGTAGTTGCCGCGGCAGATGTGGAAGCCGACAGCCATGTCGGTCGGCCTGCCGGCCAGCGCCTGATTGGTTGCGTCGATGTAGAGATCGACCAGATTGTCGGGATCGGCGCCCTGCGCCTTGACGTGGGCGCGGATGAGTGGGTCGGCGAGCAGCACGATCGCCACCTCATCGAGCTGGACGTAGCGGCAACCAGCCGCGGCCAGCGCCGCGATCTCCTCGGCGAAGGCCCGACCGAGATCGGCGAAGAACGATGCAAAGTCGGCGTAGACATGCGGGCGGTCCGTAGTCCGTGGTGCCGTAGAAATGCATGGTCGACGGCGAAGGCAGCGTGATCTTCGGCGTCGCCTTCGCCACCTGCGTCAGGAATTCGAACTCATCAACCGCCAAAGCCTGCGTCCGCCGGATCTTGCCGGTGACGTGCGGCGCGATGAACTCGTTCTGATGGCCCTGGTCGTCCTTGAACGGCAGAACAGAAGCTCGAAAACCGAAGCCTTCGATCCGCTCGATGAAACGCGCCCAGTAGGAGGCGCGGCGGAACTCGCCGTCGGTCACGACCTTAAAGCCGATCTCTTCCTGCATCTTGACGGCTTCGCGGATGCATTGATCCTGCACGCGCGCGAATTCGGCGTCGTCGATCTCATGAGCATGGTGGCGGCGAAACGCCTGGCGAAGCGCGGCGGGCCGTAGCAGGCTGCCGACATGATCGGCGCGAAACGGCGGGCGGCGTGCGGTGGAGACTCATCAGGACATGCTCCGATTAGGCGGCCGTCGGCGACAGGCGGCTCACGTCGGCGCGCCGGTTGTCTTTCTTGTAGGGCGCGGTTGCCACGGTCGCGCGGATGGGCTTTTGCGGCACGCCGGGGCGGCCCCAGACGACGGTGACCTCGGTGCCCGGCTCGCACAATGCGACATCGAGCACGCAGAGCGAAAGCATCTGCCGGAAGTAGTAGCTGTAGCAGCGTGACGTCGACACGCCCGCCAATTTTCCGTCCTTGGTGACCGCGTCGGCGAAGACGCAGCCAAGAATGTTGCGCGGCATCTCCATGTATTGATACGGCGTGTCCTTGCGGAACAGCGAGGCATAGACGTCGGCCACGTCGTCGGCGTTCCACACCAGCGTCACCATCGTGCGTTTCGGGCTGGCGACCTCTGGCTCCAGCGCCGCCCGGCCGATGAAGTCGTGGTCGAACTTGACGTTCTTCTTCCAGCCGAGCTCGACCGGCGTGCGATAGAGCTCGCTGATGTCGGCGTATTGGTAGCTGCCGTCAGTGTTGCGGTAGTTCGCCTGCGCGTTCGCGCTGAAATAGGCCGAAGCGAATTCCCTTTCTGCATCGCCGAACAGTGCGGGCACGTAGTCGACCGACGGGGTCGGGAAGCATGCCTCGACGTGGTTGACCATCTTGGTGCGGCCGCCGAGGCGGCGGATGCCATAGTCGCGGCCGTGCTCCATCAGCGTTCGGAAAATCTCCTGCGCGTGCTCGATCGGCCCGTGCAGTTCATAGCCGACCTCGCCGGCCATGCCTTGGCGCAACGCCCTGAATCGCACGCCGCCGATCTGGGTGTCGCGGAACCGCATGAAGCCGATGTCGCGCAGGCTTTCGCCGGTCGCTTTCTCCATGACGAACAGCGAGTTCGGTCCCTGCACCTGAAGGATGAACTGGCGCGGGCCGAGCTGCGACACTTCCGCATCGTAGTTACCCTTGCGAAACTGGTAGTCGGCCCAAGCCACGCCGGGACCGCTGGTGAAGAGGTAGTCCTCTTCGGCGTGCTTCATCAGCACGCCTTCGCCCATGATTTTGCCGGCGTCGTTGCAGAGGACGATGTGCTTGGCCTGTCCGATGTCGAACTTGGCGAAGCTGTTGACCGCAATTGCGGAGAAAAACCTCAGCGCGTCACGGCCTTTCACCCGCATCTTTGCGAGTGGCGACCAGTCACCGATGTAGAGCGTGTCCTTCCAGGACATGCTTTCGTCGATCCAGTCGGTGTATTCCCACGGCTCGAAGCTCGCGCCGAACTGGGTGTAGGTGTGCACATCGCGCGCAATGGGCAAGGCGGCCGCGTGGGGCAGGCTCCCTTGCGTCTTCGGTGCCGTCATGACCGCCGCCGAATCTTGCTGGCGCGTCCCCCGGCGACTACACCGCCGATGAGGATCCGCGCATACTCTTCGATCATGGCATCGATGGTCGAAGAACGCGGCACGCCGCGGTTGGTGATGACCGAGTTGCAGAGCCCGAGCAGCGCCAGCGTTGCAAGCTTCGGATCGAGGTCGGCGCGGAACTCGCGCGTCTTAATGCCCCCGGCGAACAATTGCTCGATCAGATCCTGATAGGCGTGCGCCAGTACCGCAATCGCCTGACGTGGACCGTTCGGCAGTTCGTGTCGGTGCCGCAGAAATACGCAAATGTAGTCGGCGTCGGGACGGCGCCGTAGCGGCGCAAGATGGTTCGCAATGGCCGCGCGAAGCTTGTCCGCCGCGGCGATCGGATCGGCGATGATGGCCTGCAGGTTCGAAATGAAGTCCTTGACGCCGAGCTCGCAAATCGCCGCGAGCGCGGCCTCCTTGGACGGGAAGTAGTAGTACAGGCTCGCCTGCCGCACGCCGAGCCGCTCGGCGATGTCGCGCGTGCTGGCGCCGGCATAGCTCTTCTCGACGAAAACGGACGCGGCCGCGTCGAGCACCTCGCGATAGCGGCGCTCCCAACGCGGTGTCGGCTCCCAGCGGCTTGTAGCGGGCGTTGACATCCGGGGGTATTTTCTATCGAATGATCGAAAGAAGCAATCCCCCAGATGCCCGTTCAAGGGTACTTCCCAGGAAACGTCTTTGCGGGCCCGTCCCGCCGCCCGGTGCAACGGTGGTCCACGTCGAGGATGTCGGTACTTTAAATGAGACGCTGCGCGGGCGCGGCGCGTCGCCATCCGAACGTCTCGTCGGCCCGGCGCTTGTGCTGGACGAAGCGCTGCTGACCATTCCGTTGCTTCTGGCCCATGCGGTGCGGGAGCGCGGCAGGAAGGTTGCGCTGCGCGCAAAACGCCGCGGCCTCTACCGCGAAACCACGTGGCAAGAACTGAACGTGCAGGTCGAGCGCATCGGTCGTGGCCTGATCGCGCTGGGCGTGCAACCCGGCGACCGCGTTGCCATCGTCGGCGATCCGTCGCCGGAATGGCTTCTCGGTGATTTCGCCGCGCAATGCATCGGCGCGATCAGCTATGGCCTCTATCCGACCAGTTCGCGGGACGAGGCGGAGTACGTGCTACGCCATGCCGGCGCTTCGGTACTGATCGCTGAGGATCAGGAGCACGTGGACAAGGTGCTGCCGATGCTCGATCGGCTTCCGGCCCTGCGCAAGCTTGTGGTGATCGACGACAGCAACATGTTTAACACCGAGCATCCGGCGTTGCTGTCGCTACGGGAGTTGATCGAGATCGGCAAAACCGTCGACGCGAATGATTTCGCCCGTCGCGGCGAAGCGGTGCGGCCGGACGATTCAGCGACCATCGTCTACACCTCCGGCACCAGCGCACACCCGAAGGGCGCGCTCTACACCCACCGTTCGTTGATCACGCTCGGCAACCAGTTCCACGCCTTCCCCGAGTTCGACGGCGCGCGTGATGTGCGAAGTGTCGTGCACCTACCGCTAAACCACCTCTATGAGCGCGCCAACACGCCGCAGGGCATGCTGGTTCGAGGCATCGTTCCGCATTTCCCCGACGAGGCGGAGCGCTTTCTCGAAACACTGTATGAGGTGGCGCCCGAGCATCACGCTTCGGTGCCGCGCTACTGGTCGAAGCTCGCCTCCCGCGTCATCGTCGGCGTCGAGAATTCCAGTGCGGTGAAGCGCACTGCCTATCGCGCGGCGATGAAGATCGGGCGGGCCTATCGCCGCCGCTGCTGGAGCGGCAACAGACCGGTAGTGCTCGGCGCTCTCTACAGTCTCGCTCGGCTGATGATCTTTAATCGTATGTTGAAGAAGCTCGGCCTGCATCGCGTGCGGCTGGCGCTGTCGTCGGGCGCGCCACTGCCAAAAGAGGTGCAGTCGCTCTGGCAGATCTGGGGCGTCAACCTGAAGAACCTGTACGGCCAGACCGAATGCGGCGTGGTGACCGCGCAATTCGCGCCGTTCCCGCGGCCAGGCACCGTCGGCCGGCCCTATCCAGGCAATGAGATCGCGCTCGGGCCCGATGACGAGATCATCTGCGTCTCGCCAGGAAGCTTTTCGGCCTACTGGCAGGACGAGGCCGCTACCGCCGACATGAGACGCCCGGACGGCATCCGCACTGGCGACGTCGGGACGGTCGGTGACGACGGCGTGCTGCGGATCGTCGACCGCAAAAAGGACATCGTCATTACCGCGGGCGGCAAGAACGTCAGCCCTAGTCGCATCGAGACCGAATTGAAGTCGAGCCCCTACATCAGCGAGGCGAGCGTAATCGGCGAAGGCCGCAAGTATCTCACCGCGCTGGTCGAAATCGATATTGGCACCGTGTCGGAGTGGGCGCGTGCCAAAGGCGTCGCCTACTCGACCTACCGCTCGCTCGCCACCAACGCCGAGGTCTATCGTCTGTTGTCACGCGAGGTCGAGCAGGCCAACGCGGCGCTCGGCCGTGTCGAGCAGGTGAAATCGTTCCGCATTCTCGATCGCGAACTCGACCCCGAAGTCGAGGGCGAGGCGGTCACCGCAACCCGCAAGATCAAGCGCTTGCTGCTGCAACAACAGTTCTCGCATCTGATCGACGAGATGTACGAGGACGACGAGGAGCGGCGCATCGCGCGCCAACTGCACTGAACCAAAACCAGGGAGGATGGAATGTCGGAACGAACGAAACTGCTATGTGCTACCGCGTTGACCTGTCTGGCCGTCGCGGCCAGTGGCCCAACGGCGATGGCTCAATCGGTGATCAAGATCGGCGTCTCCGGCGCCGCGACCGGACCGGCGTCGCCGAACTACGCTCCGAACATCGAGGGATTCCGCATGTACGTGCGGGCGCTCAACGATCGGGGAGGCGTCAACGGCAGTAAGATCGAATTGATAGTGCTTGACGATAAGGCGGCGCCGAGCGAGGCGGCGTCAAACGCCAAGCGCCTGATGGACGACGAGCAAGTGCTGGCGGTTGGCCAGATGAGTCTGTCGTCCACTTACGCGCCGATGTTCCAGGCGGCGACGCGGACCAAGACGCCAACTCTCATACTCGGCATGGGCGTTTGCCCGGCCAACGCCAATACACCGCAGATGAACCCTTACGTGTTCTGTGGCGGCAGCACGTCCGACCCCAACACTGCCGCGGCGTGGCAGGTGCCCCTGGTGAAGGCGCTCGGTCGACAAGAACAAGGACAAAGTGAAGCTTGCGCTGGTGGCGATGGATATTCCGATCAGCCGTCAGGGCATCGACACGATGGAAAAGATCGCCGGCACGATGGGTATCGAGGTCAGCGACAAGCAGGCGATTCCGCCTGCGTCCGCGGATGTCAGCGGTGCGGCGGCGCGCATCATCTCGAAAGAAGCCAACTATGCGACCAGCTATGCGCCGGTTTCGACGACAGTGCAGATGCTCGGTGCGCTGCGCCGCCAGGGCTGGAACGGCTGGTACGTCCATAACCACAGCTCCGACGCCGAGGACACGCTGCGCCAGCTCAAGGACCCGAGGCTGGTGATGAGTCCCGAATACGCTTTCTCGGTCGAGAAGTTGCCTATCTTCGAAGAGATCGGCGCGGCAGCGAAGAAGTATGACGTCAACTTGCCGGTCGACAAGCTGTCGCTCGGTTGGGCCAGTGGCATGGTACTGGAGGCGGCGCTGAAGAAGTGCGGCGCCGGATGCACCAGGGAGAAGCTGCAGGACGCATTGATTGGCTTGAATGTCCAGACCGGCGACATCTATCCCGATCCGATCAACTGGACCAAGGACGACCACCGGCGGCCGGCGAGCTTCGTCGCCTACGTATGGGACGACAAGTCGCAATCGGTAAAGCGCATCACCGAGTGGGCAAAGTATAAGGACGGTGAGCCGGTTGTCGCCAAGATGACCAACTGACGCGCGTCCGACTCGAAAGGCACAACGCGCCGTGAACCTGCTGGTCGTGATCCTGATCCAGGCGAGCTTCTATGCCCTGCTAGGCATGGGCTACGTGCTGATCTATCGCGCCACCCGCGTGCTCAATCTGGCGCACGGAGACCTCATGGTCTTCGGCGCCTACCTTTTCTTCCAGACGCTGGTGGCGTCGGGCGGAAGCCTGACGCTTGCCATCCTGCTGGCGGTAACTGGCGCGGCGTTGCTCGGCGCGGTGGTCTATTTCGGCGTGATGCGGCCGCTGGCAAGCTATCCGGTCGCTGTCGGCGTGCTGGCGACCATCGCACTCGGCCTCGTTCTGCGGACCATCGTGACGCTTATCTGGTCGGCGCAGACGCGTTATCCGGCACAGTTCCTCGGCCAGTTCGGGCGGCCGGTCGCGCTGCTGCCGGGCGTCAACATTAGCGGTATCGATCTGCTGATCATCGCGGCCGCCGTCCTTGCCATGATTGGATTTCCGATCCTGCTGCGGCTATCGACCATCGGCATCGAGATGCGCGGCGTGGCGGAGAATGCCGTGCTGGCAGCGCAGCGTGGCATCAACATCCATCGCATCAATGCCATGTCATGGGCCGCCGCGACCATCATGGCGGCAGTCGCCGGTATCTTCTTTTCGATCAAGGTACGGCTCGGCCCGGATATCTGGTATGTGGGCCTAGCCGGCTTCGCGCCGGCGTTGATCGGCGGCATGGACAGCCTCAAGGGCGTCGTCATTGGGGCGGTGATCGTTGCAGCAGCCGAAGTCCTCGCCGCGCTCTACATCGCGCCACAAGTCGCGCTCGCTGCACCGTTCCTAGTTCTTTTGGTTGCGCTGTGGATCCGGCCGTGGGGCATCTTCGGCTCGCGGGAAGAGCTTGAGCGCATATGATCGGACGCGGCCTTCCGTCGACGCTCCGCACCGATTTCCGCAGCGACATCCAGTTGCTCGATTCCGGATTTGTGCGCTTCTGGGCGGCCGCGGGACTGCTCGTCGCGTTCTTGCTGCCGCTAGCGTTGTCCAACTTCTGGACTGGCGTCTGCCAACCAGGTCTTCATCGCCGTCGTCGGCGCACTGGCGCTCAACCTATTGATGGGCACCACCGGCCAGATCTCGCTGGGGCATGCCGGTTTCGTCGCCGCAGGCGCTTTCACCGTGGCGGTGCTGATCACCCACATCGAGGCGCCGATCGCGCGTGACGCTGCCGGCCGCAGCGATCGTCGGGGCGATCCTCGGCGTGCTGGTGGGGCTGCCGGCGCTTCGCCTGAAGGGGCTTTATCTCGCAGTCAGCACACTCGCCGCGCATTTCGTCATCATCGTCGGCCTGGGGCAATACCAGTCAGCAATCAGCTATGGCGCAGGCTTCCCATCTCCGCCGCCAGTCTTCTTCGGGTTCTCCATCGGCTCCGAGCGCGCCTGGTACTTCTTTCTCCTACCGTTTGCGCTGGGCGTGTTGCTGCTGAATCTGAACTGGCTTCGCTCCGCCTATGGGCGCGCTTGGATGGCGATCCGCCATCGCGACATTGCCGCAGAGGCGCTCGGTATCAATGTCGCGCTCTATAAGCTGCTCGCGTTCAGCGCCAGCACCTCGCTCACCTGCGTTGCCGGCGCGTTGTGGGCCTATCACACGGGCTTCGTGTCGGTCGAAGCGTTCGACTTCCACATGCTGATTCAGTATCTCGCCATGGTCATTATCGGCGGGCTCGGGTCCGTGCTCGGTGCTTGCCTCGGCGCAGTGTTCGTAGTCGTGCTGCCGCACTTCATCAGCATCGCCGCTGACAAGCTGCCGTTCCTGCAGGGGCTAGGCGGCAAGAGTTTCGACCTTCAGGTTGGTGTGTTTGGCGTCGTCATGCTGCTGTTCCTGATTTTCGAACCGCGGGGCCTCGCCGGCATCTGGGCGCGCGTGCGGTCCTACTTCCAGCTCTGGCCGTTCAAATATCGGGCGTGGGAGTCCTGACCATGCTGGAGGTCGAGAACCTCGAAGTGGTCTATAGCCGCGTCATCGTCGCCGTGCAGGGCGTGTCGCTGAAGGTGCCCGAGAACAGCATCGTCGCGCTGCTCGGCACCAATGGCGCAGGCAAAAGCACGACGGTGCGAGCGATCTCGGGATTTCTCCCAGTCGATGACGCGGATATCAGGAAGGGCACGATCCGCTTTGGCGGACAGTCGATCCTTGGTTGGCCGCCCTACGACACCGCGCGGCGGGGCGTCGTGCTGGTGCCGGAGCGGCGCAAGATTTTCGAGACGCTGACTGTTGAGGAGAATATGCGGATTGCGCCGACATGGTGGCGCCGCCGGTGCGACAATGGCCGACCTGAGCAGCCTGTTCGAGATATTCCCGGTTCTGGCTCAACGCCGGAAGCAGATAGCGGGCTATCTCAGCGGCGGCGAACGCCAGATGCTGGCGATCGCGCAGGCGCTACTGTGCGGGCCGAAGCTCCTGATCGTCGACGAACTGTCGCTTGGCCTCGCCCCACTGCTGGTCAAGGAACTGATGGCGCGGCTCGTCGAACTGCGGACGAAGTTCAACCTGTCGGTTTTGCTGATCGAGCAGGATGCGCGCTCCGCGCTCGCGATTGCCGACTATGGCTACATTCTGGAAGGTGGCCGTGTCGTCTATGAGGGCACGGCCGACAAGCTGCGCAGCCACGGCGACGTGCAGGAGTTCTATCTTGGCTCGGGTGACAACGCGCGAATGAACTACCGCGACGTCAAGCAATACCGCCGCAGCCGGAGGTGGTGGGGATGACGACGGTTCTCGACGTTGCACATGTCTCGCTGGTGTTCGGCGGCATCAAGGCGCTCGATGATGTATCGCTTACCGTCGAGCAAAGTGAGTTGATGGCCATTGTCGGCCCAAACGGCGCCGGCAAGACCAGCCTGCTGAACTGCATCACCGGCGCCTACCGGGCGAGCGCGGGTCACATCGCTTTCAAGGGCGTCGACATTACGAACGCCCCTGCGCACACGGCGGCGAAGCGCGGTATTACCCGCACGTTCCAGCACAACGAGCTGTTCCCGCAGCTCACCACGCTGGAGAACCTTCTGCTCGGCCGCCAGGCGGTGCTGAATTACGATCTGCTGAGCGCCGGGTTGTTTCTGGGGCGTTGCCGGGGCTGGGAACTGGAGCAGCGCGAGAAGATCGAAGCCGTCATCGAGTTCTTCGAGCTTGAACCGTACCGCAAGCATCCGGTGGGAGATCTGCCCTACGGGATACAGAAGATCATCGGGCTTGCGAGGGCCTTCGCCGCCGAGCCCGCGCTGGTGCTGCTGGACGAGCCCTCCGCCGGTCTTAACCGTCAGGAGAAGGAGGATCTTGCACGCTTCCTGCTTCGCGTCCGCCACGAATTCGCGCCGACAATTGTCTGGATCGAGCATGACATGCAGCTTGTCCGTGATCTCGCAGACAAGGTCTTCGTGCTGCACTATGGCAAGATGCTAGCTTCCGGCGCTACGCAAGACGTCTTGGCCAATCCGCGCGTGATTGAGGCCTATATCGGCGTCGCCGCGACCTGATTGGTTATTCCCTTGGGAACGAAGCGGACGTCACTGCGCACCATAGTCGACGTCAGCTAATGGCGAGTCACGCGGAGGGGTCTCACCTCCGCGTGCTCCTAAAACCGTGCTTGAACCTCTCGATTCACACGGCTTCCGATGTTCGGCTGCCGACATTGAAGAACCGCCAATAGGAGAAGAGCGTTGGATTGGCTCGGCGAACCCGGGCCAGCCATTGTCTTGCTCCCTTGGACCGTCCGCGCAGGCGCTTGAACTTCCGACGCGCCCAGCGGATCAGATAGGCGTCGATACGCAACAGCGCCGGTCGCAGTTGCGTTCGATAGAAGTGGCCGAAGTAATTGATCCAGCCCGTGATGTACGGATTGTACGTCGCAGCCAGATTTTCCAGGGACTTGTCGCTGTGATGGTGAAGAGTCCAGCGCCGGATGGTCCGGCTGATGGTCTTCAGCGCTTTCGAGCTAACCGCGGGCATGAAGCCGTGCGCAGGGAGACCGCCTTGCCAGAGTGTTCTCCTTGCTCGGAAAGTGAACCCGAGGAAGTCGAACGATTGGTTTGGGAAGTCGCCGCGCCGGTTTGCATCTTTGCAGTAGACGATCTTCGTCTTCTCAGGATGCAGGACCAACTTGCAGCTCGTAAAGCGATCAGCAAGTACGCTCCATAACGCCCGCGCCTCCTCGGCGCTCTTGCAGTGACAAATGACATCGTCCGCGTACCGCTCGAACGGGATGCGAGGAAAGTTCCGCGTCATCCACATGTCGAACGCATAGTGCAGGAACAGGTTCGCCAGCAGCGGGCTAATGACCCCGCCTTGCGGCGTTCCTGCCGTACGCGGCACGATGCTGCCGTCCTCCATCTGCACCGGCGCCTTCAGCCAGCGTTCGATGTAGAGCAGAACCCACGCGCAGTCCGTATGACGCCGGACCGCCTTGAGCAACAGCTCCCAATCGATGCTATCGAAGTAGCCCTTGACGTCGATGTCGAGCACCCAGTCGTAGCGCCAGCAGCGCTGACGAGCCGTGCGCACGGCTTCGATCGCAGATTTACCGGGCCTGTAGCCATAGGAATTGATGTGGAACACCGGCTCCAGAACGGGCTCCAGATATCGACGGGCAACTTCCTGAGCGACGCGGTCAGCAACAGTTGGAATGCCCAACGGGCGCGTGCCACCATTCGCTTTCGGAATATCGACCCGCCGCACCGGCGGAGGAAGGTAGCTCCCTGACGACAGCCGATTCCAGAGCTTGTAGAGGTTGTTCGATAAATCAGCCTCGAAGTCCGCAATCGACTGTCCGTCTACTCCAGACGCCCCTTGGTTTGCCTTCACCTTCTTGAAGGCCTCCCACACCTCTCGCTTCGGGATGTCGAACGGCTTTGCCTTGTCCACGGGCTCCTCCCGTTACCAGTTGGCCTGTGGCCTCGGCTGAACAACGCAGCCCCTTCGCTCCGGTCCCATTACAGGACCTTCGTCACTACTACGGGCTGCTCCGTCCCTGTGCTCCGCATCGGTACTCTGATCCTCGCGGTTTCAGCCGCTTGCGATCTCTCCCTTTCCATCGGGGCACAGGTTCTCACGTTCCGTATAAGAGCCTGATTGAACTTCGCGCCGCCTACATGCCGGATGCCGCTCGGGCAGTCTTCAGGACCGCCCCCGAGCTGTTCCCGAAGGAAGTGCCAGCCTCCGGTTCTGACATCATCTAATCGCTTTCGACACTTCATCGACGGTTCGCTTTCGCTCGCCTCTTTCAATCTTGCCTGCCGAAATCTTGTTCCGGCGTTTCCGCAACGCTCACCACCATTGCTTTTGACAACGGCAGCTTGCAGTGGCTTGAGACCAGCACCTGACTGCCGACCTCGAAGGGCCCTCCTTCATCTCTCATACAGTTGCGCACCGCCGTTTGGACCGGCGATACTCGTGACACACGGCACTTCGCATCCATTCGCGGCAAGGCAGCACGTAGGTCGCTTTCGGAGCGAAGCGGACATTCAGCGAGCCGCGATTACAGAACCGGGTTTGACGGTGCACCAGTTCCGCCACGCCGCCGCAGCGATCCTGCTCAAGCATCGGCCCGGCGAATACGAGCTTGCCCGGCGCGTGCTCGGCCACCGCAACATCCAAACCACGATCGCATTCTACGCCGGCCTTGAGACCACACAGGCGACCAGGATCTTCGGCGATATCGTGCGCCAGCAGATGAAGTTCGACCCCGAATCCGAACCCGAACCCGTTTGATCTGGATCAAGCCATGTCACGGACATTGTCCAACAACCAAGCGGCGGGCTTGCGGCCAGGGACAGGTATTCGAACTGCCGGTGTCAAATCTCTCCCGATTGCTGAATGGCCGACCGCTGATCGGTTGGACTGGTTTGCGGCATGTCGTCCTGCCGAACGTCTAAAGCGCGGCGGCGCGGCGGCCCACCTGAAGCCTGTCACCCGCAGCGATCTTGCCCAGCGTTATGGGTATTTCCTCGACCACGTGCGAAGGACAGAACGCCTCGACCCCGACACCGACGCCACCGGCTATGTGACACCCAACAGGGTCGAAAGCTTCCTGGCAGAACTCAAGGCTCGTGTAAGCTCGGTGACTGCCTACGGCTCCGTCTACAAGTTGCGCCGCATGGCACAATTACTTGCTCCGAGCCGCGACTTCACCTGGCTGGTCGAAATCGAGAAAGACCTTGCGCTCGTCATGCAGCCGCGCTCCAAGTACGGGCGCTTCGTCAATACCGAAGTCCTGGTCGAGGCAGGGATGGCGCTCATGGCAGAAACCGATGCGGCAACCCATCGGTCGGCTCTCGCCAGGGCCCGACAGTATCGCGACGGCCTCATGGTTGCGCTGTTGGCCCTCTGTCCTATTCGATTGAAGAACTTTGCGGCTCTCTCTATCGGGTACACGTTTAAACGGGCCAAGGGCTCGTGGTGGATTGTGCTTCCTGCCTCTGAGACCAAGGAAGGGCGTGCGGACGAGCGACCAGTGCCAGAGTTTCTGACGAATTGGATTGACCGCTACCTCAACCTGCACCGACCCATTCTTGCACGAACGGTCGAGCTCCCTTCGATGCTATGGCTGTCTTCGAACGACGGCCGCGCGCTCACGTATTCAGCCGTCGAGCGAGTTGTCACCGAGACCACGCAAGCGACCGTCGGTATTGCCGTAGGCCCGCACTTGTTTCGGACCGCGGCTGCCTCAGCCGCGGCGTACCATGCTGGCAGCACACCCCACCTGGCGAGCGCTCTCTTGCATCACACGCATCCTGCCGTCACCGAGCAGCACTACAATAGAGCGAGCAGCCTGGCAGCCGCCCAGACGTATGCCGACATTGCCAAAAGCATTCGAAATGGGTCCAAACCCAACGCCATGCCGTGACGCTAAAGTGACAGTTCAGTAAGTAAGCGCCAGTCGCCCTTTGCCGGCTCTGTTGTTCCAGCCCCGGTTGAACGGCAGGAATCACATCGCGGTCGCGCTTGTACTGCTCTCGACAGCGTCTTCACCTGTTGCGCTTGGCCGCCTCGATCAGCTTGTCGATCTCGGCCTCGGTCAGATACTCGCGCGGCCTCAGCTCAGCGTTCGGTCGTCGCCGTGGTGTGACTGTCCGATTCTCCACCGCTGGCGCAACCAGCCGCAGCGTCGATTTCTGCATGTGATCAGGCCCTCGATGAGGTGAGACTGTCTGAACACTGGCAGGAATACGGACAGTGCGTGAGTTAATTCCGGGCAACGATGATTCGTATTTGCCATCGGCCTTGAATCAATCTTGCGCCGGGCGCGATCGTCATCTCTTCGATCACATCGTGATCATCGCCGGGGTCGATCAGGGAGATCGTGGCGGTGAGACCCCCGGGGTGGGCTTCTGAAATCGACCCTTTAACCGACGGGCGAGGTTCGCGCGAGCCATGTTAGGATCGACGCGCGAAAACGTTGCGGCTGGCATGGTTTCTTTTTAATGGGAGATGATTCATGCATGTCTTGATTGCTATTCTCTTATGCATCGTGATTGGTCCGAGTTGGGCCGAAGAGGCGACAATTACGGGTGGCGACACCCTTGTCCTGAATGGAATCCCATATCGGCTCGATGGCATTGACGCCCCTGAGACAGATCAGGTGTGCCTCAACGAGAAACGCAATGTCTGGGCGTGCGGACTTGAAGCGCGTGATCAACTGAGAAAGTTTGTCGGAAAGCGCGACGTTCGTTGCGACCGAAAAGGATACGACACGGTTTACCGCAAGCGGCGGATCGCCGTGTGCTGGATTGAGGGCGAAACCACCAGCCTGAACCAATGGCTTGTGAGGGAAGGCTGGGCACTAAACTTTGAGCCTTATGCCAAGGGTCGCTTCAAGCTGGACGAGGATGATGCGCGCAGCAAAGGCCGTGGACTTTGGAATGGATGTTTTTCACGGCCACAAGAGGCGCGAAGATGGAACAAGAGTAAGGCTTCTCTGCTAGGGGCAAGTTGCCCGCCAAGCAAAGAAATTCGCGATACTCTATTCCCTGATCACCCCGCAATGCCGCTCGGTTGCCCGATAAAAGCAAAATTCGCCGTGCGTGCTCACGTCACTGGCCACCGTGGAATTTATCACATGGAAGACTGCCGCAGCTATGGACGTACAAAAACGCCGGACCGTTGGTTCTGCTCCGAGGATGAAGCGATAGCAGAGGGCTTCCGCAAAGCTTTCAGTTGCTAAGGGGGTCCTTAGCGCCCGACCCCAACCAGCACCGAGACCGACCGATAGCAGCTGCTTTGACCCCCAATAGGCGACATGCCATCGCGTCGCGGCGAGATGCAGCGATGTGCTCCGGGGACTCGTGCCCAAGTGATGTCCCCGAAACTCAAAGGGCCACCCTTCAGCGGCCCTTCAAGTATCCTGGCCCAGATTGTTTGAAGGGTATGCAACTACTATTTTTTCTTCTTATAGCGCCGGTCCTGACGTCGATCACGCCGATTTGCGCCAGCAACGCTCACCGCTGAGCCTGGATTTCCAACGCGGGCCTCGGCATCTGTTGCAGTCATCACCGCCGCCGGTACTGCGAGGCTCGCCGCAGCCGCCAGCCCTAAAACGGAAAAAAGCCTTCGCCGTGAAATCGCTTCCAATTTGATCTCTTCACTCATCCCAACCTCCTGTTTGATTACTACTCCAGGTCAGATTTTCGCCTTCTTCTTGAGCCGGAAGCCATACTTCTTCATGCAGCCGGCGCCCATGGTGTAACGCGCCGACGCGCTCACGCCCACGCCGGGCGCACCCGCCGTGTCGAGCTCTTTCTTGCACGCTGTATAGGCCTGCTCGTACGTCATTTTCTTGGTGGCCTGGGCTGACGCCGGCCCCGTGAATGCAATCGCAGCGGCGACCGTCGCGGCGATGGTCAGCACATAAAACTTTCGCATCGTTTCCTCCCGGCGCGGCGTGTGATGTCGCGGCTTCACGCGCATGATCGCTACGCACTTACCGAGCCTCGTGTCTTGCTGTATTGGGCCACTCAGTTGCTTAACTTTGCCACTAGGATAATGCCCTAGTACGCCCGCACGGATCGATGCAGGCCCATTGGACTTGACGCTCGGCGGCCGTGCAAGCGCGCCTGCTGGCGAATTCGGCCAAGCCTCGCATGAGGGGTCGACGGAATAGAGGATATGCCGAGCAGATTCCAAAGGACCTGCTCGGCACAGCTGCCAAGGTCCGATCAGCGAGATACAGCCCCCTGTTTCGCAGCAGCCCACGGTACTTCGCCCGAAGAGCCGGGTCGAGTGCGAGATGATGAACCTGTCGCACCTCGCCAGATCGTGGTGGCGAGCCCCGGGGGGTGGAGTTTTCTAAATCGACCCTTTACCCGGCGGGCGAGGTTCGCCAACGTCCCCGTGGCGCTTCGTGCGTGCGATCACCCTGAACTGAGCCGTTACCATGGCCCGGTGACGGCCCCCAACCCCGTCTAGGGCTGATACCAACGCATAGGCGGCAGACGCTCTTTGGGTGGCTGATCCTTCCGCACGTACAATAGCGGCACCTCCACATCCATCTTAGTCTCCCTGCCACCAGGAAATTGACTGGTGGAGAGCGCGACATGCTCAGGATAGATGTCGCCACACAGGAGCCCCCGTTAGTTGACAACAAGAGCCTCGGGATCGTTGGGATCATCTACGATGTCATCACAGCCGGAGTCGTTATGTTCGCGGGCGCCTTGGTGCACGCACATATCGACGGCCGTTTGCCCCCTGATGATGGTGCGAGCTACCAATCAATGCCCCTACCTTCACCCAGCCTTGTGAGAGATTTTGCGAAGTTTTGATTAGACGTATGCCAAGACCTCACGCTCACGCGTGGTTCACGAAGCGTTAACGCGTTATGGGCGATGTTCCCCAACTGGAGGAGCATCGATGCAGCCAGAACAACCGTATGTCCATCAGGAAGAACGTTGCCCCGTGGCTGACCATGTTCTCGGTCAACTTTATCGGGCCAGTTCGCACGGTCTGGATGAATTGGTTTCGACCGTCCCTCCCAAGGCTCGTGCGATGCTCGCGCTCTATTGTTATCGGCGTGCGCATCTGCAATTGGCCTGCACCCGGTTTTGTTGACACCCGCCTAAGCTAATCCCGCCTGCCGTTCGAACTCCATCGGGCTTATGTAACCGATTGTAGAGTGTCGGCGCTTGGGATTGTACAACAAGGTTTAAGAACGCCCACGAGACCGTTTTCCGAGAAGTGCTTTATCATTGGCATCCGTGGTTTGGGATGCGAGTGGCGATTCACGAGGCGGTCTACAAGGCCGATGATGTCGTCTTCCGCTGCACGTTCAGCGGGTCAGCCGCGGACCGGTGGCTGGAAGTGCCAGCCTGGATGTTCGACCGGGCGAGATGCCTCGATCCGACGCGGCTGATCGCATCGCCTTTTGTCAGCATGGATGCGCTGTCGGCGCTGTCCGATCTTTTGCGGCAGGCATTGAAGGCACCGCTGCCGTCATCGAATGCGCTGCATTCTGGCGCATCCAGATCCTCTCACGACCAGAATCGGGGAGAGGCCCATGACCATGCGAAGCCCGGTAGGACCGCCAGCGATGCCGGCCGAACGGCGAAGGCTTCAGCAAGGCGATCGTTGCCGGCAGATCGACCTATTCGGCGGCGTAACGCCGGCGCAGACGCCGGTATGGCAGGACCTGCCGAAGGAGACGCGGGATACGCTGACCGGCCTGATGGCGCGGCTGATCCTGGAGCACGCTCGGATCAGCAGCCCGGCCGTACAGACGGAGGCCGGCGATGATCGCTGACAAGGTCCGGCCGCACCATCTGGAGCGCAAGGCGCTACTTTATGTGCGGCAATCCTCGGCTCATCAGGTGCTGCACAACCGCGAGAGCAGCGCGCTTCAGTACGCCATGCGGGACCGCCTGACGGCGCTCGGCTGGTCGGAGATCGAGGTCATTGATGACGATCTTGGCCGCTCCGCCGCTGGCGGCGTGCAGCGTGCCGGCTTCGAGCGCATGGTGGCCGAAGTCTGCCTCGGCAAGGTCGGCGCCGTCTGCGCACGCGAGGTCTCGCGCTTCGCCCGCAACAGCCGGGACTGGCAACAGCTGATTGAGATGTGTCGCGTGGTCGACACCGTGCTGGTCGATCAGGAGACGATCTATGCGCCGAGACAGGGCAATGACCGGCTACTCCTGGGCTTGAAGGGCAGCCTCAACGAATACGAGCTCGATCTCCTACGCCAGCGCTCGCTGTCCGCCCGCTACGAGAAGGCGCGCCGAGGGGAGCTTGTCGTCAGCGCGCCGGTAGGCTTCGTGAAGGCCGGCGACCGCTATGAGAAGGATCCAGACCGGCGTGTGCAGGAGGCGATCACGCTGGTCTTCGACAAGGTGCAGGAGCTCGGCAGCGCACGGCAGGCGCTGTGCTGGTTCCATGAGCACGATCTCGATCTGCCGGTGAAGCAGAACAACGGGGACACGACCTGGCGGCGTCCCAACTACGCCACCATCCACCGGATGATCGACAACCCGATCTACGGCGGGGCCTATGCTTATGGTAAGACTGCCACAGCATCGGGATACAGCGCCGATGGCGTCGGCGTGAAGATCCGTCGCAAGGCGCGGACTGATTGGCTGGCGCTGATGCCGAATGCGCACGAAGGATACGTAAGCTGGGAGAAGGCGGAAGCGATTCGCAAAATGGTCAGCAGCAACGTTCCCACCGGCCGGCATCACGGCGCGCCCAAGCATGGCGACGCGCTCCTCGCCGGGCTGATCCGCTGCAAGCGCTGCGGGCGCAAGCTGACGCTGAAGTACACAGGCGCCAAGCATGGCATCCCGCGCTACAGCTGCAGCCGAGCCTGGATGGACAATGGCGCCCCTCACTGCATCGCCTTCGGCGGTCTGCGTGTTGACGACGCTGTCGAGAATGCATTGCTGACCGTGGTTGGTCCCGGCGCGATCGCCGCCGCCACAGTCGCCGAGAAGGAGGCCGGCCAGCGGCGGGATCAGGCACGCGAGGCCCTTAGCCGCGACCTCGAAGCGACGCGCTACGCCGCTGACCGCGCTTTCCGGCAATACGATGCTTCCGATCCAGCCAATCGGCTGGTCGCGGGCGAACTGGAGGCGCGCTGGAACAGGGCGCTCACGCATGTGGCGGAGGTCGAAGCCAGGATCGCGGCGCATGATACAGTCATGCCCGTTGCCGCCATCGATCCTCTCGCGCTCGGTCTGCTAGCGTCGAACCTCAAGACCGTCTGGTCTGCACCAACGACCGATGCGCGGCTGAAGAAGCGCATCGTGCGCACCATCATCCATGAGGTCGTGGCGGATATCGACGACGCAGCCGCTGAGATCGTTCTCGTCGTTCACTGGATTGGCGGCGTGCACAGCGAGATGCGCCTGCCCAGGCGTCGCCGCGGTCAACGGAACGCCACATCCGCCGATGTGACCACTGCCGTACGCCAGCTCGTGCTTATCGCCAATGACGACCTGATCGCCGGTGTCCTCAACCGCAATGGCCTGAAGACCGGCAATGGCAACCGATGGACCCGCGAGCGTGTGACATCGATGCGATCGAACTATCGTATCCCGGTGTTCAAGCCCGTCGAGGACGGAATAGAGCCATGGCTCAACCTGAGTAACGCGGCAAAGCTATTGCAGATTGCGCCCAAGACGCTGCGGCTTGCCGCGGAAGCCGGAGAGATCGAGGCAATCCATCCTCTCCCGGACGGACCGTGGATCTTCGCCCGCACCGTGCTCACGACATCGGCCGCCCGATCAATCACCGAACGGGCACGACAGAACCCGAGATACCCCGCGGGATCGCATCCAGGCCAACAAAACCTCTTCTCTTCAATCACATAGCAAGATGGGTGTTCTGATGCGCGATTGTAGAAGCGCTCAATGTAGTCGAACACATCGGCTTTGGCTGCGTCTCTCGTTCGATACATTTTGCGCGCTGTCCGCTCGGTCTTGAGCGACGAGAAGAAGCTCTCCATCGCCGCGTTGTCCCACACATTGCCTGAGCGGCTCATCGAGCAGACGACGCCGTTGTCGGCCATCAGCCGCTGGAACTGCTCGCTGGTGTATTGGCTGCCTCGGTCGGAGTGATGAAGCAGCGCATCGGGCTTGCCGCGCCGCCAGATCGCCATCACCAGGGCATCGGTGACGAGCTGCGCCGTCATGGCGGCGCTCATCGACCAGCCGACCACACGTCGCGAGAACAGATCGATGACGGCTGCGACGTAGAGCCAGCCCTCCGCTGTCCAGACATAGGTGAAGTCAGCGATCCATTTGCGGTTGGGAGCGGCGGCTTCAAAGGTGCGATCGAGTACGTTCGGAGCGACGGCGGAGGCTTGCCGCTCACCCAAGTCGGGCGGCAGCCGACGCCGGCGCGGACGTGCTTTGAGGGCCTGTGATCGCATCAATCGCTCGATCCGATGCAGGCCGCTGAACACACCTTCGGCAGCAAGGTCCTTCCACACCCGCCTGGCTCCATAGGTGCGGTCGCTGCCAAGGAAGCTGGCGCGCACTTTGGCACCGAGCTCCTCGTCAGTACGGCTGCGGCGGCTGCGCGGTCGTGTCAGCCACGCATAGAAGCCACCCCGCGAGACACCGAGCGCCTCGCACATCCAGTTCGCCGGCCAGATCCCCCGGTGCTTCACAACGAAACCGAACTTCACGTCGATTCCTTCGCGAAGTAGGCCGCGGCTTTTTTTAGGATGTCTCGCTCCGCCTTCAGCTTGGTGACTTCGCGCTTCAAACGCGCGATCTCCATCTGCTCCGGCTTCATCTGACCCTGGCCGGGGAACGCGTGCTGCGGATCGTCCGCCAAGCTTCTTCACCCAGTCGCGAAGCTGCGATGTATGCACGCCCAGGTCTTGCGACGCCTGCACATACGATACGCCGCGATCCTTGATCAGGCGCACAGCCTCAAGCTTGAACTCTCGCGTAAACTTCCGTCTCTCCATGACCCACCTCCAGCTCCATCAAAACACCTAACTCGGTGTCTTCGGAACCGGGTGCAGGCCAAATCGATTGGATTGGCGATAGCGACGAGCTGCGAGCAACAGGACCTTGAAGCACTCGGCGGAAATGCCGGTAAAGCGCTGTTCGACAAAGCCCGCAAGGCGCCTGACGAAGCCCCACGTTCTATTCATCTTGAACGTCGCAAAGTCACACTGTCGACCGGGACACCAAGAAAGTTTGTTCATGACGAAGTCGACAAAAAAGCTATTCCAATGATTGCGATTGTCGATGACGATGAGGGCGTGCGCGAGGCGACAAAAGGGCTTGTCCGATCTATAGGCTACAACGCTTCCACGTTTGCCTCAGCCGAAGATTTTCTCAAATCCGAGCGAATCCACGACGCGTCGTGCCTTATCACCGATCTGCAAATGCCAGGACTAAGCGGCATTGAGCTGCAAGACCGGCTGATCACCCAAGGTCACCGCATCCCCATCATCTTCATCACGGCCTATCCCGAGGAAAGCGTGCGGGCACGCGCCACGAAGGCCGGAGCGGCTGGCTTCCTGAGCAAGCCATACTACCCCGACCACCTGATCGGCTGTCTCAGTAAGGCTTTAAAGGCTTCGTGAGACCAAAGCCGGCTGTCGCGCCAGGGCTGCGGTGCACTCGATCCGATTTTGAACAAGGCCGGTCTGACCCGGCAGCAGGTCGAAGATGCGGCTCTTGCCTGACGCCGCTGATGGCGCCCACGGCGAACAGACGCCCCCGGGGTGGGTTTCTTAAATCGTCCCTTTACCCGACGGGCGAGGTTCGAGCCAGCCGCTTGCTGACGTACTGGCCGGCTACTGCAGGGCGGGATTTCGTTGATACGCTGCTTCCACGAGTTAGACTTTCATCACCAGTTCGCTTCAAGCTCTGTGGCTGTATTCGCTAATAATCATCTCTAGAGTAGAGGAGAAATTTGCGATGGCAGAAACAACTAAATTATCCGTCGGCAAAGCGCTCGAAAAGTTACAAGGCGCCGATTTACCGAAGTCAAAGATGACGCGAACTCGATGAAAACATCGATGCACTCGAAAAGGACACGCAGCGCATGAGGGCAGAAAGATTACGCATTGAGCGAGATCAACGAGCCGGTCTGAAAAAGAACGATTGAGAGATCTGCCAGCTCCTTTTCATCGACACCCGGCGACTTGAGAGCAGCCGAAGGGACTAATGCCCGGGTGCGTTCTCGGTCGATCGCAACCTTTGTGAAATATCGTCAAGTCCTCCTGCGGCGCATTGCAGCTGTCCGTGCCGAGGCGGACATGGGCAGGGCCGACGTCCGCTCGAGCGCGAGCGATCCAAAGAAGATCGTTGCAGCGCGAGCGCTGAGGGCCCAAGGCAAGGCGTCGGTTGCCGTCGCAGTGTGAAGTTGGTTTGAGAGGCGGGACCGTGATGCGGGTTGCCTGGCGCACGACGCTAGTAGAGCCCACGACGAACGGACTCCAGGGTGGTTTCTTAAATCGACCCTTTACCCGGCTGGCGAGGTTCGTCCGGGATAGCGACGAGCTGCGAGCAATGGGACCTTGAAGCATTCGGCGGAAATGCCGGCAAGGCGCTGTTCGACAAAGCCCACAAGGCGCCTGACGAAGACCCACGTTCTAATCATCTTGAACGTCGCAAAGTCACGTTGTCTACCGGGAGACTGAGAAAGTTTGCTCAAGACGAAGTCGACATGACGGTGTAAGCGTCGAAGCTGCTACTCAACTGGCTCGTCGTTGTCGGCTTGTAATCCGCCAGCTATAGAATTCGCTTCTTGCAACGGAATGATACGACGTGCCAGAAGAGTGTGGGACGACCCGGCTATTGTGGCCAGGCGCTGCGGAGGACGACGCGGCGCTGTCAGCGGTGTCTCGACTGCCGGCGCTGAGTAATTTCAAAAGGACATATCCCAATGCTTCATCGCCTCATCAAGCCTGCATTGCTTCTCGGCCTCCTGTTGATCGGGAATCCCGCTCATGCACAAGGGAGCACAGCCCGACAGGGCATGCTGACATGCAGAACCTCAGCCTAGCTTGGGGCTCATTGTCGGCTCGACTCAAAGGCTCGCGTGCCAATTCAGAGAGAACTCCGGCTGGACCCAGGATTACATTGGCAGAATGAACCGCATTGGCCTGGATATCGGCATCACTGCCGGGGGTGTCATGGCATGGGCTGTTCTTGGCAGTTCAAGCGCGATACAGCCTGGGGCGCTCACGGGCCGCTTTGTCGGCGCCAGCGGTGACATCTCCGTGGGTGTCGGCGCCGGTGCAAATCTCCTCGTAGGAGGGACGGCGCAGTCGGTGTCGTTACAGCCACTATCACTGGAAGGACAAGTCGGCCTTAATCTTGCGCTTGGGGTTGCGGGACTGACGCTGACCCCGGTTCGCTGACCCTTAAGATTTGGCCTGTTCTTGCCGCTTCAGAGTTGATCGCGAGAGGACAATAGATGAAACATACACTCCGCCTGCTGGCCAAGATTGTGCTCCTCCCCTTGGGCGTCAGCATTTCGAGCACCGCATACGCGCAAACGGACATGATGAATGTGATACTCGAAAGGTTAGCGGCAGGTATTAAAAAACTGGAGACTTCCTGCGGCGAAGATATCAAGAAATATTGCAGCACTGTCACGCCTGGGGAGGGCCGCATCCTGTATTGCATGCAAGCGCATGAGGACAAGATAAGTGACGGATGTGCATCCGTTCTGGACGAAGTGGTATTTCAAGCTGAAACGACCGCCGACCACTTGAGGGAAGCTGTGAATGCCTGTCGGGGTGATATCGATAAATTCTGCGCGAAGACTCAGCCGGGCCAAGGTCGTCTTGCAGCATGTTTGGCGGCAAACAGAACTTCAGTTTCTAAGAGCTGTGCGGAGGCCGTTCAAAAGCTCCAAGACCGGTGATGGCGGACCCATGCTGATCAAGCACGGCAGTTCGCAAGCTATCTGACTTTTCTTAATGTCCCATTCCGAATGTTGTAGTTGGGTCTTGGCCGTGGGACACCCACCACCCCGCGACGCTGGCGAGACGTGCGCTCGGTCCGGTGAGACACCTCGGATCAATGAGCCATCGGGACAATGAATTCGACGGGGTCGTCTTGCGTCGTACCAAGCGGGACGATTTCACCACCGATTTGCAGGTCACGCCATTGCAAGGGACCTTGGGCACCGTTGAGGATGAATACCACACGCTTCCTCGACCGTTCGACACGCACTTCCATGAAGCTCTGGAAGAACGGCGCGCGGTTGAAGTCGAAGATGCCGGAAAATGCCTCAACGTTGAACGGCCAAGCATTAAACCACGTGATCCAATACCAAAACGGCCGCTTCCATAACGGCGTCTCAAGAGCCATTTTGCTGCGAAGGCGACCCGTTCTCGGATAGAACGCCCAGTCGTTGACGGCAGGTCGCTTCGGAAAGTCGAGAGCCGTGCCGATGCTCAGGTAGGCTCCTCCGCCGCCGTTGACAAAATGATGCGTCGTGCGCCCGGCACCGTCACCGGTCATTTTTTCCCGATAATACTCAAAATCGTGCGTATCACCGGCCATGACAACCTGAACGCCGTGCTTCGCCAGAAGCTGATAGATATCGGCCAATTCACCTTCGTCTCCTGTGGTGTCATGGCCACCCGCAAAGCGAGGATGGCCGACAATGGCCATTGTGAACTTGCCGCGGCTGCGTTCGAGCGCGCGTTCGATCCATGCCTTTTGGCCCTCGTCCACGGAGCGTTGAATCCCGGTATCGATGGCAAGCAGCGCGAAATCACCCGTTTGAAGCTCGAAAAAGGGGGCGCGCTGTGTCCCGGTATCGACGCCGTATGCGGAGCGCAGGCGCGCTGCTGTCTTCATGAGCGCGTCGATGCGGCGCGCGTTGGTGCTAGTCAATCCGAGATCGGCATCGGCGCGTGCATCGATTGCTACGCGTGCGGCCTTGGGTTCAAGAAAATTCGCATTGAACCCTTCAAGCGCATCAAACCAATCGTGATTGCCTGGGATCGCATAAATCGGCTTGGCGAATCCTTGGAACGGCAGGTAGAACTTGGCCTCGTAGTCGTCGATTGATCCGGCCGGATAAATCACGTCCGATGAGATCACAAGAAATTTGACGCTGTTGCTCTCTCCCAGCTTTAGATACCGTGAGGTCAGCGAGAATTGTGAGGCATCGCCCTCACCCGGGTCGCCTATTACCAGGAAGCTGAAGTCGTCTGATCCCGCAACGCCTTTGGGATCAATTCTAAAGAGCTCATCTCCGCCGCCGTAGGCCCGCGTCACAGCACCGACCATGCTGGCGCGCCATAGATCGACCCGCGGTTCCGTGAGTTTCTGGTAGATACCGGTCGCCCAGCTCTCAGTATTGAAGTACCAACTGAAACCCCAGATCGGGTTAAAGGCGACGAAGAAGGCGGTGACCGGCAAACCGAGCCGAAGGATCAAAATCATCGCAATAGGTAAAGAGGCACGGCTTTGGCTCAGGCGAAGGCTGAAACTAAAGCGGCTCTTCAACCATTGGCCGATCAGCCAGTCAGCCGCCAGGTTCATCTGCCGCGCGCCGTCTTTCGCGCCGAGGCGAATGGTCCATGTCAGACGTTCGATGGCCCTGGTAGCGCGGCGCCAAGCCAGCCGCGCCGGAAGCATGAGTACCATGGCAAAAATGAGCGTCATCAGGATGTCGCCGGCCGTGGCGACAATCGGGGAAATGCGACCGAGCAGGTCGTCGGACAACGGCATCCGTCCAGCATGAATTGCCAAAAACACAATCCCGAGCGTTGACATCCAGAAGAGGTCGGCAGCGCGCACAAACTGCGCGCCTCCGTCGGCTTCGGCTCGCAGGCGCGCGAAGGTTTCGTTCCCCGGGATGCGAAGCCCAGGGTCCGGGTGAACGTTGAGCGCCACCGCAGCCGCACTGGGTGTTGTTGTATCGGTTGATGCCATCAACAGTCGCCAGCCCGTCGCGGCGATATAAATGCCCACGACAATGCCAATGGCCTGAACGATGCCGATGAAATGGCTCAACTTCCAAATCAGTGCGGCACATGCGAAATCGATGACCCCGTTGATCACCAATGGGAGCCGGTCCGGAGGTGAGCTTCGCCATGCGTCGATGAATTTTCTCAATCCGTCTATGGCCAGAATTGCTATCAGCAGAATCAGCAGTCCGCTGAGTACGAAAGCAGAGCTGAGCAAGAAAAGGTTTCCGGCGAGGAACGCGAGCAGGCCGGGCCAATATGCGCTCGCCTCGCTGCCGCGCGGCGACGAGAATGCGGCATAGGCATCTGCAAGCCCCATCGCAATCAAAGGAAGCCCGAGAAGCGCGAGCGACCATCGGCCCGCGACGAAGGGCATCGACAAAGCTACGATCCCCAACACGATCAGGGCAGCCCCGGCAGCGCGCTTCCCAACATCTTTAAGAGACGATGACATCGCTAGCGTTCCAGGTCTTAGGCGCTGATCGGCGTTGAATTGGTCAGGGTCGGCCATGCGTGTCGTCCCGTGTACTTTAACGCGGAGGCTGCTCAATTAGGGGACATGAGCGCGTCACGGCGATCCTATCTAAACCAACATTCCCCGTATGACCGCCCCATCCGATGCGGGGACCGATGTCATTTGGGTCAATCGCTACCGACCCAGTGCCGACCAATGTCCGCTGTGCCCCCGATTGTGTTGCAAAAGTCGAAGTTGTAGGGCGATGAATTTGTCGCGAAAACACGAAACGGCAAGCAATCACCGATTTCGTACAACCTCACTCGCACTACCGAAGTCGCCTGTGAGTTTTATGTGAGGCGATGAGGCCCCTCACATCTTTACACGAAAGCCGCGCCTGCGGCCGGCAGGATTTTTAATCCCAAGTGCAAAACGACTTTTGCAACACAATCATTCAACATTCACGGCGCGTGTACAAATCGTCGCGATGTGCCCACAACCGACATCATTGATCGGCTCCTCCCCGACTGAACGCCGCTTGCCCAGCGTCCACGGCGAACAGACCCCCCGGGGGTGGGTTTCTTAAAATCGACCCTTTACCCGACGGGCGAGGTTCGACCGGGGAACATGACGCCGAGCGGAACGTCGTCTGCTGCGTCCTGGGGACGATTAAAGTTTATTCGGCAAAATGAATCCCGTCGAGGCGGAGGCTGCGGCCTTCGTCGATCAGCCTCAATATCTCCAAGAACATTTGCCGGGGTGGCGACCTCGGCCATGTCCGTTCCTGGCCGCCACGTCCGGTCTCGTCAGCAAGAGCCTACATTCGATTACCTCGTCGGCCAGCCGGTGGTCGCGGGCCTTCATTTCGCGGCGGGAATTACTCCGAGGTATCACCGAGGATACAGTCCGCTGCCGCGCCACCGGCTTGGATTGCTCCCGTGAAGCCGCCCGAGCCGGCGTAGGAGGATGCAAGATAAAGGCCCGGTACCGGCGTCCGCGGCGAACGTTCGAACCCACGCCAGATCGGTCTGTGCGGGGCTCGCGGCGCGAAGCCATAAACCGATCCATGCGGAGTGCCCAGATAGCTCTGCATGGTGGCTGCCGTGCTATAGGCAGAGGCAATGACACGTGCGGCAATGCCCGGAAATACGCCATCGATTGTTGCCACGATCGCATCGAGCCAACGCTTTCGCTTGTCCTCATACGAGCAACTGTCGAGGCCCTCCCAATTCGCCACGCGATCGAAGCCAACGACTGATACCGGATAGGGCGGCCCGCCGAGCCCGCAGTCGATGCTCGTGTAGTCAACCACCACCAGACCGGGTACTTTTCCTTCCGGCATGCCTGCAAACAGGTCGGCAGTTCGCGGGAAATCGGCCAGCCTTTTGATCCATGGGGGCAACAGAAACGTGGAATAGGCTCGCACGCCGAGCGTCGCGGGCGGCACGGAGAGCCCGAGCGTCAGCGCGAACAGTGAAGTCGAGGGTGCACACCCCGCGTAGGCATGGCGTAGCGTTTCGGCGGCGGTCGCCGGCATCATGTCGGCGAGGCTCGACGGCGCCGCGTTGCCGACCACGCTGGGCGCTTGGACCTCGACCCGGTCGTTCCCCTTGCGGCCGATATGCACAACCCCGGTCGGCCTGCCGTCGCGGCCAAGCCTGATTTCGCTGACTTGCCGCCGCAGCACGATCTCGCCGCCAGCAGCCTTAACCGCGCGGGCGATGGCGTGACTGAGGCGCTGCGAGCCGCCGCGAATGTAGCAACTACCCGACTTGAGAAAGTCGCCCTGGGCCGCCGCGAAGAACAACCACCACATCGTGTTGGGATCGTCGTGGTAGTAGCTGATGTTGGCCGCGAGCGCGCATTTGACGCCCTCGTGGTCGCCAAAAGCGCTTGCAAGGACATCGCTCAACGACTGGTGCCAGCCGCGCATGATCGCCGGGAGGCCGGGGAGTGCACGCCATGTCATAGCGGCATCGCGAAACGCATCGCGCCCGCGGCTGAGGACGCCAGCACTCATGCTGATGCGCTCCATGTCGCCAAGCACACAATCGATGCCCGCGGCGAGTTCAGGGAAGCGCTTCCGCAGAGCCGCGCGGGCGGCTTGAAAGTTATCGGGGAGTACGAAAGGATCGCCGACTGGCCCCCCGCACACTTCATAGAAGGTCCCGATCGGCACCCATTCGACCTCGCCCAGGACGCCGATACGATTGAGGACGTGATGCTTCGGGTCGATCGGGTTCGTTGGGTCCGAGGTTTCGTGCAGCGAGGCCTCGACCATCAGATCGCCGACCTTGTAGGTCGACGCCGCACCACCGAGTGAGTGATTTCGCTCCAGCACCAAGACCTTGCGCCCGGCACGGGCAAGCAGGGCTGCGGCGCATAAGCCGCCGAGGCCGGAGCCAATTACGATGACGTCGTAGCGGGCAGGCATGCGGACTCTCCGAAAAATGAACCATGTGCCCCGTGCTCGAATGGCTCGCTACTAACTACGGGACCTCGTCAAAGGATCGCGATTAGCGCAGCACCACGCGACGCGAATTCGGCAGGGAAATCGCTTCGTTCTTATCGAGATCCGTCAGCGTCCGCGAAACAGTCTTGATCATTAGCCCCAGGTAGTCGGTGATGTCCTGACGGGACATTGGAAGCTCGACACCTTCGTCCGTGGGCATCCGTTCCGCTCCAGCAGGAATTGGCCCACGTCGCGATCTTGAAGCGTGAGCTTGACGCGTCAGTCGTTTGTTCGAGCACGCGAAACCCACGCACATAGTCGCAGTCAGATTCAGGCCGAGGTTTCCAAAGCTAGCTCGTCGGAAAGCCGGCCGACCGTGTAGCCTTCATCCGTGAGGATGTAGCGGTAACGGTCGCGGTGGTGCAGCTTAATCCACTTGTTGAACAGGGCGCGATTGATGCCGCGCTGGAAGTCGCCATCGCGCACGTCAAAGAAATGGTTGCGTCGCAAGACGCCGTGGGCGCCGACCTTGTTGCGTACAAAGACGCTGAGAATTTGGCGGCCAGCTTCTTCATCGGAGGTCACGGACATTGTCTTACACTTTGGAAGTGTTGGTCGAGACCCTATCACAGCTACGCCGAAGCGCGCGGGCAGTATCGCGGTCTTTTCAAAATCGGAACGTTATCCCCGCCTAATTGCAGCACCTCGCAGCAAAAACCGATTTCAGCTGAATGAGCGAGCAAGAGTTGAAAGCACTCATCGACAAGCACTGGGTTGATGATCGGCTCTTGCCTAAATGAACGCCGCTGATGCCCAGCGCCCACGGCGAACAGACCCCAGGTAGGTTTCTCAAATCGACCCTTTACCCGACAGGCGAGGTTCGCCCGACGAGCGGCGCAAATGCCGCTCGTTCATTTGTTGCAGGGGAACGCCTGCGATAGAGCCTCAGCGACTAGGCCCACAGCGGCAAGGTGCCGCTCCTTGGGGTTGCGCTCAAAATATTGCCGTACGACGTTGGTAACTTTGTCAACGGTGATGCCACGTCTCGGTAAGCAGGCTCGAAAGCCGTTCACGGAATTGTCGTTCGCTAACACGTCAACGATCGCTGCGACGTAACCAGAGCAAAGCTGTGGGCTTGAACCTGTACAAATCTCATTTAGCTGGTTCCCGGTGTAAAACATTGGCGTCTTACGTTGCGCGTGCGCCTCGCCAATCATCAGCGCTATCGCAAATGCCAAAGCGCTCAAACGTATCATTATTGCTCCCCGACGCGCTGTGCGGTTTGGCTTTACTGCGTTGGGCCAAATACCGAACGCAAAAGAAAAGCGGGGCGGCCGGGTCGCATCGTTCCCCGACTGCCCCGTTCGTTCTCCCCGCCAAACAGCGGGGAGCCTTAAGACGATGTTTCCAGCGAGCCGTTTCCGCAACTCGAACGCGCCGCTAGGCTCGCGAAGTTTAGACTACGCGCCTCCCGCTAGCGCGGGCAGTCAACTCACTAGACGTTCCTCGAATTGGGACGTTTGAGGATTCTATTTTTTCGCGGCCACGACCTGGGCGAGCGCCTGCTTGCATTGGTCGCCGACATTGCCAATACTTTTTTCGATGCAAGCTCGAGCATTAGCCCGACTTCGTTCCATGCCAGCGCAATTTTGCTTTACATCGGCCTTGCAAGCTTTGTTGGTCAAAGCGGCCAACGCTAGCTTTGCTTTACACGGAACGGAAAATCCTGCGATGTTTGTTTTAACGCAGGCTCCCAGGCGGCCCTCGCCGGGCTGAACGTCGGCACATTTCGCCTTGATATCGGCCGCACACGCCCCAGCGCGGCTCTGTTGCTGTGCCATCGCAACCGGCGCTGAGAGAAGCACTACCGTTCCAATTACCATGATACTCTTGATCATAGAAAATTCTCCGATGCGAACGTCCCTCACTCGGGACACTTGAGAATTTGCTGTCGAAGACGTTTTGTTGACAATTGTCCTTAGGGACAACAACACCCACCCTGGGTCATTAGCGCCCGACCTCAATCAGCACTGCGGCCGACCGATGTCTGCTTGCGCATAGGCGGCATGCCATAGCGTCGCCGCGAAATGCAGCGATGTGCCGCAAACCGACGTCCTTGAGGATCTCAATGTTTGCGCTTTAACGCCCGCGCGTGGCCGTCATCGCCTAGTCCACAAGAGTACCCAGCCTCCAGTAAGTCTTGAACGACACGTTCGGTAATGCGTAGGCGCTCCTCGAATTGCTGATCTTGCAGTGATTGAGATTTACGAACTGTCGGCGACTTGGCCGGGTGCGGCGTCCCAACGTTTCGATTGCGTTCCATGACTTTCTCCGCTGGCCTGATTGGCCAGCCCCATCGCGATACTAGCACAGCTTGTGTCGGGTATCAGGCAACTCGGCACGTTCGGACGCTTGGCCTGCAGAAATTCCTTGACCGAGCCGAAGGTCTCGGCCTGCAAGCCGACCGAGCGGAACAGATGCTTGAGCATCTCGCTCAACGGAAGGTCATCGTCGACGATAAAGATGACGTCGTTCGTCTGCGGCTTGCCCTGGAGCATCGATGCCCGGATCTCCCAAGTGCCCATTAGTGTAGGCGTCATTCGAGCCAGCTAGCACAGCCCCCGGAGGTGGGTTTCTTAAATCGGCCTTTGCCCGACGGACGAGGTTCGCCGGTCGGGAAATGCGTTCTCGATGCCGGGTTAGATGCTTCCCACTTTTAGGGATCTGACTTTTGCGGCGCGCTTCGTCATGCCCTGTTTATCACCTACTGCTACGGGGTGGCGCCTGTCCGTCGCTATTCCCGCAGGCCTTACCTTCGCTACACGCTTAGCGGCAAACTCCTTGCCATCGATCGGCCCGACATGCGGCGGGTCTCGATCAAGGTACGGGCGCCCGATCCCGAGCTCCTTCTCGCGCGCATCGATCCACTTCCATAGCTCTTGGCTCGAGGCGTATCGCTCCAGACGGGTTTCGCCCTTAACGCTCACGAGATCGGCCGCAAGCCCGTGGCCGTAGCCGCCGCGGCGGCTGCCGCCATGGTACGAGCTATCGCTCGCAGCCACGTTGCCGCTTGCGATCGACTGGCGGTAATCATCGCGGAATGCGCTGGTTATGCCCGGCATGAGCCCAGCGTCATCCATTGCACGAAGCGCGTGGTAGAGCTTCAGCTTGAAGCCACGATCCATGCCTCCGATCACATAGTCCTTGACCGACATGCCGGTTCTTTGGGCCGCTATCGGATCCTTCCACGTGAAGTCCGCGACGACGTACTTCGTAATGGTCTTGATGACGGTCCGCGTCTTGCCCTTCTCCTTGACCGTCGTCTTGGTTCGCTCCGTCACCTTGTTCGTGTCGACTTTGCGCGTCCGTTCGTAGAGCGACCAGAGGTACTCGTCGATGCAGATTTCAGCCACGAGGCATTCGTTGGGTGTTTCAACCGGGCGCACCGCCGGCTTCGGCTCGTCCTTCACCGGGTCAGATGTGAACGACGTGAACAGGGACACGATCCGCAAGGGCGGCAGCGTCTCACGCGGATCAGTCAAAGCGGCGCCGACGCTCCCTATCTCGACGACTTCGGCAGGGGGCGCCAACGCCTCGACATTGTTTTGCACTGGATCAGGCGCACTCGCCGACGCGATCCGCACCGGCGGCAGCATCTCATGAGGGTCAGGCAAAACGGCGTCGACAATCCCCGTATCGGGAACGTAGACAACATCGACACCGCCCTTGGTAGTTGCGATCGATCGCGGTGTGTCGACCTCGATCGGCGCTCCGCTGTTATCGATGTTGGGCGAACCGAGGCCAGCTACAGCAACCCAACCGGCGAGAACGAGCGCGTATCGCTGCTGGCTCATCACCTTCCCCGACCGTCTAGTCCAAGGCTCACGTCGAGCCAGGTTGGACAGGAACCAAGCGAAGCTGATTCTTCGGATCAAAATGTGATCACCCGCGGGTCGAAAACCGCAGGCTGTCATCTTTTTCCAAATGTGTTGCCGGGAAACAACTCGGGCCTTAGAACATGGTTAACCGGCTCGGCTTGTCTCGGCCATGGGCGGCGACCCGCGCGCCACCACACCAGATGAAATGAAGGCGCTGGTTTCGCGCCAGTACGATACCTGGAAGAAGCTCGCCGTCGAGGCGAACCTGTCGATCGACTAGCGAACGCTCTCGCGTCGGCAGCAGACAAGCCGAAGCGAGGCGAGCCGCGTACGCTGGCAGGACTCGCGGGCCTGATGCGCCCGCGGCGAACAGACCCCCCGGGGGTGGGTTTCTCAAATCGACCCTTCACCCGACCGGCGAGGTTCGCCCGGTCTTGCTAATCTACCTGTCTCAATCGACTTTGATCCCGGCCGCTCTGATGATCGGCCACCACCTATCGATCTCGGACTTTTGATGCGCCGCCAACGCTTCGGGCGTTTGCTTCTCTCGGGTTGGAATTTCCTGCCCCAGATCGACGAGCCGATGACGTATCGTTGGCTCGGCCAGTGTAGCGACCACTGCCTCGTTAAGTTTCTGCACAATGTCTTTTGGCGTACCCTTTGGCAGCCAGAGAGCATGCCAGAACGAGGTGTACAGACCCATCAATCCCGCTTCATCTACAGTCGGAATATCCGGCGCCACTCTTAGCCGTGTCTTCGCGGTGACGGCGAAAGCGCGAAGGTTGCCGCTACGCACATGCGGCAGCGAGTTGGCCGCTTGATCGAAGGTCAAGTCGATCTGTCCCGCCAGAAGGTCTTGTGTTCGTGGAGCAGCACCACGATAGGGCACGAACTGAACTCTCACGTCGGCGATCTTTTCGAGCATCAATGATGCAAGATGTCCAGCACCCCCAATGCCAACGATACCCATCAACGCCTTTCCGGAGTTTGCTCTGAGCCACGCGATCAATTCCGTTGAGTCCTTCGCCGCGACATCTTTCCTTGCAATGAGCACTTGCGGACCATCGCTGATCAGAGAAACGGGCTCGAAATCGTTCACCACGTCATAAGGCAGCGATGCGGTCGCAGCGCTCACGACGTGCGTGCTCCAGTGCCCAATGATCAGCGTATAGCCATCGGGGGCTGACCGCGCTACACGGCCCACACCAATTCTGCCTCCACCACCGCTCACGTTTTCAATCACGACAGGTTGACCAAGCGATATTCGCATCCGGTCGCCGATCAACCGCGCAATTGTGTCTGTGGGACCGCCGGCAGGGAACGGCACGATCATGGTGATAGGGCGTGCCGGATAGGCCTGCGCCCCGGCACTGACCACACCTGTCGCGAGAATGACCGAGACGAATGCGGCAGCTTTCCTCATCCGGCGCCTCCCGTGGGATTGCGCTTCGATGAACTAGGCCTGCAACGCACATCATCAAATCACGAAATTGATGCGCGCGAAATGCATCGTTCGCGAAGTCTCGATGATGCGGACTCTTGCCTAGCGGGGCTATTCCCCGCGCCTAGGGCGAAACAGACCCCAGGGCGGATTTCTCAAATCGACCCCTTACCCGACGGCGAGGTTCGCCCTGTGCGCTATCTCAGTGGGAACGTCGCGTGCGGTGCCAGCCGCGAGATCGACCGCGATCACTTGCATCGGCTGATCGTACTGACCGGCCAGCATATCGGCGATGGTCGTGACCTTATTTGCCCCCTCATCATCGACGATGAAATACGGCAGCCACGGCACTAGCTGGAAGCCTAACCGCCATTACATCAATATCCGGCGCCCCAACGATACTGCCACGCAATACCGACAGCGCCAAACTCGCTTCCCGTGCGGGTCGAAATGCCAGTGCTGGCATTAAGTTTGATAGAATTGTGGCGATCCACCGGAACAGCAAGGGTCAAGCCTGCGCGGGTATTCGCTTGCTCGTTATGCCCTTTCACATCGTTCAAGGTGGTGCGGCCACCCGTCAAGTAGGTGCCATCCAATGACATCCATATGCCGGATTCAAAATTGTATATGATGTGGCCCCGCATCAAGTAAATCGGCGCCTGCGCGAACCTGCTGCCGTTAAAGAAATCCGTGTTGTCGGTGAAAAATATAACGCTCGGGGCGACCTCCACCGTCCACGGGCCCCGCGCCTTGGAAATACCCAGCTCCGGTCGGAACGACCAGCGGTTGTTGCCAAGGTTGAGTAATTTGCTGTTGTCGTATTGCCCCAGCGGGGGCGACACTTGCAGGCTGGCCCCGATAATGAGGTCCTGCTGGTAGTTCGCAAACTCCTTCACTGAAAGTGCGGGAGCCCCGAAGAAGTTTATCGAGAAACGAAGTCGCGGATCACCCAATCCCGACATCTCGCGTGTTCTGGGCTGGCCAGCCACGAGTGCCTGCGCGGAAAAAGACGAATACGGCAGTATCACATCGAACTTGGCGGATTTACCCCCTACATCGAGGGATCGCACGTAGGCTAGGGCTTCGGTATGGGTCTGAAAGTGCGCGTCGGCGATCGACGAAGATGGATCGAAGGCAATTTTGCCCTCAGAATAAACGTAGCCCGCAATCAGAAAGTTAAGTCCGACCGGCGTGTTCGTGTAGGACCTTGGTTCGGCATCCTGGGCTTTGGCGTTTGCAACAAATAGCACGGTCGCGATTGCGCCGAATGCCATGCGAAGAGTGACCCGGTTTGTGGCGGGCATTTTCGCAGTCCTTAGCAAGCACGATCGGGAGAGACGCTACTCTTCTTGGCAACGCCTCAATCCGTCGAAGCCGACTTCCACGGTGCCCGATGCTCGTGCGGGTTGGCAAGGTGCCGAGTTGGTAAACTGACGCTCTTACCGGCGAAAACGTGAACGACTCGAACGGTTCGGCAAGCATTTCCTTCAGGTAGGCTTCCGGCGCTACGCCAGTAGCGACCGGCGACGAGATGGCCTTCGAGCTGACGCTCTTCCCAATAATGTCGCCGCCGTAGCTCATCAGCCCCCAGCGTCGTTCGGTCGTCGTCGTGGAGTGACTGTCCGATTCTCCACTGCTGGCGCAACCAGCCGCAGCGTCGATTTCTGCATGTGATTAGGCCCTCGATGAGGTGAGACTGTCTGAATACTCACCAGAATACGGACAGTGCGTGAGCCAATTCTGAGCAACGATGATTCGTATTGGCCATCGGCTTTGAATCAATCTTGCGCCGAGTGTGGTCATCAATCTTGCGCCGGGCGGGATCGTCATCTTCGATCAGATCGTGATCATCGCCGGGTCGATCAGGGAGATCGTGGTGGTGAGCCCCCCGGGGGTGGGTTTCTCAGATCGACCCTTGACCCGACGGGCGAGATTCGTACTCTCTGGATTTTGGAGATCTATATCCGCCAGCGCGTCTTCCTGCTCTGGTTATCGCGTTGCCCTGCTTTGGTGAGTACTTCCACTCAAAAGTCGTACATGCTTGGAGCTTGCTTTGTTCCGACCAGATGAATTCGCAATTCTACGAGGCTTCCGCCGCCCTGGCCGGTCCGGTTTCTCGTCCACTCGCGGGCCGTCGTCTTGCTCGTGGCTCGCTGACGGTACAAGCGAGGGGGCCAGCACATCGCTGAGCTTCCTGACGTCACTTTGGCAGGCGAGTCCATCGGCCACTAACCGCTCGATTGAGCCGATCCACCACCGTTGATAGGCGACGATCCATTCGCTCGGCATTCTCGCCGTACACATGCTTTCGCATGCTTCCAAAGCGGCTCTTGTTCCAGCCTGTCGCCGCTCGAACCAGCCCTCTGCAAAGGCGTGCATCGCGTCCAGGTGCTCGCGCTGACTGGTCCAATAGCCGCGAGCATTCTTTTGTAGGACTTCGGGGAACTGAGCGGTAGGCTGAAACGCCTCAGGCCAGAGCTGTGTCGTATTGGTGTTGTGCATTGCCATCGTCCTCTAGGAACTGTTGCGCTGAAGGCGCAGCCCATAATCAAAGCCAAGGCCCTGGTCTTGCGCTATTGCGCCAAGGCATAGGGTGACTAGTGCGACAGCGATAAACCGGTTGGACAATCCTTGCGCTTGCAGGGACTGGATCAGACCGCCGTCCTGTTCATCGCTTCCTACGCTTCAATAGCCGACATCCGCAAAAGGACCTGCGCGATAAAGAAACACCGCCTCGCGGCGGTGTTCGGCTGCGATGTCCGCTTTACTTCTTCCAACTGTTTAGTTGCGCGTCATTTACGGCTGTAAGATCAGAACCGGGCAATCTCGTCACCCGTGGGAACGCGGCCCTGCGGCGTCAGCTTGTCAACAAAAGCTGGCAGAATCTTCGACAGTTGCGCAGCAACGTCCTGTTCAGACGAACCCGTCTTTTCGGCCAAGGTCTTGATAAGTGACGGACCGAGCACCGAGCCAAGTTGATCCGGCGAGATTGGCTGATTGGGCCCGCTTCCGACCCATGATTTAGCCACGTCGTCACAACCGCTCTGCTTCAGCTTCTCGAGCAGTCCACCCAAGCCTCCCAACAATCCGCTAGCCTGCGGTTCGGCCGCCGGGCTCGTGCCCGGCGCTGAGGCCGGGGCCTGCTTGCGCGTAAAGGCGCCTGATGCCAGTAGCGTCCCGAAAGCCAGCATCAACGGTTTCGCTACGCTGCTTCCCTGTGGGACGCTTTTGTTGACCACATTATCAAGGAATCCCATCACGACCTCCTGAGTACGTCGCCTCCCCAGAGCCGCACAAAGGATGAGCGCGAGGATCGAAAGAATCGAGATGGACCTAGGTACAATCGAGATGGACCTAAGGTCCTATATGGGGGTCTACCACTACAGCCAGTTCGAGCCGAGAACGCACGAACCTTGTCTTTGAATTTGTTGCGTACGCCAAGCCGTGCGATGTCCGGTTATGATTGGCGCGGATGTCCGTTTTGGGGTCATTCGCAGCATGTTGGACTGTCCGCTGTCCCACGAAAGCGACCGCCAGCCTTCGCCGTCGTGAAGTGTATCGTTCGCGAATTCACGCGTGATGCGCCGCTGATTCCAACGCCCAAGACGAACAGACCCCGGGGGTGGGTTTCTTAAAACGACCCTTTACCCGACGGGCGAAGTTCGCCCAGGCCAGCTGCTATGGAGCGAGATGCGGAGATGTCCTGCGCGCGGACATTCAGAATGCGCGCAGGATCATCGGCGAGGGCCCCGGTTGGATCGACCGCCTGCGGGCTGCTCTTGCTCGCGGGGAGCTTCTGCCGGCGGTTGCTCTGCCTTTGCTGGCTGGGGCGGTCGCACAGCACGAGCAACGCCGATAGGCGTGTCGTACAGCGTGCGCTCGATCTCCCACAGCTCCTTTTTTGAGTAGGGCCGGCCCTGATAGGCAAAACCGTTCTTGGTGTATCTCGTCACCATGGTGTCCTCCTTCTCTAGTTTGGCGAGCACATAGTCGCGCATGCGCTGCCATTGCGCTCGGTCGAACGGCCCCAGGCCGCGAAACCGATAGACCTGAGCCATGTGCTCGTCGCTCAGTTCCAGCTCGAAAACGTTGATGAATGGCTTCTTGGTCATACCCCCTATCACAAAGCCTATCCTGTCGGTGGTGCGTCAGCAGCAGTCTGAGCGGTAAGAAGTCTGCATCGTCGACGTCGAGGAGTGTGAGTGCTTCAGCGATGCGCGCCTCGCGGAGCTGAGTGCGTGCCCTTGGGAATGCGCGATAGTACTTGCGCACGAGGTCTTCCCAGCGGCTGCGGGCTGGTGTCGCGACCCGTCGCCGGACGCGAGCGAGACGCTACCTCAAGTGTACAAAGCTTCCATCAAGGCAACATTCCTTTCAACGGAGAACCCGCGCTTCCGAAGCACGGCGACAATGTGGTTCTCGTGTTCTGGGGCCAAAGTGAGCATGGGGCCGTTAAACACCGAATTCCTCAACTTTGCCATACCGCTCCTGAACCAACGTTGGGATAAATTCCAACATCAGCTGCTCCGGGAAGTGACGAAGGTCGCCCTCAACATTAAGTTCGTGGTCCAGCTCTTCGGTGTCTGGCGGTGGATCATCCTCATCGCGATCCAATTGCTCGAGCGCGCGTTCGTACAACTCGGGAGCGCCCTCGCGAAAATCGCCCCAAGTTACGGCCGTGCTGAACGCCACATTCTCCAGGGCCTTAGATCGCTCCATGAACACAAGATCCCCAGTTGCCGTGTTGCCGTATATCAAATCGAGAGACACGGGGGCTTGTTGACGAGCGGTTCGAGCCACGATCTTCAGACGTGCTCCAGTCATTGAAAAACCCTCCATCGGTTGTGCCGAGGAGGGCTGACAGTTCGCGCGACCGGTTGGTTGCCCAAGTGGCCGCATCTCCCTTGCGGGAAACCACCTTGCCCGGTTGGCAGGTTGGCGAGGGCGTCAGCCCTGCTCTTGATGCACCAATGACTCTAAGGACGCGGGACACGCTTGTCGAGCGAATACGTGTCGTGAGTGGCTTCGAGCGCGGGCTCTTTTCTGTGAACCGAACAAATATTTCCGACACCCTCCGCACCGTCTGGTCCACCGGCGCTCTCCTCGGCATCCGCTGCGCTGCCTGCGACCACCGCGCTTTTCCTGAGCGCAGCTGCTGAGCTGCCGACCATTCGCCGAGGCACACGACCCAGCTGCGCGATCTCCGGCTGTGCTGCGACTACCGCGGCGTGCGCGGTCGGGCACCGGGGGGTTCACGCTCCTCCTGCCGGAGATCGCGAGGATGGGGAGAGTTAATGGGGGCAATGACGTGAGGTGGGCGGCGGTTTAAACCGCCGTGACACAGCAATCTGCGTGTTCACGCCTTGTATCGCGGTCGTAGTGGGGAAGAGAGTGGGGAACGCAAAGCGGCCCGAGGAAAATAAGTTGGTCTACAGTCGCTTACGGGGTTGACTGGCGAAGGGGGAGGGATTCGAACCTCCCGGTACGGTCGACCGAATCCTGCTACCTATATGAAGCTTGTCTTTCAGCACGCATTGTTTGAATCGAATAAGTGCATGAAATTTATGACTTATTCTGTAGTCTGCATGTTGAATTCAGTCCCGCAAGGGGAGAGGGCGCATCAAGCAGCGCCTCTCCACCTTCCCGCGGCGCCGAGTCTCAAACCACCTTGCCGCTGTGCTCCATCGAGAACACGTTCGCATAGAGGTTCGCGATCCAGAGCTTGCCCTCCTGGGTGACGCGCAGATAGCGCACGGCATCCCCGATATAGGGCCGCACCACATTCCAGAAGAACTGCGGATAGTTCGTTCGCAGGTCGGCCGCGCTGTCGTATTTCAGAGCTTCTCGCTCATCCCGGTCTCGCGGAATTCGTTGAACAGCGCGGAGGTCTTGCGCAGATAGTTGATGTCGGCGAGCTGGCCGATCAGGTCGGCCGCGCGCAGCAGGCCCGGGAAAGTCGTCGGTCGCGGCGTGCTCCTCGTCCTTGGGGACCGGAAATCGGGTGTGCTCGATATTCGCCTCGATCTCCATGGTGTCGAGATGGCTGAGCGCCACCTTGCCGAACCGCTCGCGCACGAACAGCTTGGAGCGGGCGACGTGATAGGGCGTCATCGCGGCGTCGGTGGAGCCCTCCGGCACCGTCACCGTGTCGCCCGCCACGTTGGTGACATAGCGGCCGTCGCCGTCGCCGCGGCAGATGCCGCGCACGTAGCCGATGTCGTGGCACAAGAGCGAGACGATGAAATGCAGCCACTCGCGCGGCGTGACGCCGCCGACGCTGATGTGCCGGCCGCGCAAAATCTCCTGGCCGACCAGCGTCACCATGATGGTGTGGTTGACGTCGTGATAGGCGCGCATCGCTGTTGGCGATATTCTCAAGCGCGAGCCGCGCGACGAAGCCGATGATGCCGGGATAGCTCGGTTCGAGCCCGCCGTAGGTCCGCTCGTACATGACGCTGAAGTTCGTCGACAAAGGCCTCGATGACGATCTGCGTGGGATTGAACATCGCATCACCTCGTACGGTCGCCGCCGGGCGCATGCGCCGCCGGGCGCATGCGCCGCCTGGCGCGGTAGCCATGGTAACGCCTCCCCCCGATGCCGCGGAAGGTTGGCCCGATGGGGAATATACGGTAGCCGGCTGAGGCTGCTCGCTTGTGACACGGGGGCGGCTGCGTTACCCTTTCAGCCGCCATGAGCGAGGATTTCTCACGCTACTTCAAGCCCGGCCGCGTGCACCGGCAGCTCTACACCGATCCGGCGATCTTCGAGCTGGAGATGGCAGCGCATCTTCGGCGCCGCCTGGATCTACGTCGGCCACGAAAGCCAGGTCAAAAAGCCCGGCGACTATTTCGCCACCCAGATCGGCCGCCGGCCGGTGGTGATGGTGCGCGACGAGGACGGCGCGGTGCGCGTCATCCACAACCAGTGCGCCCACCGCGGCGCGATGGTGGTGGCGACCGAGAAGGGCAACGCGCCCGAGTTCACCTGCTGCTACCACGGCTGGACCTATCATCTCGACGGCCGCATCAAGGGCGTGCCGCTCAACCACGGCTATCCGCGCGACTTCGACGCCAAGAACCCGAAGGTCGCGATGCGCGCGGTGCCGCGCGTGACAAAGCTACCGCGGCTTCGTGTTCGCGAGCGAAGCGGCCGACGGCCCGAGCCTCGAAGAATCGCTCGGCCACATGACCGACCTCGCTCGACGACCTGATCGACCGCGCGCCCGACGGCGAGATCGAAGTCGCCGGCGGCACGCTTCAAGCACGCCTACGACGGCAACTGGAAGCTCTACTTCGAGAACCTGTGCGACGCCGCGCACCCGATCTTCACCCACCGCTCCTCGATCGAGGCGGCGCAGGCGCAGTCCGACGCCGTGCACTCCGACGGCTCGGGCGAGATCGCGATCCGCCAGATGCGCCAGAACGGCGCGCCCTACAGCTTCTGGGAAACGCAGGTCGGCATCTGGACCTATCCGAACGGCCACAGCTATCTCGGCGACTACCACGACGATTCCAAGCTGGTCGCGGCGCTGAAGGACCCGGTGTTCCGCGACTACCTCGCCGCGCTGGAGAAGAAGAAGGGCAAGGCCGAAGACCCAGCGCATCCTCGAAGTGCGGCGCTGGAACTCCAACATCTATCCGAACGTCTCGCTGATGAGCCAGTTCCAGCAGCTGCGCGTGGTGCATCCGATCGCGGTCGACCGCACCGTGGTGCAGACCTACAGCTTCCGCCTCAAGGGCGCGCCGGAGCAGATGTTCCGCAACACCATCAGCTTCGCCAACATCGTCAACGGCACCGGCTCGCTGGTGCTGACCGACGACCTCGAAATCTACAACCGCATCGACCTCGGGCTTTCCAGCGAAGGCGCCGAGTGGCTGCAGATCGGCCGCGGCTACCAGAGCGACGTGCCCGACGCAGCACGGCGGCCGGCGCGGCGTCAATTCGACCAGCGAGGTCTACATCCGCAACATGCTCGACGCCTGGCTCGGCTACATGAACGACGGCCGCGCCAGGCCGAGCGCCGCGCGCGCGGCGTCCTGAGCCGACGATGGCGAAGCAAGCAAAAGTCCCGGCCGAAGATCGCGGCGCCCGAGCCGCGCGCCGCGCCATCGCCGCTGCGCGGCCGCGCCGCGCGGCCGCCGCCGGCGCCGCTCGACCTGCACCGCTGCGAGCAGTTCCTGCTGCACGAGGCGCGGCTGCTCGACGAGGCCAAGTTCGACGACTGGCTCGCGCTGTTCACCGCCGACGGCTGGTACTGGGTGCCGAGCGAGCCCGGACCAGGACAACCCGCACGACACCGTGTCGCTGATCTACGACGACCGGCGGCTGCTGGAGACGCGGGTGCGGCGGCTCGCGAGCCCGCGCATGTATTCGCAGGAGCCGCGCTCGCGCTGCAGCCGCATCGTCGCCAACGTCACGATCGAGGAGACCGATGCGGCGCGGCGGCGTCACGGTGCGCTCGAAATTCCTGATGATCGAATACCGCCGCGAGCAGCAGCGCCTGTTCGCCGGCACCGCGCTGCACCGGCTGGTGCAGGTCGACGGCGCCATCCGCATCGCCTGGAAGCGCGTCGACCTCGTCAACTGCGACGCGCCGATGGACGGGATGACGCAGCCGTTTTGACGCTCCGTCCTCAGCCTCGAGGAGCGTCGCGAAGCGTGCGTCTGAGCATGAGGCCCGCCTCACGTCCCGGTCGGCCGGTGCAGCGCGGTGCGGGTGCGCTGGCGCACCAGCCATTTCCAGCGGCCGGCGAGCGCGAGCGTCTGCGCGCGCAGCGCCGGCGGCCAGGTGGTCGGCCAGCCGAGCATCAGCGAGATGCGCTGGGTGTGGTCGGTGATCGGGCGCTCGTTGCGCTCCCAAGGCTTCGAGCGCCGACCGCGATGTCGGGCTCGCGGTCGAGATGCACGCGCGAGCGACAGCGCGTTCATCATGGCGCAGCCGCCGCCCTGGCCGATGTTGGGCGGCAGCGCGTGCGCGGCGTCGCCGATGACCGCGACCCGCCCGGCCGACCAGCGCTTCAGGCGGATCTATTCGAAGCGGTCGTAGCGGCCGCCCTCGCCGAGCCGCTCGATCAGCGGCGCGAGATGCGGAAACCAGCGCGTCCAGGCGTCGCGCCGCACCGGCACGGCCTTCGCCACCTCGTCGCGGTCGAGCATGGTGAGCGCGATATAGACCTCGGTCTCGCTGCACGGCGTGTAGAGCACGCGGCGGCTGCCGGACCAGTATTCGATCGTGGTCGCGCCGTCCTGTCCGCCGTCTCCTCCGGCGTCTTGCGCGATCAGCAGCCGCGTGCAGCCGTCGACCAGCGCCTTGCGCTTCGACAGAAGGCCCAGGCTGTCGCGCAGCCGCGAGTTGGTGCCGTCGGCGGCGACCACCAGATCGGCCTTGAGCGCGCGGCCGTCGGCGAGCGTCAGTCGTGCCGTCGGGCGCGGCCGACATCGCCGTCGAACCGGTGACGATCTCGACGCCCGCCGCCCGCGCGCCGCTCGGCAAGCGCGTTGATGACGGTCTGCCGCACGATCGAAAACACCCGGCTGCCCGACCAGCGGTGCACCGAGATGGTCGCGGTTCTGGTCGTCGCGCACCTCGCGGGTGTGGGCGAACGGCGCGCCCTTCACCGCCGCGTCGTAGGCGCCGAGCGTCTCCAGCACGCGCAGCCCGTTCTCGTAGATGTAGATGCCGGCGCCGGTGGTGCGCAGCGCGTCGGCGCGCTCGTGCACGCGCACGCTCCAGCCGCGCTGCGCGAGCGCGCAGGCCGCCGTCAGCCCGGCAAAGCCCGCGCCGGCGATCTCCGCGTGCCGGCTAGTGCCGCCGATTTGAAGTTCCTGCACCATCTGCCGCAATCACATTCAGGAACTTCAAATCGAAAGCGGCACTAGCTTCATAGACTTGCTAGTGCCCCTTTGCTTCCGAAGTTCGTGTAAGACGGTGCAGCAACGTATCACGAACTTCGGAAGCGGGCACTAGTCATGGCGGCATGTTAGGGCATCGCGCGCACAAGGGTAGCTCTCCCCGAGGCGGGGGCATTATGATGGCCGAGTTCAGATCAGGGCACTTGATCTTGCCCCAAGGAGGACGCCATGGCCCGTCTGCGCCACATCGCCGTCTGCGTGAAGGACCTCGACAAGGCCGCCAAGTTCTATTCCGAGGTGTTCGAGTTCAAGCGCATCGCCCGCGAGGACCTGCCGATCGGCTCGGCGGTCTACATGAGCGACGGCGTCATCAACCTCGCGCTGCTCAATTTCGCCGGCAGCGAGGCCTCCGACCTCAAGGACGCCAAGAGCTTCGTCGGCACGCACCATTTCGGCATCCAGGTCGACGACCTCGTGGAGACGCAGAAGAAGATCGAGGCGGCCGGCGGCAAGTTCTTCTTCGATCTCGGCGACGAGCGCCACGGCAACTTCGAGCGCAAGTTCAAGGACCCGGACGGCGTGATCTTCGATATTTCCAAGAACGGCTGGCAGGGCACCGACAGCTACAAGAAGTAACGGCCGGGGACACCGCCCGGCCGTACAGATCTTTATCAGGCGCGTCCGCTTCGCTCAGAAAGCGACTGAATTGCTGCGTCGCTGCGAAATAGCGCGAAGGGGCCAATCGCAGACGGCCCTCTGAATCGATGGAAACATGGATCGATACGGCGAGGCCGCCCAGCAGGGGCGGCCTCAGTGGCGCAGTTGTTGCCCAGTTGTGGAGCCGACTGCGTGCTGCAGCCAGGCCCGGGAAAAAATCTAGTTACCGACTTCGACGAGATACCGCCGTACTGTCTTGATCCCCTTGTCACGCTGCGGGGCAAGATCCTTGTAGGTTTTCGACTCGTAGAATGCCTGCGCCTGCTCCAGGCTGTCCCACTCGTTGATGCCGACGCGCTTGGGAGGTGCCGCCCCTTCCAATGCAACAATCTTTCCCCCCGGGCGGCTGACCGAGCGAGCCCCGGCAGCCTGGAGGGCAGCACGTATAATCGGGGTGTACGCAGCTTGAGCGGCGGCATCGAGCACTTCGGTCTCGGTGATAGCGTAAGCTTTCGGCTTGGCTTGAGCATGCAGCCCTTGCACGGCCGCTGCACCAAGCGCGGCGCCCGCGACCACAGCCAGCACGATCTTGTATTGCGCATTCATGACGCGTTCCTCTCTATGGTTGAAAGCAGATCATGGACCGCGCGCCGGAAGGCGCGAGATCACGTCAATTGCAATTGAACGAAAATTACGGGCCGAAAGAGTCGGCCTTGAGTGTGCTTGCCGACGGCACTATGGCTGCCCGTTCGCACAAAACGAAAACTCGGCACATCCCGTTTCCAGGGGCAGCTCAAAACTGACCTTATACGACGCCCACTGCACAAGATAGAGGCATGGCTTGTGCAGATGGGCGCCCAAATAGGCGGGCGGGTCTCTTCCAGGTCGATCTGAGCGTCGATTTCGGAACGTCCGTTATTTGGTCGCTCGTGTGGGCCACCGTCAGCCAGTGCGGCTCACGCTGACAGCCGGTGGGGCGCACGACAACCGGCTCGCAGGCAAACTCCTATCTTGCCTGACGTCGGGAACAATGCTGCAGGCGGACCGTGGTTATGACGCCGACTGGATCGGAACACTTGCCGCCGAGAGGGGCGCGCTTCGGGCAAACATTCCGCCGAAAAATGATCATTTCGGAAGACGTGGCCTCTCGTGTGGAAGTCCGCCGTCGTCGATGTCGAAGTCCGGGTCGAATACCGTTTTGCCTTGCGCACCCAGGAAAGCCGGTTGGGCTTTGATCCACTCGGCCGGTTTCATCTGCTTGGCGTAGGCGACGAGCCGGAACTCGAGGTCCTTCACGATCTCCGGATTCTGGTCCGCGACATTGTTCTTTTCACCTGGGTCCTTCGATAAATCGAACAACTCGGTTCGGCCTGGGAACGTCGCAACCTTAACCAGCTTCCAATTGCCCTTGCGGATTGCGCCGCGAATTGCCTCGACGTTGATCAGCAGGTCCTCGTGCGGCGAAGCCTGACCGTCCGACAAGGTCGGCCAGATGTTCTTTCCGTCAAACGGATGATCGGGGCTGCCGCGCCCTCCGGCGAGCGCCACGACGGTCGGCATCACGTCCACGATTCCAACTGGCTCATCGACCACCTTGGGCTTCAATTTGGCCGGCCAATGGAAGATAGCCGGCACGCGCACGCCGCCTTCGTGCAGCGAGCCCTTGCCGCCGCGGAAGTCGCCGTTCGAAGCCGGCGGCTTCGCGCCCAATGCCACGCCGCCGCTTTCGGTGCGCTCTTCAGGTGACCGCGCGCCGGTTGCGAACAATGCGCTGGTGGCACCGCCGTTATCGCTGGTGAAAACGATCAGCGTGTTGTCGAGCATGTTCTTCTGCTTGAGAGCGGAAACGATGCGGCCGACCTGAGTGTCAAGCGCAGTAATCATGGCGGCGTAGGTATGCCGTTGCTCGTCACCGGCCCCACCCTTGTATGCGGCGGTGTCCGGCTTAGGCGCTTGATAGGGTGCGTGCGGGGCGAGCGACGCCACATACAGAAACAGCGGCACCGACGTGTCGTGTTTGCCAATAACATTCACCGCTTCGTTGCCGATCAACGTTGTGTAGTAGCCGCTTTCCTTGAAGAACCGTCCGTTCCGTTGCCAATCGACCAGTCCGCCGCGGTCCTTAGTGAAGTAGTCCACCTCCCCGACGAGGTTGCCGTAGAAGTGGTCGAAGCCTCGAATTCTGGGGCCAATACTTTCTGTCGGCGTGGCCGAGATGCCATTTGCCAACCATGGCCGTCTTGTAGCCCGCTTCCTTCAAAGCCTGCGGAAGTGTGCGCTCGTCGGTCGGAAGGCCGTAGGAGTGACTGGGAAAAATGACCAGCGTCTGCAAGCCGTGCCGCATGGCATAGCGACCGGTCATGAGCTGAGCGCGCGACGGCGTGCACACGGGCATCCCGTAGAAGGACTCCGCCCTGACGCCGTCGCTGGCGAGCTTGTCGATGTTCGGCGTTCTGACGTAGCCGCCGCGATAGCCCAGATCGGCATTGCCAAGGTCGTCGGCCAGGATGATGACCACGTTGGGCTTGGCACCTTGCGCCGGGCTCTGCGCATAGCCGGACAATGTTGCAACCGCAAGAAGGGCTGCGGCTGCGCCGCCTCTCAAGACGTTGCGTCGGGAGCCAGCGTTCATGGTCAACCTCCGTTGCATGCGGACCGCGCTCACGGCTCCGCCGCATTGATTGTCGATCCATCGCAGGCGCGGGCGCGCATTTCCAGTTGGACCCAAGTCCAATGGGTCAACTTCGAGTCACGAGCGGCAATGCTGGGATCGAGCAGAGGATTTTCCACTTTACCCGCAAAGCCCGTGACTCGCGCCAATGAGCGCGCGACCTAGATCGGGGCGGCGAGCTGCCGGAAGGTCGACGTGATCAGGTCGAGATGGGCCCGGACCGGGATGGTCGTGTCCTTCTCCATCTCACCGAGGCGCACCGCGGTCTCGACCACCAGCTTGCAGCGCTCGTAGCGCCGCGCGCTGAAGCGATCGAGCAATTCCGGCACCGGTCCATCTTCCGTAAGCAGTTCGGCGAGCACCACCGCGTCCTCGATCGCGATGCCGGCGCCGGTCGCAAGGTGCGGCGTGGTCGTATGCGCGGCATCGCCGATCACCACCGTGCGACCGCGATGCCACGGCGGCGGCAGCAGAAACGCATTCATCGGCCGGTAGTCGACCTGGGCGGGGTCGGTGATGTGCTCGCGCACAAAGGTCATAGCGTCGCCGCCGAAATCGACCAGAAGCTCACGCAGCACGAGATGCATGGTGTCCTGCTGCAGCCGCCGGCTGTCGTCGATCGGCTGGACCAGGAACAGGAACATTTCGTCGCTGGAATGCGGATTGATGCCGGACTTGGTGTGCGGCCCGTAGAACATCTGCATGCAGTCGATGTTCTTGGGCCGCGGCATGGTCGCGCGCCAGACCGCGAGCCCGGTGAAATGCGCCTCCGGCACATGGTCGAAGGCGAGCGCCCGGACCGCCGAGCGGATGCCATCGCAGCCGACCACCACGTCGTAGCGCGCGCGTTGCCCGTTGGAGAATTCGACCTCGATGCCGTCGCCTCGCTCGGTCAGTGCGACAACGGTGGCTCCGAGCGTGATCGATGCGCCAAGCTCGTGCGCCGTGCCAAGAAGGATGTCGTGCAGTGCAGGCCGCCCGATCGCGACCGTCGCGGGATAGTCCGGGCCGCAGAGTCGCGGCATGTTGAGTGCGCCGACTTGGACCCCGGCCGCGTCGGCGAACAGAATGCGGTCGAAGCCAAACGACACCGCAATGCACTGATCGATCAGGCCGATCGACTTGAGCGTCCGCAAGGTCGGCCCGGTCAGGCTGATGCCGACACCCAGGATGTCCCACTGCGGCTGGATTTCGACCACGTCGACGTCGATGCCGCGGCGTCGCAGCGCGACCGCAAGCGTCAGCCCGGCGATGCCGCCGCCAACGACCAGGACCCGCCTGTTCACAGCACCCTGCCGACCGGCTGAAGCTCACTCATCACTGCGGCTTGAGATTTGCGGCTTTCACGATGTCGCGGAACCGCTCATTGTCACGGCGAATGCGGGCCTTGAACTGTTCGGGGGTCTCTTTCAGAACCTCCAGGCCGCCGTCGATCAGGGTTTTCTGCACCGCCGGATCGTCCTGCATCGCATGGATATGGCGCGCAAGCAGCGCGACCAACGGCGCCGGCGTCCCCTTCGGCGCGACGATGCCGAACCAGGTGACGAATTCGTAGCCTGGCAGACCGGCCTCGGCAGAGGTCGGAAACTGCGGCGCGGCGAGGAGCCGCTTCGGCTGGGCCACCGCGAGGATCTTGGCCTGCCCGCCTTCGACCGGCCCGCGCACCGCGCCCCAGCCGGCAAAGGTGAGCTGGATGTGCCCGCCGACCAGATCGTTCACGGCCGGCCCGACGCCGCGATACGGCACGTGCAGGATGTCGACGCCGGCCATCGACTTGAACATCTCGCCGGCGAGGTGCGGCGCGGTGCCCGGGCCGCCCGAGCCATAGCTGAGCTTGCCCGGCTCGCGCTTGGCGAGCGCGATCAACTCGCGCAGGTCGGTGGCGGGAAGATTGGCGCTGGCGATGACGAGAATGGCGGAGGTCGTCACCGGCGCGACCGGCACGAGATCGTTCAATGGATCGAACGTCATGTCGGGGTAGACATACGGATTGATCGCGACGTTGCCGATCTGAATGAGCCCGAGCGTGTAGCCGTCGGGCTCGGCCTTCGCCACCGCCTCCGAGCCGAGGTTGCCGCCGGAGCCAGGCTTGTTCTCGACGATGATGCGCTGGCCCAACGCCTTGCCGACGTGCTCGGCGGTGACCCGCGCAGCAACGTCCATCAGGCCGCCGGCCGCGGTCACGACGATGAGCCGGACCGGCTTCGATGGATAGTCTTGCGCTGCGGCTGGCTGCGACGCCAATGCCGCGGCGGCGAGGACAGTTAGTCCAAAGCAGCGCCGGTTGACGATCATGACTGTCCGGTACCGGTGGGCCTATTTGATGAACTCGTTGGTATAGAGCTCGTCGACCGGCGTTGCCTTCTGGATGAAGCCTTTGGCGAGATAGAAGTCCTGCAGCTTGGCGAGCCGGTCGGCGTTGACTTCGCCGAGCCGTGGCTGTCCCGGATAGACCGACTTGGCGTACATGTTGAACGCGAACTTGACCTGGTCTTCCTTGCCCTTCCAGTCCGGCACGAACGTCACGAACTCGACGGCGGCCTTGTCCGGGTCATCCATCATGTCCTTCATGCCGCGCAACGCGGCGTGCACGAACTTGCGCACCATGTCGGGCTTCTGCTTGATGATGTCGTCCGACACGGCGATGCCTTGCGCCATGTGCGGAAAGAACTCCTCGGTCGGGATCACCCGCACCTTGACGCCGGCGGCCTGGATCGGCGGGATCCAGTCCGGCACGCCGGCCATGCCCTGCGACTTGCCTTCGGCCACGAACTGCCACACGCCGGTCGGGCCGACCTGCTGCACGTTGACGTCGCTCTGGGTGAGGCCAGCGCTCGCCATCAGCCCGAGCAGCGCATAGAAGGTCGTGTCCTGGTAGGACATCGTGGTGATGGTCTTGCCTCTGAGGTCGGCGGGCTTGGTGATACCGCTGTCCTCGCGCACCACGAGCTGCATGAAGCCCTTGCCGCCGAACACCGCGACAATCTTCACTGGCACGCCGTTGCCGCGCACCATGATCGGACCGTCGGCGACGATGCCGCCGAGCGGCGCGTTGCCCGCCCCCACCTGCTTTGCCACGTCGACGCCGCCGCGCCCAACCGCGAACTCCACATCGAGACCGGCGTCTTTGAAATAGCCCTTGCCCTGCGCAAGCCGGATCGGTCCGAACGCCGGCAGCACCGGCGGCGCCGGGAAGAGGTAAGTGACCTTTTCGAGCGACTGCGCGGACGCCTGCGGCAGCAGCACGCCGGTGCCGACCGCGGCGCCTGCCGCCAGCACAAGGCGGCGTGATAGTTTCAACTCGCTTGCAGACATCGCTTCGGCTCCCGTTGGCAGAACGTCACGGCGGCCCGGCAAGAGACTTCCGGCGCGCGCTTTGTGTGCCACTATACTCGACAAAAGTGGCGCGGACCATGCATGAGGCAAACCAGGCGCCACGACGGTCGAAAAGCAACGCATGTCCGACGTCATCCGGCTCGAATACCGCGACATCACCATGCGCTTTCGCCAACGGGCGGCCGCGAGCCTGACCGCGATCGAGCGTGTGAGCTTTGCGGTGCACGACCGCGAGGTGGTGTCGCTGATCGGGCCAAGCGGATGCGGCAAGTCGACGCTGCTCAACATCGGCTCCGGACTCACCCCGCCGAGCGAAGGCAGTGCCTTCGTCGACGGCGAACGCGTCGAAGGCCCGAACGCCCATGTCGCCTTCATGCTGCAGAAGGACCTGCTGCTGCCCTGGCGCACCGTGATCGAGAACGTGATGTTCGGCGTCGAAATCCAGGGTGTGCCGCCAGCCGAGCGACGGACCCGGGCGGGCGACCTGCTGGCAAGCTTCAGCCTCGCCGAATTCGCAGGCCACTACCCGCACCAGCTGTCCGGCGGCATGCGCCAGCGGGTGGCGCTTGCGCGCACGCTTGCGGTCGATCCGTCGGTGCTGCTGCTGGATGAGCCGTTCTCGGCGGTCGATGCGCAGACCCGCATGGTGCTGCAGCGCGAGCTTGCGCAGACGCTCCTGCGCGCCGGCAAGACCGCGCTGCTCATCACGCACGACCTGCTGGAAGCCGTCACGCTGTCCGACCGCGTGCTGGTGATGAGCCGGCGGCCCGGCCGCATCATCGACGAGATTGTGGTCGAGCTGCCCGCGCGCGACAATCCGCTGGCGCGCCGCCAGCACCCGAAGGTCGGCGATTACGTGGCCCGGCTGATGGACCGCCTCGACATCGGGCAATCGTCCGGGCCGGTCACGCCCGAGCCCATCCAGGTCGGCGCATGAGCGACGGCGCCGACGCATCGCTGATGCGACGCGGCACGGCCGCAAGCCTCGCGCTGCTCGTGATCTTCCTGGCCGCGTGGGAATGGGGACCGGGATTCTTAGGCATCAAGCCGTTCATCATTCCGCCACTGTCGATGGTCGCGAACGAAGCGGTGCGGATGTGGCACGTCAGCGGACTGATGACACACACCGGCATCACCGCGGCCGAGGTGCTGGCGGGGTTCCTGATCGGCAGTGCGCTCGGCGCCTTGATCGGCTACCTGCTCGGCATGTCGCCGACCGCGGAAATCGCGCTGTCGCCCTATATCCTCGCGCTGCAGATCGCACCCAAGGTCGCGTTTGCGCCGCTGTTCATCATGTGGATGGGCTTTACGGTCTATCCGAAAATCCTGGTTGCGGTGCTGATCGTGTTCTTCCCGGTCATGGTCAACGTCTTGAGCGCGATCCGCACCGTCGATCCCGACCTGATCAACCTCGCACGCGCGTTCAAGGCGACGCGCGCGCAGATTTTCTGGAAGATCGAGTTCCCGGCCTCGATGCCGCCGCTGTTCGCTGGCCTTCGCATCGGCGCGACGCTCGCGGTGATCGGCGTGGTGGTCGGCGAGCTGGTCGGCGGCAACATGGGGCTCGGCTATCTGCTGTCGTTCGGCGAGGGCCAGGCCAACACGCCGATGGTGTTCGTCACGATCCTGATGCTGACGCTGGTCGGCGGCATCGCCTACCTGCTGGTGATCCTGGCCGAGCAGCGCGTGCTGCACTATCTGCCGAAGCGCGGCCTCAGCGGGTTTTGAGGATACGTCGGCCGCCGCGGTCCGCACCGTCTCAAATTGAAATCAGGCACGCAGACTCGCTCGCTTCACCTCTCCCATCGGGAGAGGTCGGCGCGGGTACCGCGCCGGGTGAGGGGGTACGGTCAATCGAAAGGCCAAAACCCCTCACCCCATCCCTCTCCCCATGGGAGAGGGAGCGCGCCGTGCTCGGCGCAACCGTATCCATTAAAATCAAACGCGGGTTAGCTCCCGAGCAGCCGCGGCAGCCAGGTGGCGAGCGGCGGACACGCAAAGACCAGGATCAGCACCGCAAGCCCGAACCAGACATAGGGCATCGCCGCGGCGAACACGTCGTTCATGGTGATGTCCGGCGGCGCCACGCCCTTCATCGTGAACAGGAGCAGCCCGAACGGCGGGGTCAGAAGCCCGAGCTGCATGCAGATCAGGAACATCACGCCGAACCACACCGGGTCGAGGCCGAGCTGCTGCACGAGCGGCATGAAGAACGGCAGCGTGATCAGCATCATCGACACCTGATCGACAAAGCAGCCGAGGAACAACAGGATCAGCATCATGCCGATGACGATGACGGTCGCGGACAGCCCCTGTGCCGAGACGAGCCCGACGATGCCGTTCGTGGCGCCGGAGAAGCTCAGCACCTGCGAGAACGTGGTCGCGCCGACGATGATGAACAGGATGGTGCCGGACACCGCGACCGTGCCGGTCAGCGCCTTCATCAGCGACGCCCAGGTCAGGCTGCGGTAAAGCATCGCCGCGACGATGGTGCCGGCGGCACCGAGCGCCGCGGCCTCGGTCGGAGTCGCCCAGCCCGCGGTCATCGCGCCCACGACCACGCCGAAGATCAGGACCAGCGGCAGGACATGGACGAAGAACGGCCGCCAGCGCGCCCAAGCCGATGGGCCGGCGTCGAGCCGCTCCTCGGGCGCAAGGCTGGGATCGAGCCAGGCCCGCAGGACGATGTAGCCCACGAACAGCACGCTCAGGATCAGGCCCGGCACAATGCCGCCGATCAGCAGGCCAGAGATCGAAATGCCGGCGAGGCTGCCGAGCAGCACCGCCAGCGCCGACGGCGGGATCAGCATGTCGACGCCGCCGATGCCGATGATCGGGCCCATGGCGATGCGCTTGTCGTAGCCGCGGGCGAGCATGGTCGGCAGCATCAAGCTGCCGAGCAATGCGGTCGTCGCGATGGTCGAGCCGGAGATTGCCGAGAACACGGTGCCGGCGACGATCGCGATCACCGACAACCGACCCGGCACGCGCCGGATCAGCGCCGCGAATGCGTCGATCGCCTTCAAGGCGACGCCGGAGTGGAACAGCACCTCGCCCATCAGGACAAAGAATGGAATTGGCGTGAGCGAAAAGCTCGTCACCGCCTGCACAGCGTTGCGGGCGAGTTGCGACAGCCCCTGCTCGCCGCCGAGGAACATCAGCGCGCCGACGATGTTGATGGCGAGGAAACCGAAGGCGACCGGCACGCCGAGCCCCATCAGCGCAACGAGACCGCCGAACAGGATAAGGCTTGCCTCGGCCCAGGGCATCGCGGTCACCCGACCGAGGTCGCTTCGACGCGGCGGCCACGCTCGGCCCGCAGCAGCCGGTCGAAGCGGAACACGAACTCGCAGGCGAGCAGCGCGAAGCAGGCCGGTAGCGGCCAGAGCAGCCACCACTCCGGAAACACCAGATTCTTGATGGTGATCGAGCCGAGCGTCGCGCTGTCGATCGCCATTCGGAGGCCGTAGCGCATCATGACGAGGCACACGACGAACCCGAGAGCGTCGGAAGCGGCCTCCATCAGCCACGCCACCCGCGGCGGCACGAGCGTCAGCACGAGATCGATTCGGACATGTTGGCCGCGCCGCAGCAGCCACGGCGCGGTGAGCAGCGTGATCGCGTAGAGCGCGTATTCGGAAACTTCGTTGGCCCAGGGAAATCCGGTGCGTGTGAGGTTGCGCAGCAGAATGTCGGCAGTGACCATCACCACCATCGCCAGCAGCGTAAGCGCCGCTGACGCGGCAAGCGCGTCGAGCAGGCGGCCAAAAAGTGTGGAAAGACGCGTCATGGTTCGGAGGCGCGCCAAGCACAGCGCCCACCCTCCCCTGGAGGGGGAGGGTCGGCGAGCGACGAAGTCGCGAGCCGGGGTGGGGTGACTTTCGTGTAAGACCTAGTCGAGCTCACCCCACCCCGCCGCCTCGCTATCGCTCGGCGTCGACCCTCCCCCTCCAGGGGAGGGTGGGCGCCCGTCGTATGACGATCGATCAATTCCCGGACATTTGACGCAGCTTCGCGCCGTTCTCCGCCGACCGCCTGATCACGGAGGCCCAGGCGACCTCGTAGGCTTTCTGCAGGAACGCCCTGGCGTCGGCCTCGCTGAACGTGATCGGCTGGATTCCGGCCTTGGTCTGCTTGTCGAGTTCGCTCTTGATCTCGGCCTCGTTCTCAATGTCCAGACTTTCGAGCCACAGCGCCGCATCGGTCAAGAACTTGCGCTGCGCGTCGGTCAGGCCCCGCCACACATCAAGGTTGACCAGCACGCCCACTTCCGAACTGTAGAACTTGGGCTCCATCCGGTACTTGGTCACTTTTTCCCAGCCGAGGTCGAAGATGCCGGTCACCGGCCAGCCGTAACCGTCGACCACGCCGCGCTCGAGCGCGGTGTAGACCTCGCCCGGCGCTGTGGTCACGGTTGTGCCGCCCAGCGCCTCGACGATGTCCTTGTAGACCGGCGTTACGCGCACTTTGAGCCCGGTGAAATCCGGCTTGTCGATCTTCTTATTCAGGTAAATGTGGAACGACACGTTGTGAAACTGCCGCGCCAGGTAATGCGAATTGACCTTCTGGTTGACGAGCTGATCGACGAAGGCAAAGGTACCGTCCTTGCGCTGCTCCGGCACCGGCTTGCTCAGAAGCTTCAGCGCATCGGCCTCGGGCATCAGGTTTGTGTAGAACGCGCCCGTCACGTTGGCCATGTCGACGACCTTGGTCCGCACCGCGTTACCGACCTCGAACGGCGGCATAGCGCGCGGCCCGCCGATGTAGTTGATCTGGACCACGCCCTTGCCCTCGGCGTTCACCTTGTCGATAAAGCGCTCGAAGTTCCTCGAGAACTGGGTCTTCTCGGCAAAGGAGCTGACCGCGCGCAGCGTCACCTCCTGGGCGGTGGCGGCGTTCGTGCCAAACGCCAGCGCGAGCACAACGAGAGCGGTCTTCTTCATCGGTAGCGTCCTCGGCTTGGGTTGCAGTCGCGAGAGCCGTGGAAGCGGCCCCCGATCCATCGTCATTGCTCACGCTCCCACACTAAGGTCCCGATCACCATTGCGCCCGCCACGTTCGGATTGGGAAACGGCGCGCTGGTAATGAACAACTTGTTGCCTTCCACCTTCCAGAACCGCACCTGGTCGGTGCCGACCCAGGCCGGGTCCCAGGCGGCGTCCACCGTGGTGATGAACTTGCCCTCCTCCAGCCGCCATTTCCCAGTGTAGGCGAGGACGGTGCGGAACGCGGTCGCCTGTTCTTCTGGCGTCTGCGGCGCCTTGCGGTTTTCGGCAATGATGAGAGCGTAGAAGCGCCCCGGCGTAAAGCCGATCGAGCCGGTCGGATGGGGGCCAAATACGTCGTTGCGCTGCTTGGTGTTGACATCCTCCGACTGGAAGGACACGAGCCTCCAATTGCCCATCAGCTTCTGGGCGTCTTGCGCCCAGGCTGGGGAATGCAATAACAGCAAAAGTACGGCCCAAATAACGCGCATGATGACCCTCCGGTGCCCCCGGTGTCGGAACGCTAGCACAAACCTTGCCAAGTGGGCTCTGGGCCTGCCCGACGCCGTACCGTCGTATCCGGGCCGGTCTTATGCTATTGAATTGCATCCCGACAAGGCGAGGTGCGGATGGCCGAACGCTCGTTCAAGCAGGAAGTCGAGAAGCTGAAGCTCGGCGACGGTGCCGAATTCCACGGCGAGGGCATCCTTGCGGTGACCAAGGCGCTGCTGCAGTCCGGCGTGTCCTACGTCGCAGGCTACCAGGGCGCGCCGATCTCGCACCTCATGGACGTGATGGCGGATGCGAGCGACATCCTCGAAGAGCTCGGCGTGCATTTCGAGAACAGCGCGAGCGAGGCAACGGCCGCAGCCACGCTTGCCGCTTCGGTGAACTATCCGCTGCGCGGCGCCGTGACTTTCAAGTCGACGGTCGGCACCAACGTCGCGTCCGACGCGCTCGCCAACCTCGCCTCCGGCGGCGTGACCGGTGGTGCGCTTGTCATCATCGGCGAGGATTATGGCGAGGGCTCCTCGATCATGCAGGAGCGGGTTCATGCCTTCGCCATGAAATCGCAGATCTGGCTGATCGATCCGCGGCCGAACCTGCCGTCGATCGTGCAGGCGGTCGAGACCGGCTTTGAGCTGTCGGAGGCATCCAACACGCCGGTCATGCTGATGCTGCGTATCCGGGCCTGCCATGTCTATGGCCGGTTCACCGCGCGCGCCAACAAGCGGCCCGACTTCACGCTTGCGGACGCGCTCGAGCGGCCCAACCGCGACCTTAGCCGCATCGCGATGCCGCCGATGACCTACGTCCACGAGAAGGACAAGTGGGAACACCGTTGGCCGGCCGCGGTCAAATACGTGACTGAGCACCGGCTCAACGAGTTCTTTGACGGCGACATTTCCGATATCGGCATTGTCGTGCAGGGCGGGCTTTATAACACCGCGATCCGCGCGCTCATGCTCAACGGCCTTGCCGACGCCTTCGGCAACGTCAAGGTGCCGCTCTATGTGCTGAACGTCACCTATCCGCTGGTCGACTACGAGTTCGTGCGCTTCTGCGTCGGCAAGAAGGCGATCCTGATCGTCGAGGAAGGCCAGCCCGACTACATCGAGCAGGCGGTGAACACGATCCTGCGGCGCGCCGACGTGCAGACCAAGGTGCACGGCAAGGACATGCTGCCGATGGCGGGCGAATACACCGGCGGCGTGGTCCGCATCGGCGTGCAGAAATTCATCGAGCGCCACCGGCCGGACCTGCTCGGCCCGCCGCTGCCGGCCTCCGAGATCGCGCCGATCAAGCAGAGGCAGAACAACGCGCTCGCAGCCGTCGACCAGAACGTGCACGGCCGGCCGCCGGCGTTCTGCACCGGCTGCCCGGAACGGCCGATCTTCGCCGCAATGAAGCTCGTCGAGCGCGAGCTCGGAGCCGCACCACGTCAGCGCCGACATCGGCTGCCACCTGTTCTCGATCTTCCCGCCGTTCGGGATCGGCAACACCACCATGGGCTACGGGCTCGGCGCCGCCGGCGCCTCGGCGCTCAACGTCAAGGCCGGCAAGCGCGCCATCGCCATGATGGGCGACGGCGGCTTCTGGCATAACGGGCTCGCGAGCGGCGTCGGCAACGCCGTCTTCAACAAGAGCGACAACGTCCTGATCATCGTCGACAACGGCTACTCGGCCGCGACCGGCGGGCAGGACATCCCCTCCTCCGGCGCGAGCAACGCGCATACGCTCGACCAAGCACTCGATCGAGAAGGCGGTTCGCGGCGTCGGCGTCGAGTGGGTCCGCACGCTCACCCGCACCTACGATGTGGCCAAGATGCGCGACACCTTGAAGGAGGCGCTGACCACCTCGAAGCCGGGACCGAAGGTGATCGTGGCGCAGTCCGAATGCATGCTGAACAAGCAGCGCCGCGTACGGCCGCTGCTGCGCAAGCTCGCGCAGCAAGGTAATCGTGTCGTGCGCGAGCGCTTCGGCGTCGATCACGACACCTGCACCGGCGACCATTCCTGCATCCGCCTGTCCGGCTGCCCCTCGCTTACGATCGCGCCCAACCCGGATCCGCTGCGGCGCGAGCCGGTCACCAAGGTACTCAACTCCTGCGTCGGCTGCGGGCTGTGCGGCGAAGTGAGCCACGCCGCGGTGCTGTGCCCGTCGTTCTATCGCGCCTCGCTGATCACCAACCCGACCCGCTGGGACCGCATCAAGTCGCGGGTGCGCGACGGGGTGATCGGCTTCCTGCAGCGGCGGATTGCGCGCCGCGACGCGCGCGCGCTCGCGACCGCCTGAAGCGATGAGCAGCCCCGCCCCGCGCCCGATCACGATCGCGATCCTCGCCATGGGCGGGGAAGGCGGCGGCGTGCTCGCGGAATGGATCGTCGATCTCGCCGAGCACGGCGGCTATCTCGCGCAGATGACATCGGTGCCGGGGGTCGCGCAGCGCACCGGCGCGACCAATTATTACGTCGAGCTGTTTCCGCGCGCCGCCGCGCAGACCGCCGGCCGAACACCGGTGCTGGCGCTCACGCCGGTGCCGGGCGATGTCGACGTTGTGATCGCTTCGGAGCTGATGGAGGCCGGCCGCGCCGTGCAGCGCGGCATCGTGACGCCCGATCGCACGACGTTCATCATCTCGACCAATCGCGTGTACGCGATGACCGAGAAGATCGCGCTCGGCGACGGACGCGTGGATTCGGCAGCCCTGCTCGAAGGCTGCCGGATGGCAGCAAAGCGCCTGATTGCGGGCGACATGGCCTCGCTCGCGGAAGCGACCGGCAGCGTGATCAGCGCGGTGCTGTTCGGGGCGCTGGCCGGTTCTCAGGTGCTGCCGATGCAGCGCACCGCATTCGAGGCGGCGATTCGCCGTGGCGGCGTCGGCGTAGACGCAAGCATCACCGCATTCGCGGCCGGCTACGCGGCAGCGCAGGACATGGACGCGCCGGCTCTGCCGAAACAGGACCAGAGCGCAGCCGTAGCGCAGGCGCTCACCCCGCTGATCGCGGAGGCCGATGTCTTCTCAGAACCGGGGCGGACCATCATCCGCGCTGGCATCGAGCGGCTGGTGGACTACCAGGACTGCCCCTACGCGCGCGAATATCTTACCTATCTCGCGCCGATCGCCGACGCCGACCGCCGCCACGGCGACGGCTCGGGCCTGCTGCTCGCCGAGACCGCGCGCGAGCTTGCGCTCGGCATGGCCTACGAGGACACGATCCGCGTCGCCGAACTCAAGATCAGGCCGAGCCGGTTCGAACGCGTGCGCCAGGAGGTGCAGCTGGCCGACGGCCAGATCCTGGAGATCGCCGAGTTCTTGCACCCGCGCCTGCAGGAGATCGCCGACACGCTGCCCGCTTCGCTCGGGCGCTGGCTGCTCGGCTCGCCGCGCGCCCGAGGCTTCGCCGAGCGCTTCACGCGCTCCGGCATGGTGCTCAAGACCTCGACCATCCGCGGCTTCCTGATGCTGTATTTCGTGGCCGCGCTGAAGCCGACCCGCCGCCGCACGCTGCGGTTCGCCGCCGAGCAGACGTTCCTGCGCGACTGGCTGCACACCATCCTGATCGTCGCCTCGACCAACTACCGGCTCGCCGTCGAGATCGCGCTCAGCCGCACGCTGGTCAAGGGCTACAGCGACACGATCGAGCGGGGACGCCAGCGCTACGACATGCTGATCCAGATGCTGCCGCAGATCCTGGACACGCTTGATCCCGCGACCACGCTCGCGCAGCTTCGCAAGGCCGCGCTCGCTGACGACACCGGCGCGGCGCTGTCGGCCGCGATCAAGGACATGCGTCCGCTGTCGCAGGCCGCGGAATAGCGGCGCTGCGCGCCAGAAACATCGCGGCGACAATTATTGCGCCCTCTCCCCTTGCGGGAGAGGGCCACCGCAGCGCATGCCGGCAAGAGAATGGGTGAGGGGTGCTCCAATCGGAAACGCTGCACCCCTCACCCATCCGAATTTGCCGCACGCTCGGAGTTGCCCTCTCCCGCAAGGGGCGAGGGCGCATTCGCAAGCGCTCGGGAAAGCAGGCGATAAATTTTCTGACGCAGTCAGAATAGTGGGCCGGCGCGCGGTCGCCCGCGCAGCGGCTAGTCTAAACTACGGCACCACGGCGGTCGCCTCGATCTCCAGGCGCGCCTCCGGCTCGAACAGCCGGCCGACCTGGACCAGCGCCATCGCCGGGTAGTTCGTCCCCATCACCTCGCGATAGACCGCGCCGAGCTCGCGCCGCGCACCGAGGTACTCGTCCATGTCGAGCACATACCAGGTGAGGCGGACGACATGCTCAGGCCCGGCGCCGCCCTCCGCCAGCACCGCTGCGATGTTGGCAAGCGCCTGGCGGGCCTGCGGGACAAACCCTTTCGGAAATTTCTCGCTTTCATCCCAGCCCACCATGCCGCCCACAAACACGAATTCGCCGCGCGCCTTGATGCCATTGGCGTAGCCCTTCGGCTGCGGCCAACCCGGCGGCTGCAATGTCTCGCGGCCTGCGGCGGCCCGTTGGGGCAGCGTTCGAATCGATCGTTCCGGCACGATTGATCTCCCTGTTCCTGAATTCCCTACGATGCGAGCTTGTGGGCCGCGCTATCCGCCGCGCGACGCCGCAGTTCGAAGCGCTGCAGCTTGCCGGTCTGCGTCTTCGGCAGTTCGGCGATGAACTCGATGGCGCGCGGATATTTGTAGGGCGCGATCACGGCCTTGACGTGATCCTGAAGCTGCTTGGTGAGGGCTGCGTCGCCGGTTGCGCCCGCGCGCAGCACCACGTAGGCCTTCACGATCTGGCCGCGCTCCTCGTCGGCGGCGCCGACCACGCCGCATTCCGCAACCGACGGATGGCTAAGCAGCGCCGCCTCGACCTCGGGCCCGGCGATGTTGTAGCCGGCCGAAATGATCATGTCGTCGGAGCGCGCCTGGTACCAGAAGTAGCCGTCCTCATCCATGACGTAGGTGTCGCCGGTGACGTTCCAGCCGTGCTGCACGTACTTGCGCTGCCGGTCGTCGGCGAGATAACGGCAGCCGGTCGGCCCGCGCACCGCGAGCCTTCCGATCGCGCCGGGACCCACGACGTTGCCGTGGTCATCGACGATACGCGCCTCGTAGCCCGGCACCGGCCGTCCCGTGGAGCCTGCACGCACCTCGTGCTCGGGCGAGCCGATGAAGATGTGCAGCATCTCGGTTGCGCCGATGCCGTCGAGAATCTTGATGCCGGTCGCCTTGTGCCAGGCCTCGAACGTGGCCTTGGGAAGCGTTTCGCCGGCGGAGACGCATTTGCGGAGCGACGAGACGTCGAAATCCTTGAGCTTGCCGAGCATCGCCCGGTAGGCGGTCGGGGCGGTGAACGGGATCGTGATCTTGAACCGCCCGATCGCGTCCAGGAGTTCGTCCGGACCGGCCTTTTCCAGCAGCACGGTCGAAGCGCCGATCCGAAGCGGGAACAGCACGAGCCCGCCCAGGCCGAACGTGAAGGCGAGCGGCGGCGAGCCCGTGAAGCGGTCGGTCGGCACGGCCCGCAGCACGTGCGTCGCGTAGCTGTCGCAGATTGCGAGCAGGTCGCGGTGGAAATGCATGGTGCCCTTGGGCTCGCCGGTGGTACCCGAGGTGAACGCGATCAGGCACACGTCGTCGCTTGCAGTGGCGCAGGCTTGGAAACGCTCGTAACCGGGCTTCTGCATCAGGACTTCGAGCGAGTCCGAGCCGCCGCTACCCCAGTAAACGATCCGCTTGAGATCGGGCGATTGCGCCTTCGCCTTTTCCATCTCGTCGGCGAGCCGCGCATCGCAGAGCGCAAGCGCGATCTTGGCCTTGCCCAGCGGATAGGACAGCTCCTTGGCGCGCAACAGTGGCATGGTCGCGACCACGACGCCGCCTGCCTTGAGCACGGCGAAATAGGCCGCAACCATCATCGGATTGTTCGGCCCGCGCAGCAGCACGCGGTTGCCCGGCACGAGGCCGAGGTCGCGCGTCAGCACGTTGGCGACCCGATTCACGCGTTCGACGAATTGCCCGTAGCTCCAGCTCTCCACCGGCGACAACAGGCATGGCCGGTCGCCCTGCCCGGCTTCGACCCAGCGGTCGAGCAGTTCGACTGCGCAGTTGAGCCGCTCGGGATACCGCAGTTCCGGCAAATCGAACTTGAACTCCGGCATCAGCTCTGCCGGCGGCAGATTGTCCCGTGCGAACGTATCGACATGACCTGTCGTCGCCATGGCCAGTCTCCTATTCGGCCGCCAGCGCCGGCTTCGCCGATCGGCCCTTCATCGCCTCGCGTGCAATGACAACCTTCTGGACCTCCGTTGCGCCCTCGTAGATGCGAAGCGCCCGGACTTCCCGATAGAGCTCCTCGACCTTGACGCCCTTGGTGACGCCAAGCCCGCCGTGGATCTGCACGGCGCGGTCGACCACGCGTTGCGCGGCTTCGGTCGCGAACATCTTCGCCATCGCAGCTTCCCGCGTCACGCGCTCGGCGCCGCGATCCTTGGTCCAGGCCGCGCGATAGACCAGCAGCGCCGCGGCATCGACCTCGGTCGCGCTGTCGGCGATCGCGGCCTGCGTCATCTGCAGATCGCCGAGCGGCGCACCGAACAGCTTGCGGCTGCCGGCCCGATCGAGCGTCTCGGCGAGCGCCCGGCGGGCGAACCCGAGGGCCGCCGCGCCGACCGTCGGGCGAAACAGATCGAGCGTCGCCATCGCCACCTTGAAGCCCTCGCCGGGCCGTCCCAGCCGCTGCGTCACCGGCACGCGAACCCCGTCGAAGGCAAGCCGCGCCAGCGGATGCGGCGCGATCACCTCGATCCGCTCGGCGACCGAAAGACCCGCTGCATCGGCATCGACCACAAACGCGGACAGGCCGCGCGCGCCCGGCCCCTCGCCGCTGCGCGCGAACACGACGTAATGGTCCGCGATACCGCCGTTTGAAATCCAGGTCTTCTCGCCGTCGAGCCGGACATGCGCCGGCCCGTCGGGCCGCGCCGTCGTTGCGAGTGCCGCGACATCGGAACCCGCCTCCGGCTCCGACATCGCAAACGCCGCAATCGCCTTGCCGTCGCGCACCGGCGGCAGGTAGCGGCGCTGCAGGTCCTCCGAGCCGTAGAGCGAGATCGACACCGTGCCCAGCCCCTGCATGGCAAAGGCGAAGTCGGCAAGGCCGTCGCGATAGGCGAGGATTTCGCGGGCGAGACAGAGCGTGCGGACATCGAGCTTCGAGTGAAGCCCACCGTATTCGGCTGGCACCACCACCTTGAGGAAACCCGCCTCGCCCAGCGCGGCAACCCGCGCGCGGCAGGCGGCATCGACATCGTCGTGCGGCAGCGACGGCAACGTGGCGTCTGCCCAGCGTGCCAGCTGATCCGCAAGGCGTCGGTGCCCGTCATTGAAGAACGGCAGCGCGAGCGTGTCCTTAAGGCCGCTCATGGCACGACCTTCTTTCTGTCGTCCCGGAAGCGAGAGCCGGGAACCATGAACACCACGCCATCGAGAGCATCGTGGTCATGGGGCCCTGCTTGCGCGGGGACGACAATATCGCGCGCCGCGGTGTCGAGAACATCTTAATTGCCCTCGAACGCCGGCCGCTGTTTGGCCGCAAACGCGCGGAACGCGCGCGCGAAGTCCTCGGTCTCCATGCACAGCGCCTGCGCCACCGCCTCGGCCTCGATCGCCTGCTCGACCGACATCGCCCATTCCATCTCCAGCATCCGCTTGGTCATCGAGTTGGCGAAGGTTGGACCGGACGCAAGATCGCGCGCCAGTTTTGTCGCCTCGGCGAGTACCGTCTCGGGTAGCGCCAGACGATTGAAGAAGCCCCAGCGTTCGGCCTCCTCCCCGCCCATGGTGCGGCCGGTGAACAGGAGTTCCGCGGCGCGGCCCTGTCCCACAAGGCGCGGCAGGATGGCGCATGCACCCATGTCGCAGCCGGCAAGTCCGACGCGATTGAACAGGAACGAAACCTTCGCGCCGGCGGTTCCGATCCGGATGTCGGATGCCATGGCGATAATCGCGCCCGCGCCCGCACAGACGCCGTCGATCGCGGCCACGATCGGATGCGGGCAGGCGCGCATCGCCTTCACGACATCCCCGGTCATGCGAGTGAAGTCGAGCAGCTCGACCGCACTCATCTTGGTGAGCGGCTCGATGATCTCGAACACGTCGCCGCCGGAGCAGAAATTGCCGCCGGCGCCGGTGACGACCACGGCCTTGACGCCCTTGTCCTTGGCCGCCGCGCGGAACAGGTCGACGATTTCAGCGTAGCTTTCGAACGTCAGCGGGTTCTTCTTGTCGGGGCGATCGAGTGTCAACGTGGCGAGCTTGCCCTCGACGGCAAAACGAAGGTGCCGCGCTTGATAGCCCGACAGCGGCAGCGTGACGGGATTGGCCGCGGTCACGGGGCAGCTCCATTATGCGTCGCCTTGCGCGCCGAATTCTTGGTCTTGGCCAGGAGCGGCATCAGCGCCGCCACGTCACCCGATGACAGCTCGGCGAAAATTTCGCCGACCCATTGCGCGTTGGCGCGCGCCATGGTGCGGAAGAACCGCCGCCCTTCGGCGGTCAAGCTCACGATCTGGGCGCGGCGATCGGTCGGCGACGGCCTCCGCCGCAACAGGCCCTGCTCGGCAAGCCTGTCCACCAGACCGGTGATGTTGCCGTTCGACACCATCATGCGCTGCGACAATTCGCCGAGCGTCATGCCGTTCGGCGCGCGATCGAGCTGCGCCAGGACGTCGAAGCGCGGCAGCGTGATGTCGAAATGATCGCGCAGGCGGCGGCGCACCTCGTTCTCGATCAGCGTCGTGCAGGTGAGCATGCGCAGCCACAGCCGCAGCTCGGTCTTGTGGTCGTCGGGCCGCTCGGCGACCTTGGTCTCGGCATCGAGCGGAATCGTCGTTCGTTCGTCCATCATACTCCATCCGCACCGATCACGAGGGTGGCGCCGGTGGTCGCGGCCGACGCCGGCGAGCAGAAGTAGAGGACGGCCTCGGCGACCTCCTCGGGCTTAACCAGCCGGCCGACTGGCACGCGCGCGGTGAAGCGCGCCATCGCGTCCTGCCGGCTCATGCCGCCCTCGACCAGCCGCGCCATCGGCGCGCGGATCAGGTCGGTGTCGACAAAGCCCGGACAGACCGCATTGACGGTGACGCCGGTGCCCGCCGTCTCCAGCGCCACCGAGCGGACGAGCCCGACCATGCCGTGCTTGGCCGTGGTGTAGGGCGACACATTCGGCGATGCCCGCAAGCCTACGATCGAGGCAACCGCGACGATGCGGCCGAAGCCGCGCTCGGTCATGCCGGCGAGCACCGCTTGCACCGGATGCAGCATGCCGAGCACGTGCTGCTCGAACATGTCGCGGAACTGGTCCGGGGTGGCCTTGGCGAACGGCACCGAGGTCGCGGTGCCGGCGTTGGCGACGAGGAGATCGACCGGCCCGCGCGCCGCGACCGCCTGCTTGACGCCGCTATCCACAGCTTTCGCGTCGGTCACGTCAGCGACCGCGTAGCCCGCCGCATCACCGTCGATCACCGCATCTGCGAGCGGTTTTTCGCTGCGGCCCATGACCGTGACCGCGGCGCCGGCCTGCGTCAGCGCCGCCGCAATGGCGCGTCCGATGCCGCGTCCGCCGCCGGTGACGATTGCGTGGCGCCCTTGCAACGAAGCCATGGCTGCCTCTTGTGCGAAAACTATTTTAAGCTTAAAATTTCTAAGCTTCAAGTACCTGCCCGGAACTTGGCGACATGCTGACGACACTCTCCGGCGCCGTTGCGGCACGGCGCGAGGCGGCGATCCCCAAATCCGCGGCAGAGCCCGGTTGGCGGAGGCGCGCATGAAGGTCCACATCATCGGCGGCGGTCCGGCCGGGCTCTACTTCGCCATCCTGATGAAGAAGGCGTGGCCGCAGACCCGCATCACCGTGTTCGAGCGCAACCGGCCGGACGACACGTTCGGCTTCGGCGTCGTGTTCTCGGACCAGACGCTGGAGGCCTTCGAGTCCTACGACCGCGAAACCTATCGCGCAATCGTCGGCCACTTCGCCTACTGGGACGACATCGAAATCCACTTCCGCGGCACCACGCACCGCATCGGCGGCAACGGCTTCTGCGGCTGCCCGCGCTCGACGCTGCTGAAGATTCTCGGCCGGCGGGCGCGCTCGCTCGACATCGACATCAAGTACCAGTCCGAGGCCGATCCGCTGAAGACCACGATCCGCGGCGCCGACCTCGTGGTGGCGGCCGACGGCATCAACTCGCGCACCCGCGAGGCGTTCGCCGACCGCTTCAAGCCGACGATCGAGCTGCGGCCCAACCATTTCGTCTGGATGGGCTCGCAGCGCCCGCTCGACGCCTTCAACTTCTTCTTCCGCGAAACCGAGCACGGCATCTTCATCGCGCACTGCTACCAGTACCAGCCCGGCCGCTCGACCTGGATTTTCGAGACCGATCCCGAGACCTTCCAGCCGCGCCGGGCTCGCCGGCCTCGACGAGGCAGGCTCGGCTGCATTCATGGAACGCGTGTTCGCCGAGGAGCTCGGCGGCCACAAGCTCATCACCAACCGCTCGATCTGGCGCAACTTCCCGACCGTCCGCTGCGAGCGCTGGACCGCCGACAACATCGTGCTGATCGGCGACGCCAAGGCGACCGCGCACTTCTCCATCGGCTCGGGCACCAAGCTCGCGATGGAGGACGCGATCGCGCTCTACGAGGCGTTCCGCGCAACCGGCGGGCGCGACGTGAAGGCGGCGCTCGCGCGCTTCGAGTCGCAGCGGCGCGACGAGGTCGAGAAGACCCAGCACTCCGCCGACGTGTCGCTGGTGTGGTTCGAGCACGTCAAGCGCTTCTGGAACATGGACCCGACGCGCTTCGCGTTCGGCCTGATGACGCGCTCGAAGGCCATCACCTACGACAACCTCGCGCTGCGCGCGCCGGAGTTCGTCAAGCTCGCCGACAAGCTCGTGGCGCGCGACGCGCACGCGCAGGGCTTCGACGTCGACACCGCGAATCCGGTGCCGCCGATGTTCCAGCCGTTCCGGCTGCGCGGCATGACGCTCGCCAACCGCGTGGTGGTGTCGCCGATGTGCCAGTACTCGGCGGTCGAGGGGCTGCCGACCGACTGGCACATGGTGCACTACGGCGCGCGCGCGATCGGCGGCGCCGGGCTGATGTTCACCGAGATGACCTGCGTTTCGGCCCGACGCCCGCATCACGCCACGGCTGCACCGGCCTCTACAACGACGCGCACGAGGCGGCCTGGAAGCGCATCGTCGATTTCGTGCACGCCAACTCGGCGGCGAAGTTCTGCCTCCAGCTCGGCCACGCCGGGCGCAAGGGCGCGACCAAGCTGATGTGGGAGGGCATGGACCAGCCGCTGCCGGAGGGCGGCTGGCCGATCGTGTCGGCCTCGCCCCTGCCCTACTATCCGCACAGCCAGGTGCCGCGCGAGATGACCCGCGCCGACATGGACCGCGTCATCGCCGACTTCGTGCAGGCGGCCAAGCGCGGCGAGCGCGCGGGCTTCGACATGCTCGAGCTGCACGCGGCCCACGGCTATCTGCTGGCAAGCTTCATCTCGCCGCTCACCAACAAGCGCACCGACGAATACGGCGGCAGCGCTCGAGAACCGCCTGCGCTTCCCGCTCGAAGTGTTCCGCGCCTGCGCGCGGCCTGGCCGGACGACAAGCCGATGTCGGTGCGCATCTCGGCCACCGACTGGACCGACGGCGGGCTCACCGGCGACGACGCCGTCGCAGGTGGCGCGCGCCTTCGCCGAGGCCGGCTGCGACCTGATCGACGTGTCGACCGGCCAGACCGTGGCCGGACGCCGAGCCGGTCTACGGCCGCATGTTCCAGACGCCGTTCTCCGACCAGATCCGCAACGACGCCGGGCTCGCCACCATGTGCGTCGGCGCCATCACCACCGCCGACCAGGTCAACACCATCGTCGCCGCCGGCCGCGCCGACCTCGTGGCGCTGGCGCGGCCGCATCTGGTCGACCCGTCGTTCACGCTCAAGGCCGCGGCCTGGTACGGCGCGCCGAGCCGTGCACTGCCCGCCGCAGTATCGCGCCGGCCGCGACCAGCTCTACCGCAACAGCGCGCGCGACCGCGAGGAACTGACCGAGCTGCAAGCTCAAGGCCAAGCCCAAGACCCACGCCACCACCTGGAAGCAGGCCGCGGAATAGGCCGCGCCGTGAAGGTGGACCGCCCGCAGGAGGTTAGCCCCGAGAGTGGATCGCCCCGAGCGAGGGTGGAACTGCCCGAAGTAAGAGGGACCAGAGTGGCCACCGGGAGTGAGGTCGGACCCGCCCGAGAGCGAGGGTGGACCACCCGCGGCGATCGCTCTATATAGGGCCCGCATCCGGGTCGGGCCGAAACCTCCGACGCCGGATGCGTCGTCCCCGGGCCCGCGTTTCGCGAAGCGAGCCGGCCCGCGTTGGGGGATAGTTCAACGGTAGAACAGCGGACTCTGACTCCGTTAATCTAGGTTCGAATCCTAGTCCCCCAGCCATAATAATCCATTATAATCAATATCTTAACTGATTACTTTGGCGGGGAAACAACGAAATTGTCGCATGTAAGCGCATGGTAAGCACTGTGAACGCGACATGATCCAGGCCCTAAAACTGCAATTTTCCGCTAATAACCCATCGGCCTACCGCCAGCATCCCCCCGCGCTGTCGTGACCCCCACCGGTCCCTGAAATTCCGCGGCGAGAAAAAAATCTGCGACTTAGACCCCGTGCGGTTGGGAGGCCCCTTGTTTGCTAAAAAATGGCCCCCCGGAGGGGGGCCAATATCAATTCCTGGCTTTGCCCCGCACGTCGAAATCAATTCGGAAGAGCAATTGCAATTCTCGGCGGCAATTTACCGGGGTGGCCGCCCTCGTTGATGTGCACATGCTCGACCCGGTTCGAGTGAAACGGCCAAAGTAATGCTAGCCCCAACACCACATCCCGGCTCTTATGCATTTGGTCCGACTTTCGGAGGACGTATGAACCAGAGCAGGAAGACACGCATTGCCCACCTAGCGGGGCCGACGGCAACCATCCAAAATACCCCGGCGTTGTGGTGATCCAGGAGCAGCAGTTGTTTACCGCCCGCGAGGTTGCGAAGGTCGATGCGCGTCCAGGCGGCGATGTGGCCGGAGGCCACGGGGGCATCGTAGGCAACATCAGCCACATGGGCCGGATCGCGCTCACCTATCTGCCGGTCTTCAAGCACACCTATCGATCGGATTCGAAGATCACCACCCTGCCGAACACAGTAGCGGCTGCAAAAAAGGTCCGTACGGAATTGAAATGGTCGATGTCGCGATCAAGGACAGCAACGCGCAAGCTCCTCGCTAGCGCTATTCCGGTCGCACCATCTCGACCGACGGCAGCTACTCCGGGATGGACTACGGACACGACACCGTACCCGAGATCGACCTGATCGCCTCGATCGAGCACAAGCTCAGTCTTGGCCTATTCACCGGCTTCGTCCGCTTAAAGCGTCGCGAATTGCGGACCGATCGACGTCATGCGCGACTGACGCTCATTGCTGCGGGATATTGGCGTCTGCTACCACTTTCTTCCAGCGCGCGACCTGGCCGGCGACCAGGGTCCGCATCTCGTCGGGCGAACTTCCGCGCACATCCATACCGCCGGTCTTGCGCAGCCGATCCGCGATCGCCGGATCGGTGAGCGCGGCCCGCATCGCGTCATTCAGCTTCTTGAGTATCGACTCCGGCAAGCCCTGCGGCGCCGCGATGCCGACCCATGTGCGCACATCGTAGCCCGGCACATGATCGGCGACCGGAGGTACGTCCGGCGTGCTCCACCAGCGGGTGCCGCTGGTGACGCCGAGCACCGTGACCTTGCCGGCGCGGAACTGCGGATCAACCACCGTGATGGTGTCGAAGGCGACGTCGATCTGCCCGCCGAGCAAGTCGGTCATGGTCGCGCTGCCGCTGCGGTACGGCACATGCGTCATCTGCACGCCGGTGAGCGCGCTGAACCATTCGCCGGCGAGATGCTGCGTCGAGCCGACGCCGACCGAGGAGTAGGTGAGCTTGCCGGGTTGCGCCTTGGCGGCGGCGACCAGGTCGGCGACGGTTCGATCGGGCTGTCGGCGCGGACCGCGACCATGAAGGACTGATAGCCGACCGTCGAGATCATCTGGAAAATCGTCGACCGGATCGAACGGCAGCGACTTGTAGATCGCGCCCGAGACAGCGTGGCCGCCAGTCTGCGCGATCAGCTGGTTGTCCCTGTCGCAAATTCATATCCGAGCATATTGATGGTGGAGCCCGCCGAGGACTGGTTGTGCACAGACGCGTCCGACCGCTTGGACGGCACGTGCGATCGGTGCATCCTTGCATAACGATAGATGGGTGCGCGCGCCGTTGTAGTATTCCATGTACGACAACAGAACGTGCCGCAGGTGTCGCTCCCCCATGACCACGATGTGGTCGAGACATTCCCTGCGGATTGAGCCGATCAACCGTTCCGCGTGCCCATTCTGCCAGGCGAGTGCGGAGAGATGGGCTGATCACGGATGCCCAGAGATCGCATGCGACGGACGAATATTCTGCCGTAACAGGCATCGCGATCACGGACCAAATGGTCGGGCGCAGGCTCCCAGCCGCAGGATTCCGTGAGCTGATTGGCCAGCCACTCTGCGGTCGGATGCGCGGTCACGCCGAGCCACAGGATCCGCCGCCGTCGGTGCCTAACGATCAGCAGCCCATAGAGCAGCCGGAACGAGATGGTCGGCACCACGAACAGGTCCATAGCAACGACGCCATCCGCGTGATTGCGAAGAAAGGTCTTCCAACCTTGCGATGGAGGTGCCCTCCTCCGCGCCATGTATTTGGCCACGCTGGTTTGCCCGACATCGATTCCAAGCTTGAGCAATTCGCCGTGGATTCGCGGTGCTCCCCACAGCGGATTGGCAAGACTCATTGCGCGGACCAGCTCTCGAACCTCCGCCGAAACCGCCGGACGACCCGGTCGGCGTCTCGATTTCCAGCGCCAATACGATCGGAAGCCTGCCCGGTGCCAGCGCAGCACCGTCTCCGGCCGAACCACGGCCAGCGCGTCAAGCGCGTTGGGAATCAGCCAACAGACCCATGCCAGCAACAGCCTGTCGATGGCCGACATGTTCGGTCGGGTCGACCTGCCTCGGCGCAGCACGACGATCTGCTGGCGCAGCACCAGAACCTCGGCTTCCAGTGACGCCCTCGACCGGAAAAGATCGATGACGAATGCCAAAATCAGCCTGATGAGGTCCGGCATCCGCGCAGCGTCGCTCGATTCTCAGCCCAATGCCAACCGGATTCGATTCACGACAGGCACAGGACGAAATTGCAAAGCTCGATCAGCTAAAGAAATCTGGGTCGATTTCCGATGATGAGTTCAAGCGCCTTCGAGCAAAACTCGTCTAGCGAGCTCACGGCGATCCGTCCACCGCCGGGGCTCCCCGGTAGGGGGCGCCCTATTCAGCCCCATCAAGCAGGCCAGTCCCCTTCACCGGGGGATAAGGCTCGCGCGGGTGGCTCCCCGAAATTCGCGATAGGCGAATGCTATCGTTGCGATCCAATATCGATTTTGAGGCGTTAATCATCGGGGGAACTTGTGGGGCTGCCCATGATCACTTCCGAACAGTGCAAGATTTATCTTTCCGAATGCCAAACACTTGGCTCCCGGCCGGAAATATCGTTCCGGCGAGCCGTGGCCATCATGGCGGTTTGCGCGGCGTGGCGCCGGCTTATCAGCGAAGTTTCTGCCTACGAGGCGATCATCGTGGACGAACGCGAGCCCAAATAGCAGGGGGGCGCCTAGGTGCGGCCATGCTGGCGTATCGATGTTATGATCGGCAATGCGCTACGCACTGTATCTGCTCATCTTCCGCGAGTTCTCGGCCCGCGGAGGCGGCGAGCGGCCAAAACGCACCGGCGGTGCTGAGGAAAACGTGCCCAGCTACCGCGCGCAAGCAGACGCACTCGAAATAGAAGCCCATGCAAAACGCAGGCTCGCCGGCAAATATGATGCCGCGCAAGATCGTGGCGAGATTGGTCGACAGGGGGCCCGCAATGACCTCGTCTCAAACGTAGACGAAGTTGCGCCGGCGGCCGAAGATGTTGGGCTTTCTCGAAGCGACATCCAAGATGCTCGCGAAATCCGCGACGCCGAAGATGCTGAGCCAGACATTGTCCGTCGCGCCGTCGACGAAGCGATCGAGGCCGGCGAGGAGGTGACTGGCAAAACGGATGATATCGATCGGGATGTTGTCGTCGTGCACAGCGTAGGTGAGTTCTATGCCAGCGGTTGCCGAGACTTTCGATGCGGCAACAAATTCCTCTCCTTGGAGAAAAATGGATGACTTTCTGGCCCGCTGCCGAGCAGCCCGGCCGATAACGAGGGAGGAAGAGGCACAGCTCGACAAGGAGTTTCTGGAGGTCCTAAAACGCGTCAATCAGCGCGCCGTTGAGGCGTTTAAGAGCGCGAAGGCCGGCGGCCGTGCAGATCATCCGTAGCGGCTCGACTGAATGCGCTCGACTTCGTCCACCCCGCCGCCGGACCCATGGACCTCGGCAACATGCGCGCCGGCTCGATGTGTCGTGCTGGGCGAGCAACGCGGTCAGTGACTATCGAACCTTGCGAGCCAGCAATCGGTTCTTAAGGGCGTCAGAAATATTGAATTGCGACACCGCCCTTTCAATCGCTTCAGCTTCGTCGCTTGCCTCGACGGTGCCTACATAAGCCTGCGATGCAGCCTTGATCCGGAATACGTCCCACTGCGATTTCGTTGCTTTTGCCATTGTCCTTTCGACCCTAGAACATTGCCATCATCGCGGCGCCGGCCGCGCCGACAACAATCAGCACCATCACGACCAGCAGACCGATTGCAGTCAGCGCCAATTGATCGTCCATTAGCCCCCACAACAACATGCGAACGTTGACCCAGCATCAAGGACATCTCACCGGCGGTTGAGATTTGATTGCTCAGGATCGTCACGCGGGGGATTTGCTTTCATTGAGAGAGAGGTAACCCTAAGGCTTGGACCTGTGGCTTGCAGACAATGAGCGGGTAACGGTCCGCAATCGTGCCGCTCAACGGAATCAACGCTCTTTTCGGGCGACTGCCACCGGGTATGTCACGTTCGGCGCTGATGGTGATCTCGTCGAGCGCATGCGTCGAACCAACTGTTGCGGCTCTTATAGGTCAAGCTGACGCGATCAAGCTCGATGAAAGACGAAGTGGGCGTCACGGGGATGAGCGATCCGAATGTCAGATGGATATGGCAGATGAGCCTATAGAAGGCATTTTGGCCTCACAATCTGTTTCACGAAGGCGCCACGCAACGTCCAAACGGCCCGTTGAACGCTCCTGCCGTTAGTCGATTGCCTTTAGTCGATCTGCGCACCCGAGGCCTTGATGATCGCGTCCCACTTCGCCAGTTCCACCTTGATGAACGCGGCGGTTTTCGCCGGCGACATATCCGGTGTCGGATCGACGCCGGCCTCCTGCATCCGGCTAAATACCACCGGATCGGCCAGCGACTTGCTGATGGCATCACTCAGTCTGTCGACGATCGGCTGCGGCGTGCCGGCCGGCGCGAGGATGGCGTTCCAGGTGTAGCACTCGAAGCCCTTGAGTCCCTGCTCATGCAGAGTTGGCAGGTCGGGCATCGTCCGCAGCCGCGTCGCCATGCCGCCGCCGAGTGCGCGGATCGCACCGGTCGCGACCTGCGGGCCGGCGCTTGGCGTGGCGTCAAAGGCCATGGAAATCTGTCCGGCAATCAGGTCCTTCATCAGCAGTGAAGAGCCGCGATAGGGCACATGCACGATGTTGAGACCGCCAGCCAGCGATTTGAATTGCTCGCCGCAGAGATGAAGGATCGAGCCGACGCCGGACGAGCCATAGGTGAATCGGTTCGTGTCGCCCTTGGCCAGGCTAATGAGGCTTTTGACGTCGATTGCCGGAACCGACGGGTGCACCACGAGCATGATCGGCGTCACGCCGACCTGGCCGATCGGGGTGAAATCGCTGATCGGATCGTAGGGAATCTTCCTGTACAGCCCAGGATTGATGGCGTGCGTGGATACCGTCGCCATCAGCAGCGTGTAGCCATCGGGCGGCGATTTCGCAACCACATCGGCGCCGATGTTGCCGCCCGCGCCGGTCTTGTTTTCCACCACGAACTGCTGGCCCAGAAGTTCTCCCATCCTGGCGCCCATGATACGAGCGACAATGTCGGTCGGACCGCCGGCGGCGAACGAAACGATGAGGCGGACCGGCCTCGATGGGTAAGCATTCTCGGCTGTTGCACTAGCACCGGGAACCAACAGCGCCGTGACAATGCCGGCTAGGACATGAAGCGTCGTCAGCCTCAGCGATCCAGCGCCGGGACTTGACGTGGTCGGGAATTGAGCTGAGCCGGGTCGACGCGTCGGCCGCTCTTGCACTGGAGCCGATCGGACGCGATGCACAATTGCGGCTACAGCAGTGGCCAGCAATCGATGATGTTTGCGCATGAAATCCTCCCGGACTTCATTGACGACGACAGTACCACCTTATCGGGACCCGATTCACCACCGATAAATTGTCGCATCCTGGCATTTGACAGTCTCGTTTCAGTCGACCCGCCAAATGCCCGTTGTTGGGCAACTTAACGGACATGCTGGCCCCTGTCCTTTCCGAAAATTATATCCGGACGTATCGGTGATGCAGTCCAGCCAGGACGGGAATGACGGCAACATCCCCGATCCGCTGAACGGCTCGCTCTAACGGCGAATTCTTCTGCAAAGCCAGGTGTGTGCGCGACTGATTGTAGTAGGCCGCGTAAGCGGAAAGGACACGCCGAAGATGAGCCTCGCCCAAGATCACCAAGTGATCCAGGCACTCGCGGCGCAGCGTGCCGATCAATCGTTCTGCAACGCCATTCTGCCATGGCGATCCAGGAGCAATCGGCCGGTCGCGGATCCCATCGCTTCGATCTGCATCGGGGAAACGGGATTCCTCGCCCCAGAGACGGACCTCCCGAAATCGCGGTTACGCCGCAAGTCGTCTCCACAGAGACCGAAATGCCTATGCAAAGGCCCGCCAATGGCGGGCTTTTTGGCAGTCTCCAGGAAATCTCACGGTTCGAAAGAGTACGTGGTGGGCCCGGGAGGACTCGAACCTCCAACCAGACCGTTATGAGCGGTCGGCTCTGACCATTGAGCTACGGGCCCGACGCAAGCGCATCACATACTATATCAGGCCAAACTGCATCACATCCGCAGCAGCCGCCTCGCGTTGCCGCTCAAGATCTTCGCCTTGTCCTCGTCGCACAGCGGCACGCTTTCCATCCATGCCACACCCGGCGGGTTCGGCACGAACGGCCAGTCGACCGCAAACAGGATGCGATCGACGCCCATCTCCTGCACGCAGCACATCAGCGCGGGATTGGAAAAGTTTCCGCTCGTCGTGATCCAGAAGTTGCCGCAGAAGATGTCGCGGAAGCTGATGGTCTTGGCTGCCCCCGGCCGCGCGATCGCATGATCGACGCGCCAGACCAGGAACGGCAACGTCTCGCCGAGATGGCCGAGGATCACCTTCAGCTTCGGGTGCTTTTCGAAAACGCCCGAGAGCACCAGGCGGATGGCGGTGGTCGCGGTCTCGACGGTGTAGCCCCAGGCGGCGCGGACGACCATCGGAAAATCCTTGGCGTAGTCGCTGTAGTAGGCTTCCGCCACGCGCGCGTCCGGCAAACCCGGATGGAAGTAGACCGGAACGTCGAGCCGCTCGGCGCGCTCGTAGATCGGCCAGAAGCGCTTGTCGTCCAGGAACACACCGCCCGAAAGGCCGTGCATCATCGCGCCCTTGAAGCCGAGCTTGGTGACGGCGCGTTCGAGTTCGTCGGCAGCAGCCTTGGGATCGTTCGACGGCAGCGCCGCGAACGCCGCAAAACGCCTTGGGATGGGCTGCACACGCAGCGGCGAGACGGTCGTTGACGCCGCGCACCAGCGCGGCTGCGCCTTCCGTGGGCAGCTTCTGGGCCGAGGGTGCGCCGTGGGAGATGACCTGGATGTCGACGCCGGACTCGTCCATCTCCTTGAGCCGCAGCGCGCCGAGATCGAACAGCCGCTCCATCTGCGGTCCCGGCCGTCCGGCCTCGACCCCGGTGTAGGTCTTGGACAGCTCGGCGTCCCAATAGTGCTCCTCGATGGCGATGACCGGACAATTCGGCTTCTTGAACATGTCCATTCCCCGACGTTTGGCCGGCCGTGTCGTATCAGCGGGCGGCCTGCCTGTCACGGGCGGCGACATGAAGTTCTGTGCGGGCCTGGGGCGCACCGCCGCGTTGGACCGCCGTTGCGGGCTTCTATGATACAGTCGCAGCACACGGACAAAGGGGCTTTGACAATGCGTCAATGGATTTGCGGGCCTGGCTCTGGTCTTGCTTGCCGGGCCGCTTGCTGCAAGCGCGCAGGACTGGCCTGCCAAGCAGCCGATCAAAATCGTGGTGCCGTTTTCGGCCGGCAGCGCCACCGACATCACCGCCCGTACCGTGTTCGAACAGGTCGCGAAACAGCTCGGACAGACCTTCGTGGTCGAAAACCGCGGCGGCGCAGGCACCACGCTCGGCTCCGGCATGGTGGCCAAGGCAGAGCCCGACGGCTATACGCTGCTGGTGAACTCGACCTCGCATGTCGTGGTGGCATCGACCTATGCCAAGCTGCCGTTCAACGTGGCCGACGATTTCACGGCCGTGAGCTTGCTCGCGAGCATCCCCTTCGTGGTCGCGACCGCGACGAAATACAAGATGCTGCAAGACTTGATCGATGCCGGCAAGAAGCCGGGGAGCACGATCCTCTACGGCACCGCCGGCGCCGGCAGTTCGGGCCAGCTCTTCATGGAGCGCTTCCGGCTCGCCGCAGGCTTTCCCGCCACCCATGTGCCGTTTCGCGGCACGCCCGAAGGCATGACCGAGGTGATCGCGGGGCGCATCGACATGTATCCGGCGCCGGCTGTGAACGCGATCACGCTTGCGAAGGAAGGCAAGGTGAGCGCGCTCGCGGTCAGTTCGCCCCGGCGGCTGCCGCTGATGCCGGACGTGCGCACGGTCGGCGAGGCCGGCCTGCCGGACGCCGAGTACAACTTCTGGGTCGGCGCCTTCCTGCCGGCGCGAACTCCAAAGCCGATCGTCGACCGGCTCAACAGCGAAATCGTCGCCGCGCTGAAGGTGAAGGACGTGGCCGACAAGATCATCGCGCTCGGCGGCGACCCAAGCCCGATGACGCCCGCCGAGTTCGATGCCTTCGTGCGCAAGGAAATCGCGCTCAACGGCGAAATCGTCAAAGCCTCCGGCTATCAGCCGCAATAGCGCGGCGCCTTCAGCCGCCGTCAGCGCTCCGCCAGGATCGTTGCGGCCACCTTCTCGCCGATCATCAGTGTCGGAATGTTGGTGTTGGCGCAGGGCACCATCGGCATGATCGAGGCGTCGGTGACCGCACCCCGGCCGTGACGCGCGCCGGGGTCGGTCACGGCGGGGTCCGCGCCCATGCGACATGTGCACGACGCGTGCCAGTGCCCGACCACGGCGCTGCGGATCCAGTCGCGGCAGGCGCCGTCGTCGTGCGCAAGATCCTCGATCGAAGGGCGCATCCGCGATCAGCTTGTCGATCATCCAGCGCCGCAGAACGGCCGAGCCGTCCATCAGTGCGGCGCCGGTCCAGGTCTGCGCCGCGTTGACCGTCGAGTGCACGCCGAGCCGCCGCGCCCAATCGCTGTAGCTGATCGGGAAACGACTGCTCGACGGCGTCCTGCACCGCAGGATCCGCCTGCAGCTTGCACATCAATCGCGTTCCGAGCACCAGACGCTCCAGGTCGCGGGCGTCCGAGCACATGTTGAAATCGATATCGAGCCGCGCCTTGCGGTCGCGCGCGGCAAGCGTCAGTTCGCCCTCCGAAAACGAGCGGTTGACCCACATCATCATCAGCCCAATGCGGGCGCCGACGGCGTGCCATTGCGCCTTGTTGCTCGGAATCATGTACATGTCGCCCGGCGGGCAGCCGTCCATCCCGGACGACCACCGCAAAGCCGCAAACATCTGCCGGCGCAAGGACTTGGGCAGCCGCGCCGCGGGCTTGAGATAAAACCCGAAGTTGACGCCCGGGTGCTCCATCAGGTGCCGACCAACGCCTGCTCGGTCGGCGACGACCGGCAGCCCGAGCGCGAGCAGGTTCCTCGCAGGCCCCACACCCGAACGCATCAAAATCGCCGGCGATTGCAGCGCACCGGAGGAGAGGATCACCTCGCCGCCGCGCACGACCATACGCTCGTCGCCCCGGAATGCCTCGACACCCGTTGCCCGAGCGCCCTCGAACACGACCCGCTCGACCTCGAACTCCGACATGATCGCGAGGTTCGGCCGCGTTCGCACTTCGCTCGTGAGGTAGCGCCAGGCCGCACCCATCCGGCGCTCGTCGGTGTGGCTGTGCGCAACCGGAGCAAAGCCGTCCTCGAACACCGCGTTCTGATCCTTGATGTTGCGCCAGCCCTGCCGCTCGACCGCCGCCATCACCGCGCGCACGAAGCCCGGCCAGCGATCGGGGCCATAGCGCTGCACATGGATCGGCCCGCTCTTGTTGTGCAGCGGCCCATCGAAGTCGCGGTCAGCCTCGAGCTTGATGAAATAGGGCAGCACGCCCTGCCAGTCCCAGCCTGCGGCGCCGCGGCGCGCCCAATCGTCGTAGTCCGACGGCAGGCCGCGAATCGCAGCCATGCCGTTGACCGAAGAGCCGCCGCCGATCAGGCGCCCTTGTTGATAAAGCCGGCGCGGCCGCGTGTCGGGCGCGTTGCCGGGACGCGGCCCGAGCTTCGCCACGTGCGGCCAGATGAAGCGCGGCCGCGAATAGGCGGTGGCGGCGAAAATGTCGAGGATTTCGGCAGGCTCCTGCCCGGGCGGATAGTCCTTGCCCGCCTCGACCAGCAGCACGCGGTTGTCCGCGCGTTCGCTCAGGCGAGCCGCCAGCACGCAGCCGGCCGGTCCCGCACCCACGATGATGAAGTCGTATGGCTCAGCCGCCATGAATACCGCGGCCTCACTGCCGCCCCCTACCCTGCGCCCCGGCAGAGACTACGGCGTAGAGGGCGCGGCGCGAAAGGCCGTGGGCAAGCTTCGTCACCCGACCGATTGCTGCCATGCGGCGACTGGCGGCGGAGGGCCGATCGCCGGTTCTCCCCAAGCGCTGTGCGAGCAAGCGGAATGTGACCATCGAATATCGGACGATTGGTCGAGCTTTTGCGCCTCGACGATCGTGTTTCGGTCCGGTCTCTCGTGCTTGGGTATAATGCCCAAGATGAATGGAAGGCTGTAGCCTTTCCACGGGCCGTTGACGCAGGTCAATGCAATCATCTGGAACTCAGCAGATAGTTTTGCGTCAACGATATGCCTGCGCCAGAGATCACTCTGGCACAAGCGCAGTGAGGGTATCGGGGCGGGGCCACCAAGTGTAGCAACAGCAGACGGAGGCACCACGATGACCGATCAAGGCTCAACAGAGCAATGGCAGGCTATGTCTCAGCCGATCTCCCTTCTCGCGGGCTCAATGCAGAAGAGCGCCCACACGTTTTGGAAAGTCCAGGCCGAAATTCTGGATGGGATGCAGGCATTTTCCGAAGGCTGGTTCCAGCGCCGACAAATGGGGGTGCAAGCGGCGCAAGAGGCCTGTGAGCGTATGTTGGAGGCAAAGACTCCCACAGAATGGTTTCAAGCGTGTCAGATGTGGTCGACCGGCGCCTGTCAGCGTCTGATGGCTGATGGGATGGTATTCCAGGAAGGAATGAAAAAGATTGCCGACGAGGCAACCTCCCTGGTGCCGGAAATCGCAAAAGAGAAGAGCGAGGTTGTTTCGGAGACGGCCCGTAGCCGCACTCGCAGCCGCGTCACAGCGTAACTGCAAGTCGAAGCGGCCCTTGTGCGGCCTGCACCTTGGCACAAGCTACCGCCCGACAGGATGATGAAGATTGCGTCGGTCGCCTCGCGACCGGCGTCGCCTCCAAGCGGCCGCGAAGGGCCGTCGATGGGACACGGCCTAAATGAGGCACCGCGTCTTGAAGAGCAGCGAGAAGCCGTCGAGTTCGAAGTCCTGCTCAAGGCTGTGCCCCACGAGCGCGAGCCAGCGAGCCTGCGCCGCGTAGGCGAGCTTCTCGCGTTCCTGCGGGCAGTGGTACTTCAGCCCGGCCAGATTCTGCATGTGGTGCACCATTTCATGGACCAGCACCGACAGATCGGCGTGGCTCAGCCCCGTCCAGCCCTCGGCAAGGTAGATCGTGCGTTGGGAATCGACGTAGATCGCAACCGTGTCGCGCATCAAGCTTGCTTGCGCGCGGGCCATCGCGCCTTCGGGCAGCAGGCCGTGATAGCGGAGCCATATCAACCTATCCGGCGGTATCAGTTCGACCCGCGGCGGCTCGCCGGATACGGGCAGGTCGAATTCAGTCGATAGCCAGGCTTCGATCGCCGCCAGCGGTAGCCGCGAGGCCTCGACCGGGGTTGCCCGCGGTTCGGAAGGGTGGCCGACCGCCTCATGCCGATCCAGCGGTGGTTCTCCTGCGCGCGTGGCCGATATGCCGCCGGCGAACGAAAGAAGCACGAACGCCAGGCCCACGATCCAGCACGAACGGCCGGCTATCGCACGCGCACGGGCGAACTCGCGAGCTGACCGCGCGTCAAACGGCTTCGAATGGTCGACCATGTGTCACCTCGGTTCCGAGCATTGCCGCCGGCCGCCCGGCCCACCAAAGCGCGCGGGTCGTCACGCGCGGCGACGTATCAGGCAATGCATTTTTGCTCGGTTGGGGGGAGCGGGGGTGTGAGCGGCTTCACTCGTAGCCGATCGGCCGACCCTAATGCGGCAGCGTTGCAGACCGGTGACAGTGGGCGCCGTGCACTGTCGCGCAGACAGCCTGTCCTCCGCCCGCCATAATGCCGCGCGAGCCGGTCGCTCGCGCGCCGGACGGGAGCGAATACGACATGGCAGACCCGCTCATCATCATCGGCGGCGGCATCAGCGGGCTCACGCTCGCGCTCAGCCTGCACGAGGCCGGCCTGCCCTGCCGCGTGTTCGAGAACGCACCCGAGTTCAAACGGCTCGGCGTCGGCATCAATCTGTTGCCGCACGGCATGCGCGAACTGACCCAGCTCGGCCTTCTCGATGCGCTTGCAGATGCACGGGGTCGAGACCCGCGAGATGAGCTACTACACCCGGCACGGCCAGTTCATCTTTACCGAACCGCGCGGCCGCTTCGCCGGCTACGAATGGCCGCAGCTCTCGATCCATCGCGGCGAGCTGCACCGGGTACTGGCCGAGGCGGTGCTGGAGCGGCTCGGCGCCGACGCGATCGTGATGGACCACCGCTGTGTCGGCGTGGAGCAGGACGACACCGGCGTCACGGTCCGGTTCGTCGATGCCGCAGGGCGCGCGCTTGCTCCGGTGCGCGGCGCTGCGGCGCTCGCCTGCGATGGCGTGCATTCGGTGATCCGCCGGCAGCTCCATCCGACTGAGGGGCCGGTGTCCTACCAGGGCATCAACATGTGGCGCGGCGTGTCGCGCTGGAAGCCGTTTCTGTCAGGCTCGACCATGGTGCAGGCCGGATGGCTCGACGTCGGCAAGATGGTGATCTATCCGATCTCTCGCGATGTCGACGACGATGGCCTGCAGCTCATCAACTGGGTCGCCGAAATCCAGTCGCCGCGCCACGTCATGCAGGACTGGAACCTCGCAGGCAACATCGACGACATCTATCCGACCTACGCCGACTGGCACTTCCCCTGGCTCGACGTTGCCTCGATGATCCGTGCATACGATGTCGTGCTTGAGTATCCGATGGTCGACCGCGATCCGCTGCCGCGCTGGACGGCGGGGCGGCTTACGCTGGTCGGCGACGCCGCGCACCCGATGTATCCGCGCGGCGGCAACGGCGCCGGCCAAGGCATCCTCGACGCCCGCGCGCTGGCGCGCTGCCTGCGCGACGCATCGGATGCAGCGGCCGGGCTCAAGGCCTACGAGGCCGAACGGCTGCCGGCCGCCAACCGCGTCGTGCTGACCAACCGCACAGCGCCGCCTGACGTGATCCTCAAAGTCGTGCACGAGCGCAGCGGCGGGCGGCCGTTCGATCGGCTCGACGATCTCGTGAGCCAGGAGGAGCTTGCCGCCATCACCGATGGCTACAAACGGGTCGCAGGCTTCGACAAGGCCACCCTCGGCGCCAAGGGCAGGGCCTGAGCGCGATCACTGCGTGCTACGGCGGTGACTTGGCGTCGGGCCGCGCCGCGAGCCGGTCGTAGCCCGCGACGCGTTTGTACTCTTCGATGATCGTGATCCGCTCCGCCTCGCTGATCAGATCATCGATGTTCTCGAACGGGCGGTCGCCGCTGCGATCGTGCACCATCTTCAGCATCAGGTCAGGCGGAGCGTGACGAACGCGCAGCACGACTCCGTTGGCGGCGGTCAGACGCTCGGCCTCGTAGGCGGCGAGCCCCGACACCGCGTCTGGCGCAGCCTTGAGACAACGCGCTAGCGCCCGCGCATCGAGGATGCTCTGGCCTGCGCCATTGCCGCCGCGCGGATACATCGGATGCGCCGCGTCGCCAACCAGCGTGACACGTCCGACGGTCCAGCGCGGCAGCGGATCGCGGTCCACCATCGGACACTCCAGCAGGACTTCGTGCGCAACGATCATTCCGGCTACGTCGAGCCAGGGGAAATGCCAGCCCGCGAAGGTCGGCAGGAAGTCGGCGAGATCGCCCTGCAGGTTCCAGTCGAGCATCACGTTGCGCGACGACTGGATCTCGGCCACCCAGTTGATGACCTGCAGGCCATCGGCGTCGGGCTCGCGCGTCAGCGGGAACATCAGGATCTTCCCGACCTCGAGCCAGCCGGCCTGCGCCGCCGATGCTCCGGTGAGGAACGGCTTCCAGCGCGTCACGCCGCGCCACATGTTGATGCCCTGGTAGCACACCGGGCCTTCGTCCGGATAAAGCACCCGACGCAACGCTGAATGAAACCCATCGCAGCCGATCGCGGCCGCGCCGCGCACGGGCGGCTGCGGCAGGCCTGCGGCGTCGACGAAGTGCACAGTCACGCCGGCGTCGTGCTGCTCAAGCCCACGCATTGGTGATTCATGATGATGGTGTCGCGGCCAAGCCGTTCGACAACCGCATCGACCAGAACCTGGTGGAAGTCGCCGCGGTGCAGCGACAGCTGCGGCCATTCGTAGCCGGCCGCGCGGCCGCGCGGCTCGGAAAATACCAACTGGCCGAACCGGTTGTAGTAGTTCATCTCGCACGGCTCGACCGAATGCGCGCGCAGCGCCGGCAGCAGCCCGAGCCTGCTCAATTCGCGAACGCCGTACGGCTGCAGGTTGATGCCGACGCCGAGCCGTCGGAACGTCGGCGCGCTTTCGAAGATGCGGCAGGGGATGCCAAGCTCATGCAGGCTGAGCGCCAGCGTAAGCCCGCTGATGCCGCCGCCAACGATCAGGATCGGAGCATCCATGATCAGTCCGCTCCGATCTGCCGCACGATCGGCCGCCACAGCTGCTGCTCGGCCTTGATGAACGCCATGGTCTGATCCAGCGTCGACGGGCGCGGGAACGTGCCGATCGCTTCATAGCGGGCGCGCAGCCCAGGGTCTTCGAGGGTCGCCCGCAGGTCGTCGCGGATCTGCGAGGCGACCGGCTCCGGCGTCTGCGCCGGCGCCATCAGCGCGAACCAGCCCTTGACGTGGAAATCGGGCAGCGTTTCCGCGGCCAGCGGCAGGTCGGGAAAGCTTGCGAGCCGCTTGTCGCCGGTGAAAGCCAGCGCCTTGACCGTGCCGTTCTGGATCGCACCGCGAATGCCCGGAACGCTGTCCGTCACCGCATGCAGATTGCCGTTCAGGATGTCCTGCATGACCTTGGCGGCTCCCATTGTCGGGATGTAGCGCATATTGATGCCGGCGCGCGCGTTGAGCAGCTCGCCGGTCAGGTGCGGCACCGAAAGACGCGCCGCACCGTAGAGGATTTCGCCGGGTCGGCGCTTGACCAGCTCGATGAATTCCGAGAGCGAATTGACCCCGAGCGATGGCGCAGCAGCAATGATCATCGGCTGGTCGCTGATCAAGCCGATCGTGACGAAATCGGTTGCGAGATCGACCGGCCACTTCGACTTGCTTTCCGGGATCACGACAAAGCCCGACGACACCGCCATGTAGAGCGTGTGGCCGTCCGGAGCAGCCATCGCAGCCGCCTGGGCGCCGATCGCGCCGCTGCCGCCCGGCCGGTTGACAACCACGACCTGCTGATTCCAGCGCTGCGACAGCCGTTCCGCAAGGATGCGCACGATCACGTCGGCGCCGACGCCGGCCGCGACCGGTACGATGATTGACACCGGCTTCTGCGGATAGCCTTGCCCCAGCACCGGCGTTGCCGCTGCAAGGCAGGCCGCCACCAGCCAGGCCAGGCGCCTTTGCACCACTGGCATTGCTATCTACCGCGCAAGCGCTTTCCACGCGAGCCGCGCGCCCTCGCCGAGCGCGACAAGCTTTGCCCAGGCGATCTCGGCGTGCACGCGTCCGCCGAGCCCGCAGTCGGTGCCGGCGATGATGCTGTCACGGCCGACCGCGTTGGCGAATCGCAGGATGCGCTCGGCCACCAGCTCCGGATGCTCGACCAGATTGGTCGCGTGGCTGACGACGCCCGGCAGGATGATCTTGCCGTCCGGCAGCTTGACCTTTTCCCAGAGCCGCCACTCGTGCTCGTGGCGGACGTTGGCGGCCTCGAACGAATAGCACTGGGCGTTGACCTGCAGCATCAGGCCGATGATGTGCTCAAACGGCAGGTCGTGGGTGTGCGGCCCGTGCCAGCTCCCCCAGCACAGGTGATAGCGGACGCGGTCTTCGGGGATGCCTTTCAGCGCGTGGTTGACCGCATCGATCCGAAGCCGCGCGAACCGGTCGCAGTATTCCTGCACGCTGAGCGCAGGCTTGAGCATGTCCCACCAGTCCACCAGGCCCGGGTCGTCGATCTGCAGGATGAAGCCGGCGTTGACCACTGCGAGGTATTCCTCGCGTAGCGCCTCGGCGAGCGCGAAGATGAACTCCTCGTCGGTCTTGTAATGCTCGTTGTAGATGAAGTGATCGAGCCAGCCGGGCGCGAGCACGCAGAAGAATGTCTCGTCGACCGGCCGCGCGGAGCGGCCGATCGCGGCCTTGAGCGCTTCGAGTTCCTGGGCGATGGCGGCGATGCCTTGCGGCTTCACCGGGCCGGTCGCGATCATGCGCTCGCGCTCCGGCGGCATCGGCTTCTCGCCGGGAACGTGAAAGATCGTGCCGGTGGCGTCGAGGTCGCGGTAGAACGCCGCGAACTCGTCGCGCTCGCGGGTGAAGGTCCGGGTCGATCCGGTTTCGCCCGGGCGGAGCGCCCGAGTCGTCAGCCCGGTGAGATGGCGGCCGTAATAGGCGATGTTGCGCGCCTTCCAGAATTCGCCATCGCCGATGCAGTCGATGCCGGCGTCAAGCTGCCGGCCGATCACATAATCGAGCCCGGCGGCGATGACCTTCGGATCGACCGCCTCGCCGCGATAGAGCCGGAACGGCATGTCCTCGCAGCCGGGCGGCGTCGGCAATCGGCCGGCGTGGGTGGTGCGGATACTGTCGGTGCTTCGTTTCATGGCTGACCTGTCGCACTACTGCAGTTTGATGTTGGCGGCGCGGATGATGTCGCCGTAGAGCTTGGCTTCTGCCTCGAGCCGCTGCGCGAACTCCTGCGGGCCTTCGAACTCGATCTGCACAAAGGTCGCCTTCAGGCGCTCGCGCACGGCTGCGTCCTTGCTGATCGCGTCGAGCTCCTGCGTAAGTCGCGATACGATCGGCTGCGGCGTGCCGGCCGGCGCCATCATTCCCCACCACGGCATCATGGTGGCGCTGCCGTGCCCGAGTTCGGCGAAGGTCGCCACGTCGGGGAAGTCGGCCATGCGCTGCGGCGAGGACACCGCGATCGCGCGCAGCGAGCCCTGCTTCAGCGGGCCCGCGATCGACGCTGTGCTCAGCGCCGCGAAGTCGATCTGCTTGCCGAGGAGCGCGGTGATGACTTCACCGCCGCCTCGAAACGGCACGTGCACCATCTTGATGTCGGCCGAGCGCGCCACCGCCTCGGCGGCGAGATGCAGTTCGGTGCCGACGCCGGAGGTGCCATAGGTGAGCTTGGCAGGATCGGCCTTGGCGGCGCGAACCATGTCGGCGAGCGATCTTCAGCGGGGACTTGGCGTTGACCACGAGCCAGACCGGCATGACCGCGACCTGTGCGACCGGGACGAAGTCCTTGCGCGGGTCGTACTGCACTTTGTCGTTCATCAGTGGCGCGACGGTGATCGGCGCCGCGGTGGTGAACATCAACGTGTAGCCATCGGCGGGCGAGCGCGCGACTGCGGTGGCGGCGATCTGGCCGGCTGCACCGCCGCGATTCTCGACCGTGAAGCCTTGGCCAAGATTCTGCGCGAGGCGCTCCGAGAACACCCGCGCCAGGATGTCGGTCGCGCCGCCGGCGCCAAACGGCACGATCACCTTGACCGGCGCGCTCGGGTAGGACTGCGCCGCGGCCGGTGCCGCCATCGCCAGCACGGCGCCGAATGTCGCAGCACTGCATGTCGCAGCGCGGATCAGCACGGCGAGGCGGCGCGGTGCACGCGTGCGGACTGGCATGGCGAACCCTCCCATCGTCGTTGACGTTTTGCGCCACACTATCCCGAAGCCGGCACTGCAAGGAAGCCATGCGCCTGCAAGTGAGCCGGCCTACGCACGGCTGCCCACTCGCACTACTGACAGCCGCCCACGCGGCCGGCATAATGCCGCCCGAAGAACTTCGGAGGATCGTCCATGGAAGCATTCAGTCTCGCCAAGGAGCAGCAGTGGGACCCCAAGCGCCACGTCGAGAAGATTCTCGGCGAGGTTGAAGACGGCGACTACACCGTCGCCTGCTGGGAGCCGGGCCAGATCAGCCCGAATCACTGCCATCCGTACGCGACCGAGATCTATTTCTGCTTCGATGGCGGCGGCAAGATGCGCACGCCGAAAGAGACGATCGACGTGGTGCCGGGCTCGTTCGTCGTGCATCCACCGGGCGAGGTGCATGAGTACATCAACGGTCCACAGCGCACGCTGCTGTTCCGGGTGCGCTATGGCTCCGACATGCTGTCCCGTCACGTCGAATGGCGCGGCAACGCGGAATTCAAGCAGTCGGCGGAGGACGCCGAGTATTATCGCAAGCATCCGCCGGCCTGACCGAGCCGCATCGTTTCAAGCGTCACAGCAGCCGGGAGCCGCTTCGCCATGAAATTCGGAGTGTTCGACTACATCGAGGGCAGCGACGTGCCGCTGCACAAGACCTACGAGGAGCGCATCGTGCTGCTGCAGGCGCTCGAAGCCGCCGGCTTCTACGGCTATCACCTGTCCGAGCACCACGCGACGCCGCTGTCGATGACGCCGTCGCCCAGCATCTTTCTCGCCGCTGCGGCGCGCGAAACCAAGCGCATCCGGCTCGGCACCCTGCTCTACCTGCTGCCGCTCTATCATCCGCTGCGGCTCCTGGAAGAGCTTTGCATGCTCGACCACCTCTGCGGCGGCCGGCTCGACATCGGCGTCGGCCGCGGCATTTCGCCGCACGAGTTCGAGGCCTACGGCGAGGACTTCGAGCAATCCGCCGACGCATTCGAGCACGCCTTCAACGTGCTCTACCAGGGCTTCACGCGCGACCGCATCGACTATTCCTGCGACCGCTACACGTTCAAGGACGTGCCGGTCGTGCTGAAGCCGCTGCAGCGCCCGCACCCGCCGCTCTGGTACGGGCTGCGCGGCGACCACGGCCCGATGTTCGCGGCCAAGCGCGGCATGAACGGCGTCACCCTCGGCCCGGACGACCGCGTCACCCGCATCGTGCAGGCGTTCCGCAGCAACTGGGCGGCGTATGCCGACGAGCGCGCGCGCCTATCCCTCGCCCGTGCAGTCGCCGATGGTCGGCGTCATGCGCGCGATGTTCGTCGCCGACAGCGACGCCGAGGCCGAGCGTATCGCGCGGCAGGCGCACGAGACCTGGTTCGACAATCTCGCCTGGCTGTGGAAGGTGCGCGGCACCTTCCCGCCGATCGCGATCGCCGCCGACTTCGACCAGGCGCGCGCCTCGGGCACGCTGGTGGTCGGCTCGCCTGACACCGTCCGGCGCATTCTCGATGGCGCAGGCCGAGCGCTGCGGCCACAACTATCTCGTGCTGCTGCTCGCGTTCGGTTCGCTCACGCACGAGCAGCAGATGCGCTCGCTGGAGCTGTTCCGGACCGAGATCATGCCTGGCCTGCGCGGCCTCAACGACGATGCTGCGACGCCGGCGCTCGCGGCGGCGTCGTACGGCCGGCGGCCGCGATCGGTCCAGATGAAGAAGTCGTTAACGCCGCGATGCTAGCGTCGCGGCATGACGGAGCCGCAACATCCGACCGCCGATCGCCGCCGCGCGCCGCGCCAGAAGAGCTTTCTGCGCGGGACCGTGCATTTCAACAACCGCCGCAGCGTGCTCGACTGCCTGATCCGCGACTTCTCGGCGACCGGTGCGCGGCTGATGTTCTCCGATCCCGTCACCACGCCGGACACGATCGAACTGCACATCCCGCAGAAGAACCTCACGGTGGCCTGCCAAGTGGCCTGGCGGCACGGCCAGGAGCTCGGCGTGGCGTTCGCGCCGGCCGATGCCGCGGCGATCGCGGGCGAACCGGCCGACCTCGCCGAGCGCGTCCCGAAGCTCGAGGTCGAACTCGCTGCCCTGAAGCGGATCATCAAGCGCCTTCAGTGCCGAAGCCAGCCCGGACAGCGACGTGGCCTGACCGGCACTTGGCTGGACTTCGCGCGGTTGCGAAGCACTTGGTGGCCTGGCCCAGCATCATTGTTCTCTTTTCGTTCGCTATGATACCGTGTCGATTTGCTCGGTAAGCCTCAGCCCGATGGCCGTTTTCACCCCGCACCAGGACGAAGCGCTGCAAGGCGGTCGCAGCCTGGCTCAAGGCGCGGCCGGGGCACAGCGCAACGCCGCAGGTGTTCCGCCTGTTCGGCTTATGCCGGCACCGGCAAGACCACGCTCGCCCGCCACATCGCCGACGGCGTCGACGGCAAGGTGCTGTTTGCGGCCTTCACCGGCAAGGCTGCACAGGTGATGCGCAGCAAAGGTTGCGAGCGCGCCTCCACCATCCACAGCCTGATCTACCGCACGCGCGAGAGCGGCGAGGAAATCCCGAGCTTCGATCTGTGGGACGAGGCGCCGGCCTCGAAGGCGAGCCTGATCGTCATCGACGAATGCTCGATGGTCGATGCCGAGCTTGGCCGCGACCTGATGTCGTTTGGCGTGCCGCTGCTGGTGCTGGGCGATCCGGCGCAATTGCCGCCGATCCAGGGCGGCGGCTTCTTCACCGACGCCGAGCCCGACGCCATGCTGACCGAGGTGCACCGCCAGGCGCAGGACGACCCGATCGTGCGGCTGTCGATGGACGTGCGCGAAGGCCGCGACCTCGTCCCCGGGCCGCTACGGCGAGACCGAGGTCGTCACCCGCGACCGGCTCGACCGCTAGCGTGTGGTCGACGCCGACCAGGTGCTGGTCGGCCGCAACGCGACGCGGCGCGCCTACAACACACGCATGCGCGAGCGGCGCGGCTTCGACGGCGCGCTGCCGTCGGCCGGCGACAAGCTCGTGTGCCTGCGCAACAACCGTCGCAAGGGGCTGTTCAACGGCGCGCTGTGGACGGTGAAGGAGCGGCCGAGCCTGCGGCGCGACATCATCCGCATGCAGATTGCAGCCCGACGACGGCATCGGCAGCCGCGGCATCCGTGTCTCGGTGCGGCCGGAATGCTTCACCGGCGCGATCGAGGACGTCGAATGGCCGCTGCGCAAGCGCTTCGACGAGTTCGACTACGGCTACGTGCTCACCGTGCACAAGGCGCAGGGTTCGCAATGGGACGACGTTGTGCTGTTCGACGAGTCCGTACGCGTTCCAGGAGAGCCGCGCAGCGCTGGCTCTACACTGGCGTCACGCGCGCCGCCAAACGGTTGACGGTGGTGATGTAGCGCCGCACTCTTTCCCCGCCCCGGAACGACCTGGGCGACGACAGGAGGCGCGCATGGCCAGTTCCGCAACGCTCGAAGATCGCATTCGCGCGATCGAGGATCGGCTGGAAATCTACAACATCATCGCAAGCCATCCGCCGAGCGCCGACACCGGCGCCGACTACTACACCCGTGCGGCCTATGTCGAAGACGGCGTGATCGATCTCGGCGGCGGCAAGGCCGCGACCGGCAACGAGGCGATCGCCGCGGTCGCCAAGACGCCCGGCCATCAGGCCGCGATCGCGGGCGGGCTTGCGCATTTCGCGGGCCTGCCGCGCATCGAGATCGACGGCGACACCGCGGTGGTGACCTCCTATCTGCAAATCCTCACCCCGCATCCGACCGCTGAGCCGCACGAGGTGCCGAACCACGGCGTCTCGAAGGGCTTCCGCATCCATCGCGTCGCGGCCAACCGCTGGGAGCTCGTGCGCACCAAGGAAGGCTGGAAGATCAAGCGCCGCACCGTGCGCACCATCGACGGCTCCGAGCCGCCGCGCGAAATCCTGCGCGGTGCGCTCGTGGCCTTCGAGACGGCGAACTGAGATCGGCGGCGGACGCGGCGGACGAAACGCTTCCGCGCGCGCGGGCGGTCAGCGCCGCCGGCGCGTCCGGGTATCGGGGGTGATGGCCTTCTTGAGGTAGGCCAACAGGTTCGTTGGCTGCGAACTGCGGCGTGTCGTACGCGTGCGCGGCTGCTGAACTTGCTGGGTCGTGACGCCGAGGCTTGCGAGCAGCGATGGTTGCGCCCGCCGGTAACGACGCGAATGCCGCTGGTGCGGATTCGCATCGTGCTGCGGCTCCGCCTCTTTCTCTCCCGCCGTCTCGGGCACCGCTTGCGGCTCCGGCCGCGCAGCAAGCTGAATCGTGCGCGTCGCCGGCTCCGCCGCGGCTGGTGCAGGCGGCGGTGCGCCGACCTGAGGTGGCGCGCTGACTTGCGGTGCGCTGACTTGCGGCGCAGTGACTTGCGGTGCTGCGACTTGCGCAGGTGCACTGGCCGGCAGCGGCGGAGCGAGCGGCTGCATCAGCGGTGCGCGTGCTGCGAGCTGCGTCGCGAGCGCGGAACGCTGCTGTGCGCTGACCGGCTGCACCGCCATCGCCGATTGCGACTCGATCATCGGCGAGAACCGGGATGCCACGATCGTCTCCGGCGGGGGGTATGACGGCTGTTCGGTTGCGTAGGCCTGCCGGGCAGGCGCCGCGGCCGTGGTGGTCTGCGGCGCCAGCGGCGCGCTTGCTGCAGTGTCTCGGCTCGCGGCGCGCACCGGCGGCAGAGGTACATTGACCATTGTCGGCGGCGTCGTGGCGCGGGCAGGCTCCGCGTTCGCAACGGCAGCCCGTTGCTGCGCAGCGGCAGCGGACGGCTGTTGCGGCGCTGGCGCGGCAGGCTGCGGCGCGGGCGTCACGGCAGCCTGCGCAGCGGGCGCCGGCGGCGCGCTCGCAGCGGTATCTAGGATCGCCGGGCGCACCGGCGGCAGAGGCACCGCGACGCTTGCGAGCGGTGGCGCAGCGCGAGCCGGCTCCGAATTCGCGACAGCAGCCGGTTGTTGCGGAGCTGGCGCAACCGCGGCGGCTGCCGGCTGTGGCGCCGGCGCCGCCACGAGTGGCGGAGCATGCGCGCGCTCGGCAGCAGGCGCGGCCGCGACGCGTGCCGGCTGCGGCGCAGCGGCGGCAACCACCGGCTCGGCGACAGGCGCGGTCGCGGCACGCGGCGCCTGCGGCGCGGGCGCCGCCGCGACCGGGGCGGCGGGTGCGCGCTCGGCAACTGGCGCAGATGCGACCCGTGCCGGCTGCGGTGCGGGAGCCATCGCAGTTGGCGGGGCGGGTGCGCGTTCGGCCGGCGCCGACGCGGCGCGCGCGGATCGCGGCAAGGGTGAGGCCAATGCGACGGGCGTGGGATCAGGCGGTGCGGCCGCGATGCGGGCCTGCTGCAGGGCGAGCTCGGCCTGTGACGGCTTGGGCCTGCGGATGACCTCGGTCGTTACCGGCCGGACCGGGATCGGCGCGGCGTCGCTCGGCAACGGCACCGGCGGGTGGTGTGGCTGCACCTCCGAGTGCAGGATCTGGCGCGGCTGCAAGGGCGGCGTGATGAACGGCGGCACAGGCGGCGTGAAGTCCCTTACCTTCGCGTTCGCGGTATAGCCGCGCTGGTAATAGGCGATGGCGCGTTCCTGGTTGCCGTTGGCGACACGGTAAGCCCCGGCCAGGTACTTCACCGCGTAGGTCATGTTGGTGTCGGCGTCGAGCAGCCCCTCCGGGGTGCCCGTGTAGCCCATCGCGCGCGCGGTTCCGATCCTGATCTGCATCAGGCCGTAATTGCCCTTGCTCACGATCTTCGGATTGCCGCGGCTTTCGATATGAATCACGCGGCGGACGAGCGACGGGGGCACGCCGTTGGCGGCGGAGTGCTTGGCGATGAGCGCATCATGCGCGCCCGCAGCGAGGGCGGCGTGCGGCACGCCCACCCCGGCGGCAACCAACGCGGCACATGCGACGGAAACGCCCCAACGCAACATGACGCCTGACCACTCCCCGCCCCAATATGGAACAAGTTAGATCAAAAACTGGTCTCGCTGTGGCAATATTTCTCAGTCCGGCCTTGCCCTGTTGATATCCCGAAATTCGGCGGAACATCGCGACCGTTGCCGCAATGCAACGCTGCTGGACGGTTTAGCATCGAGGTGGCAACAATGCGCGTGCGTCATAGCTGCCAAAACGGGCGTGAACGGACGGAAATACAACGATGAACGACACCGGAATGGCCAGAGGCAACGTCAAGCGGGTCTTCTACGTGCGCTACCTTGCCCACACCTGCTATCTCGACATCATCGCCCAGCGCCCGGAAATCAGGCTCGACAAGCTCGAGAACGACACCGCCGACGCCGTGGCACAGCCGATCATGTCTGCAGCGCATGCCTATCAGGTCGGTTCCGCGCGCGACGAAATCCCGGTCAAGTACCACGTTCATAAGGAACTGCTGGCGCGCACCCCGAACCTCCTGATCGTTTCGACCAACGGCGCGGGCTACGACACCGTCAACGTGAAGGATTGCACCGAGGCCGGCGTGCTCGTGCTCAATCAGACCGGCGGCAACGCCGAAGCGGTAGCCCAGCACGTGCTCGCCATGATGCTGATGCTGTCGAAGCAGATCATCCAGACCAACCATGCGCTCCGCAAAGGCACCCTGCACGACCGTGCCCTGTTCATCGGCAACGACCTGCAGGGTCATACCGTCGGCATCATCGGGATCGGCAACGTCGGGCGCCGTGTCGCGGAGCTTTGTCGCGGGCTGTTCGGCATGGAGGTGCTTGGCCTGCGACCCATATCTCGACCACCAGACCATCTCGGCGCGTGGCGCGACCAAGGTCTCGCTCGACGATCTGCTGCGGCGCGCCGACTTCATCTCGATCAACTGCCCGCTCGACGACACAACGCGCGGCATGATCGGCGCGCGCGCATTCGCGCTGATGCAGCCGCACGCCTATTTCATCAACACGGCGCGCGGCTTCATCCACGACGAGCGGGCGCTCGCGGACGCGCTTCGCAACAAGACCATCGCGGGCGCGGGCGTCGACGTCTGGGACAAGGAGCCGCCGCCGCTCGACCATCCACTGCTGCAGTTCGACAACCTGATCGCGAGCCCGCACACCGCGGGCGTCACCCGCGAGGCGCGCGCCAACATGGGACGCTACGCGGCCGAGCAGCTCATCATGACGCTCGACGGCAAACGGCCGCCGCGCATCGTCAACCCGCAGGTTTGGCTGGCCTACTCGGACCGGTTCGAGCGCACCTTCGGCTTCCGGCCGGAAGCCTGAGCCGGCAGGAGTGGCAAGACCATGGCGCTGACCAAGACCGGCATCTGCGACTTCGGCTGGAAGGCGCGCGACTTTGCGCTCAAGGGCGTCGACGGCAAGACCTATTCGCTCGCCGACGTGCGCGGACCGAATGGCACGCTGGTCGTGTTCATCTGCAACCATTGCCCATACGTGAAAGGCACCATCGGCCGCATCGTCGAGGAGGCCGAGGCGCTGAAGCGAGATCGGCATCGGCACGATCGCGATCATGTCGAACGATCCCGACGACTATCCGGAGGATTCGTTCGACAACATGAGAGCGTTCGCGAGGAAGCACGGCTTCACCTTCCCCTACGCGATCGACGAGACCCAGGAGGTCGCGCGCGCCTATGATGCGCAGTGCACGCCCGACTTCTTCGGGTTCAACGCCAACGACGAACTGCAGTACCGCGGCCGGCTCGATGCCTCGCGCACGAGCCCGGTCCCGAACGCGCGGCGCGAGCTCTACGAGGCGATGAAGCAAGTCGCCGACACCGGCCGCGGCCCCGAGCAGCAGACCGCGAGCATGGGCTGCTCGATCAAGTGGCGGTCGTAGCGCGTGGCCGCGAGCGGCCGCGCCCGCCTGTACTCATCGGCACCATTTGCTAGGCTCGATCTCACCCCTCGCGTCCTTGGGGCGCGCCAACCTGACGGAGACCTGACATGGCGAAGAAGGGCTACTGGATTTCGGCGTACCGCTCGATCAAAGACCCGGACAAGCTTGCGGCCTACGCCAAGCTCGCGGCGCCGGCGACGGCGGCGTTCGGCGCGCGCTACCTCGCCCGCGGCGACACCGCGGCGGCCTACGAGGCCGGCGTCAAGGGGCGCATGGTGATCGTGGAATTCGACAGCCTGCAGACCGCAATCGCCTGCCGCGAGAGCCCGGCCTACCAGGCCGCGCTGAAGGCGTTCGACGACGCGGCCGAACGCGACTTCCGGATCGTCGAGGGCATGGAGTAGCCGAGGATGGTGACCGGCCGTCGCGCCCTACTGGTTTGACGGCGCCGGGACTACCGGCGGCGGCGCTTGCGGTGCGGGTTCGGCGGGCGCTGCGGGCGCGGGTTCGGCGGGCGCGGCCGCGGGCGGCGCTTGCGCTGCGGGCGGAGCCGGCGGCGGGGGCGGCGGCGCGGTCCAGACTTTGTAGTCCGCCTCCGACACTGTCGGCAGTTTCTTCAGGAAGGCCACGATCTTCCACAGATCATCGTCCTTCACTTCGTTGAAGGCCGGCATGCCGGTCATGTTGATGCCGTTCTTGATCACCCAAAACAGCCGTGCCGGCGCGCGCGCATCGACAAGATCCTTCAGATTGGGCGGATAGGGCCGCAGGCCCTCCGAGAACTTCGCCCAGCCGACACCCGGTGCGCCGTGGCAATTGACGCAGCCCTGCTCGGCGAAAATCCTCGCGCCAGCCTGCACGGTGGAGGCATCGCCAACGTTGCCGGGCGGGGTGTCCTTGGCATGGCGATTGATCGAGGCGGTGCGAACCTTTACCAGCGCCCACTGCACGATGGCGGGTTCCTCCGCCGTTGCGGCAACGCTGTAGAAGCCGCCCAAGAAGTACACGCCGGCGACCGCCGCAAGGATGAGGCCGAGCGCGCCGATGATGGCGAGAACTCGCATGATTGCTCTCCTGGCCGGCCCCGGGGACATTATAGAGCGCGGCCCGCGATCGACCAGCCCGGGCCCACACGCGCCGGTACCCGGACGCTGGAGGCGGCCTGCAAACGGCACTACGATCGGCCGCCGCAAAAATCCCTCGTGGCGCGCCACGGAGTCCGACATGCCCAAGGGCTACTGGGTCACGATCTACCGATCGATTTCCGATCCGCAGAAGCTTGCGGCCTACGCGAACTTGGCACCGGCCGCGATCGCGCCGTTCGGCGGACGCTATCTTGCGCGTGGCACAGCGGCTGCGGCCTACGAGCAGGGGCTCGTGGAGCGCATCGTGATGTCGGAGTTCCCGAGCGTGGAGCAGGCCAACGCCGCCTACAACAGCGAGGCCTACCAGGCCGCGCTCAACGCGCTCGGCGACGGCGCGGTGCGCGATCTGCGCATCGTCGCCGGCACCGAGTAGCGCGGGATTCTCCATCGTCATTCGGGACACAAACTCTCCGCCGTCATTCCGGACGCCGCGCAGCGGCGATCCGGGATCCAGAGATTCATCCACCGTGCTTGCCTCTGGATTCCGGGTTCGCGCCTTCGGCGCGCCCCGGAATGACGTTGAAATTCCCCGCATCATCGGCGTCGACACCGTGCATGTCACTTGGTCGCGCGCAGCACGACGGCGCGGCCGTCGTGATCGCCGGTGGTGACCTGCGGGTCGTCGGCCACGGCGTTGCCCAGCATGACGTGGTGCGAAGGCGTGTACGCATGGCCGGTCGCGAGATGGCGCGCGAGATCGTCGCGCGCCATGTTGAACGAGCCGTAGCGGTGCACCGGCCATTCGAGATAGTTGACGCGCTCGCGGCTGAACGCGGCGATGAACACGAAGCCCTCGGGCGTCTGGTGCGGCCCGAACACGCGGCCGTCGTTGTTCGATTCCTCGAACAGGCGGTTTGAGAACGCATCGTCGCGGCCCTGCGGCAGCTGGTGGTAGAGCGTGCCGCCGATGAGCCCGCGATAGCCGGTGGAATGGCCGAAGCGCACCTTGTAGCCGGCAGCCGCCACCGCCTTGATCAGCCGCTCGCGCGCCTCCTCCGCGCTCGCCGCGCCCTCGTCGATCAGGATCACGTTGATCGGTTCGCAGAGCCGCTTGCCGTCGAGGTGCGCGCCGAGCCAGTGCGCGACCGTGCCGCTGTGGTCGATCATCCACTTGCCGATGGCGGGGAGGCCCGGCGGGGCGGCCTCGGCGTCGGTCGCAAGCAAGGGAGAGTTCGGCTCGAGCGGTTCGCGTTCAGTCATGGCGGCTGTTCGGGTACGCCCCCATGATAGCGCGCTTTAAGCACCCTCGCCCGTGTCGCGCTTCGCCTCGACCTCCGCGAGCCGGCGCTTGAAGCGGCGCCGCGACAGCCCTTCGGCGGCGTTCGTGGTCGTGTCGCGCGGATGGCGGTTCATGGGCGCGATCCTAGCACGGCGCGGCGGGCGCGGCACGGGACAAGCCGGGGAACCCTCCCCGGCCTCATGGTGAGGAGCGTCGCGCAGCGACGCGTCTCGAACCATGGGGCCGCCCCTTCAGGATGAGGGCGAAGAGACATCGCTCTCGGGGAACAGCTGCCAGTCATGGCCGGGCATGACGAGATGAGGTGGTCGCGTACGACTTCAACGCCGCGTGCGGGGAGCGGTTGCGAACGTGCATCACCCCCGCGATCGCCCGCGCTACTTGCCGACCACGGCGACGCCGTCGATCTCCACCATCATGTGCGGCCAGGCGAGCTGGCTCACCGTCACGAGCGTCGAGGTCGGCGGCGGCGCGCCGGCGAGCGCCTCCGAGCGGCACTTGCCCCACTCGCCCGGGAAGTAGCGGATGTCGGTGAGATAGATGGTCATCTTGACGAGGTCGGCCAGCGTCGCGCCGTGCAGCGCGAGATACTTCTTCATCTTCTCGAAGGCGTAGCGGCACTGGCCCGCGAATTCGCCGGTGGAGATGATCTTGCCGTCGCCCTCCTGCTCGGCGCCGAGGCCCGCGACGTAGATCGTCTTGCCGGGATTGACGACCGTGACGATCTCGGAGAAGCGGCCGCGCGACCATTCGTTGTAGCTGTAGTTCTTCTTCTCGAACGCGCCCGGCTGCGGCGGCGCGCTCTGCGCCAACGCAAAGCCGGCGAGAGCGATCGCGGCTGCGGCGCCGATGACGATGTGCCTCATGCTGTTACCCCTTGTGCTGCACCGCGCGGCGCGTGCGCGCGGCGCGGCCGACGCCGAAGCTTTCCATCGAACGATGCCGCCAGCAAGCGCACGCGCGCACGGCTTGCCTTCCTAAGCGGGGTCGCCGGGTCGAGCCCGGCGATGACGCCCGCGTGTGGGGCTTGCGCCGTGCGTCACGTCATGCGCGCAAATTATCGGGCCGCTGCGCGTAGCCCCCTCTACCGCGCTGCGGGCTGAATAGTGCATGACCCGGCGGTTAGAGCTCGCTGCGGTTCCGCTCGCGCATCCCCCGCCAAGTCTTCTGCCCGCCCCCGGTTGCTATTTACGCCCGGCGCGCCTACATACCGGCCATTCGCGATTGCCTGCCTTGCGATCTGCCCGCAAGGGCCTTCCTCAAGAACACGCAAATCCGGATAGCGGCCCGTGCAAATGGTTTGCGCGGCCGACAGACGCCTTTGTGCGTTCTAGGAGAGACCAACATGGCTCAAGGTACCGTCAAGTTTTTCAATTCCCAGAAGGGCTTCGGCTTCATCGTCCAGGACGGCGGCGGCCCCGATGTGTTCGTTCACATCTCGGCGGTCGAGCGCGCCGGGATGAGCAACCTCAACGAAGGCCAGAAGCTGACCTTCGACATCGAAGCCGACCGCCGCAGCGGCAAGTCGGCCGCGACCAATCTGCAGGCCGTCTGACCGGCGGCTGCATGCAAGGCGAACCCGGCGCTCCGGCGCCGGGTTTTTTGTTATCGGACAAACCGGAAAGGATCGACAGCATGGCTCGGAAACCAGGCTCGCAGAGTGTCGGGGAATTCGCGCTGTTCGACGTCGTCTACGAGGACGGCTCGCAGCGCTCCAACCGCAGGGTGCCGCTTGCGGTGCTTGGGCGGCCTCGACGGCGACGAGCCGGCGCGCGCGGTCATCAGCGAGCAGGACGGCGCGATCGCGGAGAAATCCGGCGTCCCGCCGATGCAGATCAAGTCGATGCGGCGCTCGGGCGCGAAGTAGCGCGCGGCGGACGCGGCGCGTTCGCCCGCCCCTTAGCGCGCGCCAAGCTGCTGCGCGAAATAATGCATCGTCTTGCGATAGACCTCGCTGCGGTTCCACTCGCGCATCACCTGGAAATTCTGCGTGCCCTCGCCGAACGGCTGCGCCGGTCTGCCAGCCGTTGACCTTGAGCAGGTTGGCGGTCGAGGCCAGCACGTCCGGCACGCTGCGGCGCAGGTCGACGTGGCCGTTGCCGTCGAAGTCGACGCCGTACTTGATGTAGGACGACGGCAGGAACTGGGTCTGGCCGAGCTCGCCGGCATAGGCGCCGATCATGGTCGCGCAGCGGCAGGTCGCCGCGCTGCAGGATCTTCAGCGCGGCGATCAGCTCGCCCTGGAACAGCTCGGTGCGGCGGCAGTCGTGCGCCATGGTCGCGAGCGTGCGCACCACCGGCAGCTTGCCCATGTCGCCGGTGCCGATAGTCGGTCTCCAGGCCCCAGATCGCGACGATCAGCTCCTTCGGCACGCCGAAGCTGCTGCTCGACGCGCACGAGCAGCGCGGCGTGGCGCGTGCAGCATCTCGCTGGCCGCGCTTGATGCGGCCGGCGCCGACGCGGGTCGCGACGTATTCCTCGAAGGATCTTGCGGAAGGTGCCGCGCTGGCGGCGGTCGAAGGCGAGCACGTTCTGGTCGACGGCGACGCCGGCGAAGCGCCTGGTCGATCACGTCGCGGCGCACGCCCGCGGCCTGCGCCTCGCGCGACGATCGCGGCGAGGAAGCTGTTGAAGTCGCCGCCGCACTGCGCAGCGATGCGCAGGCGCGGCGAGAACGAGCGAAAGAAGAAGCGCTGCGAGCAGGCGTGCGGTCATCGTCGGGAAGTCCTCGGTTCTCGGCGCGGCGAGGCTACCGCATCGCAGCAGGGCTTGTCGCGGCCTGGCTTGTCGCGGGGAAGGAGCGGCCGCGGCGATGCGGCCGTCAGTCGAACATCCGCTCGCCCTGCAGGTCCACGATCTGGCGGCCCTTGTCGAGCGAGAACGAGGCCGCCGCCTCGAACGAGGGGTGCGTGTCGGCACGGATGAAGCGGTGCGACCTTGCGCACGCCGCCGACATCCTTCTCGATGACGCCGGCGGTGAGATACTTACCGCCTTCCGCGAGCGGCGCCGAGCGGATGACGAAGCCGTTGTATTCCACCGCCTCGCCGAGCTTTTGCTCCGCGCCGTCCGCCGGCGCGCGGCGGCCGAACAGGGATTTCCAGAACGACATGGCGCGCTCCGAAGGCCGGTCGGGGCGCGTGCAATCTAGCGACGGAATGCGGGGCGCGCCGCGGGCCAACCCGCCCGACGGCGCTCGACCGGCCGCATCCTGAGGAGAAAAGGCGGTCAGTTGTCGAGGAAGCTCCGCAGCTTCCGGCTCCGGCTCGGGTGCTTCAGCTTGCGCAGCGCCTTGGCCTCGATCTGGCGGATGCGCTCGCGCGTCACCGAGAACTGCTGGCCGACCTCTTCCAGCGTGTGGTCGGTGTTCATGCCGATGCCGAAGCGCATGCGCAGCACGCGCTCCTCGCGCGGCGTGAGCGAGGCCAGCACCCGCGTCGTGGTCTCGCGCAGGTTGCGTCTGGATCGCGGCGTCGATCGGCAGGATCGCGTTCTTGTCCTCGATGAAATCGCCGAGGTGCTGTCCTCCTCGTCGCCGATCGGCGTCTCGAGCGACAGCGGCTCCTTGGCGATCTTCAGAACCTTGCGCACCTTCTCCAGCGGCATGCCGAGCTTCTCGGCCAGCTCCTCGGGCGTCGGCTCGCGGCCGATCTCGTTCAGCATCTGGCGCGAGGTGCGCACGATCTTGTTGATGGTCTCGATCATGTGCACCGGGATGCGGATGGTGCGCGCCTGGTCGGCGATCGAGCGGGTGATCGCCTGGCGGATCCACCAGGTGGCGTAGGTCGAGAACTTGTAGCCGCGCCGGTACTCGAACTTGTCGACCGCCTTCATCAGGCCGATGTTGCCTTCCTGGATCAGGTCGAGGAACTGCAGGCCGCGGTTGGTGTATTTCTTGGCGATCGAGATGACGAGGCGGAGGTTTGCCTCCACCATCTCCTTCTTGGCCTGGCGGGCCTCGCGCTCGCCCTTCTGCACCATCTGCACGATCTTGCGGAACTCGGCGATCTCGAGTCCGGTCTCGCCGGCGAGGTTATGGATCTCGGAGCGGATCTCCTTGACCCGGTCCTTGTCCTTGGCGACCAGGTTCTTCCAGCCCTTGGCGGAAAGCTTCGAGACGCGGTTGAGCCAGCGCGGGTCGAGCTCGGAGCCCTGGTAGTTCTTGAGGAAGTCCTCGCGCACGACGCCATAGCTCTCGGAGAGCCGCATCAGGCGGCCCTCGTAGCCGACGAGGCGCTTGTTGATGTCGTAGAGCTGCTCGACCAGCGCATCGATGCGCGCCTGATTGAGCCGCAGCGACTTCACCTCGGCGATGATCTCGTCCTTCAGCTTCTTGTACTTGCGCTCCTGCGCGCGGCGACAGCGCATCGCTTTTGAGCCGCAGCGCGATGTCCTGGTCCTGCAGGCGGCGCAGGCGCTTGTAGCTGTCGGCGACGGTGTCGAAGGTCTCGACCACCTTGGGCTTGAGCTCGGCCTCGATCGCGGCGAGCGACAGCGAGCCCTCCATGTCGTCGTCGTCGAAGTCGCTGTCGCCGGGCGGCGTCTCGCCGCCCTCGCCCTCGTCGCCGTCGGCCGCGGGCTTGAACGCGGTCGCGGCCGCGGGCGCGACCGGGCGGCGCCGCGGGCGCCTGCACGACGGTCAGCACCGGGCCGCCGCCGTTCTGCACCGGCGCGCCGTCCGCGCCAGGCACGGCACGGCGGCGAGGCCACCGCCATGTTGTTCTTGGCGTCGGGGCCGGCGTAGGTCGCTTCGAGGTCGATGATGTCGCGCAGGAACACCTTGCCGTCGTTCAGCTCATCGCGCCAGATGATGATCGCCTGGAAGGTGAGCGGGCTCTCGCACAGGCCAGCGATCATCGCCTCGCGGCCGGCCTCGATGCGCTTGGCGATCGCGATCTCGCCCTCGCGCGAAAGGAGTTCGACCGAGCCCATTTCGCGGAGGTACATGCGCACCGGGTCGTCGGTGCGCTCGGACGGCTCCTTGGCCTCGGACTTGGCCGGGACCTTGGGCTGGACCTCGACCAGCTCGCCGTCGCTCTCTTCCTCCTCGGCCTCCTCGGGCGGCTTCTCTTCGTCCTCGGCGCCCTCTTCGGAATCGACCACGTTGATGCCCATTTCGTTGAGCATCGCGTAGATGTCCTCGATCTGGTCGGAGGAGACCTCTTCCGAGGGCAGGACGGCGTTGAGCTGCTCGTGGGTGACGTAGCCGCGCTTCTTGGCCTGCTTGATCATCTTCTTGACGGCCGCGTCCGACAGATCGAGCAGCGGCAGCGGGCTATCGGGGGTATCCGGCGCCTCCTTCTCGGGCGTCTCTTGATCCTTCACCTTGGCCTTGGTCGCCGCGGCCTTCGCCACCATACCCTTCTCCTGACTCTTGCCCTGCGCGGCCGACGCCCGGGCCATGCCCGGTCGGGAGGCCGTCGGCTTGTGCTTGCTTGCGGTCTGCCCTCTGCTCATCGAGGGTCCTCCTACCTATAGGGAATTGAATCGGGGTACGGCCTATGAGCCCGAAATGGGCGGCGCCCGGCCTGCGCCACCCCGAATCGGGGCCGGAAGTGTCAGCCTGGCTCCCTTAAGCCCTGCTTAACCCTGTTAGACAGCGGGAACCCAAGTCTTATTCCCGCCGCGGTTGCACGAAATCCATTGTGCGCACAGCCCTATACGCTGCGCGCCGGGCGGCCGGACGACACCCCGAAACCCTCGATCAGAGCCTCGGAGCCATCAAGCGCGGACAGCCTCCCCTGCACGTCACGTAGCCAAGCCAAATTGGCGTCGGTCGGTTCCTCGCCGAGCGCGCGCTCGGCGTCTTTGAGCTCCCTATTTAACGTACGCTTTTTCCGATGCAAGGTAACAACGTGGGTCCACCATTGCGCGACATCGTCGGTGGACGCGCCGGGGCGCGCCGGCCAGTCCGACGGGTGGGTGATGGCAGCCGCCACGCGCGCCAGCACGGGCGATAGCCCACGCGCCTCGATCGCCTCGCGCAGCGTTTCCGACTCCAGATGTCCGTGGCCGGTGCCGACTTCGACGATCACCCGCCGCAGCCGGTCGGCGTCGGGATTGATGAATTCGAGCTCGGCAAACTCCTCGATGTGGCTATCGAGCAGCCACGGGTGGTTGATCGTCGCGACCAGCATCAGCGCCTCGCGCGGCGGCAGCGCACTGCGAAAGCCCCGCACCATCGGGCTCGCTGACGACAGCCGCGCGCCGGCGGCCGGCGCCGGTTCGCGGGCGCCGCCGCCACCGAATCGCGGGCGGCGCTCAAACGGCCCCGGCCGGCCGTTTGCACCGCCGTAGCTACGCGAGGCGCCGCCATAGCGCTGCTGCGGCGCCGCAATGCTGCGCGCCGGCGCCGGCATCAGCAGTTCGCGCAACCGGCCGCCGAAATCCTGCGCGTAATATTTCCGCACCTGCTCGTCGCCGATGCCGCGCACCACCTCGTGGATACGCGTCTCCAACGCCGCGCGCCGCTCGGGCGTGCCGAACAAGCCGCTCTCGGTCTCGCGCAGCCACAGCATGTCGGCGAGCGGCCGCGCGCTGGAAATCACCTCGGCCACCGCTTCACGGCCGCCGGCCCGCACCAGGTCGTCCGGGTCGCGGCCCTCCGGCAGGAGCGCGAACTGCAGGCTCTTGCCCGGGCGAAGCCTGCGGCAGCGCCAGATCGACCGCGCGAAAGGCCGCGCGCCGGCCGGCGCCATCGCCGTCGAAGCACAGCACCGGCTCGTCGGCCATCTTCCAGATCAGCCCGAGCTGATCCTCGGTCAGCGCGGTGCCGAGCGGCGCCACCGTCGCGGGATAGCCGGCGCCGACCATGGCGATGACGTCGACATAGCCCTCGACCACGATCAGCGTCGCACCATCGTGGACGGCGGCGCGGGCGGCAGCGCCGTTGTAGAGATTTGAGCCCTTGTGGAAGAGCGGCGTCTCCGGCGAGTTCAGGTACTTCGCCGGCGCATCGGGCGACAGCGCACGGCCGCCGAAGGCGATGATGCGGCCGCGAAAGTCGGTGATCGGAAACATCACCCGGTCGCGAAAGCGGTCGTAGGGCACCGGGATGTCGTCGCCCGCGATCAGCAGGCCGGTCTCGATCATGTCCGCGACCGGCACACCCTGCTCGCCAAGATGCTCTTTCAGCGCGAAGCGTTCGCCCGGCGCATAGCCGATGCGGAACTTGAGCTGGGTGGCCGGATCGAGCCCGCGGTCGGCGAGATAGCCGCGCGCCTTGGCGCCGGCGCGCGCGGCAAGCGTCGCCTCGAAGAACTTGGCCGCAAGCTCCATCACGTCGTGCAGGGTCTTGCGCTTGCTCTCCTGCGCCTCCGCCTCCTCGGACACCTTCGGCAGCGGCATGCCGGCCATCGAGGCGAGCCGCTCCACGGCCTCCGGGAACGTCACACCTTCCGTCAACATAATGAAATCGAAGATGCTGCCGTTCTTTTGCGAGGAGAAGTCGAACCAGGCCTGTTTCTGGTCGTTGACGAAAAAGGAGGCAGTCTTTTCCTTGTTGAACGGCGAAAGGCCCTTCCACTCGCGTCCGGCCTTCTTCAGCTGCACGCGACGGCCCACCACCTCCGACACGGGCAGGCGGTCTTTCAATTCGTCAAGAAACTCGGGCGAAAAACGCATGGGTCTGTTCGGGCGTCGGGGCCTGGGGGCCGAATCGCCTTGTGCCATCATAGCGGGCTCTCGAATGGCAATTCGGCGGCTGCGCTCGTTGCCGGAAATTGCGGCGGGAAAAGCGCGCTTTTCCGACTTTTCCACAAGGTCGGGAACCCGTCATGGCCGGACTTTGTCCCGGCCGTCTCGCTTGGGTCGGCACAGCGCTCACCTGGTCGAGGTCGCCGGGACAAGCCCGGCGATGACGACTGGGATGTCGTTCGTCGTGATGTCACTGACGATTCCGATTAACCGGACAGCGGTGGCACAAGGCCGAGCATGACGGGGGTCGTGCGGCGCCAATTCACGCGAGGGCGGCTTCACTGTCGCGCAGCTTCAACGATCCGGTGATCGTGGCGCGGCTCGCGCGGCGGTTCCGGCTACATATCGAATTGCTGTTCCGCCCGGCCAAGCCGGCTAAGCGCCCGCCGGCCAGCCCGCAACGCCGGGCTTGACCGGGCTCGCGCCTCCCGCGACTACTCTCGACGAGCCTGATCGACGCGCGGGCCGAGACCCGCGCGTGATGTGACGATTTGATCCGCGCGCACGGAGCGTCTGATGCCTCACACCTTTGTCCTCGTCCACGGCGCCTGGCACGGCGGCTGGTGCTGGCGGCGCGTCGCCGACCTCCTGCGCGCGCGCGGCCACCAGGTGTTCACGCCGACGCTGACCGGGCTCGGCGAGCGCTCGCACCTGATGCGGCCGGGCATCAACGTCAGCACGCATGTGACCGACGTAGTGAATGTCATGACCTGGGAGCGGCTTTCCGACGTGGTGCTGTGCGGCCACTCCTACGGCGGCCTCGTCATCTCGGGCGTCGCCGAGCAGATGGCGCCGTCGATCGGCTCGCTCGTGTTCCTCGATGCCTTCCTGCCCGACAACGGCGAAGCGATGGCCGACATCACCTCGCAGCCGGTGCGCGACTCGCTGAAAGTCGCGGCCGAGCGCGGCGACATCGCAGTACCCGCGCGGCCCGCGGCGGCGTTCCTGGTCAACGCCAAGGACCAGGCCTGGATCGACGCGCTGTGCGGGCCGCAGCCGATCGGCACCATGACGGAAAAGATGGTGCTCACCGGCGCGCGCGACCGCGTCGCCAAGAAGTCCTATATCCGCGCGGTCGCCTATCCCAATCCGGGCTTCGACAAAGCTTACGCGCAGGTAAAGGCCGACCGCTCCTGGCGCACCTACGAGGTGCCGTGCGGCCACGACGTCATGGTCGACATGCCGGAGCGGCTCACGGAGATATTGCTCGAGGTGGCGTAGGACACGACGCCCGCGCTACCCCGGCGTTCAGCCCGCTGCGGCCGCGGCCTTGTCCACCGAGGCCGCCGTCTGCCCGAACAGGATGGCGCGCTCTTCGGCGGTGCGGATGCCGCCCTGGTTCGGATTGACCTTTGCGACATGCGCATAGGCGCGCACCGTGGCAGGCTTGGCCGCGATCGTGTCGAGCCATTTCTTCAAGTGCGGAAAATCCGCGATCTTCTGGTGCTGGCGCTCGTGCGGCACCACCCACGGATAGCAGGCCATGTCGGCGATCGAATACTCGCCCGCGAGATACGGCCGGTCGGCGAGCCGCCTGTTCATCACGCCGTAGAGCCGGTTCACTTCGTTGCGATAGCGGTCCATGGCGTAAGTGAGCTTCTCGACCGCGTAATTGCTGAAGTGATTGTTCTGGCCCGACATCGGGCCGAGCCCGCCCATCTGCCAGAACAGCCATTGCAGCACGTCGGCGCGCGGGCGCACCTCCTTCGGCAGGAATTTGCCGGTCTTCTCGGCGAGATAGACCAGCATCGCGCCCGACTCGAACACCGAGATCGGCGCACCGCCGCCGGGCGGATCGTGATCGACCAGCGCCGGAATACGGTTGTTCGGAGAGACCGCGAGGAACTCGGCCTTGAACTGGTCGCCCTTGCCGATGTTGACCGGGATGAGCTTGTAGGGGAGCCCGGTCTCTTCCAGAAACATCGTAATCTTGTGGCCGTTCGGCGTGGTCCAATAATGCAGATCAATCATCGACGCGGTCCTTCCCGGTTCAGCGAATGAATTGTCTTTTATAATAGGCACTGGCCGCAGTCGCGACCATGCCCGGCGGCTATGGAAGGAAATGCTATGAATTGGCCGACCCGTGAAACGAACGCGAGGAGCTTTGCATGAGTCAGCGTCTGTCCGGTCTCTCCGACGACGAGGCGCAGGGCCTCGCCAAGGAGATCTTCGAGGCGTCGACCCTGTTCATGGGCCGCTCGTCCAATCTCTTGCGCATCCTCGCCAAGCACAGCCCGTATCTCGCGCGCTGGTTCATCGGCTTCGTCGCCGCCGTCCGCCAGCCCAACCTCGGTGCGAGCTCGGACGTCCGGCTGCGCAATCTCGCGACCATCAAGACCTCGCTCGCGAACGAATGCAGTTACTGCTCGGCGCATACGTCGATCTTCGGCCAGGCGCTCGGGCTCAAGGATTCCGACATCGATGCGCTCAAGGGCGACGACTACAAGACGAGCCCAGCGTTCAGCGAACGCGAGCGCGCCGCGATCGCCTGGTCGGAAGCGATGACGCGCAACACCGCCGCCCGCGACGCCGCGGTGTGGAACGAGATGCGGCGGCTGTTCAGCGACGCCGAGATCGTCGAAATCTCGCTCGCCTGCTCGATGTTCAACATGATCAACCGCCTGAACGACTCGTTTTGGACCGAACTCGAATCGATCGAGTACAACCGCCGCCAGGGCAACGCGGTCAGCGGCCGGACGGTGGAGGACATCGAGGCGTTCGCCGCGCGCTTCCCGGCCACCGGGCGGGCCGAGCGCGAGCGCACCCGCGCCGTCGCAGCCGAGTGAGCGGGCCCGTCAACAAGCGGTGAGGCGGGTGCGCAGCCCGCAAGCTGCCGCAATCTCGACACCGCAGGGTGGTTGAAGCCCGGCCGGCAAGCGGGCAGGATGCCCGCCGATGGGAGAATCGCTGTGGTGCATGCCCGAACATCGTTGATCCGCACCATTTTTGCTGCGTGTCTGGCGCTCTGCGCCGCGCCTTCGGCCTACGCACAGTCTTACCGGCAAGTGGACTACATCCCTGAGCCGACCGTGCAGGACGCGGAGCCTGGCGAGGAGCGTGGCTCGGTCGACGCCCTGCCCTATGAGTACCGCAAGCAGCCGGTGTACTACCGCTCGCAGGAGCCGCCCGGCACCATCATCATCGATACTTCGGAACGCTTCCTCTATCTGATCCAGTCACCGACCAGCGCCATGCGCTACGGCATCGGCGTCGGGCGCGACGGCTTCACCTGGTCAGGCATCCTGAAGGTCACGCGCAAGGCGGAGTGGCCCGACTGGACGCCGCCGGAGGAGATGATCGCGCGCCAACCCTACCTGCCGCGCTGGATGGCCGGCGGACCCGGCAATCCGATGGGCGCGCGCGCCATGTATCTCGGCGCCACGGTCTATCGCATTCACGGCACCAACGCGCCCGATACGATCGGCCAGGCCGTGTCCTCCGGCTGTTTCCGTCTGGTCAACGACGATGTGGCCGACCTCTACGAGCGCGTGAAGGTCGGCACCAAGGTGGTCGTGCGGCACTGAGATGATGGTCCAACCCTTGGCAGAGCGGCACGGGTCCGTCCGCCGGCTTGGGTGCAGCCGCTGCGGCGTGGCATTCGACTGCGGCAGCGGCGGGGAAAACGGCAGCTGCTGGTGCTTGGATGAGCCCTACCGGCTGCCGATGCCCTCCGCGTCCGCCGCCGAGGATTGCCTTTGCCCTGACTGCCTGCGCGCGATGGGGTCATCGCTTGGAACTGGGCCCACCGCAGCATGATCCGGCAGCTTGGCATCGCGGGCTGCGCCCTCGCCGCGCTGATTGCGGCCACGCCGCCGTTGGCCGCGCAGTCGCGCAACATCTCGATGCTTGGCCAATGGGAGATCGTCGACGCGGTCCCCGCGCCATGGGCCGACGAGAAGAACCACACCGCGCTCGCCGCCGAAGGCAAGCGCATGCTCAAGCTCGTCATCACGTTCGAGCCGAAGGCCATGAAGTCGACCAACCGTGCCTTCGAATGCAAGCGCGCGGTCCTCTACGAGCCGAACGAGATCGAGTTCGGACGCTTTGTTCCAGGGCAACCTGCCCGAGCCCAATCCGACCGCGGCGGCAATCCGCCTCGGCTTCAAGCGGGGCGACATCCCGGGCATGGACGTACGCTGCCTCAAGGCGCAGTACACGTTTCACTTCCGCGACGCCGACACCGCGATGTTCAGTCTCAATCGCGTGATCTACACGCTGAAGCGCCGCTGAACGCGTTCATAACGCCAGTTCCGCCGCATCTCGGTCTTGCCTCGCGTCCTCGGCTGCGGCATGAGTGACCCCGAAAGCTGATGCTCTACCAGTTCGAAAAGGCGCTGAAACCGACCGATCCGCCGGCCAATCCGGTGCCGCCGGAACGGCTGCTCGCGTTCTATTGGCACTTCGCGCGCCAGGCCAAGTGGCTGTTCATCGCGCTGTTCGTGGTCGAGTTCTTCGTCGCGCATCCTCGACACCGCGGTGCCCTGGTTCATCGGCCGCGTCGTGACGCTGATCACGTCGGTGCCGCCCGAACGCTTCCTCGCCGATACCTGGCCCTGGCTCGCCGGCATGGCGCTGATCATGCTGGTGGCGCGCCCCGGCATCATCTTCGTCGCGCTATCTCATCACCAACCAGGCGCTCGCCGGCGCCGTTCTCGAACCTGATCCGCTGGCAGAGCCACTGGCACGTCGTGCGCCAGAGCTGGGCGTTCTTCCAGAACGATTTCGCCGGCCGCATCTCCAACCGCGTGATGCAGACCGGGCCGGCGGTGCGCGAGAGCCTGGTCGCCTCGATCACCGCGGTCTGGTACGTCATCGTCTACGGCATCACCGCCATGGTGATGATGGCGCGCGGCCGACCTGCTGGCTCATCATCCCGGTGCTCGGCTGGTTCGTGGGCTACATCGCGCTGCTCGATCTATTTCGTGCCGCGCATGCGCGACCGCTCGAAGGTCACCTCCGAGGCGCGCTCGGCGCTGATGGGCCGGATCGTCGACAGCTACACCAACATCCTCACCGTCAAGCTGTTCGCCCGCCCGCGCGACGAGGACAACTACGTGCGCGATGCGGTCGACTATCACACCGGCCGCTTCCTCGCCGGCCAGCGGCTGATCACCGCCTTCGGCACGCATCCTCGCCATGCTCAACGCGCTGCTGGTCGCCGGCGCCGGCGCGCTCGCGCTCGTGCTGTGGCGCTACGGCAAGGTCGAGGTCGGCGCCATCGCCATGGTGCTGCCGCTGACCTACCAGCTCACCAGCATGTCGCGCTGGATCGCCTTCTCGATCACCGACATCTTCGAGGAGATCGGCGTCGTGCAGGAGGGCATGCTGACGATCGCGCAGCCGCTGCAGCTGGTCGACCGCGCCGACGCGCGAGCCGCTCGACGTGCGCGACCGGCGCGATCGAATTCGAGGACGTGCGCTTCGGCTACTACGGGCGCGCGAGAGCGCGGCGTGCTCGACGGCTTCACGCTCAAGGTCGCGCCCGGGCGAGAAGATCGGGCTGGTCGGCCGCTCCGGCGCCGGCAAGTCCACCGTGGTCAACCTGCTGCTGCGCTTCTTCGACCTCGAAGGCGGCCGCATCCTGATCGACGGCCAGGACATCTCGCGCATGACGCAGGAGTCGCTGCGCGCGCAGATTTCGATGGTGACGCAGGACACCTCGCTGCTGCACCGCTCGATCCGCGACAACATCCGCTACGGCACGCCCGAGCGCGACCGACGAGGAGGTGATCGCGGCGGCGCAGCTCGCGCATGCCGAGGAGTTCATCCCTCAGCTCGAGGACTGGCGCGACCGGCACGGCTACGACGCCCATGTCGGCGAGCGCGGCGTCAAGCTCTCCGGCGGCCAGCGCCAGCGCATCGCGATCGCGCGCGTGATCCTGAAGAACGCGCCGATCCTGGTGCTGGACGAGGCCACCTCGGCGCTCGACAGCGAGGTCGAGGCCGCGATCCAGTCGAGCCTCGGCACGCTGATGGAAGGCAAGACCGTGATCGCGATCGCGCACCGGCTCTCGACCATCGCGCGCATGGACCGGCTGGTGGTGCTCGACCACGGCCACATCGTCGAGCAGGGCACGCACAACGAACTGCTGGCGCTCGGCGGCCACTACGCCGCGCTGTGGAAGCGTCAGTCCGGCGGCTTCATCGACGCGGCGCCGGCGGTGCAGGCGGCGGAATAGCGCGCCGCCCGCCCAGGTCGCGCAGCCAGTGGAGCCGTAGCTCAGGCCTTCTGGCTCGACATGTTCTTGATGGCGCCGACGATGGCGGTGAGGATCGCGCCGCTCGCGCCGCCGCCGACCAGCTGGCCGATGATCGCCCCGATGTCGAGGCCTCCAGCGCCGCCCGCGAGCGCCGGAATCAGCATGCTCAAGAGTTGCCCGCCACCGGCGCCGCCGATCGCGCCGGCGATGGTGTTGCCGAGCGCGCCGAGGTCGAGATCCTTCTTGGCGGCACCCGCCGCATGGCCGCCGATGACACCGGCAATGATCTGAATGATCAAAGCAATCAACGTGCTAGACATCAGTCGCCTCCCTGTCTCCGTTCGGGATCGCAGCTCCTCGCGCCGCGGTCGGCCTGTTAGCCGACGAGCAAGACTAGGACTGCAGCGCAGGGGTGGAAATTGCCCCGTGGTCCAATACGGAGGCGGCCAGTCGGAAGCGGGATCAGCCGGCGGCCTGCGCCGCTTGCGGAACAGACCGATGCTCCGTGCGTGACGTTGCCCCTTGCGCGCCGCGCAGGCGGTCGATCAGCGCGAGCGGTTCGCCGGGCTCGGCATCGCTGCGCCAGGCGACGTGCCGGTCGGGCCGCACGATCACCAGCGACGTGGCGTAGAGCGCAGCAGCCTCGGCGTCATCAACATCGAGGACGGCGAGCTGAACGCCTCGCCGCTTCGCGGCATCCAGAAGGCCGTCGATCTTTGCCGCACGGTCGAACCGGATCAGGCCATAGCCGTCGCCCAGCGCGTCATAGAGCGAACGGCCATCGTGCAGCCAGAAGTGCGGTGCGCGGCAGCCGGGCACCGCCGAAGACTCGAAGCGCCCCATCGAATAGACCGGATGGGCTGCGCCGTCGTACGCAACGATCGGCGAGGAGCCGTAGAAGTAGCCGAAGTTCAGGCCGCCGCAGCACTGCTGCTGGACGTAGAGGTCGTAGGCTTCCTTGCCGATCTGCGCGCGCATTGCCTCGCCGACCGCATCCTGCCGTTCGATATCGGCGGAGATTTCGCGTCGCTGCTGCGACACCTCCTGCGCCATCTTGAACGCGAAGCGCGACACCTGTTCTGTGATCGGCTGCCGCTCGGCCTGATAGGCATCGAGCATGGCGGACTCCGCCCAGCCGTTCAGCACCGCCGCCAGCATCCACGACAGCGTCGCGGCGTCGGCGATGCCGGCGTTCATGCCGTAGCCGGCATGCGGGATCCAAAGATGCGCGGCGTCGCCGGCAATGAACACGCGGCCGTTCTGGAAACGGTCCGCGACGAGGCGACGGCCGATCCAGTCTTCCTTGGAAATGATCTCGATCCGGAATTCCGGTCCGACGCCGATGATCTGGCGGATCGCCCAGTCGCGATCGACGGATTCGTAATCCGGCTCGCCGTGGTAGAGGAAATTGTGGATGAGCCAAGTCTCCTTGCCGTCGATGGCCATCATCGTGCCGCAGCGGCGCGGATTGAACGCGAGATACATCCAGGCCGGCTCGCCGGGAAGCACATTCTTGAGCGTGGGCGCGCGGAAATAGGTCGATTGCACGCGCTGATATTCCGCGATCCCCGCAAGCTCGGAGCCCATCGCGTGACGCACCGTCGAGCGGCCGCCGTCGCAGCCGACGAGGTAGCGGCTGCGGATCGTAACGCGGTCGCCGCCGTCGAGATCGCGAGCGTGGCCCGTAACGCCGTGTTCGTCCTGCGAGAACGCCTCGAACTGCGTGCGGTTGAGGATGCGGATGCGCGGCTGTGCGACCGCATGCGCGAACAGCAGCGGTTCGAGGAACAGCTGATTGATCCGGTGTGGCCATTCCGCGGTCGGCCACCAGCCGTCGTCGCCCTTTTCGCCGCGCATGCGGCCGGCACGCGACGGCAGCTTGATGCGCGAAAGCTCGGCGCCGGTCGCCGCGATACAGCACGACACGTCGTTGCGGTATTCGGCCGGCAGGCCGGTGTCGCGGATTTTTCCGGCAAGCCCGAGGCGGCGGAAAACCTCCATCGAGCGCGCCGACACCTGGTTGCATTTGACGTTCGGCGGCTCGCCCGCTCGCCTGATCTCGGTCACGGTCACGTCGATGCCGCGTGAGGCCAGGTCCATGGCGAGCGTCAGCCCGACCGGGCCCGCGCCCACGATGAACACGCTGGTGTCGATCCTGCGTTCCATGCCGTCGATCTTGGCACCGGCGCCGGAGGCTCCGCAATTCCGAAATCGGACGCGCGCCGTGGTTTTGCATCGCACGCGTTCGTCCCGCGGTCCGATTGTCGCACGCGCTGGCGGCATGCCGGCAAACATGCTTCCCTGCCGCAAACCAAGACGTCGGAGGGAGGGCGCCGTGAGGCGATATTCGCAAGTTGCGCTGGCGGCTGTGTCCGCGTTGATCGCCACGATCGCGACCATTCCGGTGCGCGCGCAGGACTTTCCGAATGCGCCTGTGCGCGTGTTCAGCGGATTTCCCGCCGGTACCACGGCGGACATCTCGGCACGCGTGGTCGGCGCCAAGATGGCGCAGATCCTGGGTCAGCAGTTCGTCGTTGAGAACCGGCCCGGCGCCGCATCGAGTCTCGCGGGCGTCGCAGTCGCGCGCGCGCCGAACGACGGCTACACGCTCTACATCGGCTCAGCCGCCAACATGATCAATGCGGCGATGAGTTCGACCGTGCCGTTCGACATCATGAAGGACTTTGCGCCGATCACGCTGCTCACCTCGACGCCGACCGTGCTGGTGGTGGGACCCGAGCTCGGCGTGAAAAACGTGAAGGAGCTGATTGCGCTCGCCAAAGACAAGCCCGACACGCTGTCGTTCGGGTCATCGGGCGTCGGCAGCTCGACCCACCTCGCGCTCGAGCTGTTCAAGTCGCTCGCCGGCGTGAAGATCACCCATATCCCTTATACCGGCAGCCCGCAGGTGGTCACCGACCTGCTCGCCGGACGCATCCACGGTTATTTCTCGCCAGCGTCGACGGTGATGCAGCTCGTGCGCGAGGGCAAGCTCGTGGCGCTCGCGGTCACCGACGCCAAGCGCGGCCCGATCATCCCGGACCTGCCGACCATGATCGAGGCCGGCGTGCCGAACTTCGAATCGGTGCTCTGGTTCGGGCTCGTCGCACCGGCCGGCACGCCGCAGCCGGTCATCGACAAGCTCGCGCGCGCGGCCAACGAAGCGCTGCAGTCCGACGAGGTCCGCAAGGCTCTGCTGGCGCAGTCGGTCGCGGGCATGGGCGGCACGCCGGAGGAGTTCCGCCGCTATATGGAGAGCGAACTCGCGCGCTGGGCCGCGGTGGTCAATAGCGCAGGCCTCCGCAAGTAGCGGGCGACGGTCAAAGACCGGCGAGCATGCGGTCGATGCGCTCGAACGCGAGCGCGGCCGCCGCGGGATCGTAGGTCGGCCGCACCGGATTGGCGAACGAGTGGCCGGCCTCCGGATAGAGGAAGACTTGCGCTGACGGCGCATCGCGCACGCCGGCCGAAACCGCGTCGACCTCCTGCCTCGGAACGTGCTGATCCTTGAGCCCGTAGTGCAGCTGCAGCGGGCATTTCACTTGGCCGATCTCGCCGAGATGGCTGGAGATGCCGAGGCCATAAAGCGCGGCCGCGCCATCGACGCCGGCACGCGCGGCAGCGAGATAAGCGAGCCTGCCGCCGCCGCAAAAGCCCACGGCCACGACCTTGCCGTTGCAGAACGGCTGCTCGCGCAGCCATCGCACCGCGCGGCCGATGTCCGCGGTCGTGACATCGAGGTCGAGCGCCTTCAGCCGCTCCCAGGCCTCGGGATGGTCGGCCTCGGCGTAGGAGATCGCGCCCGGGTTCTTCGAGCGCCAGAACAGGTTCGGCACCAGCGCCGGAAAGCCGCGGGCGGCGCAGCGATCCGCAATGCCGCGGATCGGCTCGTTCAGCCCGAACATGTCCGACAGCGCGACGACGCCGGGCGAACGACCGGCCTCCGGCCGAGCGAGATAGGCGTCGAGGCTGCGCGCATCGGTCGACGCAAGCGTCACCATGGTCCGCGTGACAGCGGTCTCGACATTGCTCATGCCGCGCATGCTAGGACATGAGCGCACGTGGTGTGAACCGCCTTTCTAAAGGCACGTCGGAGGACCGGCTGACGTGCGCCGCACCCCGCAGCCGTCATCGCCGGGCCGGCGCCATAAGCGCGTTTACGCGCGTCTTCGACGCGCTATGGCGCCGTGACCCGGCGATCCATCTTGCGAAAGAGATGGACCCCGCGGGTCAAGCCCGCGGGTGACATTCGTTGCTAGTCGCAATTCACTTGTCGGCGGTGACGAAGAACACCACGTCGAGGTCCTGCTTCGGCGCGAATTTGGTCGCGGTCCATTCGAACTGCGTGTCAGAGACTTTCCGGCTGTCGGCCGGGCAGAATGCGACGAGATTCGCGGGCTTACCCTTGTCGACCACGAGGCGGAACGTGCCGATCGGGCCGCTCCAGAACTGCGCGGTCTTGAGCACATAGCCCAGCGTATAGACGTCGAACTTGCCGCCGGCCTGGCGCCGGCGCTTGAACGTCGCGCGGAATGCGGTCATCGATGCAGTATTTCTGCGCTGCGTCGTTTGCTGTCGTAGTAGTCGCCGAAGTCGACGGAGTCGCCGACGATCGGCTTGTAGCTGATCTCGACCTTGGTGGCGCCAGGGCGAAAGCTCTGCTCCCATTCCATCACCACCTGGTAGGTCCATTGCGGCCGGTAGGCGGCCGCCTGGCCCGACAGCAGCCGCTCCTTCGGATCAGCGCATCGCGGGTGGCCTTCGGCAGCTTGGCGACCGCATCCTGCCCGCCTTGGAGGAAAATAGCGGCACGCCGGCCGCGGTCAGGCGCGCGGTGACGTCCCGATCCTTGATGCGCGCCACCTCCGACAGCCGTCGCCTTGACCTCCTGGTCGTCGACCTTGACCACGAAATCCATGTAGTTGCGGGGGTCCGGCCGGTCGCTGGAGAAGATGACGCTGTCCGGACTGTCGTCGATCGGTACCGCCGGCAGCGGAAATGCCATGGTCACGGGCTGTGGCGCTTTCGGCCCTCGACTGGTAGACATAGGACACGCGGACTGCGTTCAGCGAGACGTAAAGCTCCTCGCTCGCAATCGAAATCGTGTCGGTCTTCTTGAACGTAAGACCACCGGCGCGGCGTTCCGTGGTCACCCCATTGGCGGGCGCCGCGGTGGTGAATGCTGCGGTCGCGCCAAACGCAACGATCAGGGCCGCTGCAGCCCAGACTGAAGTGTCGCATTCCGTCAACTTCCGAGCTTGATTCCGGCGTCGTGCACCACCTTGCCCCATTTTGCGGTCTCGGCCGCCACGAACGCGCGGAACTCATCGGGCGTGTTCTGCTTGAAGTCGACGTTGAACTGATTTCAGTCGCGCCACGATATCGGGCTGCTGGAGCACCTGGTTGAGCCCGGCGTTGAGCTTGGCGATGATCGCGGCCGGCGTGCCGGTCGGCACGAACACGCCGTTCCACTCGTAGGCCTCGAAGCCGGGAATGGTCTCCTGCACCGCCGGCAGCTCCGGCAGGGTGCCGAGCCGGCCCTTGCCGGTGTGCGCGATCGCCTTGACCTTGCCGCCCTGCACCAGCCCGATCGACGACGAGCCGTTGGAGAAGAAGAACTTCACCTGGCCGCGCGACCACGTCGTTGAGCGCGAGCCCGCCGCCGCGATACGGGATGTGATTGATCTTGGCACCGATGCTGCGGCCGAACAGTTCGAGGCAGAGGTGCTGCAGCGTGCCGTTGCCGGACGAGGCGAAGTCGAGCCCGCCCGGCGTCGCTTTCGCGAGCGCGATCACGTCGGCGACCGTATTGACCGGCACCGACGGCGTCACCACCAGGATGTTCGGCACCAGCGAGGCCAGGAACACCGGCTGGAAGTCCTTGCCATAGTCGAACGAGAGCTTCGGATAGAGCGCCGGATTCACCGAGAAGGCGGTGGCATCGTAGAGCACCGTGTAGCCGTCCGGGTCGGACTTGGCCGCCACCGCCTCGCCGATCGTGCCGCCGGCGCCGCCGCGGTTGTCGATGACGAACGACTGGCCCCAGAGCTCGCCGAGCTTCTGGAACAGGATGCGGCTGACAGTGTCGGCGCCGCCGGCCGGCGGATAGGGCACGATCACCTTGACCGGACGATTGGGCCAGTCCGTCTGCGCCTGCGCACCGGATCGGCCGGCCGCCAGCAGGGCCGCCGAGGCCGCGAGCACCTTCCGCCGAGTCAGCACATTCTCCTCCGCAAGCAATTCCCCCGGCGAACCCTAACCGATCATGATTCAGGCGAACAGCGGCGGATTGTCCAAGGCCAGCACGGTGTTGCGCTGGCCGCGGACGCAACCCGGTGCCAATATGACCGAACGCGGCGAGTGACAGTGTGGCAGTCTCAAGGCAGGGGTTCGACATGACGAACGGCGAGGCGAAGATCCGGCGCACCCTGCAGTTCAAGTTCACGCTGACGGGCGCATCGGACCAGATGATCGCGATGATGAAATCCACCGCGCCGCTCTATCAGATGTTCGGAAAGGCGCGGGTGCGGCTGTTGCAGAACGTCGACGACCCGAGCCGCTTCATCCAGGAGATCGACTACGAAACCCCCGAGCGCGATGGAAATGAATCGCCAGAAGATCGCGAGCGATCCGCGCGTGCAGGCTTATCTGCAGGCCTGGCGCGCGCATGTTCCCGGGCGGCGATCGAGATCGACGTCTACAAGGAGATGTAGGCAATGACGCGCGCCAGGTGGTCCGACCTGGCGCGCGCCCGCGAGGCCGATGGGTGTGTCCGCCTACATCGACTTGGCGGCGCCCATCGCGGGGAGGATCGCGATGTCGCGCACGCCGCTCACGCCCTTGAACTGCATGGCCGGCGTCGCCTTGCCGGTCGCGAGATCGACGCTGTGCAGCCAGTCGCCGGCGAACAGCCAGGCCTCGTTCTGCCGTTGCCGTCCGACCAGATGTCGAAGGCGACGGTCGTCGCGCTTGAAGCCGAGCTTGCCGATCGCGTTGAGCACGCCGTCGTTCGGCGGCGCCTGCTTGAACAGCGCGCCGATCGTGGCGTCGATGTCGTAGAGCGCGGTTTCCTTGGTGCCCTTGAACGAGTTGCTGTAGGCGCCGGCGACGACGTTCGGCTTCTCGCCCTTGTGCATGTCGGTCTCGGCGAACTTGAGCGCGCCGTCGGTGATGACCTTGCCGTCGTCGACGTTGGCGCGCAGGTTGGTGCCGTCGTTGCCGATGACGCGCAGCCGGTCGGCGACCGGATTGAAGTCCACGGTCGCCGAACGTGCCGGGCTTGCAGCATGGTCTCGAGCTTCGACTTCATCGTGGCCTTGCCGGTGGCGAGGTCGACGGTGAACACGCCGCCGTCGGCGGCCGAGCGCGTAGAGCTGCCGTCGGCCGGGCGCACGTCGATGCCCGTGACCTTGCCGGCGATGCCCTGGATCTTCCAGGTCTTGGTCACCGACTTGCTGGCTGGTGTCGACGATCGAGATGGTGTTGTCGCCCCAGAGCGCGGCGACCTCGGCCGCCGGCGCGGCCGCAGTGCTGAGCAGAACGCGCCGCCGACGCGGCCAGGATGGTCCGGAATGTCATGGCACTCTCCCTTTGTTCGGTGTCGCCCATTTGCGACCACGTCCGGGATACCGGGAGCGCGAGCGGTGACGGATGCAGCGGGCGCGATAAAATAAAAGTGACGCGGCGTGCATCCGATTGCCCGTCGCCGCGGTATCCCGCATGCGGATTGGCCTGCTTCAGGCTCTTTCTGTAAGATTGCGACGACGCGTGGACCGCATGGACGCCGCCACGACCCACGCCACCGAAGCCCAGCTGGCCGCAGCGCTCGCGCGCTGCGCGGCCGGCGAGCGTTCGGCGCTGCGCGTCATCTACGACATCGAGGCCGCTCGCATGGTCGGGGTGGCGCGGCGCATGCTGCGCCGGCAGGACCTCGCCGAAGAGGCGGTGCAGGACACATTCATGCGGGTGTGGCGGGCGGCGCGCACCTTCGATCCGCAGCAAGGGCGCGGCCCGCACGCTGGCTCTACGCCATCCTGCGCAATTGCGCGCTCAGCATCCTGCGCGACGAGAGCCGGTTCAGCTCGGACGAAGACCCGTCCGAAGACGCCGTCGCCCGATGACCGCGAGCGCGCTCGCGCGACTGCCGGAGACCAGCGCACTGCGGCGCTGCCTGGAGCGGCTCGACGCCTAGCGCCGCGCGGTGGTGGTGCTGGCCTATGTGCATGGGCTGTCGCACGGCGAACTCGCCGGCAAGCTCGGCGTGCCGCTCGGCACCGTGAAGAGCTGGGTGCGCCGCAGCCTGATCTCATTGCAGGAGTGCATGGGATGACGCCGGAGCCGGACGATCGCGCCGTGGCGGGCGAATACGTGCTGGGCCTGCTCGAAGGCGAGGCCAAGGCGGCAGCCGAGCGGCGGCTCGTCGACCGACGTGGCGTTCGCGCGCGAGGTCGAGGGACTGGCAGATGCGCGTTCTCCGAATTCGACGACACCGCCGACGCCGCAGCCCGCCGGGCGAGGCGCTGTGGCATCGGATCGAGGCAGGCGTCGCGGGCCCCGCCGCCCCGCGGCACGGCCGCGCCCTCGGCGTGGGCGCGGCTCTGGGGCGATCTCGCGGCGCTGCGCGCGACCGCGCTCGGCGCTTCGCTCGCGGCGCTGCTGCTCGCGGTCGGGCCTCGGCTTCGCGATCCGCGCCGCGCAGCAGCAGCCGACCATGGTGGCGGTGCTGCTCGACGGCGACAAGCCCGGCGCGGTGGTGCAGGCGTTCGCCGACGGCCGCGTCGTGCTGGTGCCGCTCACCACGATCGACGTGCCGGCAGGCCGAGCGCATCGAGGTGTGGACCCTGCCGAGCCGCGAGCGCGGCCCGGTGTCGGTCGGACTGATGGACCGGGCGCGCACGCTGCAGCTGTCACTCGAAGGACCTGCCGCGGCCGGGCCCGACCAGCTGTTCGAGATGACGCTGGAACCCGCCGACCGGCTCGCCGACCGGGCGGCCGACCGGCCCGGTCCTGTTCAAGGGCAACACTGCGCTCGCGCTATAGCAGGCGGCTCACCACCGGCCGTCGCGGAATGCGCGACACCGTCATTGCGCTTGGATGCCGGCCTCTTTCACGACACGGCTCCACTTGGCGGTTTCCTTCTCGATGAAGGCCTGGAACTGCGCCGGTGCCATGCGCTCGACTTCGGCGCCGCGGTTCTGGAACTGGCTCTGGGTCTCCGGCAAATCCTGCAGCGCTGCAATCTCCTTGTGCAGCTTCTCGATGATCGGCTTGGGTGTGCCCGCCGGCACGGCGAAGCCGATCCAGTTGCCGGCCTCGTAGGCCGGCAGTCCCGCCTCGATGAACGTCGGCAGTTCCGGCAGCGCGGCAATCCGCGACGGCGTGCTGATCGCCAGCCCCCGGAGCTTGCCCGAGCGGACATGCGCGGACAGACTCGACGTGGTCGCCATGATCGCCTTGGTGTTGCCCGCAATCACGTCGATCGCAGCCGGGCCCGCACCGCGGAACGGCACGTGCAGGAGATCGGTGTGGGTGAGCATCTTGAACAGCTCCATGCCGAGATGGAGCGAGCCGCCGATGCCGCCCGAGGCGTACGCGATGTCGCCGGGCTTGGCCTTGGCGAGCGCGACCAGCTCGTTCACCGACTTTGCCGGCAGATCCGGGTGGACGGCGAGCGTATTCGGGCTGGTGACAAACATCGCCACCGCATCGAACGCCTTGATCGGATCGAACGTAAGTTTGTAAAGCGCGGGCTGCACCGCGTTGGCGATCGACACCACGGTCAGCATGTAGCCATCCGGCGGCGCATTGGCGACGAGCTCGGTGCCGACGACGCCGCCCGCCCCGGTGCGGTTCTCGGCGATGAACTGCTTGCCCAGCCGTTCGCTCAGATGGGCTGCAACCACCCGCGCGGCAATGTCGTTGATGCCGCCGGGTGCGAACGGGATGATGATCCGGACCGGCTTGTTCGGGTAGTCGTCGGCTGCAACCGCAGCCGTCAGCGTAAACGCCGCGGCCACCAGGCCGAGCAGTCCTGAGTGCAAGAACGGCATCTGTCGCCTCCCCGGATGTCTGCGACCGATTTGCGGCGCGGCGCGGCGCAGGCCGCGCGTTACAGCTTGGCGACGCCGGCGTCCTCGATGATCTTCTTGAACATCGGCACCTCTTTCGCGATGCGCGCGGCGTGGCCCTTGCCGTCCTTGGCGGTGATATCGAAGCCCGCTTCGATGAGCTTTTTCTGCATGTCGGGCTTTGCAACGATGCCGAGAATGGTCTTTTCGAGCGTGGCGATAATCTCCGGCGGCACCTTCGCGGGCGCCATCAGCGCGCAATAGGTGTCGAACACGAAGTCGTTGTAGCCCTGCTCGCCCATGGTCGGCACGTCGGGCAGGCCGACGAAACGCGTGGCGCCGGTCTGCGCCAGCGCCTTCAGCGTGCCGGCCTTGATGTGCGGCAACGCGGGCGCAAGCGTGCCGGAATTGAGCTGCACGGTGCCCGCGATCAGCGCCTTGACCGCGTCGCCACCGCCCTGGAACACCACGGTCGCCATCTGCTGCAGGCCCTCGCGGAGCTTCAGCACCTCGGCCTGAAGCTGCGGCGTCGTACCGATCGGCGGCGTCGAGACGTTAAACTTGTCGGGGTCCTTCTTCACCAGCGCGACGAACTCCTTCATGCCGTTCGCCGGCAGGTCGGACTTCACCGCGAACACGTGCGGCGTGACCACCGGCTCGCAGATGGCGACGAAATCCTTGAACGGGTCGTACGGGATCGAGTTGTAGAGGCCGGGGTTGACCACATAAGCGCTGGTGGTGAGCAGGATCGTGTAGCCGTCGGGTTCGGAACGCGCCGCATAGCCATAGCCGATGTTGCCGCCGGCACCGCCGCGATTTTCCACGAACACCGAGCCGCCCATCACCTGCTGCATTTCGGCAGCGATCATGCGCGCGGAAATGTCGGACGGGCCGCCCGGCGTGTTGGCAACCACGATCTTGATTGGGCGGTCGGGATAGGCGGCGAAAGCCGAGCGGACACGAAGAAAGCTCGGCGCTGCCAATCCCGCCGCGACGGCTGCGGTCGACTTGATGACGTGGCGCCGGTTCGGCGCGGCCTTGCAATCGCGAGACACGGGTCGTCCTCCCTGAATGGACGTCTGTTTTGACCATCATGCTAGTGGACCGACTTTAACGCTTGGTTCCCGCGTTTGACAGCGGCGAGGACGCGGTTTGGGTCTGCGGTCCAAATGAAGGGTTTGGGGTCGGAGTTGGTCTCGTCGAGGAAGCGGTTGATGGCGGTCTGCAAGTCGGCGAGCGATCGGAACACGCCTCGCTTGAGGCGTCGGCGGGTGAGTTTGGCGAAGAAGCTCTCCACTGCGTTGAGCCAAGACGCCGAGGTCGGCGTGAAGTGGAAGGTCCAGCGGGGATGACGCGCCAGCCAGCGTTGAACCTTGGGATGTTTGTGGGTTGCGTAGTTGTCGACGATGGCATGGATCGCCTTTCGTGCCGGAACCTGGGCTTCGATGGTGTTGAGGAAGCGGATGAACTCCTGGTGCCGATGGCGCTGCATGTTGCGGCCGATGACAGTGCCGTCGAGCACATTGAGGGCGGCGAACAAGGTGGTGGTGCCGTGGCGCTTGTAATCATGGGTCATCGTGCCGGAACGGCCCGGCTTCATCGGCAGACCCGGCTGGGTGCGGTCGAGCGCCTGGATTTGGCTCTTTTCGTCGACCGAGAGCACAACGGCATGGTCCGGAGGATCGACATAGAGACCGACGATATCCTTGAGCTTCTCGGCAAACGCAGGGTCGTTCGACAGTTTGAACGTCCGGATGCGATGCGGTGCCAGTTGATAGGCCTCAAGGATGCGCTGCACCGACCGCAGGCTGATTCCTGCCGCCTTGGCCAGCATCCGGCCGGTCCAGTGTGTTGCCTCGCACGGCGGCGGTGCGAGCGCCAGATCGACCACCCGCTGCACGGTCGCAGCGGGCAGCGGCGGCTTGCCAGGCTTGCGCGTCTTGTCGCGCGTCAGCCCTGCCACGCCCTCCGCCATGAAGCGCGCCTGCCAGCGCCACACCACCGGCTTCGATTTGCCAGAGCGCCGCATGATCTCCGCGGTGCCGCAGTCATCCGCCGTGGCGAGAATGATGTTGGCGCGCCAAACATGCTTCTGCGGTGCATTGCCGTCCGCGACGATCGCCTCAAGCTGACGACGATCCGCGGCCGTGACCTTGACGACAATTCCTGCTCTCATGCCGAGAGCTTGAACTGCTTCGGCCGATTTGGGAATTGACCGAATGAATCACACCACTAGGAACTTGCACCGCGCGCGGCAACTGGGGCGGGTGGCCGCACGCCTGCGGCCACGTTCGAGGAGTTCATCGCCAAGGAAACCGGCAAGTGGCGAGCGGTGATCAAGGCGGCCAACATCAAGCGCGACTGACGGCGTGAGCTCGGCACCGCGCGCCGCCCTCCATGAGACGCCTGCACCATTGTCTCGGCGCGCCGGCGGCAATAGGCTCCCGCGCCGAACAATGAAGGGCAAGAACATCATGGGCGCAGGCCGCCGGCTGCTGGCGACGCTACTGGTCGTGCTGTTTGCGGCGCCCGCGCCCGCGCAGCCGTTCCCCACAAGGCCGGTGACCCTGGTGGTGCCCTACGCGGCCGGCGGCAACGTCGACATCAGCGCGCGCATCCTGCAGGGCGGCATCGGCGACGCGCTCGGCCAGCCGATCGTCATCGAGAACCGCACGGGCGCCGGCGGCACCATCGCGGGCGACTACGTTGCGCGCTCCGCGCCGGACGGCCACACCCTGTTCGTCGGCTCGAACGGCCCGATCCTGCTCGGCCCGATGACCATGCCGAAGCCGCCCTATCAATGGGACAAGGCGTTTCGCCCGGTGAGTTCGCTCGCGGTCGCCACCAACATGCTGCTGGTGCGCCCAACGCTGCCGGTTAAGTCGGTCGCCGAGCTGGTCGAGTTCGCACGCAAGAATCCCGGCAAGCTCACGCTCGCGACGTCGAGCGGTGCGAGCATCAACCATTTCCTGGCCGAACTCCTCAAGCTCAAGACCGGCATCACCTGGACCGAGGTGCACTATCGCGGCAATGCGCCCGCGATCAACGACCTGGTTGCGGCCATGTCGATGTCGGCTTCCAGCAGCTCACGGATTCGCTGCAGCACATCGAGGCCGGCAAGCTGCGCGCGCTCGCCGTGCTCGGCCCCAAGCGCGCGGCCGCGATCCCCGACGTGCCGACGATCGCCGAGGCGGGCTTTCCCGACGTGCAGGGCGTCACCTTCAACGGCGTGTTCGCGCCCAAGGCAACGCCGCAGGTCGACCGTCGAACGACTAAGCGTCGTCATCCGCGCCGCGCTCGCAAAATCCGAGCGTGGTCGAGAAGCTCGCCACGCTCGGCTCGGAGGCGCGCGGCGCCACGCCCGCAGGAGTTCAACCAGTTTCTCGAACGCGAAATCCGCCAAATGGACCGAGGTCATGAAGCAAGCCAACATCAAGGTGTCCGAGTGAACAGTCCCGCCCCCGCCGCATCGCGTCCGTTCTCGCCCAAGATCGACCGCAACTATCCGAAGCCGAAGCTCAAGCTGCCGCCCGGGTGCGTGCGACTGCGCATTTCCATTTCATCGGGCCGCAGAAGCAGTTCACGCTCAAGCCCAACCACGTCTTCAGCCATCTCGAATTCGAGGACACGGCGATCGAGGACTGGCTGGCGATGCAGGAGGCGCTCGGCCTGTCGCGCGGCCTGCACGTGCTCTCGATGATGTACGAGCACAATTACGAGATCGCACTGCACGCGCAGTGCCGGCTCGGCGACCGCATCCGCTCGGTGATCGTGCCGTGGCCGGGCATCACCGACGGCGAACTCGACATCCTCACCAAGGCCGGCGTCGTCGGCTATCGCATCACCTGGCGCCTGACCAAGACCATCGACCAGCGCATGGTCGCGCGCACCACCGAGCGCGGCTGGTCGATGCACTATCTGCACCATGCCGACGATCCCGAGATGGACGCCTGGAAGCCGATCATCCTGAAGACGCCCGGCAAGTTCGTGCTGGAGCACATGGGCGGCGTCGATCCCGACCAAGGGCATCAACGGCGAGGGCTTCAAGTTCGTGCTGCAGTGCCTCGACACCGGCCGCTGCTGGGTCAAGCTCAGCCCGCGCATCTCCAAGCAGGACGACTTTCCGTTCTCCGACACCGACCCGCTGGTGAAGAAGCTCGTCGAGCATGCGCCGACCCGCCTGCTCTGGGGCTCCGACTGGCCGCACCCTCAATACTTCAAGCCGATGCCGAACGACGTGAAGCTGCTCGACCAGATGCTCGACTGGGTGCCGGACGAGAAGACGCGCAAGCTGATCTTCGTCGACAATCCGGCGGAAGTCTTCGGCTTCCCACGTTTGTAACGCTCTCAACCCCGGAAGAACGGCAATGGTTCTGGAAATCGCTCAGATCGAGATCAAGCCCGGCATGGAAGCCGAGTTCGAGGCCGGCGTCGGCAAGGCAGCGCCGCTGTTCCGGCGCGCCCAGGGCTGCAAGTCGATGGCCCTCCAGCGCTCGATCGAGAAGCCCTCGCGCTATCGGCTGTTCCTGACATGGGAGACGGTCGAGAACCACACCAAGGACTTCTACGGCAGCGCGGACTGGCAGGAGTGGCGCAAGCTTGTCGCGCACTGCTTTGCAGCGCCGCCCGAGGCCGAGCACGTCAACGAGGTGCTGAAGGCTTTCTAACCGCGGCCGACGACCCTGCGCATCACGGCGCCGGCATCGGCTGGCGCATCGTTGCCGGCCCACACCACATACTGATCGGGCCGCACCAGGATGAGCCGCGCCTCGTAGGCCGTGCGGCCATCGGCAAGGCTGTCCCGCACAACTTTGAACGGCACGTTGAGCGCCCCCGCCTCGTGCTCGAAGCCTGCTACGTCGGCATCGGGAACATCGAATGCCAGCAGAGTGAAGTCTGGCCCCAGTTCGGCAAAGACGTTGCGTCCCGATGACAGACGCTGCGGCGCAAGATGATGCCCGGCGCGCGCCTTCAGCGTGTGCAAACCGTGCGCACTGCAGACCCCGCCGGCAGGGCCGAGCATCACAGACGATCCCTCATAGTTCGGCTCGTAGCTTTGTGCGCGAGCCCCCATCTCGCCCTCGCGAGCCTTCCAGGCGCGCTCGAACTCGACGCGGTCGCGCTCGGGGCTGTAGCGCGCCAGGAACTCGCCATCCTTGCGGATGCGCGCGGCGATGAAATCCTCGGCGGTCTCCTTGAAGATCGGCCGGCGCTCTTCGCTGTAGGACGGCAGCAGGTTTTCACCGCCCCAGCCTTTTAGCATTGCAGCAAGCTTCCAGCCGAGGTTGGCCACGTCCTCGAGGCCGTTGTTGAGTCCGAACCCGCCGTAGGGGGGATGGCTGTGCGCGGCATCGCCCGCGATGAACGCCCGGCCGACCTGGTATTGCTCGGCAACCGCGACGCGCAGGTCCCAGAAGCCGACGTGATCGAAGGTGCAGGCGAACGGAAAACCAGCCACCTGCTGCATCAGCCCGTGGAAATCGAAATTGTCCTTGGTGGTGTCGGGCGGCACCGGCGCGTGGAAGAACCAGCCCTCGCCCACGTCGATGCGTCCGAAGAACTGCCAGTACCCCTTCAGGTCGGGATGCATCACCCGATAGGTGGAACGTCCGGGGAAGCGCTCGAGCTTGTCGTGCAGCTCGCGCGAGCGGAACACCGTCAGCACCATGAGCTGATCGAAGTCGGTGCCGCCGCGCGCAATCCCCACCTGCTCGCGCACGACCGAATGGCCGCCGTCGCAGCCCACGACATAGTCGGCCTCGAACGTCTCGCGCGCGCCCGAGCCTTCGTCGACGACCGTAACCCGCACGCCGCCCTCGTCCTGCTCGACGGTCTTCGCGGTCCAGCCGAAGCGCGCCTCGACATTCGGCAGGCTCGCCATCTTGCGGCGCAGGACGATCTCCATCTGGTACTGCGGCATGCGATCGTTGGCTTCGGCGTAATACGCGTGCAGCAGCTCGCGGCCGGCGGGCGCCTGCCAGTATTCGCTCGACAGGCTACCGTACGCCGTCACCTCGCCGATCGCATAGCCGGCGGGCATCAAGCGCGCGGCGCGCAGTTCATCGACGATCCCCCAGAAATAGAAGTGTTCCAGCGTGCGATGGGTGAGGTTCTGGCCCTTGGGGATGCGGTGCATGCCGGTGCGTGTCTCCACCAGCACGCAGGAAATTCCGCGCAACCCGAGATCGACCGCAAGCGCAACGCCGACCGGCCCGCCGCCAACGATGATGACCTGATGCCGTTTCGCCATAGTTCGCCTTTCAGATCACTCGCGCAACCGGCGGGCGCCTTGGCGAAAGCATGCGCTGCATGGCATGAATATTGAATACCCGATCCGCATCGGCTTATGGTGATAAGCGATGCAAAACGCAATGCTCAAATTCGCCGTGACCGCCTTGCTGCTGGGCGCGTTCGCGTTACCGCGCGAAGCCACGGCGCAAGCGCGCGCGCCGCTGCCCGCGGTGGTGATCAGCGTCAGCGTCACCATCTGGCCTGCCGTGGTCGCGGACAAGAAGGGGTTCTTCAAGGACGAAGGCCTGGACTTCGAGTTCATCCACTCCGGCGCCAGCACACGCTCCGTGCAGCAGGTGGCCGCCGGCAGCGCGCCGATCGGCAGTTCGTCGATGGTCGACACGCTGCGTGCCATCGACAAGGGCGCACCCGTCAAGGTGTTCCTCAACAGCCTCGCGGTCGGCACCCACAGCCTGATCGGCGCCAAGGACATCAAGTCGGTCAAGGAGCTCAAGGGCAAGCGCGTGATGACCGGCGGGACGGGCGACATCACGAACCTCTGGTGGTTCGCGATGGCGAAGGCCAACGGCCTCGATCCGCAGAAGGATGTGGAGCTGATGTTTTCCGGCGCGACCTCGGCACGTTTTGCGGCGCTGGTTGCGGGTGGCGTCGACGCCACCATGCTGTCGACGCCGCAGAGCTTCAAGGCGATCCAGGACGGTTATGCCGATCTCGGGCCGGTCGCGCCCTATCTCGGCGAATTCCCGATGATGATCTGGCATGTCAACGAGACCTGGGCGCAGACGCACGAAAAGGAGCTTCTCGCCTTCATTCGAGCCCACAACCGGGCGGTGCGCTACATGTCCGACCCTGCGAACCGGCAGGAGGTTTCGCAGATGCTCGCCGACGCCTCCAAGTCGAGCCTCGATGACGCGCTCAAGACCTGGGATTTGTGCATGCAGGTCAAGGCATTCGTGCCGGACGGGTCGATCTCGGATGCGGCCACCGAACGCGTGCGCGACACGCTGCTGCAGTCCGGCGACATCAAGACGGCTGCGCCGCCCGCGGCCTACGTCGACCCCAGCTTCGCCAAGGCCGCCACGAAGTAGCGGAAGGGCCGAATCGAAAGTCGTCATGGCCCGGCGGTCCGGTTGACGTCGACCCGAGCCGCCATTGATGAATCTCGTCGGACTCAACAAACCTCTCCACGTCATGGCCGGGCTTGACCCGGCCATCCCGCTTAGGTTGGCACAGCGCTCACCTGATCGAGGTCGCAGGGACAAGTGTTTAGCCCGGGGACATGACAACAAGCCCGGCGATGACGGCTGCGGGTTGTGGCTCGGCCGAACATCACTACCGATTCCGGACAGCCGTGGCGCAAGGCCGGAAGAATGATGGGATTCGGAACGGTTCAGGTGAAGGGAATCTCAATGGACACTGCCAGGGGTCGCGCACTAGCGTCGCGCTCCTGACCCCTTGATCCAGCACCGTCCGCGGACGAACACATGGCCCGGCATATCGCAGACTACGGCAAGGCCGGCGTTCCGGCCGAAGATGACGGTCGGCTCAACGCGGTGGCGTTCCAGCGCAACCACGGACCGATTGGTGAGGTGTTGTCGCGCTATCTCGCCACCGCGAGCGGCGACGTGCTCGAATTCGGCGGCGGCACCGGCCAGCACGCCGCGGCATTCGCGCGGCTGCTGCCGAAGCTGACCTGGTGGCCGAGCGATCCCAACGATACGCATCTGCGCAGCATCGCCGCCTGGCGCGCGCACGCCGGGCTCGCCAACCTGCGGCCGCCGGTGCGCATCGACCTTGCGCAGAAGGACCTGCGCCTGCGTGAGCTTGGGCTGCCCACCGAGTTCGCTGCCATGTTCTGCGCCAACGTCCTTCACATCGCGCCGTGGTCCGTTGCCGAAGGGCTGTTCGCCGCTGCCGGGCGCCATCTGCGTGCCGACGGCCGATTGTTCATCTACGGCCCGTTCCGCCGCGACGGCGTTCACAACGCGCCCAGCAACGAAGCCTTCGACACGGGCCTGCGCGCGGACAATCCGGAGTGGGGCGTGCGCGACACTACGGATCTGCGCGCACTCGCCGAACAGGCGAAGCTTAAGCTTGCCGCCATCGTCGAAATGCCGGCCAACAATGCGATCCTGGTGTTCGAGCGGCCGGCCGCCTGACCGGCCAATCCCTTTGAGTGGAGGACGTCCGATGCTGCTGCCCAAGCATGGTCGCTACGATTATTCCGTCATCGAGGAGCGGCCCGACTATTCCTGGCCGGGCGGTAAGCGGCTCGCGGTCTGCATCGTCACCAACATCGAAGTCTACGCCTACCGCAAGGGTACCGGCTGGGACCCGGCGAAGAAGGGCGAGCCGCAGAACCAGCGCAACTACTCCTGGCGCGACTACGGCAACCGGGTCGGCATCTGGCGGCTGTTCGAACTGTTCGAGCAGCTCGGAATTCCGGCTGCGCACAACATCAACTCGATGCTGTACGAATACTACCCGCAGATCGGCGAGCGGATCCGAAAACGCGGCGACGAGGTGATCGGCCACGGCCGTACCAACTCCGAGCGGCAAGGTGACCTGTGGGAGATCGACGAGCGCCGCCTGATCGACGACGTGACGCAGGAGATCACCCGCCGCCAGGGATTTGCGCCGAAGGGCTGGATGGGCCCGGCCGGCTCCGAGAGCAACGTCACGCCCGACCTGTTGAAGGAGGCGGGCTACCACTACCTGATGGATTGGCCGGCGGACGACCAGCCGTTCTGGCTGAAGACGCGCTCGGGCCCGATCCTGACGGTGCCCTACCCGGCCGAGCTGAACGACTCAGCTGCGATCATCCACCGCGACAATTCGGCGGAGATGTTCGCCGACATGGTGGTCGCCAACTTCGACGAGATGATCCGGCAATGCGTGAAACAGCCGCTGGTGATGGCGATGTCGCTGCACCCGTTCGTGGTCGGCCAGCCGTTCCGCCTGCCGTCGCTGCGGCGCGCGCTCAAGCATTGCGTCGAGCACGCCAACCGCGACCGCGTCTGGTGGACGCGCCCGGGCGCGGTCGCCGACCATTGCTACACGCTGCCGAAGGGCATCGTGCCCGGCGAGGGTCCGTAGCGGCGCATCGACGCTCGATCCGCCGTGGTCCTCCTGCAGAATCCCTGGCAGACGCGATGGCAGGCGATGGACGCCACCGCGCGCGGCGCCGTGCTGGTGTCGATCGGCTCGTTCACGCTGGTCGTCATGGCGATGCTGGTCAAGGTGCTCGGGTCGCGCATTCCGACGCTGGAGATCCTGTTCTTCCGATCGCTGATCGGATTTCTGTTCGTGCTGCCGCTGTTCGCCCGCAACCCGCTGGAGCCGCTGCGCACCAAGCGCCAGGGCGTGCACCTGTTCGCGGCGCGATCGGCACCGTCGGCAACATCTGCTTCTTCTGGACGATCACGCACATGCTGCTCGCCGACGCCATGGCGCTGCAATTCTCCCGGCCGCTGTTCATGATTCCGCTGGCGCTTGCGTTCCTGGGCGAGAGCGCCGGCTGGCGACGATCGCTCGTCACCGTGATCGGGTTCGTCGGCATCGTCGTCTATGCGCGCCCGTTCACCGCAGGCTTCGAGCCCGGCGTGTTCGTGGGCGCCGTCGGCGCGCTGTTCGGAGCGCTGGTGGTGATCTGCATCAAGCGGCTCGCCACCACCGAATCGACGCGCGTCATCATGTTCTACTACGCATTCTGGACCGCGACGTTTTCGCTGCTGCCGACGCTGTGGCTGTGGGTCACCCCGACCTGGCCCGAGTTCTTCGCTGCTCGCCGTCGTGGGTCTTCTCGGCATATCGGGACAAGGCATGATCACCCACGGATGGACCATGGGCGAGGCGACCGCCTTGGTGCCGCTCGACTACGGGCGCATCGTGTATTCGGCATTCCTCGGCTACCTGCTGTTCGGCGAGTTGCCGGGCCCGTGGAGTTTCGCCGGCATGGCGCTGATCGTCGCAAGCTCGCTCTATCTCGTGCTCAGCGAAGCGCGACGGTTCCGGCGCTGAACGCCGCTGCAGCGACATTCAAATCCAGCCGGCGCCGGCGGCCGCGCCCCACAGCAGGCGCAAGCCCGAGCAGCGTCAGCGCGATCTGCAACACCAGCCGGAAGCGCTGCTCGCTCGTGCGCAGCAGCGCGACCTCGCCGATCCAGTTGCCGATCGCGCCGGTCGCGATCATCGCCGCCATCAGCGGGACGTAGCGTGCCGACGGCGAAGCCGATGAAGCCGAAGGCCGCGACCTTGGCGACATGTGCGATCGCCATCAGCGCGCCCATGGTCGCGACGATGCACCCGCCGGTCCGGCGTGGCGCTGGCCACGAACGGCGCGAGCAGCGTTCCGGTCGCGCTGACGAACACGCCGAGGAACGTGGTGGAGAAACCGAGCAGCGCGAAGCGCCCGCGCTCGGCGCCGAGCCGCCCGAGGTTCGGCATCCAGGTGACCAGCAGGATGAAGGCGCCGAGGATCAACTGCAGCCAGCGTGGTCGAAAGCGCGACGAACACCCGCGCGCCGGCCGCGGCCCCGATCGCCGAACCGATCACGAACGGCAGCACTGCGGCCCGCATGACGTGGCGCCACATCATCATGGTGCGCGTGACGCCGGAGCCGAGCATCACCACGGTGTGCACCGGAATCAGCGTGAGCGGCGGCATCACCATCGCCATCAGCCCGAGCAGCACGACGCCGCCGGCAGCGCCGGTAAACACCCCGATGAACGACGTGACGAACGAGGCCGCCATGAGGCCCGACGAACAGCGAGCGGGCCGATGTCCGGAGTTCCGAGAAAATCCATGAGGCTGCAGCGTTTTCGGGGTGGGTAGCGTCTTCGGGGTGAGTGGCGTGCTGCTTAGCAGGAAACGCGACGCCCAGTCCCCGCCTCCGGGGCGATGGCTGGTCCGCCCACAAAGCGGGTCGAACGTCTCAGCGACAAGGATCGGCTGGCGTCTCGTCCTGGATGCGTCGCGCCAATGCGCCGCCGAGCACGGTGTAGCCGTCCTTGTTCAGGTGGGCCCAGTCCACCGGGCCGTGAATGAGCCCGCTTGTCGCCGCCGTCCGCAACGGCGGCCGGCTGTCGATGAAGCCCACGCCTTGCCGGAGCGAAGCCGCTCGCACCATCGTACAGATCGCTTCGCTGTGGCTTGCTATCCGAGCCACCGGCGTTGATGCGCTGCGTTGCGCCTCTTCCGGCTCGACCACATGGCGATAGCTCTCGCCCGCGAGCCGATAAGTTGAGAGCGGGGCTGGAACGTAGACCACAGCGATCGGCACGTTGGGGAAGCGCCGTCGCAGCCATGCGATCGACCGTTCGAACACGGTCACGCCGGCCGCGAGCCCCGCATCGTCGACTTCCAGGGCAGGTCCTTCCAGCGGCGCCGGAGCATCGATCGTCTTGCCTCCGACCAGCAACAGACTGCCGCCCGGCCGGCGCGGCCGCATGACCGGCGGATCGGTGTAGTAGCGCTTGAGGAACTTGACCATCCGCGCCGCGAGGTCCCCGAGATAAAGCTGACAACGCCAGGACGCGAAGCTTCCGTATTCGTCGGCGAGGTAGCGGTCGATGGCGGCAGCGTCAGACGAACCGTAGGCCGCCTGCACCTTCTTGGCGAAGGTGAGATTGTCCTGGATGTCGTTGCCTTCGTAGAAGTAGGCGAAGATGCGCTTTGGCTCCTCGATCGTCGGGAAGATCGCGCACCGGCTGCCCGCGATGACGCGCGACGGCTGCCGGACCAGCGCCTCGGCGCTGCTCGAACCGCCGCGGCCGAAGGTCACCGTGTCGCGCCCGGTCAGGCTGCGGATCACGTGGGCGGAATGGAAAGCATCGGCCTCATTCTCGGCGACCGACAGAAGCCAGTCGCCAAGGCCTTCCGCGTAGGAATCGCCGAGGATCGCGATGTAGTCCTTCGGCACGTAGGCGGCCTTGGAGCTTTGCACCAGCACGCCGGCGGTCTCGGGCAAATACGGCCGGACGTTGAGCTGCACGTTGGGCAGCAGCAGGCGGAAGAACACCAGCTCAAGCGCGAAATAGCCGACCACAACTCCCGCAACCACGAGAGCGGTGTTGACCAGCAGCGCCTTCAGCCGCGATCCGATGCTCCGGAACGGTTCCGGGCCGGGCGACTGGCTCGGCCCTGCGGGTGCGGCATCGCCCTCTTTGGCCAATCCATCCCGCTCGGAAACCGATGTCATCATCCTGCCAAACATGCGAGTGCCGGGATGCGGCACAGTTTTGCGCCGCGAATGACCGGGCGGCATCCTCGCCTAGCCGACTAAGAATGGAAATGCGAGCGTGGATCAATCCTTCGAGGCTCGCCTGATGACTGGAGTTACCGACAGCTTGGGTACAGGGCGGCGAGTTCCCGTCCGCGCAGCAAGAGCATGCGCGAGGAGAGCCCGCCGCGGCTGCTGATCCAACGCCGCACCGGCGCCGGATAGGCCGCGAGCACGGCTTCCGAGGCATCGGACTCCAGCACCCGCCGCCCGCGCCAGTCCCATGACGACGCGGCGTGAAATCCGAGCACGGCGCGCCGCGTGACACAGATGCGCTGGCGCGAAACCATCGTCAGGACGAGCGTGCAGGCCGACAGGCAAGGCCCGTCGATCACGACCCGCTGGCCCGAGGCGCGCACCTCCTCGAACAGGTCGAGGAACGGACCGATCTGGCCGCCCGGACTTGCGAGGATGCGGATGTCGGCGGACGCGCGCGGCACCGCGGCAAGCATGCTCAGGCATGCAGCCACCGCGATTAGACGGACAAATCCTTGGGACACCGCGCGCCCCCTCAGAAATCCTCCGCGATTTAATGAGGTCCCGGCGAGGCCGCAATGTGGCGGAGTGGACCTGAGCCCGCTAGTCGCCGACCGCCCGGTCGCCATAGCGCCAGTGCGGAAGGGACAGGCCCGCGACTGGAGACTGAAAGAACGCCAGCGTGTCGTCCACCAGCGATCCGAGGTAGGCCGTTCGCAGGTCCGGGCCTCCGAAGCTGATGCTGGCGAGGTTGTGAACGAACTGCCCCGATTTGCGATTGAAGTGATCGCGGGTGATGGTGCCGTCGAGCAAGGCACGCTCGACGCCAGCGACGATCTCCGGATTGGCGTCCTCGAACACGAGCGACATGCTGCCGTCCGGCGCGATGCGGAACAGCCGATTGCTGACGATGCTGGTGGCCCAAAGGTGGCCGTCGGCGTCGAACGCGATGCCGTCGGCGAAGGTGCCGTAGCCGAAGGTCGCAAACGTCTCGCGGCCGGTGAGTTCACCGGTTGGGCCGACGCGAAACCGGACGATCCGTCGGCCCTGCGTTTCGACCACATAGAGCCATTGGCCGCTCGGATCGATGCGCGCCTCGTTGGTGAAGGCAAAGCCGTCGGCGACGATACGGGCGCCGCGCTCGTCCGCCATACAGACGAACCCGTCGGCACACTCCGGGGCGCCCAGGCCGGTCATGGCTTTGGAGAGCGGGTCGGACCGCGTCGTCACCGTGATCCAGACGCGGCCGCGGTCGTCGTTGAAGACGAAGTTGGCTTTCGCGAGCGGCTCGCCATCCACAGTCATCACGAACGGCTCGACCCGGCCGCCCGGATGGCGCGCCCAGACGCCGCCGTCGTGCCCCATGTTGGCAACGAGGAAGCGGCCATCGGGCAGCAGAGCAAATCCGTTCGGGATAAAATCGCGCGCGTCCGCCGGCTGCTGCCAGGCGAGCAGCGACTGGCTGCCGTCCGGCTCGATCCGCAGAATGCCGCCGCCGCGATGGGCAACGTAGAGCCGCCCGGAAGGCATGCACAGCACGCATTCCGGACGCTTCAGGTCGCGCCCGACAAATCCGAGCATGCTGCCGTCGATTTTCATACGAGGCTCCGGCGCCGCTTTAAACAGATCACCAACGCACGGCGTCTCATCCCCCTCTCCCCGCTTGCGGGGAGAGGGTCGGGGTGGGGGGCGTTGCAGCGATTCTGAGCGCTCAAGATGTAGCGATGCCCCCTCACCGGCGCCCCCGATCAAATCGGGGGCCGTCGACCTCTCCCCGCAGGCGGGGAGAGGTGGAGCCGTGCCAAAATGCAGGGTCGAGGTCGGCGTTCCAACCGAAACCGGACGTGCCTTACATCGCCTTGGCGTTGATGTGGGCGGCCGGGTTGCCGGGCGCGACCGTGTGCTTGTCGAGGTCGTAGACCCCTTGCACCAGCTTGTTGAGATCGGTGCCGGTCACGCGGATGTAGCGCGAGCCTGGCGTAAACTCGACGGTATGGACGATGCCAGGATGGAAGACGCCGGCGTCGCCGGCGTTGAGCTCGTATTGCTCGATCTTCTCGAGATCGGCGTGGCCGTTCTGCTTGTCGCCCTTGGCGCCGTCCTTGCGCCGCCAGACCTCGACGTTGGTATGCCCCAGCGCCTGGCCGTAGATCGCCCAGGAGGTGCCGTGATCGTGCGGCGGCGACTTCGCGCCGCCCTTGAAGCAGTGGGCCAGCACGTCGAAACCGAGTTCCGGATCGCGATAGAGCAGTGTGGTGCCCGGCTTGTGGTCGGGACTGCAATGTTTCGCGACGAAGTCCTTCTCCTTCAGAAGCTTCGCGAGAAATTCCCTGGCCTTTTCCCGTCCGCCGTCGCCGGTGTCGGCCCTCATGGCCTTGGCCGCGTCCTGACAGAACTGTTCGAGCGTGTACGGCATCGCGTCCTCCTGAAATCCCCCTGCACATCTGAACGATTCTTACATGGCTCGCGCGTCGCACTCAATGCGCGCCGGCGCTTCGTTCACGACGAGCCTATGAATCCATCCAGCGAAAGCAAATTGACAATACATTGTCATTTTGACAATATATTACCATGGATGAACCAAAGCCTCATATGCTGCTGCCGCTGATCGTGGCCGACGTCTACGAGCTCGCCGGCCGTTTCCGGGCGAACGGCGAGGCCATCGCCAACGCGATCGGCCAGACTCAGGCGCGCTGGCAGGTGCTGAGTGCGGCGTCGGACGATGCACGCACGGTGCCGCAGATCGCGCGACGGCTCGACGTCAGCCGGCAGAACGTGCAGCGCATCGCCGACCAGCTCGTGGCGGAGCATTGGGCGAGCTTCCAGACCAACCCCGATCACCGGGCGTCGCCGCACCTCGTGCTCACGCGGCGCGGCCGCGGCGCGCTCGACCAACTCACCCGGGCCGCCGAAAGCCATCATGCGAAGCTCGCCCGCAAGTTGTCGGCCGCCGACATGAGAACGATTCATCGCGGCCTGCGGCTTCTGATCGCAGCGGCCTCTTCTCTCGACCCACCCGACCACCAGGAGTAAGCGATGAACACGGATACGATCGCACTGTGCATGACGCTCAGCTTCTCGAACACGCCGTTTCCGGAGGTCGTCAAACAGCTCGCCGGTGCCGGCGTCCGCTGGTATGACGCCGATCTCATTCGGCTGCGGAACACCTACTATGGGGCAGCCCGGCAGGCGCAGGACGAGGCGTTGCCGCTCCCCGGCGATACGACCATTGCCGGCACGTTCGACAAATCCTCGGTTGCCGCAGCGGTTCGCGCGATCCAGCACGGCGAAATCGGCTATGCCGATTTTCTGCATCGGATCATGGCGGCCGGCTGCGCGAGCTACCGCGTGTTCATCGATGGGCGAAGGGTGATCTACTTCGGCCGCGACGGCGAATTCCACATCGAGGAGTTCCCGCGCCGCAACCCTTGAGCCGGGCTTCCCCGGCCAGCGGACTCGCCCCATATTCGGGCAATGGCGAAATCCCCCAAAGAGCCCCGCGATCCGGCCAAGCACAGCAAGAAGGACCCGGCACGGCCGACGCGCGCCAAGGCCAACCGGCCGGACGAGCCAGCGACCGAGCCATCACTCGCGAGGCTGCTCAATCCGGGCATCGAGAAGGGCACCGCCGGCATGGGCTCGGGCACCGGGCTCAAGCCGCCGGCAGAAAATTCGTTCGAGCGCCGCGCCGACCGACGCGGCGAGCACACCGCCCGCAAGTCGATCGTACAGGGCTTCGACGAGGCGCCGCAGCGCGGCTACGTGGCGCGCGCGCCGATCGACATCAATGACGAGCTTCGCAAGGCGCTCGGCTTCGACGGCGATCCGACCAGGCCGCTGATCGGTCGTGATGAGAGCGAGGACGAAGCCGCAGAGACTCCCTCTGCCCGCTTGCGGGGAGAGGGTCGGGGTGAGGGGGCGTCTCCACAAGTTCCGAACTCGCGGAGAAGCCCCCTCACCCGCCCGCTTCGCGGGCGACCTCTCCCCGCAAGCGGGGAGAGGTGACGGAGCCCGTGGAGAGGACGGATCCGCCGACCGCGACGAAATTTCCCTGATCTCCGAGCCGACGCGCGAGAAGCGCCAGAGGCACCGCCCCTCGCCGCAGCCGGTGACGCTCGGCGTCACCGCCTCGATGCAAGCGCTCGATCGGCTCTTGCGCGAGGGCCGCCCCGAGTTCGCCAACGACCAGGCCTGGGTGCCGCACCGGCCGCCGCGCCCGGAAAAGTCCGAGGGCGGCCTCGTATTCGCGATGCAGTCCGAGCTCACCCCCAAGGGCGACCAGCCGCAGGCGATCGCGGACCTGGTCGAAGGCGCCAGGCGCAGCGACCGCACCCAGGTGCTGCTCGGCGTCACAGGCTCCGGCAAGACCTTCACCATGGCCAAGGTGATCGAGGCGACCCAGCGCCCGGCGCTGATCCTCGCCCCGAACAAGACGCTCGCGGCCCAGCTCTACGGCGAGTTCAAAAGTTTCTTCCCGAACAACGCGGTCGAGTACTTCGTGTCCTACTACGACTACTACCAGCCCGAGGCCTACATCCCGCGCACCGACACCTACATCGAAAAGGATTCCTCGATCAACGAGCAGATCGATCGCATGCGGCACTCGGCCACGCGCGCGCTGCTCGAACGCGACGACGTGATCATCGTCGCCTCGGTGTCCTGCATCTACGGCATCGGCTCGGTCGAGACCTACTCGGCCATGACCTTCGCCATCAAGCAGCGCGATCGGCTCGACCAGCGCCGTCTGCTCGCCGATCTCGTCGCGCTGCAATACAAGCGCACCGGCGGCGATTTCTCGCGCGGCACCTTCCGGGTGCGTGGCGACGCCATCGACATTTTCCCGGCCCACTACGAGGACCGCGCCTGGCGAGTGAACTTGTTCGGCGACGAGGTGGAGTCGATTCACGAGTTCGACCCGCTAACCGGCCAGAAAACCGACGAGCTCGAGTTCGTCAAAATCTACGCCAACTCGCACTACGTCACGCCGCGGCCGACGCTGGTGCAGGCGATCCAGAACATCAAGGCCGAGCTGAAGTGGCGGCTCGACGAGCTGAACAACTCCGGCCGGCTGCTCGAAGCGCAGCGGCTCGAGCAGCGCACCTTATTCGACATCGAAATGCTCGAGGCGACCGGGGTCTGCGCCGGCATCGAGAACTATTCGCGCTACCTCACCGGGCGAAAGCCCGGCGAGCCGCCGCCGACGCTGTTCGAATACGTGCCCGACAACGCGCTCGTCTTCGTCGACGAGAGCCACGTCACCGTCCCGCAGCTCGGCGGCATGTACCGCGGCGACTTCCGCAGGAAGGCGACGCTCGCCGAATACGGCTTCCGCTTGCCGTCCTGCATGGACAACCGGCCGCTGCGGTTCGAGGAATGGGACGCGATGCGGCCGCAGACCGTGTGCGTGTCGGCCACGCCCGGCGCCTGGGACCTGGAGGAGGCGAACGGCGTTTTTGCCGAGCAGGTGATTCGCCCGACCGGGCTGATCGATCCGCCGGTCGACGTGCGGCCGGCCCGCACCCAGGTCGACGACCTGGTCGGCGAGGTGCGCGAGACCGCGCGCCGCGGCTATCGCGCGCTGGTCACGGTGCTGACCAAGCGTATGGCCGAGGACCTGACCGAATACCTGCACGAGCAGGGCATCCGCGTGCGCTACATGCACTCCGACATCGACACGCTGGAGCGGATCGAGATCATCCGCGACTTGCGGCTCGGCGCGTTCGACGCCTTGGTCGGCATCAACCTGTTGCGCGAGGGCCTCGACATTCCGGAATGCGCGCTGGTTGCGATCCTCGACGCCGACAAGGAGGGCTTCCTGCGCAGCGAGACCTCGCTCATTCAGACCATCGGGCGGGCGGCGCGCAACATCGACGGCCGCGTCATCCTCTATGCCGACCAGATCACCGGCTCGATGGAGCGCGCCATGGCCGAGACCGGGCGCCGGCGCGAGAAGCAGAACGCCTACAACATCGACAACGGCATCACGCCGGAGAGCATCAAGAAATCGATCGGCGACATCATGGCGAGCGCCTACGAGCGCGACCACGTGCTGGTCGCGACCGGTGCGGGTTCGGCCGGCGAGTTCGAGGACGCCGCCACCATCGGACACAATTTCGAGGCGGTGCTGGCCGACCTCGAGGCGCGCATGCGCGCCGCCGCGGCGGACTTGGATTTCGAGGAGGCGGCGCGGCTTCGCGACGAGCTCAAGCGCCTGCGCGCCACCGAGCTTGCGGTGGTGGACGACCCCACCGCAAAATATCCCTCCCCCGCAGTGGGACGGTCGGCGCGCGCAGCGCGCCGGGGTGGGGCGAGCGCCGCTCCCCGCGCCGCAGCGCCCTTACCCTCCCCTGGAGGGGGAGGGTCGCGAGCGACGAAGTCGCGAGCGGGGTGGGGTGAACCGCGAAGCGGACAGAGGTCACCCCACCCCGCCGCCTCGCATTCGCTCGGCGTCGACCCTCCCCCTCCAGGGGAGGGTGATCCCGGGCCGCAAGCGGAGCGAAGCGAACGCCGCGACGGACCGCGCAAGCCCACGCTCGACGAGATGGGCCCCGGCATGGAGAGCAAGCTCTACCGGCCGAACGCCGTGCCGCCGGAACGGCCAGCGCCGCGCTCCTCCACCGGCAAGCCCGGCATGCGCGGCGGCTGGAAGCCGCGCGGGCGGTAGCTTGCCTTGACTACGGCATTGCCGTAGTCTCTCCTAGAGGATGCGTACCGTCGTTGAGACGCCTCGATACCAGGCCGATGCAACGAAGTTGTTCACCGTTGACGAGCGCGATGCGATCGTCGACATGGTCGCCGCCGATCCGCTTTGCGGGGTGGTAGTGCCTGGCGGCGGCAGCGTTCGCAAAGTCAGGGTCGCATTTGGCGGGCGCGGCAAACGAGGCGGCGCACGGGTGCTCTACATCTTCGGTGGGGATGACTTGCCCGTGTTCCTGCTTGCCGCTTTCGCCAAGAATGAAAAGTCTGATCTGACAGCCAAGGAACGGGCCATCTTGGCGAAGGCAGTCGCGACATTGATCGAGAACTATCGGAGAACGGTATGAGCAAACGCGCGCTCGACAAGATCATGCAAGGCGTGGAAGAGGCGCGCGCGTATCTCGAAGGACCGGCAGAGAAGAGCCGCTATCGGGTACACGTGCCGAAAAAAGTCGATGTGAAGAAGATCAGGCATCGGCTTGGAATGTCCCAGGAGACGTTCGCAGCCACCTATGGCTTTGCGCTGTCGGCGGTGCGCGACTGGGAGCAAGGCCGGCGCACGCCCGACCGCAGTGCCCGCATTCTGCTCAAGATCGTGGAGAAGGAACCGGACGCGGTTACGCGCGCACTCGCCGGCTGAACATCCCTGACGCGTCATTCCGGGTTGGCGAGGACGCGCGCAAGCGCGCTTACGACTCGCGCCCGGAGTGACGCGCGGGCCGCTACTGCTGCAGATAGCGCGCCGGCGGGTAGTCGCGCGAATAGACCGGCTGCGCCAGGAACGCCTTCTCGTCGTAGGTCCAGAACTGGCTCACGTCGGGATAGGTCTTCAGCACCGTGTTGACGAGCTTGCCGCCCTTGCGCTCGCAGCGGCGGATGAACACCGGACCGACGGCATTGCCGAGATTGTCGAACCGCACCGGGCCGCGTGGCGTGTCGGTCAGCGACACCGCGTGCATGGCGGCGCGGAACGCCTCCTTGTTGTCGACGGCGCCGCCGGTCTTCTGTAGCACGGCCTCGATCACCTGGCCGCCGACATACATGCCGGCGGAGTAGCCGCCGGTCTGCTCGGAATAGGTTTTCTGCAGGTCGGCGGAGAAGCGCTTGTTGCTGTCCGATTCGTAGTCCGGCGTGTACCAGTGCGCCGAGTAGACGCCGATCACCTCGTCGCCCATGCTCTTGAGCAGGGTGTCGTCCATCATGGTCCAGCCGCCGAGCGTCTTCATGCGCTGGTCGAGGCCAAGGTCGGCGTACGAGCGCATCGCCCGCACCGGGATCGAGCCGCCAAGCCCGTTGAACACGGCCTCGACATCGCCGATCTGCGACATGTACGGCAGATAGTCCGGCGTGTTCAGCGGCGGCCACACCTTGCGCACGATCTTGCCGCCGGCGTCCTCGAACACGCGCTGGAAGCCCGCGCATTGCTCGTGGCCGAAGGCGAAATCGTTGGCGAACGTCGCCATGCGGGTCAACTTGAGGTCCTTCGCCGCGTAGTCCGCCATGGCGTGCGGCGTCTGCGCCGAGCTGGCCGAGGGCCGCACCACCCACGGATTGGCAGTGCGCTGGGTCACATCCTCGGCGGCCGCGAGCGTGATCACCGGCAGCCGCTTTTCGAGCACGTAGGCTGTAATCGCGAGCAGTTCGAACGCCGCGAGCGGACCGAGCGCTACGTCGACATGGTCCTTCTCGACCAGCTCGCGCACCTTGTTGAGCGCGCCGGACGGCGAGCCGCCGGTGTCGGCGATGATCATCTCGACCTTGCGGCCGCCGAGCGTGTTGTTCTTCTCCTTCAGGAAGGTGGCGATGCCCTGCTCCATCTGGAATCCGCCCTGGGCGAGCGGGCCGGTCTTGACCGTGAGCAGGCCGATCTTGATGGGCGAAGCCTGGGCATGGACCGCCGGCGCCTTGAGCGCGGCAAGGCTGGCGCCTGCCAGCATGGTTTTGAGCACCTGCCGGCGCTGGATGGTCATGGCGTTTCTCCCTGGTCTGTCCTGGTTCGGCGCATCGAGGCGCGCGGCTTCCATAGCAGGCAGCCGACGGGTTCGCCCGTGAAGAAATGTTAATCGCCGTCAGGCCGACGTCCCAGCCCCGGATTCCAAGCGGCGGGACGCGACCGGCATCTTGCCGGTCACCGCTGGCCGCCCCCTGTTCGGCTCAATTTTCGACCGGATTTGTCCGGGTGGCCTCGCATTCCTGCGCGAGCCTGATCCGGCCGTGGCAGCCTGCTAAAGTGCCGCCGTGGTGACGGCAGATGGTCGGCACCCTTGGGGAACGGTCCGATGATCAGCTGGGACGAAGTCCGCGAATTCGGCGCACGCTGGTTCGATGCGGCGAGCGACGGCTCGGCGGCCGAGCAGGCCGCGTTTTTCCTCGATCCCAACTCGCGCATCCATGTCGTCTCCACCGGCACGACGTTCGACTTCGACACGCATGCCAAATTGCACGCGCAATGGATCAACGAGCGTCACGTCTTCACGGACTTCACGCTGACGCCGTTGAGCGCATCGCCCGAGCGGGTCCGGGCGGTCGGCACGGTGTACTGGCAGGCGGAATATCCGAACCGGCCTCCGCCCAACGTGGTCAAGGCGATCGTCGGCGAGGACTGGATCATCGAGCGGACGCCCTCGGGTGCGCTCAAGTTCGTGCTCTACATGAACACGTTCCACCACCTGCTGCCCGACTCGGCGCCGCTGGCGATTTGATATCATTGGCAGTTGATATCCACCTACGTCATCACCGGGCCGGCGCGAAGCGCCGTGTCCCGGTGATCTCGATTAATTTGGTTTTGTGCCCTCCCAAGCGAGATGGCCGGGACAAGCCCGGCCATGACGTGGAGAGGCATCTGGTGCCGTTGGTATGAGACCTCGCCGCGTCGCAGCGGTGCGATCCGATGCGCAAATCGCCGCGCTCAGTTGCTCAGCGGCTCAAGATAGAGCGGAACCCGGTCGCGCTTGTTTGCGACCTGTCCGAACAACTGCAGAATTTCGCCTTCATAGAACCCGGCCGCCTGCAGCACCCGAATGGCCGAGGACAACACCTCGGTCGCAATTTCGTATTTGTCCGGATTTTCCATGAACGGCGGTCGCGGCTCCATCAGACTACTCCGCTGCTACAAGTGAGTTGTAGGCATAGGTCTTCCATGTCGGCGCATAGCTGTCGGTCGCCTGATTGCCCCAGACCATCCAGCCCCGCCGCTTGCCGCGCGCAAACAATTCCAAATAGGGGCCGGGGCTACACGCCTCGATGATCTGATACTGCTCGTCCGGCTTGCGCGAATGCTCACGCTTCCGCGTGGCAAGGAGATTAACCTGGCTGCGACCGGGCGAAAGCGTCCGCGCATTCTTGCCGCGCACGCCGAACAGAATGAGTTCGGTTACGTTGCGAAAGTAGAAGCCGACCCCGCGCCCGTCCGAGCCGCCATCCTTTCGGACCTTGTGCCAGACCAGATTGGATTTGTAGGTGAAGCCCCAGGCCTTCATCACGGCCAGCCCCTCGGGCAGCATGGCGTTCGGGCACCACAGGTAAAGGTGCGAGGTCGGTGCCGCCAGTTCTGCGACTGGCAGCGCCATGATCTCGTCGAGCTTCATCGTCGAATAGCGCGAGAGTCGCCGATGCTCGGGCGCCATCTTTCCGGTGCGGTTGGCGAACTGCCAGGGGGGATCGGCCAGGATCGTTGAAAAAGTCCGGCTGCGCGCGAAGCGAACAAGGTCCGCGGCGGCCGACAGTCGCTCGGCGTCATAGCCGGGCTTGACCCGGCCATCCACGTCCTTCGATTTCTTGGCGGCAGCAAGACGTGGATCACCGGGTCTCGCCGCTTCGCGGCGGCCCGGTGATGACGGCGGAGTGTGGCCGTCAGTCCTCGACATAGCAGGCTTCGCTGATTCCAACGACGACGACGGGGCATCCGCCGCCGCTTCCGCCGTCAAGCCGCGGACGTAACTTCGCCATGTGGGTCGTGGAGTTACCAAAGCTCGGACCCCGGCCCAGACGGTTGAAGATTTTCTGCAATTCCGTGCACCGCGTGATGATGACGCCGGCGTCGATGGCGCGCAGTTCGAACAGCAGGCGGAAGTTGTTCAGGTCGCGATCGAAGAACGGATCCTTGTTGTTCCATTCGACTTCGAGTGCCACCCGGTTCTTGTAGCAGTCCACCTTGTGCGTCGGCGCAATGTGCTCGTTGTTGTCCACCACGATCTTGGTGTCGAACTTCTTTTCCACCCAGCCGAGCCGGGTGAAATGCGAGTCGAGCTTGCTGGAGATCAGACCCTTGGAGCCGCCGGGCTTCATCACGTCGCTGCGCAACAGCGCGAAGCCGCGCAGGACTTCCAGGACATTGTCCCATTCGCCGGGATGCGCCGCCGAAAGGATCGCGAGCCCGTTGCGCCATTCATGCACCTCGTAGCGCGCGGCGATGTCGGCCGGGACGATGCTTTGATTCGTCATCGGCCCATTGTCGTGCAACCGCAGCGCGCGGCCACGAGACTTTTAGCATGTTCCCGTTATGTTCTCAATGCTCTTGTTGGAAAAATGCAAGACTGCGACCGTAGCTGCACCATGAACCACCGAGCATGCCGCCGGACACAAGCGTGGACGCATCGGCGTACTGCCGGCCGGCCGCCGAATCCCATCCAAAGGTTACTTCGCAATTCTTGGAACTGATGTTTTCCTCCGGCTGTTGGGTGTCGCGATGAAGCTCCTCTTCGTTCATCCCGGTCCGTTGCTCTACACCAACGTTTTCCTGCGGCTGGAGCCGCTGGGGCTCGAACTCGTGGCCGCGGCGGCGCGGCACGCCGGGCATGACGTGCGCCTCGATCGACCTGCAGGTCGAGAGCCACCGCGACTATTTCCGCATGCTCGCGGAGTGGCGGCCGGACGTCGTCGCGTTCTCGTGCAACTACCTCGCCAACGTCCCGGAGATCGTCGACCTCGCCAAGGCGACCAAGGCGACGCTGCCGCGCGTGTTCGTCTGCGTCGGCGGCCACAGCGCCTCGTTCACCGCGCGCGCGATCCTGGAGCACGGCGACGGCGCGATCGACTGCGTGCTGCAAGGGCGAGGGCGAAGCCGCCATCGCCGCGCTGCTGGAGGCGCTCGAGCGGCGACCGCAGCGACGTCGGCCAGCGTGCCGGGCGCGGTCACGCGCGGACGGCGAGGGACCGCCGCCGCAGTTTCGTGCACAGCCTCGACGACCTCGGCCGGCGCGCGACCTGCTGCGCCATCGCCGCAAATACTTCATCGGCGTGCTCGATCCCTGCGCCTCGATCGAGTTCTCGCGCGGCTGCCCGTGGGACTGCTCGTTCTGCAGCGCCTGGACGTTCTACGGCCGCAGCTATCGCCTGGTGAGCCCGGAGCGCGTGGTCGAGGACCTCGCGTCGATCCGCGAGCCCGGCGTCTTCATCGTCGACGACGTCGCCTTCATCCAGGACAAGCACGGCATGGCGATCGGCGAGGCGATCGCGCGCGAGGGCATCCGCAAGCACTACTACCTCGAGACGCGCGGCGACGTGCTGCTGCGCAACAAGGAGGTGTTCAAGTTCTGGAAGACGCTCGGCCTCGACTACATGTTCCTCGGCATCGAGGCGATCGACGAGGACGGGCTGCAGAAGTTCCGCAAGCGCGTTCCGCTTGGGCGAAACTTCGAGGCGCTGGAATTCGCGCGCTCGCTCGGCATCCACGTCGCGATCAACATCATCGCCGATCCCGACTGGGACGAGGAGCGCTTCCGCGTCGTGCGCGAATGGTGCCTCGACGTGCCGGAGGTCGTCAACATCAGCGTCAACACGCCCTATCCGGGGACCGAGAGCTGGCTCACCGAGCAGCGCGCGCGCTGCAGCACGCGCGACTACCGGCTGTTCGACATCCAGCACGCGGTGCTGCCGACCAGGCTGCCGCTCGACGCGTTCTACCGGGAGCTGCTGACGACCCAGCGGGTGCTCTACCGCAAGCATCTGAACTGGTGGACCGCGCCGCTGGTGGCGCGCGCGATCGCCGGCGCACCTGGTGCGCGGCCAGACCAATTTCGTCCGCGGCATCATGAACTACAACAAGGTCTACAACCCGGACAATCTGATCTCCGATCACGCGCGGCGCGTCGACTACGAGCTGCCGCTGCCGGTGAAGTCCTCAGCCGCAACCCCGATCCGCTCCAAGTCGCTCTACGTCCACGCGCCGCAGACGCGCGCGAGCCGCCATGCGGACGATCTCGCGGACGTGCCGTCGAGCTAGCGGCGGCGCGCGGCTCGCCATCACCGGATCGGAAGGCTATGCGGGACCGGATGCTCGACCAATAACAACCAGTTCACGGCCCGAGCTCCATGACCCGCGCCAAAACCTTTCTCGTGTGGCTTGTCATCATCGCCGTGGTGGCGGCGGTCGGCGGCGCGCTGCGCGAATGGCGCGAGCCGCGCCGCGAGGCGCTGGCGCCCGCCCCGACCGGCGCCGAATTCACCGGCCGCGCCCGCGTGGTCGACGGCGATTCGCTCGAAGTCGCCGGCCGACGGGTCCGGCTCTTCGGCATCGACGCGCCCGAGGGTCCGCAGGACTGCCGTGACACCCGCGGCCGTCGCTATCCCTGCGGTGAGGACGCCCGCCGCGCGTTGATCGTTGCGATCGGCGGCCGGCCGGTCACCTGCACGCCGGCCGGCGTCAGCTACGACCGCCAGGTCGCGGTCTGCACCGCCGACGGCCGCGATCTCGGCGAGAGTATGATTAGGCAGGGCCATGCGCTGGAACTGCGGACGCACAGCCACGGCCGCTATGCCGCGGCCGAACGCGAGGCGCGTCAGGCGCGCCGCGGGTTGTGGGCCGGCAGCTTCGAGCAGCCGGCAGAATGGCGGCGCGAGCATCCGCGTTGAACGATCGATGCAGAAGGGTCATTCCGGGGCCCCGCGCAGCGCGGAACCCGGAATCCAGAGCCAAGCACTCAGAGTGAACATCCCTGGATTCCGGGTTCGCGCCTTCGGCGCGCCCCGGAACGACGAAAGGTATCGCGCGGCGGCGCTCGCAAAGCCGTCCGTCACTTCACCTCGCCGACCACGGTGCGGTTCGGCGGATCGACCAGCAGCACGCGGTCGTCGGGCAGCCGCACGAACTTCAGCTTGTTGACGTTCGGCACCTCGGCGTGAACAGACGCGGGCAATTCGTTGAGCTGGACGGTCACCGGCAGCTCCTCGGTGATCTGCACGTCGAGTTGGACGACTGGCGCTTTCGAGGCGCGAACGCTTGCGAGAATGGCCTGGCGCTGCGCGTCGCTGAGCGCGATGGGGAATGCCATGGTCGGCAACTTGTCGAGCGCGTCGTTGCGCGCCGAGAATTTCGCCGGCACGGTCTCGGTCTCGGCCGGTGCGCCCGGCACATCCAGCCGGCCGTTGACGAACACCGCGCTGTCGGCCGGTGGCTGTGGACCCGATGCGCCCGGCTCCTGCGTGCCGGCGCGCCCGGCCGTCGAATGCACTGCTTCGCCGGCCTTGCGCTGCTGCTCCGCCTTCTCCTTGCCGTCGAGCGCGGTGCCCGCAGCGCCGCCTGCATCCTGCGAGGCCGCAGCCGGCGGCGCGAGCGGCAGCGGAACAGGCTCGGCGAAGGCGGCGCCGACAACTGCACCTGAAATCAATGCCGCACCGGACATCAAAGCGAGCGTGCGAATGCGCATGGCGGATCCTCCTGATTCGGATGAGGTCGCGGGAACAACGCACCGCACGGCCGCGGGTTGCATCACGCCGGCGGCGATATGGGCGACAATGTGTCCGCTGCGTTACGGCCGCGCGACAGGATGGGCGCTTCTTGGGCACAAGCCGTGCGGCTGAGCGCGTTCTGGACGCAGCGCAGGCAATGCGGAGTAATTCCATGAGCGACGCGCATGGACTCCATCTTGCAACAGGTGTCGCCAGCGCGCGCGAAGCACGCTGGCACAAAAGAAAAAATTGGAGGCGCCCTGGATCACGACCCAAACGGAGTTGTTGACCATGGCCGCACAAGTTCTCCCCGCGCTCGCACCCGAAAACGTCGACGCCGTGCCGGCCACGCCGGTGTACGCAACGGCGGCGAAAGTTTCATTCACGCGCCGCGTTTTCGAGTTCATCGCCGCCGCACAAGCGCGGCGCGCCGCGCGCCACATCGCGCTCTATTGCAGCGATCACACACGGAAGTCCGCCGGACACGATCCGCCTCCGTGAAATCGCAACTGCTTCGCACGCCTGTCGCACGCACACCGTAGTGCTGCAGCACGCTCCGACCCACGCACATCAACGGGAACGGCCATGCTTCCGACCCTGATCCATCTCATCGACCTCATTCGCCGCGCGCTGCGCAAAGCCAATCGCGGCATGTCGATCCTTGCCGACGCCTACGAGGAGGCGCAGGAGTTCCGCCGCGCGCTGCGGCGAAAGTATCCACACGCCGAGGATTGAACGCGTAGGGCCAAGCCCTTCCGGCGGATGACGATCCCACGGCGCAGTGCTAAATTGCCGCTTTCGCAGTCACCGGCGGAGGCAAAGCCATGGCGAAAGGACAGCAGCGCACACCCAAAGAGAAGAAGAAGCCGAAGGCCGATTCCAACAAGACCAAGGCGGTGTCCGCCTATAAGGCGGGCTACAGCGCGGGCTCGAGCGGCAAAAAGTAACGCTGCCCGTGCCTCACCCCGGCGGCGCGACCGCGGCGTCGGGCTGATTCGCGCGCTTCAGCGCATCGGCGACGAAGCCCGAAGCCTTCATCTCCTCGACGAAGGCGCGCAAGTAGGGCTCGGCCGCGGCGCGCCCCTTGGGCGTGCCCATGGCCTGTTGTATGGCCATGAAGCGGCCGTCCATGACCCGCACCGATGGATCGGATTTCGCATACTCGACCATCGGCTGCTTGACCCCGCCCACGACGTCGAGCTTGCCGCCCTTGAACAGCGCGATGCCGTCGTCGCCGCGTTCGAGCGTGGCGTGTTTGAGCGTGCGCGTAAGATAAAGATCGTAGGCGGAGCCCTTGTTGACCGCGATCCGTACTCCGGGGCGGTCAACGTCGGCGACCGTCTTCAGCGCGGAATCCTTCGGCACTATGTAAACGCCCTCGATGATGACGTAGGGCGCGGTGAAGTCGATCTCTGCGGCGCGCACCGGTTCGATCGCGAGAAACCCGACATCCCAGGCCTCGCGCTTGAGCGCCTCGAACACTTTGCCGGCGGCATCGAACGGCACAAGGTCGACCGGCACGCCAAGCCTGCGCCCCAATTCGCGTGCAAGTTCGACGGTGATGCCCGACAGCTCACCGGTTGCAGCGTTACGCTGCACCAATACGCTGTTGCCATAATTGATCGCCGCGCGCAGGCGGCCGGTTGGGGCGAAGTCCTTCACGATATCGGCAGAGGGATTGCTCAAGGGATGTCTCTTCTGGCAGGAGTGGCGCGCACGCTCCCTGATCGCTAGCGCGACCGGGCCAGCGAACGCAACATGGTTTTGCTTGGTTGTTCCAGTAAGGTGGTCTTAATGGGTTGACCCCCATGTTCGACGGACCGCCACGCCGGAGCATATCGGCGGGCGACCCGGCCGTCTGTTCTCGCGGGCACGCCGGATGGTCCGGCTTTCCCCACTGCCACGGTGATATCGATGCGTTGGAGCCTGCTGCTGTTCAGCCTCGCTCTGGTTGGCTGCGCTTCGACTGACGATCCGTTCGATACGAGTGCTACCCCTGCATCCGCCAGCGCCTCCGCCGCGTCGGCAGCGGCCGCTACATCCGCACCGTCGGGCGGCGCGCCAACGGCCGCCCCGATGACTGCGGAGCAACGCCTCAATCAAGTGCGTGTCGATTGCTGGATGAAGGTCGAGCGCGTCAAGACTGCACGCACCATCGATCAGCGCATCGCCTTCGTCGACAAGTGCGTCGCCGATCAATCAAAGTCGTAATAGCGCTGGGCGACCGCACGCCGAATCCATCCGGAAGGCGTGCGTACGGTGTGACCGCGTTCGCACCGACCGGTCACGGCACTGGAATAAACCTCCGCGACAGTTGTTGTGCGCCTTAGCGGCCCTGGTTGAGCCAGGGCGCCCGCTCGGAGGAGACGATCCATGCGCACCGCGTCTGCATTGCTGACCATCATGCTGCTCGGTTGCGGCCTGTTCGCTACCCTTGCCCCGGATCGCGCCGAGGCGGATCCCTACCGCTGGTGCGCCGTCTACGGTGCCGGAGGCGATTCGGGCGGCGGCAGTTCCAACTGCTATTTCCTGACGCTGGAGCAGTGCCGTCTGCAGATTTCCGGAATGGGCGGCTGGTGCGAACCGAACCAGTTCTACGACGGCCGTCCGGTGGTCACGCCGGAGGACCGGCCGGTTCGCAGCTCGACCAAAAAGCAGCAGCGCTGACGCCGCGGGCCGAGCCCGCCCGAACCCCACGCCGAGCAGAACTACTGTGTCTTGCCGGCCGGTGCCGGCGTTCCGGTCCGCGACGGCCTGCCAATCGGGATCATACCTGTTGTGCCCGAGGAGGCGTCCTTGTTGCGCAAATTCCTCGCCTCGCGCGACAGCTCGAGGCAAGTCAGGAGCTCGGTGTAGGTCGAACGCCCGCCCATCGTTGAGAGCGGCACGCATGTCGCCTTGTCGGCGGCGTTGAAAGTCGACCATTCGCGCACGACCTGGTCGCGCGCCTCGCCTTCCTGCCGCATGCACACACTCGGATCCGCGAAAGGTACGGCCCGCTTAGCGGAGGCGCGGCAGGCCGGCCCCACGTCGAACTTCGGCACACTATCGGCTGCGGCCACGCTGCCGAACGCGATCGTTGCCGCCATTGCCATGACCAGTCTGCATCGCATGGTGCTTGCGCCTCCCCGCCGCGGTCGGCCGGCAGCAATGACCGCTGCCGTCGCATCGCCGCAACAATCGATATGGGAACCGATCGGCGGCGGCGCCAGCCGCGGACGGTCGGGCCCCTGCGACCTAGAGACCGGGCGCGGGCTCCGCCGGTGACGCCCCACACGGCAGGCGGTATGATGTGCGGGACCCGACGAGCCGTTTTAGAGTCCGGAGGAACTGATGAGCGACCGACATGCCCGCATGGCGCTGCTGACTGTCGCGCTGGCCGCATGGCCGGTCGTCGCTTTGGCGCAGTTCCCGCCGCCGCCACCGCCTCCAGGACAGCAACCCGCCGCAGCACCGCCACCAGCCTCCGCGCCCGCCGCGCCTCCGGTGCGCGACCGCTGGCCGGATCCGCCGAAGCCTGCCGATCCGCAGCCGCAACGCGGCGGCCAGGCGCAGGCGCCGGCGCGGCAGCGGCCTGCTGCAGCGCAGGATACGCCGCCACCCGAGTCCGACCCCGACGCCGGCGCCGGCGATCCCGATAAGGCACCGCCCCCGTCCAAGCCCGCAGCGCGGCCGCCCGCCCCCGCCGTCTCGACCGCGGTCGCCTGCGACGGCGTGTTCGTGAAGGACTCCAATCATGCCAAGCTTGCGCTCAAGTACGACGCACGCAATATCGTCTACGCCGACGTCGACGGCCCGAGCGGCACCAAGATCAAGGCGTCGGTGCTCTATCCCAACGATCCGAGGCGCCGCCTCGAAGTGGTCTGGCTGAACGAGCAACCCCGAACCGACTTGCTGGTTATCTCGATCAACGGCCGGTCGCAGTGGACTGCGCCGAGCGGCTTGAAGCTCGGGCTTCCTTTGGCTGCGCTGGAGAAGGCCAACGGCCGCCCGTTCAAGATCTCGGGCTTTGGCCCGGACGGCCGCGCCTCGGTGATGGGCTGGGAGGGTGGCGGGCTCGCCGCACTCCCCGGCGGCTGCAAGATGGGCATCACGCTCAGCCTGGACAGCAAGGCGCCGCAGGCCGCGCGCAGTGCGCTGGCTGGCGTCAAGGAGCTGATGTCGAACGACGCGAGCCTGAAGTCCGTCCGGCCGGTGATCTCGGAAATCCTGATCGGGTACTGATCGCCCGTCACTTGCAGCCGGGATCCGGGGCGATCGCCCCGAGCGGACGGACCGTAACGAGGTCGCGGCCTTTGGTCTTTGCGAGGAACATCGCCATCGTCGCATGATGGTTTTTGTTCATCGTCATCGGTCCGGTCGGCGTCTTGATCGACAGGCCTTCGAGCGCATCGATCAGCGCTTCCTTGTCGACTTTGCCGGCCTTCTCGATGGCGGCCTTGGTCGCGACCAGCGCGTTGTAGTGCGTCATGACGTAATTCGACACCACGCCGCCCGCTCCGGCCGCCGCCTTGGCCTTGGCAACGAACGACTTGACCGCCGGCATGCTGCTCGTTGCGACGAACGGCACCACCACAAACATGTTCTGGCCCTTGCCCTGGAACAGGCCGAGGTCCGTTTCCGACAAGCCGAGGAACGCAACCGTGGTGTTCTTCAGCAGTCCCCGGTCGTCCGCCTGCGGGATGAAGTTCAAGCCGTCGCCCTTGAGCGCGAACAGCAGCACGTTCGCCTTGGTCGCAGCGATCCGCGCGATCAGCGGGCTGAAATCGCTCTCCTTGCCCTCGGTGTATTCGGTGCCGACGACACGGCCGCCGCCTTTCTCGATCATCGGGCGCGCCACATCGAACATGGCGTGCGGCCAGGCGCGGTCGGCGCCCAGCAGGAAGTAGCCCTTGCCGAAGGTCCGCGTCATGTACGGCAAGAGCGGCGCAAGCTCCTGGTTCGGAACGGTGCTGAACGAAAACACGTAGCGGCTGCACTTGCCGCCTTCGTAGTTGGTGGCATAGAGCAGCGGCGTCTTGGCGCTTTCGGCGATCGGCGCCATCGCATTGAGATTGCGCGAGGTGATCGGCCCGATCACGGCTAGCACGCCGTCCTGCTCGATCAGCGTTCGGGTCGCCTCCGATGCCACCGCCGGATCGGTCTTGTCGTCGCGGTAGATCACCTCGACCGGTCGGCCGAGGATGCCGCCGGCTGCGTTGATCTCTTTCACTGCGAGGTCGATGCCGAGCTTGGCCTGGCCGCCGTAAAGCTCGACGCCCCCCGAAAACGGCAGCACCGCGCCGATCTTGATGGGCTCGGCCGACCTTGCCTGCGGCATGCCTGGCATGCCGGCGCAACAGGTGAGCACCACGAGCCAAGCCGGGCGCAAGAGAGCAAGGCAGCGCGCCCGGAGCGGTATCCATCTACGTTTCATGGGATTCCCCTCAGACCGCGTGGGCGGACGCGGCATTCGGTGCGGTGGCTCGGCTCCCGGCGGTCCCGGTCGCCCATGCCGCGGGGCCGGATCATGACAAACCGGTTCCCTCCTCGGAAGCCTCCCGCAGGCGGCGCCCTGCCACCGGGGAATCTCCCTCATGACCAGGGGATGGAACCCCTACCGCTGCACCGTTGCCCTTAAATCGTCACCATACCGCCCATGTGCCATGCGGCAATCGGCTCGTTAGGGAGCGTGTTCGCAATCCAGCGAATGGGAGAGGGAGTGCAGTAATGACCGTCATCCAGTCTGAACAAGTGGGAGACAGCGACCAGACGGCCGACACCAGCGCGGTGGTCAACGAGGTCGAAGGGGAAATCCGCGAGTTCGTGCGGCGCGACCTGTCGGTATTCCGCCGGCCGCGGCAGGAGCGCGGCGAGGCGGCCGACAACATCAACTCGCTGATTCAGCGGGTATCCGGCGCGTCGGTTTCCGAGATCGAGCGGGTCATCGCGGAGCTTACGAGTGTCCGCGACATGCTGCGTAACGAGGGTGAGCGCGTGCAGCGCGAGATCTCGGGCTACGCGTCGCTGAGCCAGGCGGCCATGACGTCGATGAAGATCATCGCCGACAGCCTGGCGCAGTGGAACCCCCGCGCCGGCCAGGCACGGCAGAGCAACGGCTGACCGGCATCGGCTCGCCGCCGGGGCGACCCGGCGGCGACCCCCTCGGTACGGGGTGATCGCCGAGATTTGAACAGGTTCAAGGTAGCCGGTCGCTATCATGGCCCCCGCCGCCGGCCGACAGAGCCGGCATGCACAGGGGGTCACCATGACTATCATACGGTCCATCGCGGTCTCGACCGCGTGCGCAGTTGCAGCTTTGACACTCGCAACCGGCATCGCGCGCGCCGGTGCCGATCTCGTCGAGTTTCCCGCCGACTTCGACAAGGGCGTGCTCTACACGACGGTCGATCGCGCCGACAACAAGCAGTTCCGCGAGCTTTACGTCTCGGCCGCGGCGGTCGATGCCGCCAAGAAGGATCAGCCGCTGCCGAACGGTACCGTCATCACACTGGTGGCCTACGCGGCCAAGCTCGATGCCAACGGCAATCCCGAGAAGGGCGCGGACGGGCGTTTCATCAAGGGCAATCTCGTCAACTATGCGGTGATGGAGAAGCGCGCCGGCTGGGGCGCGGAGTATCCAGACACTTTGCGAAACGGCGAATGGGAGTACCGGGCGTTCAAGGCCGATAAGACGCCCAACACCGCCGCCAATCTCGCCGGCTGCTTCCAATGCCACAAGCCGCTCGCGCCGCGGCAGGACTTCGTCTTCAGCTATGACAAGATGAAAGACGCGCGTTAGCGTCGGTGGAAAGCGGCTACCGCATCGAGACGGTGACAGCGGCCGGCGCGTCGAGAACGTAGCGGCCTTCGACGTGCTGCAGAACAACGGTGAACGCCATGGTCATCACTGCGACCGTGACGCCGCCGAAGATGAAACCCAGAAGCCCGAGCCCGGCGCGATCCACGGTCATGACACTACCCCAATGCGCTGTCCTCGGTTGTTAGTCGTGCCGGGACCGCGATTGGTTCAATGGAAATTGCCGGAAAATTGCGGCAGTTCAGTTTCCTCGCCTGAGAAGATCGGCGCAGTTCATGTCGCGTCGGCGGGGCCGCTGACGTGCGACGGGGGCTCCCGGACGGAAGCCCCCGCTGTGCTGTTTTTTCTTATTCCTCCCTCGCGGCGAATGAGCCGAAAGGCACTCCAACGCTACAACATGGCGTAGGCACTCGAGACCATACCGACCGGCCGCCGGTCGGCCGCGCTTGCCAAGCGTCACGCGGCCGAAGCTGGTGGTCCGGCCGATCCGCACGATCCGAGCATCAGCCAGCACGTCGAACTTGACCGGCCGAAGAAAGTGCATGGTCTGGTCGACCGGGCTCATCGGCCGGTAGCCGCTCCAGGCCGCGGCGCAGGCGAGCGATCATCGCGATGTCGGCCAGCGCCATCAGCGCCTGCGGGCCGACCACCCCGCCCTCGCGACAGAGCTTCTCGGAAAAAGGCAGCCGCAACACCGCCCCGGGCTGCCAGTCCGCCGGCGCCCCCGCCGGCCGGCCGGACTCGATCGATTCCACGAGCAGGCCCAGGTCCTGCACCCACGGAGGCAGCGTCTCGGTCAGCAGCCGGCCGGCAGCCTCGATGCCGAAGACCTGATCGACGACTTCAAGCCGGCGTGATTGCAACGCCATCAGCAGCCCTCCGCTCCGACTTCAGGCGCGTGCGCAGCTACGTGGTCGCGCGAATCACTTGATGCGAGGTTAGGTGGCGATGATTCACGATCGCCAGCATTGGCGTGGCGTTTTCCCTGTGATAAAATCGTGAGCAGAGTGGCCGCCGCCACGGAAAAGCTGTGCTAATGTTGCGGGGCGGTGTGCGGTTGGGTGGCAGTCGGCGTGGGGAGGGTGGCATGGGCGTTGGAGTGTGGCGCCGTCGGCTTCGCGGCTCATGTTGCGGCCGCGGCGATGGTCTTGGCGGCCGCCGGTTGGCGCAGGCTGCAGGTCCCTGGGAGAAGAGCGGCTACCTGATCGGCCCGCGCTACGATTCCCGGATGCCGGCCTGCGACGCCTGGCTTCCGCTGAACGCGATCAGGTCGCGGTTTGGCACCAAGGAAGGCCGGTTCTGGAACTCCGATCTGAAGATCGTCGACTTCAACGACATCCGCGAGACCGCCGTTCCGGCCCTGGGCGGAAGGCACGATTCCGCGCCGGTTCTGCACCGGACGCGCGCTGGTCTCGGACGGCGTCTGGCGCGCCGGTCACTATTCGATCGTCGAGGACGGCGGGATGATCGGCGCAGACTGGGGCGTGCAATGGTGCGTGGTCGGCATCGACCGCAACTGGGCCTACAACCCGGCCTGCCAGATGGCGCAGCCGTAGACGCTGCCGGCTGTTGACCGCTGCATCGCGCGCGTCCGCAGTCGGGCCGCTCGGCCCGAGCCTGTTTCATTGCCAGTTTGTTCTTGAAATGTTCCCGGATACGACCGCTACTGGTTCCAGTCTCGTGGTATCTGTGGAGTGAGGGGGCGTTCCATGATCGGCATCTCGTCCGCGCGACGGCCGTCGTCGCTGTCGCTGCTCGCCGTCGCGCTCGGCAGCGCGACCGCCCAAGATCGACAAGACAGGCGCCAGCGCACCAGCCCGGACAGTTCGACTTCTACGTGCTCGCGCTGTCGTGGTCGCCGACCTTCTGCCAGGAGAGCGCCGAGCGCGGCCGCGAGTCGCGCGAGCAGTGCGGCAGCGGGCGGCCCTACGCGTTTGTGGTGCACGGCCTGTGGCCGCAATACGAGCGCGGCTTCCCGCGCGACTGCCAGATGCCGGCGCCGCGGCTCAACCGCGAACTCATGATCTCGATGCTCGACCTGATGCCGGCGCCGCGGCTGGTCTATCACGAGTGGGACACCCACGGCACCTGCTCGGGCCTGTCCGCGCAGGCCTACTTCGACCTGGTGCGCAAGGCGCGCGCGCGCGGTGAAAATCCCCGAGGCCTATCAACGCGCCGCGCAGCACGCTGACGGTAACGCCCGACGAAGTCGAGGAGGCGTTCGTTGCGGCCAATCCGGGGCTGTCCGCGCGACGGCATCGCGGTGACCTGCGGCGGCACGCGTCTCGGCGAGGTGCGCATCTGCATGAGCAAGGACCTGCGCTTCCGCGACTGCGCCGAGATCGACCGCCGCGCCTGTCGGCGCGACCGGCTGTTCATGCCGCCGGTGCGCGGCGGGCCCAGCGCGGAGCAGGCGCCGTCACCCTCTGCCACCACCGCGGCCGCGGCCACGACACGCTGAGGGTCGGCCGCGCGCGGTGTACGGCACCGAGCACGGCCGTCGTCACCAGCATCCGCCACATGGCGGCGTTGCTCCCGTCGACGCAACCGCGTGCACCGCACCGGCGCGGTGACCTGTCGCCCCCTCCGATCCTGTACATTCCAGGCAATGCGGGCGCAGCTAAAAGCGCGACCCGCCGCACGGTTAACCGCGGGCATGCTAACGCGATGAACTATCGCCACGCCTATCACGCCGGCAATTTCGCCGATGTCGTCAAGCACGCCGTGCTCTGCCGCGTGCTGACGCATTTGCGCGACAAGCCTGCACCCTTCCGCATCATCGACACCCATGCCGGCGCGGGCATCTACGATCTTGCGGGCCCCGAAGCCGGCAAGACCGGCGAATGGCGCTACGGCATCGGTCGGCTGCTCGACGCCACGCTCGACGCGCCAGTGCGGGCGCTGCTTGCGCCGTATCTCGACACTGTTGCCGCGCTCAATCCCGACGGCCGGCTCGTGCGCTATCCCGGTTCGCCGCTAATCGCGCAGGCGCTGCTGCGGCCGCAGGACCGGCTGACCGCCTGCGAGCTCGAACCCAGGCGCAGCGACCGCGCTCAAGCGTGCCTTGCGCGGCGATCCCCGCACCAGCGCCGTCGCCATCGATGGCTGGACCGCACTCAATGCCTATGTGCCGCCGAAAGAACGGCGCGGCCTCGTGTTGATCGACCCGCCCTATGAGCAGCCGGACGAATTCAGCCGCTTGGCGCAGGCGCTCGCCGACGCGCACCGCAAGTGGGCGACCGGTCATTTATCTGCTCTGGTACCCGATCAAGGACACGGTTGAGACTGCAACCTTCGCCCGGAAGCTCAAACATCTCAGGCTCGCGAAGCTGTTGCGTGTGGAACTGATCGTCGCACGCGACCGCCGGAGTGGCGCTGCGCGGCAGCGGACTGGTCGTTCTCAATCCACCATGGATGCTGCACGACGAGCTTGCGCTCCTTCTCCCCGCACTGCGGGATGCGCTCGCCGGCCGCGGCACGGGCTCGGTCACGCTCGACTGGCTCGCTGGAGAAACGTCACGACCGGGCGCAACGCCCCTTTCCACGAACCCCGCAAAACGTCTACCCTAGGTATTAGGCTAAGACGTTCCGCCTCCTTAGGGGGGATCGGCGGAGTGGACTGAGGCCGCGGGGCCCGCTCTTTCTCCGAACGTGAATGTCCGGCCGAGTCGTCTGCCGTGTGGCGGGCGGCCGAGCAACTTGCGGGGGGGAGGAGTGTTCGCAATGGCAATGAGCGGTACGGTCAAGTTCTTCAACGGTGAACGTGGCTACGGCTTCATCAAGCCGGACGACGGCGGGCGCGATGTGTTCGTTCACATCACCGCGGTCGAGAACGCCGGCTTGAAGTCCTTGGCCGAAGGGCAGCGCATCCAATTCGATGTCGAGCCTGACAAGAAGGGCAAAGGCCCTAAGGCGGTCAACCTCGTGGTGACCGGCTGACGGTCAGCGGTTGTGCGGCTGCGGATTGCCGCAGCCTGCGCGGTGCATGAAGCGAGATAATAATCGCGGCCGCGCGCGGCTGCGCAAGTGACAGCGGCGCGCGCCCATGATGGTGCTACGTACAAATGCCATTTCACCGTTCGGCCGCAAGGCCAGGATCGCCGTGAGCGTTCTTGGCCTTGACGGTCAAATCTCGATCGCGACTGCCGATCCGACAGACGAGAACGATCCGCTGCGCCGGCAAAATGCGCTCGGCAAGATTCCAGTGCTGATCCTCGACGACGGCACCACGCTGTTCGACTCACGCGTGATCCTCGAATACTGCGATCACTTGGCTGGTGGCGGAAAAATCATCCCGAGCGATTCGGCGGCACGCTTTGCGGCGCTGCGGCTGCAGGCGCTCTGCGACGGCGTGCTCGACGCCTCGGTCCTGATCGTCTACGAGGGCCGCTGGCGCCCATCGGAAAAGCAAGAGCCGAAATGGGTCGACCACCACGCCGGCAAGGTCGCGCGCGCCTTGAAAGCGCTGGAGGCCGATCCGCCGCCGATCGAGCCGATCCCGAACGTCGGCCAGATCGCACTCGCCTGCGCACTCGGCTATCGCGACATCCGCTTCCAAGGCACGTGGCGCGCCGACTATCCGCGGCTCGTTCAGTGGCTCGACCGTTTTGCCGCGACGGTCCCGGCGTTCAATGCCACCAAGCCGCCGCCGGTCTGATTGCCACCCGACGATTGGCGCGATGCAGGCCGCCACCGTCGGCGTTGTGCCTATAATGCGGCATGCCTTCCGTTCGTGATGCACTGCGCGGACCGTGGCGCGCCGTGGCGGTGCTCGGCGTCACGCAGATCATTGCCTGGGGCACGATCTTCTACACGCCGGTGCTGATCGTACCGTTGATCGCGGCGGAGCGCGGCTGGTCGCTGACCTTCAGCATGGGCGGCTTCTCGCTCGCGCTGCTGGTGGCGGGCCTCGTGTCGCCGCGGGTCGGCCGCTCGATCGATCGCTACGGCGGCCACGTGGTGATGACGGCAGGCGCGCTCGTGAGCGCCGTGGGCCTCGTTGGCCTTGTCTATGCCAATAGTCCGGCGAGCTATCTCGCGGTCTGGGTGGTGCTGGGTGCGGGGCTTGCCGCGTCGCTCTACGATCCTGCGTTCGCGACACTCGGCCGCGTGTTTGGCGCTGCGGCCCGGCGACCGATCACCGTGCTAACGCTCGCCGGCGGCTTTGCCTCCACCGTCGGATGGCCGACAACGCACCTCCTGATCGCCAGCGTCGGCTGGCGCGGCGCCTATCTGGTCTATGCCGCCCTGCTGACGCTCGTCTGCGCGCCGCTGCTCGCATTCGCGCTGCCGCGCACGCGCGCCACAGTCGAGCCGCCGCGAAGCGATCGGACCGCAATATCGGTCGCAACCCTGCCGCCGCACGGCCTCGTCTTCGTGCTGGTCGCATCGGCGTTCGCGGCCTATGCCTTCGTGCCGTCAGCGCTGTCGGCGCATCTGCTCGCGATCTTCGGCCGCGCCGGCATCGAGCCTGCAACCGTGGTGGCAATCGGCGCGCTGTTCGGTCCGGCACAGGTCGCAGCCCGCGTCGCCGAACTCGCGTTTGGGCGCAACGCCCATCCGCTCATGGTCGCGCGGTTTGCGGTGGCGCTCCTGGTGGCTGCTTTCGCGCTGCTGGCGCTCGCCGGCGTTTCGGCGCCCTACGCCGCGGCCTTCGCGCTGATGTTCGGCGCGGCCAACGGGCTCATCACGATCGCGCGCGGCGCAGTGCCGCTCGCGCTGTTCGGCGCCGACGGTTACGGCCGCCTGCTCGGCCGCATCGCCGGACCCTGGCTCCTGATGCAGTCGGCGGCGCCGCTGGTCATGGCGTTCGTGGCCGAGCGGTTCTCCGATCGCGCAGCGCTCGCTCTGGCGGCAGGCTTTGCGATCGCAGCGTTGTCGTGCTTCGCCGCGATCCGGCGGCCCGGGGCGAGATAGCGCGCGCGCCGCGCTCGGGCGCTGGAGATCGGGGGGGCCCTTGCGCGCAGCCGTACGCCGTTAACCACATCGGCGCGCCATTGACGCAAAATAAACCCTGATTTCACGAAGGCCGCCGATCGTCGCCATCGTCTTAAGCGAGCCCCGCAACTTTTACCGATCAGTACATTTTTCACCATCTAGTCTGCGGCACGGGAGCCAATCCCGCCCGACGAAACAGTGCAGAGTACGTCGATGCAACGCATGGTCCTCGCCGCGCTCGTCTCGAGCGCCCTCGCCGCTCCATCGCTCGCCGAACCGCTGTCGCTGCAGGCTGACAGCTACGCGCAACCCGCTTACCGGCGCACCGCGCCGGCCTACATCGCCCCGCCGCAACCGATCCCCATGCCGCAACAGGCTGCATCCGCGCCGGTGGTGCGTTACGCGAACGCCGACCCCGACGTGAACCTCGGCGGCGGCCTCATCGAATTCCTGTTCGGCGGCAGCCCGCCGCCGCGACCGGCCGTCGATGTCAGTGCACGCACAGCCGTCTATGCCATCCCTACGCAACCGGTCACCGGCGCGACCGAAAGGCCGGAGCCCGACCCGAGGTTTCTGCGGCAGATCGTGGCCTACGGCGGACCGGAGAAACCCGGCACCGTCATCATCGACACGCCGCAGCGCTACCTGTTCCTGGTGCAGGACAACGGCACCGCGGTGCGCTACGGCATCGGCGTCGGCCGGCCGGGCTTCACCTGGGCCGGCGAAAAGAAGATCACGGGCAAGAAGGAATGGCCGGATTGGACGCCGCCGCCCGAGATGCTTCAGCGGCAGCCGGATCTGCCGTCGTGGATGGCGGGCGGGCCGGACAATCCGCTCGGGGCGCGCGCGCTCTATCTCGGCTCCTCGCTCTACCGCATCCATGGCTCGAGCGAGCCGTGGACGATCGGACAGGCGGTCTCGTCCGGATGCATCCGCATGCGCAACGAGGACGTGATCGAGCTCTATGACAGGGTCAGGGTCGGCACCAAGGTGGTGGTGATCTGAAGCTGCGCGGTTCTGCAGCACGAAATGAAAAGGCCGCCGGTGACGGCGGCCTTTCTGTTTGGCACAAGACGGAACGGTCAGGCGGTGTCGCTGTCGCCGCCGAAATCATCGCCTTCGAATTCATCGCCGGAATCGTCGTCCGCCTCGTAGTCCTCGCCCGATTGCGCCGAGTCGAACATTGCCGTGCGCTGCGACGCGCCGGAATTGTCCTGAGTGGCCATCTTGCTGCTGTCCGAGCCGCCAATGTCCTTGAGGCCGGCATCGTGCGACAGGCTGCTGCCCGCGGCGCTCGAGCCAGACGGGGACGCAGCACTGCCACCGCCCGGGTCGAGTGCGGCTTGCGCCTTGCCGCCGCCCGGCTGACCGCCGCCGAGCAAGCCCCGCATACTGTTCATCAGGAGCGAGCCACCGATCGCGCCGACCGCGGACGCAGCCGCGGTGCCGAGAAACGAGCCACCAAGTCCACCGGGCGGCGGCTGGCCGGGACCACCATAGGGCCCGCCGGGCATCGGCTGGCCAGGACCGCCGGGGCCGCCGGGCATCGGTTGTCCGGGGCCGCCATACGGCGTGCCGGGCTGCGGGCCTTGCCCCATGCTCCAACGCCCACCAGGAGCCTGTGCCGGCGGGTCATTCCATGACGAACGCTCGGGCAGCACCGGCCCCTTGTTCCAGGGCGAGTCGGCAGTCTGTGCCGGCGCCTTGTTCCAGGGCGATGACGCGTCGGGATGCACCGACGGCACCGACCCCTGCCCGCCGCGGCGGCCGGCGACGTTGTCGCGCATGCTGTCGAGGAAGCTGCCGGACTGCTCAGGCTGTCCGGGAGTGATTCCAAGCTCGTCCTCGAGCTCGCGGATGCGGGCATCGGCGTGCTTGAGCGCCTCGTCCTGCACCAGCACGGTCTGCACCAGCGGATAGAGCGCATTCGGCGCACGGTCGAGACCGTCGTTGATCGCCGCGACCGCATCCGGATCGCGCGGCGTGTTTTCCACCGAGGCAAGCCGTCGAAAACAGCTCCTCGATCAGCTTGCGTTCCTGGGGTGTCATGGCGACCTCCTGTGCGGGCACACCTCGCGCCAACATGTAGGAGATCGTTGCCCGACGCGGAAACGCCGCCGAGAGAAATATCGCAAGTACCTGATTTCCGGCCGCAATTCGGATCAGGCCAGGGCTACGCCGTGGGCTTGCAGCAGCTTTGGAAAGGCGTCGTCGGCGAAGAACGCATATTCGCGCTCGCGCTGGACCGTGAGCGGGTCGAGCCGCTCAAGCTCGGCATCGACGAAACCCGGATGGCACATCACGACGCTATGCGGCAACAAATGCTGCAGGAAACCCGGGAACAGCGCCGCGAAATCAGGTTCGGCCGCTGCCTCGAAGTCGTAGGTGCCCGCGAACGCCGGGTTGGTGGCAAGCCCGAACGCTGCGGCGCGCTGGCGCATCCGGTAGCTCAAAATATCGAGCACCAGGCCCTTGCGGTCGGCGAAGCGGTCGGCGAACGGCATGGTCCGGCCGCACTGGCGGATCCAGGCCTTCGACGCGGTCTCGCGCATCACGCGGAGCACCGCCTCGCGCACCTGCGGAAACAGGTGGACGTGCTGATGGCCGTCGAAGAAATCGGGCGTACGGCCGAAGGCGTTGACGAACGCCTGCAGCTGCGTTGCAACCTCGACCATCAGCGCGCGCTGGTTCGAGAGATGCAACGCGCCGCGAATGAGCATCTGTTCCTTGTTGAGGAACGCGCCCTCATGCAACGGGCGGAAACCTTGGCTCAACGGTTTGAACGGCGCGGTCAGTGTGACATGCAGGCCGATCGCCACCCGGCGCAAGCCAATGTTCAGAACGTTGAGCGACACCGCCTCCGAGCGATGGAAGCTCGGCGCCACCACCATCACCGAAGTGGCATTGATGCGCCCGCGCATCACCAGTTCACGGATCGCCTTGTTGACCGAATTCGAAATGCCGTAGTCGTCGGCGCACAGCCAGATCGGACGCACCCCGTCGGTCCGCGAACCCACGGCGCTTTGCTTAGCCTGGCTTTCGATGGCCACGCGCTACCCCACCCGACTCCGCCCGGCTTGTAACCAGGATAACGCATTTTGCGGCAGGCGCGAGTAGCGCCAGCTCATTCCGCGGCGGTGCGGATCGGCGGCGACGCGCCGCCATCCCCGGTGCGCTGATCCTGCGCGGTGCGCACGCGGTGCTCGGCGATGAAATAGACCGGCCGGGCTTTGATCTCGGACAGCACCTTGCCGATGTATTCGCCGACCACGCCGATCATGACAAGCTGCACGCCGCCCAGCACCATCAGGCCGACGATCACGGACGGATAGCCCGCGACCGATTTGCCGTAGACCAGCGTCTCATACAGGATCGCGGCGCCGAAGATCAGCGCCGCCGCCGCGAGCAGAACGCCAAGCAAGCTTGCAAGGCGCAGTGGCGCGACCGAGAACGACGTGAGCCCCTCGATCGACAATCCGATCAAGCCGGTCACGTTCCAGTTCGACCGGCCATGCTTGCGCTCGGGCGGCTCGTAGTCGACGCGCAGCTGACGAAAGCCGATCCAGCTTGCCAGACCCTTGAAGAAGCGGTTGCGTTCGGGCAGCCGCCGCAGCGCGTCGGCGGCGCGCGGCGACAGCAGCCGGAAATCGCCGGCGTCGACCGGGAATCTTCTGGCGCGCGCCCCAATTGATCAGCGCATAGAAAACCTTGACGCCGAAGCCTGCGCGGCAGGCTTTCGTTGGCGCGATGCGCCTTGGCGGTGAACACCACGTCGTAACCGTCATCGAGCCAGTGCCCGACCAGGCGCGGCAGCAGGTCGGGCGGGTGCTGGCCGTCGCCGTCCATGAACAAAACGGCGCCGAAGCGCGCGCAGTCGAGGCCGGCCATCAGCGCGGCCTCCTTGCCGAAATTGCGCGACAGCGAGACGATCTGCACGTCGAGGGCTTCGGCCGGCAGCTTGCCCAGAACCGTGAGTGTGTCGTCGCGGCTGCCGTCGTCGACGTAGATCACCTCGCAGCCGAGCCCGCGGGTCCGGCGCAGCTCGCGTACCGCCTCGACCAGCCGCTCGTGGAACCGCGGCAGGCCGATAGCCTCGTTGAACACTGGCACAACGATCGACAACGCAGCCTCCGGCCGCGCGGCACCGCGCGCCGGCGCGGCCGCCTGGTCGACCGCCATCATGGATGTCGTCGTCATGGTTCCCGGTCGTCGCCCCCGCGGCCTTCTATAGCGCAAGCCCCACGCCCTGTCGCCGCCGTGGCGCGGTGAGATTGTCGCAGGATATCAACAATTTGCCCGCCCACGGCTTTGCCAGGGCCGGGAAAAGGTCTAAGCGGTGGCGATGGCCGCACCGGAGCGCCCGATCGATCGCCTGCTTGCCGCGTGGCACCAGCGCGGGGCCGCGCTGAAGGCGGTCAGCTTCGGCATGATCGGCGTCATCAACACCGCCATCGACGCGAGCGTGTTCTTCGTTGCGCTCGCCACGCTCACCTCGTCGCTGGTGGCGGCCAACGTGCTGGCCTGGCTCGTCGCGGTGTCGTGCTCCTACGTGATGAACTCGTTCATCACATTCGCGCGCGAATCCGGCCGCAAGCTGCGCTGGCGCGACTATGGCACGTTCGCGGCATCGGGCATTGCCGGCGTCATCGTCAACACCGCGACGCTGGTCGCCGTCGCCCAGGTCGCACCGGTCTGGGTCGCGAAAGCTGCGCGATCCTGGTCAGCTTCCTCGTCAACTTCTCGCTGTCGCACTTCGTGGTGTTTCGCGCACGCAAGCGCGTGCCGTCGGACACGCCGCAGCACTAGCCTGGGCCGTGCACTCATAAATTTCGTCATGTCGGCTATGGCACCAATATCGGCAGAAAAGCGGATGTTCAGAATCCGTCGCCAAGTGCCAGTAGGAGACGTTATTCAATCACCTCGTCGGCGCGCTGCTGCAGAAACAGCGGCACATCAATGCCGAGTGCTTTTGCGGTCTTTAGGTTGATTACCAGTGAAAACTTCGTGGGCTGCAGGATTGGAAGGTCACCCGGCTTCTCGCCCCGGAGAACGCGACCGACGTAGACGCCAGCTTGCCGATATGAATCGGGGATGTTGGCGCCGTACCCCATCAGTGTTCCGGCCGCGACATTTTGCGGCACGCTGAACGTGGGTAACCGATGGCGCAGGCCCAACGCGGCAATTTGCCCGCGACGGCTGGTGAAATAGGCGTCATCAAAAAACAAGGCGGAAATTCTGTGTTCGACTGCCGAATTGAAGGCGGCATCTATCTCGAACTCAGTTCCGGCGTGAATGACAATGATATCCATGCCCAGACGCCGCGCAGCCATCTCGGCGTTTCGGATTACATCCTGCGACATGACTGGATTGCTCTGATTGACCAAGACTGCGATATTTGTGGCAATGGGGACAAGCTCTTTCAAAAGCTCAAACTGTTTCCCGACCAACTCACTGCCGATGAATGTAACTCCGGTTACGTTTCCTCCCGGGCGGCTAAGACTCGCAACCAGCCCGGTCGCCACGGGATCAACCGAGCTTGTGAAAACGATCGGTATGCTCTTCGTCGCGGCCACCACACCTCGGACGCCGGTGTTGCTGCCTCCGGTAAAAATGATTGCGACTTGGCGGCGTACAAGATCTGCTGCGAATTCCCCCATCCTTTCGATCCTGCCGTCGGCCCACCGGTAGTCCATAGCAACGTTGCGTCCGTCAGAAAAACCTGCTTCGGCAAGACCGCGCCGAAATGCATCCATGTTGTCCGTCCAGGATGCGGCTGACACGCTGAAAATGGACCCGATGACTGGTGGTGTCGCTTGCGCGCGAGCGGCCAGCGGCCAAGTCGCGACGCCACAGAGTGCCGCGATGAATTCTCGTCGCCTCATGCTGACCCCTAGGCTCAGGTACGATCAGCGTATCGGGTCAGGTCGGTGTCTTGAAGGGGCCTCGCTGTGCGGAAGGACGCGCTCCCAATATTCCAACGAGGCGCAGCCGCAGCGATCCGATCTGCTTCAGCCCGTACCTCTATCGAGGGCGCGACTTGGTCGAGCGGTGCTTCAACAAGATCAAGCAGTACCGGCGGGTCGCAACACGCTACGGCAAGCTGACGGCGAACGACCTTGCTTTCGTTCAGCTTGCGTCGATCAGGCCAGGGCTGCGTGCTAATGAGGCCTCGCCTTAGAGACCGGCGGCGAGCCTCGCGTAGAGCGGATTGTCGGGCGCGAACACGTATTCGATTTCGGCGACCACGATGCTTTCCGCCCCGTGCTCACGCATGAAGCTCGCGAGACCGTAGATGTGCTGCGGCGGGCAGTGCAGCGTCAGCATGCCCGACGAGGTCGGCCCGCCGAACGGCGCCACGACGCCGAACTGCTCCTTGGCCTGCGTCAGCAGCGCATCGTTGCAGCCCGGAAAGCGCGTGCGCACCTCGCGATAGGCGCGGGCGCGCGCCTGCGCCGCAATGCGATCGAGGATGCGGCGCGCCGTCTCGCGCTCGGCCTCGCCCCAGGACGCGGTGCGCGCCGCGACCAGATTGGCCTGCGAGCGCAGGATGACGCCGTCGTCCACCACCTTGAGCCCGTTGGCGGCGAGCGTCGCGCCGGTGGTGGTGATGTCGACGATCAATTCGGCCGAGCCCGCGGCCGGCGCGCCCTCGGTTGCGCCTGAACTCTCGACGATGCGGTAGTCGAGGATACCGTGCTCGGCGAAAAAGCCGCGCGTTAGGTTGAGGTACTTGGTCGCCACCCGCATCTTGCGGTCGTGACGCAGCCGGAACGCGGTCGCGACATCGTCGAGATCAGCCATGCTGCGCACGTCGATCCAGGCCTGCGGCACCGCCACCACCACGTTGGCGAAGCCGAAGCCGAGCCCGTCGATCAGCACGACGCGGCGTTCGGCGTCCGGGATCATCTCGCGCAGCAGATCCTCACCGGTAACGCCGAGATGGATCGACCCCTGCGCCAGTGCGCTCGCGATCTCGGAAGCCGACAGATAGGCCATTTCCACGCCTGGCAAATCCGCGACCGTGCCGCGATAGTCGCGAGCGCCGCGCGGCTTGATCAGCGCAAGCCCGGCGCGGGCGAAGAACGCCTCGGTGTTCTCCTGCAGGCGGCCCTTGGCCGGCACCGCGATGACGAAGGGCGCGCTCACGAGGCGTCTCCGCAGGCCATGACACGCTCGATCCACACCGCAAAGCCGACCGCGGCGATCGGCGATCTTGGCGCCGAGCCGGGTCAGCAATCCGTCATAGCGGCCGCCGGCGACGAGCTGGCCGGCGACGCGCGCCGCCGGGTCGTGCAGCTCAAACACGAAGCCCGTGTAGTAATCGAGGCCCCGGCCGAACGCGGTGGAGAACTTCAGCCGCCGCACGTCGACACCGCGCGCGGCGAGGAAGCCGGTGCGGCTCTCGAACAGGTCGAGCGCGGAGTTGAACGTGATCCGGCTGTCGGCCGACAGCGCGCGCAATTCGACCGCGGCTTCGTCAGGATCACCCGAAATCGTCAAGAAACTTCTCGATCAGTGCGCGCGTCTCGCCCGGCAGGGCATTGGCAGCACCCAACGCGGCCTGATCGAGGAAACGCTCGGCGATCTCGCCGACGGTGCGGCCGCCAACCGTCGTGATGCCTGCGATCGACAGTAGGTCGGTCACAAGCGCATGCGCGGCGTGCGGGTCGGAGCCGGCGAGCGCCGCCAGCACACCCTGGTAGTCCGGCCGCTTGTCGGAGGCGTGCAGGGTGAGTTCGTCGAGATCGTGCGCGAGCAGGGTCTTGCGATTGAAGTCCTTCACCAGTCGCCGCTTCCAGGCCGGCGCGAGATCGAGCGCATCGATCAGCGCCGAGAACAGCGCCACGTCGCCGACCCGCATCTCCGGCTCGGCGAGGCCGTAGTGGCTGGTGGCTTCAAGGCCGAGCGCCAGCATCTCGGCGTCGGCCGCAGCCTTGTCGGCACGGCCGAACGATTCGATGCCGGCCTGCAGAAACTCCGGCGAGGCCGCCCCGCGATTGCGAAACACTGGCCCGAGGTAGCAGTAGCCCTGCGGCCGGCCTGCCGAGGGCGACGCGAGGTAGTCGCAGGACACCGGAATGGTCAGGTCGGGCCGCAGGCAAAGCTCGCGGCCGTCCGGGTCGCTGGTGAGAAACATGCGCTTTCGGATGTCCTCGCCCGAGAGATCGAGGAACGGCTCTGCCGGCTGCAGGATCGACGGCGCAAGGCGGCGATAGCCGGCGCGCTCGTAGGTCGCAACGAGCGCCTCGGCCCGCGCATCGGGCTGTGAATTCGGTGCCGGCGTGGTCATTTCGGATGCGTTCGCCATGCTTGCCGCCCGCTTCTCGCGAGCCGGGCGGCCTTTAGCACGGCCGACTTAAGGTTTCGACGCCAACCCCGCCACGCGCTTAACGCCGCGGACGGCGAGCCCTTGCGGCGAAGGTTCGGTTAACAGGCGCCTGCAAAACCTTGACGACCCACAATGTTATAATGTTACATTTCGCTGGTCCGGGGCTGCTTGAGCGGCCCCCGGGGCGTTCGGGGTTCCGATCGATGCATTGGTTCCGCAGGCGGCAAAGCTCGGCAACCGGCGCAGCGCTGTTTGCGCTGCTGCTGCAGCTTGTGCTGTCGTTCGGCCACGTCCATGGCGGGCTGGCGGACCACTCGCCGGCGTTCTCGATCGCGCATTCGCAGAACGGCGATCGGAGCCGCCCTGCCCGCGCAGGACGGTGACGGGCACAGCCCCGACGGGCTTTGCGCGATCTGCGCGACGGTCCATCTGCTCGGCACGTCGCAGATCGCCGGGTCCCCCGCGCTGCCGACGCGGGATGCATCGGCCGCGGCGCCCGCGCCGCTCTCCCGCTTTGCTGCGCCGCCGGAGCAACGGCACACTGCGTTCCGATCCCGCGCTCCTCCCCTCACCTGACATCGCTGCATCGCTCTCGTTTCGCGCCCGCACGCCCTGCGGGTGACGCCTCGTTGCCGTTGCAGGGGATTGTCATGACGCTTCGCGCCACCTGTGCGCTCGCTGCTTGCTCCATTTGACGCTGTTCGCGCTGTGCGACACGCCGGCGCGCGCCCAGAGCACGATGGAGCTGCCGCAGATCACGGTCACCGCTCCGAGCCCGATCGCGCGCCGCGCACCGGCACGGGCGCCAGCTCCGCGAGCGCCGGCGCAACCGGCACCGCAAGCGCCCGCGCCGACACCACCACCGAGCACCGAGGCGATGCAGGGTACGCTGCCGATCGTCACCGACCAATTCGCGACGGTGACGGTGGTGACCCGCGAAGAGATTCAGCGCGCGCCGGCGCTCGACCCTGGGCGACCTGCTGTTCGCCAAGCCAGGCATCACCGGCTCGAGTTTTGCGCCCGGCGCTTCAAGCCGGCCGATCGTCCGCGGCCTCGACGTCAATCGTGTCGGTATCATGGACAACGGCAGTCGGCGGCGGTGGCGTGTCGGACCTCGGCGAAGACCACGTCGTCCCGATCGATCCCTCTGGCGTCCAACCAGATCGAGGTGATTCGCGGGCCGGCCACGCTGCGTTACGGCTCGCAGGCGATCGGCGGCATCGTCAGCCGATCAACAATCGGATTCCCGAGGCGCTGCCATGCGGACCGTCGAGCGCTCCGTCCGGAATCTTCAAGCGCCGCCTGTAGCCGTCTCCGGCTGCTGCCACATTCGAAATGCGCGGCGCCGTCTCAAGCGTCGACAATGGCGTTGAAGGCGGCGCACTGCTCGATGCCGGCGTCGGGAATTTCGCCTTCCACGCCGATGCCTTTGGGCGCCGCAGCAGCGACTACAGGGTGCCGAGCTATCCCTATCTGGTCCCGCCCGTCCGGCGGAACTGCCGTTCGCGACCCTGCCCGGCGCGTTCAACGGGACGCAGCCGAACTCATGGACGCGGTCGAGCGAGGCGTCGGTCGGAGGCTCGTACATTTTCCACGGCGGCTATGCCGGCGTCGCGTATGCGCGGAACAACAACCTCTACGCCATTCCCGGGGCCGACGGCGACGGACATCACACCCGCATCGACACGCGCCAGGACAAGGTGATCGGCAAGGGCGAGTACCGGCCGGACACCACCGCAGTCGACGCGATTCGCTACTGGTTGGGCTATACCGACTACAAGCACAACGAGGTCGGACTCGCCGATCCGATCGATCGAGCTTCGACGGCATCCAGCAGACCTTCACCAACAAGAGATCGAGGGGCGCGTCGAGGTGCAATTCGCGCCGGTCAATCTGCGGTTCGCCGAGCTCACAACAGCGGTCGGCGTGCAGGGCGGCCACCAGGATCTGACGGCGCCGAGCCCGACGACCCCGGAGTCCGCTCAACGGCCTGTTCGACCCCAACAACAACCGCCGCCTGGCGGGTTATATCTTCAACGAATTCAAGTTCAACGAAGCAACCAAAGCGCAGATCGCCGGCCGGATCGAGCAGGTCAACCTGAGCGGCTCGGCAACCGCTTTCCCCGGCGTCGATCCCGTGTTCGATATCACCATCGATCCGACAGCGTCGGACCGCGTCCCAGCGCGATCTAAGCTTCACGCCGAAGAGCGCCAGCGTCGGTCTGATCCAGAACCTGCCCTGGGACCTGGTCGGCAGCCTGACCGGCCAATATGTCGAGCGCGCCCCGAAACCTGCCGAACTGTTCTCGCGCGGCGTGCACGACGCGACCGAGACCTTCGACATCGGCAATCCCAATCTCCAGATCGAGATCGCGAACTCGGTCGAAGCCGGCATCCGTCGCGCCATGGGGCCGTTCCGGTTCGAGCTGACCGCCTACTACACCCGCTTTGACGGCTTCATCTTCCGACGGCTGACCGGCAAGACCTGCGACGAAACAGCCTGCATCGAGTCCGCGCGACCGGAACGCTGCGAGCTCCAGCAGGCCGTCTATTCCCAGCGCGACGCGATGTTCCGCGGCGGCGAATTCCAGTTCCAGTACGACCTGGTGCCGATATGGGGTGGCTTCTTCGGCGTCGACGGGCAATACGACATCGTGCGCGCCACCTTCACCGACGGCAGCCAATGTGCCGCGCATCCCGCCGCAGCGGCTGGGCGGCGGCGTCTATTTCCGCAACACCGAATGGTTCGCGCGCGTCAGCCTGCTGCACGCGTTTGCGCAGAACGACATTGCCGTGATCGGCGAAACGACGACCGCCCGGTTACAACCTGCTCCGGGCCGAGATCAGCCACACCAAGGTGCTCAAGAACAACCCGAACGGGATCAAGCAATTCACGGTAGGGCTCGTCGGCAACAACCTTCTGAACGAGGACATCCGCAACAGCGTTTCCTACACCAAGGACGTGGTGCTGATGCCGGGTGCGGGCGTGCGACTCTATGCCAGCGTGAAGTATTAAGCGGCGAGATTGCACACCGTCATCGCCGGGCCGGCGCCATAAGCGCGTTTACGCGCGTCTTCGACGCGCTATAGCGCCGTGACCCGGCGATCCATCGAACGCCAAAAATCAATCTGGTTCTTCCGAAGGTGATGGATCACCGGGTCTCGCCGCTCCGCGGCGGCCCGGTGATGACCGAATGAATCAACCAGCGCCCTTGGCGGGCGGAACCGGTGGTTCATCGGCAGGCGGAACCACCTGCAGGCTCGTGCCGCGCGGCGCGGTGTCCGGGGCGGGCTCGACGGCGGGCGGCAACGACTGGGCCGGTGCGCGATTTCGGCCGCCATGCTGCTGCAAGGTCTGCTGAATGGCCGGATCCCAGCTCGGGCTCACGGCGACCTCCCTCGAATTGTCGTTTGACGCCAAGATCAACGCCTGCAGCAACAATAGGTTCCTGCGATGGCGCAATGATGATCGAGATCGAAGAGTTGGCAGAAAATTGCTGTCGGCTTCCGGCCGGTCCGTCAGGACCGGCCGATGCCGTGGCGCCCGAGCACGGTCCGCACCGCCTCGACGAGCCTGTCCTCGGATACCGCAAACTGCGCCTCGGCCTGTTTCTTTAAGTATTCGTCGCGGTCCTTGGTGCCGGAGAGCGTGGCGCCGAGGATCAGGTCCTTGACCTGGACCTCGCCGCGCGCCTTCTCGTCGCCGCCCTGGATCACGACGCACGGGCTGTTGCGACGGTCGGCGTATTTCATCTGCGGCCCGAACTTGCCCGAGCCGAGATACATTTCGGCGCGGATGCCGGCGTTGCGCAGCGCTGCCACCATGCGCTGGTAGTCGGCGATGCGGTTGCGGTCGAACACCGTGACCACCACCGGGCCGGGCTCGGGTTTGGTTTCGAGCCTGCCGATGAGCGACAGCGCCGCCTGCAGGCGCGACACGCCGATCGAGAAGCCGGTCGCCGGCACCGGCTCGCCGCGGAAGCGCGACACGAGCCCGTCGTAGCGGCCGCCACCGCCAACCGAGCCGAACCGCACCGGCCGGCCGTGCTCGTCCTTGGTTTCGAGCAGGAGTTCTACTTCGTAAACGGGGCCCGTGTAGTACTCGAGGCCGCGGACGACGGAGGGGTCGATGCGAACTCGATCAGGACCATAGCCTGCTGCGCTAATCAGCGCATGAATATCGTCGAGCTCACGGAATCCGGAATTCGCAGTCTCATTCGATTCGATGGCGTTGCTCAGCGCGTTAGTCTCTATCGACTTACTAACTGCCACAAAGGGCTGATGTTCGATCACCGCCAATTCAGGAATTCGCTTTGAACCGGGTCGAGGCCTGCCCCCTTTGTAAAATCACCACTGTCGTCCTTCCGACCGGGACCCAAGAGCAACTTCACAGCGTCCCGACCCAATCGATCCAACTTATCAATCGCGCGCAGCACGGTGAGCCGCTTGCCCGCGTTCTCCTCGCCCCCAATCCCAATAGCCTCCATCACCCCATCAAGTACCTTCCGATTGTTCACCTTCACCACGTACTGGCCGCGCTGAATCCCCAGCGCCTCCATCGTGTCGGCGGCCATCATGCAAATCTCAGCATCCGCGGCCATGCTGGCCGAGCCCACGGTGTCGGCGTCGAACTGCATGAACTGCCGGAAGCGGCCGGGTCCGGGCTTCTCGTTGCGGTAGACGTTGCCATAGCGATAGCTGCGGTAGGGCTTGGCAAGCTGATCGAAGTTCTCGGCGACGTAGCGCGCGAGCGGCGCGGTGAGATCGTAGCGCAGCGAGAGCCACTGCTCGTCGTCGTCCTGGAACGAAAACACGCCCTCGTTCGGCCGGTCCTGGTCGGGCAAGAACTTGCCGAGCGCGTCGGTGTATTCGATCGCCGGCGTCTCAACGCCCTCGAAGCCGTAGCGCTCGTAAACCGCGCGGATGGTCTCGACCATGCGGCGCGTGGCGGCAAGCTCGGCCGGACCGCGGTCGATCAGCCCACGCGGCAGGCGCGCCTTCAGGCGGTTCGATTTGTCGGATTTGTCGGCCATCGGCGCATCATAAGCCCGTTCCGGGGAGGAAAACGCGTGGTAGCAGCGACGCCTCCTCGCAGCAAGCTGGGCTGCGCTTGCGCATGTTGACGCGCCCTCTCCTGTTGGGAGAAGGCGGCTCAAGCGGACGACAAAGCATGATCCGGGTGAGGGGTTACAACCTATCGAGAGTCCGTAGCCCCTCACCCGACTGATCGCGTGGCGACCGCACGTTGGCCCTCTCCCAACGGGAGAGGGCACATTCGCCGTCAATCCAGGAACACGTTGCGCAGCGAGCGGTGCACGCGGATTTCGCCGTTGTACTCGATGTAGCCCTCGCGCCGGAATTTGTTCATGAAATGGCTGACGCGTGCACGGGTCGTGCCGATCATGTCGGCCAGCATCTCCTGGCTCATGCCGGAGAGTGCGGTTTGCCCCCCGCCATCCTGGCCGAAATTGGTCAGCACCAGCAGCGCGCGGGCGAGCCGCTTCTCGCTGCTGTTGAGGAGCTGGTCGGCGAGGGTCTCCTGGAGCCGAACCTGGCGGGCCACCATGAACAAGACGAACATCTTGTTGAACGCCGGCTGCGTCCGCAGCAGCCGCGACATCGCAGCCGAGGTCAGACCGATCACGCGGCAGTCCGACAGCGCGGTCGCGGTCATGATGCGCCGCGTGCCGGGCGTCACCCCGCCAAGGCCGAAGAAATCGCCCAGGCCGAGAATTCCGAGCAGCGCCTCCTGGCCCTTTTTCGAATGTATCGAAAGCGTGACCTTGCCGTGCTCGACGAAATACACCTTGTCGGCCGGGTCGTCCTGCGCGTAGAGCACCTCGCCGCGGCGGTAACTGGAGACGCTCTTGCCCTTGCGGACCTTGGCGAGAAATACAGTCGGATCAAAGGCTTTTTTGGGACGCAATGCCATTGTCAATGACTCGCTGAAAAAGCAATTTCTTGTGTCACGCGTGCGTCCGGCTCGATCCAGCGCGTTTGTGACAATGCGTGCCCAAAGGTAAGCGATCCCTCGAGCCCATGTAACAGGTGCAGCAAACGTTAGAAATTTGCCCGCCTTCGGCAAGTACGACGCGATCGCACCTTCTCCAAAAAAATGACCACACTTGGGTTCGCCCCCTTGTGAGATATGTCACTGCAAACACTTTCCACATCACAAAATTCCTTGTTAGTGTCGCCGCAACACCTATCGGCGCTGACATGCCAACCGGCGTTAAGCCGTGAAAGGAGCCCCATGGCCCAGGCTCTGAAGTCCTCCGTATCGGCCGCGGTGCCGAACGATCTTGCGGCATTCTTCATGCCGTTCACCGCCAACCGCGCCTTCAAGGCCCGGCCGCGGCTGATCGCGCGCGCCAAGGGAATGTTCTACTACACGCCGGAAGGCCGCCCGATCCTCGATGGCGCCGCGGGGCTTTGGTGCACCAACGCCGGTCATAACCGCGATCCGATCGTGCAGGCGATCCAGAAGCAGGCCGCCGAGCTCGATTTCGCGCCGACCTTCCAGTTCGGCCATCCGCGCGCCTTCGAGCTTGCGAGCCGGATCGCGGCGCTGGCGCCGGACGACCTCGATCACGTCTTCTTCTGCAATTCCGGGTCGGAGGCGGCCGACACCGCGATGAAGATCGCGCTCGCCTACTGGAACGCCCGCGGCCAGGCGCAGCGCACCCGCTTCATCGGCCGCGAGCGCGGCTATCACGGGGTCGGCTTCGGCGGCATGTCGGTCGGCGGGCTTGCCAACAACCGCAAGGTCTTCGGCCCGATGCTGCCGGGCGTCGACCACCTGCCGTCGACCTATAACCGCGAGCAGCAGGCATTCTCCCGCGGCGAGCCGGAATGGGGTGCCCACCTCGCCGACGAACTCGAGCGCCTGGTAGCGCTGCACGGCGATACCACCATCGCCGCGGTGATCGTCGAGCCGATGGCGGGCTCGACCGCGGTGCTGCCAGCGCCCAAGGGCTATCTGCAGCGCCTGCGGGCGATCTGCGACAAGTACGGCATCCTGCTTATCTTCGACGAGGTCATCACCGGCTTCGGCCGGCTCGGCCACGCGTTTGCCGCCGAGCGCTACGGCGTCACCCCCGATATGATCACCTTCGCCAAGGGCGTGACCTCGGGCTCGGTGCCGATGGGCGGCGTGATCCTGCGCAAGGGCATCCACGACGCGTTCATGACGGGACCGGAGCACGTGGTCGAATTCTTCCACGGTTATACCTACTCGGCCCACCCGCTCGCCTGCGCCGCGGGTCTCGCCGCACTCGATCTCTACCGCGACGAGGACCTGTTCGCGCGCGCCAAGGCGATCGAGCCGCTGTGGTACGACGCCGCGATGACGCTCAAAGGCGTGCCGCGCGTGCTCGACGTGCGCTGCGTCGGGATCACCGCCGGCATCGACATCGCCGCCCGCCCCGATGCGGTCGGCAAGCGCGGATTCGAGGCGATGGAACGCGGCTTCCACGACGAGGGCATCATGTTCCGCATCGTCGGCGATTCGATTGCTGTGACGCCGCCGCTGATCGTCAGCGAAAGCCAGATCGGCGAGATTTTCGAGAGGGTCGGCAAGGTCATCAAGTCGCTGGCCTGACCCAGGTATCAAGGTACGGCCGCAAACGCCGGCCGCGGCCGGAGGACGGCCCAGCCGACCTGCACCACCGGGCCGCCGACATGGGGGCGCAGCGAAAACGGCGGCTGCACCTCGGCGTCGGCTGCTACGGCGCGGTAGGCCCGCGGCACCACGCGCGGATTGGCACCGTCAGTCCACACCACCACGGCACCTTTGGTCTGCAGATCGCCGAGGTCGATCCAGGGCGAGCGGCGCGGGTCGCCGTCGATCAGCACGCGCGGCCGCTCGGGTGCGTACCGGCTGACGTTGCCGCCGGTCCACATGTCGCCGACGACATATTCGAGCGGCTGACCGGTCAGGGCCCGGAAGCGGCTGGACATCTCGCGCCCGAGTGCGTCGCCCGGATACAGCACGGCGTAATAGGTGCCCCGGTAGCGCGGCAGAACCCCGTAGTGGATCGCGAATGCCGCGGCAAAGCAAAAAGTGACCGCGCCCCAGAGCGCGACAATCCGCTGCAGCGTCAGGCGATCGAGCGGCCGCGCCTGGAGCACGATCCACAGCCCGAGAAACAGCCAGAGCGGGTAACCCCACATCGCCACCGTGTCGTGTCCGCTGACAAGCGACATCAGCACCACCGTGAGCGCGGGTCCGAACGCAAGCAGTGCGACGATGCGGCGGTCGAAGGCGTCGGCGCCGCCGCCCGGAGGCTCTTCGGCCGGCGCGCCGCGCCGCAGATAGGGTGCCGCGATCAGCAGCGATGGCACGAGGTAGCCGAGCTGAAGCAGAAGAAAGCGCGGTGGCTTAAAGAGGTAATCGAGCCCGCCCTGGAAGGGCACCGCGCGCCGCTCGGCATAGGTGAAGGGCAGGAAGTCGGTCTGCACGAGCCAGACGACGTGCGGCGCCATCACCGCAATGGCGACCGCGGTGGCAACATAGGGGCCGGGCGTCGCGAGGCTCCGGCGCGCGTCGCGATCGAGCAGCAGGAACAGCGCGAGCGGAACGGCCAGCACCACCACGAAATACTTGGCCCATAACGCCACCCCAATGGCGAACCCGAGCAGGAGCCAGTGCCGCATCCACCCCCGCCGCAGCGCCGCCCAGTAGGCGTAACCGGCGAGCGCCCAGAACGGCAGCTGAATAACGTCGTGGTTGAACTTCGCCGCGGTGAACTGGAAGTAGTGCAGGCCGTCGATGATCAGGATCGCGACCAGCGCGCCGACCGCGCCGACCAGCGGGCGCGCCATGGCCCAGACCAGGGCGAACGCCGACAGCACGGTGACCTGTGCCAGCGCGTAGTAGAACACGTCGTGGCCGAACGCCTGGTGGGTCGCCTCGACCAGCCACCACGGCAGCGGCGGCAGCTTGTCGTAGCCAAGCTGCCATTCGCGGCCGTAAACCAGCGCCTCGATCAGATCGAGCGGCAGATTGACGTAGAAGATCGCCGGCAGCGCGGTCCAGATCGCGAAATGGAGCGCCAGGAAGCAGCCGAAGGCCGCGCCGGGGTGCTGACGGATGGCGTCGGTAACCTTCTGCATCTGTCGGCGTGCATCCCGGACGAATTTCGGTCAGGTTATAGGGCGAAAGCGCCCCTGCTGCGAACATGGCCGTCTTGGCCCCACGACTTCGCTTGCGCGGCGCACCGGCCTCATGGACAGTGAGGCATTCTGGCCGAATCATTGGCGGGCCGCACAACCGCCCCGAGACCGCGATGCTGCGCCTTAGTGCCCTGTTCGTCGTCGGCTGCATGGTGCTGATCGCTGCGTCGGCGGGCGTTGTGCTCTATCTCGTGTTCGGCATGGGCGGGGCGGAAGCGACCCTGGTGGCGCTCGTCGCCCTGTCCGGACTTGCACTCTATAACGCCGTGACCACGCGCCTGCGCGACCGCGCCGACCTCGGCGGCCAGATCGCCGACCTGTCGCGCGGCACCGCCGACCTCGCCCGCCAGGTGGCCGAGCTTGGGCGCCGCACCGCAGCGCTGGAGGGCCATGGCGACAAGGTTGCCGAGGGCGCGGCCGAACGGACGCGCAAAGTCACAGAGCCGGTCGCGGCCGAACTGAGCGAGCTTGGCACGCTGGTCAAGCAGCTTGCCGAAACGGTCGCCGTCCACGAGGGCAAGCTTGCCGCTGCGGCCACCAGGCCCGACATGGCCGCAGAAGCGGCAGGCGACGGCATTGCTGGTCTCGGCGAGCCCGAAGCACGCTGCGCGGCCGACGCGCACCGCGCGATCCGCGATCGCGACGAGCTTGCGGCGGTGATCCGGAACGCGATCGAGGCCAACCGCGTCGATCTCTACCTGCAGCCGATCGTCACGCTGCCGCAACGCAAGGTGCGCTACTACGAAGCGCTCACCCGGCTGCGCACTGGCGATGGGCAGGTTCTCCAGCCCGCGGACTTCCTCGGTCCCGCCGAGGCCGCCGACCTCATGCCGCGGATCGACAACCTCCTGCTGCTGCGTTGCGTGCAGGTGATGCGCCGCCTGCAGGTGAAAAACCGCGATATCGGCCTGTTCTGCAACATTGCGCTCGGCACGCTGAAAGACCCGCGGGGCTTCCTGCAACTTTCGCAATTCCTCGATGCCAACCGGGCGCTTGCGCCACAGCTCGTGCTGGAGTTCAAACAAAGCGCGTGGCATGCGATGGGTCCGTTCGAGCAGGAAAGCCTCGCCGTGCTGCGGGAACAGGGATTCCGATTCTGCATGGGCCAGGTCACCGATCTCCGCATGGAGCCGCGCGATCTCGCCGAGCGCGGCATCTGCTTCGTGAAGGTGTCGGCACCGTTGCTGCTCGGCCGCGCCGCGGCGTTGAGCCCTGACATTCATGCCGCCGACCTCTCGGATCTGCTGGCCCGCTCCGCGATCAGCCTGATCGCAGACCACATCGAGGCGGAGTCCCAGGTGGTCGACCTGCTCGACTACGACGTCCGCTTTGGCCAGGGTTTTCTGTTCTCGCCGCCGCGTCCGGTCCGGGCGGACGCGTTGCAGGGCGCCACCGAGCGCGTCGAAGCGCCGGTGCGTTTGCCTCCCGAGAGTCCGCGCGACAAGCCGTCCGCGGCGCACTCGTCGGCAGGCGCCGTGCACTGAACGTGACTCCTTCGTTCACCGAACATTTTGCCGCGCTCGCCGAGTCCTACGACGCGGTGCTGAGCGACGTGTGGGGCGTAATCCACAACGGGGTCGCAGCCTTTCCCGAGGCTTGCGACGCGCTCAAGCGATTTCGCGCCAAGGGCGGCCGCGTGGTGCTGATCACCAACGCACCGCGGCCGGGCGCCGTCGTGGTCCGGCTGCTCGACCGGCTCGCGGTACCGCACGAGGCCTATGACGCTATCGTCAGCTCCGGCGACGTGACCCGCGCGGTGATGGCGGAGCGGCCCGGCAAGGCGGTGTTCCACATCGGGCCGGAGCGTGACCTCCCGATCTTCGACGGACTGGGGCTCAGCTTCGTCCCGCTGGAGGCGGCCGACTACGTGGTCTGCACCGGGCTCACCAACGACGAAGAGGAAACGCCGGAGGACTATGTCGAGCTGCTCAGCCGGCTCCGGGCGCGCGGCCTGTTCATGCTGTGCGGCAACCCCGACCTCGTGGTCGAGCGTGGCGACAAGCTTGTTTACTGCGCGGGCGCGCTCGCCGATCTCTACGGCGAAATGGGCGGCGAGGTGCTCTATGCCGGCAAGCCGCACCGGCCGATCTACGACCAGGCGCTCGGCCGGATCGCCGCACTGACCGGCGCGCGGCCGGCGCTGCCCCGCGTGCTCGCGATCGGCGATTCGGTCCGCACCGATCTCATGGGCGCAACCGACTTCGGCGTCGACTGCCTGTTCGTGACGGCCGGCATCCACGCCGAGGAGCTGGGCGACCGTCACGATCCGGATGTCGCGGTGCTCGGCAAGATGTTCGCCGACGCCGGAATTGCGCCGAAGGCTGTGACGCGGCGGCTGGTCTGGTAGCGCCGCCCACTCAGCTCGGGAACACCGCGTCGATCTTGTTGCGCAGGGTTTCGGCGTCGAACGGCTTGACGATGTAGTTGCTGACGCCGGCCCGCCTGGCGGCGATTACGTTCTTGGTCCTGGACTCAGCCGTGACCATGATGAACGGCGTCGCCTGCAAATCGGGATCGGCGCGAACGACGCGCAGCAGTTCGTAGCCGGTCATCGGCTCCATGTTCCAATCGGAGATCACCAGGCCGTACTTCTTGCCCCGCAGCTTGACGAGCGCGCGGCAACCGTTTTCGGCGTCGTCGATGTCCTCGAAGCCGAGCTGTCGGAGCAGGCTGCGGATAATGCGGGCCATCGCGAGATAGTCGTCAACGACGAGGACCGGCATAGACTTGTCGATGGCCATCATCCCTCTCCCACTCAACCGGCTTACGCTGCGATCAATGACATGGTGGAGGCGGAGTACCCGGTATCGGGCCTAACCCTTTCCGTCGCTCCGGCCAGACGCTAGCAATGTGCGACTGAAAATCCGTTAAGACCTCGTAATACCGCCTTTGGTCGGGATTGCACCGCCGTCTTGGTTGACGGACCGTTAACGCGGTGGGCCGCGCGCCCCCGTCCGCCCCTCCTTGACTTGCCGTCCACCGCCACGACACGGTGCCCCGCCTCTCCAGCAAGGCCGCCATGACTGAATTCCAGCCCAATCACCCGTTCGTGATCGTGCGCGACCAGGGTCCCGGTCTCGAACGGCTGCAGCGTGCCGTGGTCGCCATCGGCAACTTCGATGGCGTCCACCTCGGCCACCGGGCGGTCATCGCGAAGGCTCAGGAGCGCGCGGCCGCGATACACCGGCCGGCCGCGGTGCTGACATTCGAGCCCCACCCGCGCACGCTCTTCGAGCCGGACGCGCCCTCGTTCCTGCTGACCTCGGAGGCGGCCAAGCTGCGGCTGCTTGCGGCAACCGGCATCGACGGTGCGATCGTGCTGACCTTCGACGCCGGGCTCGCGAGCCTCACCGCCGAGCAATTCGTCGAGCGCATCCTGGTCGACCGGCTGGCAATCACCGGCGCGGTGATCGGATTCAATTTCCACTTCGGCAAGGATCGGCGCGGCTCGCCCGATTTCCTGGCGGCCCAGGGCGCCCACCATGACTTCACCGTCGATGTCGTGCCTCCGTTTCATCACGGCGGCCGGCGGGTCTCGTCAGGCGCCGTGCGCGACGCGCTCGCCGCCGGCCACGTGGCGGTCGCGACCGAGTTGCTCGGCTATCCCTGGTTCGTCACTGCGCAGGTCGTCCACGGCGACAAGCGCGGACGCGAGCTTGGCTACCCCACCGCCAACCTCAGGCTTGGCCCGGACTGCGGCCTCAAGCACGGCATCTATGCCGTGCGCGTGGGCGTCGGCGGCATGCGCTACGACGGCGTTGCCAACTTCGGCCGCCGGCCGATGTTCGACACCGGCGCGGTGCTGCTGGAGGTGTTCCTGTTCGACTTCAAGGGCGATCTCTACGGGACGGCGCTCGATGTCGCCTTCATCGCCTGGATCAGGCCGGAGATGAAATTCGCCAGCGTCGCGGAGCTGATCCGCCGCATGGACCAGGACTCCCGCCAGGCCCACCACGCGCTGGCGCGCGCGCCCGATGCCTTCCCACCGCTCGGCGTGCCGGGCTGACGCGGCGAGCGAGCCGCCATCGCAATCTTTCGGATGGCGCCAGCGGGGTCCGGCCTTTGCCCCGCCAAAACCGCCTGCTACACAGCCGCCATGAACGACAAACCCGCCAAAACCGGCGAGCGCGACTACAGCGAGACGCTGTTCCTGCCGCAGACCGAATTCCCGATGCGCGCCGGCCTGCCGCAGCGCGAGCCGGATATTCTCGCGCGCTGGGCAAGGCTTGGCATCTATCAGCGGCAGCGCGCGGCGGCCAAGGGCCGGGCGAAGTTCGTGCTGCATGACGGGCCGCCCTACGCCAACGGCAACATCCACATCGGGCACGCGCTGAACAAGATTTTGAAGGACGTGGTGACCCGCAGCCAGCAGATGCTGGGCTTCGATTCCAACTACGTGCCGGGCTGGGACTGCCACGGCCTGCCGATCGAATGGAAGATCGAGGAGGAAAACTACCGCTCCAAAAACAAGCAGAAGCCGAACCTCTCCGACCCCGCAGCAATGATCGCGTTTCGCCGCGAGTGTCGCGCCTATGCCGAGCACTGGCTGAACGTGCAGCGCGAGGAGTTCAAGCGGCTCGGCGTCGAGGGTGACTGGGACCATCCCTACACCACCATGGACTTCTTCGCCGAGGCGCAGATCGCGCGCGAACTGATGAAGTTCGCGGCGAACGGCACGCTCTATCGCGGCAGCAAGCCGGTGATGTGGAGCGTGGTCGAGAAGACCGCGCTCGCCGAGGCCGAGGTCGAGTACGAGGACTACGTCAGCGACCAGGTGTGGGTGAAGTTTCCGGTCGCGCGCGCCGAACTGGAAAACGCATCGGACGAGGATGCGACCGCGCTTGGTTTTAATCTCATCGCACTGGGCGCGTCGGTCGTGATCTGGACCACCACGCCGTGGACACTGCCGGGCAACCGCGCGATCAGCTTCTCGCCCAGGATCGGCTACGGCGTCTATCGCGTCACCGAGGCGCCGGTCGACAACTGGGCGAAGCCGGGCGACACGTTCATTCTCGCCGACAAGCTTGCCACCGATGTTTTCAAGCAGGCGCGTGTCGCCGCCTACGAAAAGACCGCAGACGTACCCGCCACGCTGCTGGCCGGACTCATCTGCGCGCATCCGCTGCGCGGCAAAGGCTATGACTTCGACGTGCCGTTGCTTGCCGGCGATCACGTCACCGACGACGCCGGCACCGGCTTTGTGCACACCGCGCCCGGCCATGGCCGTGAGGACTTCGACATTTGGACCGCGAGCGCACGCGCCCTTGAGGCGCGCGGCATCAATCCGGCGATCCCCTACACCGTGGACGAGAACGGCGCGTTCACCGACCACGCGCCGGGTTTCACCGGCCGGCGCGTCATCACCGACAAGGGCGAGAAGGGCGACGCCAACGAGGCCGTGATCAAAGCGCTGATCGAGGCCGGCATGCTGGTCGCACGCGGCCGGCTCAAGCACCAGTACCCGCACTCGTGGCGCTCGAAGAAGCCAGTGATCTTTCGCAACACGCCGCAATGGTTCATCGCCATGGACCGGCCGATTGCGGACCTCACCGGTACGACGGGCAACGCCGCAGCGTTCCCTCCCCCCTTGTGGGGGAGGGACTGGGTGGGGGGTACGGCCGATTCCGAGTTCCGCGAGCACCCCCCTCCCCCAACCCTCCCCCACAAGGGGGGAGGGAGCAGGCTGCGGCGAGCGGCTCGACAGTGCGCGACAGCGGCGAAACCCTGCGCCAGATCGCGCTGCGCGAAATCGGGCGCACGCGCTGGGTGCCGGCCGCGGGCGAGAACCGCATCACCGGCATGATCGAGAGCCGCCCGGACTGGGTGATCTCGCGGCAGCGCGCCTGGGGCGTGCCGGTCGCCGTGTTCGTGCGCGAGAAGGGCGACGGCTCGGCCGAAATCCTGATGGACGAGGCCGTCAACCGGCGCATCGTCGCCGCCTTCCAGCAGGAGGGCGCCGACGCCTGGTACGAGCCCGGCGCGCGCGAGCGCTTCCTCGGCTCGCGTGCCAACGAGGACTGGAAGAAGGTCGACGACATCTGCGACGTCTGGTTCGATTCCGGCTCGACGCATGCCTTCGTGCTGGAAGACCCGGCGCATTTCCCAAGCCTCGCCGGCATCCGCCGCAAACATGACGGCGGGCCGGACACGGTGATGTATCTCGAAGGCTCCGACCAGCACCGCGGCTGGTTCCACTCCTCGCTGCTGGAGAGCTGCGGAACGCGCGGCCGGGCGCCGTTCGACGTGGTGCTGACCCACGGCTTCACGCTCGACGAGCATGGCCGCAAAATGTCGAAGTCGCTCGGCAACACGGTCGAGCCGCAGCAGGTGATCAGGCAATCCGGCGCCGACATTCTTCGCATGTGGGCCTGCGCGGTCGACTATGCCGACGACCAGCGCATCGGCCCGGAAATCCTCAAGACCACGGTCGAGACCTACCGCAAGCTTCGCAATACCATCCGCTGGATGCTCGGCAATCTTGCGCACTTCCGCGACGACGACCGCATCGCGCCGTCGCGCATGCCGGAGCTGGAACGGCTGATGCTGCACCGGCTCACCGAGCTCGATGCCCTGGTGCGCAAGGCCTACGCCGATTTCGACTACAAGCGCATCTTCGCAGCGCTGAACGCGTTCATGACCGCCGACCTGTCGGCGTTCTACTTCGACGTCCGCAAGGACGCGCTCTACTGCGATCCGATCTCCTCGCTCACCCGCAAGGCCTGCCTGACCGTGCTCGACCACCTGTTCCGCTGCACGGTGACCTGGCTTGCCCCGATGCTGTGCTTCACGGCCGAGGAGGCGTGGCTGGAGCGCACCAAGTCCGACGACGCTTCCGTGCATCTCGAACCGTTCCCGCAGGTGCCTGCGGAGTGGCGCAACGACGCGCTCGCCGAAAAATGGCGCAAGGTGCGTCTGGTGCGCCGCGTCGTCACCGGCGCGCTTGAGATCGAACGCGCCGGCAAGCGCATCGGCTCCTCGCTCGAGGCCGATCCGATCGTACACGTGTCCGACCCGGCGCTGTTCGAGGCGCTGGTCGGCATCGACCTCGCCGAAATCTGCATCACGTCGGCGGCGACGCTCGCCAACGACGAGGGCCCGGCGAACGCGTTCCGCCTGCCGGACGTGGCAGGCGTCGCCGTCGTCACCAACCTCGCCGAAGGGCGCAAGTGCACGCGCTCCTGGAAGATCTCGAGTCTTGTCGGCAGCGATCCGCACTATTCGGACGTGACGCCGCGCGACGCCCGTGCGCTCCGCGAATGGGATGCGCTCCGCAAGGCCGCGGAGTAAGATGGCCGAGCAAGCCCGCTATCTATGGGGCCCGTTCACCCGATTGGGGCTGATTGTGGCGCTGGTCGCCTGCGCGATCGACCAGGCGGTCAAGCTCTGGCTCCTGTTCGTGTTCAAGCTCGGCAGCAAGGGCACGGTCAAGGTCGCCCCCTCCTTCGACCTGGTTCTCGCCTGGAACAAGGGCATCAGCTACGGCTGGTTCCAGCAGGAGGGGCCGTTCGGCCAGTGGGCTCTGCTGGCGATCAAGGTGATCGCGGTCATCTTCTTGTGGATATGGCTGGCTCGGGCCGGGTCCCGGTTCTCGGCGGTGGCCATCGGCCTCATCATCGGAGGGGCGCTGGGCAACGCCATCGACCGCTATGCCTACGGCGCGGTGGTCGATTTCGTGCTCCTGTACATCCGGACCGCGAACTGGCGGTTCGACTGGTACGTGTTTAACCTGGCCGACGTCGCCATCGTTGCGGGCGTCGCGGTCCTCTTGTATGAATCCCTGAAGGGGGACCACGCCGCAAAAGCGCCCCGATCCGGGCCATAGTGGCGGCCGAAGTCGCCAATTGCCGCAGTTTGAGGGGGCGGCGCGAGAGGTGACAGCATGACCAGACCGAGCAGCATTCGCCGGTGGAACAGCGCGACCCTTGGCGCAATCTTTGTGATCACGATCGCGATCGGCTGCGGCGACATGACCGCCCGCGCGGCCGACGACGAAGACGTGGCGCCCGACACCAAGATGATGCAGAACTTCCTGCGCAGCTTCGGCCTGCGCAAGGAAGGCGACGGGATCGAATATCGCGAACGCTCGCCGCTCGTTCTGCCGCCGAGCCGCGACCTGCGGCCGCCCGAAGAGACCGCAGCGACCCCGTCGTCCTGGCCGAAGGATCCCGACGTCCAACGTGCCAAGCAGGTCAAGGCGGCCCGCGCCAAGTCCAATCCGAACCCCGAAGATGTACGTCCGCTGCTTCCGAGCGACTACAGCAAGCCGAGTCCGCCGTCGCGCAGCAGCGCGCCCACCCCCAACAGCCCGCAGAACGCCGAGCTCGCCCGCCCGATGTCACCGAAGGACCTCGGCACGCAGGGAATTTTCACGAAGCTCTGGGGCAACAGCGAAGAATACGAGACCTTCAGCAGCGAGCCCTCACGTGGCAGCCTGACCGATCCGCCGCCGGGCTACCTCACGCCATCACCCTCCCAGCCGTACGGCGTGGGCAAGCAGAAGTGGACGCCGGGCGTTACCGACAAGAACGTGCCGGTCCGGTGACGCGCCGGGCCGCCGTTTCGGCCCTGTCGTCGAAATCAAGCCCTTATGTTTATTCCGCTGTAAAATGTCGCGGCGGAAGCCGTTGCCATGCGCGGTCAGGCTAACGATGTTCCTTTCGGTCGACGCCCCAACGCGCGAGAATCATTTGTCCCACCATCCGAAGCCCGATTTCGCCCGACGAGCCCTTGCCGGGATCGCCGTCATGGCCACGTTGCTGACCGCCCGCGGCGAGGCCGCGCCGGTCGCCAACGTCAGCCATTTCACGCTCTCCAACGGTTTGGAGGTCGTGGTAGTCCCGGACCGTCGCACGCCGGTCGTCACCCACATGGTCTGGTACAAGGTCGGCGCCGCCGATGAGCCGCCGGGGAAGTCCGGCATCGCGCATTTCCTCGAACATCTGATGTTCAAGGGCACCGAAAAGAACCCGGCCGGCCGGTTCTCGAAGACCGTGGCGACGATCGGCGGCCAGGAGAACGCCTTCACCTCCAACGACTACACCGGCTACTACCAGCGGGTGTCGCGCGAGCACCTGAAGACCTTGATGGAGTTCGAGGCCGACCGGATGACCAACCTGGTGCTGACCGACGACGTGGTCGCACCTGAGCTCAACGTCGTCCTGGAGGAGCAGAATCAGCGCGTCGCCAACAATCCCGGCGCGCGCCTCGGCGAGCAGGTCGAGGCCGCGCTCTATCTCAATCACCCCTACGGCAAGCCGGTGATCGGCTGGCGCCACGAGATCGAGAAGCTCAACCGCGACGATGCGCTCGCCTTCTACCGGCAATACTACACGCCGAACAACGCGGTGCTTGTGGTCGCAGGTGACGTCACGCCCGAAGAGGTGAAGGCGCTGGCCGAGGAGACTTACGGCAAGATCGCCGCGCGTTCGAAGATCGGCCCGCGCCATCGCCCGCAGGAACCGACACAGGTCGCAAGCCGTCTCGTCACCCTGAGCGATCCGCGCGTCGAGCAGCCAAGCCTGCAGCGCTCCTATCTCGTGCCGTCCGCTGCCACCGCCAAGCCCGGCGAGGCCGAGGCCATCGAGGTGCTGTCGCAGGTTCTGGGTGGCGGCACCACCGGCCGCCTCTACCTTACGCTCGTGAACGATCGCCAGATCGCGCTCGGCTCCGGCGCCTGGTACCAGGGCGCCGGCGTCGATGCCACGCGGTTCGGCGTCTACGCCACGCCGAAGCCTGGCACCACGCTGCCGCAACTCGAAGAAGCGGTCGACGCGGTGATCGACGAGCTGCTCGCCAAGGGCATCACCGCGGACGAGCTGGAGCGGGTGAAGAGCCGGCTGATCGCCGACGCCATCTTTGCGCAGGACAGTCAGGCGACGTTGGCGCGCTGGTACGGCGTCGCGCTGACCACAGGGTCCACCGTCGAAAAGGTGAACACGTGGCCCGACCGGATTCGCGCGGTCACCGCCGACGAGGTGTTGCAGGCCGCCAAGACGTGGCTCGACAAGCGCCGCTCGGTCACCGGCTACCTGGTCAAGGACCACCAGAAGCGCGAGGACAAGCGCTCATGATGCGAAGCATTCTCTCATCCGCCGTCGCGCTGCTGGTTGGCGCCCTGGCGTTCGCTTCTATCGCGCATGCCACCAATATCGAGCGCGTCGTGTCGCCCGGCGGCATCGAGGCCTGGCTCGTGCGCGAGCCTGCGGTGCCGCTGATCGCGCTGCATTTTGCGTTCAGGGGCGGCTCCGACCAGGATCCGGCGGTCAAGCCGGGCGTAGCCTACATGGCAAGCGCACTGTTCGACGACGGAGCGGGCGAACTCGATTCGGAGACGTTCCAGCGTCGCCTGCAGGAGAACGCGGTCGAGCTGCGGTTCTCGGTCACTCGGGACGATCTTACCGGCTCGGTGAAGGTGCTGCGCGACCGGCAGGAGCAGGGCTTCGAGCTGGTGCGGCTCGCGCTTACCGCGCCGCGTTTCGACTCGGCCGCGGTCGAACGGATACGCGCCCAGATTATCGCCGGGCTGCGTCGCGAAACCACCAACCCGAACGATATCGCCAGCCGGCTGTGGTGGCAGACCGCATTCCCGAACCATCCCTACGGCCGGCCAAGCAACGGCACTCTTGAATCGGTGCCGCTTATCACTGCCGAAGACCTGCGCGATTACGTCCGGCGTATCGTCTCGCGCGGACACCTCAAGGTCGCGGCAGTCGGCGACATCGACGCGCCGACGCTCGCCCGTGCGCTCGACCACATCTTCGGCAAATTGCCCGCCCAGTCCGAGCTGACGCCGGTCGCGTCGACCACCCTGCAAGGGGTCGGCCGTCGGATCGTGGTCGATCTTGACGTGCCGCAGGCGGTGCTGACGCTCGGGGGCGCAGGCATCGCGCGCAAGGATCCCGACTTCATCCCGGCGTACATTGCCAACCACATCCTCGGCGGCGGCAGCTTTTCCTCGCGGCTCTACAACGAGGTGCGTGAAAAACGCGGGCTCGCCTATGGCGTCTACTCCTATCTCGCCTCTTTCGAATACGCCGCGCTGTTCCTCGGCGGCACCCAGACCCGCGCCGACCGTGCCGGCGAGGCGCTGGCCCTGATCGAGGCAGAAATCGCGCGCATGGCCAACGAAGGCCCGACCGAGGACGAATTGGCCGCAGCAAAGTCCTATCTGAAGGGCTCCTACCCGCTGTCCTTCGACACGTCCGGCAAGATCGCCAGCCAGCTTCTGCGCATCCAGCTCGACAACCTCGGTATCGACTACATCGACCGCCGCAACGGCCTGATCGAAGCCGTGACGCTCGACGACACCAAGCGCGCCGCCAAGCGGCTGGCCGCCGGCGGGCTGCTCGTCACCGTCGTCGGCCGGCCGAAGGGCCTCGCCTCGAAGGAGCCCGGCGGCTGAGCCTTCGGCGGCCTCCCGGCCGCCGGAACGCGAGCCCTGCGGAGCGGCCATGGCGCTGAGGCAATCGATCGATCACGCGCGGCCCGCGAACTTTGCCGAGGTCCTGGCGCGCACCGAAGGGGCGCTCGCTGCGCTCCGCGCCCACCATGCCGACGGCACGCTGCCGCTGCTGCGCCTGCCACAGACGCGCGACGACATCGCCGCGATCCTCGGCTACGCCACGCTGCTGCGCGACGGCGCGACCGACGTGGTGTTTCTCGGCACCGGCGGGTCGAGCCTCGGCGGCCAGACGCTGACCCAGCTCGCCGGATGCGGCGTCCCCGCACTTGGCGCGCTGCGCCAGCCTCGGCTGCATTTCCTCGACAACCTCGATCCCGACACCTTCGGCGCGGCGCTGGAACAGCTTCCGCTTCGCACCGCCCGTTTCGTCGCGATCTCGAAGTCCGGCGGCACCGGTGAGACGCTGATGCAGACCGCAGCCGCGATCACCGCGATCGAGAATGCGGGACACGACCCGCATGACCACTTCGTGGGCATCAGCGAACCGGCGCGTCCCGGCAAGCGCAACGGTCTGCGCGAACTCCTTGGCAGGCACCGCATCCCGCTGCTTGACCACGATCCCGGCGTCGGCGGTCGCTTTTCGGTACTGACCAACGTCGGCCTGTTGCCGGCCGCGGTCGCAGGCCTCGACATCAGCGCAATCCGGTCGGGTGCGGTCGACGCGCTCGCCCCCGTACTCGATCGCAGGCCTGCCGGCGAAGTGCCCGCCGCCGTCGGCGCTGCGCTCGCGGTGGCGCTCGAAAAGCCGATCTCGGTGATGATGGCATACGCCGACCGACTCGAGCGCTTCACTCGCTGGTACGTGCAGCTCTGGGCGGAAAGCCTCGGCAAGGACGGCAAGGGCACCACCCCGATTGCGGCCCTTGGTCCGGTCGACCAGCACAGCCAGCTCCAGCTCTATATCGCAGGTCCTCGCGACAAACTGTTCACGATCGTCACCACCGACGCCGCCGGGCGCGGTCCGCGGATCGCCGCCGATCTCGCGAAGCTCGCGGGCGAGCCCGATTTCGCCGGCAAATCGATCGGCGACCTCGTCGCCGCACAGGGCCGCGCCACGGCCGAGACGCTGGCGCGCAATGGCTGTCCGGTCCGGGCCATCCACCTCGACCGGCTTGACGAACGCCACGTCGGCGAACTCCTGATGCATTTCATGCTGGAGACGATCATTGCCGCCCACCTCCTCAGCGTCGATCCGTTCGATCAGCCGGCGGTCGAAGAGGGCAAGGTGCTGGCGAAGAAGTATCTCGCCGGCGCGTAGAGCCGGTTCCGATCGCGATGACAGGCCGCTCCCGCTCGTTCCCGCGTGAGCGTCGCATCAGCCCCGCGTGAGCGTCGCATCAGCGAGGTGTTTTGGTCGCCGGGCTCGCCGGCGCAAAGAACAATGCGAGCGCTGTCCGGCAGGGACGCCGCGTTCCTGCCGGACAGACCAATGCAGCGCAGCGGTTTGACACCCCGCTGGGCGGCTAGCTGGCCGCCACTTACACCAACAAGTCGGCCGGACGCTCCGCGGGACGGTAAGCAGCATCCGTTGCAACCTCCGCCCCGCCGTACAGCGGCACGCTTGGAAGCTGCAGCACCGTTGCGCGTTGTCCCGGCAGCAGCCGCGTCAATGGCACGATGGTGCCGTCGGCAAACTCGAGCGCATCGTGATGCATGTGCCGCACGTGCATGTCGACCTGCCGGAACCGCGCCACACGCGCTCGCACCGTGGTGATCACATGGGTCACCGGGTGCTCGTACCGCACGTCATCGTCGAAGGCGAGCTCAGTGCCGGGCCGCAGGCAAACGGCGGTGTTGAGATCGCCCTGCCCGGCAAAACCGCGGCTGATGGTGTGGTGGAACGGGGCCACGATCAGTCGGTCGGCCACTGCCGCCGGCCGCGAGGCCAGGTGTTCGAGGCTGTAATCACACATGAGGGACTCCTGTTCGGCGACCGGTCGCTTGCCCCCCTCGATTGCGCATGACATCCGAAGACCGGTGCGCACTAGTTCGGGATCATGCGTCTGCGGCGCATCACGTCTGTCGAAAGCCGGTGTCCGCTCTTTCGGGATCATGCGCCTACGGGACAACCGCTGCAGGGTGGCAGCGTTCCATGGCGGCGCGTCGATCATCTTGTGGCTGAAATGCGCTGCTTTCGGCCGCAGCGCCGCAGGACTGCCGCACCCCTGTGAAGCAACGTTGGCGCAGTGCGACAGTGCTATGCACAACGATGATGTCGCAAGGCGGCCGCGCGGCATGCTATAATGCGTTTGCGGCATCCGAGGCACGGGACCGGATCGGATATGCATCTGCATCATCGTCACATCGTGGCGGCGTTCGCTGCTGCGTTTACGCTTGCGCTCGCGAGCGCTACGGCGTCCGCAAAGCTGCTCATCGAGATCGACAAATCGAGCCAGCGCATGGTCGTGTCGCGCGACGGCGAGCGGTTGCACAATTGGGCGGTATCGACCGGAGTGCGCGCCCACGACACGCCCTCGGGGTCATACACGCCATTCCGGCTGGAGAAGGACCACTTCAGCAAGGAGTGGGACGACGCGCCGATGCCGCACTCGATCTTCTTCACGCGCGCCGGACACGCGATCCACGGCACCAACCACCTCCGCGCCATCGGCCATCCCGCGTCACACGGCTGCGTGCGGCTTGAGCCGGAGAACGCACGCGTGCTGTTCGAAATGGTCAAGCGCGAAGGGCTTGGCAACGTCCGCGTGGTCCTGAACGGCGTGGTCCCGGCCACGGCTCCGCCGGCGGTGGCGCGGCGCGCGCCGCAGCGGCCGGTCGCGGCCGAAGCAGAGGCATCGCGCGGCTACCGGCCGGTCGAGCGCGCCGGCTATTGGGTGCAATATCCAGACGGCACGCGGGTTTTCGTCGACCGCGAGCGCGGCGATCCGCGCCTCGTGCCGCAGCCGTTTGGCTTCCCCGGCCGGCCGTTTGGCGGCGGCTTCAATTGAGCATACCCGCTACTGTCCCGCGAGCCACGCGGCGTAGCGGCGCTTGAGCGCCTCGGTTTCGGCGCGGCCGTCGTAGTGCACGGGCTCGGCGAGCGTACGGCCTGAGGCCGTGACGCGATAGCCCATGTAGCGATAGGGCACCGGATATGACGCGGTGTCGGCCTGCGCCATCAGCACGGCGAACGCAGCCGACGGCTCGACCGGATCGAGCCGGTCCTTCTCGTAGAGCGTGGCGCGCTCGACCATCCGCCAGACGCCATCCCGCCGCTCGATGCGATCGAGGAAGCGGCCGTAGGAGGTGAGATCGACCGGCACGCCTTCGATCGTCTGGCGAACCAGGATCGCTACATTGGTCTCGGAGGCCGCCCGCTCGCCGCTCAGCGCGATGCGCGCGGGCCAGAGCAGGTGCTTGGACACGATGCCGGTGCCGGAGTTGGCGCGGCAGCGCCCGACGAAATCGGGATAGGGCCCGCGGAACCACGACACTGCGATTTCGCCGCCCGGATGAAAGATCGCGAGCAGGTCGTCCCAGCGGCCCTGGTCGCGCGCGAAGCCCCAAGCCTGGACCAGCTCGGCACAGGCCATTTTGTCTGCTGTTTCCGTCATTTGACCTGTGGGGAAAGTTGTGGAGAACGGCTGGAAAATAGACCCGATAATCTGTCATCAAGCCGTAGATGGGTCTCGGTATATCCTGTTGACAATTGCGGTGGAAGATTTGCCGTCGCCGGTGCATAAGCCGCTGTGAACAACTCCGGAAACGACGCAACCTTCGCCGCCCGGCTGACCACGGACGAGGCGCGCGCCCGCCGCCTCATCGATGTGCTGGCCGAAAGCCTCGATCCGGCCGAGGCGGCTTGTGCGGCATTCGCCCGCCCCGACGGCCGCTGGCAGGTCGACGTGCATTTCCGCGAACGGCCGGCTGACGGCCCGCTGCGCGTCATGGTCGCGCAGGCCGCCGGTGAGGCGATCGCTCGCAAACTGGTCGTGGAAGAGGTCGCGCCGCGCGACTGGGTGCGCGAAAGTCTCGAGGGCCTGAAGCCGGTCGCCGCCGGGCGCTTCGTTGTCCATGGCGCGCACGATCGCACGCGTATCCCGCGCAACCGGATTGCAATCGAGATCGAGGCTGCCACCGCCTTCGGCACCGGTCATCACGGCACGACCCGAGGCTGCCTGCTGGCGCTCGACGCGCTGTCGCGCCGGATGCGGCCGCGCTTCCTGCTCGATCTCGGCACCGGCTCGGGCGTGCTTGCGATCGCCGCTGCCAAGCTCCTGCGGATGCCGGTTCTCGCGACCGACATCGACCCGCGAGCGGTCTCTGCTGCGCGCAACAACGCGCGACACAATGGCGTCGGCAATCTCGTCACTGCCGTGCAGGCCGCGGGCCTCTGCGCGCCGCTGATCGCAGCACGAGCGCCGTACGACCTCGTGCTCGCAAACATCCTGCTCGCGCCGCTGCAGAAGCTCGCCGCGCCGCTGGCGCGACAACTCATGCCGAATGCGCGTGTGGTGCTGTCGGGGTTACTGCCGGCGCACGCCAGTGCGGCGATCGCGGCCTACCGGTCGCAAGGACTGGCGCTCGAGCGATCGATCTTGCTCGACGGCTGGGTGACCTTGGTGCTGGCGGCGCGCAGCCTGTGATCGCGGCTGATGACGCGCATCTGCTGGCGCATCTGCCACTCGGCCAGCGCATCGAGCACGCGCAGGAGACGGCCGCGCGACGTCTGCGACGAATGCGCAGCGTTGGTCGTCTCGCAGGCGACCGACCGCATCACGCTCTCCCTTGCACAAGAATCGGGCAATACCGATCCTGCGTCGCAGCATACGCTGCCGCCCTGCCACTCAGCACGGACCGGCGCGCATAGGTCCTCTGACGCTGCTGCATATTGTCGCACCCTCCCTCGTAAGCCATTGTTAGAACGTCGGAAAAGTGACGTCGCCCGATCCGGATCGCGGACCGGGTGGCGTTACACATTCGTGTGAGATGGGCGGCGGTCTATCAGCGGATGAACGGCAGCGAATCCTCGCTGCGCTCGGTGACCTTCCAGCCCGCATCCTCGAGCTCGCGCGGCATGAGATGCCGGTAGAGCTCCAGCTCGCGCATCGCGTGCCGCGTGCGGGCTTCGATCAGCCGGTCGTAAATCCGCGCCCAAAAGCCCTTCCGCGCCGTGCAGTCAGTGAGGGCAGGCGCGCTGTCGTACGTCATCATTGTCATGGGGATTCTCCTATGCTTGACGTTTGGGAGACCGGCGGCGATCCCCTCGCCGTCCGTCTCTTCTGCACTGCGATATAGGTCAGCAACCTTGTCACAAGTAGCGCAGCCGTCGCATAGGACCTATGCTAACCGTCACAAATAAAAGGATAAATTCAGTTCGATGATCGGCGAGATCAACGGCGCTCATGGCTCTCGCGGCCGCCTATCCCGCAGCGCAACCAGGCGCGCATGGCATTTCCCTGTGGAGCGTCATGCGAAGGCCGGCGTTGCCGCGTCCCCCCTCCCCCCATAGAGTTGCGGACCATGTTCGAGGCTCAATTTCAGTCGTTCGACGATCCCCAGCCGGCAGAAACGGCGCCGCGAATTCAGGCGCTGCGGACCGAGCTCGCACGGCGCGGCCTCGCGGGCTTCATCCTGCCGTGCGCCGACCGGCACCAGAACGAGTACGTCCCGTCGTGCGACGAGCGACTGACCTGGCTGACGGGCTTCACCGGGTCGGCCGGGACCGCGGTGATCCTGGCGGACCGCGCGGTCTTGTTCGTCGACGGCCGCTACACCTTGCAGGCCGAGCGCCAGCTCGACACCGCGGTTTTCTCCATCGTCCACGTCGGCGAAACCACCCCGGAGCGCTGGCTCGAGGCCAACCTCACGCCCGGTACGAAGCTCGGGTACGACCCCTGGCTGCACACCGTCGACGGCGCCGAGCGGCTGGCGCGGGCCTGCACCAGCGCCGGCGCCACGCTGACGCCGGCCGAGCCCGATCCGATCGACGGCATCTGGTCCGATCGGCCGGCGCCGCCGTTCGGTCAGGTGGTGCTGCACGATCTGCGGTTTGCCGGCGAGTACGCGGCCTCCAAGATCGGGCGCATCCGCCTGGAGATCGTCAAGTCACGCGCCGATGCGCTCGTGGTCTCCGACCCGCACGCGCTCGCCTGGACCTTCAACATCCGCGGCTCGGACATCGCACATACGCCGCTGCTGCTGGCCTTCGCCATCATCCCGCAGCAGGGGCGCCCCACGATCTACGTCGACAGCGGCAAGCTCAGCAACGCGGTGCGCCACAAGGTCGAAGAGCTCGCAACCGTGCGCGAGCCGCCGGACTTCATCCGTGACCTTGCCGAACTCGGCAAGTCCCACAGCACGGTGCGGCTCGACCAGGCGACCGGCGCCGACGCGCTGGCGCGCATCGTCAACGTCTCCGGCGGCAAGGCGACGCGCGGCCCCGACCCGATCGCGCTGATGAAGACGGTGAAGAATCCGGTCGAGATCGAAGGCGCGCGCGAAGCGCACCTGCGCGACGGCGCAGCGGTGAGCCGCTTCCTCGCCTGGCTCGATCGCGAAGCGCCGGGCGGATCGCTGACCGAGATCGATGCGGTCGAGGCGCTGGAGACCTTTCGGCGCGAAACCGGGCTGCTCAAGGACATGTCATTCCCGACCATCGCCGGCGCCGGCCCCGACGGCGCGATCGTGCACTATCGCGTCACCCGCTCCACCAACCGGCCGCTGTCACCCGGCGAACTGTTCCTGATCGACTCCGGCGGTCAGTACGAGGACGGCACCACCGACATCACCCGCACCGTGCCGATCGGCGAGCCGAGCGAGGAGATGCGCACGCGCTTCACGCTGGTGCTGAAGGGCCATATCGCGATCGCGCGCGCGGTGTTCCCGGAAGGCACGACCGGCGCGCAGATCGATTCGTTCGCGCGGCGTCATCTGTGGGAAGCCGGGATCGACTTCGACCACGGCACCGGCCACGGCGTCGGCAGCTATCTCTCCGTGCACGAGGGGCCGGCGCGCATCTCCAAGCTCGGCACCACGCGTGCTCAAGCGCGGCATGATCCTTTCGAACGAGCCCGGCTACTACAAGGCCGGCGCCTACGGCATCCGGATCGAGAACCTGGTGCTGGTGACCGAGGCGCCGACGCCGCCGGGCGGCGAGAAGCCGCTCAACACCTTCGAGACGATCAGCATGGTCGCCGATCGACCTGCGGCTGATCGATCCGGCGCTGCTTTCGCCCGACGAGATCGCCTGGCTCGACGCCTACCACGCGAAGGTCGCCGAGGCGCTGGCGCCGCTGGTCGGAGCCGACGCGCGTTCGTGGCTTGAGACCGCGACGCGGCCGCTGCCGCCAAGCTAAAGGCCACGGGGCGTGGACGACGTCGCCGCGAGGAAGCCGCTCAACCGCCCGGGCGCCGACACCACCGCAAAACCCTGGGGGCTGCTGCTGCTGCTGATGGCGATGACCGCCATCGGTCCGACCACGCTCAACATCCTGGTGCCGGCGCTGCCGGAGCTCGCGCTCGAAGTCGGCGCCGAGCATCGCAACCCTGCAGCTCACCGTTTCGCTCTACCTCGTGGGCCTTGCCGCTGCGCAGCTCGTGATGGGGCCGCTGTCCGATCGCTACGGCCGACGGCCCGTGCTGCTTGCAGGCTTCGCGCTCACGGTCTTTGCGAGCCTGCTCGCGTTCGCAATGTCGAATGTGAGCACGCTGATCGTCGCGCGCATCCTGCAGGCGGTCGGCGCCTCGACCGGCATCGTCATCGGCCGCGCCATCATCCGCGACTTGTTCGACCGCAACCGCGCCGCCGCGATGATGGGACTGGTCGCGACCGTGATGGTGGTGGTGCCGACGCTCGGCCCGCTGATCGGCGGCATGCTCGACACCGTACTTCGGCTGGGAGGCGATCTTCGTCTTCACCGCGGTGACGACGCCTCGCGGTGCTGCTGTGGGCCGCGATCACGCTGCCGGAAACCCGCAGGCTCCATCCGGAGGGCGTGGCCCGCGAAGGCTTCCTGCGCGATTTCGGACAGCTCGCCCGCAACCGCAGCTTCGCCGCCTACGTGCTCGCCGCCTCGCTCGGGTCGGCACCTTCTTTGCATTCCTCGGCGGCAGCACCGCACGTGGTGGTCACGCTGATGCAGCGCAGCTCGGCGGAATACGGCGTCTGGTTCGCGATCTCGTCGATCGGCTACATGGGCGGCAACTACGTCGCATCGCGCCTGTCCACGCGCCACGGCATCGACCCGCTGATCTGGTGGGGCATTGCCTTCGAGGCGCTCGGCGTCGTGGTCGCGATCGTGCTCGCGATCGCCGGCGCAGGACTGGGGGCCGCTGATCGTGTTCATGCCGCAGATGATCATCTCGTTCGGCAACGGCATGATGCTGCCGGGGGCGATTTCCGGCGCGGTCAGCGTGCGGCCGCAGGCGGCCGGCACTGCGGCCGGCATCACCGGCTGCGTGCAGATGGCGATCGGCGCAGTGTTCACGCAGTTCGGCGGCTGGCTGCTCGCGGGCGCCACCACGGCGGTGCCGCTCGCGCTGCTCATGGGCGCGATCATCGTCGCCCTGGTGCTGGCATTCTGGGCGCTCGTCCCGCGGCACCATCACGCGATCTGATGGCGCGCAAGCAGTCGGGCGCGGCCGCACGCCTCCCAATCCATCGCCGCGTGGTCTATCGTTCCGCGCAACGAACGGAGGATCGCCCATGACAACAACCACGATCAGGCGCCTGCTGCCAGTCTGCCTCAGCCTTGCGGCCCTGCTGCCGCTTTGCGCAGGCGGCGCGGCCGAGACGCTCGACCAGCTCTACGAAAAGGCCAAGGCCGAGAAGGAGCTGGTGTTCTACGCCGGCGGCCCGGCAGCACCGCACGAGGCGCGCGTCAAGGTCTTCATGCAGCAATATCCTGGGCATCAACGTCTCGGTGACCGGCGGCTTCAGCAACGTGCTGAACGAGCAGATCGAAAAGCAGATGGCGGACAAGAAGCTCGCGGTCGACATGGCGTTCTTCCAGACCGTGCAGGATTTCGTCAACTGGAAGCGCCAGGACCGGCTGCTGCAATTCAAGCCGGAGGGCTTCGACCAGATCATCCCGAACTTCCGCGATCCCGACGGCGCCTACATGTCGCTCAGCGCCAACGCGCTGACCTACGCCTACAACACGAGCAAGGTGCGCGCCGAGGACGCGCCGAAGTCGGCGAAAGATTTTCTGAAGCCGATGTTCCACGGCAAGGTGATCGCGGTCTATCCGGCCGACGACGACGCCGCGCTCTACCTGTTCCACCTCATCGTTCAGAAGTACGGCTGGGGCTGGATGGACCAGTACATGGCCAACGAAGCCAAGCTTCATCCAGGGCCACCTGCCGGTGGCGCGCAGCGTGGCCTCCGGCGAGAACATCGCGACGTTCGACGCCTCGTCGTCGGTGTGGCCGTTCAAGCGCGAGGGCAAGCTCGAAATCGTGTTCTCGCCGGTCGACCCGACGCCGGTGTTCACGCTGACCGGCGGCATCTTCAAGGACGCGCCGCATCCGAACGCGGCCAAGCTCTACCTGACCTGGTTCCTCGCCAAGGAGCAGCAGGCCGCGCGTCGGCTCGTTCTCGTCGCGCCAGGACGTGCCGCCGCCCGAGGGCTTCCAGCCGCTGCTGTCCTACAACATCGCCAACAACTACCGCGAGTTCATGATCGACGAGAAGCTGATTGCCGATCTGCGCAAGCGCTTCGAGGCCTACACCGGTCCGCCGGTCAACAACGGCGGCGTGCGGTGAGCGGCGAAGCCTCGAATTGACTGAGACAGGTAGCTCGCTCGCTTCACCTCTCCCATAGGGACTGTTGCGAAACGGGGCCAGGCGCGCGGTTTTGTCGAAGGGATGGGCGCGGGGCGCGGTGTTTTGGCGCCGGTCTGACGATGTGTCGCGGGATCGGCATCATGGATCAGGCGGTGGACGCAGTACGGGCGTGCGTGGTCAACACCAGCATGCGCCGCAGGTTGAAGCAGATCGAAAGCAGCGTGAGTTGCAGCTGATTGCGGATCAGGCCGACGTAGCGCGTGCGCCGGTAGTTGTAGACTCGCTTGAGGACCGCAAACACCGTCTCCACCTGGCAACGGATTTTGGACAGGGCGCCGTTGCGCCTGCTCTGCTGCTCGGTCAGCCGATGATGCTTGTTGGGCCGCTGCATGATCCCGTCGGCGAGGCCGAGCCGACCCAGCAGCGCCCGTCGCGCGTGCGTGTCGTAGGCCTTGTCGGCATAGATCGCGCCGCTGTCCTGGTTGGTCAGGATCAGTTCGTCCGCCACAACCGTTTCCGCAACGTTGGCCGGCGTCAGCTTGGCGGTGCGGATCAGGATCGAGCCTTGGTCCACCGCCACGTGAGCCTTGTAGCCGTAGCTCGAACCCGCTTTGCCTTCTCGCTTCAGGAACGCCGCATCCGGGTCGGTGCTCGTCTGCTGCCGCTGCGGCCGCGCTGCTGCCGTCTCCACCACCGTCGCATCGATCAGCGTGCCGCGCTTGAGCATAAGCCCCCTGGCCTCGATCTGGCTGTTGACCAGTGCCAGAAGCTTCGTTGTCAGTCCGGCCTCGTTCAGCCGCTCGCGGAACCGGCACAACGTCGTGTGGTCGGGCGTGGCCTGCTCCATCCCAAGCCCGACGAACCTTCGAAACGACAGCCGGTCGCACAGCGCCTCTTCGAGATCGCGATCGGACAGGTCGTACCATTGCGCCAGCAGCAACGCGCGGAACATCACTATCGGCGGAAATGGCGGACGCCCGTCCAGCTTGCGACAGTGCTTCTCCAGCCGATACTGAAGCGGCCCCCAATTCAGAAGCACCGCCAGCCGGTCGAGCTCGGTCTCCCGACGCAACCGCTCCGCAGCCAAGTCCCCAAACCCCGGTCCGCCCATCGTCCACCTCGAATCTGCAATGGGCTATCAACTCACAAAACACCCCTCTTCTGCAACAGTTCCCCATAGGGAGAGGTCGCCTCGCGAAGCGAGGCGGGTGAGGGGTTACGACTTATCGAAAATCTGTAACCCCTCACCCGAATGATCGTGTGTCGACCTCACGTTCGCCCTCTCCCCACGGGAGAGGGCACATCCACCACAACGCAATCGGGACACGCAACGGCAGTCGCCGCTACTTCCCGCCGACCAGCGCAAACCACTCGTCCTCGGTCAGCACGGTCACGCCGTGCTTCTTGGCGTCGGCGAGCTTCGAGCCGGCACCGGGGCCCGCGACCACGTAATCGGTCTTCTTCGACACCGAGCCCGAGACCTTGCGCGCCGAGTCGCTCGGCCATCGCCTTGGCCTCGTCACGGGTCATCTTCTCGAGCATGCCGGTGAACACCACGGTCTTGCCGGCGACCGCCGAGTCGGTGCGCGGCTTCTCGGCCTCGAGGATCGTCACCTGCTTCGTCAGGCGCTCGACCGCGCCGCGCATTGTGCTCCTCGGCGAAGAACGCCGCGAGCGCGTCGATCACGGTGTCGCCGATCTGATCGAGCGCGTCCATCTCCTCGCGGATCTCCGCGTCGCCCTGCACCAGCTTTATGCAGGCGTCGTGGAATGCCTTCCACGCGCCGTAGCCGCGCGCCAGCGCCACCGCCGTGGTCTCGCCGACGTGGCGGACGCCGAGCGCATAGATGAAGCGCTCGAGCGAGATCGTGCGACGCGCCTCGATCGCCTCGTAGAGATTGCGCACGGAGGTCTCGCCGTAGCCCTCCACCTCGCTGAAGATTGATGGTCCGGTCGCGCGCCTGCAGCGTGAAGATGTCGGCCGGCTCCTTCACCCAGCCGCGCTCATAGAACAATTCGATCTGCTTCTCGCCGAGGCCTTCGATATCGAACGCGCGGCGCGACACGAAGTGCATCAGATGCTGCGATGCGCTGGAACGGACAGGCAAACTCGCCAGTGCAGCGCGCGCGTGCGCCCTCTTCGCCGCCGGCGACGGTCTCGCGCACCACGTCGGTCTTCAGCGGGCACGGGCATTTCGTCGGAAACCTGTAGGGCTTCGCGCCTGCGGGCCGCTTGTCGAGCACGACCTCGACCACCTGCGGGATCACGTCGCCAGCGCGCTGGATGGTCACCGTGTCGCCGATCCGCACGTCGAGCCGCTCGATCTCATCCTGATTGTGCAGGGTCGCGTTCTGCACCACCACGCCGCCGACGGTCACCGGCTCGAGCTTGGCGACCGGCGTCAGCGCGCCGGTGCGGCCGACCTGGATCTCGATGTCGCGCAGCACGGTGGTCGCCTGCTCGGCCGCGAACTTGTGCGCGATCGCCCAGCGCGGCGCGCGGCCGACGAAGCCCAGCCGGTTCTGCCAGTCGAGCCGGTCGAGCTTGTAGACCACGCCGTCGATGTCGTAGTCGAGCGTGGCGCGCGTGCGCCTCGATATCGCGGTGGAACGCCAGGAGCTCCTCGACGCTCGTGCAGAGCTTGCCACAACGGATTGGTCTTGAAGCCGATCTTGGCGAACCACTTGAGCATGGCCGACTGCGTGTCTGGCGGCCGCTCGCTGATCTCGCCCCACGCGTAGGCAAAAAAATGCAGCGCCCGCGACGCCGTGATGCTCGGATCCTTCTGGCGCAGCGAGCCGGCAGCCGAGTTGCGCGGGTTGGCGAACACCTGCTCGCCGGCCTCGGCCTGCCGCTTGTTGAGGGCGAGAAAGTCCGGCTTGGTCATATAGACCTCGCCGCGGACCTCGCAGACCGCCGGGAGCGCTCCTGCCCTTGAGATCGTGCGGGATCTCCTTCAGCGTCTTGATGTTGGCGGTGACGTCCTCGCCTTCGGCGCCATCGCCGCGGGTTGCGGCAGTCACAAGCGCGCCGTCCTCGTAGCGCAGCGACATCGAGAGGCCGTCGATCTTGGGCTCGGCGGTGAACGCCAGCGGCTCGTCATCCTGAAGATTGAGGAAGCGCCGGATGCGCGCCACGAAATCGGTCACGTCCTCGTCGCTGAAGGCATTGTTCAGCGACAGCATCGGCACCGCGTGGCGGACCTTGGCAAAGCCGCGCGCCGGCGCCGCGCCGACCTTGCGCGGCTCAGGCTGTCAAGCGTGCGCAGGTCCGGGAACCGCGCCTCGATCGCGTCGTAGCGCCGTCGCAGCGCGTCGTAATCGGCGTCGGAGACGACCGGCGCGTCCTTCTGGTAGTAGGCCTCGTCGTGCTTCTTGATCTCGGCTTCCAGGCGGGCGTGCTCGCGCTGCGCCTGACGCGGCGTCATGTCCTCGACGGCGAGATTGGAATCGCGGGGCGGTCTCGGTGCGGCCATGCCTCTGATATATGCGTCATTCCCGCAGGGCCAGGCCGCAAGCCGATTGCGGCGGTTGCGTCGATGCGCATAGGCTCCCCGCCATGAAAGCCGTCCGCATCCATTCCCACGGCGGCCCCGAGGTGATGCGCCTCGAAGACATCGAGCTTCCGCCGCCGGGCACGGGCGAAGCACGCATCCGCCACACCGCGATCGCGCTCAACTTCTCCGACATCAACGTGCGGCGCGGCGGCTTCTACCAGAAGGACCCGCTGCCGATGCCGATCATCCTGGGCAACGAAGCGGCCGGCGTCGTCACCGCGCTCGGGCCGGGCGCCACCGGCGTCGCGGTCGGCGACCGGGTCGGGTATTGCGGGGTCGGATCGAATTTCTTCGTCCGGACCGGCGCCTATGCGGAGGAGCGCAACGTCCCGGCGGCCTGGCTGGTGAAACTGCCGGACGCGATCTCCGACCGGCAGGCGGCCGCGCTGATGCTGAAGGGCTTGACCACCTCCGCCGTGGTCAACCGCGTCTATCGCCCGAAGGCCGGCGACATCGTCATGGTCCACGCCGCAGCCAGCGGCGTAGGCCTCCTGATGGTGCAATGGTCGAAGCATTTCGGCGCGACCGTTATCGGCACGGTCGGCAACGACGAGAAAGCGCGCGTCGCAAGGGAGCACGGCTGCGATCACACCATCCTCTACCGCGAGGTCGATTTCGTGCAGGAGGCCAAGCGCATCGCGCCCGGCGGCGTCAACGCGGTGTTCGACGGCGTCGGCAAGGATACGTTCGAGAAATCGCTCGATTGCATGGCGCCGTTCGGGATGATCGTGAACTACGGCAACGCCTCCGGCCACGTACCGCCGCTCGACATCCTCAAGCTGTCGCTAAAAGGCTCGCTGTCGGTGTGCCGCGTCGGCGTCAGCACCTTTCTCGGCGATCCCGAACGCTTCCGCACGCTCGCCGCCGAGCTGTTCGAGGCGGTCAAGCGCGGCATCCTGAAGACGAGCGCGATCCGCACTTATCCACTCACCGAGGCCGCCACGGCCCACCGCGACGCCGAGGCCGCGCGCCACGCCGGTCCCGTCGTGCTGCTGCCTTAGCCGCAGACCGGCACTGAATTGCCGCCGCCCGAGGCCCGTGCCATGATCCCGGCCAACGGGTGCGCCGCCGGGTCAAGCACCTTGTTCCAGCTGTGATGCGGCGGGCCTGAGAGGCCAACGCGGGCCTGCAATCGGACGGCCCTCGGCAACGGGGGCCTTCCGTTTTCCTGTCGAAGCTGGAGCTATCCGATGCGTGCAGTCTTGATGGCCGGTCTCGCGGGCGCCCTCGCTATCGGCGGGGCCGCTGCACAACCAATCGCACTCACCAACACCACCGTCATCGACGGAACCGGATCGCCGGCGCAAAGCGGCGTAACCATCGTGATCGAGGACGGGCGCATCCGCGACATGGGCGCCTCGGTCCAGCCGCCGGCCGGCGCGACCGTGGTCGACCTCGCCGGCAAGTTCGTCACGCCCGGCATCATCAACGGCCACGGCCATGTCGGCCCCAATCGCGACCGGCAGCTTCGGCAGTACGCGCTCTATGGCATCACCACCACGACCAGCATGGCGTGGGATCCCGACGACGTTCAGGAATTCAAGAACGCGCAGAAGCGCGGCGTGCTGAGCGGCGCCCGTATCCTGACGGTGAAGTACCGCTTCATGTCGGCGCCGATGACGCCGGGCTCGGAATACAAAACGCCGGAGGAGGCGCGCGCCAAGGTCGACGAGATTGCGGCGAGCGCGGACATCGTCAAGGTCTGGATCGATCCGCAGGGCGGCCGCCATCCGCGGCTCACGCCGGAATTCACCGCTGCAGTGCTGGAGCAGGCCCGCAAGCACGGCAGGCTCACCGGCGCACATATCGTGGAACTGGCCGACGCCCGGCGGGTGGTCGATCAGGGCGTCAACGTGCTGCTGCACAACGTCCGCGACCAGGAAATCCCCGACGACTTCGTCGCCACGCTGAAAGCCAAGAACGTCTCGGTGATCTCGACGCTGGCGCGCGAGGAGGGCCTGTTCATCTATGGCGCGGGGCCTGACGGCGCGCCGTTCACCGACAATCCGTTCTTCACCAAAGGGCTGTCCCCTCAGCAGACGGAAAACCTCAAGACCAAGAAGCGCGAGGAGCAGGCCAACGATCCGGCGAAACCGCGCTGGCTAAAAATGTTCGAGACCGACAAGAAAAACCTGAAGAAGCTCGTCGACAGCGGCGTGCGCTACGGCTTTGGCACCGATTCGGGCGGCGCGCCCGACCGCTACTTCATCCAGGGCTGGTTCGAGCACCGCCAGATGGAGTTGATGCGCGACGCGGGTCTTACCCCGATGCAGATCATCGTGGCGTTTTCCAAGAACAACTCCGAGCTCCTCGGCATCGACAAGGATTTTGGAACGCTCGCCAAGGGCAAGACCGCCGATCTTCTGGTGCTGACGCGCAATCCGCTCGACGACATCACCAACATGCGCGGCATCGAAGCGGTCTATCTCGGCGGCAAGAAATTCGAATAGGGAGCGACACCATGCATGGCTTTACGCAACTGGCGCTCGCCGCAGCGGCGCTGCCGCTGGCGTTCGGCTGCATGCCGGCACAGGCCCAGACCGCCCCGAAGTATGAGATCGACGCGACTTGGCCTAAGTCGCTGCCGAAGGACTGGATCACCGGTCAGCTCGGCGGCGTGTGCATGGGCGAGCAGGATCACATCTACGTCGTCAACCGCCGCAACATCACCGACGAGGAGAAAGAGACCTCGATCAGCGCGCCCTCGATCATTAAGTTCGATCTCGCCGGCAACGTCGTCGGCTCGTGGGGCGACCAGACCACGGTGCCGGGTTCGATCCACGGCTGCTTCGTCGACAGGGACAAAAATGTCTGGGTCGCGGGCAACGCCGATGCCATGGTCCAGAAGTATGCGCCGGACGGCAAGCTGCTGCTGCAGATCGGCCAGCGCGGCAAGTTCGACTCGGTTGACGGCACGCGCCGCGGCAAGGGCAACAACACGAGCCGCGATCAGCTCCACATGCCGTCGGCGATCGTGACCGATCCCGGCAACGGCGACATCTACATTTCCGACGGCTACGGCAACCGCCGCGTCGTCGTGTTCGACAAGGACGGCAAGTTCCTGCGCCAGTGGGGACGCCAGGCGACCGACGAGGAAACCCAGCAGGCCGTGCCGGGTGTGTTCGCCGAGGTCGTGCATTGCATCGCGATGAGCAACGCCGGCCTGATCTATGCCTGCGACCGCCAGGGCAACCGCGTTCAGGTCTTCCAGAAGGACGGCACGTTCGTCCGCAACATCCCGATCCCGAACAAGAGCGGCAAGTTGCCCGACAAGCGCGGCACCGCCTGGTGGGTCGCGTTCTCGCCCGATGCCGAGCAGAAGCTCATGTACGTCATGAATGGCGGCGTCGAGGAGGTGCACATCCTCGATCACCCCAGCGGAAAAATCCTGTCGAGCTTCGGCCGGCCGGGCCATCAGATCGGCAACTTCACCCACGGCCATACGCTCGCGGTCGATTCCAAGGGCGCGGTCTACGTGGCGGAAACCGACTGGGGCCGGCGCATCCAGAAGTTCAAGATCGCGGAGTGATGCGCAGTCGCATTTCACGGCCGGCGGGCCTGCGGCGGCCTATCCACTTGCGCCCCATCTCGCAGTCCATCCCGGCAGCACCTGCGGGTTGACGACGTAGCGCGGCGGCGCGCCTTCGAGGATGCGCGAAAGGTTCTCGCGGGTCGCGACTTCAAGCGAATGATGCGCCTCGAGGGTGTGGCCGACCATGTGCGGCGTGAGGATCGCGTTCGGCAGCGACCGCAGCGGGCTTTCCGGCGGCAGCGGCTCGACCGCGAAGCAGTCGAGCGCCGCACCCCGGATCGCGCCGCTGCGAAGCGCTTCATAGAGCGCGGCCTCGTCCACGATCGCCCCGCGCGCCGTGTTGACGAGCACCGCGCTCCGCTTCATCAGCGCAAGCTTGTCTGCGCTGAGAAGCCCGCGCGTCTCGCTGTTGAGGCTTGCCAGCACGACCACCGCGTCGCTGGTGCGGAGCAAGGTGTCCAGATCGACCCGCCGCATCGGCGGCAGACCCGAAGAATCGGCATCGCGGCGCGCGACGTACTGCATCTGCGCACCCCACGGCGCGAGCAGCCGCGCCGTCTCCCGGCCGATCTTGCCGAGCCCGATGAAGCCCAAGGTCTTGCCGCGAAGCTGCCGCGGGCGCAGCGGGTCCGGTCGCGGCAGGCGCTTGCGCAGCCGCTCCTGCGTGTCGTTGAAGTCGTAGAGCGCGGCGAGGATGAGGAGCACGGTCGCTTCCGCCATGCCGGTGACGTTCTCTGCGGTCTGCGCGTTGGCGACGACGATGTTGCGTTCGGTCGCGGCCGTCACGTCGATGCCATCGACGCCGGTGACGGCCGAGACGATGGCCCGCAGGCGCGGCGCCGACGCCAGCACGGTGCGCGTCACCGGGCAGTTGCCGACGCACAGCAGGATGTCCGTAGCGAGCAGCGGATCGCGCGCCGCGGCGAAGGCAGTGCGCTCGGCGTGGCGAACGATGCGATGGCCGGCTGCAATGAGTTCGGCACCGATCTCGTCGAACATCTGGTCGTGGCTCGGCCAGCCGACAACGGCGATATTCAGCGGCGCTACAGATATGCCCATGGGCGCAGGCGAACCGTCACTAACCCGTCGCGGTGCGGATCAGCCGCTCGGCGGCGGCGCGCGCCTCGTCGGTGATCTCGGCGCCGGCCAGCATGCGCGCGATCTCTTCGCGACGGCGCGGGGCGGCGAGTTCGCTGACGCGGGTCGCGACCCGCCGGCCCTTTTCCAGCGCGTCCTTGGTGATGAGGTAGTGCCGCCCCGCGCGCGCGGCAACCTGCGGCGCATGGGTGACGGTGACGACCTGGACCCGATCGGCGAGCCGTGCCAGCCGCACGCCGATGGCGTCGGCGACCGCGCCGCCGACCCCGGTGTCGATCTCGTCGAAAATGAGCGTCGGCGCCGAGCCGCGGTCGGCCAGTACCACCTTGAGTGCGAGCAGGAAGCGCGCGAGTTCGCCGCCGGAGGCGACCTTCATCAAGGGGCCGGGCCGCGTGCCGGGATTGGTCTGCACCCAGAACTCGACCCGGTCGATGCCGTGAGGCCCTGCTGCGGCAGCATCGCTCGCGATCTCGGAGGAAAATTTCGCACGATCGAGCTTGAGCGGCTTCAGCTCCGCATTGACGGCCTTGGCGAGCCGGTCGGCCGCCTTGCGGCGCGCGGCGGACAGCGCCTCGGCGGCCGCTGCATAGCGCTCGCCCGCGGCGCGGGCCGCGGCCTCAAGCTCGGCAAGCCGGCCGGCGCCGGCGTCGATCAGCGCAAGGTCGGCGGCGTATCGCTCGGCGAGCGCGCTCAACCCATCGACCGGTGAATTGTATTTGCGGCCGGCCGCCCGCAAGGCGAACAGGCGCTCTTCGATGCGCTCAAGTTCGCGCGGGTCGTGGTCGGCGATAGCCAGCGCCTGTTCGAGATGGCCGCGCGCCTCCTCGATTGCGCCGAGCGCGCTGTCGAGCGCCTTCACCGCCGGTTCGACAAGGCCGGGCGCCTGTGTCGCACGCCGCTCGAGCCTCCGGATCGCCGCGGCAAGCGCCGGCACCGGCGAGGCCGAACCTGCGACCGAATCATGCGCATCCCGCAGATCGCCGGCGATCTTTTCGGCCTGCATCATGCTGGCGCGGCGCTCGGCGAGCGCCGTCTCCTCGCCGGCTTGCGGAGCAAGCTTGCTCAGCTCCTCGACCGCGTGCCGCAGCCAGTCGGCCTCGCGCGCGGCGCGCTCGATCTCGGCGCGATGGCTCGCGACTTCGGTCTCGGCCGCGCGGCGAGCGTCCCACAGCCGTTCAACGTCGGTGGCCTTGTCTTCGAGACCGCCGTAGGCGTCGAGCAGGTGCCGATGCGTCGCGGCGTCGACCAGCGCACGGGCGTCATGCTGGCCGTGAATCTCGACCAGCGCCGCACCGAGATTTTGCAGCGCCTGCACGCCGACCGGCTGGTCGTTGACATAGGCCCGGGTGCGGCCGTCGGCGAACTGCACCCGGCGCAAAATCAGCGGTTCGTCCGGAGCGACGCCGGCTTCGGCCGCAAGCGGGCGCGCCGGATGCCGCGGCGGCAGTTCGAACATCGCGGTGACCTGGCCCTGCTCCGTGCCCTGCCGCACCAGCGCAGCGTCGCCGCGGGCCCCAAGCGCGAGCGCGAAAGCGTCGAGCAGGATCGATTTGCCGGCGCCGGTCTCGCCGGTCAGCACCGACAGCCCCGACGCGAAATCGATATCGAGCCGGTCGATCAGCACGATGTCGCGGATGGAAAGCCGGGCCAGCATGGCCGATCCTTGTGCGAGTTCGGAAGTTCGCTCCGGAGCAAAGCTGAGGATTCAAGCGAACTTCCGAAGCGGGGCACTAGCCTGCGAAATCTATCAAACCAGAGTAACGCAAGCCCCGGCCGCGGCGAGCGGCATCGCGCAAATTGTGGATGGCGTCAGCCGGCGCGCGGCGTCTGCCGCGACACCTGCGGCGGCCGCAGCGATATCGGCGGCGCGGACCCCGGCGGCGGCTCGGGCGGTGGCAGCGGCTCTGCGGCGGGCGGTGGCGGCGGCTCCGCGGCGGGCGGCGGCGCTTCTGCGGCGGGCGGCGGCTCAGGCGGAGGCTGCGACCCGGGGAAGCGCGGCGGACCCGAGATCTGCGGCGGCCCAGGGAACCTCGGCGGCCGAGGGGGCGTCAGGCCCATGCTCCTGAACGCCTGGCTGATCCAGGAGTTGGGATTGTCATACGGTTCGAGCCCGCTCGACTTCACAAGCTTGTAGCTGTCGGCATACCAGCGGCTGTCCGGGAAGTTGTGACCGAGCACCGCTGCGGCGGTCTGCGCCTCGTTGACCACGCCGAGTGCCATGTAGGCTTCGGTGAGCCGCGCCAGCGCTTCCTCGACGTGGCGGGTGGTCTGATATTGTGTCACCACCGTCTTGAAGCGGTTGATCGCAGCGGTGAAGTCTTTTTTGTTCATGTAATAGCGGCCGACGTACATCTCCTTGCCGGCCATCTGGTCGCGCGCCACGCCGATCTTGCGCTTGGCCGCCGCGGCATACTCGGAGTCCGGATATTTGCGGATGACCTCTTCGAGGGTGGCGACGGCGCGCTCGGCGCGGCCCTGGTCGCGGGTGACATCCGGAATCTGGTCGAAGTAGGACGAGCCGATCAGGTATAGCGCGTAGGCTGCGTCCGGGCTGCCCGGATGCATGGTGACGTAGCGCTTCGCCGCAGTGATGGCGTCATCGTATTCCTTCCCCTCGTAGCGCGCATACGCAACCATGATCAGCGACTTGCGCGCCCAGTCCGAATAGGGGTGCTGGCGCTCCACCTCTTCGAACTTCTTGGCGGCGTCCTTGTAGTCCTTCTTGCGGTTCAGCAGGTAGACGCCTTCGTTGTAGAGCTTGTCGGCCGGTTCATCCGGGGCCACGGTCTCCTTGCTGCTGAACAGGTTGGTGCTGCAGGCCCCCGCGGAAACCGCGACCGCAGCCACCATCAGCAGCCGCAGCAGCTGTGTGCAGCCGTGACCAAGCAGCGTGGACGAACGCGACATCATGCGATGCTAAGGCCCCCAGCGCGCCCCGATACGCGCGTACCTTATTGAAAAATAAAGGTTGACCAACCGTTTAGGCGGACATTCGGCCGGGAATATGGCAACCGCCGCCCGTGTCCTCAGGATACCTCGGGTCCGTAGGCCGGCGCCACCAAGCCGGTTGCGACGTCGGCATGGCCGCGGATCACGCGCCGCGGCGCCTGGCGGCGGGCCTCGCGGGCCTCGACCACCCGCCACGCCGACCGGTCCGCAATCAGGGCGGAGAGGACTGCATGGTTGAGCTTGTGGCCGCCCCGCACCGAGCGGTAGGTGCCAAGCAGCGGCGCGCCAGCCAGCATCAGATCGCCGATGGCATCGAGCGCCTTGTGGCGGGCGAACTCGTCGGCGAAACGCGGCCCCTCCGGATTGAGCACGCGATTTTCCGTGACGACGAGCGTGTTCTCAAACGACGCACCCAGCGCATAGCCGGCGTTCCAGAGCTTCGCGACATCCGACATGAAACCGAAGGTGCGTGCGCGGGCGAGCTCGCGGCGGAAATTCTCGGGATTGAGATCGAGCGCGACGCCTTGCTTGCCGATCAGCGGGTGGTTGAATTCGATGTCGAGTTCGACCCGGAAGCCATGCGCGTTCGGCCGCAGTTCGCCATAGGAGTCGTGCTGCGCGACGCGCACCGGCTTCAGCACCTGCAGATAGCGCCGCGGCGCGGCCTGCGCTGCGATGCCGGCCTGGTCGATGGCGGCGACAAACGCGGCCGCGCTGCCATCCATGATCGGCACTTCGGGGCCGTCCAACTCGATCACGACGTTGTCGATCCCGAGCCCGGAGAGAGCGGCAAGCACGTGCTCGGCGGTCGAACAAAGCGGACCGCTGGCATCGCCAAGAACCGTTGCGAATTGGGTCGCGGTCACGGCGCGGACATCGGCGCGGATTTCACGATCGGCGCGTCCGTTGAGGCCGGAGCGGACAAACACGATGCCGGTATCGACATCGGCCGGGTACAGCGTCAGCGTGGCGGGCAAGCCCGAGTGGACACCGATGCCGCTAACCGCAGCCTGCTTGCGCAGCGTGGTCTGCCTGCCAGCCTTCATACGGAATACCGAACGCTCATCAGCCCACTTGCACGCGACGCGTGCAATCCCCTGGGACTTGGAAATCCCTTGATTCCGCCAATGTGCGTTGGGAGAAACCCCCGACGGCGCTGCCGCCGACCCCCTCCGCCCCCCGGCGAAAACCCCTTTAGTGCCGAGCACTTTAGTCCTGCCTTCCGACCAGGCCAACTCACGCTTTCTTACCGAGTGTTACCTACAAAACGCCACAAAGCAGCCCAAAACGCGGGTGGAGGCAAAGGCGGCGATGCCCCGTTGCCTCGGGCATCGCCGCAGTTCCCTCAACCCGCTCGTCACATCGACAAACATTACTGAAATCAAAGGCTTAATACCGCCCGCCGCCGACCTTAGGCGCCGCTGCGAAGTGGTCCCCCGCTACCGCAAGGGGACCGGAACGGCTGCAGAGCAAGCCGCATCAGTTGGCCTGCCGGCGCAGGAACGCCGGGATATCGAGTTGATCGTCTTCCACAGGCTTGTGCACAGCAGCGACGGGCCGACCGTGCGGATCGAGCCCCTGCGGGGCCGAAGAACCTCGGCGGGCATATTCCGATACCGGCTCCTGACGCTCCGGTGCCCGCGGCGGCGTGCGAGTCGGCAGCCGATCGATGGTCTGTGCGTTCGACGAGCGGGCCGGCGCGGCCGGCACGTGCTCCTCGCCATCGCGCCGGCCAAGCCCGACCGCTGCGAGCCGCTGCAACAGCGACAGGCGCCGCTTCTCCGGGGTTTCCTCGTGAGCTTCGCCGCGCTGCGCCCGAATCTCGTTCTGCGCCGGAATCGGCAATTCCTCGATCCGCGGCATGCGCGGCGCCCGGTTGGCCGGGCGCTCCGGCTGCGGCGGAATGAACGCCTTCGGCATGTCCTGCGGCGAGGGCTCCGTCATGTTCGGCTCCATGAACAGCGACGGCTTCGGCGGAATCGGCCGGATCGTCACGTCATCGAGCCCGCTCGGCGGCAGGACTGCGGCGGCGACCGCCGCGGCCGCGGCCTGCTCGATCGTGTGCCGCTGCGACTGCGGCGGTTGCGGAGCAGCGAGGGTCGGCGTTGCGCGCGGGGGATGTTCGGGGTGCCGCTGGCTGTCGACCCGCAGCTTCTGAGCGAGATCGGCGACCCGCGATTCGGCCGGACGCGCCGAACTCACGATGTGGTCGATGCCGGTCGCCACCACCGAGACCCGGATGATGCCCTCCAGGCCCTCGTCAAAGGTCGCGCCGACGATGATGTTGGCCTCCTGGTCGACCTCCTCGCGGATGCGGGTGGCAGCCTCGTCGACTTCGTAGAGCGTGAGATCCTTGCCGCCGGTGATCGAGATCAGCAGGCCGCGGGCGCCCTTCATCGACACGTCGTCGATCAGCGGATTGGAGATCGCCGCTTCCGCCGAGCGCAACGCCCGCTTCTCGCCCGAGGCCTCGCCGGTCCCCATCATCGCCTTGCCCATTTCGCGCATGATCGCGCGCACGTCGGCGAAATCGAGGTTGATCAGGCCTTCCTTGACCATCAGATCGGTGATGCAGGCCACGCCCGAATAGAGCACCTGGTCGGCCATCGCGAAGGCGTCGGCGAAGGTGGTCTTCTCGTTGGCCACGCGGAACAGATTCTGGTTCGGGATGATGATCTGCGTGTCGACGCCCTTCTGCAGCTCGGCGATGCCGGCCTCGGCGAACCGCATGCGGCGGCCACCCTCGAAGTGGAACGGCTTGGTCACCACGCCGACGGTGAGGATGCCGAGTTCCTTCGCGACGCGCGCAATGACCGGTGCCGCGCCGGTGCCGGTGCCGCCGCCCATGCCGGCGGTGACGAACACCATGTGCGCACCCGACAGGTGATCGCGGATTTCGTCGATCACCTCCTCGGCGGCGGCCCGTCCGACCTCAGGCTGGGAGCCCGCGCCGAGGCCCTCGGTCACCTGCACGCCCATCTGGATGATGCGCTCGGCTTTCGACATCGTGAGCGCCTGGGCATCGGTGTTGGCGACCACGAAATCGACGCCCTGAAGGCCCGCGGTGATCATGTTGTTGACGGCATTGCCACCGGCACCGCCAACGCCGAACACTGTCAGCCGCGGCTTCAGCTCGCGGATGTCGGGGATCTTCAGATTGATGCTCATAGCTGCCTCTTGATTGGGCGGGCGTCATCGAGCGCCGCCGGGTCGAGCCGGTCCGCCACCGGCCGATGGTTAAATCTCGTCGGGATCGTCAGAAGCTCTCGCGAAGCCATCGTCCGACCCTTGCGATGTAGCCCGTTCCTGTCATCAGCTGCCGCGTTCGCCGCGGTTCGTAGTGTTCGAGATGCGCGGCCTGCGGATACACCAGCAAGCCAGCCGCTACGCCGAACGCCGGTCCCTTGGCCGCTTCCGGCAGCCCGGAGATTCCGAGCGGCCGGCCAATACGGACGGGACGATCGAGGATGCCGGCGGCAAGTTCCGCCACGCCGGTCAGCTGGCTGGCGCCGCCGGTCAGGATCACCCTGGCCCGCGGCTCGGCCGCAAATGGAGAGGTCGCGAGGCGGTCGCGGACCATTTCGAGAATCTCCTCGACTCTCGGCTTGATGACTCGCATCAAACCCGCACGCGACACGAACTTGGGGGGCTCTCGGTCGTCGTCGCCGACCGGCGGCACCGCAATCATATCGCGCGCGTCCGATCCGCCCGCGAGAACGCTGCCGTAGAACGTCTTGATTCGTTCGGCATCAGAGATACGAGCGTTGAGGCCGCGTGCCAAGTCCATTGTCACGTGATTGCCGCCGAGCGCGAAGCCGTCGCAATGGACGAAGCGCCCGGCCGAGAACACCGCGACCGTGGTCGTGCCGGCGCCCATGTCGACCAGCGCGGCGCCAAGCTCGGCCTCGTCGTCGGCCAGCACGCTCAAGCCCGCCACATAGGGTGCCGCCACCATGGTCTCGACCGAGAGGTGGCAGCGCTCGACCGTCAGCATGAGGTTGCGCGCCGCCGCCACGTCGGCCGTCACGACATGCATGTCGACGCCGAACTCGCGGGCGAGCATGCCGCGCGGCTCGCCCACGTCGCGCACGCCATCGAGGGTGTAGCCGATCGGCAGCGAATGCAGCACGACGCGGCCGGGCCGCGAGGAGTGCTGGCTGCCGGCCGCGAGCACGCGCGCGATGTCGTCGTCGGTGACGGTGGAGCCGGCGATATTGACGTTGACCGCGTAGAGTTCGCTCATCAGGCGGCCGGAGGAAACCGACACGACGACCGATTCAAGCTGCACCGAGGCGTCGCGTTCGGCGAGGTCGATGGCGTGCCGCATCGCCTCTTCGGCTTCCGCGAGGTTGACCACAGCACCGGCCTTGATGCCGCGCGCTTCGGTGTGGCCGATGCCGATAATCTCGATGCCGTGCGTGCGCCGGCGCAACGCCTCCTGCGGCGTCTGCGGCTTGAGCCGGGCGATAATGCACACGATCTTGCTGGTGCCGATGTCGAGCCCGGCCACCAGCGCGGAGCGGCGTGGCGAGATCGGCCTCATCTTGGGCGTGTTGCCGTCCTGGAGGCTCATGCGTCACCCGCCTTCTTCTTGGTCTTGTTCTTTTCCTTCTGGGCCTCTGCGCGTGCCGCAGCGACTGCGTCGGAAAGCCGGACAGTGACGCGGTCGGGCAGCCGCAGATCGAGTGCGGCGATATCCCGCGACAGGAGCTTCTTTTCGCGATCGAGCTGCAGCATCCGCTCGAAGGCGCGTTCGATATTGGTTTCCGGCAGCCGAACATCGAGGCCGCTCTTGAGCTTGATGTTCCAGCGCCGGTCGGCAACCAGGATCGAGGCGCGCACCTGCTCGCGCACCTCTGGATAGCCATCCAGCATTGCGAGGAATTCCTTGGCCTTGGCGTCGGCGCCGGAGCCTACGACCAGCGGCAGCTTGGCGAAGCGGGCGGCCACGAACGGTTCGAGCACGGTGCCGTCGGCCGCGATGACCGACACCTTGCCGTCCTTCTGCCACAGCGCGAACGCCTCGCGCTCCGTAACCGTGATGTGCAGCCGGCCGGGATAGAGCTTCAGCACCGTGGCCTCGGCGATCCACGGGTTGGTCTTGAGCCGCTCGCGGACGTCGGCGGCGTCGAGGAACAGAAGCGACGTGCGGCCGCTGACGCCGGCAATCGTGAGAATCTCCTCGCGCGTGATCTGGCGCTGGCCGGCGAGCGCAATCGAGGCGATGCGGAAACCGAACGTATTGGCGACGGCGTCGCGCACATCCCGCAGTTCATCGACGACCATCGGCAGATGGCCGCCGCGCACCGCGCCGTAGCCAGCGCTCGCCAGCATGAACACGGCGGCCGCGGCGATGCCGACGCCGCGCGGCAGCGCCCAGGTTCCCGCCGGGCCCGACCAGCGCCGCATGGCGCGCTCAAAACGCGAGCGGGTCTTGCCGACGCGCCGCCGCGGGCGCGCGCGCCGCGGCGCCGGCGCCGGGCGCACGGCTGCGCCGTCGTTCACCGGTTCAGCGAGGCGTCCTCGACCATCCATCGCACCAGCTCATCGAACGTCAGACCCGCGTAAGCCGCGAGCTCCGGCACCAGCGACGTTTCCGTCATGCCGGGTTGAGTGTTGACCTCGAGACAGACCAGTCCCTCCGTCCCCTCGCTACGGTCGTCGTAGCGAAAGTCGGCGCGGGTCACGCCTCGACAACCGAGCGCGCGATGCGCCTTGAGTGCTAGTCTTCGGACCTCTTGGTAAACAAAGGGTGAAATTGGCGCCGGCAGGATGTGTCTGGACCCTCCGGGGGCATACTTCGCCTCGTAGTCGTAGAACCGGGTCGCCGCCACAATCTCTATGACATCCAAGGGCTTATCGCCCATCACCGCGCACGTCAGCTCCTTGCCGGGGATGTAGCGCTCAACCAGCACCATTTCGCCAAATGTCCAGTCGGTGCGGGTCAGTTCCTGCGGCGGATGGCGATGCTGCTCGGTGACGATGAAGACGCCGACGCTCGATCCCTCCGACAAAGGCTTGATCACGTAGGGCTGCGGCAGCACGTGGCCCTGCGCGGCCTCGGCCCGCGGCACGACCTTGCCCTCCGGCACCGGCACGCCTTCCGCCTGCATCACGACCTTGGCCAGGTCCTTCTGCATCGCGAGCGCAGACGCGAGCACGCCCGAGTGGGTGTAGGGAATTCCGGCGATCTCCAGGATGCCCTGCAGCGTGCCGTCCTCGCCCGGCCGGCCGTGCAGCACGTTGAAAGCCACTTCGGGCTTGAGCGCCTGCAGCACGCTTGCGATGTCGCGGTCGACATCGATGCGGCTCACGCGATAACCCTGCCGCTCGAGCGCGTCGGCGCACGCCTTGCCGGAACGCAGCGACACCTCGCGTTCGGCGGACCAGCCGCCCATCAGGACGGCGACGTGTTTGCTCATGCCGCCGCCCTCCCACCCGCTCCAGGCAATGCAAAGCCGTCATAGAGCCAGGCCAGGCATTGGAACATTTCGTCCTCGCCTCGCACCGACCAGATGCGCCGTGCAACCTCTCGCTCGATGCCGCCCACGTGATAAAAATTGTCCCAGTGGTAACGTGATTCGAACTGCACACGCGCGGTACGCAGGTAGCGCGCGTTTTCGTATTTGCGGAACGCGTTTTCGAAATCGCCGTCGGCAAGCGCTGCAAATTCGGCGAGGCAGACCGCGTCCTCGATCGCCATGCAGGCGCCCTGCGCCAGCGTCTGCAGCGTCGGATGAGCCGCGTCGCCCAGCAGCGTGACGCGACCCTTGCTCCAGTGGCGGATCGGATCGCGGTCGGAGCTGACCCAGCCGCGCCGCGACAAATCCATCATGCCCCACAGCGCCCGCATGGTGGGATGCGAGTCCCGGTAGACGCGATCGAGGTCCGGATGCGGGCTCTCGGTGTCGCTCGGCGAAGCGTTCAGCGTCTTGAACACCGTGACGATGTTGAACAGTGCGTGCTTGCGAAGTGGATAGTGCACGATGTGGAAGCCATCGCCCGACCACAGCACCACGTCGTCGCGGTCGACGTCGAAGGTGATGTCCGCCATCGGCACGATGGTGCGGTGCGCAACATAGCCGATGGTGCGCGGCTCGCCTTCGTCGAACATCAGTTGCCGGATGGTCGAGCGCAGCCCGTCGGCGCCGATCAGCGCCGCGCCGTCAATGGTGCGGCCGTCTTCGGTGTGAACGCGCACGCGTTCGCCCGCCTGCTCGTACGAGACGACGCTGGTATCGGGCATCATCTCGACGTTCGACACCGCAGCACAGGCGTCGAGCAGCGTGCGATGCAGATCGACGCGATGGATCACGATGTAGGGCCGCTTGAACCGCTCGACGAACGAGGCTCCGGTCGGAATCCGCGCGATCACGCCGCCATCGACCGAATCGACCATCAGGACGGCATTGGGCCGCAGCGCATGCGCCAGCACCGCATCGGTGACGCCGAGGCGGTCGAACATCGAAAACACGTTGGGACCAAGCTGGATGCCGTAGCCGATGACGCCGAATTCCGGCGCCTGCTCGATCAGGCGCACGCGGAAGCCGTTGCGGCCAAGCGCCAGCGCCACGGCGGCGCCGCCGAGCCCGCCGCCCACCACCAGCACCGGGTCATCCCTGCCTGCCACCGCGCCTCCGCGAATCAGCAAGCAACCTAACCCACTGGGAGTCAAAGGTGAATCCCGCGAAGGCGCAATTTACGGCCGGGAATCGCCGCGGGCGTGACAAAAAAGACTCAGCGAAGGCGGTCAGCTGGCGACGCCAATCCGCTTGATTTCCCACTCCAGCTCGACGCCGGAGCTGTCCTTGACGCGTTTCCGCACGGTTTCGCCGAGCGTCTCGATGTCGGCTGCGGTCGCGGTCGCCGAGGTTGATCAGGAAGTTGCAGTGCAGCTCCGACACCTGCGCCCCGCCAACGATCAGCCCGCGGCAACCGGCCTTGTCGATCAACTGCCATGCCTTTTGGCCGGGCGGATTCTTGAAGGTCGACCCGCCGGTGCGGCTCTTGATCGGCTGGGTGGCCTCGCGCGACTCGGTGACCTTGTCCATCTCGGCTGCGATCGCTGCGCGATCGCCCGCGCTGCCTTGGAAGGTCGCGCTGGTGAAGATGAACTCCTCCGGCGCGCCGCAATGGCGGTAGCTGTAGTGCATGTCGGCGTTCGACAATTCGTGGATGCGGCCGGCGCGATCGACCGCCCGCGCCGCGACCAGCGCGTCCTTGGTCTCGCGGCCATAGGCACCGCCGTTCATGCGGAGCGCGCCGCCGACCGCGCCTGGAATGCCGCGCAGAAACGACAGGCCGGCGATGCCGGCCTCCTGCGCCGTGCGCGCCACCCGCACGTCAGGCACCGCGGCACCGGCCACGATCCGCGTGCCATCCACCCGCATCTCGCCAAAGCCGCGGCCGAGCCTAACCACCACGCCCGCAACGCCGCCATCGCGCACGATCAGGTTCGAGCCGAGGCCTACCACGGTGACCGGCACGTCGGAGCCGATGTGCGCAAGAAGGTACGCGAGGTCCGCCTCGTCGTCCGGCATGAACAGCGCCTGTGCCGGCCCGCCGACGCGAAACCAGGTGAGCGGCGCGAGCGGCTCGTTGGCCAGCAGCCGCCCGCGCAGCTTGGGCGCCTTGGCCTTCAGGCCGGCGGTGATGTCGGGGAAAGTCATGGCATCCCGGCCATGCGCAGGAAGCAGCAGGTAGCCCGGATGGAGCGCAGCGAAATCCGGGATCGAAGAATGTGGCGCCTGTCCCGGATTACGCTGCGCTCCATCCGGGCTACGTTTACTGCATTTGCTACGCTTGCAGTCATGACAGCGCCTTCAGCTCGCCTTCGAGCGCGTAGGCCCACTGCGTGATGTTGCCGGCGCCGAGGCACACGACGTAGTCGCCGGGCTGCGCCAGCTCTTTCACGATGCCGGCAAGCTGCGGCTGGCCCGGCAGCGCGATCACCTGCCGATGGCCGCGCGCGCGGATCGCGGCTACCAGATGGTCGCGGTCGATGCCCTTGATCGGCGCTTCGCCGGCCGAATACACATCGGCCACCACCACCGCGTCCGCATCGTTGAAGCAGGTCGAGAACGGCTCGAACAGCGACTGCAGCCGCGTGTAGCGATGCGGCTGCACCACCGCGATCACCTGCCCCTTGGTGGATTCGCGTGCCGCCTTCAGCACCGCCGCGATCTCGACCGGATGGTGGCCGTAGTCGTCGATGATCGCGACGCCGTTCCACTCGCCGGCGCGCGTGAAGCGCCGCCGCACGCCGCCGAAGCCCGCAAGCGACTTGCGGATCACGTCATCGGGAATGTTCAGCTCGTGCGCCACCGCCACCGCCGACGTGGCGTTGAGCGCGTTGTGGCGGCCAGGCATCGGCAGTTCGAGACCGCCGATGGTGTGAACGATCTCGCCGTCACGGTCGTGGAACAGCAACTTGAAACGCAAGCGGCCGCCGGCATGATCGACGTCCACCAGCCGCACGTCGGCCTGCGGGTTCTCGCCGTAGGTGATGATGCGGCGGTCCTCGATGCGGCCGACGAGACGCTGCACGATCGGATGGTCGGTGCACATCACAGCGAAGCCATAGAACGGCACGTTCTCGATGAAGGCGCGGAAGGCATTCTGCACGGCGGCAAACGTCTTGAAGTGGTCGAGATGCTCGGCGTCGACGTTGGTGACGATCGCGATATCGGCCGGCAGCTTGAGGAACGTGCCGTCGAACTCGTCGGCCTCGACCACCATCCAGTCGCCGGCGCCAAGCCGCGCGTTGGTGCCGTAGGCGTTGATGATGCCGCCGTTGATCACGGTCGGATCGAAGCCGCCGCCGTCGAGCAGCGCCGCGACCAGCGACGTGGTCGTGGTCTTGCCGTGGGTGCCGGCGATGGCGACGCAGCTCTTCAGCCGCATCAGCTCGGCCAGCATTTCGGCCCGCCGCACCACCGGCAGCCGCTTCTCGCGCGCCACCACGAGCTCCGGGTTGTCGCGCTTGATCGCCGACGACACGACCACCACCTCGGCGCCCTCGACATGCTCCGCCTCGTGGCCGACGAAGACCTTGGCGCCCTTGTCGCGCAGGCGCTTGACGTTGGCGTTGTCGGCGGCGTCCGAGCCCTGCACCGTGTAGCCGAGATTGATCAGCACCTCGGCGATGCCGCTCATGCCGATACCGCCGATGCCGACGAAGTGGATCGGCCCGATTTCGCGCGGCAGCTGCATTGCGGCGCCCCCCGGATTTCAGCGCTTCGGCGGTACCATACCCGCAACCTTGAGCACCAGATCGGCGAGCCGGTCCGCGGCATCCACGGCGCCGACCGACTTGGCGGCGGCGGCCATCGCTGTGAGCTTGCCGGGCTCCCCGGCGAGCGCCGCGATCTCGGCCGCGAGCCGATCGGGGGTGAATTCGGCCTCGTCGATGCGGATGGCGCCGCCGGCCGCCGTCAGAATGCCGGCGTTGGCGAGCTGGTCCTGGTCGAGCGCGTGCGGCAGCGGCACGAGGATCGCCGGCCGGCCGATGGCGGAGAGTTCGGCGACGGTCGAGGCGCCGGACCGCGACACCACGAGATGACTCGCCGCCATGTGCGCCGGCAGGTCGGCAAAGAACGGCGCCACTTCGGCCGCGACCTGCAGGCGTGCGTAGGTCTGGCGCACCCGGCCGATGTCCTCGGCGCGCGCCTGCTGGATGACCTTCAGGCGCATCTGCAGGCGCGGCTCCAGCCGCTCGATCGCCTGCGGCGCGATATCGGCCATGACGCGGGCGCCCTGGCTGCCGCCGAACACCAGAATCTGCAGCGGGCCGGCTTCGCTCAGCGCAGGATAGGGCGTGGTCGATGCCGCGACGACCGTCGGGCGCACCGGGTTGCCGGTGTGGGAGGCCTTGCGCGCAAGCTCGGCATTGCCGGCAAGGATGCCCGAAAAGCCGGTCGCGATCGCGTCGACCCGCGGCGCGAGGAAGCGGTTGGCGCGCCCCATCACGGCGTTCTGCTCGTGGATCATCGTCGGCATGCCGTGCATGTGCGCGGCATAGATCGTCGGAATGGTCGGATAGCCGCCGAAGCCGACGACCACCGCCGGCCGCATCGAGGCAAGCTTGAACAGCGCTTTCACCAGCCCGTAGCCCAGCATGCCGCCGGTCTTGGCGAGCGAGATCGGATCGCGGCCGCGGATGGTCGCGCTCGGGATCACGTGCACGGCCGAAGCGGGAAACGCGCCGGCGTGGCCGGCCGCGCGCGCGTCGGTCGCAAGCGCAACCGGAACGCCGCGTTTCGCCAGCGCCGCCTGCAGCGCCTCCGCCGGAAACAGGTGGCCGCCGGTGCCGCCGGCCGCCACCAGCACGGTGCCCTTGGCCGCGTTGGCGAGCGGTGCATCGGACCGCCGGGCACTCTCGGCAGCGGGATCGATCTGTTGGCTCATGGTGATCGCGAACTCCAACCCGGGACGTTACTCGCTCCGGCCCCCTCCCCACAGGGGAGCCTGGGACCGGATCAGGCCGGGTTCCGCGCGTAAGCCGCGTCGAGCCGCGCCAGCTGCTCGGCGCGCGGGCGCTCCCGCGTCAGCGCGAGCAGCATTCCCATACCGTAGGCCAGCGACAGCATCGAGGAACCGCCATAGGAGATGAACGGCAACGTCATGCCCTTTGCCGGCATCAGATGCAAGTTCACCGCCATGTTGATGGCGGACTGCAGCCCGAACAGGATCGAGAGACCGGCGGCGGCAAAGCGCAGAAACGGCTCCTCGCTGCGCATGGCGCGCCGCAGGGTGCGGATCACGATCAAGGCGAACAGCCCCAGAATAGCCAGGCACAGCACGATGCCGAACTCCTCGGCGCCGACCGCGAAAATGAAATCGGTGTGGCTCTCCGGCAAGATGCGTTTGACGGTGCCTTCGCCCGGTCCCTTTCCCAGCCAGCCGCCGCGGGCGAACGATTCAAGCGCGATATCGATGTTGAACGTGTCGCCCGAGGTCGGGTCGAGGAACCGCTTGATGCGCCGCGCCACGTGCGGGACCGTGAAATAGGCGCCGACCAGGCCGACGGCGGCGATCCCGGCGAGCCCGCCGACCCAGATCAGCCGCATGCCGGCCATGAAGAACAGCGCGCCCCAGACCAGCGCGATCAGCATGGTCTGCCCGAAGTCGGGCTGCAGCACGAGCAACGAAACCACGAGCAGCAGCAGCGCCAGCGCCATGGTGTTGGCCGGCACCTCCGGGCGCCGCGCCGACTCGGCGAACAGCCAGGCGATCAGGATCACGAACGCGGGTTTCAGAAACTCCGACGGCTGCACGTTGACGCCGAGGAGCACAAGCCAGCGGCGCGCGCCCTTGATCTCGGCGCCGAAGATCGGCGTCACCGCCACCAGCACCAGACTGATCATGAACACGATCAGCGCGCCACGGCGGATTTGGCGCGGCGTCAGCATCGAGGTCACGAGCAGGATCACCACCGCCGGCAGCAGAAACAGCACGTGGCGGTTGACGAAATGAAAGGCGTCGAGGTTGAGCCTTGCGGCAACCGGCGGGCTTGCCGCGAGCGAGAGAATGATGCCTGCGAGCATCAGCACGACAATGGCGGCGAGCACCAGCCGGTCGACCGTCCACCACCAGTCGCCGAACGGCGAGCGTTCCGTGCGCGAAGCCATGATGCTCCCCAACCCGAGTGAGCCGCCCGCCTACCTGACCCGGATATGGTTTCCAGGTCCTTAATGACGGCGGCTGTCGCCGCCATGGCGCATGAACGGTGTGCGCAAACGTCGTAGATCGTGCCCGGATCGGCCGTGCTAGCTTCCCGCCGCGCGCATTCTTCACGACGCGCCAATAACGACACACGCGGGGCAGGAACGTTCATCCATGACCAAGACTTAAATCGCCGACGGAATGCGCATCGAGTGGGACGTGCCGATCGCGATGGACGACGGCGTCGTGCTGCGCGCCGACATGTTCCGCCCGGTGGACGGACGGTCGTTATCCGGCGATCCTGAGCTACGGCGCCCTACGGCAAGGGCATCGCGTTCCAGGACGGATTCAAGGCCGCCTGGGACAAGATGGTCGCGCGACTTCCCCGAGACCGCGCGCAATTCGACCAACAAGTACGCCGTGTTCGAAGTGGTCGATCCGGAGAAATGGGTGCCGGACGGCTACGTAATCGTGCGCGTCGATTGCCGCGGCGCCGGCCGCTCGCCGGGCTTCATCGATCCGAAGTCGATCCGCGAGACGAGGGACCTCTACGAGTGCATCGAATGGGCCGCGCACCAGCCCTGGTGCACCGGCAAGGTCGGGCTCAACGGCATCTCCTACTACGCCACCAACCAGTGGTACGTGGCCTCGATGCAGCCGCCGCATCTCGCGGCGATCTGCGTGTGGGAGGGCGCCGGCGACTACTATCGCGAGAACACGCACCACGGCGGCATCCTCTGCAACTTCTTCGTCTCGATGTATCCGTGGGCGGTCTACCGGCTGCAGCACGGCACCGGCGAGCGCAGCATGAAGAGCCCGGTGACCGGCGAGCAGGCCGGCGGGCCCGATACATTGTCGCGACGAGCGAGCTGGTCAAGAACCGCCTCGACGTCGAGAAGTCGCTCCTCTCCCACCCGCTCGACGACGCCTATTACCGCGACCGCTCGGCGCAATGGTCGAAGATCGACGTGCCGGTGCTGACCGCCGCCAACTGGGGCGGCCTCGGCCTGCACACCCGCGGCAACTTCGAAGGCTACGTGCGGGCGGCTACGCCGCAGAAATGGCTGGAGGCCCACGGCGACACCCACTGGACGCATTTCTACACCGACTACGGCGTCGGCCTGCAGAAGCGCTTCCTCGGCCATTTCCTCAAAGGCGAGGACACCGGCTGGGGCAAGCAGCCGCAGGTGCTGCTCCAGGTCCGGCACGTCGACCGCTTCGTCGAGCGGCACGAGAACGAGTGGCCGCTCGCGCGCACGCAATGGACGAAATTCTACCTCGACCCGCGGCGACCGCTCGCTGCGGCGCGACCCGCCCTCGGCAGGCGGCGCGCTCAGCTACGACCCGATGGGCGACGGGGTGACGTTCCTGACCGCGCCGTTCGCCGTCGCGACCGAAATCACCGGGCCGGTCCGCGGCCAAGCTCCTCGTGTCGTCGCGAGCAGCGACGCCGACATGTTCCTCGCGCTGCGGCTGTTCGCACCCGACGGCAAGGAGGTCACCTTCCAGGGCTCGAACGATCCGCACACGCCGATCAGCCTCGGCTGGCTGCGCGCTTCGCACCGCAAGCTCGATCCGGCGCTGTCCCTGCCCTACCGGCCGTACCATTCGCACGACGAGCATCAGCCGCTCCCGCCGGGCGAGCCGGTCGAGCTCGACGTGGAAATCTGGCCGACCTGCATCGTGGTGCCGGCCGGCTATCGCCTCGGCCTTTCGGTGCGCGGCAAGGACTATCACTACGGCGGGCCGCCGGTGCTAACCGCCGGCAGCAAGTTCGAGCAGACCGGCGTCGGGCCGTTCATCCACAACAACGCCAAGGATCGGCCGCCGGAGATTTTCGGCGCCACAGTCACGCTGCATTTCGACGCGCAGCGGGCGCCGTTCCTGCTGTTGCCGATCATCCCGCAGCGATAGGAGCGTTGCATGCGAAAGCTCATCAGAAGCCCTAAGACCCATGCACGACGCGCACTGCTGGCGCTGGCCCTCGCCGCATGCTGCCACGATCGCCGCGGCGCAGCCCGCATTCCCGACCCAGCCGGTGCGGTGATCGTGGGTTTTGCCGCCGGCTCATCGTCGGACATCCTGGCGCGCGCCTACGCGCAGAAGATGTCGAGCTACCTCGGCCAGCAATTCATCGTGGAGAACCGCACCGGCGCGTCCGCCAATATCGCCATGGACCTGGTCGCAAAGTCCGGCTCCGGCGGCCACATGCTCTCGCTCGGCGGCCCGACGCAGGCGATCAGCGTCAGCCTGTTCAAGAGACTGCCGTTCGACCTCCTGAACGATCTCGTGCCGGTCGCGGTGGTCGGCGGCACGCCGAACATCGTGGTGGTCGACAAGAAGCTCGGCCTGAATTCGGTCGCCGACCTGATCGCACTCGCGAAGTCGAAGCCCGGCGAATTGGTGTTCGGCTCGGCCGGCGTCGGCACGGTGCCGCATCTGACCGGCGAGCTGTTCAACCAGATGGCGGGCGTCAAGCTCACGCACGTGCCTTACCGCGGCAACAACCTCGCGCTGATCGACGTGATCGGCAGCCGGATCGCGATGCTGTTCTCGCCGCTGCCGAACGTCACCGGCCAGATCGCGGGCGGTGAGGTCAAGGCGCTCGCGACCACGACCGCGCAGCGCACGCGCTTCCTGCCCGATCTGCCGACGCTTGCGGAGTCCGGGCTGCCCGGCTTCGACACCTCGCTGTGGTACGGCTTCTGGGCCGCCAAGGGCACGCCGGCCCCGGTCGCGCAGATGCTCGCCGACGCCTTCCGCCGCGCCAACGAAGATCCGGAGGTGCGCACCGTGCTCGCCAACAACGGACTCGAACCGCTCACGATGGGGCCCGAGCAGTTCAGCGCTTACCTGCGCGCCGACGTCGACAAGTGGGCGCGCGTGGTCAAGGAAGCCGGCATTCCGCAGGTGGAGTGATCGGTTGCGCAGACCTTTCCCACAAAATGCTCAGACTATGCTGCGAGGGTCGGGTCATTTTTCGGCAATGAAACCCGAAATATTGAACCTCGTCCCGGGCCGGGCTCCACCCAAATTCGGCCGCCGTGCCCGTTAATGATCGAATGACAAATGGAAAGCCCCATGCCCATGCCGCGCTCCTTGGTCGTAAACAGCGGCTTGAAGATTTGAGCGAGGTTGGCGGGATCAATACCAGTCCCCGTATCCTCGATCGACACCTCAACACGATCAGGCCCGCTCAGTTCGGAAGTTATTGACAGCACACGCGGCTGTACCGACCGCATGGAATCGATGGCATTCATGATCAAATTCAGAATCACTTGCTGCAGCTGGACCTGATTGCCAAGCACAGGCGGGATTTGGTCGTCGAGTCTCGATTGAAGATCAATCTCATGTTTGCGCAGATCGAAGTAGACCAACCCCAAAACGGTCCAGATCAGTTTGTTGATGTCGACCGCGGATTTGTCTGCCGTCTCCTTTCTGAACATCGACCTGACGCTTGTGACGATGTCGCTTGCGCGGTGACCGGCAGCCTCAATTTGATCCAGCGCGGCGCGCGCCTCGTCTATGTCTGGACTTTCCCTTGCGAGCCAGCGTCGGGCAGCGCTCGCCGATGTCACAATTCCTGTCAGAGGCTGATTGATCTCATGCGCGAGTGAGGCTGACAGCTCGCCGGCTGTCGCTATACGGTTCATGTGAGTAAGCTCCGACAGGGAATTACGCGCCGCGACCTCCGCAAGGCCGCGATGCCGACGCTCGTAGATCAGCCAACCGATCGACGCGGCCTGCGCCAGAATCACACCGCAGATCAGCAGAATATATGCGCGATATCGCTCCCATACGCTCGGATCGCGAAAATAAACTCACTTCCCGGCGGCAAACGGCTCTCGCTGATGTTCCAGCGCTGTAATTCCCTCCAATCGTATTTAGGGGTTCCGAATCCTACTGGTTGTATCCCTATTTTGCTTGGCACTTCGCCGCGGAGGATGCGGTCGGCAACGCGGGAAACCTGCCTGGCCACGTCTGCGAGGGGAACAAGCGGACCGCCGACAATTCCTTGGCCGAAGTCAAGGTCAATCCAGGAAAATATAGGGGCATTGGCGACCGCGTGCAGCCGGTTCACCACGTTTTCTCCTTCGAGCGAAATCCCTGCCGCATCAACCGACAGATAAATGAACAAGATGACAGACCGCGGTGGAAGCGCGGCGGCGTGTTTGAGCATGTCTTCAAAGGACAATTCATTAAGCCACGTGAACGTCACACGGCCGGTGAAAGGCTTAAGCTCATTGCTTATGGACTCCACCCAAAACTTTTCATTGGGAGAGTTGCCCGTCACCACCGCAACATGGTCTGTTGCCGGCAATAGACGTTGAATATGGTCGATGATGCCTACATGGTCGACCATGCTCGGGACAACCACGTCGCTCGTCGTAAGGTCAGAGAGTGATACCCGACGCTTTTCAACGCCCGTGAAAATCATCGGAACCGCAGGAAAGGTCTGCTCCCTAACCTTCAGAAAGAAGTTGGCGGCGGGCGCGCCGATGGTCACCACCAGGTCGAGGTTGTATCTGGCAGAAAGGGTACCAAGATACTGCGCAAACACATCGTCAAGGGTTTTGTCGGCAAGCCGCGCGGTTGCGAGCGATGCCTCGAAAATCTCCACAGGTCCCGGAAGTTGCCGACGCAGTTCCGCGCGAATGTGATACGCATATTCGCGCCACGGTGAAAACTCCTGGGCGAACGAATGAATCAGCAATATCCGCTTCGGGTCGGCCGCTGCCGCGCCACCTGTTGTGACGAGCAAAAGCATTGCACCGACCAGAATCCTGCTGAAGATCATGATCTCATCGCTGCATTCGGCTGAACTCCGTGGATTTCCAAGGCCCGAGGATTAACAAGCCGCACAACCAGCTATCCAAGGCCAGCATGGCTGCGCCGTACTGAAGTCGGCCGACATGACGGCTTTGGTTGGTTGCACATGGGCATGATTGCCCTCCGCAACCATACTATACATCGCTCGCGCAGCCATAGTACGGCTACCGCGAAGCTCCGCGGCGCAGGCCGGCGACAACAGCACCACCGGCTCCGTCAGCACGGATGCCGCGACATCGCGGCGGCGGCTTCGACGGCGCGGTCGAGCGTGCCCGCGATCTCGTGGGTGACGCTGCCTTCAAGGCTTGCCGCGCACATGTTCGCTGACAGCCGATGTTCAGTCCGGGGGACAGGGGCAGACAACCCGCTGTGCGAGACAGACAGCGACTGGACCCATCTCGGACATGGGCCCGTATCTTGTTGCAGTTGCGAAGGCGGTTTCAGCACCTTCCAGATTATTGGGCTAAGCCGCTACGACGGTCCTGCTGACGCCGAGAAGATGCATGAGGCGACAGGCAACCAGGCCCATCTGCGACATCGACTACCCTGTTCAACAACCTGCGTTCGAGGCACGTTAGCCGTTGCGGACGTTTGGGTGCGAGGCCATGCCACGCACAGGTCCTGTCCGATTGGGCGCGGAAAAGCGCGAAATCTAGCTATCGCGGATTCAATCTGGGAAATCCCGGTTAGGCCGCTGCCGGACGAAAATGTTAATCGGCCCAGGGGAGCCACCATGGGTTTCGCACGCACGTTCGCGGCGCTGTTCCTCGCCGCATGCATCATTTTGGCAACTGGCGCCGCATCGGCGCAGACCTATCCCAACCGTCCGATCACGCTCATCGTGCCGTACCCGCCAGGCGGCGCCACCGACGCGATCTCGCGTATCATCCAGGAGAGCATGTCGAGATCGCTCGGCCAGCAGGTCGTCATCGAAAACATCGGCGGCGCTGGCGGCATGATCGCCGCCGCCAAGGCTGCCCGTGCCGCGCCCGACGGCTATACGATATTGATCCACCAGGTGGCGCTGGCGGCCGGCGTGACGATGTACCAGAACCTGTCGTTCGACGCCCTGAAGGATTTTGCCACGATTGGTCTCATCAACACCGCCGCTTCGGCGTGGTCGGCCCGTGCCGATCTGCCGCCGAACAACTTCAAAGAGATGGTGAGCTGGATGAAAGAGCCCGGACGCAACGTCAAGATCGCGCATCCCGGCGTCGGTTCATTCGGCCATCTAGCCGGTGTGCTGGTCGCCCAGGAGCTCGGCGCTGAGGTCACGCAGGTGCCCTACCGGGGTGCGGGTCCGGCGCTGAACGATCTGCTGGCGGGCCAGGTCGACCTGAGTTCGCAGTCGGCCGTGCAGTCGGGGCCGCTGATCAAAGCTGGCAAGCTCAAGGCCTATGCCATCATCGGGAGAGGCAGGTTCGCCGGTCTGCCGGACCTGCCGACCATGGGCGAGCTTGGTTACAAGAAGCTCAATCTCGATTTTTGGCACATGTTGCTGGCGCCTGCCGGTACGCCGCGGCCCGAAATCGATCGCCTTAACGCCGCGCTTCGCTTCGCGATGGCCGATGCCAGGGTGCAAAAGACCTTCGCCGAGGGGGGTATGGATCCGTTCCCGCCGGGAGAAGAGACGCCCGAAGCCGCGGCCGCATTGCTCGAGCGCGAGATCAAGCTCTGGGGCGACGTGATTCGCGCCAACAAGATCACGGCTCAGTAGCGGGTTTTCGCGGGTATCCCTGCGCAACTGCGTCGAGCCTACGCCGCTCACCCGCACCGAGTGCTGATTGGGAGGATGCCATGACCCAACATGTCTTGATGTCAATCCGGTTGGCCTCGTTCGTGTTGGCCGCGTTGATCGGACCAGCAACACAAGCGCAGTCCCAAAGCTATCCGACCAAGCCGGTGAGGATCATTTCGGATTCGGCGCCGGGCAGTGCCATCGACACAAACCTGCGCATCATCGGCGAAGGTCTGAGCAAACACTGGGGTCAGCAGGTTGTGATAGAAAACCGGCCGGGCGCCGGCGGTGCCATTTCGGCGACGGTCGCAGCGGAGGCGGCGCCGGACGGCTACACAATCTACGCGCCGGCCCTGTCCGTATTCCTTACGATCCCCGGCAAAGCGCCCAATCTTCCGGTCCAACTGCCGCGCGATTTCACCGCCATCGGACTCACGGCAGAACAACCGATGTCAATCGGGATCAATCCCAAGCTCGGCATCAACACCTTGCCCGAGCTGATTGCACAGGCGAAGAAACAACCCGGCAGCGTTTCCTTTGCGGTGACAGGCGTCGGGAGATTGACTCACCTGACCGGCGAGTTGCTGCAAATTCGTAGCGACATCAAGCTGCAAATGGTGCCCTACACCGGCGGCTCCGCGCAGGCGCTCGCCGACATCATCGCTGGCCGCGTCTCGCTGGTGATTGAAGGCTACGCAGGATTGGCTGGGGCTTATCAGTCAGGCCAACTCAAGGCGCTGGCGGTCGCTTCGGCGAAGCGCTTGCCCGGCCTCGCCAACTTGCCGACTGTGGCGGAAACGCTGCCAGGATTTGTCGCCGTCGGTTGGCAGTGCGTGGTGGCGCCGCTCGGAACGCCACAAGCGATCGTGCACAAGATCAGCAACGACCTGCGCGCGGTGCTAGTCAATCCGGAGATCAAGGACAAGCTTGCGGCACGCGGCGGCTATGTGCATCCGGCCAATCCTACCGAAGCGGAGGCGTTTGTGCGCAGCCAGCAGGAGCTGTGGAAGCCCGCGCTGGAGCAAGTGGCCCTACAGTTCAACAAGACGTAACGCTCCAACACGTCGGAAATAGACATCGGCAGAAGCGAAGTCGGTTCAGCGACCCGCTCGCAGATTGCTAAGGCGATTCACTTTACAAACACCACCCGCGTACCGACATGGACGCGGCCGTACAGATCCATGATGTCCCTGTTGTGCATGCGGATGCAGCCCGCGGACACCAGGCCGCCGATCGAGCCAGGATTGTTGGTGCCGTGGATGGCGAGTTCGTTGTCGGCCAGCACCAGGGCCGCGGCGCCCATCGGATTTCGCGGCGAACCAGCCTCGATATAGAAGTCCGGCGAGCGCTTGCCGCGCAGCGACGCAGGCGGCTTCCACGCCGGCCTGATGTGCTTGCTGGCGATCCGCGTGGTGCCGAACCATTGCTGGCCGGAGCGGCCGACGCCGACCGTGTATTTGAGCGCCTGATCCTTGCCGGTGATGAGATAGAGGCTGCGTTCCCCGGTCTGTACCACGATGGTGCCGGGCTTGGCCTCGCCGGTGTATTGGACCTTTTCGGGGGCGGCGCGCGCTGGCGAGGCCACGAGGACGACAGGGGCGGCGCCGAAAACGAAAAGACAAAGGAGGCGAAGCAGCATGGCGGTGCTCCCGCTTGAACGCGACCGATGCGGCAGAGAAATAACCTGCCTCAGCCGAATGCACCTGCCAAGACCGCCGATTTCGTTAATGACGCCCAGCGCCCCCGGCCCCGGCGGTTGTCAACAACTCCTCACCCGGCTTGAACCGCCCCCCGGCAGCCGTACTTCGGGGCGCTGCTCGCTCGGCAATGTGCAGCGTCAGACATCGAGATCGGGCGCATACCGGGTCGGTGCAGATTTCGGCCTCATGCGGCGACTTTCTCGATCAACGTCGCATCGTCCCGTCAGCCCGAGGTCCCCAGAGCATTTCAGCGAGGCCGCTACAGCGGCTTGAGCCCGGGCAGCGCGAGCACCAGCTCGCGGAAGTGGTCGCCGCGGACCTCGAAATTGCGGTACTGGTCGAACGAGGCGCAGGCCGGCGACAACAGCACCACCGGCTCCCGCAGGCCGGATGCCGCGGCATCGCGGGCGGCGGCTTCGACGGCGCGGTCGAGCGTGCCCGCGATCTCGTAGATGACGCTGCCGTCAAGGGTTGCCGCGAACTCTTCTGCCGCCTCACCGATCAGATAGGCCTTGCGGATGCGCGGGAAGAAGCCTTCGAGCGAGGTGATGCCGCCGGTCTTGGGCTTGCCGCCAGCGATCCAGAACATGTCGTCGAAGCAGGCCAGCGCCTGGGCCGACGAGTTGGCGTTGGTCGTCCTGGAGGCAGTTGGCGAGTTTCGACGCTTCACGGCATGTCCGCTATTGGCGCAGGAGCAGACAACCGCTGCGCGACAGGTAGCTACGGACCCACAGCAGACGTGCCGATCCACGTCATTATCCAATGACGCGTGCGAGGTATTGGACTTCGGTCCAACTCGATTTGGACCCGTCCACATCCGAGAATGAACCAGCAAATTAGGGTTCTTGGTTCGCTGAATCGAGCAGGAGCGGAACCGTGAAAAAAATAGTCCTCACTGCGGTCGCGTTCATTTTCTTGGCACCGGCGCACGCGCAGGATTTCTCCCCGGAGGAACTCACCCGCCGAACCATCGAGCGGCGTGCCATCGAAGCGGTGAACTGGGGCATGCCGGCGGTCAACTACGACTTGATGCTGCAGGAGATGCTCAACAAGACGGCCGGCAAGGTGAACCAAGTCATCTACTGGTCGCGTCCCCTCGACTGGCACAACCAGACGCTCACGCCCAATCCGGATGCGATCTACTTCATGGCGTTCTTCAACACCAAGGATGTCGGACCGCTCGTGTTGGAGGTCCCGGCGACTGGCGATGACGGAACGCTTAACGGCAACATCGTCGACATCTGGCAAGTGCCGTTGGAGGATGCCGGCCCCTCCGGCGCTGACGCGGGCAAGGGCGGCAAGTATCTGCTGTTGCCGCCGAGGCACGTCGGTCCCGTTCCCGAAGGCTATATCGCGCTGCGGCCCGCGACGTTCGGCAGCTACGCGCTGCTGCGCTCGAACCTGAAAAGCCACAGCGACGCTGATGTCGCCAAATCGGTCGCGTACGGCAAGAAGATCAAGGTCTACCCGCTCTCGCAGGCGGCCGCTCCGCCGGCCACCGTATTTACCGATGCGGCCGACGTTCTGTTTGATTCAACGATCCGCTACGACGGAAGCTTCTTCGTCTCGCTCAACCGCATCGTGCAGAGCGAGCCTTGGCTTGGCCGCGATCGGGTGATGATCGACGTGCTCAAGTCGCTCGGTATCGAGAAGGGGAAGCCCTTCAACCCAGACGACAGGACAAAGGCTGCGCTGGAGGCTGGCATCCGCGAGGCGCAGGCTTGGCTCGAGGCCAGATACGACGCCGGCCTGCCGCCGTTCTACGAGGGCGGCCGGTGGATGTTCCCGGCCTTTCCAGAGATGATGGAAGCGGTGAAGGTCGATTTCGCTGACCCGGACAACTACCCCGTCGACGCCCGCGGACTCACCTATTCCTACGCCTTTATCGGCATCAAGCGCCTCGGCGCCGGCCAGTTCTACCTGATCAGCATCAAGGATAAGGATGGTGACCGCGTTCGACGGTGGCAAGACCTATCGGCTGACTGTGCCGGCGAACGCGCCGGTCGAACAATACTGGTCGGCGACGGCCTATGACCGCATGACCCATGCTCTGATCCGCAACATGCCGCGGGCCAGCCGCTCCTCGCAGATCGCCGGAGATGCAGAAGAACGCCGACGGCTCGGTCGACGTCTACTTCGGCCCCGTGGCACCTGCGGGCAAGGAGTCGAACTGGGTGCCGACCGATCCCAAGCGAGGCTTCGAGGTCATGTTCCGTGCGTATGCTCCCACCAAGGCGTTCTTCGACAAGACGTGGAGGCTACCGGACATCGAACAAGCGAACTGAGTGGGAGAAGAACGATGAAGATCAAGCTCACCTATTGGGCGGTCGGTGCGGCACTCGCGGGGATGAGCGCGTTTCCAACTCAGTCTGGCGCGCAAGCGCAAACGGGTAACACCGTTCCTGTCACGGTCGAGAACTTCATCCGCGCCGAGAGCGATCTCTACTTGAGCGCGGTCGCGCTGAAAGAAGACGGCTTCGGCAAGTTCGAGCACCACAGGGAACTGTCGCCCATCGACGCCCAAACCGTCATCCGCATGAACCGCGACACGCTGTATTCCGCGGCGGTGATCGACCTCGACGCCGGGCCGGTGACGTTCACGCTGCCCAGATGCCGGCAAGCGTTTCATGTCGCTGCAAGTGATCAACGAAGATATGTATTCGCCGCCGGCGATCTACGCGCCGATCAAGCGCACCTACACCCGGAAAGAAGTCGGCACGCGCTACATGCTCGTCGGGGTGCGGACGCTGGTCGATCCCGTCGATCCGGCCGACATGAAGCAGGTGCATGCGCTGCAGGATGCCCTCAAGGTCGAGCAGAAAGGCCGTGGCAAGTTTGAGATGCCGAAATGGGACCCGGTCAGCCAGAAGAAGGTGCGCGATGCGCTGATCGTGCTCGCCACCACTCTGACCGACACCAGCCGCTCGTTTGGCATGAAGAACGAGGTCGACCCGATCCAGCACCTCGTTTCGGCGGCCGCCACCTGGGGCGGCAACCCGAGAAAGGACGCCATCTACCTCACCGTGACCCCGCCCAAGAATGACGGCAAAACGATCTACAGGCTCGCCGTCAAAGATGTGCCGGTCGATGCGTTCTGGTCCATCAGCCTCTACAACGCCGACGGCTATTTTCAAAAGAACGACCTCAACGCCTATTCGCTCAACAACATCACCTCGAAGAAGAGCGCAGACGGCTCGGTCGCCATCCAGTTCGGCGGTTGCGACGGCAACATCCCGAACTGCCTGCCGATCATGCAGGGCTGGGACTACACAGTGCGGCTCTATCGCCCCCGCGCCGAAATCCTGAACGGCAAGTGGAAGTTCCCGGAGCCGCAGCCAGTAGCGAACTGATCCTGATACGGCAGCCATCTCGGCAAATCCGGCCCTCGCTTCGCCCGGCCGGAACGACTGCGGAGAACATTCAGCGAGGCCGCTACAGCGGCTTGAGCCCGGGCAGCGCGAGCACCAGCTCGCGGAAGTGGTCGCCGCGGACCTCGAAATTGCGGTACTGGTCGAACGAGGCGCAGGCCGGCGACAACAGCACCACCGGCTCCCGCAGGCCGGATGCCGCGGCATCGCGGGCGGCGGCTTCGACGGCGCGGTCGAGCGTGCCCGCGATCTCGTAGATGACGCTGCCGTCAAGGGTTGCCGCGAACTCTTCTGCCGCCTCACCGATCAGATAGGCCTTGCGGATACGCGGGAAGAAGCCTTCGAGCGAGGTGATGCCCCCGGTCTTCGGCTTGCCGCCGGCGATCCAGAACATGTCGTCGAAGCAGGCCAGCGCCTGGGCCGAGGAGTCGGCGTTGGTCGCCTTGGAGTCGTTGACGAACAGCACTGCGCCCTTGCGGCCGACCTGCTCCATGCGGTGCGCAAGCCCCGGAAACGAGCGCAGGCCGTCCTGGATCGCAGCAGGATCGAGGCCGAGCGCGAGCGCGGCCGCGGTCGCGCAGGCCGCGTTCTGCGCATTGTGGCGGCCGCGCAGCGAGCCGATGCTGCCGAGCCGCGCGATCGAGCGCGCAGCACCGCCTGACGCGCGCATGATCTCCTCGGCTTCGACGTAATAGCCGTCGGGCAAGGGCCTGCGCACCGAGACGCGCGCCACGGCCTTGCCGCGCTGATCGAGCCGGTCGGCGACCGCGGCGCACCAGTTGTCGTCGACGCCGATCACCGCGGTGCCGCCGTCCTGCACGCCCGCAACCAGCCGCTCCTTCACCGCGGCATAGTTGGCGAGCGTGCCGTGGCGGTCGAGGTGGTCCTCGCTGACGTTGATCAGGATGCCGACGCGCGGATCAAGCGAAGGCGCGAGATCGATCTGGTAGGACGAGCACTCGATCACGTGGGCGTGGCCGGACCGCGGCGGCTCGAGCGTCAGCACCGCGGTGCCGATGTTGCCGCCGAGCTCGGCCGAACGGCCGGCGGACACGAGCAGGTGGTGGACGAGCGCGGTGGTGGTCGACTTGCCGTTGGTGCCGGTGATCGCGACGAACGGCGATTGCGGCGCACGCCTGCGCCGCTCGCGGCAGTAAAGCTCGACATCGCCGATCACCTCGACGCCGGCGGCGCGCGCAAACCCGACCGACCAGTGCGGCGCCGGATGGGTGAGCGGCACGCCCGGCGAAAGCACCAACGCCGCGATCTTCGACCAGTCGAGCGTGCGCAGATCGGCCGTTGCAATGCCGGCCTGCGCGGCGCGCGCAAGGCTTGCGGCATTGTCGTCGAACGCGGTGACCTCGGCGCCGCCCGCGACCAGCGCCTGCGCGCTCGCAAGGCCCGAGCCGCCGAGCCCGAATACGGCGACTTTCTTTCCGGCGAAGCTCGTGACGGGGATCATGGTGCCGTCTTGGCGAAACGAAAGCGCCGCCGCCTCATCGCAGCTTGAGCGTGGACAGCCCGACGAGCGCGAGCACGAGCGAGATGATCCAGAACCGGATCACGATCTGCGACTCGGTCCAGCCGAGCTGCTCGAAATGATGGTGGATCGGCGCCATCCGGAACACGCGCTTGCCGAACAGCCGGAACGAAACCACCTGCACGATCACCGACACCGCTTCGAGCACGAACAGGCCGCCGATGATCGCAAGCGCGATCTCGTGCTTGGTCGCGACCGCGATCGAGCCGATCAGTCCGCCGAGCGCGAGCGAGCCGGTGTCGCCCATGAAGATCGAGGCCGGCGGCGCGTTGAACCACAGAAAGCCGATGCCCGCGCCCACCACCGCACCGCAGATCACCGCCAGCTCGCCGGTGCCCGCGACGTAGTGAATCTGCAGGTAGTCGGAGAACACCGCGTTGCCGACGAGGTAGGAGATGCCGAGGAAGCTTGCAGCCGCGATCATCACCGGGCCGATGGCGAGCCCGTCGAGGCCGTCGGTCAGGTTCACGGCGTTGCCGGCGCCGATGATGATGAACATGCCGAGCAGCGGGAAGAACCAGCCGAGATTGAGCACGACCTCCTTGAACACCGGAACGGTCAGCGAGGTTGCAAACCCCGGCCGGCCCAGCGCGGCAATGGCGGTGCTGGCGGCGAGCGCGATCAGGATTTCGGCCGCGATGCGCGAGCGCGCCGAGAAACCGGCGTGCGAGTGCCGCGTCACCTTCAGATAATCGTCATAGAAGCCGACGAGGCCGAAGCCGAGCGTGACCGCGAGCACGATCCAGACGTAGGGATTGCGCGGATTGGCCCACAACACGGTCGCGACCACGATGCCGAGCAGAATGATCAGGCCGCCCATGGTCGGGGTGCCGGCCTTGCTGAAATGCGACTGCGGCCCGTCGGTGCGGATTGGCTGGCCCTTGCCCTGCCGCATGCGCAGGTTACCGATGATCCACGGTCCGAACAGAAACACGAACACCAGGCCGGTCAGCATCGCGCCGCCGGTCCGCACCGTGAGATAGCGGAATACGTTGAAGAACGAGATCGTCGACGAAAGATCGGCCAGCCAATAGAGCATCGGGTCAACCCTGGGCGGCCGCGGCTTCGCGAGCGCCTTGCGAAGAGAACTGGCGGGTCAGCGCCTTGACGATGGGTCCCATCTTCGATCCGAGCGAGCCCTTGACCATGATCGCATCGCCCGCGCGTACCGCACCGAGCACGTCGGCTTGGAGCACCGCCGACTGCTCGGCATAGCCGCCCCGGCGCTCGGAGGGAAGAGCGTCCCACAGCGCCCGCATCAGCGGGCCTGCGCAGAACACGAGATCGACCGAATTGGCGACCACCGCTTCGACCAGGCCGCGGTGCAGTTCGGCCCCCTTCGGCCCAAGCTCCAGCATGTCGCCGAGCACCGCGATGCGCCGGCCGCCGGGCCCGATCGCGGCTTGCCCGAGCAGCGCGAGCGCCGCGCGCATCGAGGCGGGATTGGCGTTGTAGCTCTCGTCGATCAGAAGCGCCTCGCCGCCCAGCAGTTCGAGCGTAAGCCTTGCGCCGCGGCCGATCGGGGGCGCAACGTTCGCGAGCGCAAGCGCCGCCAGCGCGAGATCGGCGCCTGCGAGCGACGCCGCCGCCAGCACCGCGAGCGAGTTCATGACCACATGCCGCCCCGGCGCGCCAATCTTGTAGGCCACGTCGGCACCGAGAATGCGAGCCTGCACGGTAGAAGAATCGGATTGCAGCGCGCATTTGATGAGCCGCGCGTCGGCCTTGGCATGCTCTCCGAACGACACGACGCGGCCGACGCCGGACAGCGACGCCGCGAGGTTGAGCCGCTCGAACTGCGGGTTGTCGCGATTGATCACGGCCGCGCCGCCCGGCTCGAGCCCGAGGAAGATTTCCGCCTTGGCGTCCGCGATGGCCTCGATCGAGGGGAAGAACTCGAGGTGCACCGGCTCGACCGTGGTGATGATCGCAATATGCGGCCGCACCAGCCGGGTCAGCGGCGCGATCTCGCCGGCGTGGTTCATCCCCATTTCGAGCACCGCATAGCGCGCCTCGAGCGGGCAGCGCGCAAGCGACAGCGGCAGGCCCCAATGGTTGTTGTAGGACGCAGCCGAGGCATGCGTCACGCCATCGGCCGATAGTGCGATCCGAAGCGCCTCCTTGGTGCCGGTCTTGCCGACCGAGCCGGTCACGCCGATGAATTTCGCCTGGCTGCGGGCGCGCGCGGCGCGCGCGAGATCGGTCAGGCCAGCGAGCACATCGTCCACAACGAGCAGAGGGGCGTCGGCGGGCAGGGCCGTCCGCTTGCCGGCTGCAACAACGGCCAGCCCCGCACCCTTGGCGAGCGCCGCGCCGACAAACTCGTGGCCGTCGCGGCTGTCGCCCTGGATGGCGAGGAACGCCTCGCCCGGAGCAAGCGTCCGCGTGTCGATCGACAGCCCCGTGACACCCGCGGGCAGCGGCCCCTCGGCGCGCGCCCGCATGGCAGAGACCATCGCGTCGACCGTCCACAGCATGCCCCCGCCCCCGCTCATGCCACCTTCTCCTGCAGCGCACTCTCGACCGCCTCATGATCGCTGAACGGCAGCGTGCGGTCACCGATGATCTGGCCGGTCTCGTGGCCCTTGCCCGCGACCAGCAGCACGTCGCCGCGGCGGAGCGAGGCGACGGCCGAGCGGATCGCCTGCCGGCGGTCGCCGATCTCGGTGGCACCCGGTGCGGCGGCGAGGATCGCGGCGCGAATGCTCGCAGGACTTTCGCTGCGCGGATTGTCGTCGGTGACGATCACCCGATCGGCGTGCGCCGCGGCGATGGCGCCCATCAGCGGCCGCTTGCCGGCATCGCGGTCGCCGCCGCACCCGAACACCACCACAAGCTGCCCTCGCACATACGGCCGCAGCGCATCGAGCGCCTTCTCCAGCGCGTCGGGCTTGTGCGCGTAGTCGACGAAGATCGGCGCGCCGTTGCGCTCGCCAATCAGATCGAGCCGCCCCTTGGCGCCTTTCAGCGAGGCAAGTGCGGCGAACACCGCACCGGGCTCGCCGCCGGTCGCGATCGCAAGGCCCGAGGCCACCAGCGCGTTCTCGACCTGGAACGCGCCAACGAGCGGCAGGCGCAGCCGATATTGCCGGCCGGCATGGGCGACGGTCATCGCCTGCGCGAAGCCATCGATCGACATGTCGAGCAGCCGGATGCCATCGCCGCGCCGGCCGACCGACATGACCTTGAGCCCGCGCGCGCCCGCGGCCGCGACCACCTGCTGCGCATGGTCGTGATCGACATCGATCACCGCGGTACCGCCGTCGACCACCAGGGCCTCGAACAGCCGAAGCTTGGCCGCCAGATACGCCTCCACGGTCGGATGATAGTCGAGGTGATCGCGCGACAGGTTGGTGAAGCCTGCGGCTGCGACGCGCACGCCGTCGAGTCGATGCTGGTCGAGGCCGTGCGAGGAGGCCTCGATCGCCAGATGCGTGATGCCCTCGGACGCGAGTTCGTCGAGCGTGCGGTGCAACGCTACCGGGTCGGGCGTGGTCAGCGAGCCGTAGACTTCTCGCTTCGGCGTCACCACACCGACCGTGCCGACGCTCGCGGCCTGATGGCCGAGCGCGCTCCAGATCTGCCGGGTGAAGGCTGCGACCGAGGTCTTGCCGCTGGTGCCGGTGACCGCAGCGATCACCGGCGGCTGTTTCGGATAGAGGCGGGCCGCGGCCTTCGCCAGCGCGCGCCGCGCGTTGTCGACCTTGATGAACGGCGTCGCGGCCGGCAACGCCGGCGGTGCGCGCTCGGCAACGATCGCAGCTGCGCCCGCGGCGGCAGCCTGGCCCGCGAACGCCCCTCCGTCGGCCTTGCTGCCCGGCACCGCTACGAACACATCACCTGGGCGGACCGCGCGGCTATCCACGGTGATGCCGCGCACCTCGATCGACCCGAGAGCGCCATCGAGGGTTGCAGAATCGTTCAGGAGATCGGCAAGCGTCATCGACACGGTCGTCCCGGGGCGTGGGCACAGCCCGTTGCAGCGGAATCCATACCACCTGTTTCCGCGTCTTTGGCAATACCGGGGGGATGAATTCCGGCGTGCGAATGGAGCATGTTTCGATGGGAGCGACGCGATAACAACATGACCGCCACTGCAGCGAGCACGCTTATCCCTCCCCCTTGTGGGGAGGGTGGTTCGCGCGGAGGGAAACCGAGCGCGAACCGGGTGGGGTTCTGTTGCGCCTGACTGCGAGAGGAATGCGTGTGAGGCGAGTCCGGCCCCACCCGGCCTCGCTCGGCTGTCGCCTCCGTTCGGCCACCCTCCCCACAAGGGGGAGGGATAAGCGCGCGTGTGGCACCGCCGCATTTCCGTTGCTGCCGCAGCGGCCCGCCCCCTATGGCCGGACCTTGGCTAAAATAAGCTGATCGGCGGGCGGCAGATCAAAGCGCGGCTCGATCCCGAGCATCGGCGCGATGCGGGCGATCACCTTCCCTGCAGTCGGCGCGGCGTTCCAGCCCGACGTCGCAAAGCCATGTGTTTCCGGCAGGCCCTGCGGCTCGTCCAGCATGATCAGAAGCTGATAGCGCGGCTTGTCGGCCGGCAGGATCGCCGTGAAGGTGGTGAGCAGCTTGTTCTTCGAATAGCGCCCGGCGACCACCTTCTCCGAGGTGCCGGTCTTGCCGCCGACGTAATAGCCCTTCACGTCGGCCTTGGTGGCGGTGCCCTTCTCGGCGTTGAGCCGCATCAGGTAGCGCATCTTGTCGCTGGTCTCGGGCTTGACCACTTGCTTGGCGAGCGCGCGTGCCTGCTCGGGCGTCCGCTTCATGAAGGTCGGCGGAATGAGGAGGCCGCCGTTGACCAACGCATTGATGCCGGCGACCGCCTGCAGCGGCGCCACCGAAAGACCGTGACCGAACGCGATGGTCACGGTGTTCAGCTCACCCCAGCGCTTGGGCACCAATGGCTCGGCGCTCTCCGGCAGTTCGGTGCGCAGCCGGTCGAGCTGTCCGAGCTTGCGCAGAAACCACTGGTGGTACTGGACGCCAAGCGAGAGCGCGATGCGCGCGGTGCCGATATTGGACGAGTAGGTGAAAATTTCGGGCACCGTCAGGACGCGGTTCTGCCCGTGGTAGTCGTGGATGTTGAAGCGGCCGTAACGCAGCGTGCCGCGGGCATCGAACGACGAGTTGAGCGAGACCTTGCCGGAGTCGAGCGCCATCGCGATCGTCAGCGCCTTGAAGGTCGAGCCGAGCTCGAACACGCCGGTGGTCAGCCGGTTGATGCGCAGCGGATCGTTGGCCTGCTTGGGGCTGTTCGGGTCGTAGTCGGGCAGCGACACCATCGAGATGATCTCGCCGGTGTTGACGTCGACGATGAGGCCTGCGGCGGCCTTCACCTTGAACTTGATCGCGGCGGCAATCAGCTCGTCGCGCAGTGCGTGCTGCACCCGCAGGTCGACCGCAAGGTCGACCGGTTTCTGCAGCCGGTCGGTGGCGAGTCCGGCCATATGCAGGGCGGCAAGCCCACGGCCGTCGAGCCACTTCTCGATGCCGGCGATACCCTGGTTGTCGATGTTGACGTGGCCGATGAGGTGCGAAACCTCGGCGCTGTTCGGGTAGACGCGGCGGTTCTCGGGCAGGAATCCCACGCCCGGAAGTCCGAGCCGGTGGATTTCGCGCTGCTGCTTGGGCGTGATCTCGCGCTTGAGCCAGACGAAGCCGCGCCGCGAGCTCAGCCGGTCGCGCACTTCGGTGGCGTCGAGATCAGGCAGCACCGCGGTCAACAGCTCGACCGCCTCGTCAACGTCGATGATCCGGCGCGGCTCGCCAAACAGCGACGGTGCGCGCACGTCGGTTGCGAGAATCTGGCCGTTGCGATCGAGAATGTCGGGGCGCGCCGTTGCGATCAGCTCCTGCGAGCCCGAACGGCGAACGATGTGGCCGTCCGGCGAGATCGCAAACGAGATGAGGCGCGCTGCGATGACGGCATAGACGGCGGCAAACGCCAGGATCGCAAGGCCGATGCGGGCGCGCGCCTTGGCGTTGCGATCGACGTTGTTGCCGTAGAGCAGCGTGCGCGTGAGCCGCCGGCGCCAGTGCTCGCCGGGGCGGGCGTTCGCAGCTTGTGCTACGGCCTGCATCGTCACTTCGGCTCCGGTTCGGGCGTAAAGCTGCCGGTCATCAGCTCACCGTCGGGATTCTCGATCATCACGGCAACGGCGTCGCTTAGCTGCGGCTGCGATGTCTGCGGCGGCCGCTCCGGCAGGCCATCGAGCGAGTCGAACTGCGTGGGCTGCGCCGGGCCGAGCAGCAGATGACGCCGAACCAAGCCCTGGATGCGCGCGGGATTGTCGAGCGTCGCCCATTCGGCCCGCAGTGCTGCAATGGCGTCGCGCTCGCGGCGGATGTCGGCCCGCATCTTGGAGATGCGCTCAGCCCGCAGCGTCGATTCGAACTTGATCTCGTAGACATGCGCGGCCGCGAGCACGAGCAGCACGAGCACGCAGAGATTGAGGTACCGCATGCTCAGCGCCTCCTCGTGCTCATGACCGCATCGAGCTCCGGCAGCGGCGGCAGCGCCGACGCGACATCAACCGGCTTCACCGGTGCGCGCGTGCGTTCGGCGGCGCGCAGCTTGGCGGAGCGGGCACGCGGGTTGGCGACCACCTCGGAGGCATCGGCCACGATCGGGCGCCGCGTCAGCAGATTGAAGCTCGGCGACGATCCGTTGACGCCCGGCCGATGGCGCGAGATGCCCGGGGTGCGGCTGTGCGCAGCGAGGAAAGTCTTGACGATGCGATCCTCCAGCGAATGGAACGCAACCACCACCAGCCGTCCCATGGGCTTGAGGATGCGCTCGGCGGCATTCAGCGCGACCGCGAGTTCGGTGAGTTCGTCGTTGACGAAGATGCGCAGCGCCTGGAAGGTCCGCGTCGCCGGATCGATCGCGCCCGGCCGGCCGCCGACCACCCCCGCGACAATACCGGCCAGCGCTTTGGTGGTCGCGATCGGCGCGGACTTGCGCGCGGCGACAATGGCACGCGCCACCGCCCGCGAATGACGCTCCTCGCCGAGCCGATAGATGATGTCGGCAAGATCGCGTTCCGATGCGCGCGCCACGACGTCGGCAGCGCTCGGCCCCTCGCCGCCCATCCGCATATCGAGCGGCCCGTCGAACCGGAACGAGAAGCCGCGATTGGCCTGGTCGAGTTGCATCGAGGACACGCCGAGATCGAGCACGACGCCGTCGACGGCGGCGTGACCGAAGCGCTGGGCAATGTCGTCGAGTTCGGAGAAGCGGCCTTCGACCAGCGTCAGCCGTCCGCCGGACGACTGCGCGAGACTTGCGCCCATCGCCACGGCGTTCTGGTCGCGATCGATCGCGATCACCTGGGTGCCGGGATGGGCGAGGATTTCGCGGCTGTAGCCGCCGGCGCCGAAGGTGCCGTCGATGTAGACGCCCCCGCCGCGGAGGTTGAGGAGGTCGATGGCGGGGCGCACGAGCACGGGAACGTGACGGGCCAGCCCGCCAGCGACAGCGTAGCTGCCGCGACTCGCCATCATTCCCGTGCTCCGAGCGCGCCTTCCGCCGCTCTCTCGGAGCCCAGCCGCCCCCTCATCGCGCGCACCTTGGCGGTGGTCTCGGCAAGCTGCGCGCGGAATTGGCCGGGCTCCCAGATCTGAAACTTGTGACCGAGGCCTACGAAGGTCGCGGCATCCGTGATGCCGACGTGCAGGCGCAGCGTGTCGGTCAAGACGACCCGCCCCTCGCCGTCGATCTTCAAGGTTTCGCTCGTGCCGTAGAGCGCCGCCGACCATTGCTCGCGCTCCTCCGAGTAGGGCGCAAAGCGCGCGATCAGCGCGTCGATTTCGGTCATCAGCGCATGGCCGCCGGCATCGATCGCCGAGCGGTCGGGGCTCGGATAGCAGAACAGCCCATCGTAGCCGTCGCGGCTGAGCACGGTGCGGAACGCGGCCGGGATCGAGACCCGCCCCTTGGAGTCGAGCCGCGCCGTGACGTTGCCCACGAAGCGGTCCATGCCCCTCACGCCTCAACCACTGACACCCATTACTTGGGATTTTTTGGGTTATCATGGGATACTTTGGGCGTCAATGGACCACGGACGGACAAGCGCCATGCCATGCGCCGGTCCGCTGACCGAATTAACCATGTTTAAGATTAAGGAATTGTTTGCATCCCGAGATTTCAGGATTCTGTTCCTGCCAACGAGGCAGGCTTTCTGCATTGGCGAAGACACGTATCAATCCGCGTGCACGGACCCGAGCACTCTGAGCTGGAGCGCAGTCGGCATGCGAACGCGGCATGGAACCGGCGCACTCGGCTCCGAGCAGCCGGCAAAAGCGGCGCGATCGTGCCGCACGCCACATCGGCGATGGACTGGGACGCGGCGAAAAACGGCCGGAACGCGGCCGCAGCCTTGGCGTTAAGTCAGCGAGGGGAGTTTGCCTGAATCCAAGGAGGCTCTAAATGCTGAAGAAACTCATGATCACGACGGCCATCGGCGGCCTCATGATCGGTTCGGCCATGGCCGAAGGCACTCCGCCTGCGCCCAAGGCCGACGCGTCGACCATCAGCGCCGATGTGAAGTTCGTCAACGCGCAGCGCTCCGACCAGTGGCTGGCGTCGAAGTTCAAGGGCACCGACGTGCTCGGCGTCAACAACGAGAAGATCGGCGATGTGAGCGACTTGCTGTTCGACAAGGAGGGCAAGATCGAAGCGTTCATCGTCAGCGTCGGCGGCTTCCTCGGCATCGGCGCGAAGGACGTGGCGATTGCGCCGTCGGCGTTCCAGATCGTTGCCGGCGACAGCTCGAAGAACGAGTCCGACAAGCTGAAGATCGCGCTCACCAAGGAGCAAATCACCCAGGCCGCGAACTTCGAGACGTACAAGGCGCCGACCACCACCGGCATGGCGCCGCGCAATGGCATGCAGCGCCCGGCAGGCCCAGCGTCGTCCATGCGGTAACGATTAATTCCGCAGCGTCTGCCGTAGCTTATTGGAGTGCCCCGGCCCGGACCGCGATGCGGCCCGGGCCGGTCGCGTTGGCACAGCCCTAGCACCTGTTGACCGGCGCGCCCCTGCCGTCGTATCGCCCTGCTTCTGTTAAGATTTTTGCCTTAGTGTCGACTGCATGACCGACTTCCAGCCCGATTCAAGCCTGGTTGAGCGCGTCGAGCCCTCGCCCAATCACGACGAGCGCGCCGGCGGCATCAGCCCCGACATGGTCGTGCTGCACTACACCGGCATGGAGGTGACGCACGAGGCACTGCTCCGCCTGTGCGATCCGATTGCGCGGGTATCCTGCCACTATCTGGTGCACGAGAACGGCCGCGTCGTGCAGCTCGTGCAGGAAGCGCGGCGCGCCTGGCACGCTGGCGTGTCGTCCTGGCAGGGCCAAACCGACATCAACTCCCGTTCCATCGGGATCGAGATCGCCAACCCAGGACATGATTTCGGCTATCCGGATTTCCCCAAGCGTCAGATCGCGGCGGTCATCACGCTGTGCCGCGGCATTCTTCGTCGCCGCAACATCCGCCGCGACCACGTCGTGGCGCATTCCGACGTTGCGCCGAGCCGCAAACAGGACCCGGGCGAGAAGTTTCCGTGGAAGAGCTTGTCCGACTTCGGGCATCGGCCTCTGGGTCGAACCGCTTCCAATCACCGACTGGCTCTCGCTCGTGCCGGGCGACACTGGCGAGACGGTGACTGAACTGCAGAAGTCGCTCGCCGAATTCGGCTACGGCGTCAAGCCGACCGGCGAATACGATGCCATCACCAAGGACGTCGTGACCGCTTTTCAGCGGCATTTCCGGCCAGCCAAGGTCGACGGCAATGCCGACACCTCGACCCGCGAGACCCTGCGCAAGCTCCTCATAGCGCGCGCAAAGCTCCCCCTGCCCGCAGCCACGCCCACCCCTTGACGCCGGCACCGGCGATCGCCATCCCTTGATGCGTCAGTCGGCCGGACGGCCGCTCCGGCAATCGCCGAAAGGTGGCCGGGGAGGAAAGTCCGGGCTCCACGGACAAACGGTGCCGGATAACGTCCGGCGGGGGCAACCCCAGGGACAGTGCCACAGAGAACAGACCGCCCCGGTGCGTATCGTATTGCCGGGGCAAGGGTGAAACGGTGCGGTAAGAGCGCACCGCGCGGCCGGCAACGGAAGCGGCACGGCAAACCCCACCGGGAGCAAGACCGAATAGGGACGGCACCGGAATTTTCCGCGGCGCAAGCTGCGTACAGTTCCGAACCCTTGTCCGGGCCGCCGTCCGGGTAGGTTGCTTGAGGCGCCGGGCAACCGGCGTCGCAGAGGAATGGCCGTCGCGCGCGTGGCTCGTTGCCTCGCGCCCTACAGAACCCGGCTTACAGGCCGGCTGATTTGATAAGGGGGCTCGGCGGCAACACCGCCGGGCCCCCGCCACTTCCGGCGGCGCTCATGCCGGCTCCAACCGGCGATTTCGAGGGCGCGTACTTCTATAATACGCTCGCGTCGCATGACAGCCCCGCCCGCAATCGCGTTCAACGACGTGTGCAAGAGCTACGACGACGGGCGCGTGCAGGTGCTCGACCACGTCTCGCTCGCGGTCGGTGAGCGCGAGTTCCTCGCGGTCGTCGGACCGTCGGGCTCGGGCAAGACCACGCTGCTGCGTCTCGTCAACCGCCTGATCGAAGCCACGAGCGGCGAGGTCCGCGTCGCGGGCGAAGACGTGTGCGAGACCGACGCTGTCGCGCTGCGACGGCGGATCGGTTACGTGTTTCAGCGTGTCGGCTTGTTCCCGCACATGACCGTGGCCGAGAACATTGCGATCACGCCGCGGCTCCTCGGCTGGGACAGGCGGCGCATCGCCGCGCGCGTCGACGAACTGATCGATCTCGTGCGTCTCGATCGTGCCGTGCACCGCGACCGGCTTCCCTCGCAGCTCTCCGGCGGCGAGCAGCAGCGCGTCGGCGTGGCGCGCGCGATCGCCGCCGATCCGCGGATCGTCCTGATGGACGAGCCGTTCGGCGCGCTCGATCCGCTCACCCGCGACGCGCTCGGACAAGACTACCGCAGGCTTCACGATGCCCTCGACCTGACCACCGTCATGATCACCCACGACACGCTGGAAGCGCTGTTGCTCGCCGACCGGATCGCGGTCATCCGGGACGGCCGCATCATCGCCGCAGGCACGCCGCAGGAGATCATGAGCGAAGAACAGGACGACTATGTCCGCGCGCTGATGGCAACGCCGCGGCGCCAGGCCGAACGCCTGCGCATGCTGTTCGACACGCCGCGGCATTGAGCCTGCCATGGGGGCCTCGCTCGCACCGCAACTGGCCGAGGCCCTCGCTCGCCTTCCGCAGTATCTCGGCGGCCATGTCCTGGTCAGCGTGACCGCTATCCTGCTCGGGCTTGCGACGAGCCTGCCGCTCGCGCTGCTCTCGCTGCAGCGGCCGGCGTTGCGCCGGCTGCTGCTTGGTGCAGCAAGCGTCGTGCAGACGATTCCCGGGCTCGCGCTGCTCGCGCTGTTCTATCCACTGCTGCTCGGCCTCGCCGCGCTGTGCGAGCGTCTGTTCGGCGCGACCTTTTCCGCGCTCGGATTCCTTCCGTCGGTGCTGGCGCTCGCGCTCTATAGTATGCTGCCAGTCTTGCGGAACACGCTGACGGGGCTGCTGGGTATCGATCCCGCGTTGAAAGAGGCGGCCGCCGGCGTCGGCATGACGGAGCGACAATCGCTCTTTATGGTCGAGCTGCCGCTCGCGCTGCCGGTCATCATGGCCGGCATCCGCACTGCGGCTGTCTGGGTGATCGGGACGGCAACGCTTTCGACTCCAATCGGCCAGACGAGCCTCGGCAACTACATCTTCACCGGACTGCAGACCCAGAATTGGGTGTTCGTGCTGTTCGGCTGCGTCGCTGCCGCGGTCTTTGCGCTGGCAGTCGACCAATTGCTGACACTGATGGAAAGCGGCATGGCATCGCGCCGGCGTTGGCGCGTCGCGGTCGGCGCGCTGGGCCTCGTCCTGCTTACGCTCGGCGCGCTCATACCAAGTCTCGCGCGGCCGCGCGCCGACTATGTCACCGCGGCAAAACCGTTCGCCGAGCAATACGTGCTCGCCGCGCTGATTGAAGGACGGCTGCGCACCAGCGGCTTGACCGCAGCCCAGCGCGACGGGCTCGGTTCGAGCGTGATCTTCGAGGCCCTCGCAGCCAGCGAGATCGACGTCTACGTCGACTATTCCGGCACGATCTGGGCCAACCAGATGCACCGCAGCGACGTGCTGCCACGCGCCGAGGTGCTGGCCGAGACCGCGCGCTGGCTGCGCGAGCGGCACGGCATCACGCTTCTGGGCGACCTCGGCTTCGAGAATGCCTATGCGCTGGCAATGCCACGTCGCCGCGCGGAGGCGCTCGGCATCCGCAGCCTTGCCGACCTGGCGGGCGTCGCTCCGCAGCTTTCGATCGCCGGCGACTACGAATTCTTCGGCCGGCCGGAATGGCGCAGAGTGCGCGAGGTCTACGGACTTTCGTTCCGCGAGCAGCGTCAGATGCAGGCCGGAGTTCATGTACCCCGCCGCCGCGAGCGGCGATGTCGACGTGATCGCCGCCTACACCAGCGACGGACGCGTCGCCAAGAACGACCTTGTCGTCTTGAGCGATCCGAAGCATGCCATCCCGCCCTACGATGCGGTGCTGCTGCTGTCGCCCCGCAGAGCCAACGACCGGGCGCTGGCGGACGCGCTGCGGCCCCTGGTCGGCGCGATCAGCGTGGAGGTGATGCGCGCGGCCAACCTGCGCGCGGGCGACGGTGCCTCGCCGACCGAAGCGGCGCGCTGGCTGTGGAACGCGATCGAGGGTCGGCACCCGGCGCTGAGGCGCCGCCGCCCCAGGCGCTGCCTTACACTGCGGACGGCTTTCGCGCGCTGCCGTTGTGGCGATGGATCGCGGCATCGCCTTGTCGCAGGGCGTGCACGGAGAAGCGATGGTCGCGGTCGGTCCAGGTCTTGAGCGGCGACCAGCCGGCGCCGCGGGCGAGCGCGCCGAACGAATTCGATCGAATACTTGTAGCTGTTCTCGGTGTGAATGGTTTCGCCGGCGCGGAAGTCGATGCATTCGCCGGCAACGCGCACGCGCTGGCGCTTGAGGCTCGCCAGATGCATTTCGATGCGCGAGCGCTCGCGGTTGAAGAAGGCGTGATGCTCGAAGCTCGCGAGGTCGAACTTGGCGCCGAGCTCGCGATTGATGCGCGCGAGCAGATTGAGATTGAACTGCGCGGTGACGCCCTGCGCGTCGTTGTAGGCCTTCTGCAGGATCTGCGGGTCCTTCACCAGATCGACGCCGACGATGAAGATCGCGCCGTGGCCGAGGATGCGGCCGGCGTGGCGCAGGAACGCCGCCGCCTCGTGCGGCTCGAAGTTGCCGATGGTCGAGCCCGGGAAGAAACCGGCGCGCGGCAGCGTCTCGACCGGCGTCCGGCAGATCGAACGGCTGGCTGAAATCAGCGGCGACCGGCAGCATGGCGACCGCGGGATATTCGCGCCGCAGATTGTCGCCTGCTCGCGCAGGAACTCGGCCGAAATGTCGACCGGGACATAGGCCGCCAAGCTTGGCGGTGCGGAGCACGATGCGGGTCTTGGTGCTCGAGCCGCTGCCGAACTCGATCAGTGCAGAGTTCGGCGGGATTAGACCGGCGATATCCTGGGCGTGCGCGTTCAGGATTTCGAGCTCGCAGCGCGTCGGATAGTACTCCGGCAGGCTCGTGATGCGCTCGAACAGCGCGGAGCCGGCGCTGTCGTAAAAGTACTTCGGCGATAGCCGTTTCGGCGTCGCGGTCAGGCCGGCGACAACGTCGGCGGCGAACGCAGTGCGTGCTCTCGGCCGAAATTGGCGACGGAATGATCTTGCGAGCGAGCGCAGTCATGGCCAAACCCTGCCCGATACCGTTGCGGCGTGCTTCAAGCGTAGTCCACGAGCCGCAAGCCCGCTGAACTGCCAGCGCGCCGGCGGATAGAAGAAGTTGCGATAGCTCGGGCGCGCATGCCCTACGGGGTGGCGAGCGACGAGCCGCGCAGAACCATCTGATTGATCATGAACTTGCCGTTGTATTCGCCGAGCGCGCCTTCGGCGGCGCGGAAACCCGGGTACGGCTAGATAGGCGCTGCGGGTCCATTGCCACACCACCCCGAAGGCATCGGGTAGCAGCCCTGCGCGTGCTGCAACCTCCCATTCCGCCTCGCTCGGCAGGTGCTTGCCGGCCCAGCGAGCAAAGGCGTCGGCCTCGTAGTAGCTGACGTGGCAGACCGGCGCGGCCGGATCGACCGGGTTGAGGCCCGAAAGCGTCAGCGAGAACCAGGCGCCGTCGACCTGCCGCCAGTAGCCCGGCGCCTGCCAGCCGTCGGCCTGCACCTTGGTCCAGCCGTCCGAAAGCCACAGGTCGTGCGCGGCGTAGCCGCCGTCGGCCATGAATTCGAGCCACTCGCCGTTGGTCACGAGACGACGCGCGATCGAGCCCTCGCGCAGCAGCGTCTGGTGCGCCGGCTGCTCGTTGTCGAAGCAGAAGCCGTCGCCGCCGAGGCCGATGGTGTGAATGCCGGTCGGCAGGTCGGCGAAGCCGCTGCCGCCGGCAGGACACGGCGGCGCCAGCGTCGGATCGTACGCCGGGCGAGTGGGGTTCTGCGCGAACGCATGCAGAATGTCGGTGAGCAGCAGCTCCTGATGCTGTTGTTCGTGATGCAGCCCGATCTCGATTACCGGCACGATGCTCGGCGAGCGTCGCGGTGTCGGCGTCCTCGAGCAGACGCACGACCGCGCGATCGACATGCGCGCGGTAAGCGGCGACCTCCGCGACATTGGGACGCGTGACCAGGCCGCGCTCCGGACGCGCATGCCGCGGGCCGGCGGCCACGTAATAGGAATTGAACAGAAAGCCGAAGCGCTCGTCGAACACCCGATAACCGGCACGTACGGCTTAAGGAGGAATTGCTCGAAGAACCACGTCGTGTGCGCGCGATGCCACTTGGTCGGGCTCGCGTCCGGCATCGACTGGACGACCTGATCCTCGGCGACAGCGGCGCGGCGCGGCGTTCGGTTTCGGCGCGCACCGCACGGAATGCCTCGCTCCAGGTGCGCCGGACATCGGCGTCCGGCTCGGCGGCAGTGCGCTCAAGCACGGACGCGGTGGCCTGCGTCATCCCGATCTCCGCAACGAGGGAACGTCATTCGCATGAATTTGTCGAATTCTCAATGATGGCACCGCAGATTGTTCCCATGGGTCATTGCCAAGTGCAACCACCTCCCGTCGCTTCGAATTGACCGGCCACAAGGCCCAGAATGCGCGCAAAGTCCCCGTTGCGACGCAGTTCACCCCGCAAAACTCGTGCGTTAGACTGTCCGGCCGGCTTACATCGACGGGGTTTCGCGCCCCAAATGGGGGTTTCCATGATTCTGGCTGTCATTCGGCGGCTGACGAGCCTGTGGCTCGCCGCCCTCGGCACGCTTTGGCTTGTCGCTTCAGTGCCTTGCGCGCACGCGCAGGATCAGGTGATCCGGGTCGGCACGCTCAAGCTGATCCACGGCATCTCGGCGTATTTCTACGAGAAGTTCGCGCCACCCGGATACCGGGTCGAGGTGATCCCGTTCGAAAGCCCGACCGACGGCAAGAACGCGGTGCTCACCGGTACGGTCGACACCTGCATCCACGGCATCGCGGCGTTCATCCTCGGCGCTGCGGCCAACGAACCGGTCTTCATCGTCGCCAACGCCAACAACGGCGGTATGGCGATCATGGCCGGCCCGAACACCGGCATCAAAACGGTCAAGGACCTGAAGGGAAAGAAGGTCGCGATCTGGCCGGGCTCAACCCAGGAGGCGGTGATCCTCGAGCGGCTGCGCATGGAAGGCATGACGATCCGCGACATCCAGCCGATCCGGCTGCAGTTCAGCGACATGGCCGCGGCGCTCGCGCGCGGCGACGTCGACGCCTACGTCGGCGCCGAGCCCGCCGCCGGCATCAGCCTCGCCAACGGCACCGGCGTGCTGGTCGAGTACCCGTATTCGACACCGATCGGCCCGCTCAACATGATCCTGTCGGCGAGCCAGAAGCAGGTCAAAGAGAACCCCGAGCGCATCAAGCTCGTGGTCGATATGCACAAGAAGGCGGTCGACTACGCCATGGCGCACCAGCCGGAGATCGTCGACATGGCGGTCGCCAGGCTCGGCCAGCAGCGGCGCTCGGTCGAACTCGCGGTGCCGAACGTCGAGCTCGCCTGGAAGATCGACGACGTGTTCATGACGCGCGCCAAGGCCTACACGCAGCTGATGTTCGAGAACAAGCAGCTGCGCCAGAACATCGAGCTTGAGAAGTTCGTGACCAAGCAGTTCCAGTAATACGCTGTTCAATCGAGGATCGAGGTGAACGAGCACGTCCCGGCGCTTGCGGACGCGGCGACTCAGCCGAGCGCACCGGAAGCGCCCGCGCCGGCCGTGGCGCGGCCCCGCCGCGCCACGATCGACATGGCGCGCGCGGTCGTGCTCGGCGCGGGCTTCCCCGTGCTGTTCGTGGTGTGCTGGCATTATGCCGTCGCCTACACCGGCACGCGGCTCATTCCGAGCCCGTACGACGTCGGCGTGATGATGTGGGACTTCGCGTTCGGCGGCATCTACGACGATGCCTTCAGCGCGACCATCCTGACCCACATCTGGAAGTCGATGACGCGGGTCTACGGCGGCTTCTTCCTCGCCGCGGCGATTGCGATCCCGCTCGGTCTGATGATCGGCCGGATCAAGGTGCTTCGCCAGTTGCTCGACCCGACCATCAACCTGCTTCGTCCGATCCCGGTCACCGCCTGGCTGCCGCTGTCGATGATCTTCTTCGGGCTCGGCCCGAATGCGGCGATCTTCCTCGTGTTCCTCGGCGCGTTCTACCCGATCCTGCTCAACACGATCTTCGGCGTGCGTTCGGTCGACCCGCGGCTGTTCGAAGCCGCTGCGATGCTGGGCTGCGCCGGCTCGGCAATGTTCCGCCAGGTGGTGTTTCCGGCAGCGCTCCCGTCAATCTTCAACGGGCTTCGCATCGCGCACGCCTTTGCCTGGATTCTGATTGTGGTCGGCGAGATGACCGGCGTGCCGACCGGCCTCGGCTCGGTCATCATGGACGGCCGCACGCTGTCGCGCACCGACCTCGTCATCACCGGCATGATCGTGATCGGCGCGATGGGCTTCATCACCGACCGCATCATCGTGAAAATCTCGAACCGCGTCCTGAGCTGGAGCCCGCAGCATCATGCCTGACGCAAGGCGCCCGCACCTCGTGATCCGTGGCGTCACCAAGCGCTTCGCAGTCGGCGACGACGAGATCGAGGCTCTGGCGCGCGTCGATGTCGCCATCGGCAAGGGCGAGTTCGTCTGCCTGATCGGCGCCTCCGGCTGCGGCAAGTCCACGCTGCTCCGCATCGTTGCGGGCTTCGAGGAGCCGACCACCGGCAGCGTGCTGGCCGACGGCAAGCCGATCACCGGCCCCGGCAGCGATCGCGGCATGGTGTTCCAGGACTACGCGCTGTTTCCCTGGATGTCGGTGCGCCAGAACATCGGCTTCGGCCCGCGCCAACGCGACCTGCCGCGCAAGCAGATCGAGGCCATCGCCGACGAATTCGTGCGGCTGGTGGGCCTCGAGCGCTTCGCGGACCGCTATCCGGCGCAGCTCTCCGGCGGCATGAAGCAGCGCGTCGCGATCGCCCGCGTGCTCGCCAACGACGCCGGCATCCTCCTGATGGACGAGCCGTTCGGCGCGCTCGATGCGCTCACCCGCGAGCAATTGCAGCACGAGCTTTTGCAGATCTGGTCGCGCACCGGTGTCACCATCATATTCGTGACCCATTCGGTCGAGGAGGCGGTGCTGCTCGCCGACCGCGTGCTGGTAATGAGCGCCGGCCCCGGCCGGATCGAAAACGACATCACGATTGATCTGCCGCGCCCGCGCGACGTCTCCTCGCCCGAGTTCAACGCCGTGCGCCGTGACGTCGCCCGCCGGCTGACGAGCCACCTCGCGCCCGCCCGCGCCGCCGAACCAGCGCCCCTGACATGACGGCGATCTACCGCGGCATGGACCGCGCGGCGCTCGATGCCGCCTACGACAACACCGGCGCCGTCGCCGACAGCCAGGCCTATCGCGCGCGCTGGTGGGACGAGAGCGTGAAAGTCCGCGCCGAGCCGGGATCGCGGCTCGACCTGCGGTTCGGTCTACGGCCGCGCGCGGCACTCGACTATTTCCCGAGCGGCGCTGCGCGCGCACCGCTGTTCGTGTTCATCCACGGCGGCTACTGGCAGCGTAACGAAAAGGAGCGCTTCGCATTCGTCGCGAGCGGCCCGCGGGCGCACGGCATCGACGTGGCGGTGCCGGGATACACGCTCGCCCCCGAGGCGCGGCTGACCGACATCGTCGCGGAGATGTGTTTGGCGCTCGACTACCTCGCCGCACACTCGGGCGATCTCGGCTTCGACCGCGAACGCATGTTCGTCGGCGGCTGGTCGGCCGGCGGCCACCTGACCGCGGCGGTCGCCGACCATCTGGCGGTGCGCGGCGGCATTCCGATCAGCGGCATTTTCGACCTCGAACCGATCTCGCTCGGCGTGCTCAACGACAAGCTTCGGCTCAGCGCGGCCGAAGTCGCAACGCTGAGCCCGCTGACCAACCTGCGCGACCGTTCGCCGCCGCTGAAGCTCTTCGTCGGCGGCAACGAATTGCCCGAGCTGCGGCGACAATCCGATGACTACGCCCTCGCGGCACAGGCCCGAGGACTGCCGGTGAGCCTCGCGGTGCTGCCCGGCCACCATCACTTTTCGATCCTCGATGAACTGGCCAAGCCGGGCGGCGCAATCACGCGTGCGCTGGTCGAGATGGTCAACGCGGGTTGAGCGGTTTTCTCCGTCATGGCCGGGGCTTGTCCCACGGCTGTCCGGTTGATGTTGACCTCAGCCACAATTGATGAATTTGTCGGGCTCAACAAATCTCTCCACGTCATGGCCGGGCTTGTCCCGGCCATCCCGCTCGGGTTGGCACCGTGCTCACCTGATCGAGATCGCCGGGACAAGCCCGGCGATGACGGCTGCGGGTTGTGGCTCGGTAGAATATCAGAGCCAATTCCGATCGACCGCACTGCCTTGGGCATGTCCCCGCCATCCCGGTTACGAACACAATATGCCTGCCTAAGCGGGATCACCGGGACTCGGCGCTTCGCGCCGGCCCGGTGATGACGGCGGGCGGCTACACCGTGAACCGCTTGACGTTGTAGCCCTTCGGGTGCGTGCGCTCGTAGGCCGCGGCGGCACCCATCACGCCAGCGTCGTCGAGCGCGCGACCGACGATCTGCAGGCCGACCGGCATGCCGTCGCTCGCAATGCCGGCGCAGACTGACGCCGCCGGCTGGCCGGTCAGGTTGAACGGATACGTGTAATAGACCCACGACACGAGATCGCGGTCGGCCAGGTGATCGGGCACGTTCTTGCCGGCGTCGAGCGACGTCACCGGGAGTACCGGCGACAGCAGCAGGTCATAGCGCTCGAAGAAGGCGCGCATCTTCTCGCGCAGTGCATAACGCTCGAACACCTTGGCGTAGTAGTTGCGCAAATCCTGCCGCAGCGCCCGGTCTAGAACCTCCGCGACCGCCGGATCGATCAGCTCGCGCTGGCCCTCCAGGAACGGCCGCAATCGCGTGCCAGCGCCGGCGTAGAATTCCGCCGCCCAGATGTCGACCGGGTCACTCTCAAACACGCGCTCGACCAGATCGACCGAGCAGCCCATCTCCTCGAAGCGCTTCGCGGCGGCATCGACCAGTCGCAGGACCTCGGCGTCGGGCTTGGCATAGCCGAGCGTGGGGCTGTAGGCGACGCGCAGGTTCCTCACATCCTGCCGGCATGCCGCGAGCAGGTCGGGCACCGGCCCCGCGACCGAATAGGGATCGCGCTCGTCGTAGCCGGCGCTCGCCATGAACAGCAGGGCCGCGTCCTCCATGGTGCGCGCCATCGGACCGACGTGAGCGAGCGTGGTGGTCGCCGACACCGGCCAGACCGGAATGCGGCCGAAGTGCCCTTTGATGGTGGCAAGCCCGGTGAAGCACGCCGGGATGCGCACCGAACCGCCGCCGTCGGTCCCGAAGGCGAGCGGCGTCACGCCGCCCGCGACGGAGGCTGCGGCGCCTGCGCTCGATCCGCCCGGAGTCTTCGGCGAGATTCCAGGGATTGCGGGTGATGCCGGTGAGCGGGCTGTCGCCGACCGCCTTGCAGCCGAACTCGCTGGTGGTGGTCTTGCCGATCAGGATGCCGCCCGCCCGCTTGGCGCGCTCGACCGGCGGCGCGTCGGCAACCGCGACATTGTTGGCCATGCAGCGCGAGCCGAAGGCGTAGCGCTCGCCGCCGACCGCCATCAGGTCCTTGGCCGAGAACGGCACGCCGTGCAGCGGCCCAAGCGAGGCGCCACGCATCACTGCGTCTTCCGCCGCCTTCGCGGCCGTCATGGCTTTCTCCGGCATCAGCAGGAAGAAGGCGTTGAGCGAGGATTGCGTCGCCTCGGCGCGCTCGAGCGCCCGGCGCGTCACCTCGACCGGCGAGATTTCGCGTTTGGCGATCCGGTCGCGCAATTCGACCGCGCTCATCCAATCGAATTCGGAAGCTTGCACGCCGTGCTCCGGAGCAGCGGGGATTGAAGATCGCAGGATAGGAGTGTAATTCCACAAAATCGACGGGAAGAAATCCAAGAACGTCGCGGGATTGGAGCCGGGTCAATCCATGTCCGAAATCAAGGTGCTGAGCAGCACGGCCATGAAGACATCGATGGACGCGCTGATGCCGCAGTTCGAGCAGGCGAGCGGCCACAAGGTTGTGTTTTCCTATGGCCCATCCGTGCGCATCACCAAGCAGGTGGCCGACGGCGAAGCCAACGATGTGGCGATCGTCACCGACCAGGGCATCGACGCCCTGACCAAGCAGGGGCGGATCGTCGCCGGCACGCGCACCGACATCGCGCATTCGGCGATGGCGCTTGCGGTCCAGAAGGGCGCACCGAAGCCCGACATCTCGACGCCCGAGGCCTTCAAGCGGACGATGCTGGCGGCGAAATCGCTCGGCATGAGCAATCCGGTCGGCGGCGGCGTGAGCGGCGCGATCCTGATCGGCATTTTCGAGGAGCTCGGCATCGCCGAAGCGATGAAGCCCAGGCTCATCTTCGGCCCCGGCGGACCGGCGGGCCTGATCGGCTTTTTCCTCGTGCGCAAGGAGGTCGAGGTCGGCATCCAGCAGCTTCCGGAGCTGATGGCGGTGTCCGGTATCGACATCGTCGGTACGCTGCCGTTCGGGATGCGGACCGTCTCGGTGTTCTCGGCGGGCGTCTCCACCGCTGCCCGGGACGCAGCCGCGGCCCGCGCGCTGATCGCATTTCTCGCGGGCCCGCAGGCCAAGGCCGCGATCCGCTCCATGGGCATGGCAACGCCATAACTTGCATCCAACGCACAAGGGCCTCGGTCTCCGATGCCGTCGACGATCAAGCTGATCTGCACCACCGCGCTGAAGACGTCGCTCGACGAACTCGTGCCGCAGTTCGAGCGCGCGACCGGCGACAGGGTCGAGGCGAGCTACGGACCGTCTGCGCAGCTCACCAGGCGGCTGATGGAGGGCGAGCCCGCCGACGCCGTGGTCCTGACCGGGCCGGGGCTCACGGAGATGGCCGCGCTCGGCAAGGTCGCAGCCGGCAGCCGGCTGGACATCGCCTCGTCCGAGACCATGGTCGGCGTCAAGCAGGGCACGCCGCGGCTGGACATTTCGTCGGTCGAGAAATTCAAGCAGGCGATGTTGGCCGCAAGGTCGATCGCGTTCAGCGGACCGGGCGCCGGGGCGAGCGGCGCGCACGTGGCAAAGGTGCTCGAACAGCTCGGCATCGCCGAAGCGGTGCGACCGAAAACCGTGCTCGGGCCCGGTGGCCCGGCCGGCCTCATCGGCCATTACCTGGTGCGCGGCGAGGCGGAGATCGGCATGCAGCAGGACGCCGAACTGATGGCGGTCCCCGGCGTCGACATTCTAGGGCCGTTGCCGCCCGGCATCGGGCTTGTCACAACCTTTGTGTTCGCAGTTCACGCCGGCGCAAAGGATGCCGGCGCCGCCAAGGCGCTGGGCGCGTTCATGGTCACGCCCGCAGCGAAAGCGGTGATGAAGGCCAAGGGCCTCAAGCCGGCCTGAATTTATCGGGCTCAACAAACCTCTCCACGTCATGGCCGGGCATAGCCGTCCGAAGGACGGCGTCGCTTCGCTCGCCTATGTCCCGGCCATCTCGCTTGGGTTGGCACAGTGCTCGCTCACCTGATCGAGGTCGCCGGGACAAGCCCGGCGATGACGGCCGCGGGTTGTGGCTCGGCAAAATATCACGCTGATTCCGATCAACCGGAGAGCCGTGTCTCGCACCTCAGGGTGACGGCGCGAACGCAACTTGCCCGAACCTCAAGCCCGCTGTCACCGCGGGCCGAACGCGCCCTTCTTGGCGAGCGCATCCCATTTCGCGATCTCGCTCTTGAGGAAGGCGCCGAGCTTGTCCGGCGGCCCGCCGATGTAGCGGTAGCCGAGCTGCACCTCGCGCTCGCGCATGTCGGGCTGGTCGATGACGGCCGCAACATCGCGGTTGACCTTGTCGATGATCGCCTTCGGCGTGCCCTTCGGCGCGAAGAAGCCGTACCAGCTCGATTCCTCGGGCATCTTGACGCCGACCTCGGCCAGCGTCGGCACGTCCGGCAGGAGCTTCGAGCGTGCCGGCCCGGACAACGCCAGCGCACGCAGCTTGCCGGCCCGGATGTTGCCGATCGAGCTGCCCATCGGGCCGAAATTGATCTCGGTGCGGCCGGAGAACAGGTCGTTCATGCCCTGCGACATCTGGCTGTAGGGCACGTGCTGCATCTGCGTGCCGGTGACGTCCATGAACTGCACGGTCGACAGATGCGACGTCGAGCCGATGCCCGACGGAATAGTAATTCAGCTTGCCGGGGTTGGCCTTGGCGTAGGCGATTACATCGGCGACCGACTGGAACGGCGTCACCGCCGAGACCTGGAACACCTCCTGCGAACTCGCCACCAGGATGATGGGGTCGAAGCTCGTGACCGGGTCGAACGCGGTGGTCGGCGACAGCGTGACGTTGACGGCAAGCGTCTGCGCGCCGAAGTGCAGCGTGTAGCCATCGGGCTGGGCGGCGGCGGCCGCCGCAGCCCCGATGTTGCCGCTGCCGCCGGGCCGGTTCTCGACGATCACCTGCTGGCCCCACATCTGCGACAGCTTGTCGGCGATGAAGCGGCCGAGGATGTCGATCGCGCCCGCCGGCGAAAACGCGATGATCACCTTCACCGGCCGGGTCGGATAATCCTGCGCGCCGGCGCCGCCGTTGAGCGCGAGCAGCGCGACGAGAGCGGCAACGATCGTTCGGCAGTGCATCGCTAACGGCCTCCGCTCAGTTGGACTTGAATGCGCCCTTCTTGGCGAGCTCGTCCCACTTGGCGATTTCGCTCTTGAGGTGCTGGGCGAGCTTTTCCGGAGAGCCGCCGATGAAGCGATAGCCGAGCGCAAACTCCTTTTCGCGCATGTCCGGCGAAGTCGATCACGGTCTGCAGGTCGCGGTTGATCTTGTCGATGATCGCCTTCGGCGTGCCCTTCGGCGCGAAGAACCCGTACCAGCTCGATTCGTCCTTCATGTCGATGCCGAGCTCAATCATGGTCGGCAGCTCGGGCAGGAGCTTGGAGCGCGCAGGCCCGTTGACCGCGAGCCCGCGCACCTTGCCGGAGCGGACATGCGGCAGCGAGCCGCCCGCGGTGGTGAACCAGATCTCGGTCCGGCCGGAGAACACGTCGGTGTAGGTCTGCGACATCTGGCTGTAGGGGACGTGCTGCATCTGGATGCCGGTCACGTCCATGAACAGGACGGTGGCGAGATGCGCGCTGGTGCCGATGCCGACCGAGGCATAGTTGAGCTTGCCGGGATTGGCCTTGGCGTAGTCGATAACCTCCTTGACCGAATGGAACGGCGTCGCGTTCGCCACCATGAACACTTCGAGCGCCGTGCTGACCAGCATGATCGGCTCGAAGCTCGTGACCGGGTGGAACGCGGTGGTCGGCGACAGCGTGACGTTGGTGCCGAGCGTCTGTGCGCCGAAGTGCAGCGTGTAGCCGTCGGGCGGTGCGGTGGCCGCGGCCGCGGCCCCGATGTTGCCGCCGCCGCCGGGGCGATTCTCGACCACGACCTGCTGGCCCCACAGCTCGGAGAGCTTGGCCGCGATCAGCCGCCCGAGCACGTCGATCGCGCCCGCAGGCGAGAATGCGATGACGACCTTGACCGGCCGGTCGGGATAACTCTGCGCTCGCGCGGCGGACGGTCCCAGCAGCAGCGCCGCCATCGCCAGCGCCGCCGGCAATCTCATTCTCATCGTCTCCTCCCGCGCGTCCCGACTTTGTTGCGTGCCAGCATGGCGGCTGGTCCGATCGAAATCAATGCGAGCAAAAACCCTGGGACAGGCATGCCGGTCCGCGGCTGCCGCAGCCGGCCCGGTCCGGTACTTTTGCCTTATCGGCCCGGCCTGCGAGGGCGTGCTGGTCAACAACGTGATCGACATCGTCAATCCCGACCGCACCTACGAGGGCCAGAAGTTCGGCGACGAACTGCACTTCGTCTGCCCCTGGCACGGCTGGGAATACGACATCAAGACCGGCGAGTTCGTCGGCAACCGCAAGCAGAGGCTCCGCAAGTTCGAAGCCCCGCGAACCGCGATTGCTCCGCATGGAACGTTGCCGCACGCCCGGCGTTGTTGCAGCGCCGCGAAGCACCGATCGACAACGACGCAGGATCAACCCATGCAGGTGTACACGTCCGAGGAACTGGATGTCATGGCAGAGGCCTATCTGCTGGCCCTGCAGCAGCTACCAGAGGAAACGGTTCCCGCGGAACTGACACTGCAGCTTGTCCAGCACATCGGTGCAGGTGTCGCGCGCGGCATCCGCGACGAGCACGCGCTTGCCATGGCTGCGCTCAAGAAGGTCAACCTTCCCGCACGCCGAAGGGCTGCCCGGCGCGGAAAGCCGCAACACTCGCCCGACGCTCACGGCAAGCCCGCAAGGTCCGTGCACTCCGACGCGCCACCGGACCGGATTGCAACGATCTGAAGAGCGGCGGTGCTGTGAAGAACTGTCATGGCCGTGCTTGTCCCGGCCATCCACGTCTTGCTTGCTTCAGGCGAGCAGAGAAGAAAGACGTGGATGCCCGGCACAGTGCCGAGCATGACGGGGATCTAGTTCAGCTCAACGCAGCGCCCAATCGAGCGAATAGCGGCCGGGGCCTGCGAACATGAGCAGTAGAAGGCCGCCGCAGATCGCGAGGTGTTCGAGCGCGATGGTGAACTGCATGCGGCGCGCCAGACCCTGGTGATGGAACGGACGGTGCGCGAGCAGGGTCGCGACCGCGGTGAACGCAAGCAGGATGAAGGCGCCGGACCCCGTGTGGTAGCCGAGCAGCACCATCAACCCGCCGACGAGCTGCACCGCGATCACCAGAGGCCGCAGCAGCTTTGCGCTCGGCAGCTTCAGCGCATTGAGCTCGGCAATCGAATTGTCGCGGTGCATGAGCTTGTCGATCCCGCTGAAGAGATAGACGGCGCTGAGAAACACGCGCGCAACCAGAAATCCAAAGTCTGAAATATCAGTCATGACGGCCCGAGCCCCCCCCCCGCAGCAATGACTTCTGGATGAAATCCCCTGTCCGATGTTAGCGGAAAGCGGCAGGTTTGCCGACTGCCCCCAAGAGCTCGGGCACTCGCGCGGCTCGATTCGATGCACTTTCTCGTAGAATTTGCAATTGCTTGGGACTATCCACAAAGTGCCGACGGCGCCGAGCGATTCGCGAATGGCGTGTTGGTTCAGCTGAATTCCCGATCTGCAACGAGTTTCCAGCAATGAGCTTGCGACGCCTCGTTCGTCCGGAGTTGCTCGATGAGCTTCCTGCCACTGATCCGCTGGCGATCGAAATCCGCACCGATCTGAGGTTCATAAATTCTCTGCTGCCCGGCGCCTCCTTTGTGGCGCAATCGCTGCTAAGCAGTTTTCCTAAAGATCATCCGCCTCGCGTGTTGATGGAAATCGGCGCGGGCGACGGGTCATTCATGCTGCGGGTCGCGAAGCGACTGGCACCGAGCTGGCGAGACGTTACCGTTATCTTGCTCGATCAGTCGTGCTCGGTGTCTGACGAAACGCGAGCCGCTTTCTTCTCGATCAATTGGAAATTGGAAATCCTCGAAGCCAACGCCGTGGAGTATTTCAGGCAATCGAAGGGACCGAGCAGCGACGCGATCATCGCCAATTTGTTCCTGCACCATTTCCAGGATGAGCAGCTGAAGGAGCTGTTCGGACACGTGGCGCGCGCAACGTCATTGTTCATCGCTTGCGAACCGCGACGGTCCAAGCTTGCCCTGAGGTTCAGCCAGTATTTGTGGGTGGTCGGTTGCAACGACGTAACAAGCCTGGACACGGGATCCAGCGTTTGGGCCGGCTTCAGGAATTTTGAACTCCCCGCGTTGTGGCCGACGGGGACGGACTGGGAACTGCGCGACCACTTCAAGTGGCCGTTCATGCAATGCTTCACGGCACGCCGCGCGTCCGCCATTTCACCTAAACCAATCCTTGACCATTCCGGGCGATGATGGGGGCATGGCACAACCCTCGCCCTCAATCCTCGAAGACCCGGCAAACTGGCGGCACCTCGCGCATCAGGCCCGGACGGACGCGCAACGCTGCGCCAGCCCCCTGAACAAGGCGACGATGCTCAGGATCGCTGAAAGGTACGATCTCCTGGCGGAGCGAGCCGAACGTCTTCAAGCCGAAAGGGTTCATTCTCTCGGATAGCGCCGACCCCAGTCGCGCGGTAGGCCACGCGCCGCGATTTCAAGCCAGCGCCGGATCTGTTCCTGATGCCGTCCCACTCCCGCCGTCGTTCGTCTTGCAGATAGCCGGCCTCGGCCTTCTAGGCTTGATTGGATGGTGCCGGAACTACCGCGTGGCGGTCCTTTCTCAAAATCGCTCGACACCTGCTGTGCCCTTTTTGGTCCGAGAGGAAGCTGGTACAATAGGATCGGGCCTTGCGAGTGCTGCAGTTCCTCGCGGCCGGTGCCCTGAAATGCCAAAGGGATTGCTCATGGATGGGCAACGACCCGGTCCAGGCGAACACGCCGCGAGCCTGCCTGCCGCGCCGACAAGAAACCTTCTGATCGTGCATACGCCCAATGGCGCCCAGGACCTCTCCGACTGGCTGCAGGTGAAACAGCGGATCGAAGCAAGCGCGCCTGATATCGAGGTGCGGATCGCCAGCAACCACTCATCCAATTCGACGACCCGGCGCTGGCAGGTACGCCGCCCTTCGCTCGTTTTCTCACCATGTCCGCTGATGGAGTTCGAGCCGAGGGGCGGAACCGTCTACTCCGGCCGCGGGATCAGCAAGCTGGAGCAGATCGAGCGACTCGCGTCGAAGGATTTGCCCGTTCCTCTTACCGCAATTCTGTCCCGGGACCTCGTGCCCGATCCTGAGAGATGGGGCCGCTATGTGGTCGTCAAGCCGCTGCGCGGCGGAATGGGCCAGGACATTCGGCTTCTGCGCACCGAGGATGTTGCCGAGCGATTTGCCGAACTGACGCTTCACGGCGAGCGCGAGATGGTGATCCAGCCCTACATCGAACACAGCGAAGAGGGCTATCCGACCGAATACCGGGTGCTGACGATGTTTGGCCACGTGCTGTATGCGGCTCGCAACCGCTGGGGCGCGCCGAGGCCGCCGCTCGAAGAGATCGCATCCGATCCAAATGGGATCATTGCCTCGAACGACAAGACTTTCGGTCGGGTGCGCGTCTTGTGCAACGATCCCGAAATCATCGGACTCGGTGAGAGGGCGCATTCGGCGTTTCCGGATATCCCGGTCCTGGGGGTCGATATCATCCGAAGTGATGCCGGAAGGTTATACGCGATGGAGGTCAACCCGATGGGATTTACGTGGCATTTCTCATCGGGAGTGTCGAAGGCCTCGTATCGACCGGACTATGTCCGCGAACTCTACGCGCAGTTCGGCGCGCTCGATCACGTTGCACAACTGCTTATCGAGAAGACGCGCGCAGAGGCCACGTAGTCGGGCGCCAGCAATCGAAGCTTGGCCAAAGTCTCATCGGTAAGGCTTTCGAGCGTAAAGAGTCCCCGCCGCCGCGCCCGCGCCGTCGGCACCACCTTCCCCACCAGCGTGATGAGCGTGTCGCAATTCCCTGATCGGGAACTAAGTCATTGAAAAGATTGGTAGCGGGGGCCAGATTTGAACTGGCGACCTCCGGATTATGATTCCGCTGCTCTAACCAGCTGAGCTACCCCGCCACCGGCACGCGACCGTGCTGGAAGGCCGCGATATAGGAAGCACCGGCAAAACCTGTCAAGGCACGCTATTTTGGCGCGCTATTTCGCGCGGATGCTCGGATCGCCGCCGGGGCTGCCGGGCGGCGGAATGACCGGCGTCCGGGGCCGGCACCCTGATGTCCGGGTCGACGTTAGGCGGGCACAGCACACCATCGTTGCGGGCGAGCTTGTCGCTCAGGTCCTCGCCGGGCCGGTTGTTGCGCGCGCCCAGACCGCTGGTCTCCGGAACAGTCGGCGCCGGATCGCCCGGCTGCAACCGCTCTCCGGGCGCGCACGCGTTGGCGTCGGGCGCCGGTCCGTCCACTGCGCCGGCAAAAACCCGGCCCAAGCAGCGCAGCGAGCAAGACAACTGTTCTCGGCAGATCGACTGTCCATGTCATGGAAGGACAACGGCCGGGCCGAACCACAGTTCCGCGCCGGGCAGCGTCGAACGCGAAGCACGTTCTCCGCGATGCCGCTCGTGCTAGAGTTCAACATGGCGAATTTTGCAGATCGAGGACGCCGATGACCCGGATCGTGCGCACATTGTTCGCAACGCTCGTGGTGTGTGCCGCTCTGTCGCCAAGCGGTTTGTCGGCAGCGCCCGAAACTCTTCGGTTCGCCCAATCGGCCGCCGACGAGCGGCAGCAGCAGTTCCAACGCGAGCAGGCGACACGCGACATGGACGAGCAGACACGGCGGGCGCGCGAACAGCGCGACCTCGACGACCGTCGCGAGTTGGAGCGGCGGGCGCTGCAACGCCAGCAGCTGCAGCGCGATCTGGACCGGCGCGAGCAGGACCGCCGCGAGCAGGACCGGCGCCGCTAGCGCGGAGCCGCCTTCGGATCAGCCGCCGGCGCGCGACGCCACCACCTGCGGCGCCGCACCCGCAACCTTGCCGAAGCGGATCAGCGAGAAATGCCCGAGCGGCGGCATCGGGCGGCGCTCGATCAGGTGCATGCCGCCGCGCGTCGGCCCAGCGCGCGAGCCGCGCCCAGGGAAACTCCGGCCGCCAGCCGAGCCGGCGCGCCACCGGCGAGAACCATTGCTCGAAGGCGCGGCGCAGCCCGGTCTCGGCGCCGATGTGGTTGACCAGCACGATCTCGCCGCCCGGCTTGAGCACGCGCGCGAACTCGTCGAGCGTCGCCTCCGGGTCCGGCACCGCGGTGATGACGTACTGCGCCACCACCACGTCGAACGAGGCGTCCGGAAAGCCGAGATGCTTGGCGTCCATCACCGCCAGCGCCTCGACGTTGTCGAGCGCGTGCTCGACGACGCGCTCCTGCGCCTTGCGCAGCATCGGCTCCGAAATAGTCGACGCCGACCAGGCGGTTGCTGCGCGCATAGTCCGGCAGCGAGATGCCGGTGCCGACGCCGACTTCGAGGATGCGCCCGGCCGAGCCGCAGGCCCGCTCGGCCGCCGCGATCGCGGCCATGCGGCCGCGCTCGAACACCGCGCCGAACACCAGGTCGTAGACCGGCGCCCAGCGCGCATAGGCCTTCGCTCGATCGTGCTCGCGGTCGAGCTCGCCGTCATCGCCCCCCTCGCCGCCCACCGGTCGTGCGCGATCTCAACGCCGCCGCGCGCCGTCGGCCGCCGCCGCGCGGATGAAGCCGCCGCCCAGCACGCGCGCCTGGCCCTGCGCGCCATCGTAGAACACGCAGGCCTGGCCGGGCGAGACGCCGTCCTCGCCGTCGACCAGTTCGACCTCGTAGCCGTCGGCCGCAGCCGACAGCCAGCGCCGGCTGCGGCGGCCGCGTCGAGCGCACCTTGACGAACACCTCGAGCCGCCCGCCGTCGAGCGCGCGATCGAGCGCGCCCTCGCCGATCCAGTTGACGTCGCGCAGCGCGATGCGGCGCGTGGTCAGCGCCTCGCGCGGCCCGACCACGACGCGCCGCGTCGCGGCATCGAGCCGCACCACGTAGAGCGGCGCGCCGGTCGCGATCTTCAGGCCGCGCCGCTGGCCGACGGTGAAATGGATGATGCCGTCGTGCCGGCCGAGCACCTTGCCGTCGAGATCGACGATGTCGCCGGCCGCGGCAGCGCCGGGCTTGAGCCGCTCGATCACGTCGGTGTAGCGGCCGGACGGCACGAAGCAGATGTCCTGGCTGTCGTGCTTGTCGGCGACCGCGAGCCCGAAGCGGCGCGCCAGCTCGCGCGTCTCCGCCTTGGTCGTTGTCGCCGAGCGGAAAGCGCAGCAGGTCGAGCTGCTCGCGCGTGGTGCCGAACAGGAAGTAGCTCTGGTCGCGCTCCTCCTCGCGGGCGCGATAGAGCGCGCGGCCGCCGCCCGGCATGCGCGCGCGAGGCGACGTAATGGCCGGTCGCCAGCACCTTGGCGCCGAGCTCGCGCGCGGTGTCGAGCAGGTCGTGGAACTTGATCGCCATGTTGCAGTCGACGCAGGGCACCGGCGTCTCGCCCGCGACGTAGCTCTCGGCGAAGCGGTCGATCACCGCCTCCTTGAAGCGGCGCTCGTAGTCGAGCACGTAATGCGGAATGCCGATCCGGTCGGCGACCGCGCGCGCGTCGTGGATGTCCTGGCCGGCGCAGCAGGCGCCCTTGCGGTGGGTCGCCGCGCCGTGGTCGTAGAGCTGCAGCGTGACGCCGACCACGTCGTAGCCCTCGGCCTTGAGCAGCGCCGCCGTCACCGACGAATCGACGCCGCCCGACATCGCGACGACGACGCGGGTGTCCTGCGGCCGGCCGTCGAAGGTCGAGGCTGTTGAGCATGCGGTTCGCTGTCTCGCCGCGCTGTTCGAGTTGTCCGGAATAGGGCTACGACCCATTACTATAGGAGCGGACCGCAGCCGCGCAATGTCGCAGCACCCCGCCATGGTGGCCGGGCGACGACCGGGACTGCCGCGCGGCCGCGGCCGGTGCTCTGCAACCCGTTGTACGCGAGCGATTTTTTCCGCGCACAACGTCCCGCCGAGCTTACCGTCGGTATTGCATGGCCGTTGATTGCAAAGCTTCCAAGCTGTCCGCCGCAGGCTCTGGCAAGCGAACGCCGCGCAAGTTGCGGGCACCGTCTCGCCGCGCTGCACCATGCGACCACGCCAGCGGGCTGCGAAGCGCTGGCTCTCGATTGCCACGCGGCACGACGCGCCTATCGACAAGCGCGCCATCCAGACGCAGCGCGATTGAGCGGCTGCAACCTTTCCTTAAGGTCGGTGGCGCGGTCGGGTCGCTCCGCGCTTTACAGACCAAGAAAAGTCCGGTGATCGCGTGCGGCTCCGCACGCTGCAATCCGCTGGCAATTTGAGCTCAATTGTCTGCGGCGCTTAGCCAATTCTTAAGCCGGCACGGATAGTGTCGCGCATTGAGTTTGTCAGTAGTCGTGAGTAGTACCGATGACTGAGCCCCATCGCCCGCGGGTGAAGTATGTGATCGGCCCGGATGGCAGTCCGCTGACGATCGCGGACTTGCCCGCGCCGGGAACCAAGCGCTGGGTCATCCGTCGCAAGGCGGAAGTCGTTGCGGCTGTGCGTGGCGGACTTCTGTCGCTCGAAGAAGCGTGCGCGCGCTACACGCTGACGGTCGAAGAATTTCTGTCCTGGCAGTACTCGATCGACCAGCACGGTCTCGCCGGACTGCGCACCACGCGCATTCAGCAGTACCGGCAATAACTCATTCGCTCATCACCGACAGCAGCGCGCCGGTCGACCGACCGGCGTTGTCCTGTAATGGGTCAGCGCGTTTGCTCGTCCTGTAATGGGTCAACGCCGTCCTTGTAAGACCGCGGCGGCGCCTGACGAAAGCCCCAATTACGTTAAGGATTCCGTTAATCCGTGCGCTGTCTGCTTTCATGCAGCGCTCGCTGTTGTGGCTAATGGAGAGTAGCGATGAAACCCTGGATGGCGTCTGCATTCGCAGCCGCTCTGTTGCTCGGCGGACCGGCCGGTGCGTCGGCCGCCGACCTCTACACCGAGCCGCCTCCGCCGCCGCGCGTCTATGCTCCGCCGGTCTACGCTCCTGCTCCGGTCTACTCGGAGCCGGTCTATCCGGAGCGACGCTATCCACCACCGCCGCCAGTCTATCGCGAGCCGGAGTATTACCAGCCCGGCTACTACCGTTCTGGCTATTACCGCCCCGGCTACGGCTATGGCGTGCCGCGACCGCCGGCGCCGATCGCAAACGGCGGGTACTACCCGAACGGCGGCTACAACGGCGGCTATCAAGTCGAACCGGGCTATCCACCGGCACCGTATGACCGGCGCTACGCGGTGGTGCCGCGTGGCGGTTATGGCGCGCCGCCGCCTTACGGCGTGCGACCCGGCGTCGCGGCGCCCTATGGCTTGCCGCCCTATCGCATCGAGCCGCCGGACGCCCAGTACGACAACGGCTATGACAACGGCAACGGCTACGACAACGGCGAGGAGTTCACCAACAACTGCGTGGTCGATCCGTACGGCGTCGAGCGCTGCAACTGACGCTTGGCCTGCAGTTCGTCATGCCACTGCGTTCCGCGCGAGGGTGCGCGCGGAACGCGCTCCGTTGATTGCGGAACCTCGGACCGACCATCCGCGTTGCCAACGAGCAGGTTGTTGCTCGATCGGAAACGAAGATGATGATGATGCGTCATTTCAGAATTTCTTTGCTTGCCGGCCTCGCCGCCACCGCGCTTTCATCAGCGGGCGCCGGAGCGCAAGTTCCGACCGATGCCCCGGCTGTGCGACCCACACACCGGATCAATCTCACGGTCGAGCAGCGCCACGTCATCAAGGAAATCATCCTGAAGGACCTGAAGTTCAAGGACGCGACGCAAGCCAATGCGCCGCGCAAGGTCGGAGACACCGTGCCGCCAGGTGTTGTGCTGCATCCGATTCCGGTCGAGGTGTCGGCGAAGGTCCCGCAGGTTCGCACGCACTCGTTCTTCGTCAAGGACGACCATGTGATCGTGGTTGACCCGAAGGACAACAAGGTCGCCGAAGTCGTCGACTGAGCGCACTGACAACTCGCTTCAACAAATTTCGTCCTCACAGCGTCACGTTGGCGCATTCCGGCACGCTGGTCCGCGCCGCGCGCATCTCAGACCTGACGATGTTGGAGGTGCGTGCGTAGTACTGCGACAGGAAGTCTTGCTTCTCCATGTCACAGAGCAACGGCAGGTGCGGCCGCAGGTCGATCCGGAACGCCTGGTCCCAGCCCTCCTCGCCCACGGCATGGAATATCTCGTCGTAAGCGAACAACAGGTAGAGGACGAACCAGCGGTATTGCGCGAGCTGCTTTCGGTCGGACTTGATGCTGGCGTAGTCCGGCGCCAGGAACTCCGGATAGCGCAGCCCCGCCTCCATGTAGTTGCCGTACAATTGCCGCGCGGTGCCTTCGCGCGACGTGAGCCTGATCGAATTGAGTTGCACGAGAAATCCGATAAGCGCGAGCGAGGCCGCCAAGGCCGAAACCCATTGAGCGATGGTATTGCGCTTCTGCCAGACCGCAGCGACCCCCTCGGGCCGGCCCCGGGGACGCGGGACAGGGGATTTCGGATCGTCAGACATGAAGGCGCCTCTCTCACGCTGGTATCGTCGCCCCGCCATTTGAGCATTCGACAGCGCGACCCGCGCCCGACATGACGGAGGTCGTATTGGCTGCGCCAATCTACAAAATCTGCACCGCGGCGGAATGGCGCGAGGCCGAGCGGGCCGGCGTCTTCGGCGGCTCCGCTGTCGATCGCCGCGACGGCTTCATCCACCTCTCCACGGCCTCGCAGGCGGCCGAGACCGCCCGTCGCCACTTCATGGGCCAGCGCGATCTTGTGCTCCTCAGTGTCGATGCCAACGCTTTGGGCGAACGACTCCGATACGAGCCGTCGCGCGGCGGCGACCTGTTCCCGCACCTGTACGGCGATCTCGATTTGGCGGCGGTCATTCGCATCGAGCCGCTGCTCCTCGACGCCGAGGGCCGGCATCTTTTCCCGCCTCATCTGCGATCAGGATGACGCCGGCAAGGGGCCGCTTGGCCACCTGGCCGCCCACGCCCTCCGGGGAGGCGTTGCCGGTCTCGTTGGTGCCCTTCCGGCCTCCCGCCGGAGGCGGAAAACCCAGTCACGGGGCCAACTTGGCGGGCCGGGTCACGTTCAATCAACGGATCGTGATCGGCCATTGGAACCTGGTGGCATCCATCATAGTTAATAGCACGCAGCCGTAGCGAGGGGAGGGCGGCGCCACCCCCGGGGTCCGGGGGAGGAACGCTGTCCTGTGACCTGGAACGACCTGCCGAAGAAGACTAAGTGCCTGTAAAGACTTGGTAAACCGTACGCGTAAAGAAATTAACCGTCGTTTGAACCTATTGACGGGCTGGGCCGACTAACCGTTGAGAACGGGGAAGTGCCATGAATAACTACTCGCTGACCTCTGCCGACCGGCTGACCCACCTGAAGATCGTGGTGGTGTCGCTCATCGCCGGCATCGTGGTCGTGGGCGTTGGCATTGCAGCCCGCCCGAGCCTGCCCGACATGAGCACGCAGCTTGAAGCGCGCGCTCCGGTGCTCAAGGCGAAGCCGCAGGTAATCTGGACCGACGCCTCCAGCACCACCATTCGCTGATTCACGTTTCCGCTTCACCATCGGACTGCGCGCGCCCTTTGCGGGGCGCGCTCTTTTTTTTGTCCGATGGCCGGCCTGATCACGCCGACGCGTTCCGGACCTGCATCAAGCCGACCGTATCAAGGTCGGTCTGTTCGTGAACGGCGCCGGTCGCCCGTTCGCGCATCTGGTCGCGCTCGCCGAGAAGTTCGACCTTCTTCAGGTCCTCAAAGGCCTCTTCGAGCGCCTCCTTGGCGTCGTTGAGCTGCCCCCTCAACTCGTCGGCCGAACACCGGAGGTTCTCGCGCCGCGCGATCGCCGCCTTGGCGTAGGTCGGATAGGCGAAATGGGCAGGATCGTGGATTCCTGATCCGATCCTGCTCGGCCTTGATCTCGCGGTCGAGATCGGCCGCCATACGTTCGAATTCGGCGATCATGCCTTCGATCTGCATGACCCGCCGGCGCTTCTCGTCGGCTTGGAACTTCTTCAGGCGAATGAGCGTATCGCGTGACTTCATCGACTCGTACTCCCCGAAGCCGCGAGCAAATGCATGACCCGCCGGCCGCGCCCACAACGCGGGCAACGGACACAAGTGTGGCGCGATAACGTTAGTTTTCGGTTTCCAAGCTTCCGCGCCGGGCGGCGCGGCGATCTGGGATCGCGTCGGAGGCCCGCGGCCGCCCGCCAAGTCAAAATCACGACGGTACCCGGCTGGGACGATCCTTAACCGCGTGTTTACCCGCGTCGTTAATCATTACGTCACCGTCGTTGGGATTGGGGCAATGCTCGCAGCAGCCGGCGCAGGGGCGGTCAGTCATACAAGTGGTTGCAGCGAACTCTTAAAGCACAGCCTGAGCGATAGCGTGGCGAAAAAACCACTCCTAGGCAGTATCTTACGGCGATTTATTCGAATTTCGCCGCAGGATGCTTGCCGCCGGGAATCAGGTTTTGTTAACCATGCCGCCTTAAGGTTCCGATTCGGTTTGTCCCAAGGCGTTTTGAAGGGCCGCCTCCTCGGCGCGCCAAGTTTGAGCCTGTGGCGGCGAAGAAAGGGACTGGCATGCGCGTCTTGCTGATCGAAGATGATAGCGCCACCGCGCAATCCATTGAGCTGATGCTCAAGTCCGAGAGTTTTAACGTCTACACCACCGACCTCGGCGAAGAGGGCGTCGATCTCGGCAAGCTCTACGACTACGACATCATCCTGCTCGACCTGAACCTGCCGGACATGTCCGGCTTCGAGGTTCTGCGAAGCTTGCGGGTCTCCAAGGTCAAGACGCCGATCCTGATCCTGTCCGGGCTTGCCGGCATCGAGGACAAGGTCAAGGGGCTGGGCTTCGGCGCCGACGACTACATGACGAAGCCGTTCCACAAGGACGAGCTTGTCGCGCGCATCCACGCGATCGTGCGCCGCTCGAAAGGGCATGCCCAATCGGTCATCAACACCGGCGACCTCACCGTCAACCTTGACCAGAAGACCGTCGAGGTGGGCGGCGCCCGCGTGCACCTGACCGGCAAGGAATACCAGATGCTGGAACTGCTCTCGCTCCGCAAAGGCACGACGCTCACCAAGGAGATGTTCCTCAACCATCTCTACGGCGGCATGGACGAGCCTGAGCTGAAGATCATCGACGTGTTCATCTGCAAGCTGCGCAAGAAGCTCGCCAACGCCAGCAACGGCAAGAACTACATCGAGACGGTATGGGGCCGCGGCTATGTGCTGCGCGAGCCCACCGACGACGAAGCGAGCATCCCGGCATAACCTTCGGGGGAAGGGGAAGACGAAAACCCCGGCCGCAAGGCCGGGGTTTTTGCTTGCGCGCGTCCAGTGCCCACCTCGACCCTCGCCCCCCGCCCCGCTAGAACAGCAGCCCTGCAAGCTTTGGGGGACAGGGGCATGAAAACCACAGTGCGCGGCGTGCGCAGCGTCGAAATCGAGCTTGGCGATCCAGAACGCGCCGCCGAATTCTTCAGCCGCGTGTGGCAGCTTTCGGAGGTCGAACGCCGCGACGGCTCGATCTGGTTCCGCGGCACCGGTGCCCATCACCACATCCTCGCCGTTCATCCGGCGCGGAGCGGCTTCGCGATCCGGCGGCATCGTGTTCGATGCCGCCAACGCCAACATCGTTCGCGCGCTGCACGACGCGGTGTCGCGCTCAGGCTGTGCGGGCGAAACGCCGCACCCGCTGAAAGGACCCGGCGGCGGCATGGGCTTCGGCTTCGCCGATCCGGAGGGCCGCAACTACGCGATCGTGTGCGACCTCGCCGATCACAGGGACAGCGCCGACATGCGCGATCGGCCGCGCAAGATCGCGCACGTCAACATCAACGCCGGCGATATCGCCAAGACCAATGCGTTCCTGGTCGATGTGCTGGGCTTCAAGCTGATCGACCACAGCGGCCCGCTGCACTTTCTCCACTGCGACTCGACCGATCACAGCTCGATGGTGACCGGCCAGACCGGCAAGCCCACGCTCAACCACGTCGCATTCGAGATGCCCGACCTCGAATTCGGTGATGCGCGGCGCCGGGCGCATGCGCGACGCCGGCTTCCCGATCGAATGGGGTCCGGGCCGGCACGGCGCCGGCAACAACGTGTTCTGCCTATTTCGCCGGGTCCGGAGGAATTTCCGATCGAGTACACCGGCGAGGTGCTGCAGGTCGACGACAGCTACGAGTTCCACGGCCCGGACTATTGGAAATGGCCGCCGGGCCGGCTCGATCAGTGGGGCGTCACGCCGCCGCACACCGCGCGCTGGAAGCGCATCCAGGACATGTACCTGTTCGCCGAAGGTCAGTTCCGTCTGCCCTGACGCAATTCGGGTGCACAAATCGGGTGGCTGTCGCGTATGCCCGACCCCATCGTCCTCCACGCAACGGAGGACGACATGGAGAAATGGCTTGGCCCGGCGCTCGTGCTCATATTCTGCGTGTCGCAGGCGGTGCGCGACGTCTACTTCAGCCATGTGTTCCAGGGCGTCGATTTCTTCGCGGTGATCGTGCATCGCGTTCGCGCTCTCGACGGTGATTTTTACGGGCGTCGCCATCGTCCGCACGCCCGGCGAGTTCCGCAAGCTGCGCGGCCACGCAACAACCGTCGTGGCGATGAACCTGACGACGGCGCTGGCGTGGAGCTGCTACTTCTTCGGGCTCACACGACATCGAGCCGTCGATCGTCAACACGCTGCACAGCGGTATGGGGCCGCTGACGGTGCTTGCGCTGTCGGCGCTGGGCTTCACGCTCGCCCGCACCGGGGCGGTCGGTCGGTCGCGAATATGTCGGCTACGGCGGCAATGGCGCTGTCGCTGGTCGGCCTGTGGTGGGTGGTGCTGTCGGATGCCTCGGGTCTGCGCGTCCGCGAGCGCAGGTGCCGCATTGACGGGACTTGTGCTGCTGCTGGTCAGCGGCGCCTCGATCACGGTCAGCCTGCTCTACTCCAAGCGGCTGCACGACGCCGGGCATCGAGCGCCGAGGTGGTCACCTCGGTCCGTTACATCGCGCTCATTCTGCTTGCCGCCGGCGCTGTCGCATTTCGTGGCCGCCCGACCGGGATCGAGACGTTGGGAGCGCTCTCCATCATCGCGGTGACCGCGACCACGCTGATCGTGCTGCCGCTGTTTGCGCTGCAGGTCGGCATCGCCCTGACCGCGCCGCTGACGGCGAACGTGCTGCGGTCGCTGGGGCCCGTGTTCGTGTTCGCGCTTGAGCAGTTCGACGGCCGCATCTCCTATTCGGCGCCGACGCTTGTCTGCATCCTCGCCTACTCCGCGTCCGCGATCTTCAGCACCACGGCGCACGGTCTCGCAGCGCGCGAGCGGGCGCGACCGGCGGTGATGCCCCGTCCGGCGGCGCATTAGGCCGCGCCACAGGCATCCGCTATCCTCCCGCCCGACAGGATGGGGAGACCTTTACGTGAAAGCCATTCAGATCAGCCGCACCGGCGGCAGCGACGTGCTGGACCTCGTGGACCTGCCCACGCCGAAGCCCGGCGCGGGCGAGGTGCTGGTCAAGGCCGGAGCGATCGGCGTGAATTACTTCGATACGATGATCCGCACCGGCCGCTATCGCTGGATGCCGAAGCTGCCGTTCGTGCTCGGCAACGAGATGAGCGGCCACGTCGAAGCGGTGGGCGACGGCGTCCGCTCGCTGCGGGTCGGGCAGCCGGTGTTCATCGCCGGCTACGAGATCGGCAACCGCGGCAGCCTCTATGCCGAATACGCGGCGGTGCCGGAGGAGGCCGCCTGGCCGCTGCCGGCGAGCGTCGACCTCGACGCTGCGACCGACGCTGACCAACTACCAGCTCGCGGAAATCCTGCTGCACCATGCCGCGCGCGGCATCGAGCCGACGACCGTCGTGGTCTATGGCGCGGCCGGCGGCGTCGGCACCGCGCTGATCGACCTCGCCAAGCTCGACGGTGCCGCCGTGATCGGGGTCGCCGGTCGGCGCATGAAGTGCGCGTTCGCGAGGCACGCGGCGCCGACCACACAATCGACCACCGGGCCGAGCCGCTGGTCGAACGCGTGCTGTCGATCACCGGCGGGCGCGGCGCCGACATCGTGTTCGACCACATCGCCGGCAAGGCGTTCACCGACGGCCTCAAGATGACCGCGCCGCTCGGCATGATCGTGTCCTATGCGGTGCTTGGTGGCATGCCGGAGACCGATCTGTTCAAGGAAATGCGCGCCAACATCGAGCGCAGCCCGGCGGTGCGCTGCTTCACCATGCACACCTACGATCACATGCCGGAGCCGCGGCGAGCGGCGATGAAGCGCGCGGTCGATCTGTTGGCCGCGGCGAGGTTCGGCCCGCGATCGCGACACGTATGCCGCTCGCCGATGCGGCGCGCGCCCACGACCTTATCGAAACCCGCGCAGGCGACCGGCAAGATCGTGCTGAAGCCGTAGCCTTCCAGCACCACACGATCAGATCAGGCCGGACTCCTGGAACTTGGCCCCGATGATCTCCGCGTCAAACGGCTTCATGATGTGTTCGTTGGCGCCGGCATGCCGCGCTCGCGCGATGTGGGCCACGTCATTTTCGGTGGTGCAAAAGACTACTCTCGGGCGGTCGCCGCCCGGCAGGCGCCGGAGCATCTTCAGGAATTCGTAGCCGTCGATCTTCGGCATGTTCCAGTCGAGCAGGATCGCGTCGGGCAATTGTCGCTGACAGGCGCCGAGCGCCTGCTCGCCATCTTCCGCCTCGACGATCCGGAAACCCAGGTTCTCCAGAATCCGGCGCGCGACTTTGCGAATGACGCTTGAGTCATCGACGATCAGGCAGCTTTTCATGACCACTCCAGCGGCACGCGACCCGTCGCGCCGGCGCGCGATGTCCGTCGGCCGAATGTGCAGGCGAGGCGTTTAATTTCGGTTGCAGGGCGGTGCAGACGCAAGCCGCGTTGGCGGCCCTCGTCCGCCGCGCCCGAGCCGACGCGCTATTGCGCAATGAGCGTCACCGCCTCGCCTTCGCTCGCCATGGCGACGGTCAGCCCGCAGTTCTTGGCAAGCATGCCGGTGTAGAAGGGTTGAATGGCATGGGCATCGACGTTGCCCTCGGCCGGCGAGCCGGCGAGCAGCGGAGGGATCGCCTGCGGCACGCGCGCGTTGTGCCCGGTCGCTCTCACCCGGAAGCTCATGGTCTCGCCCTGCCCCACGGCATCGACCGTCAGCATGCCGCCGCGCGGGATGGCCTGGGCGGCGAGCAGCATCATGTTGAGCAGGAGCTTGACCCGGTTCTTGGCAAGCAGCACGCGAGGCAGGTTCCAGACCAGTTTGGTCTTGTCGTCCTCGATCAGGCCGCGCGTCACCTTCTCGGCGTCGCCGGTGTCGATCTGGGCGCCCGCGGAGCCGGCCGCCCCGAACGCCAGCCGGCAGAACTGCAGCTTGGCCGAGGCCGTCCGCGCGCTCTTCTTGATCAGGTCCATGGCGAACTTGGAGGTTTCCTCGTCCTTGTCCTCGGCCATGACCTCCAGGCCGTTCATGATGGCTCCCACCGGGCTGATCAGATCGTGACAGACCCGCGAGCACAGCAGCGCGGCAAGGTCGAGGCCTTCAAGCTGGACGGCGGCTGACATGAGCGTCTCCGGTTCGCTGGACCAGGAAACGTTTAAGCGATTCGGGCTTCGAGCGTGAGGCGGCGGTGTGATACATCGCAGCCCCCCGGGGGCTAGTGCCGCCGATTTGAAGTTCCTGCACCACTTGCCGCAATCACATTCAGGAACTTCAAATCGAAAAGCGGCACTAGACTTATAGACTTGCTAGTGCCCCTTTGCTTCCGAAGTTCGTGTCAGAGGGTGCTGCGATGTATCACGAACTTCGGAAGCGGGGCACTAGTTCCCGCGGCACAGGCTGGGAACGATGACGGCAATCGCAGAACACACCGACCGCGCGCTGCTCGACGGGCTCACCGAGACGGCCTCGCGGGCTGCAGCGGCGATCCTTGCGGCGCGTGAGCGGAACCTGGCGAGCCGCGAAAAGGCGGATCGCTCGCCGGTGACAGCGGCGGACGAAGCGGCCGAAGCCGTCATTTTGGGCGATCTCGCGCGGCTTTTGCCGGGGATGCCGATTGTGTCGGAAGAGGCGAGCAGCCGGCAGGCGCCCACCGCACTTACCGGGGCCTTCGCGCTCGTCGATCCGCTCGACGGCACGCGTGAATTGCTCGCCGGGCGGGACGAATTCGCGGTCAACATCGCGCTGGTGCGTGACGGCACGCCGTTTGCCGGCGTGATCGCGGCGCCGGCGCGCGGCCTGATCTGGCGCGGTCTCGTCGGCGCCGGCGCCGAGCGCATGGCGCTCGCGCCGGGAGCGGCGCCCGCGGCGGCACGTGACCGCAGGGCCATTCGCACCCGCCCATGGCCGGAGGGCGGCGCGCGCGTTCTGGTCAGCCGCTCGCATCTCGATCCCGCAACCACCGCCTATGTCGAGCGGCTGCCGCCGAGCGAGCGGGTGGCGTGCGGCTCGGCACTGAAATTCTGCCTGATCGCGGAAGGCAGCGCCGACGTCTACCCACGGCTGGCTCGGACCTGCGAATGGGATGTCGCGGCCGGCCATGCCCTTGTGGAGGCGGCTGGCGGCACGCTGATCCGCCCGAACGGCGAGCCCCTGCGGTACGGCCAAGGCGATTTCTATATCGCAGGCTTCATAGCGGCAGGCGACCCATCGAGGCTTGTCCCGGCCTAAATCCCAGCCTGCGGCCACCTTGTTAAGGGTTTGTTTACGCGCGGCCGCTTTCGTAACCGCCGTGCTGCCGTCACATTCCGCGCCTGTTCTGGTGCGCTTTCGACGGTTCGCCCGTCACGCAACGGCAGCCCCGTAGGCCACCGGAGAGCCGCTAACTCCGATTGATGGAGCACGACATGCGCGCCGCCTTCCGTCTCGTGACCGCAGCGATCCTGCTGGTTGGACTGAGCGCAGCATCGGCACTCGCCCAATACGCGCCGCCGCCGCCCGGATACTCGCCGCCGCCACCCCCACCACCCGGATACTCGCCGCCGCCTCCGGGATACGCGCCGCCGCCCCCTGGCTACCAACAGCCGCCTCCCGGATACCAACCGCCTCCCGGATACCAGCCACCGCCTCCGCCGGCCGCCGCTGCTCCGCCACCGCCGGAAGGCCAATTCTCCTCGAACGAACTCATGGCAAACGGCCACCGGTTCTTCGGCAACGTTTCGCGGGGATTGGCCCAGGTCATCGAGAAAGCGGTCAGCCAGTGGGGCCTGCCCAATGGCTACATCCTGGGCGAAGAAGCCGGCGGAGCATTCGTCGCCGGGCTGCGCTACGGCGAGGGTGTGCTCTACACCAAGAACGCCGGCGACCTGAAGGTCTACTGGCAGGGGCCCTCGATCGGCTTCGATGCCGGGGGCGAAGGTTCGCGCACCATGATGCTGGTCTACAACCTGCCGGCCACCGCGGCGATCTACGAGCGCTTCGGCGGCATCGACGGCTCCGCCTACTTGATCGGCGGGTTCGGCATGACCGCGCTGACCGCGAACAACGTCGTGCTGGTGCCGATCCGGGCCGGCGTCGGCTTGCGGCTCGGCGCCAACGTCGGCTACCTGAAATTTACGCCGCAGGCGACCTGGAACCCGCTCTGAGCGGAAATCCGCCCTAAGTTCAGGTTAATGATTGGTTGATCTGGCACCGCCCGGTCGGGCGTGCCAAGGTGCTCCATCGGCATCATTCCGGGTCGGAGGCCCCCGTCCATGATCGAGCCGATCATGTTCTTCGGCATTGGTTTTTTGGTCGCGAGCCTGTTCGGGCTCGTGCTCATCCCGCTTGTGCACAACCGTGCGGTGCGGCTGACGATGCGGCGGCTCGAAGCCGCGACCCCGCTTTCGATGGCCGAAATCCAGGCCGACAAGGACCAGCTTCGCGCCGAATTCGCCATGTCGACGCGCCGGCTCGAACTCTCCGTCGAGCAGATGAAGGCCAAGACCACGAGCCAGCTGGCGGAACTCGGCAAGAAGACCGACGCGATCAACCGTCTGAAGATGGAACTCGGGGAGAAGACTGCGACGATCTTCTCGCTTGAGGCGCACGAGAAGGCTTTGAAGGACCAACTGCACACGACGGAGGGCGAACACTCCGTCAAGATCGGCTCGCTGCGCGAAGCCGAACGTGCGTTGGCCGAAAAAGAGGGCGAACTGGCCCGGATCGCAGCCTCTCTCAACGAACGATCGATCGACGCCGACAGTCAGCGGATCGAGGTTGTCGCGCTCCGCACTCAGGTCGAGGCGCTGAAGAACCGCGTCACCTCCTATGACCGGGAAGCCCAGGACATCGCGCACCGCCTGGAGCGCGAACGCAAGGATGCGTCGATCGCATCGAGCGAGCTCAACGAAGAACGTGCCAAGGGCGAGAAGCTCGGCGACCGGGTCGCCCAGCTCGAGCGCGCGTTGGTGGCGCAAACCACCGAAGGCGAAATCCTCGGCCGGCGCGTCCAGGAGCTGGAGGCGCGGCTCGCCGACCAGATGCACTTGCTCTCCGAGCGCGACCGCGAATGCAAGGAGCTGCGCGGTCAGGTCAAATCGGCGCAGGAGACCGAGGCGTCGCTTCGATCCGACATGGCCAACGCATCGGCGCGCGGCCGCACCACAACGGAAAGCCTGAAGACCGAGAAGTCGCTGGTCGAAAACCAGCTGATGCAGTCGCGCGAGGAGCAGGCCAAGCTGCAGAGCGAGATTGCCGCGATGAAGCGGGAGGCCGAGCAGTCCTGGGCCTCCGAGCGCGTGGAGAACGCGCTGTTGCGCGAGCGCATCAACGACATCGCGGTCGAAATCGCGCGGCTGACGGTGGCGCTCGAAGGTCAAGCCTCGCCGATTGAGGCGATGCTGGCAGCTGAATCGGCGGGCATGAACGGTTCCCGAAGCTACAACGGCGATCCGCGATCGAGCACGGATGAGAGCGGCAAGGGCAGCCTGGCCGACCGCATCCGCGCCCTGCAAATGAAAGCGTCCCGGGTTCCCTCCCCGAACTGAGCGGTTTTTCACCGGTCCCGCATCCGATAGCTTTGCACGATAACGGCGCGCGGTTGAGCGACCGCCAGCCCTGCGCGGGGATTGCGCCAGTATCGTTCCATCGTCATGATGCGGCCGCGCGGGGCGATACGATGCGCTTTCGGACATGATTATCAGGCGTTCAAGCCGCGCGATTGCGAGAAATCCCGCCAAATCCGGTTGCTGCGCCGGTATCCGGCGGTTGCTGGCGTCGACGCTGACGCTGCTTCTGCTGGCGACCGCCGCGCACACCGAAAGCCCGGAGATCGCGCAGCGTCGGGCGGCCGAGCGCAAAGACTTCACCGACGCCGAGATTCTGGACGGATTTTTCAAGGTCACGTTCGGCGCCGAATTCCACGTTGCCGGCAGAGTCGATCGGATCCGCAAATACGACGGCCCAGTGCGCGTCTACATCGACAGTCGCACCAGCCCGGATCGCAGCGCGGAGGTCACATCGGTTGTTGCCGATATCCGCAAGCGGATTCGCAACCTCGACATTGCGGTCACCGAGACGCGCGGCCGCGCCAATATGATGGTCACTTTGGTGCGCGACCGCGATCTCGCCCGCACGATCCGCTCCTTCTACGGCGTCGCCCGCGCGCGGCGCATTCAGAATTCGCTTGAGCCGCAGTGCCTCTCGGGGTTTCGCAAGGACGACAACTTTCGCATTCAGCATTCCGACGTGATCCTGGTGGCCGACGCCGGCGAGTTCGTGTTCTACGACTGCGTCTACGAGGAGCTGCTGCAGGCCTTGGGGCCCATCAACGACGACGCCAGCGTTCCCTGGAGCATGTTCAACGACGACGTGCAGATGGGCTTCTTCGGCCTCTACGATCAGTTCCTGCTCAACATTCTGTACGACCCCCGCGTCCGGCCCGGCATGACGCGCGCCGAGGTCGAGGCGGTGCTTCCGGCGGTGCTGCCGTCGGTCCGCGCCTGGATCGGCGAGGCCAACGGCCTGTCGCGATAGCGATCAAACGTCGCCGGCGTCCGGCCATTCTCAAAAAACCGTGAGGTCGTTGACTTGGTGACAAGTCTGCGACAATTTGCCACGCGTCCAACTGACGCATCTTACTTGCGTCTATAAATCACTGATCCAGCAGGAGAAATCCATGCGAACGACCCTCGTGCTCGCGGCTCTCGTTGCCGCTTCGATGACTGGCGCGCCCCGTGCCGAAGCCGCCACGACCTGGTGCGCCAACAACGGTGAAGACACCGTCTGCGGCTTTGTGACGTTCCAGCAGTGCCTCGATTTCGCGTCGGGCACCAACGCGTTCTGCGATGTCGACAACAATCCGCTGCCGTCGCAGGCCAACACCACCACGCGGTCGACCAACCGGTAAGGCCGGCTGCTACCGACAAATGCTTTTTTTACGCCACGCGCGCTGCGAGCGGCTCGACCTTCAGTCGAGCCGCTAGCTCGTCGAGTTGCCTGACCAGCGCGTCGGGAAGCTGAACGCCGTTCTGGCTGCGGTCGGCCCGCCGTCTGCTGCGGTCCTCGCCGGGCATCCGGATCGCGTCCACGCCTGGCAGCCGCGGCGAGGAGCGCAAATCGCGAAGATGGCGGTCCACCTCGGCCGCGAACGCCCCGATCGGCATGAAACGCGCGACATCGAGCGCCAATACGAACTGCCCGGTGTTGCTCGGCTCCGTGCCGGGCTGCAGTGAAATCGATCACCTCGCGGCCGAACGCGGCACCGTTCAGCACGCCGGCCAGCAGGCCGATCATCAGCGCAAGCCCGCTGCCCTTGTAGCCGCCGATCGGCAGCAGCACCCCTTCCGACACCTTTTTGGGATCGGTGATCGGCTCGCCGCTCTTGCTGTTGACGACCCAGCCTTCGGGCATCGGCTCGCCCGCGAGTGCATATTTTCGAATCGTTCCGAACGACGACACCGACGTTGCAATGTCGAGCACCACAGCGGGTTCGCGCCCGGCCGGGATCGCGATCGCGATCGGGTTCGTGCCCATGAGCGCCTCGGCCCCGCCCCAGGGCGCCATGTGGTTTGCAGTCGAGACCGCGGCGTAGATGCCGACCATGCCATGCGCGAGCGGGATTTCGGCGTAGGTCCCGGCCGCGCCTGCGTGATTCGAGCGCCGCGCGCCGACCCAGCCGATCCCGGACGCGCGCGCAAGCTCGACCGCAAGATTGGCGGCGTAGGTCATCACCAGATGGCCGATGCCATTGTCGCCGTCGACCAGGGCAGTGGCTGGCGAACGCGCAATCACCTTGATGTTGGCCCGGGGATTGACCCGCCCGGAGCGCAGCGTGTCGATGTAGGAGCTCAGACGAAAAATGCCGTGCGTATCGAAGCCGGTGACATCGGCCTCGATCATCGCCTTGGCAGCGATGACGGCATCCTCGGCGGGCAGCCCCGCAGCCGCGAGTGCGTCGCGCGTGAACGCGACCATCGCGGCCACCGGAATACGTCCGCGTTGCGACATGCCGTTCAGGCAGCCACCGCGCGCGCCCGGACCGGGAAGTACTTGTCCAGCCAGTCGTAGATCACGCTGTGCACGCGGGTGTTGCTCTCCGCAAACATGAAGTGGTCGGTCTCGGAGAACAGGTGCAGGTCGCACGGCTGCCCGGCGCGCTTGAACAATTCGATCGACTGCTCGGTCGGCGTCACCGAGTCGACCGAGCTGTGCAGCAGCAGAACCGGCCGCGGCGCGGTCTGCCCGATGACATCGTCGGCGCGAAAATCGAACATGCTCTGCGCGGTCTCGGCGGTGAACATCTGGATCGAGTTCGACGCGAGATTGTTGCGCAGGTGCTGTGGGATCGGGACGATGTCGTAGCGCGGGACCATGAGCGACTGGCCGGTGCGCTCGCGGTGGCGCTTGCCCTCCGCCAGCATGTCGGTGAACTTCTTCCAGGCCTCCGGCGACGGATGCTGGCCGCGAAACTTGCGCTCGCCGTCACCCCAACCGCCGGACGAGATCACGGCGGCAACGCGCTTGTCGACGCCGCCGCAATAGACTGCGACCGCTGCGCCGAAGCTCGATCCCACCATGCCGATGCGGTCCGGCTCGACCTGCCTGTGCTCGGCGAGCAAGGTCAGCGCAGCACTGGCCGCGGCCACCTGATCGAGGCAGATCAGATTGCCCCTCGGCCCTTCGCTTTCGCCGCAGCCGGGCATGTCGAAGCGAAACGTCGCATAGCCGAGCTTCTCGAACATCTTGCAAGGTTCGAGCACGTTGGTCGACGTCATGTTGCTGCCGAAGCCGTGCATGACGATGAACGCCGGCCGCCGTTCGCCGGGCTGCACGCCCTCGGGAACCCGCACGACCCCGGCAAGCTTCAACCCGCCCGACGTGAACGTCACTTTGGTTTCCGGCATCCCGCTCCTCCCTCACGCTCTTCGCCGCGACCGCGGCGGCGTATCCTTCAGCATCTGCCAGATGGCGGACCGCTAGTCCATGCAATGCAATCGCGGGCAGCCATGCGACGGGCTGCCTCTCGTCGGTGGCCGCCGGCCGAAACTCCCCAAGCCCGTTTCCGGTCCCGGTCGCGGCGTTAACCATAACCAAAGGTAAACGCCGCGCTCGCACCCTGCCGACGCAAGCAATGGTATGGACGACGTCGTCAGCCACCATCGATTGCATCTGCAGCGGGTCGCCTTGCTTGCGGGCGCAATTCGGACATTGCAGATTGCCGCGCACGGAGGGGCCATCTCGAAGGCGGACGCGCACCGCCGGTACGCGTCGGGTGGAGGTGGACGTGGAGAATCTGAGCCTCGCGACACTGCAGAGCCAGGAGTTCATCGTGGGAGTCGCGGTCGCGGCGATCCTGGTCAGCGCGCTCGTGGCGTCGTCGCTGTTCCGCAATGTCGCTCTCGCGCTCGCCGCCGGCGCGATCGTTCTGCTCTACCTGCAGGGTGGCGTCAGCGCCCTGATCGCGATCTCGGCCGCCATGCAAAAGGAAATCCGCGCGTTGCCCGAGTTCTCCAACGGCCTGATCGTCGGCCTTGCCGTCTCCGCCGTGCTGTTCGTGGGTCTGCGGCAGCGGTCAACCTGACGGCCGACGCCATCTGGCTCGCTATGCAAAGCCCGGCCCCGGCGTCCCGTCCGCCGGGGTTTTCGCATTTTGCAACCGACCCCAAATAATGATTGATGGACGCCCGCCCCAACGACCAACACCCCATGCCGATCGCTGAGCAAGCCCTGGATCCCGTCTGTGGCATGACGGTGGATCCGGCCAAGACCCCGCACCGGCACCGGCATCGGGATGAGACCTACTCTTTCTGTTCGGCGGGCTGCCGGACGAAATTCGCTGCCGACCCTGAAAAATACCTGGAGCGCGCCGACGGGGCGGCGGCCAAGCCCGCTCCGGCGGGCACGATCTACACGTGCCCCATGCACCCCGAGATCAGGCAGCTTGGCCCCGGCTCCTGCCCGATCTGCGGCATGGCGCTCGAGCCCGAGATCGCGACCGCCGACACCGGCCCCAATCCCGAGCTTGCCGACATGTCGCGGCGGTTCGCCATCGGCCTCGCGCTGTCGATCCCGGTGGTGGTGCTGGAGATGGGCGGGCATCTGTTCGGCCTGCATCGCCTGATCGGACCGAACGCTGTCGAACTGGCTGCAACTCGCCTTCGCCACGCCGGTGGTGCTGTGGGCCGGCTGGCCGTTCTTCGAACGCGGCTGGCAGTCGCTAAAGTCGCGCAACCTCAACATGTTCACGCTGATCGCGATGGGCACCGGCGTGGCCTGGCTCTACAGCGTGGCCGGCACCGCCCTGCCCGGCCTGTTTCCGCCGAGCCTGCGCGGGCCGCACGGCGCGGTCGCGAGTCTATTTCGAGGCCGCCGCCGTTATCACCGTCCTGGTGTTGCTTGGGCAGGTGCTGGAGCTCCGCGCACGCGAACAGACCTCGCTCGCGATCCGGGCACTGCTCAATCTCGCGCCCCGCACTGCGCGGCGTCTCGACGCCGACGGCAGCGACCGCGAGGTGCCGCTCGATGCGGTAGCGGTCGGCGACCGGCTGCGCGTGCGCCCAGGCGACAAGGTGCCGGTCGACGGCGAGGTGCTCGAAGGCCGCTCCGCGCTCGACGAGTCGATGGTGACCGGCGAAGCGATGCCCGTCACCAAGGACGTCGGCGCCAAGGTCATCGCCGGCACGCTCAATCAGAGCGGCAGTTTCGTCATGCGCGCCGACCGGATCGGCCGCGACACCATGCTGTCGCAGATCGTGCAGATGGTGGCGCAGGCCCAGCGTTCGCGCGCACCGATCCAGCGGCTCGCCGACCAGGTCTCGGCCTGGTTCGTGCCTGCGGTGATCGTGGCCGCCGCGCTGGCGTTTGCCGCCTGGGCGGCGTTCGGGCCGCAGCCGCGACTTGCGTTTGCACTTGTCGCGGCGGTGACCGTTTTGATCATCGCGTGCCCGTGTGCACTCGGGCTTGCGACGCCGATGTCGATCATGGTCGGCGTCGGCCGCGGCGCCCGCGAGGGCGTGCTGATCAAGAACGCCGAGGCGCTGGAGCGCATGGAGCGCGTCGACACGCTCGTCATCGACAAGACCGGCACGCTGACCGAGGGCCGGCCGAAGGTGGTCGCGCTGGTGCCGGCCGAGGGCTTCGATGAGACCGAAGTTCTGCAGCTTGCCGCGAGCGTCGAGCGTGCGAGCGAGCATCCGCTCGCACGCGCGATCGTCGAGGCCGCGGCCGAACGCAAGATCGCGCTCACGCCGGTTCGCGACTTCGACTCGCCCGCCGGCAAGGGCGCCATCGGCATGGTCGAGCGCCGCCGCGTGGTGCTGGGCAACGCCCGTTTCCTCGCCGAACTCGGCATTGGGCTGTCCGCGCTTGCCGCCGAGGCGGAACAGCTGCGGGCCGACGGCGCGACGGCGATCTTTGTCGCAGTCGACGGCAAGCCTGCCGGCATCGTCGCAATCGCCGATCCGGTGAAGGCAACGACCGCGGAAGCGCTCACGGCGCTGCGCGCCGACGGTATCGTGATCGTGATGCTGACCGGCGACAACCGCACGACCGCGGAGGCGGTAGCCCGACGGCTCGGCATCGACAAGGTCGAGGCCGAGGTGCTGCCCGACCAGAAGCACGCCGTGGTCGAGGCCTTGCGCCGCGAGGGCCGCGTGGTGGCGATGGCCGGCGACGGCGTCAACGATGCGCCGGCGCTCGCGGCCGCCGATGTCGGCATCGCCATGGGGACCGGCACCGACGTTGCCATGGAGAGCGCGGGCATAACGCTGCTCAAGGGCGACCTGCGCGGCATCGTGCGGGCGCGCCGGCTGTCGCACGCGACCATGCGCAACATCCGCCAGAACCTGTTCTTCGCCTTCGCCTACAACGCGGCCGGCGTGCCGATCGCGGCCGGCGTGCTTTATCCTGCGTTCGGCATCCTGCTGTCGCCGATGATTGGCGCGCTCGCCATGTCGCTGTCCTCGGTCAGCGTGATTGCCAACGCGCTGCGGCTCCGCGTGCAGCGGCTCGCTGATTGACCGGCGACATTCTCTCGGCCGTTCGTCCCCGCGTACGCGGGGACCCAGGGGTTACAGATTGTGAATCCGATCGAATGGCCCTGGGTTCCCGCTTGCGCGGGAACGAGCGGGGAGAACCCTTCAACACAAGCTTTCAGCGCGGCTGCAGCGAACCCGTCACCTCGGCGGCGATTGCGGCCGCGATCGTGGCGTTGCCATCGTTGTTGACGTGCATGAAATCCCAGAACAGCGGGCGCGAATCGTTGGCGAAAGTCCGCGACAGGTCGACGAATCGGCACCCCGCTTCCACGCCGTCCGCGGCCTGCAGCTGCTGGAATGCGTCGGCTGCGCGCCCGACCTGGCGCTGCAGGTAGGCGGCCCGGTTTGCATCGGCAGCGGCAATTTTCACTTCGGCCTCCGACAGCGGCGCCTTCTGATGGATCGTCGGCTGCAGCACAGCGTAGAACTTGAACCCGAACGCGCGGCCGAGCCGGCACATCCGGTGCAAGTTGTCGCGATAGGCGGCGACGACGGCGGTCTCCCATTCCGGTGTGCCGTAGCCGACCGCTTGGCGGAGCGTGTCGAGCGGCAGCGGCGGCGCGAGCCCGCCGGGCGGCATGAAGATGCGCGCCAAAAGCCTGCTGCGGAACGCCTGGCTCGATACCGCGGTCCGCAGGTCCACGCCGACGGCCAACATCTGCGTACCGACCTGCAGCTTCACAAAGTCGCGGGGAAACCCCGGCCGCGGATCGTAACGATACGCCGTGTGCATATCGGCCGCGCCGCCGTAGGAGATCACGATGTCGGGTGCGTAGTCGGCAAGCTGTTGGGCGATCAGTTCCAGCTCCTGCCCGCTCACCGCAGCGACAATTCCGAAGTTGTAGACGGTTGCGGCGGCGAGTCCCCGGCGGCGCAATTCGGCCTCGATCTCGCCGGGGATCGACTTCGCAAGCGGCGCGCCGTTGAACACGCTCGAGCCGCCGACCACGAAGATGCGCAGTTCGCCTGGAGGCTTGTGCTCTCGCAATGGCCGCTCGATCCGGAAGCCGCGCCCATCGAGCGTGTAGGAATTGTCGGCCCGGCTCGTTCCGCCCTGTTCCGGCGGCATGGTGCCGGTGCTGCCGGGCGCGCCTGTGAACATCACGTAGGGCCGCTGGCCGTTGCCAAGCAGTGATCGCGACCATCTCTCCGACGGCGCCGGATCGCGCATGCGGAAATAGAGCTCACCGGCCGCAAACGCACCAAGCGCAATCCCCAGCAGCACAAGATTGAGCCGCCGGCCGCCGAACAGCGTGAGCCCCGCGAACACCAGCATCGACAGGAGCAGGATCGCGAGCGCGATCGTATTGCCGGCGCCGGCGCGCGCCGAAGCGATCAACGGCCACGTGAGGTAGAGGCAGAGCGCGACCAGTGCGACGTTGAGAAGAAACGCCAGCGAGCGGCCCGCAAAATATGAGCGAGCCTTCCGTTCAGGCTCGGAACGCTGCGCGCTGGGAGCGGTGTTGTCTGTCATCCCGGCTGGGTTCTCTCAGCCGTTCGTCCCCACGGAGTTAAACCGCACTGGACTCCCGCTTGCGCCGCGATGGACATGAAACGGGTCCATCTGCGCAAGCGGGAATGGCTGCAGCGCCCGCTCAGCGAAGCGGCGGCGCGTACTGGATGCCACCGCGATCCCAGAGATTGTTGATGCCGCGCGGAATCGCCAGCTTGGAATCGGAGCCGACGTTCTTCTCGAACACCTCGCCGTAGTTGCCGACCAGCCGCACGATGCGGGCCACCCAGTCCTTGCTGAGGCCGAGGTTTTCGCCAAGGGTTCCTTCAATGCCGAGCAGGCGCCGGATCTCCGGCTTCTCGGACTTCATCGCCTCGTTGAGCGTCGCCTTGCCGACGCCGAGCTCCTCGGCGTTGACCATGGCGAACTGCGTCCACTTGACGATGTTCATCCACTTGATGTCGTCCTGACGCACCACCGGTCCAAGCGGCTCCTTGGAGATGATTTCCGGCAGAATGACGTGTTCGAGCGGGCTGGCGAGCTTGATCCGCTGCGAATGGAGCTGCGACACGTCCGATGTGAGCGCTTCGCAACGCCCGCTGGCATAGGCCCTCAGGGCCTCGTCGATGGTCGGAAGCTTGACGGCGGTGTAGTTCAGCAGATTGTTCCGGAAATAATCGGCAAGATTCAGCTCGGTGGTCGTGCCCGACAGGGTGCAAACCGACTTGTTGGCGAGCTCAAGCGCGGTATCGATGTTGAGCGACTTGCGGACCATGAAACCCTGGCCGTCGTAATAGTTGACGGCCGTGAAGATCACGCCGAGGCCGCTGTCGCGCTCCAACGTCCAGGTCGTGTTGCGCGCCAGCACATCGACACGCTTTCCCGCCACCGCGGAAAATCGCTCGGCGGAGGCGAGCGGCACGAACTGGACCTTGCTCGGATCGTTGAAGATGGCCGCCGCGAGCGCCCGGCAGAAGTCCACGTCCAGTCCGCTCCATTGGCCTTTGTCGTCAGGAGCGGAAAAGCCAAGCAGCCCATCGCTGACGCCGCACAGCACATGACCGCGGTCCTGCACAGACTTGAGCGTCTGTGCCGAAGCCGCGGTCGCAATCCAAGCCAGCGCCGCGACTGCGACGGTCAAAGCCTTAAGCATGGGTCCGATTCTCCCCGTTACGCGCCTGCGGATGATGATGCCTTAGAGCGTAGGCGCATGCATCACGACGACCTTGGTGCCGATCGGCACGCGACTGTACAGGTCGATAATGTCCGGGTTCACCAATCGGAAGCAGCCCGATGAAACGGCATGGCCGATGGTCTGCGGCTGATTCGTCCCGTGCAAACGATAGACCGTGGCGCCTATGTAGAGCGCACGCGCGCCCATCGGATTGCCCGGGCCGCCGGCCATGAAGCGCGGCAGATAAGGCTGCCGCTCGATCATCTCGGGCGGCGGCGTCCAATCGGGCCACTCGCCCTTGCGCGAGATGCGGTGAATGCCGGCCCAGCGGAAGCCATCGCGCCCAACGCCGATGCCGTATCGAATCGCCCGGTTGTTGCCCTGGACGAGATAAAGATACCGCGTCGACGAGTGCACGACGATCGTGCCCGGCGCTTCATTCGTGCGGAAGAAGACAGCCTGTCGCTGGAACGCGACGCTGAGTTGCTCTTCGCCTGGATTGGGGACGTAGCCCGGCTGGTCGGCCAGGGCGGACACGTCCATTTCGCGGACCAGAGCGTCCCGACCGGCTTGCGCGAGCGCCGCGCCGTTCGGGATCGCGACAAGAAGTCCCAACAGAAGCCAAATGCGTTTCATTCCCGTGCCTTTCGCAAATCGAGAGAGCCCATTGTCCAGTTGGCGCGCGCTCGGTCTAGATGGACTGTTGGTCTAGTGTCCCGTCCCATCCGGTCCTCAAGTCCGTCCGCAGCGCACCCGCCGTCGGCCCTTAGCAACGGCGTGCACGCCGCCCAAAAACCACCGTCTATAAGGCAAAAATGAGGATTTCGTGAGGGAGGTCGCTAGAGATGCGATCAAGCCCTTGATTTGGTTGGCGCTCCCTAGGGGACTCGAACCCCTGTTTTCGCCGTGAGAGGGCGACGTCCTGGGCCGCTAGACGAAGGGAGCAGGCGGCGAGAGCTTTGAAATAGACGCGATCCCGCGGCGCAGGCAAGCGGCATCGCCGCCGCCTGCTCACGGCTCGGTCGCAAACCGCAGGTGGCCGGCCGGGCGCAGCGTCTTCAGGTCGAAGGTGCGGATCTCGATGCGTGCCGCCGACCTCGACGGTCACCACGATGCGATCCTCGGTCACGGCGGTCGCGACGATCTTCGCGCCCTTGGGCAGCAGCGCGATCGCCTCGACCGGCGGCCCACTTCCCCCGCTGCGGAAAACGCGATAGCCGATGACGCCGATGACGACGGCGATGCCGAGCACGGTGGCGAAGCCGGAGATCAGCATCAGCCAGCGCACCTTGGCGACGATCTTCTGCTGCTCGGGGTCGAGGGGCTTGTCGTCGTCCGGCTCGGGATTGCTCATCGGCGTCCAGGACAACAATGCCGCATCCGACCAGGACAACGATCAACGTCGCCGGCGAGCAGGCCGGCGAGCGGCTCGACCGCGTGCTCGCCGCCGGCACCGAACTGTCGCGCACGCGGCTCAAGGCGCTGATCCTCGACGGCGCGGTCGCGATCGGGGCCCGCACGATCCGCGATCCCGGCCATCGCGTCAACGCCGGCGACATCATCGCGGTCGAGGTGCCGCCGCCGGAGCCGGCCGAGCCCGAGGCCGAAACGATCCCGCTCAACATCGTCTACGAGGACGACGACGATCATCGTCATCGACAAGCCGGCCGGCCTGGTGGTGCATCCGGCCGCCGGCCACGCCGCCGGCACGCTGGTCAACGCGCTGATCGCCCATTGCGGCGACAGCCTGTCCGGCATCGGCGGCGTCAAGCGGCCGGGCATCGTGCACCGGCTCGACAAGGACACCACCGGCCTGCATGGTGGTGGCCAAGACCGACCGCGCCCACCAGGCGCTGGCCGCGCAGTTCGCCGATCATGGCCGCACCGGGCCGCTGCGAGCGCGGCTATCTGGCCTTCGTCTGGGGCGCGCCGGAGCGGCCCAAGGGCACGATCGACGCCCCGATCGACCGCCACCCGCGCAGCCGCGACAGGATGGCGGTGCGCGCCGGCGGCCGGCCGGCGGTCACCCATTGGCAGGTGCTGGAGCGCTACCCCGGCACGCGACGGCAAGCCGGTCGCGGCCTGGTCGCCTGCCGGCTGGAGACCGGCCGCACCCACCAGATCCGGGTCCATCTCGCCCATATCGGCCACCCGCTGCTGGGCGACGCGGTCTACGGCTCCGGGCTTCCGGACCAAGGCCAGCCGGCTCGCCCCGGACGCCCAGGCGGCGCTGGCGGCCCTTGGCAGACAGGCCCTGCATGCCTATCTATTGGCGGTCGAACATCCGATCTCGGGGGAAAGGCTGGAGTTCCGCTCGGAACTGCCGGCCGATCTTGCGCGTTTACGCCACAGCCTGGCGCCGCCTGAGTCTCCGCCGCGAGCACCGAAAAGCCCTGAGCAAATTCAGGGACGTTGGCTCGGGTGGCGCTGGATCAACTCGGGGTCACGACGGATTGAAGGGCGATCTCTTCCTTTCGCCCCATGTGATCCGGTATGCTGCACCTGCGATCGGGGTTCGCGGTCGCAACATGATGTGCCGTCGGCTCGGGGAGCGGCGGCGCAGATCGCCCGCCGGGAGACCGGGGGCAAACAATTGGAGGGCGCTCTATGGCCCGCACAGCGGCTTTGCCGATCGTCACCGCCGAAGGCGGTCTTACCCGATATCTCGAAGAAATCCGGCGGTTCCCGATGCTGGAACCGCAGGAAGAATACATGCTGGCCAAGCGCTGGCGCGAGCACGGCGACCGCGAGGCGGCGCACAAGCTCGTCACCAGCCATCTGCGCCTGGTCGCCAAGATCGCCATGGGCTATCGCGGCTACGGCCTGCCGATCTCCGAGGTGATCTCGGAGGGCAACGTCGGCCTGATGCAGGCGGTCAAGCGGTTCGAGCCCGAGAAGGGCTTCCGCCTCGCCACCTACGCCATGTGGTGGATCAAGGCCTCGATCCAGGAATACATCCTGCGCTCGTGGTCGCTGGTGAAGATGGGCACCACCGCCAACCAGAAGAAGCTGTTCTTCAACCTGCGCAAGGCCAAGAGCAAGATCTCGGCGCTGAACGAGGGCGACCTGCGCCCCGACCAGGTGCAGATCATCGCCAAGCGGCTCGGCGTCACCGAGCAGGACGTGGTCGACATGAACCGCCGGCTCGGCGGCGACGCCTCGCTCAACGCGCCGATCCGCGAGGACGGCGATTCGGGCGAATGGCAGGACTGGCTGGCCGACGACAGCGACAGCCAGGAAACCGTGCTGGCCGAGCAGCGAGGAGCTCGACAACCGCCGCAAGGCGCTGTCGCAGGCGCTCGGCGTGCTCAACGAGCGCGAGCGGCGCATCTTCGAGGCGCGCCGGCTGGCCGACGACCCGATCACGCTCGAGGAGCTGGCCGACGAGTTCGGCGTCTCGCGCGAGCGCGTGCGCCAGATCGAGGTGCGCGCCTTCGAGAAGGTGCAGAAGGCGGTGAAGAACCGCGTCGCGGCGATGGAGACGCCGCCGGCCGCGTCGGCCGCGATGGCGGCGCACTGATCGCGTCACTCGAACAGTCAATTGCCAAGCGCCGCCGCAAGGCGGCGTTTGCTTTTGGGCACTGCAGCCGCACTGTGTCGCGCTTCGGTGCGTTGCGGTTCAAATTCCATACGCCCACAACATACTGATTATTAAATCAAATTTCAGGCCTGTGACGTTTCGCACTTCAAAACTTGGTGCGCTGCACTCATATTTGTATGCAACGATGGATCAAGGGAGTTGGCCATGTCACACTCCGAGAGCAACCCGACCAAGTATTTCACCGTTGTCGGCGCTGCCTATGTCCCCGAGCAGCACAGCGATCAGCCGCGCGCCCAACGCGAACGCAATACTTCGCGGCAGCCGGAGACCGGTGTCGCGTCGCTGTGGCTGGTGTTCTACGGTGCGATCATCGGACTGTCGCTGATCAACGCTGGCGCGACCAAGCTGCAGGCGATGGCATCGCTGGTGCTGAACTGAATTTGGGAAAGTCTCGTCGCGCTCGCGAATTGCAGAGCAGCGACTGCCGACGCCAGGTCGGCCATTGAACGGCAAGAACAGCCCTACTCGCTGTGGAGCTTCTGCATCAGCTGCGGCACATTGGTGATCACGAACGCACCGCGGCGCTTGGTCAACAAGCCTGCTCGCTCGAGTGCCTTCAGCTCGCGCGCCACCATCTCCCGCCGCGTAGCTGACACGCGCTGCAATATCCGAATGCACCGGCGGCGGCGAGACCACCGCCTGCCGCTGGTCGGCCGGATCGGGCCGCGAACGCCGCAACAGCTCGGCGTAGATGCGATGCTTGACATGCATTGAGCTGAATTCATTGACCCGCTGATCCAGCGCCCGAATGCGGGCCACGAGCTGCTTGAGCAGCTGCTCGCTGACGTCGGGATGCCGGTAGAGAATCTCGCGGAACACGCTCGACGACATGCAGGCGATGGTCGCGTCCGTGATCGCGAGGATGCCCGGCGGAGCGCGGCTGGCCGTCGATCGCGGCCATCTCGCCGAAATAGCCGCCGGCGTTGATGTCGGCCAGGATGATCTCGCGATCGGGCGCCGGCGTGATCAGCACGCGCACGACGCCGCTGGTCAGGAAATAGATGTCGGTGCCGACATCGTCCTGCTCCAGCAGCCATTGCTTGGCCTGAGCGTGTCGCCAAATGACAGCGGCGCTCCAGCACGGCGAGGTCCTTCGGCTCGAGCGAGCGCAACAGCCCGACCTTGTCCAGCGTCTCGTGCGACTTCAGCATCCGTTGCCTCATCGCCAGCAGGTGAAACCCTCTCCGGCACCGTTGCAAGCTTAGTATGCCACATCCCCCAAGTGCATGTGAGATACGCCACACCCGCCGTTCCCCGGCGACAAACTGTCTGCGGGCCAGCGCGTGATCGTACCGCCGCCATGGTCGGCCTGCTAAGGTCCGCGCGCGGAGCAGAGGGCAACGGCATGATTCAGGCGGCGCGCAGTGTCGGCGGCGGTCTTGTCACCTCGCTGCTGTCGCTCGCCTATGCGTTCTCGTATGGCGCCTTGATCTTCGCCGGGCCGCTGGAGCCCTTCCTCGCCTACGGCGTGGCGGCGGCGCTCATTACCGCAGCCGTGACCGCGCCGATCGTGGCGCTTGACCAGCAGCTTCCGCTCCGCGGTAGCGGGCCCCGACAGCAACACCTCCGCGCTGCTCGCCGCGATGATGGCTGATCCTCGCGCCGACGCTGGTCGCCCAGCCGCCCGAGCAGGCCCTTGGCGCTTGCGATGGCCGGCCTTTCGGGCGCCACGCTGATCACCGGCGTTCGCTGTTCCTGCTCGGCTGGCAGCGGCTCGGCAAGCTGGTCCGTTATATCCCCTATCCGGTGGTTGCGGGTTTCCTCGCCGCGACCGGCTGGTCTGATGCTGGCCGGCGCCGTCCGCATGACCACCGGCGTGCCGCTGACCTGGGCCACGCTGCCCGTCGCTCGCGGAGCGCGCAAAGCGCGCTGCTCCTGGGCATCACGGTGCTTGGGCGGCCGCTTTGTGGTCGCTGACCGCCCGCATCAAGCACGCGCTGGTGCTGCCGCTGGCGCTGGTGGCGGCGACCATCGTCGCCGACGTGGTGCTGAACGGCGCTCGATGCTGCCGGCTGAGCGTGGTCATCGCCTTCCGGCCTGATGTTCTCGGTTCCCGGCGGCGCACGTCGCTTTCCGATGGTCACCGGCGAGGCTTCCGATGGCCGACTGGACCGCGCTCGCGCCGGTCGCGGGCGACCTGCGCGGCGGTCGCGGTGCTCGGCGATTCTGTCCATCCTGCTCAATTCGACCAGCATCGAGCTCGCGACCGGCGTCGATGCCGATCTCGACCGCGAACTGCGCATGCAGGGCCTGGCCAACATCGCCTCGGCCGCCGTCGGCGGTTTCGTCGGGCACGTTTCGGTGAGCCGCACGCTGGTGAACATCGCCGCCGGCGGCGCGACCCGGCTGTCCGGCGTGGTGGTCGGGCTGGTCGCGCTCGCCGTGCTGATCGGCGGCGGCGAAGTCGTGTCCTACGTGCCGCGCTTCGTGCTCGGCGGCCTGCTGCTGCAGCTCGGCGCCCGGCTGGTCTGGGACTGGGGCCTGCTCAGCCGTCGCGGCCTGCCGCTGCGCGACTGGCTCGTGGTCGTCGCCATCGTGCTGATCACGTCCAAGTTCGGATTTCTGCAGGCGCTTGCTGTTCGGCATGCTGGCCGGCTGCGTGATCTTTGCCGTCGACGTCAGCCGCATCCGCGTCATCCGCCACCAGTTCGGCCTCGACGAGCGCTCCTCATCGCTGGTCCGCGCGCGCGACGAAAGCGCCTTTCTGCTGGAACACGGCGGCCAGGTGCAGGTGCTCGGGCTGTCCGGCTACCTGTTCTTCGGCTCGGCCTATTCGCTGCTCGAACGGGTGACGGCGCTGGTTGGCGAACGCCGCCCCAGAGATCATCTTCGATTTCTCCGGCGTCACCGGCATCGATTCCTCGGCCGGCGCCTCGTTTGCGAAGATTCGCGAGCTGCTGCGCAAGAGCGGCACCCGGCAGGTGATGGCCGCGATGTCGCCGGCCGCGGCGCGCATCCTGAGCGCCAGCTCCGGTCTCGACGACGAGGTGCGGCCGCCACGACCACCTCGACAAGCGCGCTGGAAGAGGCCGAAGAAGCGCTGCCTGACCAGCCACGACGCATCCGCGGCGAGCGGCGAACCATGGTCGATTGGCTGGCGGACGTGATCGGTTCGCGCGAATGCGCGCAGGAGCTGTTCGACCGGCTGACGCCGGCGCCGCGCAGCGCCGACTCCTACCTCTGCAGGCAGGGCGATCCGACCGACAGCCTGATCTTCATCGAGCGCGGCCCGATCAGCGTCATCCTGGAGCGCGCAGGACCTGTCGCCCTGCGGGTGCGCGTGTTCGGCGCCCACACGCTGGTCGGCGAGGTCGGATTCTTCCTCGAAGCGCCGCGTTCCGCGAGCCTGCTTGCGGCGCCGGAAGCCATCGCCTGGGCGCTCAGCCGCAACGCATTCGATCAATTCATGCACAGCACGTCCCAAGCAGGCGCTTGCGCTCGCGATCTACGTCATCCGCCTGCAGTCCGAGCGCCTGACCTTCGCCAACCGCCAGATCGCCTCGCTCGAACGCTGACGCAGCGCTACTGCTTCCAGGCCGCGAACGCCTCGGCGAAGGCGCGCTCGCCCGGCGTACCCTTTTCCATCGCGAGGATGGCGCGACGGTTGTTGTTGTAGACGATCGGGATGTCGAACCACGAGCGTTCCTTCAAGCAGCTGAAGATTGCGCTGCATGTCGGTCTCGACGGCGGACAGGCCGAGCAGGAAGAAGCCCGGCGTCACCTTGACCGCGAGGCCGGCGAGCGGCACGCCGCGGGTCTGCTCGGCCTGCTTCATCAGGACGCCCGGCACGTTCTGCACGCCGCCCGACGGCGAGTTCGGCGGCAGGTTGAACATGATCTCGATCGTGTGGCTGGCCGGCAGCGACTGATCGGTGTTGCGGCGAAGCGACCATGTCATGGTCATGTTGCGCTCCGGGCATCGAGATGTCGGCGCGCACCGCCAGTTCCGGCGCGCGGCCGGGCGCCGGCGACATCATCTCGGTGCGCCACAGCACGGTGCCGACAAAGCGCTTGCCCTGCGGATCGTCCGGATCCTCCTCGTACAGCACCACGCGCTGGGCCACCGGCGGCCCGCCCGGCTGCGGCGCTGCCGGCTGGCCGAGCCGATCGGAGATCTTCGGCCGCGCCGGCGTGGTGGCGGTCTCGCGCTGTGCCGGCGTCGCTGGCCCGCGCACCAGCGCCGACGATGCCGCCGGCGATGTCGCCGATGGTGTCGCGCTGCCAGAACGCGAGCGCGCCGATCAGCGCGATCAGCAGGCCGATGCCCGCGAGCCGGAGGATGCGCGCCTAGCAGCGCAGCGGCCGCGACGCGCCGCCTCGGCCGGTCGTATTCCTCTTCCGCTGCGCCATGGCGCGCTGTCCGCGGACCTGCCGGATACGTGCGCCTGGTCGTCGAAGCCGAAGCTCGACACCGGACCGGTCGCTGTCGTAGGGCGAGGTCCACAGATCCTCCGGCTGCATGCGCGGCTCGATCTGCTCGAACTCGTCGAACTGCGGCGAGCGGAAGCGACGGGCGCCGGCGGCAGGCTGGGCGCACGCGGCGGCGTGATGCTGGGGCGCTGGGCATAGCTCGGGCGCTCGGGCGGGCTCGGCCGTTCCTGATGTCTGACCTCGGCGGGCGGGGGCGACGGCCGCTCAGGCGTCGCACGGAAGCCCTTCATCGCCTCGTCGGAAAGCGACGGCCGATCGCGCGGCGGCGCGGGTTCCGGGCGGGCCGGTGCACGCGCGGGCCCTGGGCCGAGCAGGTTTTCGCGCGGCGGCGACGGCGGCGCGGGCGGGCGTGGTGGTGGCGGTGCCGGCACCGGCCGTCCCTCGACGAAGGGCGGCGGGGAACTTGCAATCGGAGGCGCGCGGCGGCCGCGAGGGTGGCGGCGCGGGGCGTGGCGGCGGTTCCTCGCGTCGCGGCGGTGGTGGCGGGCGGCGGCGGCGGCTTCGGCGTGGACGTGCGGGTCGAATCGCGGGCCTGGCGCGCCGATTCCGCCTCGACCCTGCGGATCGCCTCCTCCAGCGCCAGCCGCTCGCGCGTGATCTCGGATTCGTCGAGCGCCGGCACCACGCCGCGCAACTGCGCCACCAGCGCGGTGCGCGCGCGCTCGTAGAGCGCACGGCGCTGTCTCGCCGGTGTTCTTCTCGAGTCCGGCGACGGCGCGCGCGATGAGCGGGTGGTAGTCGGCCATCGAACTGTCGTTCAGCTTAGGTCTCGAACGGGTTGCGCATCAGGATTGTGTCCTCCCGCTCCGGGCTCGTCGACAGCAAAGCCACCGGACAGCCGATCAGTTCCTCGATCCGGCGCACGTATTTGATCGCCTGGGCCGGCAGCTGGGCCCAGGAACGCGCCCGCGCTGTTCCCTCGTGCCAGCCCTCAGCGGTCTCATAGATCGGCTCGACTCGGGCCTGGGCATGCTCGCTCGCCGGAAGATAGTCGATTTCGCGGCCGTCGAGTCGGTAGCCGACGCAGACCTTGATCTCGTCGAAGCCGTCCAGGATGTCGAGCTTGGTCAGCGCGATCCCGTCGATGCCGCTGGTGCGCACGGTCTGGCGCACCAGCACGGCGTCGAACCAGCCGCAGCGGCGGCGCCGGCCGGTGACGGTGCCGAACTCGCGGCCGCGCTGGCCGATCAGTTCGCCGATCGGGTCGCCCTCCGGCAGCTCGGTCGGGAACGGGCCGGCGCCGACGCGGGTGGTGTAGGCCTTGCAGATGCCGAGCACATAGCCGATCGCGCCCGGCCCGAGGCCCGAGCCGGTCGCCGCCTGCGCCGCCACGGTGTTGGACGAGGTGACGTAGGGATAGGTGCCGTGGTCGATGTCGAGCAGCGCGCCCTGCGCGCCTTCGAACAGGATGCGGCGGCCCTCGCGGCGCTTGTCGTCCAGCAGCGACCAGACCGAATCCATGTAGGGCAGCACCTTCGGCGCGACCGCAGCGAGCTCGTCGTACAGCGCCTTGGGCGCGACCTCGTCCATGCCGAGGCCGCGCCGCAGCGCATTGTGGTGCGGCGAGCAGCCGGTCGATCTTGCCGTTGAGCATCGGCAGGTCGGCGAGATCCATCAGCCGGATCGCGCGGCGGCCGACCTTGTCCTCGTAGGCCGGGCCGATGCCGCGCCCGGTGGTGCCGATGGCGGACTTGCCGGAGGCGCGTTCGCGCAGCTGCGTCGAGTTCCCGGTGCAGCGACAGAATCAGCGTGACGTTCTCGGCGATGCGCAGATTGTCGCGGTGTGACGGTGACGCCCTGCTCCCGCAGCCGGTCGATCTCCTCGATCAGCGCGTGCGGGTCGAGCACGACGCCGTTGCCGATCACCGACAGCTTGTTCGGCCGCACCACGCCGGACGGCAACAGCGAAAGCTTGTAGGTCATGCCGTCGATGACGAGCGTGTGGCCGGCGTTGTGGCCGCCTTGGAAGCGAACGACGATGTCGGCCTGCTCGGACAGCCAGTCGACGATCTTGCCCTTGCCTTCGTCGCCCCATTGCGAGCCGACGACCACCACATTCGCCATGCAGAGTCCTTCCCCCAGGGCCCGCCGCCGCGCAGCCGCCGGACCACCCGATGGGGCTCAATCTCGGATAAAGGATGACGCCGCGTCAGACAAGGCGGCCGGCCCCCCGCCGGTCCCCTGACACAGTCAGCATTTTTGACGTGATTTCAAGGCATTGCGGCAGCATCAAGGGGCTATCCCTGCAGCGCTGTCGCGGCCGTCGGGCATGGCCGGATGCGCGGCTAAGCCTCTTGCGAACGCAGCATTTGCGCGACAGGTTCGGGCGGCGAGATGCCGCGTGGCCGGCCGAGAGAGGACGCGATGACACCGCCGGCCTCGCTGCTGATCGCACATCGCTGGCGCTCGCCGGCGATCGCCGGTCCCGCGCGACGCCCAGGCGGTGCCGCCGATCGCGCTCATCGCAACTGCCGCATGTCTCGATCATCAGCCCGGTGTTCTACTGGAGCGACGCCGCCGATGTCGTCCGCATGGCGTCGGCGACCTGCCCGAAAGGACGGCCGATCGCGGGCGGCGTGGCAATCCAGAAAGGCAACGCCGCGCTGCGCATCCAGGAGAGCTACCCGGACGGCGAATCCTGGGTCATCCGCCTCGTCAACCGCCAGAAGCCCGACAGCGCGCAACCGCTTGCAGGTGCGCGGCTTTCGCGGTATGCCTGCTGCCGTTGGCGCGCGTCAGTTCGGTCCAGATCGCGCAATATCCGCGGCTGACTGCAGCAGGCGCATGCCGTTCAGCATTTCGCCGGCGGCGGCAGCGAGCCGACCGACCGCGCGGTCTGCCCGTCAGGCACGCTCGGTCGATCTCCGGCGGCTTCGGGCTCGATCCGCAATCGCAAGGGTCGGGCGCGCATATCGAGCTGAGCTTTCCCGATGCCGCGGGCTGGAACGTGAGGGCAAGCGCCGGTGGCACGCCGCAGGCTGCGGCCGAAGTGCGCTCCTACGCGATCTGCCTCGGCGCCGGCGAAGGGCCTGAGCATCCAGGACTACCGCAGCGTCGACTTCGTCGATGCCGAGGTCGCGCTGAAACCCGACGCCGGAACGGTGCGGCAGGCGGTCAAGTGCCGCAGCGCGTCGGCGCACGCGATTGCCGGCGGCGCGCGGCTGGTGCGAGGAAGGAATGCGGCGATCGAGCTGCAGGAAAGCTTCCCCGAATTCGCCATCAAGCTGGACCGTCGCGCTGACGAACCGCGCCGACCGCAAGGCCGGCGACGCCCGCGTCAGGCTCTACGCCGTCTGCATCAACCCGTAGCCGCGAGCCATCAAAACTTCAGCGGCCTGCGCCTGCTGCACCTGCGGCAGCGCGCGCACCTTGGCCAGCACCTCGGGCGGCAGTTCGCCGTCGATCTCGATCAGCGCGATGGCGTTGCCGCCGGGCGCCTCGCGGCCGACGTGGAAGGTCGCGATGTTGATGCCGGCGTCGCCGAGCGTCGAGGAGAAGCGGCCGATGAAGCCCGGCTTGTCGAGGTTGGTGATGTAGATCATCGAGGGCCCGAACTCGGCGTCCATGCGGATGCCCTTGATGTTGACGATGCGCGGCCGGCCGTCGGCGAACACGGTGCCGGAGACCCAGCGCGTCTGCCTGCTCGGTCGTCACCGTCACCGTGATCAGGCTGTCGTAGTCGCCGGCGGCCTCGCGCGTCACCTCCTCGATCACGATGCCGCGCTCCTTGGCGACGATCGGCGCCGACACCACGTTGACGTCCTGCAGCATCGGCCGCAGCAGGCCGGCGACCGCCGCCGAGGTGAGCGCCTTGGTGTTCATCTGCGCCACCGCGCCCTCGTAGGAGAGCTGCACCTTGCTCGATGCCGGTCTCGGTGAGCTGGCCGGCGAACGAGCCGAGCTTCTCGGCGAGCGCGACGAACGGCTTGCAGCCGCGGCGCCTCCTCGGCGGTGATCGAGGGGAAGTTGACGGCGTTGGAGATCGCGCCGCGCAGCAGATAGTCCGACATCTGCTCGGCGATCTGCAGCGCGACGTTCTCCTGCGCCTCGGTGGTGGCGGCGCCGAGATGCGGCGTGCACACCACGTTCGGCAGCGTGAACAGCGGATTGTTGCGTCGCCGGCTCCTCGACGAACACGTCGAAGGCGGCGCCCGCGACCTGGCCGGCTCTTCGAGCGCCTCGACGAGCGCCGCCTCGTCGACCAGGCCGCCGCGCGCGCAATTGACGATGCGCACGCCCTTCTTCATCTTCTTCAGCGCCGCGGCGTCGATGATGTTCTTGGTCTTCTCGGTGAGCGGCGTGTGCAGCGTGATGAAGTCGGCGCGCCTGAACAGCTCGTCGAGCTCGACCTTCTCGACGCCGAGCGTCCATCGCGCGCTCCGGCGACAGGAACGGATCGTAGGCGATCACCTTCATCTTCAGGCCGACGGCGCGGTCGGCGACGATCGAGCCGATGTTGCCGCAGCCGATGACGCCGAGCGTCTTGCCGAAGATCTCGACGCCCATGAACTTGTTCTTCTCCCACTTGCCGGCGCGGGTCGAGGCGTCGGCCTCGGGAATTTGCCGCGCCAGCGCCAGCATCAGCGAGATCGCATGCTCGGCGGTGGTGATCGAGTTGCCGAACGGCGTGTTCATCACGATCACGCCCTTGGCGGTCGCCGCCGGGATGTCGACGTTGTCGACGCCGATGCCGGCGCGGCCGATCACCTTCAGGCTTCTTGGCCTGTTCGAGAATCTTCGGCGACACCTTGGTGGCGGAGCGGATCGCCAGACCGTCGAAGCCGCCGATGATCTCGGCGAGCTTGTCCTTGTCCTTGCCGAGGTTGGGCTGGAAGTCGACCTCGACGCCGCGATCCTTGAAGATCTGGACGGCGGCGGGCGAAAGAGCGTCGGAGATGAGAACGTGGGGAGCCATGGTGTTCATCCTGTCAGGTCACGTGTTCGGGAAAATTCCACGGCAATGCCGCTTCGGCGGCAAACCATGCGTTGGTTGAAGGCTCTCCGGAGCGGCCGGTCATCGCCCAGCGGCGCTGAAGTAAAGGCGGACGCTCTCGTTTCGCTCCAGTTGGGATATCGCAACCGAGAGCCCGTCCTCGCGGCACTGAACGAGGGCCGCCAGCTCCTCCTCCCTGAGCGCGGCAAAGCGCTCCGGCAGGAGCCCGTGACGCGCGGCGTGCGACGACAGCCACGGGCCGTCGTGCGTCGCCAGCACCAACACGCCGCGCTTGTCGGCAAACTCGGCCGCCACCAGGTGCTGGCGGCTGGCTGGACCGAACCGCAACCCCACCGGACGATCGCGGAACCGAACCGACGGCGCGACGGAAGCGCGCGAACGCGCCTCGATCGTCATCGCAAAAAGCCGGCAGCCGTCGACTGCGACGCCCTCCGGCAGCGAGAGCCGTTCCGGCTCCTTTGCCACGACGCGCATCGAAACATTGCCCTTGGCCTCGACCATGGCGATGAGCGAACCGAAGGGGGTCAGCGCCGTGGCGCTGGCGATCAGCGGCACAACCGTGCTCCCGTCATCTGAACCAGCCCAGCAAGCCCCGCTTGCGCGCAAGGATGGGAATTCCCGTGCGCAGCGTCGACGCAAGCTCGCTGTCGTCGAGCGGCATGGCGTCGAGCATGCGGCCCTGCAGCACGTTGCCCATCACCGCGCGCCCGATCGCGGCGCGCACCTCGTTCCAGTCGCCGGTCTGATCGACGCCCAGCATCCAGCTCTGGTCGATCTTGCCGGCGCGCGTCGCGAGCATGAGCCAGGCGCCTCGAACGCTCTTGAGCGCACGAAGCTCTTTCGCCAGCGCCGCAATGAGCACGCCCGGCGGGTCCTTGGGATGCGCGAGCAGCACCGGTTCCGGCTGCTGGATCGTCTCGGTCTCGGAGGTACCGCCGAAACGCCCCGCAAGCATCTCCTTGATCTCGCCCGGCGTGAATTCCTTGCCGTAGTCCGAGCCGGGATTGAGCACAAAGGGCATGCCGGGAAACCGGCCGAAGAGGTCGCGCGCCTTGCGCGCCGCGATGACATGATCGCCCTTGTACCAGGCACGGGCTCGCGATGGCGCGCTGAAGAACGGGACGATGTCCTCGTCGCCGCGTCGCGCGGCCCGAAAGTTCAGCTTGGCGCCTGCCGGCATCGCGCCGTCGGGGCCGGGCACGACCGTGCCGCTCTCGGGAACAAGGACCACAAAAATCTCGGATTCAAGCAGCGAACGCATGAACCCCGGCCGCGCAGAAGGCTCGGCGGATGCGCTCACAAGATCTCTCTCGACCTGGTTTTCGGGCTCGAACATGGCCGCCTCGTCCGGCAATGCCGACGTTGCGCCGTCACGCCGCCTTCGGCAGCGCGTCCTTGGCTTCGGCGTAGGCCCAATCGAGCCACTGCGTGAGCGCCTCGACGTCGGCCGCTTCGACCGTCGCGCCGCACCAGATGCGCAGGCCCGACGGCGCGTCGCGATAGGCGTCGATGTCGTAGGCGACGCCTTCCTTCTCGAGCGCGCCGGCGATGCCTTTGACGAACTTCGCCTGCGCATCCGGGGAAAGCTTGAGCACCGCGGGATCGACGACCTTGAGACAGACCGACGTGTTGGAGCGGATCGCCGGGTTCGTGGCCAGGAACTCGATCCACGGCGTGCGCGCGACCCATTCGGCGATCGCCTTGGCGTTGGCGTCGGCGCGCGCCATCAGCGCCTTGAGCCCGCCGATCGATTTGCCCCAGTTCAGCGCGTCGAGATAGTCCTCGACGCAGAGCATCGACGGCGTGTTGATGGTCGCGCCTTCGAAAATGTCCTCGTTGATCTTGCCGCCCTTGGTCAGGCGGAAAATCTTCGGCAACGGCCAGGCCGGCGTGTGGCTCTCAAGCCGTGCCACCGCGCGCGGCGACAGCACGATCATGCCGTGCGCGGCCTCGCCGCCCAGCACCTTCTGCCAGGAGAAGGTCACGACATCGAGCTTCGGCCAATCGAGCGGCTGCGCGAACGCGGCCGAGGTGGCATCGCAGATCGTGAGCCCTTGGCGATCGGCGGCGATCCAGTCGGCGTTCGGCACCCGCACGCCGGAGGTCGTGCCGTTCCAGGTGAACACGACGTCGCTGTTGCAATCGACCTTGGAAAGATCGGGAAGCTCGCCGTAGGGCGCCTTCAGCACGGTCGACGTCCTTGAGCTTGAGCTCCTTTTGGACATCGCTGACCCAGCCTTCGCCGAACGATTCCCAGGCCAGCACGGTCGACCGGTCGCGGACCGAGCAGCGACCACAGTGCCATCTCGACCGCGCCGGTGTCGGAGGCCGGCACGATGCCGATGCGATAGTCGGCCGGCGCCTGCAGCAGTTCGCGGGTGAGATCGATGGCGCGCTTGAGCTTCGCCTTGCCGATCTTTGACCGGTGCGAGCGTCCGAGAACTGCGTCGGTGAGGGCTTGGAGGCTCCAGCCGGGGCGCTTGGCGCACGGGCCGGACGAAAAGTGCGGGGTGGCCGGCCGCACGCCGGGTGCTTTCGTCATGGTCTATCCTTCCAGATAGGCGCCCCTCGGTGGGGAAGGGTGTCCCGCCGGTGGACTTAAGGAAGGCAGACCCTGGCGTCAAGCGCCAAGTGGCGGCACGGGGTGCGGATCAGAACTTGGCGCCGAGGCCGACGCGGACCGTGTTCAGGTTGACGTTCAGGTCCTTGAACGGCGCGAACTGGATCCACTCCCATTCGGCGCGCGCGAAAATGTTCGGGAGCAGCGACACGTCGATGCCGAGACCCGCGGTGTAGCCGTAGGCAAACGCGCCGGTGGACACCTGCGACCGCGTCACCGGTCCGAAATAGTAGTCGGGGATCGGTTCGGTCGGCGGCGTCGGCGGAATGGTCGGAGGCGGCGGATCGGGAATGTCGGTGCGCCGGTAGGCGACGACGGAGGTGCGGCTCACGTCGCCGCGGCCGACCGCGAGACCCACGAAGGCATATGGCAGGAAGCGGCCGGCGGCCCACGCGCCGCGCGCGCGGAACGCCGCAATGTCGGTGATGTGCACCGACGCGCTGCCCCCAACCGCCGCGGTGTAAAAGAAATGGTGGGTGGCCGGGGCGCCGGTGTCGTCCTGGAACGAACGGGTCAGGCCGTCGGTCGCGGACGATTGCAGGTTGGTGCGGGTGTAGTTGAACTCGACGCCGACCACCGCGTCTTCGAACTGCGCGTTGTAGCCGATGAAGCCGCCGAAGCCGGTGGCGGCGGTGTCGGTCTTCGGCAACGTGGTCCATGAACGGACGTGATCCCACACGACATCGTTGCGCAGCGTGTAGGCGACGAGCGAGGAGACGCCGTTGCCGAAATTGGTGCCGGCCCAGGTGCGCGCGGCATGCGCGCCGAAATAGAAGCCCTCCCAGCGGAACAGCACCGGCCAGCCGGGCTCGTAGCTAACGCGCGGCGGCTCGTCGAAGTCCGAGCCGCGCAACACCGGCTCGCTGAGAACCGGATAGTCGGCTGATGCAGCACGGGACACGAAGCCTACGGCCAGCACGCACAGAATCAGCAATCGCATCGCAAGCATCTGGAAGCCCGCCATTTTCGAAGGTCCCGCTAGCTCCGACCCATGACCGGCGGCATGACGGGCTGCACCGGCATCGGCGGATCGAGCATCCAGCGCATGCCGAACTTCAAGTCGTGTGAGGTGATGGTCTTGAAATACATCGGGCTATAGAGGGCGTTGCCGCCCTGGGAGGTGATGACGTCGCCGGTCAGCGCGTCGCCGAGGTTGACGTAGCGATACGCGAACTCGAACGACAGGGCGGGGGTCACTCGGTAGGCCACGCCGGCGTGCAGCGCCCAGGCGAAATTCCATTTCGAACCGGTGTCGGCGTAGTCGCCGCCCGACGTTACCGAATTGACCTCAAGGAAATTGCTGATGCGGTTGTAGGAGCCGCCGACGCCGGCCCCGACGAACGGCGTGAACGAATACCAGGTGCCGAGATCGGCATAGATGTTGGCGAGCACCAGCCACTCGGACTTGCTCGCGCGATATTCGGCGGTCAGCGTCGAAGGAACGCCAGAGGTCTGCACGACATCCAGGCCGTGGAAGTTGGCCTTGCCGCGATACTCGCCGGTCACGTCCGCGCGCAGCCAGCTGTTGAACTGATAGCCGACACCGAGACCGAAGAACGGCGCGCTGTCGAAATCCTTCTGCACAGTGCTGACCGCGAGCGCGCTGTCGTAGCGCCCGTTGTAGAGGCTTTTTACCTGCTGATTGCTCATGCCGATGTCGCCGCGCAGGTACCAGCCGCGGGCAAATTCCATCGGCGGAAGTTCGACCGGGGGCAGCAGGCTCGGCATGTCGGCGGCCTGGGACGCGCTCGAGAGCAGCGCTGCAAATCCCGCAAACGCCGCCACTTTCACGCTCACCATGAACCGATCCCCTCGTCCGCGGGCCGTGTACGCGCGCGCCGGTCATGCGCGTGAACCCAACGGAGGTAAGATCGCACCCAAAGTTTAAGCGGAGATTAACCTTACTTTTTAACCGTGATTGTTAACCAATGCACGGCCAGCGCCGCGAATGCGGCAATGCGCGGATGCCCTTCTGCGTCGGCGCGCAGCGGCTAGGCCGAAAAATTCGCGGAAAGCTATCGTTCCCGGCGCCGGCCTGGCGCCGCGATGACAGTGCGTCGAATGAGGTTACGATAGGCGAGAGCGATCAGTCGTCTTCGAGCTCGCCGATATGATGCTGCGAGTAAAGCTCGACGCCGAGCTTGGCGACAAGATCGATCTGCGTCTCCAGGAAATCGATGTGCTCTTCCTCGTCGTGCATGAGCTTCTCGAACAGGTCGCGCGAGACGTAGTCGCGCACGCCGTGGCAGTGGGTTGCGGCCTCCTCGTAGAGCGTGCGCGCTGAAATCTCCGCCGTGAGATCGCAGTCGAGCACCTCCTTGACGTTCTGTCCGATGTGCAGCGGATCGAGCACCTGCAAGTTGGGGAAGCCGTCGAGGAAAATGATGCGCTCGATGAGCTTGTCGGCGTGCTGCATCTCCTCGATCGATTCCTTGCGCCAGTACTTGGCCAGCGCCTTCAGGCCCCAGTTGTCCAGCAGCCGATAGTGCAGCCAGTATTGGTTGATCGCGGTCAGTTCGTGCCGCAGACCCCTGTTGAGATATTCAACGACCTTGGCGTCGCCCTTCATCAGATACTCCCGAGGCTGACCGTCCCCGCAGAGCAGTGACGCGTCCCTAAGGAAGCAATTTAGACTAATTCAAAACAACGGGAAAGGTTGCGGATGCCACAATCGAGCGGTCTCAACCGCCCCGGCGAGCAGCCAAATTCAGGTATTTTGCTGGCGGCTGCAGCCGTTACAGGCGGCGGCGGTGCCGAGCGCCTCGTCCATGATGCGGCGAATGGTGCGCGCGCAACGGCCGCATTGTGCGCTGCAGCCAAGGCAGCCGTAGACTTGGCTGGTGGAGCGCGGCGGCGAAGGCGCCTGCACGGCGGCTCGCACGTCGTGGTCGGTCAGAACGTTGCAGGAGCAGACGATCATGGATTGGTCCCGGGCGCGACCAGCGATAGTGCAAGTGGCCCGCAGGGGGCAAAGCAAAATCAGCGTTTCTATACGTTCTCTAAACTGTGGAACGGGCGCCGAAGGTGTGCCGCTCAGGCCGCCGCGACCTCGGTGAGCGCGTCAACGATGCCGTCGACCACGCCCTCGACCAGGATCTGGTCGTCGCCCTCCCCCATCACGCGGATCACGGGCTCGGTGCCGGAGGCACGCACGACAAGACGGCCCTGGCCGTTGAGCTTCTTTTCGGCAGCCTTGATGGCATGCCGCACCTTGGCATCTTCCAGCGGCTTGCCCTTGCGGTAGCGGACGTTGCGCAGAATCTGCGGCAGCGGCTCAAAGCGATGGCAGACCTGGGACACCGGCTTGTCGAGCTTGGTCACCACCGCCAGCACCTGCAGCGCGGCCACAAGGCCGTCGCCGGTGGTGGCGTGGTCCGACAGGATGATGTGGCCGGAGGACTCGCCGCCGAGGTTGTAGCCGTGCTGGCGCATATGCTCGAGCACATAGCGGTCGCCGACCGCCGTGCGGGCCAATTCAAGACCGAGCGTACCGAGATAGCGCTCCAAGCCGAGGTTCGACATCACCGTCGCAACCACGCCTGACTTGGCAAGCCTGCCGTCTGCCTTCCAACTCTCGGCGATGACCGCCATGAGCTGGTCGCCGTCGATGACATGCCCGCGCTCGTCGACCACGACTAGCCGGTCGGCGTCGCCGTCGAACCCGATGCCCACGTCGGCGCGCACCTCGCGCACCTTGCGCGCCAGCGCCTCCGGATGCGTCGAGCCGCATTCCTTGTTGATGTTGAAGCCGTCAGGCGAGACGCCGATCGCGACCACGTCGGCGCCAAGCTCCCAAAGCGCATCCGGCGCAACCTGGTAGGCCGCGCCGTTGGCGCAGTCGACCACAACGCGCAGGCCTTCCAGCGACTGGTTGCGCGGCAGCGTGCGCTTGGCGAATTCGATGTAGCGATCGTGCACGCCGTCGATGCGCTTGGCGCGGCCGAGGTCCGGAGACTTGGCGAGCCTGCGGGAAAGATCGCTCTCGACCACCCGCTCGATCTCGAACTCGACCTCGTCGGAAAGCTTGTAGCCGTCGGGGCCGAACAGCTTGATGCCGTTGTCGTCGTAGGGATTGTGCGACGCCGAGATCATCACGCCGAGATCGGCACGCATGGAGCGCGTCAACATGCCGATCGCGGGCGTCGGCATCGGACCGGTCAGCAGCACGTCCATGCCGACCGAGGTGAAGCCCGCGACCAACGCAGTCTCGATCATGTAGCCCGACAGCCGTGTGTCCTTGCCGATCAGGACGCGATGCCGGTGCTCGCCGCGCTGAAAGACCAAGCCCGCTGCCTGCCCGACCTTGAGCGCCAGCTCTGGCGTGATGGTTCCATTGGCGCGGCCGCGAATACCATCGGTGCCGAAATACTTACGGACCATGACACCCCCGATAGACCTTGCCGCCACGGGCGCAGTTCTAGTGTCGCGGTTCGGAAGTCCCGAATTCTCAAGCTTACCCTGGAGCGAACTTCCGAATCAAAGCGACACTAGAAGCTCTTAAAGCCTTCTTGTGTCCCTCGAACCCGAAGCTCGCAACAGAGCCTGCTGCGCAGTGGTGCGAACTTCGGGTTCGGGACTAGTTGTTATAGGCGATATTTCCGGTCTTGCGGCCAAAAAAATGAGCCATCCTTACCGGCAGGACGGCTCCTTCACCAAAGGCCAGCGGAGTGGATCGCTCGAAATTCAGTGTCGGGTGGCCCTTTTTCGCGGGCGCAGATCCAGATTGGAAGGTTTCGGCTGGGTGACGTTGGCCGGGTCGGAGGCGGGGAAGGATTCCCTCAAGGCTTCCTCCAGGGCCCGCTCGAGGCGGCGCTTTTCGGCCTCTATGGCCTCGCGGCGCTGCTGTTCGTTCATCTCGTTTTCCATGACGGTGACATTGGGAATAGGCATTTGCACCTCCTCACCAACCTAACGCCGGAACGAGCCGCTTGTTCCTGATCGCGGACCGGGCGCATCCATGCCCTGGCCCACCTCGCATCCGATTTCATGCTATCGGTTACAAAAAGCAGGGACGCCTAATGAAGTCATTTCCGAGCATCGAAGATTTGCGGCGCCGCGCGAAGCGCAACGTGCCTAAAATGTTTTTCGATTACGCCGAGGCCGGCTCCTACAACCAGGAGACGCTGCGCGCCAACCGGGCGGATTTCGAGCAAATCAAGCTTCGCCAGCGCATCCTGGTCGATGTCGACAACCGCGACACCTCGACAACCATCGTCGGCGAGAAGGTGCCGTTGCCGCTGGCGCTCGGCCCGATCGGCCTTGGCGGCATGATGCATGGCGACGGCGAGATTCTGGCGTGCCGGGCGGCGCAGGCCGCAGGCATCCCCTACACGCTCTCCACCATGTCGATCAATTCGATCGAAGACGTGGCGGGCGCGGTCGACAAGCCGTTCTGGTTTCAGCTCTACGTCATGCGCGACCGCGGTTTCGTCCGCGAACTCATCCAGCGCGCGGCGGCCGCCAAGTGCGGCGCGCTGATGCTGACCGTCGATCTGCAGGTGCTCGGCCAGCGGCACTGCGACGTGCGCAACGGCCTGACCGTGCCGCCGGAAATCAAGATCAGAAATCTCATCGACATCGCGACCAAGCCGGCCTGGGCGCTTTCGATTCTCAAGAGCAAGCGCAAGACGTTCGGCAACCTTGCCGGACACGTGAAAGGCATGGAGAACATCAATTCGCTCGCCGCCTGGACGGCCGGCCAGTTCGACCCGACGCTGAGCTGGAAGGATGTCGAGTGGATCAAGAGCCTGTGGCCGGGCAAGCTGATCCTCAAAGGCATTCTCGACGTCGAGGACGCCCGGATCGCGGCCAAGACCGGAGCTGACGCCATCAGCGTGTCCAACCACGGCGGCCGGCAGCTCGACGGCGCGCCGTCCGCGATCTCGGCGCTGCCTCGTGTCGTGGACGCGGTCGGCTCCGAGATCGAGGTGATGTTCGACAGCGGCGTGCGGACCGGCGCCGACATCGTGCGGGCGCTCGCGCTCGGCGCACGCTCGTGCATCGTCGGGCGCTCCTACATCTACGGGCTCGGCGCCGGCGGGCAGGCCGGTGTGGCGCGCGCGATCGAAATCCTCGGCCGCGAACTCGACGTGACCATGGCACTGTGCGGCGTGAAGAACGTCAGGGACATCGATCGGCGCGTGCTGGCGGATTGGGAGACCAATCGCTAGCCGACATTCGTTTGACCGGCACCGACCGCACTATCCGTTGCCCGCAGGGAGCTTGCGATGACCGCTTTCAACGCCGTGCGCTTTCGGGTCAAGCCCGGACGCGATCAGGAATTTCTGGATGCCCACAAGAACGTTGAGGGCAACTGGCCCGGCCTCCGGCATGTCAACATAATCAAGACCGGCGACCGGACCTATTGCATCATCGCCGAGTGGACCGACATGGACGCGCTCGCCAAGGCGCGACCCAACATGATCGCGACGCTCAATTCATTCCGCGACACGTTGGAAGACCTGGGCGGCGGGCTCGGTGTCACCGACGCCGTGTCCGGACCGGTGGTTCTGGCGCTGAAATAGCTGGATGGCGCGCAAGGCGCCGAGCGGGAGCATGCCAATGGTTAGGATTGGTCGATCGATCGCGGCTGCCGCCCTGACAGCCGCCACCGCATGCGGCACGGCGCAGGCGCAGACCCAGCTCAAGGTCATGGTATTCGCCGGCCTGTCGAACCTGATGCAGATCGCGGCACAGGCCAACGGCTATTACGCCAAACGTGGGCTCGTGGTCGAACTGATCTACACACCGAATTCGACCGAGCTGCGCAACGGCCTTGCCGAGGGCCGCTATCACATCGCCCATGCCGCCATCGATAACGCGGTGGCGCAGGTCGAAACCGCCAAGGTCGATCTGTTCGTGTTCATGGGCGGCAACAATGGCAACAACAGCCTGTTCGTGCGGCCGGAGATCAAGTCTTACGACGACATACGCGGCAAGACGGTGGTGGTCGACGCACCCAACACCGCGTTCGCGCTTCTGCTCTACAAGATGCTTCAGGAGAAGGGACTGAAAAAGGCCGACTACAACGTCAATCCGGTCGGTAGCACCGATGCCCGCCTCAACGCCATGACGACCGACCCGAACGCAGTAGCGGGAATACTGAGCCCGCCGCAGAGCGCAGCGAGCGAACGAGCCGGGCTGAAGAACATGGGCACTGCCGTCTCCGTGGTTGGACCTTATCAGTCGGATGCCGGCTGGGTGCTGCGATCCTGGGGCGAAGCCAATGGCGACGTGCTGACGCGTTATATCCAGGCCAACATCGAAGGCATTCGCTGGGTGCTGAACCCCGCCAATCGCGTGGCTCTGATCAAGATTCTGTCGGAGCAATTCAAGATGACGCCGGACGTGGTCGAAGAGGTTCTGCGCGGCTCGATCGACCAAGGCGGCTTTGCGGTCGACGCCCGGTTGGACACGAAGGGATTCGAAAACACCTTGAAGCTGCGCGCCGAAATGCTCGGCACCTGGGGCAGCAACCCGCCGCCGCCGGCCAGCAAATATTTCGACCTCTCCTACTATCAGAAGGCCCTCGCCGGCCTTTGACACAAGAACGAAGCCGCGCGGGATTGACGCGGCCGACCCGTTTGGAAGGCGGTCGATCCATTTTCCTGTGTAATGCAAGGGCACAGTTCTCGCCGAACGTGTGTTAGGATGTCGCCGTCGGCCTGAGGACGATGCCCATGAAACGGCGCGCGTTCGTCATGCTCATCGGCGGCGCCGCTGCTGCCTGGCCGCTCGCCGCGCGCGCCCAGCAGCCGGCAAAGCAACGGATCGCGATTTTCCATCCGGCCATCCCGACCACCCTCCTGACCGAGACAGGCGGGGGCAGTGCATGGCGCGCGTTTTTCGGCGAGCTACGCCGGTTGGGTTACGTCGAAGGAGAAAATCTGATCATCGAACGCTATTCCGCCGAGGGTCATCACGAGCGTTATGCCGATCTGGCGCGTGAGATCGTCAGCCGCAATCCGGATGTGATCGTCACCGGAACCAATCCCGTCGTGACCGTCTTCAAGGCGGCAACCAGCACGATACCGGTTGTCGCGTTCATGCTGGATCCACTGCAAGCGAGGCTGGTCACCAGCCTCAGCCGACCCGGTGGCAATCTCACTGGCATCACTCTCGATGCCGGGATCGAGAACTGGGGGAAGCGCCTGCAGATCCTGAAAGAAGCCATCCCTTCGACAGCCAAAGCCACATTTCTGGGAATGCGCGGCGGCTGGGAAGGTTCTGCCGGGCAATTCTTACAGGACGCCGCCGCTCAATTGGGAATTTCGCTGACTTTTGCCTTCCCGCAAGCTGGGAATTCCTCGGGAATCGAGCGCGTCTTCGCCGCGATCGAGCAGCAACGTCCGGACGCGGTGCTGGTCAGCGGCGAAGGTGACCTTTACGCGCACCGCCGCCTGATTGCAGAGCTTGCTGAGAAGAAGCGCTTGCCGACGATGTGTCCATACCGCGACTACGTCGAGGCCGGTGCGCTGATGGGCTATGCCGTCGATCTCGCAGAGTTGCTCAGGCGCATGGCCGACGACGTGCACCAAATCCTCAAAGGAGCCAAACCGGGAGACATCCCGATCTATCAGCCGACCAAGTTTGAGCTCTTGATCAATCTGAAGACGGCAAGAGCGCTCGCCCTCACCCTGCCCCCGGCGCTGCTCGCTCGCGCCGACCAGGTGATCGAATAGGTTGCAGCGCTCGCTCTCGCGCGGCCGAAATGTCCGCGGGGCATTTTTCGGCAGCGCGAAACGGGTTCCGCCGACCGGCCGCTGCGCGTTCGCGGGGACGGCGGCCGAATGCGCGGCTATGCTCCTGCCTGCAGTCCGTGCCGGAGAGCGCCATGCCTCAGTTCGAAAAGCCTTCCGTCGCCGACCTGCGCCACGCCGCCGAGCAGCTCGGCATGAACCCGAGCATGCACTACCTCAACACCGTGCAGGACATCGTCGCGCCGCTGGTCGCGGCCTATGCGGCGCTCGACGCGATGCCGGACGAGAAGCCCGCGGTGAAATATCCGCGCGACGGCGGACGGCGGCCGAGCGCCGGCCGAAAACCCGCTCGGCGCCTGGTACGTCAAGACCGCGATCAAGGGCGCGGCCGCGCGGCAAGCTCGCCGGCCGCCGCGTCGCGCTGAAGGACAACGTCTGCCTCGCCGGCGTGCCGATGATGATCGGCGCGGGCTTCCTCGACGGCTCGGTGCCCGACATCGACGCCACCATCGTCACGCGCATCCTCGACGCCGGCGGCGAGATCGCCGGCAAGGCGGTGTGCGAATACTACTGCGTGTCCGGCGGCAGCCACACCAGCTCGACCGGCCCGGTGCAGAACCCGCGCAAGCACGGCTTCACCACCGGCGGCTCGTCGTCGGGCAGCGCCGCGCTGGTCGCGGCCGGCGAGGTGCCGATGGCGATCGGCGGCGACCAGGCCGGCTCGATCCGCATTCCGGCGAGCTATTGCGGCATCGTCGGGCTGAAGCCGACCTTCGGGCTCGTGCCCTACACCGGCATCGGCCCGCTGGAGATGACCCTCGACACCGCCGGCCCGATGACGGCGAACGTCGCCGACAACGCGCTGCTGCTCGAGGTGATCGCCGGTCCCGACGGGCTCGACGCGCGCCAGCAGAGCGTCAAGGTCGCCAAATACACCGAGGCGCTGCGGCGGCGGCGCCAAGGGCCTGCGCATCGGCGTGCTGAAGGAGGGCTTCGGCCACCGCAATTCCGAGCCCGACGTCGACGCCAAGGTGCGCGCCGCGGCCGAGCGCTTCAAGTCGCTCGGCGCGAGCGTCGAGGAGGTGTCGGTGCCCGAGCATCTGACGCTCGGCTTTCCGGTGTGGGCGGCGATCCGCGGCGACGCCGCCTGCGTCACGCTGCTGGAGATGAACGGCTTCGGCATCAACCACGAGAGCTTCTATCCGCTGAGCGTGATGCAGGCCGCGATGAAATGGCGCGACCACGCCGACGAATTCGCCGACACGCTGAAGATCGCCACGATCTTCTCCAAGTACACGCTCGACCGCTACGGCGGGCACTACTACGCCAAGGCGCAGAACCTGCGCCGGCGGCTGCGCGCGGCCTACGACGCGGCGCTGCAATCGCACGACCTGCTGCTGCTGCCGACCACGGTGATGAAGGCGACGCCGATCCCCGGCAAGGACGCGAGCCCGCAGGAGATCACGCGGCGAAGCTGGGAGGGCACCCGCAACACCTGCCCGTTCAACGTCACCGGCCATCCGGCGATCAGCATTCCGTGCGGCATGGAGGACGGCCGGCCGATCGGGATGATGCTGGTCGGCCGGCACTGGGACGAGAGCACGATCTACCGCGCCGCACGCGTTCGAGCAGTCGGGCGACTGGATGAAGTTCTGACCAGCCACGTCGTTCCGGATCGCACACTTCACGTCATTCCGGGCGCGCACGAAGTGCGCGAACCCGGAATCCAGAAGCAGCCTCCGAACCGACATCTGCATTCCGGTTCCGCCTTCGGCCGGCCCCGGAATGACAAGAAGCAGCGCTCGGGAATGACGACGGAGAGAACTACGGGATCTGATACACCGCCATCTTGTCGGCGACGCCGCGCAGCGCGGCGAGCTGCTCGGTCGGCATGAGCTTGTTCGGCTGCGATCAGCTTGGCGACCTGCGGATGCTCGACCACCGGCTTGGTGGCGAAGATCGCGCGCGCGTCGGCGAGACCCTGCACGCGGGCCGCGATGTTGACGGTCTGGCCGAAATAATCGAGCCGGTCGTTCAGCGTCACCGCGAGGCACGGCCCCTCGTGGATGCCGATCTTGATCAGCAGGTCCTTCTTCAGCGCGCGCACCGAGTCGCGCATGCGCAGCGCCGCGGCGAGCGCGCGGTCGGGCGTCGGGAACGTCGCCATCACCGCGTCGCCGATGGTCTTGACCACCGCGCCGCCTTCGCGCCGCGACGATCTCGTTCAGCACGCGGAAATGCTCGCGCACCAGATCGTAGGCCACGATGTCGCCGACCCGGTCGTAGAGCTCGGTCGAGCCCTTGAGGTCGGTGAACAGGAACGTCAGGCTCGTGATCTTCAGCCCCTGGTCGACGTCGAGCGTGTCGGTGCGATAGATGTCGCGGAACGTCTGGTTGGTGAGCAGCGCGCTTGGCGGTGAGGAACGGCCGGCGCTTGCCGAGCAGGTCGTGCAGCGTGTGGCCGGCGATCCAGAGCGACGGCAGCGCGCGCACGTCGCTCTGGTTCTCGAGCGACGAGCCGCAGCGGGCCCGGCCGCATCTCGGTCGTGATCGTCGGCGCGTGCACCTTGTTGTAGATCAGCGACAGGCTCTGCCGCTCCCTGGTCGGCTCGCCCTTGACGTCGATGAAATGCGCGGCGTGCGTCACCGGCTCGAACACGATGACGAACTCGGCCGGCAGCTGCACCGACATCTGCGCCTTCTCGCCGGGCGCCGAGCTCGATCGAGTCGATGGTGATCTCCTCCAGGATCTGCTCCAGGCCCGGTCTCCGGCAGGTCGATGCCGGAGCCCCAGAAGATCTGGCGGAAGTACTCCCAGACCGGCAGCGAGTGCGGATCGTGCGCCGCGATCTCGCCGCACCCGCGGGCTCACCGTGAAGGCGACCTCGACCATCTCGTCGAGCGTCGGCTCATAGGCCCGCGAGCACAGCGCGCAGTCGTAGGCCTCCTTGTGCACCGACTTGAGCTGCAGGCTGCGAGTCGAGCACGCCGCCGCAGCCGGGGCACAGCACGTTCCAGTTCAGCTCGAACAGGCCGAGCCGCGAGGCGTGCAGGAAGGCGCTGATGACCTTCTCCTCGTCGAGCCCGCGCTCGGCGGCGAACGCCAGCACGTTGATGCGGCAGAGATGCCGGTCCTCGCCGTCGCGGACGAGCGTCTCGATCGCGGCGAACACCTGCGGATCGGCCGAGTTGCGGAGCGCGCCGAACAGCGCCTGGGTCTGGCCTTGCGGATCGTTCATGGACCCGGCAACCTAAGCCGAAATTCCGCCGCCGCCAGGGGACTGCGGAGGCAAATTCCGCACAAGCCCGTGAGGGCGGCGTGACCGCCGTCGCGGCGCCGATGTTGAGCAGTCCTATCGGATGCGCCACGCCGTCAGCGCCAGCCGAGCGCGGGCGCGACGTGCTTCAGGATCGCCTCGATGACGTGGGCGTTGTAGTCGACGCCGAGCTGGTTGGGCACGGTCAGCAGCAGCGTGTCGGCCTCGGCGATGGCCTCGTCCTTCTTGAGCTGCTCGACGAGCACGTCCGGCTCGGCGGCGTAGCTCCGCCCGAAGATGGCGCGCGTGTTGTCGCCGAGGAAGCCGATCTGGTCCTCGCCCTCGTTGCCGCGCCCGAAGTAGGCGCGGTCGCGGTCGTCCACCAGCGCGAAGATGCTGCGGCTGACCGACACCCGCGGCTCGCGCGTGTGCCCGGCCTCCTTCCACGCCGCGCGGAACGCCCGGATCTGCTCGGCCTGCTGGACGTGGAACGGCTTGTCGCTCTCGACCACCTTGAGCGTCGAGCTCTGCAGGTTCATCCCGAGCTTGGCGCGCCCAGACCGCGGTGGCGTTCGAGCCGGCGCCCCACCAGATGCGCTCGCGCAGGCCCGCCGAGTGCGGCTCGACGCGCAGAAGGCCCGGCGGGTTCGGGAACATCGGCCGCGGGTTCGGGCTGCGCGAAGCCCTCGCCGCGCAGCACCTCGAGCAGCACCTCGGTGTGGCGCCGCGCCATGTCGGCATCGGTCATGCCCTCGGGCGGCGCGTAGCCGAAGTAGCGCCAGCCGTCGATCACCTGCTCGGGCGAGCCGCGGCTGATGCCGAGCTGCAGGCGGCCGCCGGCGATGAGGTCGGCCGCGCCGGCGTCCTCCGCCATGTACAGCGGGTTCTCGTAGCGCATGTCGATGACCGCGGTGCCGATCTCGATGCGCTTGGTGTGCGCGCCGCACGCCGCCAGCAGCGGGAACGGCGAGCCGAGCTGGCGGGCGAAGTGATGCACCCGGAAGTAGGCGCCGTCGGCGCCGAGCTCCTCGGCCGCGACCGCAAGCTCGATCGATTGCAGCAGCGCGTCGGACGCCGACCGCGTCTGCGACTGCGGCGAAGGCGTCCAGTGGCCGAAGGAGAGGAAGCCGATTTTTTTCATGGGGCCGAGGAGTGGGGAGGATGGGCTCGATTCCCGCCCTTCTAACCCGAAAACTCCAAGCAGGAACAGCGCCGGCAGGCGGTCCCCGCTTTCGTGCGGACGAACCGTGATCCGATCTTAAGCAAATAGGCGCCGGCGCTGAAAAATTGGAGCCGGTCCAGATCGCATTGGCGAGGTCGCAAGACAATTGCGACGCCCAGCACATTTACGGACGCAAATGAGCAGGCAGGGGCGCGCGCCACCTGGCTCAATGCCGGTTGTCGCTGTCTCCCACGATGCCGCTGCATCGGGCGTAGCAGGTTCTCGAGCAGGTTGCCGGGCTGCTGCCGATCGATTGGCATTGGCTGAAACATCCGTCGAAGCAGGCGGGGGCGCGGCCGGACTGCGTGGCCGGCGCCGCGGGCCTGCGTTGCGCGAATGCGCCATCGCCGGCCGAAAAGCTCTGAGCGAGCGCGAAGGCTGCCCCCGCGAACACAGCCATCTTCAGCAAGCGGCGGCGTGCCAACGACATGGATGCTCTCCTACCACGGACGCGAACAACAGGCGAGCGTCGGCAGCCGCAGCGCGCTACAGAAGCGATCGCACTGCGGCGTCTGCGTGCAAGTGCCGCCATTGTCGTCACGTTGAAACCGGCTAAGGTTCGCGCACCCGCGCACCAACTCTGCCCCCCGCGCCGACGAGGGAATCGAACAAGGCCTTGCATCGGCCGCGTCCGGCGGAAAAACGACAGGAGCCCGATATGACGAGAGCTTGGCATTGGCCGTTGATCGCGGGCCTGTTCGTTCTCGCTGCAGCGCCGACCGACGCGGCCGCGCAGGCCGAAGGCTATCCCAACAAGCCGGTCAGGTTCATCTCCGACTCGGCGGCGGGGAGTTCGCCGGACGTGGGGCTGCGGATTGTTGCCGAGGGCCTCGCCCAGCTCTGGGGCCAGCAGACCGTGGTGGTCAACCAGCCCGGCGCCAGCGGCGCGATCTCGGCGCGCGCGGCCGCTGAAGCTACGCCCGACGGCTACACGCTCTATGCCCCGGCGCTGTCGACGTTTCTCGCGTTGCCCGGCCGCGCGCCCAATCTGCCGCTCATGCTGCCGCGCGATTTCATTCCGATCGGATTCACCTTCGACCAGCCGATGTCGATCGGCGTCTCGCCCACGCTCGGCGTCGACACGCTGCCGGAGTTGATCGCGCTTGCGAAAACCAGGCCGGGCGAGATCAGCTATTCGGTGGCCGGCGTCGGACGCATGACGCATCTGACCGGCGAACTGCTGCAAATCCGCTCCGACATCAAGCTGCAGATGGTCCCCTACACCGGCGGCGCGGCACAAGCCCTGAGCGACATCGTCGCCGGCCGCATTTCGATGATCGTCGAGGGCTACGCCGGCATGGCCGGCATCTATCAGGCCGGCACGCTGAAAGCCCTCGCGGTCGGCTCCGCGCAGCGATTGCAGGAAGCCCCGCACATCCCGACGGTGGCGGAGACGCTGCCGGGCTTCGTCGCCGCAGGCTGGCAGGTGGTCGTCGCGCCGAACGGCACGCCGGAGGCGATCGTGCGGAAGGTGGGCGCGGACCTTCGCCAGGTTCTCACCAAGCCCGACATGGTCAGCCGGCTCTCGGCGCGCGGCTCCTATCCGCGCGTGATGACGGCGCCTGAGACCGAGGCCTTCGTCCGCGAACAGCAGCAATTGTGGAAGCCGGCCATGGAGCGGATCGCCAGCCAGACCAACTGAGCGGGGCGCCCCAGGCCGGGCGGCGGCCGCTTGCGGGCGACCGGCGTTGTGCTTATATTCCTAGGCATGCGCCTCCCCTCGCACCTCTCCGCCATCGGCCGGATCGGCATCCGTCCCGACGAGCCCGACACCGGGTTCGCGCCGCGGCCGCGCGGCTCGCGCCGGCCGCACACCGACGCGAAGGTCGCGCAGGTGCGCCGCCTGATCGAGGACACGCCGCTGACCTACGGCGAGATCGCGCGGCGCACCGGCGTCGGCCGCGCCAGCATCTGCCGCTGGACCCGCGACTTCGGCTGGCGGCGGCACGCGTTCGCGCCGCGCGCGACCGACACGGTGCCGCGCCCGCGCGCGAGCGCGCAGCTCAAGCGCCGCACGCTCGCCGCCCGCCTCGATGCGCTGGCCGAGCGCCACGTTCGCGAGCTGGAAGACGAGCGCGTGCGTCGATCCCGACAAGCTCGGGCAGGCGCTGGAGCTTCTGAAGATGGCAAAGCTCGCCGCCCGCCCGCGAAGGCGCAAGCGCAAGCCCGGCGATCCGGACCTGGATGTCAGCGCGCTTACCGGCGAGCGGCTGCGCCCGATCATGCAGCTCGCCTCAGCCGACGTGGACCTGCACCGCGCCCCGCGCGCGGCGCTCGACGACTTCCTCGAAAACCGCGAGCCGCCGGCCGAGAAGCCGCCGCGCCGCGGCGGCCGCTGGGCGAGGCGTGGCCGCAGCCTCAGCAGCGACGCGCATCACCTATGGATGCTGCGGAAGGAGTGACGGCGTACGTTGGGCTCTCTGCGCCTCGTCCAACGCCGTAGCCCGGATGGAGCGAAGCGAAATCCGGGATGTGTCGGTGCGCACGAGAACCCCGGATTGCGCTTCGCTTCATCCGGGCTACGCTTGCTTCACCCACAACGCAGGGAGCCGCACCCATGACCACGCGCCGCGCCGCATGCAGCTGCGGGCAGCTTCAGCTCACCATCGAAGGCGAGCCGGTCCGCATCTCGATGTGCCATTGCCTGGAGTGCCAGCGCCGCACCGGCGCGGTGATCAGCAACCAGGCCCGCTTCCGCCGCGAGCAGATCGCCTTCGCCGGCAAGCCCGCGACCTGGAAGCGCAAGGCCGAGAGCGGCAACGAGCTGACCTTTCATTTCTGTCCGACGTGCGGCTCCACCGTCTACTGGGAGGGCCAGGGCTTTCCCGGCTACGTCGCGGTCGCGATCGGCTGCTTTGCCGATCCCGATTTTCCGCCGCCCTCCATCGCGGTGTGGGAGGAGGCGCGGCACCCTTGGGTCTCGCTGCCGCCCGACACGCCGCCCAAGCGCACCCCGAAGCAGGGGTGATGATGCTGCTCATGTCACGCTCATGCCGGCTGAGACGCTTTCGCCGCGTCAGGGCCGGGCATTGCCTGTCCCTGCTTGCGGCGAGAGGTGAAACGCGCAGCGCGCCGTCTTGGCGGCCGATCAGGTGGCGGATTACGCTTCGCTCATCCGCCCTACGAGCCAAACTCTGTATGCGGGATCAGGCATAGCGACGGATATGGTCCTTGATGCTTTTGCCAATAGCTCGGCCCAACAACACAGGAACAGCGTTTCCGATATGCTTGGCGGCGTGCTTCACTGTTACATTATTGGCCAGTGCAAACTCGTAATACGACGGGAAGCTTTGAAAAATCGCTGCCTCGCGCAACGATATCGCGCGGTTTTGCGTCGGATGACCGAAGCGCCCAGTTCCCAGCGTCATGAATTGCGTCGTCATGGTAGGCGCAGGATCGTTCCACCGCATGCGTCCATACACCGTCACCATGTACGACCGTCCCGACCGCTTCCGGTAGCACTTGGGTATCAAGTGGCTCGGCCAACTCGTGGCGCTGCCGCCGTCCTTGGGGGTGGCGGCGATCCGTTGCTTGTTGGTGGCGCTCAACTTGCTTGAGCGATGCAGCGCGTCGGTAGGATGCACCTGGCCGTCTGTCAGGCGCGGCAACTTCCCAATGACCTCCTTCACTGTCAGCACATCCTCATCCGCGTGCGTCTCCGCGATCAACGAGATGGGCCCCAGCCGCGAGGCCAATAGGACGAGCCGGCGCCGCTTCTGCGGAACGCCGTATCTTGAGGCGTCCACCGTCTTGAAGGACACCTTGTATCCAAGTGTTTCCAACACTCGTACGAACTTGTCGAACACAGGGTATTTTCGAGCGTCAGATAAATCGGGAACATTCTCCATCGAGACGATTTCCGGTCTTACTCGCCTCACGAGCGTCATGAAGCGATTTATCGGATACCCGCGACGACGTGCTTCCTCCTTGCTCAACTTGCGACGGTTCAGGGACGAGTACGGCTGGCAAGGCGCGCAGCCGACCAGCACCCGAACCGACGCGCCGCGAAAGAGCTTGCGAAGCGGCTTTGCCGTGAAGCGCGAGATATCTTTTTGTATGAATTTTCCGCCGTTGTTCTTTTCGAAGCCAAATTTGCAGGTTCGATCATTGTCTACGCCCGCGACGACATGGAGGCCCTCAAGCTTCAGGCCGTGCGCAAGCCCACCGATCCCACAATACAAATCGACGATCTTGATCGAGGTCCTTTCGACCGAAATCTTCTTTCGTCGCGGTCTTTTCTTTGAGTCAGCCATGGATCAAGAGCCGCGATTGAAAATGAATAAGCTCGGAAACCGCGATGGGATCACGAATGTCGGGTACATGAAGGCATGACCGCCGCCAGCAGCGCTGTCCTCCTTCGTTGTCGCCGCCATGATCCAAAGCGTGGGTATGTCGGCGGCGCGCGCTGCGATGAGTTGATCGCCGGCCAACGTACCCGTTGATATGAAGCCCCCTTCGCGCACGGTACGATCGGCGGTTCGAAACCGCAGGCGTATGCGGTTACCAAAAGCATCGGCCACTTTCGCGATTACGTCGGCGATCGTGCTGTCCCTCCAGGTATTCTTCGACGCGGTCCGGATATGCGAGATCAACGCCTTTGCGGCGGACTGATCGATCACTACGCCTGCACCGGCGGCACGTTCGAGCTCGTCGGGCATGCCGTTTGGAACGTTGAAGTGTCCGCGCAAGAGTCGCAATACCCAATCGTAAACCTGGTTATCTTGGGGGACAACGATGTAGTTCGGGTAAATATGCTGTCCGGGCTGCAAGGTGTCGATCTTGCCAACCTCAAGGACGCCTTGGCGTGTCGCGCGCAAATTGAAAGCGACTTCGACCGGGAACGTTGTCGGCAACTCATCCCTGTGCTGCTCGATGAAGGCACGGAGGTCTTCGTCGGAATTGTGGATGTCCCGGAACCGGTAGTACAGGTGACGCGGGATGAATAGGCGCGTGTAGGGCAGAGTGCCGAGGCGATACCCATACATCCTCGCGTGTTGATGCATCGTGTCGATCTGCGACATCCGCGCTTCGCGGACATAGTACGTCACGAGCAGGTCGCGAATGGCAATACCACGACCAAGCGTGTTGCCACCAATCAGGAAGTTTAACCCGGGGCCATAGTCGATCCCTTGCCGCTTGGTTCTGGCATTGATCACCAGCAATCGGCGTCCGGGCAGATATTGTCGGATTGTTTGCGCCACGCGATCGAAATTCGGCGTCTCTGCTCCGAGTGTCGTCGCTAGTGCCGTATGCGCCGTGCGCAGATCCGCAAGAATATTGTACTCGTCGCCTGCGCCGAGCAGGGCCCGCAAAACGTCGGTCAGAAAGGCATTGATTCTGCCTTCCGCGATGGCCTGTTCGTCGTTTTTCAGACTTGGGTGGCAGAGATAAGAATAGCCGCGTTCGGGAGGATTGCGATTTATGAACGCCGCCGCCGCCGACACGAGAAAGAACAAGATCGAGGCGCGCAGGCCCGGGGGAATTGGTCGCCTACGATTCAGCAATTGTTGCTGCTCGTTCCGATCCACCAGAGTGATCAACGCGGTATTGTCATCAGGCTCTTCCGTGCCAAAAAAGCGGTCGCCGCCCACATAAGATGCGCCCGGAGGTAGCATCACGATGAACGAAGGTCGATTGTTGGAATCGGCGCTTTGCAAAAGCACGGCCTGCGGCGTGCCGGTGACGCTCACGTAAACATGCTTCGGGATGGCCGGACGCACGGCATTTTGAATAATGGCGTTGATGGCGCTGGGTGCCACCGCCACGCCACGCGATCGGGCCCGCCGGCGAATATTGGTGTCGAGGGAGGCTTGATCCCCCTCGTCATCGAAGATGATCGCCGGAAAACGATCGGCGGCGATGCCTACCAAGAACCGCGAAATGTTCTGAAGGCTCGTCGTCCCTTTGGAGCAAATCAACAGCAGGCGGCCATCGCCTCGTTCCAAATGAAGTAGCGTACTAGCATTACAGTTGCATTATTTGTTGGCTTCTGAATCCATGAGCCACCATGATTTGGGAGATCATGGATGGTTGGGGCATTGGTTGAGACGACGCTGGAGCTGTGGGCGTCGTCGTTGCGGGAGGTGAAGGGGCGGATTCCGTCCGTTGTTCGGCCAGGAGCGGGTTGCGAGATCGGCGGGACAATTCCTCGAGGGGCTTCTGGGAAACGAGCCGCGCAAGACAGGCTGGATGCGCGCGGAAGCAGCTGGTGATCTCGGCCCGTGGCGCCAGCAAGCGATTTTGGGGCGCGGGCGGTGGGACGCCGATGCCTTGCGCGACATGGTGCGCGAGTACGCGCTGGAAACTCTTGCCGACGAGGACGCGGTTCTGGTCATCGATGAAACTGGCTTTCTGAAGCAGGGCAAGACGTCGTGCGGGGTCGCGCGTCAGTACACGGGTTCGGCGGGCAAGATCACCAACTGCCAGATCGGCGTGTTCGCCTCCTATGTGTCGCGCCACGGCCATGGCTTCATCGACCGGGCGCTTTATCTGCCGAAGAACTGGACGGACGATCCCACTCGCCTGAAGGCAGCGCATGTGCCGGACGATGTGGGTTTTGCCACCAAGCCTCAGATTGCACGCCGGATGATCGCACGGGCGCTCGCCGCCAAGGTACCGTTTTCCTTTGTCGCCACGGACACCGTGTATGGCACCGGCGACATCGAGACCATGCTCCGCAAGGCGGGCAAGGGCTATGTGCTGGGCGTTGCCGCCAACCACGTGTTCAACTCCTGGGGCAAGAAGCAGTTTGTTCGCGGGACTGCCGCAAAGATCGCCCAGAGCCTCCCCAAGAGCGCTTGGCGGCGCCTGTCGTCGGGCGAAGGAACCAAAGGCCCGCGTCTACACGACTGGGCCTATCTCGAATTGGCCGATCTCGATGCCGGCGAATACAACAGCGTGCTCAAGGGAAAATGGACGCGCGGTATGCTGGTCCGCCGCAACATTGGCGACGGCGATCTCGCCTTCTTCTCCACATGGTGTCCCAAGGGCACGTCCATAGGGAAGTTGGTATCGGTGGAAGGCCATCGCTGGGCCATCGAGGACAGCTTCGAGGCCGCCAAGAACGAACTTGGTCTCGATCACAACGAGACCCGCTCCTGGCACGGCTGGCACCGGCACGTCTCGCTCGTCATGCTTGCCTTCGCCATGATGGCCGCCATTCGCCACAAGGCCAATGCCGTGCCGCTCAAAAAAACGCTGCCACGCCTTCCGAAAAAACGGCGTTCCTGATCCGCTGGTCAATCCAGGAAATCCGCCGCATCGCCATCAAGCTCACCCAGCGCCGAAATATCAGCCCGCTCATATCATCGCCTGGTCACTGTGGCGGCGCGCCCATCAAGCCGAAGCACGCGCCGCACATCTCAAAAGACATAATGCAACTGTAATGCTAGGTCGCGTGGACAAAATCTATTGACGTAAGAATCTCGAATTGATTCAAGGCTGCAGATTCGAGGAGGCAGCCTTGAGCCGCGGCGATCTGAGCGAGGTCGAGTGGCGTATCCTGAGGGTTTTGTTGCCGGTTGAGCGAGAGCCGGGGAAGCGCGGTCGGGGACGCCCGCCCGAGGACAATCGCAACATCATCAACGGCATTCTGTGGCGGCTGCGCACCGGTGCGCCCTGGCGCGACGTGCCAGAGAAGTACGGCAACTGGAACTCGATCTACCGGCGCTTCCGGCGATGGAGCGCCTGCGGTGTCTGGGAGAGCGTCGCCGTCGCTCTCGCCGAAACGATGGCCGAGAGCGGGCACTACAACATCGACAGCACCACGGTTCGCGCTCATGTCTCGGCAGCGGGCGGAAAAGGGGGGCTCATCAACGAGCTCTTGGCCGCTCGCGGGGCGGGTTCACCAGTAAAGTTCATTGTCTCGGTGATGCCAGAGGTCGGCCGCATCGCCTTCCACCTCACGCCCGGCGAAGCGGCGGACTGCAAGAGCCTACGACACGCTGATCGATCTGCCTGAGCAGCCACCCGACGCGCTTCTCGCCGACAAAGCCTACGACACCGACGCGATCCGAGAGGACTTGAAGGAGCGCGGGATCAAGGCCGTGATCCCGCCGAAATCCAACCGCACCAAAGCGATCCGCTACAGCAAACGCCTCTATCGCGAGCGCAACTGCATCGAGCGTGTGCTCGGCCACCTCAAGATCAACCGCGCCATCGCCACGCGATACGATCAGCTCGCCGACAGCTTCCTCGGCATGCTATTCATCGCCTCAGCTCGTTACTGGATCAAATTTGTCCACGCCGCCTAGCAACTTCCCGCTCAAGGTCGTTGTCCTTCGTGAACGTCATCAGTTCCGGCAAAGCGCGGGTAAAATCGAGATGCGTTTGAGAGACGAGGTCGTTGATGTTGCTCGTCATCACGACCGATATCCGGAATTTGTTGTCGAAGGCCAAGGCGGTACTCGCGATCATCGCACGCGTCTTGCCACTTTGAATGCGTCCGTAGACCAACCCAGTCACGGGGTGGTTGGGAGTGCGCGTGGCGTCGATCGTGCTATCAGGCGCAGCGCCGTAGGCGATGGCCACGGCCCTTGTGATATTGCTCGCGTTGCGCTCGGTATCGACGCGCTGGGCGGCGTCGAGACCAAGCGCTCCCAGCGTGGCAGTGAAGTATGGACCTTTGGTATTCATGATACTGGATCGTTAAGTTAGACTACCTTTGCGTGTAGCTGCAAGTTCCGTCCATGCCAGATTTTCTTACCAAACAAGAGCGTAGCAGGCACATGGGCCTAGTCCGCTCGCGAAACACTCGTCTTGAAGTTGAATTCCTAAGGCTGTTGAGCGCGGTTCTTTACCCGTTGGGCTATCGATACAGAAAGCATTGCCGCCGCGTGTTCGGCACGCCAGATGTGGTTTTTCACAAATTCAAACTGGCAATTTTCATCGACAGCGACTTTTGGCACGGACGCAATTACAAACTGCTCGCGGACAGGATGAAGCCATTCTGGCGAAGAAAGATTGAGCGCAACATGGAGCGTGATCGTCAGGTAGCACATAAGCTTCGACGCCACGGTTGGTCGGTGCTGCGGTTTGGCGAGCATCAGATCAAGAGGCGTCCGTTGACCGCGATCGCGCGTATCAAGCGCAAGCTGAGCGAACGGTCATGATCTTGACGCGAACACGTCGAGTACGAGCAAACAGCTCGGATTAAGCGGAGCGCAATCGGGGGCGCGCTGTTTCGATTGCGTCACCCCTCATCCGGCTCGCTATCGCTCCGCGCGAGCCACCTTCTCCCGCAAGGGGAGAAGGAAGCGCGTTCGCCGCTCCGCCGCCAACCTCGATTAGCGCCGTCCTGCTCTGACGGCTAAGTCTGATCCGGCCGGCTCAGGCTTGCGATCTGGGCGCGGTGGTGCTTCCACATGCCGTAAGGCGCAAAAACATAGCCGAGCACCGCCCAGCCGAGCATCCACGCAATCGCCAGCCAGGTCGGCAGCTCCACCAGCGCCCTGATTGCAAGCGGGGCGAACATCCCGGCAAGCCAGATGAGCGCAATCACGCAGGCCCGCCCCCAGCCGAGCCTGGTCGAGAGATAGGTCCGATAGTCCCGCAGATAGTGGCCGAGATCGCGCATCGGCGCAGAGCGTAACACAGCGCGGGCTGGCGACGCTTTACCACCGCCGCGTCATTCCGGGGCCGGCCGGAGGCCGGAACCCGGAATCCAGCGCCAAGCAATGGCGTTGGCGTGTGGCCCTGGATTCCGGGTTCGCGAGCCGTAGCGCGTCGAAGACGCGCGTGAACGCGCTTATGGCTCGCGCCCCGGAATGACAGGCCGTAGCCCGGATTGAGCGCGGCGAAATCCGGGTTGACGATTTCGGTATCCAGCCGGGCTACGTACCCCACCCGGCCTCGCTCGGCTATCGCCTCCGCTCGGCCACCCTCCCCACAAGGGGGAGGGAGAAGCGCGCCTGCCGCGCCGCCGGATGAGAACCGCGCCGGTTCGCTCCCCCTACTCCTCCTTATACCCATACGCCTGCGCGTTGCCGGTCGCGCCGTAGTACTTGAACGGCAGGAACTTGCCGGTCATGCCGATCTTGACGCGGTCGCCCTTCGGGTCGGGCTAGCCGCTCCATCGTCATGTCGAAGTCGATCGCCGACATGATGCCGTCGCCGAACTCCTCCTCGATCAGCGCCTTCCAGGCCGGGCCGTTGACCAGCACCAGCTCGTAGAAGCGGTAGATCAGCGGATCGGTCGGCGGCATCGGCGTGCCCGCGCCGCGCATCGGCACCTCGTTGAGCATCGCCTGCTCGGTCTTGGAGAGCCCGAACAGCTTGGCCGCGGCCGCGGCCTGCGGCTTGGTCAGCTTGTGGTTGCCGAGCAGCGCGCCGGTGATCAGCACCGGCGACATGCCGCCGATCTGCTCGCAGATGTGTTTCCAGGTCCAGCCCTTCTCGCGCTTGATGTCGAGAAGCTTCTCGGTGAGGTCGGCGCGTTTCATGGTGGTTCTCCCGGCGTGGTGGTGATCAGATCGACGGTGCGATTGCAGCGGTCGGCGTCGGCGGCGCGCTCCCTCTCCCCTGGAGGGGGAGGGTCGGCGGTGACGAGCGAGCTGCGGATGCTCGGTGCAGCTCGTAGATTCCCCCACCCGGCGCGCTTCGCGCGGCCGACCTCCCCCTCAGGGGAGAGGTGACGCGAGTGCGCGGCGCGTTGCGATGCGCATCGACGATCGTGCTCAATGGCCGTGGCCGGCGAGCCGCACGACGTTGGCGTCGGCCGCGGCGCAGCGCGGGCTCGGCGCCCGGCCGCACCACCGGCGACGTTGCGCGGATCGTAGCGCGCCGCGCGATCTCCTGGACGAAGGTCTTGGAGCGGCTCACCAGGAAATCGATGATGTGGTTGCGCACCGGATAGTAGAGCGGATGCTTGTGCACCTCGGTGCGCACGCGCTCCTTCGGCAGCGGGTTCTCGACGATCTCGGCCAGCACCGCGCCCGGGCCGTTGGTCATCAGCACGATGCGGTCGGCGAGGTAGATCGCCTCGTCGACGTCGTGGGTGATCATGAACACGGTCTGGCCGGTCTCCTGGCAGATGCGGCGCACCTCGTCCTGCAGGGTGCCGCGGGTGAGCGCGTCGAGCGCGGAGAACGGCTCGTCCATCAGCATGATCTTCGGCTCGATCGAGAGCGCGCGCGCGATGCCGACGCGCTGCTTCATGCCGCCGGAGAGCTCGGCCGGGCGCTTGCCCTCGGCGCCGGTGAGGCCGACGAGGTCGATGAACTTCTGCGCCCGCTCGCGCACGCGCGGCGGCCTTCCACTTGCGCCATTTCGACGACACCGCGTAGGCGACGTTGCCCATCACCGTGCGCCACGGCAGCAGCGCGTGGGTCTGGAAGATCACCGCGCGGTCGAGGCTCGGGCCCTCGATCGCCTGGTTGTCGACGATCACGGTGCCGGCCGACGGCTGGTCGAGGCCGGCCAGGATGTTGAGCACGGTGGTCTTGCCGCAGCCGGAATGGCCGATGATGCAGGTGAAGTCGCCGCGCTGCATCGACAGCCACAGGTCCTCGAACACCGTGGTGGTGCCGCCGCCCGGCGCCGGGAAGCGCTTGGCGATGCCCTCGATCGAGATGAATTTCTGCGGCATCGCGCTATTCCGGAAACGTCACGAGCCGCGTCAGCCGCGCCAGCATCAGATCGAGCAGCATGCCGACCACCCCGATCAGCAAAATCGCGTTGATCACATTTGTAATCGACAAATTATTCCATTCATTCCAGACGAAGTAACCGATGCCGGTGCCGCCGACCAGCATCTCGGCCGCGACGATCACCAGCCAGGCGATGCCGATCGAGATGCGCATGCCGGTGAGGATGGTCGGCGCCGCCGCCGGCAGGATGATGGTGAAGGCGCGGCGGAACGTGCCGACCTCGAGCGTCTTCGCGACGTTGAGCCATTCGCGCCGCACCGAGGCGACGCCGAACGCGGTGTTGATCATCATCGGCCACAGCGAGCAGATGAAGATCACGAAGATCGACGACAGGCCGGAATCCTTGATGGTGTAGAGCGCGAGCGGCATCCAGGCGAGCGGCGAGATCGGCTTGAGCACCTGGATGAACGGATCGAGCGCCTTGCTCATCAGCGGCGACATGCCGATCAGGAAGCCGATCGGGATCGCGAACAGCGACCGCGAGCAGATAGCCGGCGGCGACGCGCGCGATCGAATAGGCGAGCTGGATGCCGACGCCCTTGTCGTTCGGCCCGTTGTCGTAGAACGGCCGCCGGAGGTGCTCCCAGAGCTTGGCGCCGACGTCGAGCGGGCCCGGCATCGCCGACTTGCCCTGGGTCGCGGTCGCGCCCATCAGCTTGGCGTATTCCGGATCCATCTGCGCGACGGTGCCGGTGCCGCGCGTGGCGAGATGCCACGCCAGCGATGAAGGCGGCGAAGATCAGCGACCGAGACGAAGCGCCGCGCGCGAGCGTCAGCGAGCGGGTCATGGCGCGGTCAGCTCGTGCATGCGGCATGCGCCCGGCATGCATCGTCACGCCGACCGCTTGATCGCGAAGCTCTTGATGTAGTCCTCGGGCTTGGTCGGATCGAAGGTCTTGCCCATGACCACGAAGCGTCTTCGATGGTGGCGGTCGGCGGCGTCAGCCCGACCTCCTTCATCAGCTTGGTGGTGTCGGTGGCGAGAAAGACCTGCTTGCGCCACCTTGGCGTAGTCGACGTCGCCCTTGATCTGACCCCAGCGCTTCATCTGGGTCATGATCCAGACCGCGAACGACTGCCAGGGGAACGGATCGAAGTCGATGCGGTCGGGCACCTTCTTCACGTTGCCGAGGCCGTCGGCGAAGGTGCCGGTCAGCACCTGCTCGACCACCGTGACCGGCTGGTTGAGGTAGTTCGCCGGCGCGATCGCCTCGGCGATCTGCTTGCGGTTCTCCGGCTTGGTGGCGAAGGCGGTGGCGTCGATGATCGCCTTGAGCAGCGCCGCATAGGTGTTCGGCGATGCCGGTGACGAATTCCTTCGACGCCGCGAAGGCGCAGCACGGATGCCGGTCCCAGATATCCTTCGACAGGATGTGGATGAAGCCGACGCCGTCATAGACCGCGCGCTGGTTCACCGGATCGGGCGCGAGGAAGCCGTCGATATTGTCGGCGCGCAGGTTCGCCACCATCTCCGGCGGCGGCACCGCGCGGATCTGGATGTCCTGGTCGGGATCGATGCCGTGCTCGGCGACGTAGTAGCGCAGCAGATAATTGTGCATCGAATAGTCGAACGGCACCGCGAACTTCATGCCCTTCCACGACTTCGGATCGCGCTTGTCCTTGTGCTTGATCGCGAGCGTGATCGCCTGGCCGTTGATGTTCTCGATCGCCGGCATCGTGTAGGGGATCGGTTGCGAGCCGACGCCCATGGTGATCGCGAGCGGCATCGGCGACAGCATGTGGGCGGCGTCGTATTCCTTGTTGATGGTCTTGTCGCGGATCACCGCCCAGCCGGCGGTCTTGATCACGTCGACGTTGAGGCCGTGCTTCTCGTAGAAGCCCATCGGCTTGCGCCATGATGATCGGCGTCGCGCAGGTGATCGGGATGAAGCCGACCTTGAGGTCCTTCTTCTCGATCGGCGCCGCCTTGCGCGAACACCTCGGTCGCGGTCTTGAGCGGGAAGAACTGCGAGATCGCCGCGAGCGCGGTCGAGGCGCCGACCGATTTCAGGAAGGCGCGGCGCGCGGCGTCCTTGCGGAAACATCGCCCGCATCACGCGCGGAGGCGACGACGCCCTCGTAGCGCTTCTCCTCGCTCTGGCTCTCGACCGGCGCGCATTGCAGCGCCGGCGCGGCGTCGCGCTCGTGCTCGATCTGGCTGACGTGGCGGCCGCAGGAGCAGCCGGACGCGGGTGAGCCGCGTTTCGCGGATCGAACGGATTGTCGAACGTGGACATAGGCGCGCTCCATCGTTGACGCCGCGCCGGCGCGGCGTTGGCGTCAACGATTTTGCAATGCCCGTGCCAATCGCAGCCGGCGTTCCGCTGCGGCAGAATTCCGCTTGCGAATTCCGTGGCTTATGTATGCAAGCGGCGCGGCAGCCCGCCCGCATTGCTAGGCAATTGCCTGAAATTTTATCGCACTGCCGAAAAAGCAGGCGGCGGCGCACCAGGCGCCGCCGCCAGATTTTGCAGCGTCGTGCCGGTCTAGTTGCGGCACGACGCCGTCGCGGCCGACATTGATGCGGGCGGCTTCGAGCGTGCCGTCCGGCTTCTTCGCCGCGCTGCACGATCAAGATGGCGGCGCCGGGCTTGAGCTCGCTCCTGTCGCCGACGACATAGCGCAGGATCGGCAAGTCCGGGCGGGACGACGATCTTCTTCTCGCCGTCCTTGTACTTGACCATCAGCACCTGGCCGTCGACGCCGGCGACCGTGGTGTCGACGGTGGCGTTGGTCATGGTGCTGCCGGGCTGCATCCACGGCCGGTGGCCTTCGCCGGTGCCGCGCTGCACCTCGGCGAAGATCATCACCCGGATCGCCTTCTGGCTGCCGTCCGGCTGCGGCATGGCGCCGACGCCGATGAAGGTGCCCGGCTTGATGTCGGCGAGCGTCGCCTTCACCACGCCGAACACCGCGACGTTGTCGGTGAGCGTTGACCTTCGGCTCGCCGTCGCGGTCTTGACCGCCAGCGTCGTTGCCGTCGACGCCTGTCGATCGTGCCCATCGACGCGCTGGGTCTGCGCCTGCTGCGCCGAGGCCGACGGCGCACGACGCCGCGAGCAGCGCGCCGGCCAACGCCAGCTTCGATCGTTCTTCTCATGATCATCCTCCCGAAAGCTGGCGCGCCGTCGGAACGCCGGCGGCGCGCCGAATGATGCCTGACGTCAGCGCGGCGCGCCGCTCACTGCGGCGGATCGATGTCGCGGCCGACGGCGATATTGGGCGCAGTCAGCGTGCCGTCCGGCTTGCTTCTTCGCGCCGCCGACGAAATGACCTTGGCGCCGACCTTGAGATCGGCCGCGCTGCCCGGCGCGGTACGCGGCGATCGGCGTACCGGGCGGCACGATAACCTTCTTCTCGCCGTCCTTGTATTTGACCAGCAGGTCCTGGCCGTCCTTGCCGGCGACCGTGGTGGCGACATTGGCGTTGGTCATGGTGCTGCCGGGCCGGCTGTCCCATGGCCCGAACCGGTCGGCCACCACGCCCTTCTGCGAATCCATGAAGATGTGAACGGCGAACGCCTTCTGCGTGCCGTCCGGCTGCGGCATGGCCGACACGCCGATGAACGAGCCCTCCTTGATGTCGGCGAGCGACGCCTTGACCATGGCCGCGATCCGCGGCGGCTCGGCGAGCTTCACCGTCAGCGTTCTCGCCGTCGCGCGACTTGACCGACAGCGTGTTGCCGTCGACCTTGGTGATCGTGCCGCGAACGCGCACCGGCGGCGCCTGCTGCGCCCACGCCGCCGATGCCGTCAGACAGCAGCGCCAGTGCCGGCCACGCCGAGCGCGCGCCGTGTCATCGTCTGCATGTCCGTTCCTCCCTGGAAACTGTCGCGCGGCTTGACGCCGCCGCGTTAGTCGAAATGCATCGCCCCAGCCGTAAAACCCCCGCCTGGCAGAGCTTATTCCCTGATCTTGGCCGAGGTCGGCCTCGACCAGGGCCCGCAATTCCGGCGTCACCTCCGGGCGCACCCCGAACCAGAGCTGAAAGCCCCGCACCGCCTGATGCAGCAGCATGCCGAGCCCGTCGGCGGTGGCAAGCCCGCGCGCGCGGGCGGCCGCCAGCAGCGCGGTTTCCAGCGGCGCATAGACCAGATCGGCGACCACGGCGTCCGCGTGCAGCGGCGCGAGATCGATCTCGAGCGGCGGCTGCCCGGTCATGCCGAGCGAGGTGGTGTTGACCAGCAGGCCGGCGCGGGCCAGCAGATGCGGCAGCGCCGCCAGTGCGCGGGCTGCACCGCCGGCGCCGAAGCGCTCGCGCAGCGCCTCGCGCCCGCTCCGGCGTGCGGTTGACCACATGGATGCGGCCGAAGCCGCGCTCGATCAGCCCGTAGACGACGGCGCGCGCCGAGCCGCCGGCGCCCAGCACGACCGCCTCGCTCGGCGCGCTCGTCCCAGCCCGGCACCGCGGCGTCGAGATTGGCGGTGAAGCCTTCGACGTCGGTGTTGGTCGAATGCAGATGCCCGTCGTCGAGCCAGAGCGTGTTGGCGGCGCCGACCGCGCGCGCGCGGTCGTCCGGCTCCGACAGCGCCAGCGCCGCCTCCTTGTGCGGCAGCGTGATGTTGGCGCCGACATAGCCGCGCGCGGCGAGATGGGTGATGAAATCCGCGAACGCCTCCGGCGGGATCTCCTCGCGCCGGTACTCGGCGGCGAGCCCGTGCTGCTTGATCCAATAGTTGTGGATCAGCGGCGAGCGCGAATGCTTGACCGGCCAACCGATCACGCAGGCGGCGCGCACGCCTTCGGCCATCGATGTTGCACTCGCTGCGCAGGCGGCGCGAGAGCGTCGCGCGCGCACGCTCAATAATATCCGGCCGTCGCGCCGCCATCGACCGCGATCGCGGTGCCCTGGATGTGGCGCGCCTTCTCCGAGCACAGGAACAGCGTCAGCGCGGCGATGTCCTCCGGCTTGCCGATCCGGCGGATGCCGTCCTTGGCGGTGGCCTCCGCGCGCAACTGCTCGATCGACTTGCCGGACGCCTTCGAGCGCTGTCGAGCAGTTCGCCGAACCGCTCGGTGTCGGTCGCGCCGGGATGGATGGCGTTGACGTTGACGCCGTCGCTGCTTGCCGAGCTGCGACAGGCTCTTGGAGAAATTGCCCATGGCGGCGTTGACCGAGCCGCCGATGGTGAAATCGGCGCCCGGCGTGCGCGCCGCGCCGCCGATGATGTTGACCACATGGCCCTGCGCCGCCTTCAGCATCGGCCAGAACAGCCGGCACATGCGCACGCAGCCGAAGAACTTCAGCGCATAGCCGTCCATCCAGGCCTCGTCCGGCAGATCGACGAAATTGCCGGCCGTGGTCGCGCCGGCGCAGTTCACCAGGATGTCGCAGCGGTTGAACTTCTCCTGCACCTGCTTGAACACCTCCTGGCAGCCTTCGAGCTTGCGCAGATCGGCGGCGATCGCGAGCGGCGCCGGGCCGCCGGCCGCCGCGACCGTCTTGGCGGCGGCGGCGAGATTCTTCTCGGACGACGACACGATCACCGTCTGCGCGCCCTCGCGCGCGAAATCGACCGCGATCTCGCGGCCGATGCCGCGGCTGCCGCCGGTGACGACAACGACTTTTCCTTGGAATTCGCCTGGCATTTCATTCTCCCTCTCACAAACTCTAGTCGTTGTGGCCGGCGCATGCCCGGCCATCCAGTGTCCGACTGTAGCGGACATCAGAATACCGCCGGCGTACCAGGACCAGGCCGGAGCTGACGGCTGCATGCTATCGTCTCGTCCTTGACCACGTTCCGCAGCGTGCCGATCTCCGGCACCGTCATCTCGAACACGTCGCCGGCCTTCAGCCATTTCCGCTCGTCCGGCTTCTGGCCGATCTTGATCGGCGTGCCGGTGGCGATGATATCGCCGGGCTTGAGCGTCATGAAGGTCGAGACATAGGACAGGATATCGGCGAACTTGAAGATCATGCTGTCGGTGGTGTCGTCCTGCGTCACCTCGCCGTTGATCTTGCACGGTGATGTGCAGCGGCTTGCGCAGATCGACGCCGGTCGTCATCCACGGGCCGATGCTGCCGGTCGCGTCCCAGCTCTTGCCCTGCGTGACGTTGAAGCGGCCGTGCCGGATCCAGTCGCGGATGGTGCCCTCGTTGCACATCGTGATGCCGGCGACATATTCGAACGCGCGCTCCTTCGGGATGCGCCGCGCCGGTCTTGCCGATCACCAGCGCGATCTCGCCCTCGTATTCGAGCTGCTCGGATTCCGGCGGACGCAGGATCGGCTGGTTGTGTCCGACCAGCGCGTTCGGCGGCTTGAAGAACATGCTGGGATACTTGGCGTCCTCGGTTGCCGCCGGCGGCGGTCAGCTCGGCGTCCCGGTTGGCGTAGTTCACGCCGATGCAGAGGATTTTCTCGCCGCCCGGCACCGGCGGCAGCAACTCGGCCTCGGTGAGCGCGAAAGTCGGGGCGCACGCCCGCGACCAGTGGACTGGACCTCGCCCAGCGCGTCGGCGCGCAGCAGGTCGAGCACCGACTGGAGGCGCGGCGCAAGCCGGGGCCGCAGATCGACGATGCCGTCGCCGGACACCACCCCGAAGCTCGTCCGGCCGCGAATGTTGTAGCTGGCAAGATGCATGTCCGGTATGGCTCCCAATGGAAGGCGCGGGCGGCAGGAACGGCACGTGGTACAATAAGCCGACCGAGACCGCCATAGACACCGCGATGCCCGATCCGCAAGCCCGTCTTCGATCCCGCCGTTCAACGTCGTGCGCGCAAGCCACGTGGAACTCGCCGTGCGCGATCTATCCCGCGCCCGCGGCTTTTATGTGGACTGCCTCGGTTATCTGGTCAGCGCCGAGGAGCCGGATGCGCTCTATCTGCGGGCGGTCGAGGAGCGCAACCATCATTCGATCGTGCTGCGCTGGGCCAAGGAGCCGGCGGTCCATACGCCTCGGCTTCAAGGTCGCGAGCGAGGACGACCTCGACCGCGCCGCCGCTTGGTTCGCGCGGCGGAACCTGCCGACCGCGTTTCCCGACGTGCCCTACCAGGGCCGCACGCTGCGCACCGCCGATTCGACCGGCATGCCGCTCGACTTCTACTTCAGGATGGACCAGGGCGAACGCATGCTGCAGCGCTACGCCGCCCATCAGGGCGCGCGCATCCAGCGTATCGACCACATCAACTGCTTCACCCCGGACGTGCAGGCGAGCTACGACTTCTACACCGAGCTCGGCTTCCGCCTGACCGAATACACCGAGACCGACGACCGACGATCCCAAGCTCTGGGCGGTGTGGCTGCACCGCAAGGGCAACGTCCACGACCTCGCCTTCACCAACGGGCGCGGGCCGCGGCTGCACCACATCGGGGTGTGGACAGCCGGGCCCGCTCGACATCCTGCACCTCTGCGACGTGATGGCGACCTCGGGCTATCTTGCCAACATGGAGCGCGGGCCCGGCCGGCACGGCATCTCCAACGCGTTCTTTCTCTATATCCGCGATCCGGACGGCCATCGCATCGAGCTGTTCACCAGCGACTATCTGACGGTCGATCCCGACCTTGAACCGCTGCGCTGGTCGCTCGACGACCCGCAGCGCCAGACGCTGTGGGGCCATCCGGCGCCGAAGTCCTGGTTCGAGGAGGGCTCGGAATTTTCCGCGCGTGCCGGTGCGCGAGCCGGTGCTGGCGGCGCGGCCGATCGTGGCGCGGTAGGTCAGCAAGGCAACTTCGTGAACGAGGGAGGTGAACGTGGGATTCTTGAATCGCGTCGGATCTCCGCCACGGTCTGGGAGTTGCTCGTCCTGCTCGTCGTCGTCGATCGCCATTCGCGACCGTCTACCGGCATCTATTTCAGCCGCGCCGTGGCGCTGACCCAGGTCTGCGAACGGCTGGCAGAAATCCAGAACGACGAGGTCGCCGACATGTTCGACAAGCTGAGCGGCGATGCGGCGCAGTGGCTCAAGGAGGTCAATCGGATCTGCGAGGTGCGCCGCCCGATGAAGGAACAGCCTTGACCCGATGAAAACCATCTTCATCGACTGCAACGAGCAGCTTGGCGCGGTGTGGACACGCGTGTCATCGGCCGGACGATCCGCCGGTCGCGATCAACACGGACGCCGTTCGAGCGCAACGATCTGCCGCGCGTGATCGGCGATCATGACATCTGCATCGACGATCACTCCTACATGCCGACCGAACTGGTGCGGCAATGCCGCAGCCTCAAGCACATCGTGTTCCTCGGCACCGGCGCCGCGAGCTACATGAACGTGCCGGAGCTGGAAGCGCTCGGCGTCAAGGTCCACACCATCAAGGGCTACGGCGACACCGCCGTGGCCGAGCAGACCATCGCGCTGATGATGGCATGCTGCCGCGACCTTGCGCGCATGGACCGCGGCATCCGCGCCGGCACCTGGCAGCCGCTGCGAAGGCATGCAGATTCTCGGCAAGACGCTCGGCATCATCGGGCTCGGCGGCATCGGCGCGGAGGTGGCGCGCATCGCCAAGGGCATGGGCATGCAGGTGATCGCCTGGAACCGCACGCCGCGACCCGAGGCCGGCGTGCCGCTGGTCGATCTCGACACGCTGCTCGCCACCTCCGACGTGATTTCGCTCAACCTCGTGCTCAACGACGAGACCCGCGGCTTTCTCGACGCAGCGCGGATCGCCCGCATGAAGCCCGGCGTGATCCTGGTCAACACCGCGCGCGGCGCGCTGGTCGACGAGACGGCGCTGCTCGACGCGCTCCGCAGCGGCCATATCCGCCACGCCGGGCTCGACGTCTTCCACAACGAGCCGCTGAAGCGCCGACCACTCCGCTGGCGCGCATGGACAACGTGACGCTGTCCGCGCACGCCGCCTTCCGCACGCTGGAAGCCTCGATGACGCTGCTGCGCCGGGCCATCGACATCGTCAAGCAAAAGCAGGCTTAGCTGGCCTGTCCAGAGCGAAGCCCGGGGCGGACTCCGCAGCCGATGCGTGACCGCGTCAATCGGATGGCATTGCCCGGCAGCCCATACCCCGACAGAATAAGTCTAGAGAAAAACAACACCGCCGGGGAGGATCAGGCGTGAAGCCTGCGCCGTTTGCCTATGCCAGGGCGAAGTCGGTCGACCACGCCATCGAGCTGCTCGGCCAGCCCAGATGGCGAAGCCCGCCTGCTCGCCGGCGGCCAGAGCCTGATCGCGACGCTCAACATGCGGCTGTCGGCGCCGCGCCTGCTGATCGACCTCAACGGCATCGCCGGCCTCGGCGGCATTAACGTCAGCGACGGCACGGTGCGAGATCGGCGCGCTGGCCCGCCATGCCGAGGTCGAGCGTTCGGCGGAGATCGCAAGGCACGCGCCGCTGATCGCGCTTGCGATGCCTCACATCGGTCATGTCGCGATCCGCAATCGCGGCACGCTCGGCGGCTCGATCGCCTTCGCCGATCCGGCGGCCGAGCTTCCGGCCTGCGTGCTGGCGCTCGGCGGCGAGCTCGAGATCGCAGGCCCGCAAGGGCAAGCGCACCGTCAAGGCCGACGACTTCTTCAAGGGCCTGTTCGAGACCGCGCTCGGTCCGCAGGACGTGCTGACCGCCATCCGCCTGCCGGCGGCGGCCGGCGACACGCCGGGTGGGCTTTGCCGAATTTGCCCGTCGTCACGGCGACTACGCCATGGTCGGGCTTGCGGCCGCGCGCGCGCGCCGACGGCCGGGGTCTCAAGGACGTGCGGCTCGCCTACTTCGGTGTCGGCTCGACACCGGTCCGCGCCAAGAGGGCGGAGGCCGCGCTGGCAGGCGGCAGCGTCGATAGCGCGGTCGCTGCGCTCAACGCCGATCTCGACCCGTCCGACGACGTGCAGGCAACCGGCGCGACCAAGCAGCATCTCGCCGGCGTGCTGCTCCGACGCGTGGCAAAGCAGCTGATGGGGCCGCGACCATGAGCGAGCATCGCTGCGACATCACGCTGACGGTCAACGGCGAGACCGTGGTCGAGACCGTCGACGCGCGGACCACGCTGGTCGATTTTCTGCGCGAACAATTGTCGCTCACCGGTAGCCACGTCGGCTGCGAGCATGGCGTCTGCGGCGCCTGCACGGTGCGCGTCGACGGCGCGATCGTGCGCGGCTGCCTGATGCTCGCGGCGCAATGCGACGGCGCGAAGGTCGAAACCATCGAGGGCGTCTCAGACGTGGGCGAGATCGCCGACCTGCAGGACGCCTTTGAAAAGCGCAACGCCCTACAATGCGGCTTCTGTACCCCCGGCATGCTGCTTACGGCGCAGGAGCTGCTGCACAACGGCGGCGTGCCGAGTCGCGAGAAGATCCGCGAACAGATTTCCGGCAACTACTGCCGCTGCACCGGCTATCAGGCGATCGTCGACGCGATCGAGGCGGTGGCACTGGCGCGCGCGGGAGCAAACAAATGAAAATCACCGAAGACTCCCCGCCCGTGCTCACCGCGCTCGACCGGCCGAATTCGTACATCGGCCGCTCGGTGCCGCGGCCGAACCTGGGCGGCTGTCGCAGGGCCGTGCCCAGTTCGTCAGCGACGTGACGCTGCCGCGCATGGCGCATGTCGCGTTCGTGCGCTCGCCGCATGCGCATGCGCGGATCAAGAGCATCGATGCATCGGCCGCCAAAAAAGCGCCGGGCGTGATCGCGGTCGTCACCGGCACCGAGCTCGCCAAGGTCATCACGCCGTGGGTCGGCGTGCTCACGCACCTGAAGGGCATCAAGTCGGCGCCGCAGCACGCGATCGCGGTCGACCGCGCCTGCTGGGCCGGCGAGGCGGTCTGCGCCGTGGTCGCGCGCACGCGCGCCGAGGCCGAGGACGGCTGCGAGCTCGTGCAGATCGAATACGAGGAGCTCGCGGCCGTCACCGACCCCGAGACCGCGCTCGACCCCAAGACACCGGTGATCCATCGCCGAGCTCGGCGACAATCTCACCTTCGAGCGTGTGCACGTCGCGGGCGATCCCGACAAAGGCTTCGCCGAGGCCGACGCGGTGGTCGAGACGACGTTCGTCTTCGGCCGCCACACCGGCGTCTGCAACGAACCGCGCGCCATCGTCGCCGACTGGAACCAGGGCGATCAGCGGCTGACCGCCTATCACGCGACACAGGCGCCGCACATGATGCAGAACCTGTTCGCCAAGCACCTGGGCCTCGAAGAGCATCAGGTGCGCGTCGTCACCAAGGACGTCGGCGGATCGTTCGGCATCAAGGTTCACACCTACGCCGACGAGATGGCGACGGTCGCGCTCTCGAAGCTTCTGAAGCGGCCGATCAAGTTCGTCGCCGACCGGATCGAGAGCTTCGTCACCGACATCCACGCCCGCGATCACCGCGTGAAGGCGAGGATCGGCGTCAAGAACGACGGCACCATCACCGCCTGGGAGATCGACGACCTCACCGGCATCGGTCCCTATTCGGTCTATCCGCGCACCTCCGGCATCGAGGCGAACCAGATCGTCAACCTGACCGGCGGCCCTTACACCTGCCCGCAACTACAAGGCCCGCGCCCGCGTCGTGTTCCAGAACAAGAACGTGATGTGCCAGTACCGCGCGGTCGGCCATCCGATCGCGACCGCGGTGACCGAGGGCCTGGTCGAAATGGCGGCGCACAAGATCGGCATGGACCCGCTGGAAATCCGGCGGCGCAACCTGATCCCAGACGACGCGCATCCCTCGCAGGGTCCGTCCGGCATCAAGTTCGAGGCGCTGTCGCATCATTCGGCGCTGGCGCATCTCGATTCGATGATGAACTACGCGGGACTGCGCGCCGAGCAGGAGAAGCTGCGCAAGCAGGGCATCTACCGCGGCATCGGCTTTGCGTAGTTCGTCGAGGTGACCAACCCGAGCGCAGCCTTCTACGGCGTCGGCGGCGCGAATATCTCGGCGCAGGACGGCGCCACCGTACGGCTCGACGCGCACCGGCGCGATCTTCTGCCACACCGGCGTGTCCGAGCAGGGTCAGGGCGCGGAAGCGGTGATCGCGCAATGCGTGGCGACCTCGTTCGGCGTGCCGATCGAGAAGGTGCGCGTGATCATGGGCGACACCGACAACACGCCCTACGGCGGCGGCACGTGGGCGTCGCGCGCCGCCGGGATCGGCGGCGAAGCGGCCTGGCAGGCCGGCAAGGCGCTGCGGCAGAACGTGCTGGCGGTGGCGGGCTCGATCCTGCAGGCCAAGCCCGAGGCGCTTGACATCCGCAACGGCGTCGTGGTCGATGCCGGCAGCGGCACGGAACGCATCGGCCTCGACGAAGTGGCGCGCATCGCCTACTTCCGCCCCGACACGCTGCCCGCCGGCGTGCAGGCCGAACTGGTGGCGACGCGTCATTACGTGCCGCGCGCCTGGGCGTTCGCGTTCACCAACGGCATCCAGGCGAGCTATCTCGAGGTCGATACCGATTCCGGCTTCGTCACCCTGCTCAAGCACTGGTGCGTCGAGGACTGCGGCACCGTGATCAACCCGCAGCTGGTCGACGAGCAGGTGCGCGGCGGCGTGGTGCAGGGCCTGGGCGCGGCGCTGTTCGAGCACTGCCTCTATGACGACCGCGGCCAGCTGCTCAACGGCAACATGGCCGATTACCTCGTGCCGATGGCGATGGAGATGCCCGACATCGAGGTCGGCCATGTCGTCACGCCCACCGCCGACTCCGAGCTCGGCGCCAAGGGCGCGGGCGAAGCCGGCACCGCCGGCGCGCCCGGCTGCGTCATGAACGCGATCAACGACGCGCTTCGCCCGCTCGGCGCCAAGCCGCTCACCGACATGCCGTTCACGCCGGACAAGATTCTGCGGGCGCTGGGCAAGGTTTAGCGTTACGCACCCGTTCAGAACTTGATCATATCGCTTCGCGTCAGCGTGGCCCTGGCCGAGAGCGTCGGCGCCGTGGCCATGTGCACGGCGGAGTAATGCTCGACGAATGGATCGTCCGCCGACATGCCGTCGATCGGCACGACGACGTTGAGGCCGCGCATTGCCGCACTGTTGGCGGTGTAACAGCACGGCGCCGTTCGCCGCGGTGCCGACCGTATCACCGTGGTGATGCCCTTGTCGCTTGAGGATTTTTTCAAGATCGGTCTTGAAGAACTTGTCGGGGCCGGCGCGCACCGACACATCGTCCGGTCGCGGCGCCACATCCTTGATGACGTCGGCCGTCGTCGTGTCGGCGATCAGCGAATAGACCACTGTCACGTTCTTGGCTCGCGCCTCCTCCAGGAGCTTCTTCATCGCCGGGATCGACGCAAGGCAGCGCGGCCGCTGGCCGCAGTTCTGATTCATGAAGTCGAGCATCAGCAGCGCCGTGGTCCTGGCATCGACCGTCACGGGCTTGAGCGCCGGCGGGGCCGGCATCTTCACGCTCGCCCACTCATCCACGATGTCTCCGGCCCGGGCCGGCAGCGCCAGGATGGCCAAGGCCGCTGCGGTGACAAATGCGCGCTTCATTTGCTCTCCTCCTTCGGTCGAAGTCTTTCGATCTCATTGCCGCAATCATGCCCAGCCGTCACCGCCTGTCAAAGCTCCGACGCCGCACCCGCTTGCTGAAACACCGCGCGCCAGCGCAATATTGCTTGCAAACGCGCGGCGCAAGTGTCTCCGAGAACGAAAAGCAAGGAAACGTCCATGGATATCAAGGTGGGCAAGAAGGCGATCGAGGAAGCGTCGGAGAAGCTCTCGAACTGGGGGCGCTGGGGCAAGGACGATCACATCGGTACGCTCAACCACGTCACGCCCGAGGACATCGTCAAGGCCGCAAGTCTGATCCGCACCGGCAAGGTGTTCGCGCTCGGCATCCCGCTCGACCGCACCGGCCCGCAGACCGGCCTGTTCGGCGGGCGCTTCAACCCGATCCACCAGATGCTGGCGACCGGCACCGACGCCATTGCCGGCCAGCAGGACTGGAACAAGATCCGCTACGCCGACGACACGCTGATGCTCTGCGTGCAGGGCGCCACCCATTGGGACGCGCTCGGCCACATCTTCTACGAGGACAAGGCCTACAATGGGCACGATGCCAAGCTCATCGACTTCGCGCGGTCTCTCGGTGCTCGGCATCGAGCATTCCAAGAGCAAGATGGTCGGGCGCGGCGTGCTGCTCGACATCGCGCGGTTCCGCAAGGTGCCGTGGCTGAAGGACGGCGAAAGCATCTCCAACGACGAGTTGGACCGTTGTGCGCGCGCGCAGAACGTCGAAATCCGCAAGGGCGATTTCGTCATCGTCCGCACCGGCCAGATGGAGCGCTGCCTTTCCGAGGGTGTCTGGGGCGGCTACGCCGGCGGCGACGCGCCGGGCGTCAAGTTCGAGAACTGCTATTGGTGTCACGAAAAGGAGGTCGCGGCGATCTGCACCGACACCTGGGGCGTCGAGGTGCGGCCGAACGAGACGACCGAGGCCAACCAGCCCTGGCACTGGGTGGTGATCCCCGCAATGGGCCTCTGCATGGGCGAGATTTTCTACCTCAAGGAACTCGCCGAGGATTGCGATAAGGATCGCGTCTACGAATTCTTCTTCTGCGGGCCGCCGCTGATCATCACTGGCGGCACCGGCTCACCGATCAATCCGCAGGCGATCAAGTGACGGCGTAGCGAGTTCGCGGCCGACCACGCCATCCCGCTTGGCGAGGCAACTCAATCCACGACCTTGGCGACGGACGGCATGACCAGCCGCTCGACGCCCAAGCCTGCCGGCACGTCGCCAAGCTGGGCGAGCGCCTCGATCATCTTGCGGAGGCTCGTCCGCGATACGTTGCCGGTGGGCTCGTAGTAGCGCCCGTCCCGGAAGTAGTCGTAGCTCTTCTCGACCTCGTCGGACTTGAGCCGCGACGCGGCGACCATGATCTCGATCGCTTCCGCGCGGTTTTTCGCGTCCTGGAAATAGGCGATACCCTTGCCGGTTGCGGTCAGCACCCCTTGCAGCGACTGCGGCTTGGCGCCCGCCCAGTTGCGGTTGACCACGAGGCCGACGAACGGCAGGTCGGGCAGAAACGTGCTGGTCTCGCCGAGGTCGCTGAAGCCCGCGGCCCGCGAATGGAAATTGAACGGCGCCGTAAGCAGCGTTGCATCGATCGCACCGGCCTGCAAAGCCGAGTACCGGGCGCCGGTCGATCCCGCGAACACGAGGTCGTAATCGCCGTCCTTGAGCCCGCTCGGCGCAACCATGCGCTCGAAGTAGATGCGGGTGATGTCCTTGGCGCCGCCGATCGAGATCGTCTTGCCCTTCAGCTCGGGAATGGACTTGATCGACGGCTTTGACACGAGCATATACGGCGGCGCCTGCACCAGGATGCGGGCCACTGCGAGCGGCGCGCCCTTTTCAATGGCGCGGATCGGATCGACCAGCCCGCCGCCGATGGTGAGATCGACCGAGCCGGCCGCCATCTGCTGCATGATGGCGGCGCTCGATTGCGCAAACACGAGATCGGGCTCGATGCCCTCGGCGGCGAAGAAGCCCTTGGCCTGGGCGATGAAGAACGGCCAATAGATCGCGGTGGGCGAGCCCACGGCGCCGAATATGACCTTGTCCGCCGCGGCGGCCGGCAACGCGCCGGCGAGTAAAGCACCCAACAGTCCCGCAATGAGCGTGCGCCGCGCATGTTTGGTGTTCGTCACGGGACCTCCGGTCCGCTCGATATCCGGCCCTGCGAGGCTAGCACGAGCCCCTGCACCGACAGCAAGCTCGGCAGGCGCGCCAGGTGTATGCTTCGCGGACATCGCGGGAGGCACGAATGATGCAATGGCCGATGCAATGGCGCTGTCGCGCGCGCCGTCCAACCCGGCGCTGGCCGATCTTTTTTGCGGCGGCCATCGCGACCGCGCTTGGATGCGCCGGGGCTCTGGCCGACGATTATCCGTCGCGGCCGGTGCGGCTGATCTTCGGTTTCGGGCCGGGCAGCTCGGGCGACATCATGTCGCGCGTGATGGCGCAGCGCATGAGCCCGGATCTCGGCCAGCCGTTCGTCGTTGAAGGCAAGCCGGGGGCTAACGGTCAGATCGCCGCGAAGCTTGTCGCAGGATCGCCGAAGGACGGCTACACGATCTTTCTCGCCTCGGTGTCGAACGCGACCAACATCGCGATCTCGCCCGGCCAGGCGACCGACCTCGCGAAGGAGCTGACTCCGATCGCGCTGGTCGCGACCGTGCCGAGCATCCTCGTGGTGCATCCGTCGCTCGGCGTCAGCAACGTGCGCGAACTGATCGCGCTTGCAAAGGTAAAGCCCGACCAGCTGCTGTTCGGCTCAGTCGGCGTCGGCAGCCCGCCGCACCTCGCCGGCGAATTGTTCAAGGTGCTGGCCGACGTGAAGATGACGCACGTGCCCTATGCCGGCGGCAGCGGCCAGGCCGCGACCGACCTGATCGCCGGCCGCATCTCGATGGTGTTCTCGCCGGCTTCGACCATCGCGCCGCACATCGCGGCCGGCAGCGTCAAGGCACTCGCGGCCGCGACCGCGAGGCGCGCAAGTCTCTTCCCCGACCTGCCGACCATTGCCGAGGCGGGCTTGCCCGGCTTCGATTCCGGCATCTGGGGCGGCCTGATGGTGCCGGCCGGAACGCCGCGTCCGGTCATCGACAAGCTCGCCCGCGCGGCGAACGAGGCGCTGAGGTCGCAGGAGGTCCAGTCGGTGCTGCGCAATGCCGGCATCGACCCGCTCGGCGGCTCGCCGGAGGACTTCGCCAGGCTGATCGACGATGAGGTCGAGAAGTGGAGCAAGGTCGCCAGGGCGGCTGGACTGACAAAGTGACCGCGTGGCGATCATCCGGGACGGCGGAGCCGATCCGGGATCGCGCGCAAACTCCTCGCCGTCACCGCCCGGGTCATTCACTTGTCCCGGCGGTCCACGTCTTTAGACTACGTCATGTGGACGGCCGGACAAAGCCCGGTTCAATCGAGCTTATGTTTGTCGCACCTCGCTATGCCCAGTGTGGTAGGCTTTCCACGCCTCGCGGGACATCGTCCCGGATGCTTGCAATCTGATGACAATCCGGCTGGTTCGGGAAGCGGCATGCGGTCGGCACGTCGGCAGCACTTTAGGTCCAATCTGGGGAGACCTTCATGATCCGATACCTTCAGACGATGATGCGCGACGAGCCGATAACCTTGCTCGTCATGATGCTGATGATCGGTCTCCTGTTATTTGGCGCGTGGAACGCCTTGCCCACTCCGAAGAAGTCCTCTGCTCTTGAGGCTGGCGATCTCGTCGCCACGATGGGCCAGGCTCCAACGATCTTGGTTGCTTGAGACGTTCTGAGATCATCATCCTAAAGACCGCCAAGGCGCCCGGCGCCGCCAAGGCGCCCGGCATAAGAGTGCGTCTGCCTTTGCTCGGCCGCGCCGCAAGAAGCTGGTGGGCGCACGGTCCACTGCGCTTCCACATTCTCAGCCATCGCCGCCGGGCTTGTCCCGGGGGGCCACGTCTTTAGACTGCGCCATAAACGCTCGGCTATGACGGCGGCGCGTGTGGCGCCGCAACGAAAACTTGATGGAGGAGCCCCCTCATGCCCCGCTTCCTCAAGCGCGGAATGGACGCCAGCGCGATCAAGGCCGCCGACCAGAAGGTACGCGAGACGGTCGAGGGCATCCTCGCTCAGGTCGACGAGAAGAAGGACGTAGCGATCCGCGAGTTATCGAAGAAATTCGACAACTGGGAGCCGAAGGACTTTCGCCTGACGCCGGCTGAAATCGAGAAGGCGATCGCACAGGTCGGCCAGCGCGACCTCGACGACATCAAGTTCGCGCAGGCACAGGTGCGAAACTTCGCGCAGAAGCAGAAGGAGACGATGCGCGACCTCGAGGTCGAGACACTGCCCGGCGTGGTGCTCGGCCATCGCCACATCCCGGTGAACTCGATCGGCTGCTACGTGCCGGGCGGCCGCTATCCGATGGTTGCGTCCGCGCACATGTCGATCGTGACCGCACGCGTCGCGGGCGTGAAGCGGATCATCGCCTGTGCGCCGCCGTTCAGGGGCGGACCGCACCCGGCGATCGTCGCCGCCATGCATTTCGGCGGCGCCGACGAAATCTACGTGCTGGGCGGCGTCCAGGCGGTCGCCGCGATGGCGCTCGGCACCGAGACGATCGCGCCGGTGGACATGATCGTCGGCCCCGGCAACGCCTATGTGGCGGAGGCCAAGCGCCAGCTGTTCGGCCGCGTCGGCATCGATCTCCTCGCCGGGCCGACCGAGACGCTGATCATCGCCGACGACAGCGTGGACGGCGAAATCTGCGCCACCGACCTGCTCGGCCAGGCCGAACATGGCCCGACTTCGCCTGCCGTGCTGCATCACCAATTCGGAGAAACTCGCGCGCGACACCATGGCCGAAGTCGAGCGGCTGCTGAAAATCCTGCCGACCGCCGACGCCGCGGGCACAGGCCTGGAAGGACTATGGCGAGGTGATCGTCTGCGACGACGAGGCCGAGATGGTGCGCGAGGCCGACCGCATCGCCTCCGAGCACGTGCAGGTCATGACGCGCGACCCGGACACCTTCCTCAACAACATGAAGAACTACGGCTCGCTGTTCCTAGGCGCGCGGACCAACGTCGCCTACGGCGACAAGGTGATCGGCACCAACCACACGCTGCCGACCAAGAAAGCTGCGCGTTACACCGGCGGGCTCTGGGTCGGCAAGTTTCTCAAGACCTGCACCTACCAGAAGGTGCTGACCGACGAGGCGAGCGCCATGATCGGGGAATATTGCTCGCGGCTCTGCATATTGGAGGGGTTTTCCGCTCACGCCGAGCAGGCCAACGTGCGCGTGCGCCGCTATGGCGGCCGCAATGTCGCCTATGCGCAGGCGGCGGAGTAATTCTTTGATCCCTCCCCCGAAGGGGGTGGGTGGCGAGCGCAGCGAGCCGGGTGGGGCCGCCGCTGCTCGTGGTCACCCCACCCGGCTGCTCGCATACGCTCGCAGCCACCCTCCCCGCTCCGCGGGGAGGGATGGGGACACAGCATGACGATCGACCTCGCCCGCGCGCCCTCGTTCCGCCTCGACGGCCGGCGCGCGCTCGTGACCGGCGCGGGCCGCGGCATTGGGCTCACCGCGGCCTCCGCGCTGGCCGACGCCGGCGCGCATGTGACGCTCGCCGCCCGCACCACGTCGGAGATCGAGGCTGCAGCCGTTGCGATTCGCGATCGCGGCCAGGAGGCCGATACGCTTACGGTCGATGTGCGTGACGTGGAGGCTACGCGCGCCGCGATTGCCGCGCGCGAGCCGTTCGACATTCTGGTCAACAACGCCGGCACCAACAAGCCTGCGCCGTTCGTCGAGGTGAAGGTCGAGGACTTCGACTTCGTGTTCTCGCTCAACGTCCGCGCCGCGTATTTCGTGGCGCAGGCGGTGGCGCAGCGACTCGTCGAGGCCAAACGGCCCGGCTCGATCATCAACATGTCGTCGCAGATGGGCCATGTCGGCGGGCCGCGGCGCACCGTCTACTGCGCCACCAAGCACGCCATGGAGGGTTTCACCAAGGCGATGGCGATCGAGCTCGCGCCGCACAACATTCGCGTCAACACCATCGCGCCGACCTTCATCGAGACGCCAATGACGCGGCCGTTCTTCCAGAACCAGGAATTCCGCGAGGACACGCTCAGGCGCATCAAGCTCGGACGGCTCGGCCAGCTCGAAGAATTGACCGGCGCCGTCGTGTTCCTCGCCTCCGACGCCTCCTCGCTGATGACCGGCACCTCGCTTGTGGTCGACGGCGGCTGGACAGCGGAGTGACGCCACGATTGATGATGCAGTCCGCGCAACGTGCTCCGTCATTCCGGGGCGCGCGTTAGCGCGAACCCGGAATCCAGAAGTAGGCTCCGAGCCGTCATCTGGATTTCGGGTTCGCTCGCTGCGCTCGCGCCCCGGAATGACGACGGAGAAACCCGCTACTGCAATCCCAATTTCAAATTCGGGTTCTGGACGATCTTGCGGTACAGCTCGAACTGCTGGCGATTGAACGCGTCCATCTCGGCCGGCGTCGAGCCGACGGCCTCAGTGCCGGCGTTCTTGAGCTTGCCGATCAGCTCGCCATCCTTCATCGCCCTTGCGATCTCCGCCGAAAGCTTCTCCACGATCGGCTTCGGCGTCGCCGCCGGCGCGTAGATCGCGGTCCAGTACGGCACCTCGTAGTCAAGCCCCTGCTCGATCATGGTCGGCACGTTCGGCAGCGCAGGCGTCCGCGTCCTGCTCAGCACGCCGAGCGCGCGAACGAGTCCACCCTCGATATTCTTGACCTGCGGCGGCACGCCGTCGATCAGCATCTGTATGCGGCCCGCGAGCAGATCGGGCATCACGCCGGCGTTGCCGCGATAGGGCACATGCACGATGTCGACGCCCGCCGCGAGCTTGAACAGCTCGCTCGCGAGATGGATGCCGGTGCCGGGGCCCGACGAGCCGTAGCTGAACTTGCCGGGCTCGGCCTTGGCGAGCGCGATGAACTCCTTGAGGTCCCTCGCCGGCACCTGCGGATTGATGACCAGCACTGCGGCAAAGCGCGTGACCAGCGAGACCGGCACGAGATCGCGCAGATAGTCGAACGGCAGGTCCTTGGCGACGGCGGCGTTCACGATGCCGGTCACCGAATGATAGAGCAGCGTGTAGCCGTCGGCCGGGGCGCGAACCACCTGATTGACGCCGATCGAGCCACCGCCGCCGCCCTGGTTCTCGACCACCACCTGCTGGCCGATCGTGCTCGACAGCGCCTGCGCCGTGACCCGCGCGGTGAAGTCGATACCACCGCCGGCGGCAAGCGGCACGACGAACTTGAGCGGCCGCGATGGGAAGTTGTCCTGCGCGGCGGCCGGTGCGGCGAGCGCGAGCAGCGCTGCAAGGCTGAGAGCGAAAATGCGGGTCATGGTGTCCTCCCGAGCGCTGCGATGGCCTTCAGCCGATCCGCGAAGAACGGCGCCGGGATCAGCACGCGCGTCTCTTGGGTGGTCATCAACGGCCGGCACTGTTTCAGGAATGTCTGCCAGACCGGATCGGCGAACAGGTTGTGGCGGCGCTCGACCCGCTGGTCGAGGCTGTCGTACGCCCACATGGTGGTGATCTGGTTGAGCGGGCCGATCTCGTTGACGTAGTAGCCGACCGGCTGCCCGAGCGCGCCGGTCTGCGCCGCCATCGCGTCGCGCTCGTAGCTCTTCAGGAATTCGCCGGTGTTGCCCGGCGCAAACGAATAGATGCGTTGCTCGACGAACATCGCGGACCTGCCCTGTGCTGCGTTTTTCCCGCGCGCATTAGGTCACGGCGCGCGGAACTGCACAACAAAGTGGGCAGGCGCCCGCCTCGCTTCGCCGCGCCCTCGGCAACCGCAGGCTCAGGTCGAGATCGGATAGACCGCCTTCTCGCCCGAGAGTACGCGCGCCACGTCGCTCGCGCACTTGGTCTGCAACTCTTCCAGGGCCTCGACCGAGTAGAACGCGGTGTGCGGGGTGAGGATCACGTTGTCGCGGCCGAGCAGCGGGGAACCCTTGGCCAGCGGCTCGGTCACCACCACGTCGAGCGCGGCGCCGCCGATGTGTCCGGAATCGAGCGCCGCGATCAGCGCCGCCTCGTCGACCAGCGGCCCGCGCGCCGTGTTGATCAGCATGGCGCCCCGCTTCATCTTGGCGAAGGCTGCGACATCGACGAGGCCGCGCGTCGCAGGGCTGAGCGGCGCATGCACGGAAATGAAATCCGAGCGCCCCAGCAGGTCCGTCGAAGCTCGTGCCTTCGACGCCGGCCGCCGCCAGGACCTCGGGCTTGGCGTAGGGATCGTGAGCGATCACCTTCAATCCGAACGCCTGCGCCTTGGGCGCGAGCGCACGCGGAATGTTGCCGAAGCCGATCAGGCCGAGCACACGGCCTTCGAGCCGGCGCAGCGGCACGATCGGCGGCACCTCCCAGCGACCGGACTGCACCAGCGTGTTGGAGAGCGTGATCTTGCGCGCAAGCGCGAGCAGCAGCGCCATGCGCGTGATCGGAGACCTCGCGCAGGCAATAGTCCGGCACGTAGTTGACGGCGATGCCGAGTTCCTTCGCCGCCGGCAGGTCGATGTTGTCGACGCCGAGCCCGAACCGGCCGATCGCCTTGCAGCGCTTGAGCTGGCGAAGGAGTTCGCCCGGCAGCTTGGCGTAGGTGACCAGCACCGCGTCGGCGTCGCGCGCGACCGCGAGGATGTCGTCGGCGCCGGGCGATTTCGCCATGCGGTATTCGGGATCGAGCCGCGCCAGCGCCTTCTTCGCCGGATCGAGCGAGGGAAACGGGCTGTCGGTGATGGCGATGAGCGTCCGGCTCATGGTCCGAGCACCTCCGGATTGACGATGTTCGGCGGCCGGCGGCCTTCGAGCAGCGCCGCGATGTTGTCGACGACGATGTTCGCCATCTCCTCGCGCACCTCGACGGTCGCGCTGCCGAGATGCGGCACGAGCACGACGTTCTTCATGTGCCTTCAGTCCGGGATGAACCTTGGGCTCGTGCTCGAACACGTCGAGGCCGGCGCCTGCGATCTTCTTTCGCCTTGAGCGCGCGCACCATCGCCGCCTCGTCGACGATCGCGCCCGCGCGCGGTGTTGATCAGAAATGCGGTCTTCTTCATCAGCCCAAGCTCGCGCGCGCCGATCTGGTGACGCGTGCCGGCGTTGAGCGGCGAATGCAGCGAGACGAAGTCGGATTCGCGCAGCAGCTCGTCGAGCGGCACGTAGGTCAGCCCCGCCTCACGCTCCTCGCTCTCGGGCTTGCGCCGCGGCGTCCAGTACAGCACGCGCATGGAGAAGCCGTGTGCGCGGCGCGCCACCGCCTTGCCGATCAGCCCGCCGCCGCCGACCAGTCCGACGGTCTTGCCCCACACGAACGATCCGAGCAGATGGCGCGACTGGCCGCCGGGGAATTTGCCGGCGCGCACCAGCCGGTCGCCCTCCATCAGGCGGCGCGCCACCGCGAGCATCAGCCCGAACGTGAGGTCCGCGGTCGCCTCGGTGGTGACCGGCGGAACCACGGTGACCGGAATGCGCCGCGCGGTTGCCTCGGCGACGTCGATGTTGGACGGCGAGATCGACTGCGCCGCGATGTGACGAAGCTTCGGATTGGCCGCGATCACCGCGCGGTCGATCCGGTCGTGCAGCAGGCAGAACAGAATGTCGGCCTTGCGCACGCGCCGCGATCAGCGTCGCGCTTCGGGATGATCCGGCTGTCGTCAGGAAAAATCTTGACGCTGCCCAGCGCACGCAGCCGCTTGATGGCGCTCTCGGCGATCGGCTGGGTCACGAAGATGCGCGGCCGCGCTCATGCGATCCACCGCACGATGCCGGCGACGCCGTCGACCGCGACCTGCGCGCCATCCGGGATGGTCGAGGTCGCGTCGAGCACGCCGAGCACCGCCGGAATGCCGCGCTCGCGCGCAAGCGAAGCCAGATGCGAGGTCGAGCCGCCAAGCTCGGCCACCACGCCGCCGACCTGCGGCAGGATGTGGCTCAGCGCTGGTCCCGCGACGCGCGTGATCAGGATGTCGCCCGGCGCTACCCGCGACAGCTCGCACTCGCAGTTGACCACGACCGCGCGGCCCGGCACCCAGCCGATGCCGGCCGGATGGCCGGCGAGCTTGGGATGCGTCAGCCAGATTTCGTCCGGCACCAGCGTCGCCTGCACGTGCAGCGGCCGCGCCTGCAGCAGCTTGAAGCCCTTCTCGTCCATCGCCCATTCGATCTCGACCGGCGTCTTCAGCAGGTCCTCGCACTTGCGCATGCAGCCGGCCGAGCTCGGTCGCCTGGCCGGGCGTCAGGCAAGGCTCGCGCGCCAGTTCGCTTCGGCACCGCCTGCGGTGCCACCTGGCCGTGGCCGCAGGTGTCGCGATGGTCCTTGCGGCCGGCCTGCACGCTGCGCACGAAGCCCTGGCGGCTCAGCACGATCCGGTCCGGCACGACCTCGCCCTGCGCGATCGCGGAGCCGAGCCCCCAGGTCGCGCTCAGCAGCATGTTGCCTTCGGCGGTCTCGCTCAAGCCCGCCGCCCGATGCGCGCGCCGCGACCAGCGGCTGGATCAGCACCGCCATCGCGGTCGAAGCCGGGTTGAGGCCGTGGTTCGCCATGTAGCGGCGGGCGTTGGTGGTCCAGAGTGCGGCCCAGCAGGCGCGCACCGCGGTGAGAAAATCGGTCTCGTTGTCGATGCCGAGGAAGCTCTCGAACTGGCCGGCGAAATTGGCGTCGGCGCGGTCCTCGATCAGCGCCGAGGAGCGCACCGCCCAGGGGCCCGGTATGGTCTCGCGATAGCTGTGCCAGACCGGCAGCAGCGCTTCGTCGACGATCTCCGACGCGATCGGCTGCTCGTAGAGGCCAAGCCTGATCTCGACCGACAGCCGGCGCTCCGTGACGCGGATCGGCGGCGCCGTAACTGCGCGAGCGACGTCGCACGAGGCCAAGCGCCGCGATCTGGTGCCGATACGCGTCGGCGGTCAGGCAGAACCCGCCCGGCGTCGGCAGCCCGGCGCGCGCTCAGCAGCGCGAGATTGGCCGCCTTCGGCCCGACCCGATCCGGATCGGTGGCCTGCGGACTGGAGAGCGGAACGATGAAGCGGTTCACGATCGTATTGCTCTCGCCAGTGGCATAAAATCGCCCGTGCTCCCTCTCCCTTGTGGGGAGAGGGCTGGTGAGGGACGGACCTATCGAATTGTATAACCCCTCACCCGGCGCGCTGACCGCTCCCTATGGGACAGGTGACGGTGCCGCAAGCCAGCGCTCCACAATATCCGCGCCCGTTACTCCACGTGATCGCCGTAGCCCGGCAGCGGATCGACCACGGTGATCTGCTTGACCGGGAAGTTGGACACGATCTCGATGTCCTTCTTGTGCACGATCAGCATCTCTTCGATGCGCACGCCGTAGCGGTAGCGCTTGCCGTGCTGGGTCTCGAGCGCGAAGGTCATGCCTTCCTGGATATCGATCGGATGATCGAGCGACCAGATGCGCGAAATCACCGGCGGGTCGTATTGCGCGAGGCCGAGCCCGTGGCCCCACAGGTTGGCGGCGGCCTGGTCCTCGTCCTCGTAGCCCCAGGTCTTCATCGCCGACGGCCACTTCAGCGCGATGTCGCGCGTGGTGGCGCCGACCTTCACCGCGCCGATCGAGTCGTAGAGCCACTTGAGCGCGGTCGCGTAGGTCTCCTTCTGCTCCTTGGACGGCTCCTTGCCGACGCAATAGGTGCGGTAATAGCAGGACTTGTAGCCGTTCCAGGTGAGCGCGGCCAAATCCATGAACACGATGTCGCCGGGCTGGATGATGCGGTCGGAGAAGTTGCGCCAGTTCGGCCAGGTGTTCGGGCCGGACGACACGATGACGTCCTCGACGTCCTCCATGCCGGGGATGTTGTAGAGATACTGCATCAGGTGCGCGGTGACCTGGTTCTCGGTGATGCCGGGGCGCAGGAACTTCATGCACTCCCAGTGCGTGGCGTCGCCGATCGCGCCGACGATGCGGAAGCATTCCTGCTCGTCCGACGTTCTTGACCGCGCGCGCCTCCATCATCGGGGTCATGCCGTCGACCCAGTTGATCTTCTCTTCCTTGAAGATGTTGATCATGTTGATGTCGATGAAGTCGCAGCCGAGCTTCTGCGCCGGCGACGCCGTTCTCCTTCATCGCCTGCATCACCGCCTTGGTGAACTTCTTCACCTGCTGGGTCGCGGCCGGGCCCGCCGCGCCTTTGATCCAGGCGAACGAGTGGCGCACGTTCTTCTTCGGAATCCACGGCGAATGCCGCTCGATCTGGAAGCCGAGGTCGCCCTGCTCGAACAGGATCGGCCGCCCGTCGCCGCACAGCATGGCGTAGCGCAGCCCGGGCTTGAGCCGGTTCCAGCCCGGCGTCAGCGTGCCGGTGATGTAGCGGACGTTCTCGTCGTACATGCAGAGCATGGCGCCGAGCTTGTGCTTCTTCATCATCGCGCGCGCGCGCTCGATGCGGTATTCGCGCAGCCGGTCCCAGTTGACGCGCTGCTGCCAATCGAGCCCGGCGATGCCGAAATTTGCGGTGCCCATGGACGCCTCCCGTGCGGCGCGCTGACCGCGCCCGGTCTGGTTGTTGCAGCAAGCTCTAGCGCCGTGGCGTCCCCGACCGAATTAATATATTCTGGCAGTAGGCATTAGAATTTCTAATAGCGGTCCAATGGACGCGGTGACGGTATGGCGGACGTGGCGCTGCGGCAAATCCGGGCCGTGATCGCGGTCTGCGAGGAAGGCTCGTTCACGCGCGCGGCGTTGCGCGAGAACGCCACGCAATCGGGCATTTCGCAGCATGTCGCGGCGGTCGAGCGCGCGCTCGGCGTCAAGCTGTTCGAGCGCTCGGCGGCCGGCGTGACGGCCGACGCCGGCCGGGCTGCGCTACTACAAGCGCTGCGTCGAGGCGGTCGGCCAGATCGAGAGCGCCAACGAGGAGGTGCGCGGCTTTGCCGCCCTGGTGTCCGGCGACCTGCGCATCGGCCTGATCCCGACGCTGACGCGCGCGGTGCTCGCGCCGACGCTGGAACGCTTCACGCCGCGCTATCCGGACGTGCGGCTGCACATCGTCGAGGGCTACAGCGGGCTGCTGACCGACATGGTGCTCGCCGACGAACTCGACTTCGCCGTGGTGCCGACGTTCGAGGGCCGCGTCGGACTGAAGTCGCGGCTGATCGTGCGCGACCGCGAGATGCTGGTGTCGAGCCCGCGGCGCGGGCTTCACGCCGCTCGCACCGGTCCGGCTGAAGGATTGCGGGCCGCTCAAGATCATCCTGCCCGGCCGCGCCAACGTCCGCCGCCGCAACATCGAAATCTATTTCCAGACCCACGGCGTCGAGGTCGCCGACATCATCGAGATGGACGCGATGATCGGCACGCTGGAATTCGTCGCGCGCTCCGACTGGGTCGCGATCCTCTCCGGCCTGATCTGCGTCAACGACATCGGCGGGCCGGAACGGGTGATCAACCCGATCTACGATCCGCCGCTGATCGCCGAATTCGTGGTGATCTCGCCGGCGCGGCGCACGCTCTCGACGCAGGCGCGGCTGTTCCTGGAGTGCTTCGAGGCGGAGATCGAGCGCATCCAGGACATCTGGGCGCAGACCATCCCGCCGGCGGTGTTTCCGGAGCGGCACCGGCGCGTGGCAAAACTGCGCGCCTGAGCAACGCCAAGCACGGCGTACGCCAAGCACGTCAGACGGTCCAGTGGCTACACCGACGCCGGCGCGCCGGGCTGCTTGAGCGGATGCGCGCGCGCAAAGGCGTCGATCTGCATGCAGGTGTCGAAGATGCGCTGCACGGTCGGATAGGGCTTCATGTCGGTCTTGAAGAAGCCCGAGCCGACCACCTGGCCGGCGAGGCAGACGTCGGCGAGCGTGACGGCATCGCCGTGGCAATACTTGCCGGTCGCCTTGTCGCGCGACAGGTGCGTCTCGAGCGCGCGCAGCGCCTCGCGACTGCCAATGCCGCACCCAGGTCAGCATCTGGTCCTCGCTGAGCTTGAGGTCATTCGTCAGATAATTGCGCACCCGCGGCACCGACATCGGATGCGCGTCGCGAGACGACGATCTGGCAGAGCCCGCGCACCCGCGCGCGGCCGATCGGATCGCTCGGCAGCAGCGGCGGCTGCGGATGCGTCTCCTCGAGGTATTCCATGATCGCCATCGACTGGAACAGCACCGGCCCGCCAGGCTGCTCGATCATCGCAGGAATCAGCATCTGCGGGTTGACCGCGCGGAAGGCATCCTCGCGCTGCTTGCCCTGCATCAGGTCGATGTCGATGATCTCGTCGGGCTTGATGCCCTTGAGGCGAGCGCAATGCGCACCCGAAAGCTCGCGATCGAACGCCAGAACGAATAGAACTTCATGAACACCCTCCCCGATTTCCATCTCTATTTCTTGGCGTCGCGACCGGCCCAATAGGCCGAGACGTTCGAGACTTCGTCGTTGCCGGTGATGTGGCGCTTGGCCTCCTCGTAGCAGGCGAGCGTCTGCTGCAGCAGCGGCAGCTCGACGCCGCGGCGCTTGCCCTCCGCCAGCATCGCCTTGACGTCCTTGATGCCGCCGTCGAGCGTGAAGGTCGCGATGTTCGAAGGCTCGCTTCTTGAGCCGCGCGGCGATCCCGGGCATGCGCTGCTTGAGCACGGTCGCGGCGCCGGAAGTTTCCGAGAGGAAATCCAGAAGCTCGGCCGGATCGATGCTGAGCGGCCGACACATCGCGAGCTGCTCGCCCAGCGCCTGCCAATAGATCATCAGCGGCAGATTGACCGCGAGCTTGAGCACCGCGCCCGAGCCGACCGGACCGGCATGCAGCGCGCGCCGGCACATCTGATCGACGACCGGCCGGGCGCGCGCGACGTCGGCCGCTTCGCCGCCCATCAGGCCGAGCAGCTTGCCGGCCCGCGCCGGCGCGACCGAGCCGCCGACCGGACATTCGACATAGGCCGCGCCCTTGGCCTGGACCTTCTCGGCGAGCGCCGACCTGGACCTCCGGCGGCACCGGTGCTCATCTCGATGAACAGCTTGCCCTTCACGTCGCCGGCGAGCAGGCCCTGCGGCCCGTGATAGACCGCGTCAATCGCAGCGCTTGTCGGTGAGGATGGTGATGACCGCCTCGACCGCGCTGGCGAGCTCGGCCGGCGTCTTGGCGACGCTCGCGCCGGCCTCGGCCAGCGGCTTCGTCTTCTCGGCCGACCGATTCCAGACCGTGAGCTTGTGGCCGCATTCCATCAGGCGCGGGCCGATGTTCGAGCCCATCTTGCCGATGCCGGCGATGCCGATGTGCATTGCGGGTCTCCTGTCGCGCGCCGATGCCGATAGCCAGGACGATTGCAGACCGGCGTCCGGCCATCCGCCGGGTCGGGACGATAGGCGATCCGACCGCGGCACGAAAGTCGCGTCCGGACGATCGCGCGGCAGGCATGCTTGGCGCAAGGCTGCGCGCCGTCCTTAGTGTTCGCCCGGCGACGAAACGAACAGTGGGCAGGAGACGCGCAAATGAGCTCGGCGAAGTCGAAAAAGAAGCACCGTCGGCGTCGTAGGCCTCGGCATCATGGGCGGCGCGTTCGCCCGCAATCTCGTCGCCGCCGGCTGGCGCGTGGTCGGCTACGACATCGAGCCCGGCGCGGCGCGAAGGAATTGGCCAAGGCCGGCGTCGAGATCGCGAGCGACGTCGCGGCGCTGGCTGCTGCGGTGCCGATCATCATCACCAGCCTGCCGAAGCCCGAAGCGCTGCTTGCGACGGTCAAGGCCATCGCCGCCGCCGAACTGCCGCGCCGCGTCGTGGTCGAGGCCTCGACCTTCACCATCGAGGACAAGGAGGCGGCCGAGCGCGTGCTGCGCGCCGCCGGTCACGTCATGCTCGACTGCCCGGTCAGCGGCACCGGCTCGCAGGCCAAGACCGGCGACCTCGTGATCTATGCCAGCGGCGACCGCAAGGCGATCGCGAAGCTCAAGCCGATGTTCGCCGGTTTCTCGCGCAAGACCTACGACGTCGGCGCCTTCGGCAACGGCAGCCGCATGAAGTACGTCGCCAACCTCCTGGTCGCCATCAACAACGTCGCGTCGGCCGAAGCCATGGTGCTCGGCATGAAGGCCGGCCTCGATCCGCGCACGATCTTCGAAATGATCTCGAACGGCGCCGGCAATTCGCGGGTGTTCGAGCTGCGCGCGCCGATGATGGTCAAGAACGACTACGGCGAAGCCACCATGAAGTGCTCGGTGTGGCAGAAGGACATGGACGTGATCGGCGCATTCGCGAAGAAACTCCGGGTGCCGACGCCGCTGTTCAGCGCCACGCTGCCGGTCTATGCCGCAGCCCTCAAAAGCGGCCACGGCGAGGACGACACCGCGGCGGTCTGCGCCGTGCTCGAGAGGAAGGCCAAGCTCAAGCGCCGGAAATCGCGCTGACTATTTTGTAGTCACCCGAGGCATTGGGCACGGGAGCCCGACCACTTTGCGGCCTTGGGCGTTACTCCCGGAAGTGTGACTCGCTGCCCATCGCCAAAGAGCAGTGGCGAGCGGTATAAATTCGCGCCATGCTGGCAGCCATGCACACGTCCAAATGGACGGCACGTGCCAATAAACAATCACCCAGGAGGAAATCGGTTATGGCCATTCAACGTCGCTCCGTGCTGAAAGGAATTGCCGCCTCGGGCGCGAGCCTCGCGATCCTCAACGCGCCTTACGTGCGCGCGCAGGCGCAGCCCATCCGCGTCGGCTTTCTCACCGTCAAGACCGGCCCGCTCGCCTCCGGCGGCCTGCAGATGGAGCAGGGTCTTCTACGTCTTCTTCAAGGAGCGCAACAACATGCTCGCCGGCCGCCCGGTCGAGCTGCACACCGCCGACACCGCCGGCAATCCGGCGCAGGCGCGCACCAAGACCCAGGAACTGGTCGAGCGGCTGCAAGCGTCTCGGTGCTGATCGGCCCGCTCGCCGCCTTCGAGGCGCTCGCGATCGACGACTACATCCGCTCGTCGCAGACGCCGATCCTGACGGTCGCCGGCGCCGAGGACATGACGCAGCGCAAGGCCAATCCCTGGCTGGTGCGGCCGAGCTCGCACCTCCGCGCAGCCGAGCCATCCGGTCGGCGACTACGCCGCGAAGGACATGAAGCTCAAGCGCGTCGCGGTGCTCGCCGACGACTTCGCCTTCGGCCACGAGAATGTCGCGGGCTTCCAGCGCGTGTTCGAGGACGACGGCGGCAAGGTGGTGCAGAAGCTGTTCACGCCGCTCAACGCGCCGGACTACGGCACCTATATCTCGCAGCTGAAGCCGAACCTCGACGCGGTCTACACCGGCCATGCCGGCTCGAACGGCTTCAAGTTCATCAAGCAGCTGCGCGAATACGGCAGCAAGGATGCAAATCCTCGGCGGCTTCACCCCGGTCGATGAATTGCTGCTGCAGCAGATGGGCGACGACGCGCTCGGCGCCATCACCGGCAACTGGTATTCGGCGCAGCTCGACTTCCCGATCAACAAGCGCTTCGTCGCGGCGATCCAGCGCGACTACAAGGTCGATCCCGGCGTCTACGCGGCCGAAACCTATCTCTGCGGCGAGGTGCTCGAGCACGCGGTCAAGGAGGTCAACGGCAAGATCGAGGACAAGACCGCCTTCATGAAGGCGCTGAAGGAGGCGAAGGTGCCGGAGACGCTGCGCGGCCCGGTCAGCTTCGACGAGTTCGGCAACGTGGTCGGCAACATCTACATCCGCAAGGTCGAGACGCAAGGACGGCAAGCTCGTCAACGCGGTGGTCAAGACCTATCCGAATGTCAGCCAGTTCTGGACCTACAAGCAGGAGGAGTTCCTGAAGAACCCGGTCTATTCGCGCGACTTCCCGCCGGCGAAGAATCTGGAGAACTAACGCAGCGCCACTGCCCTCTCCCCGCCTGAGGGGTGAGGGTCGCGGGTGAGGGGCGACGACAGCCCGCGCTCGCGAATGCCCCTCACCTGGTCGCTGCGCGCCGACCTCTCCCCGAGCGCGAGGAGAGGTGCAAGTTGCGTCAGAGCAATCTCCATGCAGTGCAGTTCTGGATCATCCAGACGCTGAACAGCGTGGCCTTCGGCGGCCTGCTGTTCCTGCTGTCGTCCGGATTCTCGCTGATCTTCGGGCTGATGCGCATTCCCAATCTCGCGCATGGCGCGTTCTTCATGCTCGGCGCCTATTTCGGCTACAGCCTGCTGGCCCGCGGCGGCAACTTCTGGCTGGTCGCGCTCGGTCGCGGGCCTCGGCGTCGGCCTGGTCGGCATCGCGCTCGAACGGTTCGTGCTGCGGCAATTGCCGGCAACGAGCAGGGCCAGGTGCTGGTCACGCTCGGGCGTCTCCTTCATCATCGCCGACATCTGCCTGCTGGTCTGGACCGGCGACCCGATGCCGCTGCCGGCGCCGCAGGAGCTGCGGCCGCCCGCTGCTATTTCGCGGCTCGCCTTTCCGACCTATCGCCTGGTCGTGCTGGGCCTCGCGCTGGTCGCGGCGGTCGGGCTCTATTTCCTGATGGAGCGCACGCGGATCGGCGCCATGATCCGCGCCGGCGTCGACGACATGGAGATGGCGCGCGGCGTCGGCATTCCGGTGTCGCGGCTGTTCACCATGGTGTTCCTGCTCGGCGCGGCGCTCGCCGGCATCGGCGGCGTGCTGGGCGGCCCGATCCTCAACGCCTATCCCGGCCTCGACGCCGACATGCTGCCGCTCGCGCTGATCGTCGTGATCCTCGGCGGCGCGGGCTCGCTGCTCGGCGCCTTCGTCGGCAGCTTCATCGTCGGCTTTCTCTATAATTTCGGCATCGCGCTCGTGCCCGACCTCGCCTATTTCGTGCTGTTCCTGCCGATGGTGCTGGTGCTGGTGTTCCTGCCGCAGGGCCTGTTCGGGCGGGTGCAATTGTGAGGCGCGGGCGCCATCATTGCGCTCGTCGATCGCGACGGCCTGCCTGATCGCGCTGCCGCGCGATCATCATCAACGATTTCTACATCAACATGGCGAGCCAGTGCTGATCTTCGCGATCCTCGCGCTCAGCCTCAACCTGATGCTCGGCTTCGGCGGCATGGTGTCGCTCGGACACGCCGGCTATCTCGGCGTCGCCGGCTATACCTGCATCCTGCTCACGATCGCGGGCTATCATCCGCTGCTGCGCGCGCGATTCGCCGCGCTGTTCTCGACCGCCTGCGCCGGCCTGTTCGGCATGCTGTCGCTGCGCGCGCCGGGCCTCGGCTTCCTCATGATCACGCTCGCGCTCGGACAGATCGTCTGGGGCATCGCCTATCGCGCCAACACGCTGACCGGCGGCGACAACGGCATCAGCCTCCCGGCGCGGCCGATGCCGTTCGGCTTCGACATCCGCAGCGCCGACGAGCTTCTACTATTTCACGCTGATCGTGTTCGCGGTCGCGCTGTTCGTCATGTGGCGGTTTTCGCGCTCGCCGTTCGGCGCGAGCCTGATGGGCACGCGCGACCAGCCGCGCCGCATGCGGATGCTCGGCCACAATGTGTGGATGGTGCAGCTGGCTGACCTTCGTGATGGCCGGCTTCTGGGGCTCGGTCGCGAGCTGCTGTTTGTCTATTACAACCTGTTCCTCAGCCCGCACGCGCTCACCCTGCAGCAATCCGCCGAAATCCTGCTGATGGCGATCCTCGGCGGCGCCACGTCGCTGACCGGCCCGATCGTCGGCGCCGCCATCATCACGCTCGTCAAGAACGTGGTCTCGAGCTATGTCGAGCGCTGGAACACGCTGCTCGGCGCGATCTTCATCGTCGTCATCATCTTCATGCCCTATGGCCTGGTGCCGGGCTGCCGCGCGCTTGTGGCGGCGCTTGACGGCGAAGCGAACGCCGCCCGGCCCGAGCAGCGCGCTGCGGAGCCGGCCGCATGAGCGCCCGCGCTCGAAATCGCCGGCCTGAACAAGCGCTTCGGCGGCCTGCCGGCGACGCAAGGACGTGTCGCTCACCGTGATGCCCGGCGAGCGGCGGCTGATCATCGGACCGAACGGCGCCGGCAAGACCACCTTGTTCAATCTCATCACCGGCGATCTCACCGCCGATAGCCGGCTCGGTCAAGCTGTTCGGCCAGGAGCTGGTCGGCATGCCGACGCAGAAACGCGTGCATCTCGGCCTCGCGCGCACCTATCAGATCCTGACGCTGTTCCCGCGCGAGACGCTGCTGCACAACGTCATGCTGGCGCTGCTCGGGCTCGACAGGCTGCGCTGGAACCCTGTGGCCGTGCTGCTCGGGCACGCGACATTTACGAGGACGCGCGCGCACGCGCTCGCACGGTCGGCCTGGGCGACAGCGCCGAGCGGGTCGTCGCCGAAACCTCCTATGGCGAGCGGCGGCGGCTGGAACTCGCCATGGCCTTGGCGCAGGAACCCGAAGCTGCTGCTGCTCGACGAGCCGCTCGCAGGCCTCTCGCAGGACGAGCGCCAGACCGTGAGCGCGCTGCTCGACGCCATTCCGCGCGACGTCACCATCGTGATGATCGAGCACGACATGGACACCGCGCTCGGCTTTGCCGAGCGCATCACGCTGCTGCACTACGGCGAGGTGATCGTCGAAGGCACGCGCGCCGAAGTGGTCGCCGATCCGCGCACGCGGGAGGTCTATCTTGGCGACTGAACGCGCTCGCAGTTGTCCGGCATCGACGCCTACTACGGCGACAGCCACGTGCTGCACGGCATGTCGCTTCGCGCTGGAGGCCGGCCAGCTGCTCGGCCTGCTCGGCCGCAACGGCGCCGGCAAGACCACCTGCATGTGCACCATCATGGGCTTTCTCAAGCCGCGGACGCGGCTCGATCACGCTGTTCGGCGAGCCGGTCGGCGGGCTTGCGCCGGACTACCATCGCGCGCAAGGGCATCTGCCTCGTGCCGCAGGGCCGCCGCATGTTCCGCTCGCTGACCGTGCGCGAGAACCTGATGGTCGCGGCGCAGCCGGCGCAGCGACCGGGCGGCGGCCCGCGGCTGGACGCTGGACGCGTGTATTCGACTGTTCCCGCGGCTGAAGGAGCGGCACGCCCAGATCGCCGGCTCGCTCTCCGGCGGCGAGCAGCAGATGCTGGCGATCGGCCGCGCGCTGATGGGCAATCCGCGCGTGCTGCTGATGGACGAGCCGTCGGAAGGACTGGCGCCGCAGCTTGTCGCCGAGGTCGGCCGCACCATCGCCCAGCTCAAGGCGGAAGGCCAGTCGATCGTCCTGGTCGAGCAGAACATCAAGCTCACGCTCGACCTTGCCGACGACGTCGTCATCATCAACACCGGCCGCGTCGCCTTCACCGGGCGTGCCGATCAGATCAAGCTCGACGATGCCATCGTGATCGCCCAGCAACTCGGCGTGTTCTGAATTCAATCGAACTAAGGAAATCCGCAATGGCGGACATCTGGAACAAGTACGAGCCGACCGCGGCGCGCAAGCGCGGCAAGCCCGGGCCGCGAGATCCGGCCGAAGAGCATCACCATCGACATTCATGCGCATGTCGCGGTGCCGCGCGCGGCCGATTTCGCGCGGCCGCATCTCGATCCGTCCACCATCCCGCTCGCCCATTTCGCCGACGCCGCGACACCAAGGCGCTCAACGCCAAGCAGGACGCGGACATCCGCGAACGGCATCGCCGGCTACGAGCTGCGGCTCGCCGATCTCGACGCCATGGGCATCGACATGCAGCTCATCTGCCCGCCGCCGCCGCAGTGCTATTACACCGTGCCGGTCGAGATCGCGGTGAAGGCGACGCGCAGATGGTCAACGACGGCATCGCCGAATACGTCGCGCAAGCAAGCCCGACCGCTTCGTCGCGCTCGGCGGCGTGCCGCTGTCCGACGGCGACGAGGCCGCCAAGGAGCTCGAGCGCTGCATGACGCACGCTCGGCTTCAAGGGCGTCGAGATCCTGACCAACGTCGACGGCAAGGAATTGTCCGATCCGGCGTTCGCGCCGTTCTGGAAGAAGGCCGAAGAGCTCGGCGCGCTGGTGGTGATCCATCCCAACGGCTTCACCCACGCCGACCGCTTCACGCGCTTCTACTTCAACAACGTCATCGGCAATCCGCTCGAAACCACGATCGCGCTGCACTACCTGATCTTCGACGGCGTGCTGGAGCGCCACCCCAACCTGAAAATCCTCGCCGTGCACGGCGGCGGCTATCTCGGCGCCTATTCCGGACGCATCGACCATGCCTGGGGCGCGCGCTCGGATTCCCATGGCGATCTGCCGAAGCCGCCGACCAGCTATCTCAAGAAAATCTACTTCGACACCGTCGTGTTCACGCCGATCCAGCTCGAAGCGCTGGTCAAGACCTTCGGCGCCGACCACGTGGTGATGGGGACCGACTATCCGTTCGACATGGCCGACTTCGATCCGATCGAGCACGTGGTGTCGAGCGGCCTCGATGCGTTTCCGCCGAGGCGATCGTCGGCGGCAACGCGAAGAAGCTGCTCGGGCTCTGAGAGCTTCTGTTCGCTTGCACGGACAAGCGCAGCCGCAGGCTTGACCCGCGGTCCATCCATTTCGAAGAGTGGATCGCCGGGTCACGACGCTCGCCCGCCGGCGATGACGCGCGGTTACGGCAGCGGCGATTCGCGACCAAGGCTCTACGCGTCGAGGAAATCCAGCACCGCGGTCTCCGTCACCACCGCCTGCGCGTTGCTGTGGCGCTCGGAGCGGGCCTGCTCCTCCTGCGTTCGGGTCGCCTGCAGGTAGGCGCCGAGATGGCGCGCGCGCTCGATGATGCGGCGGCCGATCGGCAAGCCGCTCGGCCTCGAACCGCGCAAGCGCCGACACGACGCCGTCGCACGGCACCGCCTCGCGCCAGCGCCGCCGCGTCGTCGGCGGCCTTCGAAACGCCGGCGGCGACATGCGGCCGCGCGACGAAGGCCGCATCGCCGATGACCGCGACCCGGCCGAACGCCATGCGCGGCGTTTCGAGATCGTAGATCGGCTGCAGGATCGGCTCGTCCATCAGCCGCACGATCGCGCGCAACTGCGGCGCCACCAGCCGCTCGGCCGCGGCGCGCATCTCGGCGATCGCCTCGCGGCGGATCAGCGGCGGCGGGATCGAGATCGCGTGCGTCACGCCGCTGTCGTCGGTCAGAAGCCGCTGCAGCTCGGTGCGCTCGTCGGCGGGGCGATACCAGACCACGTTGTAGCGGCGATGGCCGGGCCGCAGGTCGTCGTCCGGCCCCGCCACCGGATAGCCGAGGCACTGCTCGCCGGGCGGCAGGCAGAACGTCATGAACTCGAACAGCGCGCGGTGAATCGCCGGCGGGAACGCCTGCTCCGGCAATGAGCGACGCGCCAGGCGACGTAGCCGGCGTAGAGCGGTGCCAGTCGCGGCAAGCAGCTGCTGCGCGCACGGTCGAGCGGATGCCGTCTGCGCCGACCAGCAGATCGGCCTCGCTCGCTGCGACCGTCGCTGAAATGCGCCGACCACCGACCTGCTCCGTCTGCTCGAAGCCCTTCAACCCCACGCCGCGGTGGTAGTGCGCCGCTGGGAAAGGCGTCGCGCAGGATGCGATAGACGCGCTCCCAGGAGGTCAGAATCTGCGGGCACTGCACCGAGCAGACGACGTGGCCGTCGAGGTCGAGGACCTGGCGCGTGGTCAGCGTCGACGCCGAGATCGACTGGATCGATGCCGAGCCCGCGCAGCGTGTCGGCAACCGCCGGCTGCGCGACGATGCCGGCGCCGCGGCCGGCCAACTCGCTCTCCACCCGCTCGTAGATGTCGACATCGAAGCCGCGCTGGCGCAGCAGCAGGCCCGCGAACAGCCCGCTCATCGAGCCGCCGACGATCAGGGCCGGCTTTGCGCTTGTGCGAGCTCGCGTTGGCCATTCTTGCCGCCCGAGAAATGGCCTATATTGTGCCAACAACCTTTGGAGGAATGCCATGGCTCTGACCATGCTGGACAAGAAGGCCGCCGTCACCGAGCACTCGCGCGTGGCCGGCCGAGATCAAGGCCGAGTTCGAGCGCGAAAGCCGCAATCACAACGGCTGCGTCGGCACCCAGCTCCTGTCGGAGACCGACAAGGTGCGGGTCTGGATCATCCGGCTGCAAGCCCGGCGAGCGGGTCGGCTTCCATCGCCACGTGCTCAACTATTTCTGGACCTCGGTCAATGGCGGGCGCGGCCGTCAGCATCTGATGGACGGCACCACGGTCGAACACACCTACGCGCCGGGCGAGACGCGCCACGAAACCTACGGGCCCGGCGAGTACAAGGTCCACGACCTCGAAAACCTCGGCGACAGAGGAGATGATCTTCAACACCATCGAGTTTCTGGACAGCGCCAACAGGCCGCTGCCGATTCCGGACGGGGTTCGCCTGTCGGCGGCCTGAAGCGAGCCGGAAGGCTCCATCGACCCCGCCGCCTGCCGCGGCGGGCAAAAAGAAATTCAGGGAGGAAGCCAATGCTGTTCCACACATGCCCCGCATGCAATTCCGGCGCGCCGTCGCGGCGGCAGTTTCTGGCCGGCCTCGGGGCTGCGGCCGCGGCCACCGCGCTGCCGGCGCCTGCCGTCCGGGCTCAGAGCGCGTCCAACGTCATCGACACCCACTTCCACTACTACCCGCCGGCGTATCGGGACGCGTGGAAGGAATGGGAGGTCTCACGCCGCATTCCGGCCTTCCCCGGTGTGTTCGATTGGACGCCGGCCAGGGCCATCGAAGTCCTGGACAAGAGCCGCATCCGGACCGCGGTGCTGTCGCTTGCTTCGACGCCCGGGCTCTGGTTCGACGCCGGTCCAGAGGCTGCCGCCAAAACCGCGCGCATCTGCCAGGACTTCGGCGCGCAGATGCAGCGGGACTATCCCGGCCGGTTCGGCCTGTTCGCGCCGCTGTCGATGATGGACGTCGACGTGACGCTGAAGGAGATCGAATACGTTTTCGACACCCTGAAGGCGGACGGCGTCAACTTCCAGAGCAACTACGGCGACAAGTGGCTGGGCGATCCGCTCTACAAGCCGGTGCTGGAAGAACTCAACCGCCGCAAGGCCGTGGCCTACGTCCATCCGCTGGTCGCCGCCTGCTGTGGCAGGCTCAGCGTCGGCACATTCCCCGCAGTGATCGAGGTACCGCACGACACCACCCGCACGGTCACGAGCCTGCTGCTCAGCGGCTCGTTCGCCCGCAATCGCGATATCAAGTGGATATTCTCGCACGCCGGCGGCACGATCCCGATGATGGCCGGCCGCATCGACTCGTTCTACGGCGCGCGGCCGAACCTCAAGGAGTTCGCTCCCGAGGGCATCGTCGGCGAACTGGCCCGGCAGTACTACGACACGGCGAACGCGACCTCAGCGCCTGCGATGGCGGCACTGCTCAAGCTCGTGCCGGCGACGCAGGTGACCTACGGCACGGATTACCCCTACTTCCCGCTCGATCAGTACAACAACCTGCAACAGCTTGGCTTGAGCACCGAGCAGCTCGCAGGCATCGAAAGCGGCAACGCCATCCGGCTGATCCCACGATTGAAGGCCTGACCGGCGGGCACGGGCCGCACGACAATATTATTCGGCGCGGCGGCTTGCCGAACGGACTTGGCGCGCATTCCGCCGGTACCGAATCATCTTGCGCGTCTGCACGCTCCGTTCACCTCTCCCATAGGGAGAGGTCGGCGCACGAAGTGCGCCGGGCGAGGGGTTACGGACTATCGAAAGTTCTAAATCCCCTCACCCCAGCCCTTTCCCCGACGGGGAAACGGAGCAGGCCGAGCGCGTCGCTTGCGCTGTTTCAAATTGACCAGAACATGCTCTAGCCAAGCCGCCGGCCATCCTGCAAACTGCGGAACAACGCGAACGGCGCAAAGCCGCAGAACCAAAAGCGGGACCAGGGGGGACGGACGCCGGTGACAGCCGATCTGCTTGTCAATGCGATCATCGCAGGGCTGCTGCTCGGCGGCTTCTACGCGGCCGTGACGGTCGGTATCTCGATCGCATTCGGCATCCTCGACATCGTCAACATCGCACATCCGGCCTTCATCATCCTCGGCTCGTACATTGCCTACATCGTCAACCAGACGTTCGGCGTCGATCCGATCCTCACCGCCATCATCGTGCTGCCGGCGTTCTACGCGCTCGGTGCCGTGGTCTATCAGGTCTATTACGTCTCGTTCGAGAAACGTGGGCAGGAGGCGCTGCGCGGGCTCGCCTTCTTCTTCGGCCTGCTGTTCGTCACCGAGGTCATGCTGATCCTGGTGTTCGGCGTCGACTACCGCTACGTGCAGGCCGACTACATCGACAAGACGCTGCGGTTCGGTTTCGTCGATCTGCCGCTGCGGATGCTCGTTCCCTGCGTGATCTCGCTGCTGATGGTCGGCGCGCTGCAGCTCTTTCTGTCGCGCACGTTCATCGGGCGCGCGATCATGGCGGTTTCGCAGGATCAGCTTGGCGCTGCAGCTGATGGCGGTCGATCCGATCAAGATCAAGCGCATCGCCTTTGCGATCTCGATCGCGACCGCGTCGCTGGCCGGCGCCTTCCTGATCGTCATTCAGCCGGTCGAGCCGTCGGTCGGCCGCGAATACATCGGCCGCGTGTTTGCGATCTGCGTGCTCGGCGGGCTGCAAAGTCTGCCCGGGACCGTGATCGCCGCCATGCTGCTCGGCATCGTCGAGAGCATCACGGCCACCTTCTACGGCCCGTCCTGGGCGCCGGCGGTTGCCTTCGGCTTCCTGCTGCTGACGCTGGCGTTCCGGCCGGCCGGCCTGCTCGGACGCTAGGGACGAGCTGGCCGTGCGCTCGTCAACCACCTTCCTCATCCTCGCAGCCCTGGTCGCCGCCGCGTTCTTCCTCGTCGTCCGCTGGATCGCCAACGACTACCTGTTCTTCGCCGGCTACACCGTGCTGCAGTTCATCGTGCTCGCGACCGCCTGGAACATCCTCGGCGGCTATTGCGGCTACGTGAACTTCGGCTCGGCCGCGTTCTTTGCGGTCGGCGCCTATTCCTCCGTCGCCCTCCACAAACTCGGCGCCAACATCGACCGGTATTTCCCGGAATCGCTCGTCCCGCTGGTGAAGACGATCCTGCCGCTGAACATCCCCGTGCTGATCGTCATTGCGGCGATCGTCGCGGGCCTGATCGGGCTCGGCACCGGCTATCTGACGCTGCGGCTGCGCGGGGCATTCTTCGCCATCGCCACGCTCGCGCTCGCCGTCGTGCTGCAGACGCTGATCATCAACTGGGACTTCGTCGGCGGCTCGCGCGGTGCCTATATCATCCGGCCGGCCGAGGTGCCGATCATCGGCTCCTACATCCAGTACCTGTTCCTGATCATGCTGGCGCTGTCGGTGATCGCGCTGACCACGGCGCGCGTGATCGAGCGCTCGCGGCTGGGCTACGGCTTCGCCACCATCCGCGACGACGAGCTTGCGGCCGAGGCCTGCGGCGTGCCGACGCTGCGCCTCAAGCTGATCGCCACCACCATCTCCGGCGCGCTGATGGGCATGGCCGGCGCGCCGTTCCCCTACTACATCGGCTACCTCGAGCCGAGTTCGGCCTTCGGCCTCGCCTACGCCGTCAACTCCATCGCCATGCCGATGATCGGCGGCACCACCAGCTGGGTCGGCCCGCTGGTTGGCGCGTTGCTGCTTGGCACGCTGCAGCAGATCGCAACCGTCACCATCTCGTCGGCCGTCAACCTGCTGATCGTCGGCCTGCTCCTGGTCGGCTTCGTGATCGTGGCCCCGAACGGCATCGTCGGGCTGGTGCAGGATTTCATGCGTTCTCGCCCGAGCGACCACGGCCGGCCGACCTGGCGGTCTCGGCTTGCAATCTTCGCCAACATGCGTCCGGGAGCACGCTGATGGCCGCGCTCCTCGAAGTCGACAACCTGGGCAAGCGTTTCGGCGGCTTCGTTGCGCTCGACGGCATCAACTTAGCGGTCAACCAGGGCGAGCGCGTCGGGCTGATCGGCCCGAACGGCTCCGGCAAGTCGACGCTGGTCAACTGCATGTGCGGGACGCTCGTGAACGAGACCGGCACCGTGCGTTTCGACGGCCAGGGCATGGACGGGCTCGCGGCGCATGAGCGCACCCATCGCGGCATGGCGCGCAGCTTCCAGCTGCCGCGGCCGTTCGTGACGCTTTCGGTCGCGGAAAACCTGCGCATCCCGCTGCTCTATACGGTAGCGGCGCGGCGCGGAACCCATCTGACACCGGCGGAGATCGGCGACCGCTGCCGCGAACTCACCGGTCTCGTCGGCCTCACAGAAAAGGCCGACAAGCTGCCGCGCGACCTGACCCAGGTCGAGATGCGCAAGCTCGAACTCGCCCGCGCCATGGCGGCGGAGCCCAAGCTCCTGATTGCCGACGAAGTCGATGGCGGGGCTGTCGCAATCCGAGGTCACCGACATCGTCGAGCTCTTGATCCGGCTGAACGAGCGCGGCATCACCATCATCCTGATCGAGCACATCATGCGGGCGGTGATGAGCTTCTCGCAGCGGCTCGTCGTGCTCGTATCCGGCAAGAAAATCGCCGACGGCAAGCCCGCCGACGTGGTCGACAACCCCGAGGTGATCGGAGCCTACCTTGGCCAGTAGCAGCATCACCATCGACAAGGTCGACGCCGCTTACGGCGCGGTGCGCGTGCTCGAAGACGTGTCGCTGTCCGCCCGGCCCGGCGAGACCGTCGTCCTGCTCGGCACCAACGGCAACGGCAAGAGCACGCTCATGAAATGCATCATGGGCATCGTGCGGCCGCGTTCCGGCCGCATCATGGCTGCGATCGACGGCGTGCAGCACGACCTGACCAGCCTCACCACCGAGCAGATCGTGGACCTCGGCATCGCGCTCGTGCCGGAAGGCCGCCGGCTGTTCCCCCGCCTGACCGTCGAGGAGAATCTCGCGCTCGGCGCCTATCGCAAGACCGCGCGCGCGCTGATGGCGCGCAATCTCGAAGCTTGCTTCGAGACGTTCCCGCGCCTGCACGAGCGCAGGGCGCAGCTCGCCGGCAGCCTGTCGGGCGGCGAGCAGCAGATGCTGGCGCTCGGGCGCGCGCTGATGCTTGCACCGAAGATTCTGCTGGTGGACGAGCCGTCGGTCGGGCTTGCGCCGATCCTGGTGAGCCGCACCATCGACAAGATCAAGGAGCTGAAGGACCGCTACCAGCTCACGGTGCTGATGGCGGAGCAGAACTTCAACCAGGCGATCCGCATCGCCGACCGCGGCTACGTCATCGTACACGGCAAGATCGCCTTCGAAGGCGCCTCCGCCGACGAGCTCAACAACAACGACCTGATCCGGAAGTTCTATCTCGGCCTGTGAGGCTTTGCCTCGGAGGCGTGCACGAGGCCTATCCACGTCATGGCCGGGCATAGCCGTCCGAAGGACGGCGTCGCTTCGCTCGCCTATGTCCCTGCCATCTCTCTTGGATTGGTACTACTACCGCAACGCAAAGATCGTCACCCGCGGGCTCGACCCGCGGGTCCATCCCTTTCGCAAGATGATGGATCGCCGGGTCAAGCCCGGCGATGACACCGCAGGTGCGGCTCGGCAACCTTATCCGCTGGTGCCGCGTGGCGCCGATAGCGGCGTCGCGCCTACGCCGCCTTGGCCTTCGGCTGCCCGAACGGCTTGCCCGGCTCGTACATGCGGCCGGCGGGGATTTCCGGGGTCGGGCGCTGCTCGATCTTGCCGTCGAAGGTGAGTTCGAGCATCACGCCGCTCGGGTCGTGCACGAAAATCTGCCAAAGCGACGTACCCGGCACGATCGCGGCGCGCCAGTCGTAGCCGAGCCGCTTCATGCGATCGAGGCATTCGTCCCAGCCAGTGATGGTGAGGCTGACGTGGTCGAGCGCGCCGGTGCCATACGGGCTCCTGCCGTCGACCAGCGCCGGGCCGCCGGCGTAAATGTGGATGATCGGCACGCCGTTCGGCTGCTGCAGCCAGGCGCCCGGGAAGCCGAAGTCCGGACGATGGGCGAGCTCCATCCCGAGCACCTCAGTGTAGAACTTCACCGTCGCATCGAGATCGTTGGTCTTGATCGCGACATGGAACAGGCCGGTGATCTGCATGACAACCTCGCGAAATGAGAAGCGCCGCGCGAAGCTCCTCCGCGCGGCGCCATCATATCAGCGAGGGCAAGCCCCCGCAGCAGGGGTTTAAGGCCTACTTGGCCTTCTCGAACGGATAGACCAGGTCGCCGGTCTTGAGCTCAGCCGGCGTCAGCACGGTCTGGTAATCCATGCCGCGCCAGGTCTCCAGGCCCGCGCCCTGCTTGATGCCATGGTACTGCACCTGCAGCATGCCGGACTTCTCCCATTCGCCGTTCGCGCCGAACTTGATCGTGCCGTGAATGGTCTGGAACGGCGTCTTGTGGATGTACTCCGCAAGCACGTCGTCCTTCAGGCTGTTGGTGCCCTTGACGGCCTGTTCGAGCACCTGCGCGTAGGCGTAGCCCCATCCGCCGAGATAGTAGCCGAGCGGATCGACGCCGGCCGCGGCGGCGCGCGACTGGTACTTCTTGAAGAACTCGTCGGTGCCTCCGAAGAACAACTTCTTGTCGGGCACCCAGGTCTCATAGTTGACCCAGCCGTTGAGCAGCGGGCCAAGCTGGTTCTTGATCGGGGTCGCCTGCAGGCCGACCATGGCGCCGCCGATCAGCTTCGGCTTGTAGCCGACTTCGTTGACCGCGCGAACAAAGCCAACCGAGTCGAGCGGATACGAGCACACCGCGACGACATCGGGGTTGGCCGCCTGGATCGCGCGCACGACCGGCGTGAAGTCGGCGGTGGTCGGCGGATAGGCGCGATCGTAGACCGTGCGCAAGCCAATCTTCTTGGCGTTCTCCTTGGCGCCGTCGCAGGCGTTCTTGGAGAACTCCTGGTCGGCGGCGACGAACGCCACCGTCTGCGGCTTCGGATTCTGCTGCGCCGCGACCTCGAAGAAGCCGGTGGTGAACGACGGCTTCGGGTCCGGCCCGGACGGAATCATGGCGAAGAACCTATTGTACTTGAACTCGCTGTTCACGCCGAGGCCGAACAGGATGATCATCATCTTGTTCTTCTGCATGATCACCGGCATCGCCGCTGCCGCCGGCACCGTGGCATACGGCCCGAGCACGAGGTCGACCTTGTCGACGTCGAGCAGCTTTGTGTAGATGCCCGGCACCGGCGCCGACTGGCTCTGATCGTCGTAATAGATGAGCTTGACCGGGCGGCCGAGCAGCCCGCCCCTGGCGTTGATCTCCTCCTCCCAGATCTGAAGGCCGAGCAGTGCCTGCTTGCCGTTCGGCGACAGTGGGCCGGTCAGCGCCATCGAGAATCCGATCTTGATCGGCTCGCCGGACTGCGCGTTCGAAGTGCCGCTGAACGGCAGCGCCATCGCCAGCATGGTGCCAGCCCATAGCAGCGCCTTGGTTAGTCGCATGGTCACACCTTTCCTCCCTGGATAAACGGTGATTTCCGTTGGTGGCCGGACCATATCATCGCGGCGCGGGCTGTGCACCCGCGCCGCCCTAACACCATCGTCGCAGCGTCCGGCCCACCAGCGGCCCATCCGACCGCGGGCCGCGACCGCTCAGCGCTTGGCGTTTTCGTAGGGGTAGATGACCTTCCCCGAAGCGTATTCCGGCGGAGAGATCACGACTTGCGTTGCAGTGTCCCTGAACTGGGCAAGGTCGTTACCCTTGACGTTCTGGAACTGCACCTGCAGGACACGCGGCTCGATCCATTCGCCCTGCTTGCCGAACTTCACATTGCCCACCACGGTCTTGAACGTGGTCTTGGCGATGTAGTCGGCCAACACGTCGTCATTGAGGCTCTTGGTCGCAGCCACCGCCTGCTCCAGCACTTCGAGCTGCGCGTAACCCCAGGGCGCGATGTAGTAGCCGAGCGGATCGACGCCTTCAGCCGGCGCGCGCGCCTGGTACTTCTTCATGAAATCGCCGACCCCCGGGAAATCCATTTGCCCAATCGGCAGCCAGAAGTCGTAGTTGGTGAAACCGTTGAGCAGCGGACCAAGCTGGGTTTTGAACACGGTCGCCTGCAGGCCGACCATGCCGCCGCCGATCATCTTGGGCTTGAGGCCGACCTCGTTGACCGCCTTCACCATGCCGACCGAGTTCGGGCGGATACGAACAGATCACCACGAGATCGGGATTGGTCGCCTGGATGGCGCGCACGATCGGCGTGAAATCGGTGGTCGCGGGCGGATAGCGCTTGTCGTAGACCACCTTGAGGCCGGCCGCGCCTGCGTTTTCGCGCGCTCCGTCCGACGCGTTGATCGAGAACTCCGCATCCGCCGCCACGATCGCCACCGTCTGCGGCTTCGGGTTCTGCGCCATGGCGGCATCGAAGAAGCCCCGGGTCATGGCAGGCTTGGGCAGCGGCCCGAGCGGGATCATCGAAAAGTATTTCGGATAGTTGAAGTCCTGGTTGACCGCCATGCCGAACAGGCCGATCATCATTTTCTTCTTCTGAATCACCATCGGCATCGCCGGCGCCAGCATGTTGGTGCCGTAGCCACCGATGATCAGGTCGACCTTGTCGATGTCGAGAAGCTTGGCGTAGATGCCCGGCACGGTGTCCGGCTTGGTCTGATCATCGTAGTAGACGAGCTTGACCGGGCGACCGAGCAAGCCGCCCTTGGCGTTGATATTCTCCTCCCAGATTTTCTGCGAAAGCAGCGCCGACTTGCCGTTGGGGGCAAGCCCTCCAGTCTGCGAGATGCCGTAGCCGATTCGAATCGGCTGGTCCGACGCCTGGGCCTGCGCCTGACCAGGCGCTGCCAGGACGACGGCGGCAAGGCCCACGCCGACGAGCATTCCAAGACGGAATTTCAGCATGCTGTCCTCCCTGGTGGATGCCCATTGGCTGGGCTTTGAGTACATCCTAGGCGTGCGGGCCAAGGACTGCCAGGGGGATACCGCCCACCGTCTTGCCACCCGCTCAGCGGGTGGCGTCGCCGCCGTCGACCATGATGGTCTCGACCTCGCCCGCGCCGCCGCGTCGGAAGGCCGCAGCCTTATTGTATTCGTCCGACTGAAAGCAGGCGACGCCCTGCTCGAAGGTCGGGAATTCGATCACCACGAAGCGGTGGAATTTCTCCGGCCCCTCCATGATCTGGTAGCGGCCGCCGCGGGCGAGCACGCGGCCGCCGTGCTTGGCGATGATCGCCGGCACGAGATCGGTGTATTTCTTGTATTCGACCGGATCGTTGATCTTGGAGCGTGCAACCCAATACGCCGGCATTCGTCTCTCCCTCCCCTTTTGGACGCGGGCCGTCCAATGCTAAACAAGGCCGCCCACGACGGGCGCCGTAGCCATTTCAGGAGGCCAACGATGCCCCTCAACTATATGGAACACTTCCTCCTCCAGACCGAGGATATCGAGGCCACCAAGGACTGGTACGTCAAGGTGCTGGGCTTCCGCGTCGGCCCGAGCCCGGACTTCAAGTTTCCGGTCTACTGGCTCTACCTCGGCGACCGCGACGTGCTGCACATCACGACCGGCGGCAAGAACGTCAGCGAGAACCGCAAGCAATACGTCGGACAGCAGTCCGACGCCGCGACCGGAACCGGCGTGATCGACCACATCGGCTTCCGCACCACCGGGCCTGCTCGACATGATCGATCACCTAAAGAAGAACAGCATCGACTTCAAGGAGCGTCAGGTCGACGATCAGGGGCTCTATCAACTCTTCCTGTTCGATCCGAACGGCGTGAAGATCGAGCTCAACTTCGCCAACGCCGAAGTGCCAAGGGCCGCAAGCCCGAGCTGTCCGCCAAGGACCTGATCGCCGGCGACCAACTGATCGTTTGGCGCTGACCTCGCCACGTCATGCCCGGGCTTGTGCCGGGCATCCCGTCTTTGACTTGCCGCAAGCAGCCTGATGGCCGGGACTACGCCCGGCGATGACGATGGCAAGGCCGACGGGAGTGACACGCATGCCCCGCAAGCTGATCGACATCTCGATCCCGCTGCGAAAACGACGTCGCCGCCGATCCGCCGGGCTACGGGCCGAGCATCCGCTACTTCGACCACAAGCAGACCGCCGAGGAGGTCTGCAAGTTCTTCCCGGGCCTGAAGGTCGAAGAACTGCCCGACCGCGAGGGCTGGGCGATCGAGTGGATCAAGCTCTCGACCCACTGCGGCACCCATCTCGATGCGCCCTATCACTTCGCCTCCACCATGGACCGCGGCAAGCGCGCGGCGACCATCGACGAAGTCCCGCTGGAGTGGTGCTTCAACCCGGCGATCAAGCTCGACTTCCGGCATTTCCCGGACGGCTATGTGGCGACCGCCAAGGACGTCGAGGCCGAACTCGCGCGCATCGGCCACACGCTCTCGCCGCTCGACATCGTGGTGGTGAACACCAGCGCCGGCGCAGCCTACGGCCAGCCAGACTACGTCTCGACCGGCTGCGGCATGGGCCGCGAGGCGACGCTCTACCTGCTCGAGCGCGGCGTGCGCGTCACCGGCACCGACGGCTGGAGCTGGGACGCACCGTTCGTCTACACCAAGGCAGAAATACGCGGAGACCCACGACGCGAGCCTGATCTGGGAGGGCCACCGGGCCGGCCGCGAGATCGGCTATTGCCATATCGAGAAGCTGCACAATCTCGACACTGCTGCCATCGCAGGGCTTTCAGATCAGTTGCTTCCCGGTGAAGATCCGCGCCGCCTCGGCCGGCTGGACGCGCGCCATCGCGATCATCGACGATTGACGCGCATCGCACTGCGACCGCATGACCGGCGCGCGAGGTTGACCCCGCGCTTTGGCCGCGTCGCTACCATCGCGCGAGCACAACAACAGCGAACGGTCCACGCGGGCCGCCCGCAGTGGCGCGTCGGCGAACGCGACACCTTCAAGGAGGAATACCATGGATAGACGCCGTTTCGTCGCGGGCTCGGCCGCCGCAGCCGCGGCGCTCGCCGCCACCCGTCGTTCGCGCCAGGATGCCTATCCGTCACGGCCGGTCACGCTGATCAACCCGTTTCCGCCCGGCGGCGCGGCCGACGTGGTCGGCCGGCCGTTCGCGGCGGCGCTCGAGCCGCTGCTCAAGCAGCCGGTGGTGATCGAGACCAAGGCCGGCGCGGCCGGCGCCGTCGGCGCGCAATTCGCCGCGAGCGCCAAGCCCGACGGCTACACGCTGCTCGTGCACATCGTTTCGATCTCGGGCTTCGCCGAGGTCGACAAGCTGTTCGGCCGCACGCCGAAGTTCACCCGCGCCGACTTCATCCCGATCGCCCGCTTCACCGAAGGACCGATGGTGCTGGTGGTCAACGACCAGCAGCCCTACAAGACGCTGAAGGAGCTGGTCGACGACGCCAAGAAGCCGCCGAACGGCTCGATCTTCAGCTCGTCGCGGCTCTACGGCGCGCTGCACCTGCCGACCGCAGCTGTTCATGAAGGCGGCCGGCATCAGATGAGCCACCTGCCGACCAACGGCGGCGGGCCGGCGCTGACCGCAATCCTCGGCAACAACTCGCAGGTGCTGGTGTCGTCGGTCGCGGCGGCGAGCGCGCAGATCAAGGCCGGCAAGATCAAGGCGCTGGCGTCTTTTTCCGACAAGCGCGCTCGCATCGCTGCCGAACGTGCCGACCTTGAAGGAGCCCGGCTATCGACGTCGAGTTCTACGCTCTGGGTCGGCCTGTTCGCGCCCAAGGGCACGCCGGACGCGGTGATCGCCAAGCTGCGCGCCGAGAGCCAAGAAGGCGGTCGACAGCGAGCAGTTCCGGCACCGCGATCGACAACATCGGCGACGAGGTCGCCTACCTCGACCAGCCCGAGTTCGCCAAGTTCTGGGACGCAGGACGCTCAGCGCGTCGAGGCTGCCATCCGTCGATCGGCAAGGTGTGAGGATGCCCGCGAACGCGGACGGCGGAGTTCCGGCAAGCGCATGATCCTGCGCCGCGACCACATCGCCGGCGGCGTGTTCGTCGCCGCCGGCGCTCTCGTTTTCGCGCTGAGCGACGACCTGCCGTTCGGCACGCTTGCCTCGCCCGGCGCCGGCATGCTGCCGATGCTCGTGCTGGCGCTGATGATGGCTGTTCGGCGCGATCCTGCTGATGCGCGCAGCTGACAGCCCGCCGCTCGCAGACCTCGACTGGAGCGACCTGCCGGCCACGCTGCACCTGGTCGCGGTGGCGGCGGTGGCAACCGCGCTCTACACCCGATTGGGGTTCGTCCCGAGCATCACGCTGATGCTGTTCGTACTGCTTTACTTCATCGAGCGCCGCGGCCTGCTGGCCGTCGCTGGCCTTCGCCGTCCCGGTCCCGCTGGTCATCTACGGGCGTTCGACACCTGCTCAAGTCCCCGCTGGAGCCGGGCTTGTTCTGGTTCTGAACCGCCGTGGAAACCACCTTCGACTGCCTCATGCTCGGCTTCTCGGTCGCATTCCGGCCGGACGTGCTGCTGTACGCGTTTCTCGGCTGCGTGGTCGGCACGCTGGTCGGCATGCTGCCCGGCATCGGGCCGCTCGCCGGCATCAGCATCCTTCTGCCCGTCACCTACGGCCTCGATGCCACCAAGGCGATCGTCATGCTGGCCGGCATCTACTACGGCTCGCAGTACGGCGGCTCGACCACCTCGATCCTGATGCGCATTCCCGGCGAGGCCGCCTCGGTGATGACCTGCATCGACGGCTACGCCATGGCGCAGAAAGGCCGCGCCGGCGCCGCCCTCTGCATCGCAGCGGTCGGCTCGTTCATCGCCGGCACCCTCAGCGTGATCGCGCTGACCGTGATCGCGCCGCCGCTCGGCGCCTTCGCGCTGCGCTTCGGGCCGCCGGAATACACCGCGCTCCTGATCCTCGGCCTCATCTTCCTCGCCTACATGTCGTCGACCTCGCTGGTGCGCACGCTGCTGATGGCGACCCTCGGGCCTCCTGCTCGGCTGCATCGGCATCGACGTGATGACCGGCCACTTCCGCTACAGCGTTCGACATCACGGAACTGGGCGATGGCATCGGCATCGTGCCGGTTGCGGTCGGGCTGTTCGGGCTCGGCGAAATCCTGTCGACGCCGAGCCGCAATGCCGCCGCCCGCGTCGATCTCGCCGCGGCTTGCGCGAACTGCTGCCGAACCGCGAGGAGTGGCGGCAGTCGGCGATGCCGATCGCGCGCGGCACGCGTGCTGGGCTTCCTTGTCGGCATCGTGCCGGGCTCGGCCCACATCATCTCGAGCTTTCTCTCCTACGCGCTGGAGAAACGCATCTCCAAGCATCCCGAGGAGTTCGGCAAAGGCGCGGTCGCAGGCGTCGCGGGACCGGAATCGGCCAACAACGCCGCCTCGACCGGCGCGTTCGTGCCGATGCTGTCGCTCGGCCTGCCGACCGGGCCGGTCACCGCGGTGCTGATGGCCGCGCTCCTGATCCATGGCGTGCCGCCCGGCCCGACAGCTTGTCACCGAGCACCCGCAGGTGTTCTGGGGCTTCGTCGCCTCGATGTACGTCGGCAACCTGATGCTGCTCGCGCTGAACCTGCCGCTGGTCGGCCTGTTCGTCAACGTGCTGCGCATTCCCTACGCCTATCTCTATCCGCTGATCATCATGTTCTGCATCATCGGCGTCTACGAGGTGAACCATTCGACCGTCGATGTCTGGATCATGCTGATCGATGGGCGTGGTCGGCTATCTGCTTCGCAAGTTCGACTTCGACCCCGCGCCGCTGGTGCTCGGGCCTCGTGATCGCGCCGACCTTCGAGATGAGTCTGCGGCAATCGCTGATCATGTCGAACGGCGACTGGACGATCTTCTTCGAGCGCCCGATCGCCGGCACCCTGCTCGCCGTAAGCGCGGCGCTGCTGCTGTTGTCCGCGCTCTCGTTCGCGCTCAAGCGCAAGGACTGGCGCAGCAGGCTCGCGGAGGCCGAGGCCACCGACAAGGGCTGAGCGTCATTCGATGATTTCGTCGGCGCGGGCGAGCAGCGTCTGCGGCACCGTGATGCCTATGCCACCCAAATTTACCGTAGCATAATCCCGCCAGTCCGACGGCCGGGAGGACACAATGAGCATTCCACGCCGCAGGTTTCTTGCGTTCGCCGCAGCCGGCGGCGCGCTCGTGAGCATGCCGCACTCAGGCCGGGCACAGCAGGCCTATCCGTCGCGGCCGATCTCGCTGGTCGTGTTCGTGGGCGCCGGCGGCGCACCCGACATCGTCGCCCGCATCGTCGGTCAGCCGCTCGGTCTGCGGCTCGGCCAGCCGATCGTCATCGACAACCGCCCCGGCGGCGGCGGCACACTCGCCCTGCAAGCGGTCGCGCGGGCTCCGGCCGACGGCTACACGCTGCTGCTGGTGGCAACGCCGCATGCCGTCAACGTCACGCTCTATGAAAAGCTCAACGTCAACGTCCTGCGCGACATCGTCCCGGTTGCGAGCATCGATGACGACGCCTTCGTCATGACGGTCAACAATTCGCTGCCAGTGAAGTCGGTCGCCGAGTTCATTGCTTATGCAAAGGCGAACCCCGGCAAGATCAACATGGGGTCGAGCGGCACCGGCAACTTGAGTCATCTTGCGGGCGAGCTGTTCAAGATGATGACCGGCACCGACATGGTGCACGTGCCGTATCGTGGGATGCCCGCGGCCAACACCGCGCTGATAGCCGGCGACGCCCACGTCATCTTCAATGCGCTGCCGTCGGCGCTACCGCACGTCAAGGAAGGCACCGTGCGCGGCCTTGGCGTCACGACCACGACGCGGGCCAAGGCGCTGCCGGACACACCGACCGTCGCCGAGACCGTGCCGGGCTACGCAGTGACCGGGTGGCTCGGCATCGGCGTGCCCAAGGGCACGCCGCCCGAGATCGTCGACCGGCTCAACAAGGAGATGAACGCGGCGCTGGCCGATCCCGAGGTTGTGGCGCGGCTCGAAAACGTCGGCAGTGCGCCGTTCGCAGGCTCGCCCGCCGACTTCGGCGCCTTCCTTGCGAGCGAGACTGAGAAGTGGGCCAAGGTGGTGAAGTTCGCCGGCCTGAAGGTCGATTGATCGCACGGTGCCGGCCTGAAAATTGCCTCCGTGATCCGGCGTTCTCACCACCCGGATGGAGGAAATCAGCGTGACGCATTCGCGCGCCGCCCTGGTGCTGATCGCCATGCTCGGCGGCACCGCGGCCGTCGCCAACGACAAGCCGCCGCTCGCGCCCGACGCGGCAGCGCCGGCAACGGCGCCGGCCAGCATATCGGCCGAACTGCAGTTCGATCTCGCCGCACTCGATCGTGCGCTGGAGCAGCGCGTGCCGCGCCGGCTCGCGAGCTTCCGCGATCGCACCACGAGCTGCTGGCACCGGCGCATCTTCGGCCGCATGGTCAATGTCGACTGCACCTATTCGGGCTATGTCGAGCGGATCGGGCCGATCTCGCTTCGCACCGAGGATGGACGGCTGGTCGCCACCGCCCCGCTGTCCGGCAGCGTTTCGGCACAGGGAACCCATCGGCTCGCGCGCATGCTGAAAGGCGCCGCGCAGGGGCAGATGACGGTCTACGCCACCGCGCGACCGCAGTTGCGGCCGGACTGGTCGGTCGCGCTCGACGTGCGCGAGGGCTTCCGCTGGACCGAGCCGCCGACGCTCGCCATTCTGGGCTTTCGGATCAATCTCGAACGCTATGTCGAGCCGCGCATCCGAAGCGAGCTCGCGCGCGTGAAGTCCAACGTCGAGGCCGGCGCCCGGGCGCTCGGTATCCGCGGCAAGGCCGAGGCTGCATGGCGGGAGGCCTTTGCCGCGATCAAGATCGCCGACGCGCCGGAACTATGGCTGCGCACCACCCCGCAGAGCATCGCGTTCTCCGGCGTACGCGCGGCGGGCCGGGTGCTCGAAGGCGCGGTCGAGATCACTGGCACGACCGAGACCGTCGCCGGGCCTGGGCCCGCGGCGCCGACACCGACGCCGCTGCCACAGCTCGCCCGCGAGGTCGCGCAACCCGGACGGTTCGAGATCATCGTGCCGCTCACGATCGGTTACGACGCGGTCCGCCAAAAGGTCCGCGAGGCATTCGCGGCGGTAGCACCGGGCGGCCTCGCCTTGCAGGACGTCGAGGCTTATCCGTCGTCCGGCCGGCTGATCGTCGGGCTGCGCGTGGCTGCCGCGTCCGGCGCGGCCGGTGCCGGCGAGTGGGTCTATCTCGCGGTGACGCCGCGGGCGGATACCGACACGCAGATGCTGCAGCTTGCCGATCCGGCAGTCGCGAGCGGCATCGTCCCGCCGTTCGCCGAACCATTGCGCGATGCGGGCACGCTGCAGGCGCTGGGACAGCAGCTTCGGCTGCGCTACCAGACCGATGTTCAGGCCATGATGGCGTCCGCGAACGCGCAGCTCACGCGACCGCTCGCCAACGGCCTTCGCAGCGAGGGACAGCTCACGACCGTGGCCGTTTCGAGAATTTTTCTGCTCGAAGACCGGCTGCGCGTCGATCTTCGGGCGAGCGGCACATTGAAACTCTTGTACGGACTGTGACGGGAGGCTCGTGCCCATGGCAACACGCCCAGACCATCGGACCGGATTGCGCATCGCCCGGGCGATGTCGATCGGCCTGCGCGCGCTTGCTGTGCTCTGCATCGCTGCCACGGCATCGACGGCGGCGCAGGCGCAGGGCGAGTTCTACCGCGCCGATCCGTCGGAGATCGCAGGCCCGCCGGGGACCGTGATCCGCCAGGCGCCGATGCTCGGCGCTCCGCTCGGCGCTGCGGCCTATCGCGTGCTCTATCGCTCGACTGGCATGAACGGCGAGCCGATCGCGGTCTCGGGCATCGTCGTCATTCCTGCCGGACCGGCACCGCACGGCGGCCGTCCGGTGGTCGCCTGGGCGCATCCAACCACCGGCGTGGTGCCGCGCTGCGCGCCATCGCTTGCGATCTTCCATTTCCAGCAAATGCAGGGCCTGCGCGAACTGGTGGAGCGCGGGTTCATCGTTGCTGCCACCGACTATCCGGGCCTCGGCACGCCCGAACCGCACCCCTATCTCGTCGGCGTGAGCGAGGCGCGGGCGGTGATCGACTCCGTGCGCGCGGCGCGCGCGCTGCGCCGCCCCGGCCGCCAGCGGCCGCTACGCGGTGTGGGGCCATTCGCAGGGCGGGCACGCGGCGCTTTACGCCGGGCTGATCGCGAACAGCTATGCGCCCGATCTCGCGCTTGCGGGCGTTGCGGTCGCCGCGCCCGCGACCGAGCTTGCGGTGCTGCTCAACGACGACTTCAACAGCGCCGGCGGCAAGAACCTCACCGCCATGACGCTATGGTCCTGGGCCCGCGTGTTCGGCGCGCCGATCGAGCGCGTGGTCGAGCCGTCCGCGATCCCGGTCGTCGACCAGCTGGCCGAGGAATGCATCGAATCGATCTTCGATATCTGGGCGCGCCAGCGCACCGAACGGCCGCTCGAACAGGCGTTCCTGTCGGTGCGCAACATCACCGAGCTCGAGCCGTGGCAATCGCTGCTCGCGCGCAACACGCCGGGCCCGCTGCCGCGGCACATCCCGGTCTTCATCGCGCAGGGCGACGCCGACACGCTGGTGCGGCCGCAGGTCACGCGCGACTACATGGGCCGGCTGTGCCGCGCCGGAAGCCGCGTCCGGCTCGTCATGATTCCGGGGGTCGGCCACGGCAGCGCCGGCCGCGATGCGGCCGGTCCGGCCGTCGAGTGGATGGCGGGCCGCCTGGCAGGCACCCCGGCACCGAGCGATTGCGGCCGCTGACCAGCCCCGCCCGCCGGACGCTGCCCGCCGGCCGCGAAAACCCTATATGATGGACCGGAGATCCATCGCCGGGAGCCACGCCATGCAACTCGTCGCCGAACGGCCAGTCACCGACACCATCCGCGCCCAGATGAACTACATCGTCGACACCGGCGTGCCGCCGGTGCGCTACATCGACTGGCCGGAAATGGCGCACAAGGAAATCCCGCCGCAATATCGCAGCACGAGGTGGCGATCCGCAACGGCCGCCCGCTGCGCGACAGCTTCAAGCTCGACACCCACGGCTTCGTCTTTGTCGATCACCACACCAAGATGAAGGACTTCACCGACGAGGCCGAGCGCAAGCGCGTGTACGACCCCGAAGTCGCGGAGCTGATCAAGAAGCATTCCGGCGGCTCCGAGGTGGTGGTGTTCGACCACACCATCCGCATCGGCGACGAGAAGCGTGCAGAAGAACACCGGCGCGCGGCCGCCGGTGAAGGGCGTGCACAACGACTACACCGAGGCCTCCGCGCCACAGCGCCTGCGCGAGATCGTCGGCGACGCCGAGGCCGAGCGCCGCTTCAAGAAGCGCTGGGCCATCATCCAGGTCTGGCGCCCGATCCGCGGCACCGTGATGATCGACCCGCTCGGCATCTGCGACGGCCGCACCATCCCGCAGAAGGGCTTCATCCTGGTGCAGCGGCGCTACAAGTACCGCACCGGCGAGGTCTACCACATCGCCTACAACCCGGAGCACGTCTGGTACTACTTCCCGCGCATGGAGCGCCACGAGGCGCTGGTGTTCAAGGTGTTCGACACCGACGCGAGCGTGCCGACGCGCTTCACGGCGCATTCGGCGTTCGACGATCCGGCCACGCCGCCGAACGCCCCGCCGCGCGAGAGCATCGAGACCCGCACCTTCGCGTTCTGGGACTGAGCCGCAATCCCGACCGGATGCTCCGCCGTCGCGGGGCATGACAGTACCGAGCGTAGTCGCGCTAGCGCGGGATCTTCGCCGTCGCCTCGATCTCGACCAGCATCTGCGGCGAGACCAGCGCGCGAACACCGCCGTGTTGGCCGGCCGCGCCGCGCGTGCAGTGCTTGCGGACGATCGGCACGATGCGCTCGAAGTCCTGCTCGCGCGCCATGTAGATGACGACGCGAACCAGGTCGGCGAGGCTCGCGCCGGCCTCCTGCAGCGCCCGCTCGATGTTGCGGAAGGCGTTTTCGCACTGGCTCTCCACGTCCTCCGGATATTGCTTGGTCTCGGAATCGAAGCCCGTGGTGCCGGAAACGAACACCCAGTCGTCCACCACCACCGCGCGCGCGTAGCCGACCCGCTCCTCGTTCGGATGGCCGGAAAAGATGCGTCGTCCGATCATGGCTGCACCGCCCTCGCCTGCGCATCGACCATGCCACGGCCATCGCCCGGTCAAACCGCTACAGCGAGGCCGCGTAGTGCGCAAGCGCGGCGAGGTCGGCGTCGCTGGCGCCGGCGATGTTGGCGCTCATCGCGGTGTCGGCGCCGGGACGCGGCTGGTCGCGGTACGATTTCAGCGTCGGGATCAGGTAGTCGATGCGCTGTTTCGCAAGCCGCGGAATCTGCTCCTGGCCCGCGAGATCGGGCAGATGACAGGAGCCGCAGCGCCGGCGCACGGCGATGCTTCCGCTCCGCGCTTGGCCAGCTCCGGATCGATCCGCTCATCGTTTCGCCGGGCGCCAGTCCGGCGTAGTGGCTCGCAGAGCGCGTCCAGATCTTCGTCCTTCAAATCGTTGACGATGGCCGCCATGCCTCGACCCGGCGCACGCCCTCGCGCATCAGCACAAGCTGCATTGAGGAGGAAGAACCGCGGCTGGCCGGCGAGCGAAGGGACGTTGGCCTGGTTCGAATTGCCGTCCTCGCCGTGGCAGCCGGCGCAGTGCTGATCCGTTCGGCCGAGCGAGCACGGTCTGCGCCGACGCGAGAGCGCCAACAGATTGCGACGGCCGCGAGCCCAAGAGCCAGCGGCCGCAGCCATATTTGCAACGTGCGTCATTCCGAAGGACCCGTCACTGGTCTTGTCTTGCGGCATAGGTGATGCGGTAGATCGCGCCGTTCTGTCTCGTCGGACACGAGCAGCGAGCCGTCCGTCATCTGGAACACGTAGGTCGGCCGGCCGTAGAACTCGTTCTTCTGGTGTCGAGCAGCCCGGTCATGAACGGCTCGATCCGGGCCTTGCCGCCGCGATCCTGCGCCACCACGACGTCGTAGCCGTACTTCTTCTCGCGGTTCCAGGAGCCGTGCCGCGCGACGAAGGCGACGTTCTGGTAGCTCTTTGGGAACATGTTGCCGGTGTAGAACTTGATGCCGAGCCCGGCCGAATGCGGCCCGGTCAACGCCGCCGGCAACACCACGCCGGCGCAGGGATTGGGCCGCTTGATGTCGGGATCGGGCACGCCGTTGGCGTGGCAATACGGGAAGCCGTAGAATGGCGCCCTCCTGGTCCTTGGCGACCCGGTTCAGCTCGTCCTGCGGGCCGGCGTCGCCGGCCCAGTCGCGGCCGTTGTCGGTGAACCACAGCTCCTTCGTCACCGGATGCCAGTCGAAGCCGACGGTGTTGCGCATGCCGCGCGCCACGATCTCCATGCCGCTGCCGTCGGCGTTGTAGCGGCGGATCTGGCCGTGGGTGCCCGGGATTGACCTCGCAGATGTTGCAGTTCGCGCCGACCTGGACGTAGAGCTTCCCGTCCGGACCGAAGTCGACGTATTTCCAATTGTGGTGGACGGTGTCCGGCAGCCCGAACTTTTCCGTGAGTTCGACCGGCTCGCCCGGGATTGTCGAGCTTGTCCTCGATATTGTCGTAGCGGAACACCTTGTTGATGGCGAAGACGTAGAGCGAGCCGTCCTTGAAGGCGAGCCCGTTGGGCTGCGTCAGGCCCTGCAGCAGAATCTTCGACCTCGCGCTTGCCGTCCTTGTCGGTGATGGCATAGACGCGGCCGATCAGCCGCGTGCCCATGAAGATCGTGCCCTTGTTGCCCATCACCATGGTGCGGGCGCCCGGATGGCCCTGCGACCAGATTTCGGCCTTGAAGCCGGTCGGCAGCTTGATCTTGTCGAGCGGAATCTTGTCGAGTCGGGGTCACGGTCGGCGGCGTCGGATGCCCGCGCAGATTCTGATTCTGCTTGCTTTCCGCGGGCTTCGTCCTGTCGAGCGGACTGAAGCCGGGCGGCGCTTGCGCCCCCGCCGGACTTACCAGCATGAGCCCGCCGAGCAGGGCTGCGGCCAAGAGACAACCGCGTGACCACGATCGTGACATTGCATCCTCCCAGTGATTTGGCCGTTGTTGTCGCGGCCTTGACGCAACCTTCCGACATTTGCCCATCAATCGCAATCCGGCACTCACAGCGCAGTGTCCGGCGTCACCGCCGGTACTGGTACGGCTGATCTTCTTGCGTTTCAGCAAGCCGCGCCACCAGATCGTGCGCCGGCGACAGTTCGCACACCGGATCGGGCGCGCGCGCATCCCCGGTCAGCGCGAACGCCTGGCAGCGGCAGCCGCCGAAGTCGATCTCGCGCCGCTCGCAGCTCGCGCAGGGCTCGGGCAGGAAGTCGGTGCCGCGAAAGGCCGAGAAGGCCGGCGACCGGTGCCAGATGTCGGCGAGCGAACGGTCGCGCACGTTCCAGAATTCCAGGCCCGGGATCGATTCCGCGGCGTGGCACGGCAGCACCTTTCCGGACGGCGTGACGTTGAGCGAGCGGCGGCCCCAGCCCCCGACGCAGGGTTTGGGATAGCGCGCGTGATAGTCCGGCACCACCGCATCGATCACGATGCGGCCCTTGTGCTGGCGCCGCAGCTCATCGACCTGCGCGGCCGCGCGCTCGACCTGTTCCCGGGTCGGCATCAGCGCTGCGCGGTTCTTCAGCGCCCAGCCGTGATACTGCACGTGCGCAATCTCGACCCGGCTCGCGTTAAGCGACAGCGCAAGCTCCACCATCTCGCCGATGCGCGCGATGTTGGCGCTGTGCACCACGACATTGACGGTCAGCGGCAGCTTCAGACGCACCGCCTCGGCCGCAAGCGCACACTTGCGCTGGAACGCGCCGCGGTAGCCCGCGATATGATCGGCCGACACCGCGTCGCTGTCCTGGATCGAGACCTGGACGTGGTCGAGCCCCGCCTCCCACAGGTCGCGCATGGTGCGTGTGGTAATGCCGACACCCGAGGTGATGAGGTTGGTGTAAAGCCCGGCCTCGCGCGCCGATGCCGCGATATCGACGAGGTCGCGTCGCGCGCCCGGCTCGCCGCCCGACAAATGCACCTGCAGCACGCCGAGCGCGGCCGCTTCGGTGAACACCCGCGCCCAGTCGACGGCATCAAGCTCGTCCTCGCGGCGATCGAGCGCGAGCGGATTGGAGCAATAAGGACAACCGAGCGGACAACGGTGCGTAAGCTCGGCGAGCAGGCCAAGCGGCGTGTACGAATTCGCTCGGGCGTTGGCGTCACGTGCTCCGCTTCTCGTTCGTCATGTCCCGCGCTGGTCGTGGGAGGGATAGCGTGGGGTCAAAAAGTCTCTCCGGGTCATGGCCGGGCTTGTCCCGGCCATCTCGCTTAGGTTGGCACAGTGCTCACCTGATCGAGATCGCCGGGACAAGCCCGGCGATGACGGCTGCGGGTTGTGGCTCGGCTCGACTTCTCAATCGATTCCTACGAACCGAATAATCATGGCACAAGCCCGGCCATGACGTGGAAACGGCGCCGCACACCACTACAACTCCAGCAGCCGCTTCTCGGCCAGTCCGGCGAGCAGCGTCGTCACGTCCGCATGTATGCGCTCGCGCGGGGCATTGAAGGTGCCAGCGAGGTCGTCGACGATGTCCGCAAGCGTGGCTTCGCCGGTGCAGCGCTTGAGGATTTCGGCGGCGATGGCGTCGGCCTTGAAGACGCGCTCGGGCGCCAGCAGGACGAAGCCGCCGTGGGCCTCGCTGTGGGTGAGCCGCACGCCCCGCGGCAAGCGGGGCTTGGCATCCGCCGCAATCGTTTGCTCAGCCACGGGACCTCCATGCCGCATGTGGCGCGTGCAGCAAGTCTGTTATACGACAATCGGCGTTCAAGAACCCAATCGACCAAGTGGAGGAAACACAAATGCGCTGGCGCAAAATCCTCGTCGGGACCCTGTGCATGGCGGCGGTGGCGATGGCCGCAAGCCCGCCGGCGCAAGCGCAGGACTTTCCGACCAAGCCCGTGACCTTCATCACCCCCGCTGCCGCCGGCAACAGCCCGGACGTGGTGACGCGCATCGTCGCCGACCGCCTGACGCAGATGTGGAAGCAGCAGATCGTGGTGATCAACCGGCCCGGCGCCGGCGGACTGATCGCGGCGCAGGCCGCGGCTGCGCCCAACATCGAGAAGGATGGCTACACGCTCTACATGACGCAGGCTTCGACCTGGACCGTGCTGCCGATCCAGCAGGAGGGCAAGATGCCGGTCGATCTGCAGAAGGCGTTCGCGCCGGTCGGCATGGTCGGCGAACAGCCGATCGCGGTCGCCGTCAACAAGGACGTGCCGGCGAACAGCGTCGCCGAATTGATCGCACTCGCCAACAAGACCCAGGGCGGCATGCTGTTCGGCGCCACCAATCGCGGCGGCCAGGCGCACCTGACCGGCGAACTGTTCCGCGATCGCTCGAAGGCCAACATCTCGTTCGTGCACGCCGCCGGCGCCGCGGCCACCCTCAACGACGTGATCGCGGGCCGCATCCCGATCGTGTTCGAGGGCCTGGCGGGTCTCGCTCCGGGCCTGCAGAACGGCGGCATCCGCCTGCTCGGCGTGGCGGCGCAGAAGCGTCTGCCCAACCTGCCCGAACTGCCGGCGATCAACGAGACCGTGCCGGGCGTGGTGTCGAGCGGCTGGATCGTGCTGATGGCGCCGACCGGCGTGCCGGAGCCGATCATCCAGAAGCTCAACGCCGACCTGCGCAAGGTCGTCGCCATGCCGGAGGTGATCGAGCGCTTCCAGACGCTCGGCACCTATTCGCGCGACTACACGCCGGCCCAGACCGGCGAATTCATGCGCAGCGAGGAGAAGCTGTGGTGGCCGATCGTGCGGCAGGTGAATGCGGAGCAAGCAGCCGCGCCGGCGCGCTGACGCACACGGTCATCGGGCGCTCGTTGCTGCGCCCTCTCCCCTTGGGGAGCTTTGCATGAAAAATTCACCCCACCCCGCCGCCTCGCTGCGCTCGGCGTCGACCCTCCCCACAAGGAACTGTTGCAGAAGAGGGGTGTTTTGTAAGTCGATAGCCCATTGCAAATTCGAGGTGGACGATGGGCGGACCGGGGTTTGGGGACTTGGCTGCGGAGCGGTTGCGTCGGGAGACCGAGCTCGACCGGCTGGCGGTGCTTCTGAATTGGGGGCCGCTTCAGTATCGGCTGGAGAAGCACTGTCGCAAGCTGGACGGGCGTCCGCCATTTCCGCCGATAGTGATGTTCCGCGCGTTGCTGCTGGCGCAATGGTACGACCTGTCCGATCGCGATCTCGAAGAGGCGCTGTGCGACCGGCTGTCGTTTCGAAGGTTCGTCGGGCTTGGGATGGAGCAGGCCACGCCCGACCACACGACGTTGTGCCGGTTCCGCGAGCGGCTGAACGAGGCCGGACTGACAACGAAGCTTCTGGCACTGGTCAACAGCCAGATCGAGGCCAGGGGGCTTATGCTCAAGCGCGGCACGCTGATCGATGCGACGGTGGTGGAGACGGCAGCAGCGCGGCCGCAGCGGCAGCAGACGAGCACCGACCCGGATGCGGCGTTCCTGAAGCGAGAAGGCAAAGCGGGTTCGAGCTACGGCTACAAGGCTCACGTGGCGGTGGACCAAGGCTCGATCCTGATCCGCACCGCCAAGCTGACGCCGGCCAACGTTGCGGAAACGGTTGTGGCGGACGAACTGATCCTGACCAACCAGGACAGCGGCGCGATCTATGCCGACAAGGCCTACGACACGCACGCGCGACGGGCGCTGCTGGGTCGGCTCGGCCTCGCCGACGGGATCATGCAGCGGCCCAACAAGCATCATCGGCTGACCGAGCAGCAGAGCAGGCGCAACGGCGCCCTGTCCAAAATCCGTTGCCAGGTGGAGACGGTGTTTGCGGTCCTCAAGCGAGTCTACAACTACCGGCGCACGCGCTACGTCGGCCTGATCCGCAATCAGCTGCAACTCACGCTGCTTTCGATCTGCTTCAACCTGCGGCGCATGCTGGTGTTGACCACGCACGCCCGTACTGCGTCCACCGCCTGATCCATGATGCCGATCCCGCGACACATCGTCAGACCGGCGCCAAAACACCGCGCCCCGCGCCCATCCCTTCGACAAAACCGCGCGCCTGGCCCCGTTTCGCAACAGTCCCCACAAGGGGGAGGGTTACCGAGCGTGGGGTCGGCTCCACCGACCAACACGATCATTGCATCGGGCAAGGCAGTGCCGCAGCAACCCTCCCCCTTGTGGGGAGGGTCGGCGAGCATCCGCGAAAGCGGATGCGAGACGGGGTGGGGAAGGCTTTTCGTGCAACGCACCTTGCGGCAGAGGGCACGAGACGCGCACGCCGAATGCGAGGCCACGACTGCGCGTCCAAGCAGACAAACTGCCGTTCAGCCGCTAATTCGATGCCAGCGGCACTGTTGCGGGATTGTAGAGATACAAGCCCCGATCGTCGGCATTTGCGCCGGGGTTCGCACCCCGCTTTGTGACGCCTTGATTTTCATCGGCCTGTTGACGTGAGGCGAGCTGGACGCCGTTGGCGCGCGCCTTGCGCGTATTCTCATAGAGGCTGAATGCCTCGCCAAACGTGCCCGCTGCCGCGAAGGCCCGCCCCAGCACCAAGGCGTCCTCGATGGCAATGCACGCGCCTTGACCCAGGAACGGCGTGATCGGGTGCGCGGCATCCCCCAGCATGGCAATGCGTCCCTTGGAATATTGCTGAAGCGGCTCGCGATCGCGCAGCCCCCATTTGAACAGCGTTCCAGGCGAGATGGCGCGAATGAGGCCCAACGCGTCGGGATGGAAGTCGCTGTGCAGGCCCGCGAATTCTTCGATCGTGGCAGGGATCGTCCAGCCTTCCTCCTGCCAGCGCGGCTCGCGGGCAACGCTGATCACGTTCATGACCGTGCGGTGGCGCAACGGATAGTGAAGCATCACCCGGTTGATGCCGACGAACATGGCGAAGGGATGCTTCATGATGCCTGCCGGCACATTCGCCATCGGCAGAAGCGCGCGGAACGCGACCTGGCCTGTGTAGTTCACCACCTCGTCTCCGAAGACGCAGGCCCGCACCCTGGAAGCGCCGCCATCGCAACCGATCAACACGTCGCTTGCAATCGATCTCCCGTTCGTGAACGTCGCCACGACCTGCGTGGCATCCTGCGTGAGACGTTCGAAGCGATGATCCAGGTGCACGCAGTCTGGATCGTTCCGAAGTATCGCGTCGGCCAGTGCAACATGAAGGTCGGCGCGATGAACCTGGTGATAGTTCGCGCCGAACCGCTCGAAATAGTCGGTGCCGTTGGCCCTGACCTTGATCACCTCGCCGGTCTGGAAATGACGGATCAGATAGGCCTCGGTCGGCCCGGCTTCGTTTGCGACCCGTTCGCCGATGCCAAGGAAGTTCAGCGCATGCATCGCGTTCGGTGTGATCGTCACGCCGGCGCCGATCTCCCGGAGCTCGCGAGCCTGCTCGTACACCGAAACCCGATAGCCGAAATGCTGGAGCGCAAGCGCGGCGCTCAAGCCGCCGATGCCGCCCCCGACAATGGATATGTTATGGATGTCCAAAGCAGGCTCCCACGCGGGTTCAATACCTGGGTGAAGCTTTCGCAGCGGTCACATGCCAGCCGAGCTTAGCGCGTGTTTGTCTCGGATAGAATCACTACAGCGTCCCCTCTATCAGTTACTCCGCGGGCACGAACGCGCCGGGAGCTGGTTGCTGTGCCCTTGCGGGCAACAAGTTGGTCGGCGCTGCTTGATGTGCCCTCTCCCCCTGCGGGAGAGGGCCAACGTGCATGCAACACAGCATCAGTTGGGTGAGGGGTAACGACCTGTCGATCGATAGTCCGCAACCCTCACCCAGCTCGTGTTGTGTCGTCCGACTGAGTGGCCCTCTCCCGGCGAAGGGCGTTCACGCCCGTCTTCGACGGGCTATGGGGAGAGGGCACGAATACGCGCGCCGAATGCGCGGCCTCTCCACCGTCAATCCGCGGGCACGAACGCGCCGGGCGGGATGTGTCCCGGCGCGACGTAGGCGTGATGCAGCGCGTCGCACATCTCCCACAGCACCGAGCACTTGAACTCCAGCGCCGCCAGCACCTGCAGCTGCTGCTCGGGGGTTCGCGCATTTGTCTTGCAATAGTTCAGCGCGAAATCGGCGTCGCGCGCGGCCTGCGGCGGGCGCTGGTCGAAATAGGCAAGCGTCTCGCGGGTGACGAACGGATAGCCTGCGAGCATGCCCTCGACCCGCTCGCCGATGATCTGCGGCGAAAACAGCTCGGTCAGCGAAGAGGCGATCGCTTCGAGCAGCGACTTCTCGCGCACGAACCGCACGTAGGCCTCGACCGCAAACCGCGTCCCCGGCAAGAGGCCGCGCAGCGAGACGACGGTGTCGCGGTCGAGCCCAAGCCCGTCGGTCAGCCGCAACCAGCGCGCGATGCCACCGTCGCCTTCGGCCTCGCCGTCGTGATCGACCAGCCGCGAGCGCCACTCGCGGCGGATCGCAGGATCGTCGCAGCGCGCGATCAGGCTTGCGTCCTTGATCGGGATCATCGCCTGATAGTAGTAGCGGTTGAGCGCCCAGGCCTGGACCTGGCCCTTGCTGCAGCCGCCGCCGTGCAGCAGCCGATGGAACGGGTGCAGGCGATGATAGCGGCGCGCGCCGATATCGCGGAGCGCTGCTTCCAGCTCCTGCGGCGTCATTGGCGTCACAGCACGATCTCCATGCCGTCGTGGGCGACTTCCCAGCCGGCCGCCTCGACCTCGGCGCGCTCGGGCGAGCCCTCGATCAGGATCGGATTGGTGTTGTTGATGTGCACGAAGATGCGCCGCGCCGAAAGGCCGGCGAGTTCGGCAAGCGTGCCGCCCTCGCCCGCGATCGGCATGTGCCCCATGCGCCGGCCGGACTTCGCGCCGGTGCCGGTGCGGATCATCTCGTCGTCGGTGAAGAGCGTGCCGTCGAACAGGATCGCGTCGGCGCGCGCAAGGCGTTCGCGCAGCGCTGGCGTCACCGCGGCGGCGCCCGGCACGAACGCAAGCCGCGCCCGGCCGTCGCTGATCTCGACGCCGACGTTGGCGGCGCTCTCGCTTGCGGTGTCGGGATCGCTGCCTTCGAGGTAGAGCGGCAGCTTGCCGGGCACCAGAAACAACTCGGCCGTGAGCAATTGCTCAGGCCCAAGTTCGAAGCGCTCGCCCGGTGTTACGGCCCGACGTTGGACAAGATCGGAGCCGAGCACGCCGAACATCGGGTTGCCGGCGAGCGCCAGAAGGGTCGTGGCGGTGGCAAAGAGCGAGAACGGCGAGCGTTCGCGAAGACTCAGCAGGCCCAGTGTCTGGTCGATTTCCGCGCCGGTCAAAACCACCGATTGGATCGGGCTCTCCCTCAGGCCGCGGGGATGGAGCGCCGGAGTGGCCGCGATCTGCGCCCGCAGGTCGGGAGACGCGTTGAGCAGCGTCCAGTGCCGACCATCCCCGGATACGGCCAAGCCGGCCTGGGTTCGCGGCCGAACACGCCGATCACCGGCCCAGGCGAGCCGGCAAACCTCGCAATTGCAGTTCCATTGCGGAAAGCCGCCGCCCGCCGCCGCACCAAGCACGATGGCGGTCAAGCCCATCCAGCCGGCGGCGGAAAGCGATCAGAACTCGGCCGGCAGATAGCCGTTGATCTCGAGGCCGATGCAAATCTCAACGAGGGTCGGCGTCGTCCAGGCCATGATGCGTCCTCTTGCAGTGCGCTTAAGCGAGCGTCGGGCCCCACAGCAATCCCAACGCCGGCCCGATGCTGCAACGTTAGTTCGCCTCCGAGCCCGGCGCAAGCAGCCGCGAGCACGCGTCCGCTCGCCCCGATCAACGCTGTTTGCGGCCTATTCCTTGTCGAGGCCGGCAGCCCGGACCACGTTCGCCCATTTGTCGCGTTCGGCCCGGTAGAAGGCTTCGAACTGCTCGGTGCTGCCGAGCATCGGGTTAAAGCCTTGCGCAGCCAGCGCCTTCTGCACCTCGGGCAGGCCCAGCGCCTTGTTGTTGGCCTCTTCGAGCTTCTTGATCACGTCCTTGGGCGTGCCGGCCGGCGCGGTGAGCCCGACCCACAGCCGCACGTCGAAGCCCGGATAGCCGGATTCCGCGATCGTCGGCAATTCCGGGAACGCGGCGTCGCGCTTGGGCCCGGTGGTGGCGAGGCCTACGAGCTTGCCCTCCTTCACCAGCTGCTGGACCGGCGCGATGCTGGAGAACATCACTTTGACCTGGCCCGAGATCAAATCCTTGATGGTGTCGCCGCCGCCACGGTAGTGCACCGGCATGGTCTTGATGCCGGCCACCATGTTGAACAGCTCGCTGTTGAGGTGCGTTGCCGAACCGCGCCCCGCGGTCGCGTAGAAAATCTCGCCCGGCTTGCTCTTAGCGAGCGCGACGAACTCGGCGACCGACTTGATGCCGAGCGAGGGATGCACGACCAGGATGTTCGCCGTCTCGGCCTGCGCTGCGACCGCAGTCAGGTCCTTGCCGAGCTCGACCCGCATCGTCTTCGACAGCGTCTCGTTGACGGCAACCGAGGTCGCCGTGTTCAAAAGCGTGTAGCCATCGGGCTCGGCGCGCGCCACGGCTTCGCCCGCGATCATGCCGCCGGCGCCGGTCTTGTTCTCGACAATGACCTGCTGGCCCAGCACTTCGCCGGTCTTGGCGCCGACGATACGGGCGATGATGTCGGACGGACCGCCGGCGGCAAACCCGACCACGATCTTGATCGGCCTGTTCGGGAAGTTCGACTGCGCGAGCACGCCATTCGGCGCCATGATCGCAAGAGCAACAGCGCCGGCGACGATCGTCAATGCACAGGCGTGAGGGATTTGTCGGACGGCTTGCAGCATGGCGCTCCTCCGGCGTGGTTCAGCCACGCAGCATAGGCCGGAACGCGCCCCTCGATCCACGCCTCGCGGACTGCCCCGGGGCGACATGTCATCGCGGCGAGGCGATCTGAAACCGGCCCGCCAGCCCGACGGCGAAGAGCGCCGCCGCTTACAGCCGGATTTCGCCGAGGTTGATGCTGGCGCCGAGTTCGGCGTCCACCGTCTTCTTGCGGCCGAGCGCGGCGATCTCGACGCTGTAACGGCCCGAATTCTCGTCGAGCCGGTCGAACTTGAAGTCACCGTAATTGTCGGTTGTGGTCTCGGCCACAGCTGAGCCGCCCTTCAGGAGGCGCACCTTCGCCCCTTCCACGCAATCGACCGTGCCGTTCGCCTCCGCCGACACGCTGCCGCCGATGAAGCACTTCGAATAGCGCCAGAGGTTGCGATAGTAGACGCGCGGCTTGGTGCCGGCCTCGGGCTTCATCACCTCGAGCCCCTCCTCGCGCGCCATCTTCGCCATGTCCGCGTCCTCGACCTTGATCGCGCGCATGGCGCCGGTCGGGCATGACTGCTGGCCACGGGTCTGCTGCCAGCCCTGGTCGATGAGATGAGCATCGAACGTCCAGATCTGCGGAAGCTGCAGCTCCTCGTTCCACCAGATGTGGCCGTACGGGCATGACTCGACCAGGTCCTTGCGGCCTTTGGCCTTGACCGGATCGATGATGACGATGCCATCCTCGCGCTTCTTCACAGCGTCGCCGCCCTTGGAAAGGCACGGCGCGTTGTCGCAGTGGTTGCACATGGTCGGCACGTAGGCGATGTCGATCATCGGCGATTGGCCGGTCACCTGGCCCCGCTCTTTCTGCAGGATGTTGATCCAGTGGTGGCCGTGGCGCGGCATCGGCGCGGAATAGCCCGGCCAGTCGTTGCCGACGTACTCGTCCATGGCCGCGAGCGCGCACAGCTGGCAGTTCGTGCACTCGGCCACGTCGACGATGAGGTTCCATTTGGACATTGTTGCTACTCGCTTCTGACTCTCCTTCGTCATGGCCGGGCTTGTCCCGGCCATCCCGCTTAGGGACGCAGTGCCTTCCTAAGCGGGATCACCGGGACTCGCGCCTTCGGCGCGGCCCGGTGATGACAGTCGGGTGTGTTGCGCGCGCACATCTCATTTCGCTGGGACCAAGGACGCCTCCTTCAGCGTGCGCTTGATCTCCTTGTCCTTCTCCATCGCGGCGAAGGTCTCGGACATGTGCTCGATGCGGCCGTCCCAGAGCTCGACCTGCACGATCGACTGCGCGCCCGCAAGCGAGTGCGTCGACTTGGTCTGGGTCTTGTGCGGGGTCAGCAGGTTGAGACAACCGCCGCGATCGACCGACTTGCCGGGCTCGCCCATCGGCGCATAGACCGCCGACGATTCGTAGCCGTGGCAGACGCCGCGCGGCAGCCGCTGCGTCGGCAGCGCCGCGCAGATCACCGCGCCGCGCTCGTTATAGACCTTGACCAGGTCGTGCTTCTTGATGCCGCGCTCCTTGGCGTCCTCGGCGTTCAGCCGCAACACCCAGTAGTACCAGTCGCCGACCTTCACCCGATGGTCGGCGATGTTATTGAGGAACGAGCTCTTGCCGTCGCCCTGGGTGTGGAACGAATACTTCGAGTGCGGCGTCAGAAGCTGCAACGGATAGCGCTTGAACTCCGGCGAATGCGGGCCCTCCCAGGACGGCTCGTATTTGACGATCGGCGGCCGCTCCGGGTCCTTGAAGCGCTTGAGGCTGTTGCACTCGAACTCGAGCTTGCCGGACTGGGTCTGCAGACCCATCAGGAACTCCTTGTAGTCGGACGGCAGCGGCTGCGCCTCCGGCACGTCCTTCTTGCGGTTTTCCCAGAACCAGCGGAAGGACACCGGCGCGCGGAGCTTCTCCTTTTCGGCCGGCACGACGTAGTAGCCGCGCTTCAGCAGCTTCTTGAACGAGATCACCTTCTTCAGGTCCGACGACGAGGTAGATGCGCTTGACCCAGTCGATCTCGTTGATGCCTTCCGAGAAGTAGTTCGACAGTCCGAGCCGCTTGCAGATTTCGTTGAAGATCCAGTAGTCGGACTTCGACTCGCCGAGCGGCTTGATGGCCGGAGCCTGGAAGATGATGACGCGGTGGTTGAGCTGCTGCTGGCCGTGGTGGCCGTAGCCGCCAAGCCCGGCCCATTCGGAAATGTCCGTCCGCTCGAAGTTGGTGCAGGCCGGCAGGATGATGTCGGCGAACTTCGCCTCGCCCTCGAACCAGATCGACTGGTTGACCACGAACTCCAGGTTCTCGGACTGGTACATCCGCACATGGCGGTTGGTGTTGTTCATGGTGCCGAGGATCGAGCCGCCGTACTTGTAGAGCATGTGCACCGGCGAATGACCCGGACGCCGGATACATGAACTTGCCGAACTGGTGTTCGATCGACTTGCCGACCCAGCGATAGCCCTCGGCCTTGCCGTCGGCGATCGCCTCAGGCAGCCAGATGCGCGGAATTTGCTGGCCGTTGGAATTCATGGTCGGCAAGCTGCGGCATGCGCTGATAGAGCGCGACCGGCAACGCGGTGTTCTCCAGGTCGCCCGACATGCCGCCCTCGGAATAGCCGGGGAAATAGAAATGGAAGTCGATCGGCGTGCCCCACTGCAGATTGCCCATGTTGAAGCCGGGCTTGCCGAGCCCCTGCATCGCGGTGAGGCACACCATGACGCGCGCCCACTGGATGCCGGTCTGGTTGCGGCAGGCGCCGCCGTGGCCGTTGCCCCAGCCGCCGGGCGCGAGATAGACGCGCTTCTTGCCCCATTCGCGCGCGAGCGCGCGCACGTCCTTCGCCGGAACGCCGGTCTCCTTCTCCTGCCATTCCGGCGTCTTGGGGATGCCGTCCTCTTCGCCGACCAGATACGCCTTCCAGGCGTCGAAGCCGACGGTGTGGGTCTCGACGTATTCCTTGTCGTAAAGGCCTTCCTTGATCCAGACGTAGGCGATCGCCATCGCCATCGCGAGCGAGGTCGTGGGCTTCGGCGCGAACCACTTGCCCGGCAGGAACTGCGCCGTCGCGTTGTAGTAGGGATCGACGTGAACGACCTTGATGCCGAGCTTGGGGTTCTTCAGCCACTGCCGGCGAACGGTGCCTTCCTGCGCGCCGTAGGAGCCCGAGGTGGTCTCGGGATCCGCGGCCCACGACACGATCATGTCGCAGTTCTGCAGGCAGTCCTCGACCGTGCCGTAGGTCTCCGACTGGCCGACGCGCAGCGTGTAGCCCCAGTGATGCACCGCGCCCCAGTACCAGCCCTCCCACGAGTCGGGATTGTGGTGGACGCGCGTCATGCCGACGGCGTTGGCGAAGCGGAACAGCGCCGAGAGGTAGTAGCCGATGTTGCCCCAGGTGTGGTGCGAGCCGTGCGACATCGCGATGCAGCCCGGGCCGTATTCGTACTTCTGCCGCTTGATCTCGTCGGAGACGATCTTCAGCGCCTCATCCCAGGAGATGCGCACGTAGCCGGACTTGCCGCGGTTCTGCGGATTGCGCGCGCCGTTCGGATCGAAGTCGACGCGCTTCATCGGATAGAGCAGCCGGTCCGGCGAATAGACGATCGACTTGGCGTTCTGGCCGTGCGGCGCGAGCGTGGTCTTGCGCGGCGGCGTGAGCCGCAGACCCTTGCGCTTCGATGGTGCACGGACGCGCCGTCGTTCTCGTCGAACTCGATCGGCGTCATGCGGACGATCTTGCCGTCCTTGACGTAGACGAACACCGGCCCGCCGTTGGTCATGTTGCAATAGCGCATCGAGCCGTCCGGCATCGGCGTGCCGAACTTCAAGCCGGCCGACTGCGCCATCATCACGGTCTGCGCGAACCAGTTGGCGAAGCCTGTCGTCGCCCTGCACCGTCAGCGCGAATTCCTTCTGCGCGTTGATCTGGTCGAGCCAGTTGATCGGCGGCATCAGCAGGTCGGCGCCGAGCGCCGCATTCTTGAACGCCACCGTGACGTCGGCGTCCTTGAGCACGCCCGAGCCCGAGGTCACGCGGCCGTCCTGGAACTTGAACCAGCGGCCGATCTCCTCGTCGCGCGCGATGAACTGCGCGGTGAGGTTCTTTTCCTTCAGCCGCGCGCGGAAGGCGGGGTGCCGCCACGCCTGGAACTTGAGCATGACCGACAGGCCGAACAGGATGAGCGAGAGCTTGAGCGGGCGCCGAGATTCATGGGCGTTCTCCCTGGAACGGTTCTTATCAAAAAATCGCGTCCTTTGATACCGCCTCACGCTGCAACCACAGCCTGCTCCGGCTCGCTTCGGCTGGGGCCGGTGGCTGCATAATCGGGGTCAGAGGGAACGGCGCCCCGCATCGGCCCGGCTGACGGCAGATGCTGCCATGGCGATTCCCACCAAGACCCTGGCGGTCCGGCTGTTCGAATACGGCGGGCCGGACAAGCTCGTCTTCGGCGAATACGACCTGCCGCCGCTCGGCGAGCGCGACGTGCTGGTCAAGAACCACGCCGGCTCGGTGTCGCGCTGGGACGTGAAGTACCGCAACGGCGATCTGGCGCGCTACCAGATCCCCGGCCGCGCCGCGTTCCCGCTGCCGCAGCAACTCGGCCGCGAGGCCGCGGGCGAGGTGGTCGCGGTCGGCGCGCGCGGTGACGCGCTTTGCGCCCGGCGACCGCGTGATCGGCGTGACCCATCCCGAGGACCTGGACTCGGTCGAGACCGCGCGCGGCCTCGGCAACCTGTCGCGCAACCTCGCGATCCCGGGCCACCAGGCGTTCGGCTCCTACGCGCAATATCTCGTGCGCGACGAGCGCATGTGGCTGCCGCTGCCCGACGGCGTCGACTTCGAGCAGGCCGGCGTCGCGCTGTGGCCGTTCTCGTCGTCGCACCGCGTGGTGCGCGACCGGCTCCGGGTTAAGCTCGGCGACAACGTGCTGATCACCGGCGCCTCCGGCGGCATGGGCCAGGCGACGCTGCAGCTGGCGAAGCTCGCCGGCGCGCGCGTGATCGCGACCACGCGGCACGACGGCAAGGCCGCGATGCTGCGCGAACTCGGCGCCGACGCGGTGGTGGTCACCGCCGACCCGGAGCGCGCCCGCGCGAGGTGCTCGAGCCTTCACCGGCGGCGAAGGCGTCGACCACGCGGTCGACTACACCGGCAACCCGGACGTTGCTGCGCTTCCTCGCCGGCGTCGATGCGGCTCGGCGGCACGCTCGTCGTCACCAGCGAGCAGGGCCGCGAGCCGCTGCCGTTCACCGCCGCCGACCTGATCCGCCTGGAGCTGAACCTGCTCGGCATCCGCGGCGCGCGCATGAACGACATGCTGACGGTGCTGAAGCTCCTGGGCGAAGGCCGCATCCGCACGCGCATCGCCGCGCGCTTTCCGCTCGCCAGCGTCGGCGAGGCGCACACGCTGCTGGAAAGACTCGCCCGACCTGGTCGGTCGGATCGTCGTGCTGCCGTGGGGGTGAGAGCGGCGTACCTCGGGTGCTGCCGCTACACCAGCATCCGCACCGGGCTTTCGATCAACTGCCGGAACGCCGCCAGCAGTTCCGCGCCGAGCGCGCCGTCGACCACGCGGTGGTCGCACGACAGCGTCACCGTCATCTGGCTGACGAACTTCACCGAGCCGTCGTCGGCCTCGACCGGCCGCCGCTGCGCCGCGCCGACCGCCAGGATGGTGGCGTGCGGCGGATTGATGATCGCCGCGAACTCGCGCACGCCGTACATGCCGAGATTGGAGATCGCCGACGCGCCGCCCTGGTATTCGGCGGGCTTGAGCTTCTTGTCGCGCGCGCGCGCGGCAAGATCCCTCATCTCGTTCGAGATCGCCGACAGCGACTTTGCCTCGGCGTTGCGGATCACCGGCGTCAGCAGCCCGCCGTCGATCGCCACCGCCACGCCGACGTCGGAGTGCTTGAACCGCAGGATGCGGTCGCCGGCCCACACCGCGTTCGCCGCCGGCACCCGCTGCAGCGCGAGCGCCAGCGCCTTGATGACGAAATCGTTGAGCGAGAGCTTGTAGGCCGGCTCGCCGTCCTTGCCCTTGGGCGCGCCGGCGTTGGCCTCTTCGCGGAGCTTCAGCAGCGCGTCCATCGTCACGTCGGCGGTGAGATAGAAGTGCGGGACGGTCTGCTTGGCCTCGACCAGCCGCCGCGCGATGGTCGCGCGCATGCCGTCGAGCGGGACTTCCTCGAACGCGACGCCCTGGTAGAGCGCCTTGACCTGCGCCGCCGTCATCCCAGCCGCCGGCGCTGCGCCGGCCGCCGCCGGCTGCGCGGCGCCGGCGCCTTCTTGGCCAGCGCCCGCTCGACGTCGCGCGCGACGATGCGGCCGTGCGGGCCCGAGCCGGCGACAAGCTGGCCGAGATCGATGCCGCCTCGCCCGCGAGCCGTCGCGCCAGCGGCGTCACGTAGGTGCCGCCGGCAGCCGCGCCGGCCCGTAGTTGCGCGCCGGCGTGCGCACCTCGAAGAACGGATCGATGTTTGGCGTAGGCAAGCTCGCGGCGCGCGCCGGCCGTTCGTCCCCGCGAAAGCGGGGACCCAGTGCTTGGCCCTGGATTCCCGCTTGCGCGGGAATGAGCGGAGTTGTTGCCCGGCCGCGTTCCGGCACGCGGAGGAGTCGCGGCTGGCGCTGCGGCGGCTGCGCGCACGTCGCCGCGCCATCGCCCGCGATCACCGCGACCACGGCGCCGACCGGCGCCACCTCGCCGGCCGGCACGCGGATTTCCGACAGCGTGCCGGCCGCGATCGACGGCACCTCCATCGACACCTTGTCGGTCTCGATCTCGAACAGGTTGTCGCCCGGCTTCACCGCGTCGCCGGCCGACTTGAACCATTTGGTGATCTTGCCCTCGGCGACGGTCTCGCCGAGCTGCGGCATCAGGACGTCCATTCGCCATCCCTCATCGTGTCCGACGCGTTGCCCGGAACGATTTCCATGCTTGCTATCTGGGCGGCCGCAGCGAGTCATGCTGGTCGCCGTTGAACTCGGCGACGCGCCGCACCAGCGCGCGCCGACGTCGCCGCGGCTGGATGCTGGCCTTGCCGATGGTGCGTGACGCGCGCCGGTCGCTCGTCGATCGTGTAGGTGCCGAACACGGTCAGCGCACGGCACGCTGATCGGGATCCCTTGGCGTCAGGCCGGGTCAGCGCATCACCGACGTGCCGCGCTGCGCCCGGGACACGAGACCGCTACCAATTCACCGAGATGTACTGCGTCTCCAGAAACTCCATCAGGCCCTCGTGCGCGCCCTCGCGGCCGATGCCGGACTGCTTCATGCCGCCGAACGGCGCCGCCGGATCGGACACCAGCCCGCGGTTCAGTCCGATCATGCCGAAGTCGAGCTTCTCGGAGACGCGCAGGCCGCGGCCGAGGTCCTTGGTGTAGAGATAGGCGACGAGGCCGTAGATCGTGTCGTTGGCGCGCTTGATGACCTCGGCCTCGTCCTTGAAGGTCTGCAGCGAGGCGACCGGCCCGAAGATTTCCTCGTTCAGCATCTTGGCGCTGTCCGGCACGTTGGAGAGCACGGTCGCGGGATAGAAGAAGCCCGGCCCCTCCGGGCGCTTGCCGCCGATCAGGATTTTGGCGCCCTTGCCGACCGCGTCATCGACCAGTTCCACCACCTTGTCGCGGCCCTCGGCGTTGACCAGCGGCCCGAGCGACACGCCGTCGTCGAGCCCGTTGCCCATCTTCAGCGCGCCCATCTTGGCGGTGAGCTTCTTGGCGAACTCGTCCTGCACCTTCTCGTGCACATAGAAGCGGTTGGCCGCGGTGCAGGCCTCGCCCATGTTGCGCATCTTGGCGATCATCGCGCCGTCGATCGCGGCATCGATATCGGCGTCCTCGAACACGATGAACGGCGCGTTGCCGCCCAATTCCATCGCGGTGTTGAGCACGTTGTCGGCGGCGGCGTGCAGCAGCTTGCGGCCGACCTCGGTCGAGCCGGTGAACGAGACGACGCGCACGCGCGGATCGTGCAGCATGGCGTCGACCACCGGGCCGGAGCGGCGCGACGGGATGACGTTGACCACGCCGGCCGGCACGCCGGCCTCTTCCAGAATCGGCATCAGCGCCAGCATGGTGAGCGGCGTCTCGGAGGCGGGCTTGAGCACGACCGGGCAGCCGGCGGCGAGCGCCGGCCCGATCTTGCGGGTCGCCATCGCGGCGGGGAAGTTCCACGGCGTCACCAGCACGGCGATGCCAGCCGGCTTGTGGTGCACGAACATGCGCGCGCCCGAGGCCGGCGCCATGCCGTTCTGGCCGAGGTTGCGCACGCCCTCCTCGGCGAACCAGCGGAAGAACTCGGCGGCGTAGGCCACCTCGCCGCGCGAGTCCGACAGCGCCTTGCCGTTCTCGATGGTGATGAGCTTCGCCAGCCGCTCGGCGTCGCGCATGATCAGCTCGTAGGCCTTGCGCAGGATTTCGCCGCGCTCGCGCGGCTTGCGCGCAGCCCAGCCCTCGAACGCGCCCTGCGCCGCGTCGAGCGCGGCCTTGGCGTCGTCGACGCTGGCGCTCGCGACCGAGGCGATCTTGCTGCTCGGTCGCCGGATCGATCACGTCGAAGCGCGCGCCGTCGGAGGATTTCTTCCACTTGCCGCCGATCCACAGATCGGTCGGCACGTTGGCCAGAAGGTTGTCGTAGGCGGCCATGTGACTCCACTCCCTCGTCCTTGCGTCATGGCCGGGCGTTGCCCGCGAGCCGATCCCGCTTAGGGACGCACTGCACTTGCCTAAGCGGGATCACCGGGACACGGCGCTTCGCGCCGGCCCGGTGATGACGCGGTCATGACTATTCAACGTCTTCCTCACCCGTTCGACGATGCGGTCGACGGTCGGCAGGATGGCGTCCTCCAGAATGTCGGCCGCCGGCAGCGGGCAGTGCGGCGTGGTGATCCGCACCAGCGGGCCGTCGAGCTCGTAGAACGCCTCGTCGGCGACGATCGACATGATCTCGGCGCCCCAGCCGCACAGCCGCGGATTCTCCTCGACCGAGAACAGCCGGTGGGTCTTGGCGACCGAGCCGAGGATGGTCTGCGTGTCGAGCGGCACGAGCGAGCGCACGTCGATCACCTCGCAGTCGATGCCGTGCTCGGCGGCGAGCTTCTCGGCCGCCGCCAGCGCGCGCGGCACCATCAGCGCCAGCGCCACGATGGTCGCGTCCTTGCCGGGCCGCAGGATCTTCGCGGTGCCGAGCGTATCGACGATCTCGCCGTCCGGCACCTCGCCCTTGGTCGCATAGAGCGACTTGTGCTCGAGGAAGATCACCGGGTCGGGATCGCGCACCGCGGCCGCGAGCAGCCCGATCACGTCGACCGGACTCGACGGCGCCACCACCTTGAGCCCCGGGATCATCATGCACCAGTTCTCGACGCTCTGGCTGTGCTGCGCGCCGAAGCGCGAGCCCGCGCCGTTGCCGGTGCGCACCACCAGCGGACACTTGGTCTGCCCGTTGGTCATGTAGCGGCTCTTGGGGAATTCGTTGGCGATGTAGTCGAAGCAGACCGCGAAGAAGTCCGAGAACATGATCTCGGCGATCGGCTTCAGTCCCGTCATCGCCGCGCCCATCGCCGCGCCGAGGATCGCCTGCTCGGAGATCGGCGTGTCGCGCACCCGCAGCGGGCCGAACTGCTCGTAGAGCCCGACCGTCGCCTTGAACACGCCGCCGGCCTTGGCCACGTCCTCGCCGAGGAACACCACGTCCGGATCGCGCGTCATCTCCTGGGCGATGCCGCGAGCGACCGCGTCGCGATAGGTCAGTTCCGCCATGCGAAGCCCCCGTCGGCGTAGACGTCGGTGGTGAGGATGTCCATCGACGGCGTCGGCGCGGCCTTGCACTTCTCGGTCGCCTCGTCGACCTCGCGCCGCACCTCGCGCCTCGATGCCTGCGATCACCTGTCTCGTCGACGCCGAACTGCTTGAGCCGCTCGCGGTAGATCTTGATCGGGTCGCGCTCCTTCCAGCGCTCGAGCTCGCCCTCAGGACGATATTTCGCCGGGTCGGCGCGCGAATGGCCGCTGTGGCGGTAGGTCATGCACTCGATCAGCGACGGCCCGCCGCCGGCGCGCGCCTTGTCGTAGGCCGTCGCGCGCGGCGCGGTAGACCACGTCGGCGTCGTTGCCGTCGATGACGATGCGTCTCGAGGCCATAGGCCGACGCGCGATCGGCGGCCGGATGCTCGCACCGCGGTCACGTCGCCGATCGGCGTGTATTCCATGTAGAGGTTGTTCTCGCACACGAAGATCACCGGCAGCTTCCAGACCGCGGCAAAGTTCAGCGCCTCGTGGAACGCGCCGATGTTGGTGGTGCCGTCGCCGAAGAAGCAGACCGTGACGTCGTCCTGGCCCTTGTACTGCGCGCGCCAGGCGGCGCCGCAGGCGATCGGCAGGTGCGCGCCGATGATGGCGTAGGAGCCCATCACGCCGTGCGGCTCGGAGGTCAGATGCATCGAGCCGCCCTTGCCGCGCATCAGCCCGTTGTCGCGCTGCATCAGTTCGCCCAGCACCTGCTCGACCGGCACGCCGCGGGCGAGCGTATGGGCGTGGCCGCGGTAGGTGCAGAAGCTCGAGTCGCCCTTCTTCATGGCGGTGGCAAAGCCCGCCGCGATCGCCTCCTGGCCGAGCGACAGATGGCTCGTGCCCTTCACCAGGTTCTGCAGGAACAGGTCGTAGGCGCGCTGCTCGGCCTCGCGGATATTGACCTGGCTGCGGTAGAGCTCGAGCCGCGTCGCCTCCCCGATGTCGTCGTTCAGGCCGGTTCCGGGCGCGCTGGTCGGAATGTTCAACATCTTGGGTCCTTCAGGATGCGGTGGCCGGTATCAGGCGAGGCCGGGCTATTTTGTCAACCGGGCTCGATTGGAGCAACGGTTCCGCGCACCTTCCGCTCGCGATAGAGCAAATACAGGCCGGACGCCACCACGATGGCGGCGCCCGCGATCGTCCAGCGGTTGGGCACGTTGGCGAACACCAGATAGCCGAGCGTCGTCGCCCACACGAGCTGGGTATACATGAACGGCGACAGGACCGAGGCCGGAGCATGCCGGTGCGCCGAGATCAGCAGGAAATGGCCAAAGGCGCCGAACCCGCCGACCGCCACCATCAGCACGACGTCGAGCCACGTCGGCGGCGGCGTCCAGACGAACGGCAGCACCGGCAGCATCAGCAGGGCGCCCAGCAGGTTGGAATAGAACAGCGTGGTCTCGCTCGAATCGCTGCGCGACAGCATGCGAGTGGAGATGGAATAAAGTGCGTAGCAGATCGCGCTGCGCAAACGAGAGCAGCGCCGCCCATTGCATGCCGCCCAGCCCAGGCCGCACCACCACCAGCACGCCGATGAAGCCCACGCCGATCGCGGTCCAGCGCCGCCAGCCAACCCATTCGCCGAGAATGCGGACCGGCGAGGATCGCGACCAGGAACGGCGTGGAGAACAGGATCGGCGAGCGCCTCGTCGAGTTGCAGGAAGCGGAACGACATGAAGTTGAACACGGTCGAGCCGAGCAGCAGGAACGACCGTCCGATCTGCAGGTACGGGCCGAGAGGTCCGCAGCAGGCCCGGCCGGATGAGCGGGTTGGAGATCATGAACGTCAGCAGGAACGCCGCGGCATAGCGCACGCCCACGACCTGCAGCGTGTCCATGTGCCCGCCGAGATACTTCGCCATGGCATCGAGGCAGGCGAACACCGCCACCGCCCCGCACATCAGGCCGATGCCGATCAGCCGCTGCCGGCGGGGGTCGTGGCCGGGATCGGTCAATAGGTCGCCCGCCCGCCGGAAATATCGAACACCGCACCGGTCGTGAAGGAGCAGTCCGCCGACGCGCAGAAGGCGACCAGCGCCGCGATTTCCGCAACCTCGACGAAACGGCCGCGCGGGATCTTCGACAGCATGTAGTCGATATGCGCCTGCGTCATCTGATCGAACAGCGCGGTGCGCGCGGCGGCCGGCGTGACGCAATTGACCGCGATATCGTGGCCGGCGAGCTCCTTGCCGAGCGACTTGGTGAGCGCGATCACGCCCGCCTTCGAGGCCGAATAGGCCGGCGCGTTCGGGTTGCCCTCCTTGCCGGCGATGGAGGCGACATTGACGATGCGGCCGTAGTTCTGCGCGATCATCAGCGGCGCGATCGCGCGGCAGCACAGAAACGGCCCGTCGAGATTGACGCGCATGACGTCGTCCCAGGCGTCGGTCGGGTAGTCCCAGGTGGGCTGGTTGGGGCCCGCGATGCCGGCGTTGTTGACCAGGATGTCGATGCGTCCGAACGCGCCGAGCGTGGCCTCGCGGGCGCGCTCGACGTCGGCGAGCCTCGTCACGTCGCAGGCGAACGCCGCGACCCGGCCGCGCCCGCCAAGCTCGCTTGCAACTCGCTCGGCGAGGCCGCCGTCGCGGTCCCAGATTGCGACAGCCGCGCCGGAATCGAGGAACCGCTCGACGATCGCCCGGCCGATGCCTTGGGCGCCGCCCGTCACGATCGCGCCGCGGCCGTTGAGATCGATTCTGTTGGGCATGGCGGCGGGGTCCTCGTTCGCCGGAACCTATCCAAGCCGTCCACGGCTGGCGAGCGGCGATTTCTCGCGGCTACACCGTGCCTGCGTTTGAGCGCACAGGCGAGGCCGTATACCTTGCGAACACAGAACCGCAGCCTGGCGCCTCAGGGCGGCGTGAATTCATGACAACGGCAGAAGCATCGCTCCCGGCGCGGCCGGCCTTCGGAGAGTTCTTCCGGGTCTGGCTCAAGATCGGCTGCGTCAACTTCGGCGGGCCGGCCGGCCAGATCGCACTGATGCATCGCATCGTGGTGGACGACAAAAAGTGGATCGACGAACCGCGGTTCCTGCACGCGCTCAACTTCTGCATGCTGCTGCCCGGGCCCGAAGCGCAGAAGCTTGCCACCTACATCGGCTGGCTGCTGCACGGCGCACGCGGCGGGCTGACCTCCGGCATCCTGTTCGTGCTGCCGGGCGCGATGGTGATGCTGGGATTGAGCCTGCTCTACGCGCTGGGCCGCGGCATTCCGCTGGTCGATGGCGCGCTGTTCGGGATCAAGGCGGCCGTGCTGGTGATCGTCCTGGAGGCGCTGGTCCGCATCGGCCGGCGCGCACTGAAGACGCCGCTACTGCTTTCGCTCGCAGGGGCGGCCTTTGTCGGGATTTTCTTCTTCTCGCTGCCGTTCCCGCTGATCGTGATCGCTGCCGCAGTGGTGGGATACCTGGTTGCGCAATCGACGCCAGAGCAGCTCGGACTTACGCATGAAGTGGAAGCGCTGGTGCCGCCCGCGCCCGACCGCTGGCGGCAGGCGATCGTCGCGAGTGTCGTGGGACTTGCGGTGTGGTGGGCGCCGATCGCGCTGATCGCCATCACGCTCGGCCCGGACCATGTGCTTATGAGCATCGGCCTGTTCTTCTCGAAGCTCGCAGTGGTGAGCTTCGGCGGCGCCTATGCGCTCCTCGCCTACATGGCGCAGGAGGCGGTCGAAACCTATCGCTGGATGACCGCGCCCGAGATGGTCGACGGCCTGGGCCTCGCCGAGACCACGCCGGGACCGCTGATCCTGGTAACGCAGTTCGTGGGCTTCCTCGCCGCCTATCGTGACGCCGCGCCGTTCTCGCCGCTGGTCGCCGGCATCCTCGGCGCGGCGTTGACGACCTGGGTGACGTTCACGCCGTCCATGCTGTGGATTTTCGCCGGCGCACCGTTCGTCGAGCAGCTGCGCGCCAACCGGCGGCTGTCCGGCGCGCTCGCCGCGATCACCGCCGCCGTGGTCGGCGTCATTCTCAACCTGTCGGTCTGGTTTGCGCTGCATGTGCTGTTCGGACAGGTCGACGAGCGCCACATCGGATGGCTGCGCTGGTACGCGTTCGATCCGTTGGCTCTCGACTGGAAGGCCGCTTCGCTTGCGGCCGTTGCCGCCGTGCTGGCGTTCGCCCTGCACCGCGGACTGATCGAGGTGGTTGCCATCATGGCGACGCTCGGCGTGGCGATGCGCTGGGTGATGGGGCCCTGAGTTCTCTCGGCCGCACAACGACTTAAACCAAATCACGTGGCGATTTTGTCGCAGGAGCCGCAGGCTGTCATAGGAGGGCGGGGACGACGCTTCCGGTTGCGGGAAGAAACCAAGATGTGGGTGCTGTTGATCTACGTGGTCCTGATGATCATCGGTGATTTCTTCGATTTTGGCGTCGGGGCCTTGGTCTCGCGGTACTGGTCGGATGCCGCCAGCCTGCCGGTGTTCCTGGCCTGCTATTTCCTGACGCTCTGGCTCGCCTGGGTCATTGCGGTACGGATCGCCGAGTCGATGAAACTGACACGGTGAGGACCGGCGCTTCGGCTCAGCCCTCGCGGGTGACCGCGCTCTCATGCCAGCGCCGCAGCATGAGATGCGAGAGCGCCGACAGCAGCGCGAAGATGACGATGCCTGCCACTGACAACAGCAGCAGGGCCGCGAACATGCGCGGGATGTTCAGCCGGTAGCCGAACTCGGCGATGCGGTAGGCAAGCCCCGAGCCGGCTCCGGCGGAGCCGGCGGCGATTTCGGCCACCACCGCGCCGATCAGCGACAGGCCGCCCGCAATCTTCAGCCCCGCGAGCATCTGCGGCAGCGCTGCCGGCAGCTTCAGCCGCCAGAGCACCTGGCCGCGCGAGGCGCCGTACAGGCGGAACAGGTCGGCGAGGTTGTAGTCGACCGAGTTGAGCCCGAGCGTGGTGTTGGCGAGCACCGGGAAGAACGCGACGATCCAGGCGCAGACCAGGACGGCGGCCTCCTGCGGCAGGTAGATCAGCAGCAGCGGCGCAATCGCCACCACCGGCGTCACCTGCAGGATCACGGCGTATGGATAGAGCGAATGCTCGATCAGTCGCGACTGGTTGAACAGCACCGCAAGCCCGATGCCGCCGACCGCCGCGAGCAGAAAGCCTTCCACGGTCGTCTTAAGCGTGACGAGCAGCGACGCCGACAGCACCGACCAGTCGGAGATGAGCGTCGACATCACGAGGCCGGGCGACGGCAGGATGTAGGGCGGAATCTGGTTCGAGCCGCACCACCAGGTCCCAGCCCAGCACGCCGAGCGCCAGCACCGCGATCGGCAGCAGCGCGCGCAGCACCTTCTCGCGCCGCTCATGGGCTGTTTGCTCGCCGTTCATGCCGCGTGCTCCCGCAGGCGCTGCGCTCGCCTGCGCCAACGCCTCAGACACGACCCGGCAGTAGCCCGCGTATTCGGCCGACGTGCGAAATCGTGCGTCGCGCCCGGGCGCATCGATGGCAAGTTCGCTGAAAACGCGCCCCGGCCGTGCGGTCATCACCACGATGCGCTGCGAGAGAAAGACCGACTCGAACACCGAATGGGTGACGAACACGACCGTCATGCCGAGCTCGCGCCAGAGCGCGATCAAGTCGTCGTTCAGCTTGAAGCGGGTGATCTCGTCGAGCGCCGCGAACGGCTCATCCATCAGCAGCAGGCGCGGCGCGGTGACGAGCGCGCGCGCGATCGAGACCCGCATCCGCATGCCGCCGGAAAGCTGCCGCGGATAGGCATCGGCGAAATCGGCAAGCCCGACGCGCGTGAGCGCCTCGATCACGCGTCGGCCGCGCGGCGGCCTTATCGGTGCCGGCAAGGCTGAGCGGCAGCGAGACGTTGCCCGCGACCGTCGCCCACGGCATCAGCGTCGGCTCCTGGAACACGAAGCCGATGCTTGTGGCGCGGCTCTCGCGCCGGACGGCCATTCCACGGTCCCGCCGGCTTGGCTCGCTCAGGCCCGCGATGATGCGCAGCGCCGTCGACTTGCCGCAGCCGGAGGGGCCGAGCAGCGACACGAATTCGCCGTCGCGGACTTCGAGATCGAGTGAGCCGAGCGCGACCGTGCCGGTTGCCGAACACCTTGCCGACGCCGTGCAGCGCGACGATCGGCGATGCCGGGACGCGCCATGCGCACGATGCGGCTCACGCCGTCATTCTTCGGCCGCAGGTCGAGGCCCACGCCCTTGTTCACGAACTGCAGCGTGTAGGACTTCCGATAGTCGATCGTGCCCTTGACCACGCCGGCGCGCGCCATCTTGTCGAAGAAGCTCTTCATGCGCGCGTCGGTCATGGCGCCGATGCCGAGCTTCTGCGCATCGCCGGAGTCGACGATGCCGTATTCCTTCATCTTGGCGATCGAATAGGCGATGCGATCGTCGGTCATCTCGGGATTGTCGCGCTTGATGCGGGCGTTGGCCGCCGCGTTGTCGCCGTAGAGATAGTTGTACCAGCCGATGATCGAGGCATCGACGAAGCGCTGCACCAGGCCGGGCTTGCTTCTCGACCAGGTCGCGGCGGGTCTCGATCAGGGTCGAATAGCTGTCGAAGCCCTGGTCGGCGAGCAGAAAGATCTTCGGCTTGAAGCCGCCCTGCTTCTCGACTCGCGTAGGGCTCCGAGGTGACGTAGCCCTGCATCGCGCTGCGCTTGTCGGCGAGGAACGGCTGCGGGTTGAAGGTGTAGGGCTTGACCTGCTGCTCGCGGAAGCCGAAGTCGCTGCTTCATCCATTGGAAGTAGGAGGCGATGCCCTCCTTGGAGATCGAGCAGCGTCAGCTTCTTCAGGTCCTCGAAGGTCTCGATGCCCTGGCCGGGATGCGCCATCAGCACCTGCGGGTCCTTCTGGAACATGGCGGCGACCACCAGCGTCGGGATGTTCTGCGTCACCGCGTCGAACGCCTGCAGCGTGTTCGCGCTCATGTAGAAGTCGATGCGGCCGGCCGGCAGCAGCAGCCGGTGGTTCACGTTCGGCCCGCCCGGCATGATGGTGACGTCGAGCCCGTGCCTGCGGTAGGTGCCGTCGACCAGCGCCTGGTAGAAGCCGCCGTGCTCGGCCTGCGCCACCCAGTTGGTGGCGAAGCTGACCTTGTCGAGCGGCTGGGCCTGCGCTCGCGCGCAGCCGACCACGACCGCGGCAAACGCGGCCGCGCGCACCAGTGCCAGCCAACATCGGGGCACTCCTGTCTCGCATCGGCAGCGCAACAATAGGCGACCGGCCTGCCCTTGGCGAGGCGGAGCCGGCATGCGCCCGACATCATGCTCGGACCGGCTGGCAATCCCGGCAAATACTCGGATTCGCTGGTGAAAAAAGTCTGAAAATTTCTTTGAACCTTTTTCCGGGCACGCCGCGACCAATGGCATATCCGGCGAGTTATCCCCCTCCTCGCCGAAACTAACGATCGGCGTGACGCCCCCCTTCCCCCGCGCCGATCCGATCGGCCCGCCCAGTTTCGTCCCCCTCTGGGCGGGCCACCCCTTTTCCTGTTGACATCCCTCGGCCGCCGGACCCGGAGCAATGCGCGGCGCGTTCGAATGCGCTCCGGGGATTTGCATGAAAAAAGGTCTGCGGTCGCGCCTCGCCCAATACGGCGACGAGGAGTTCGCGCTGTTCCTGCGGCGCGGCTTTCTCAAGGGCGCGGGCTTCACCGACGAGGCGCTCGACCTGCCGATCGTCGGCATCCTGTCGACCGCGTCCGACTTCAACCCCTGCCACAAGACCGCGCCGCAGGTGGCCGAAGCGGTGGCGCGCGGCGTGCGCATGGCCGGCGCGCTGCCGTTCATGTTCCCGACCGTCTCGCTGCACGAGGCGTTCTCGTTCCCGACCTCGATGCTGCTGCGCAACCTGATGGCGATGGACGTCGAGGAGATGATCAAGGCGCTGCCGCTCGACGCCGTGGTGCTGATCGGCGGCTGCGACAAGACCATTCCCGCCGAACTGATGGGCGCGATCTCGGCCGACATGCCGGCGATCGTCGTCAACGTCGGCTCGATGCTGGCCGGCCGCCACGAGGGCACGCGGCTCGGCGCCTGCACCGACTGCCGGCGGCTGTGGGCGGCCTATCGCGCCGGCTCGCTCGACGGGCCGAACCTCGACCGCGCGCACGACCAGCTGATGCCGACCTCCGGCACCTGCATGGTGATGGGCACCGCCTCGACCATGGCGGTGCTGGCCGACACGCTGGGCTTCATGCTGCCGGGCTCCGTCGACCGCGCCGGCGGTGTCGTCCGACCGCGCGCGCTTCGCCGAGGCGACCGGCCGCCGCGCCGCCGAGATGGCCAAGACCGGCGGCCCGCGGCCGAGCGAAATCCTGACCAAGGCGGCGCTGCGCAACGCCTCGGTGGTGCTGCAGGCCACCTCCGGCTCGACCAACGCGCTGGTGCATCTCGCCGCCATCGCCGGCCGCGCCGGCATCACCTACGACCTGCAGGAGCTCGACCGCGTCGGCCGCGAGACGCCGGTGCTGCTCGACCTCAAGCCCGCCGGCAACAATTTCATGGAGGACTTCCATTCCGGCGGCGGCCTGCCGGCGCTGTGGCGGCGGCTGAAGGACCATCTCGATCTCATCGGCGAAGCTCGTCAGCGGCGAGACCATCGGCGAGGTGATCGCGCGCTGGCCGGCCTACGTCAACGACGAGGTGATCCGGCCGCTCGACAATCCGCTGGTCAAGAGCGAGGCGATCGCGATCCTTCACGGCAACCTCGCGCCGCAGGGCGCCGCCATCAAGCTCGCGTGCCGCGACGCCCGCGCTGTTCCAGCACGAGGGGCCGGCGCTGGTGTTCGAACTCGCTGGAAGACCTGGAGAAGCGCATCGACGATCCGGCGCTCGACGTCACGCCGCAGATCGGTGATGGTGCTGCGCAACGCCGGCCCGATCGGCGCGCCGGGCATGCCGGAGGCCGGCGCGCTGCCGATCCCGAAGAAGCTCGGCTCGAAGGGCCTGAAGGACATGGTGCGGCTCTCCGACGCGCGCATGAGCGGCACCGCGTTCGGCACCGTGATGCTGCATGTGTCGCCCGAGGCCGCGGCCGGCGGGCCGCTCGCGCTGGTGCGCGACGGCGACACCGATCCGGCTCGACGCCAAGGGCCGCCGGCTCGACTGAAGGTCGACGACGCCGAACTCGCCAAGCGCCGCGCGCAATGGAAGCCGCCGCAGAAGCCCGCGCGCGGCTACCTGCGGCTCTACACCGAGCGCGTCACGCAGGCCGAGCAGGGCTGCGACTTCGATTTCCTGGCGGATACGCCGGCGAAGTGACCGCCGCGACCGGCGATTGTGCTACCGTCCAGGATGGCGGGGGCGCGGACCATTGCGGGTCGCGGATTTGCCGGATGAGGCGTCGCGAGTTCATCACGCTTCTTGGCGGCGCGGTCGCAGCGTCCCGCTCGCCGCGCGCGCGCAGCAGGCCGAGCGCGATGCGGCGCATCGGCGTGCTCGCTGCCCGCGGCCGCGGACGATGCGGAATTTCAGGCCCGCGTCGGGGCGTTCCTGCAGGCGCTGGCGCTATTGGGCTGGACCATCGGCCGCAACGTGCGGATCGACACCCGCTGGGCCACGGCCAATGCCGCCGAAATTCGCAGACACGCGGCGGAATTGGTCGCGCTCGCGCCGGACGTCATCCTGGCCCATGGCGCCTCGACCGTGGGCGCCGTTGCTGCAGGCGACCCGCACCGTGCCGATCGTGTTCCCGGTCGTCGGCGATCCGGTCGGCGCCGGCTTCGTCGACAGCCTGGCGCGGCCGGGCGGCAACGCCACCGGTTTCATGAATTTCGAATACAGCCTGAGCGGGAAATGGCTGGAGCTGCTCAAGGAGATCGCGCCGGGCGTGACGCGAGCGGCGGTCCTTCGGGATCCCGCCAAGGCACCGGAACCAGCCAGTTTGCCGTCATCCAGGCCGTGGCGCCGTCGCTCAGGGTGGAGGTCAGCCCGGTCAACATGCGCGACGCCGGCGAGATCGAGCGCGCCGTCGCGGCCTTCGCGCGCGCTCCGAATGGCGGTCTGATCGTGACGGCGAGCGCGGTCGGCGCAGCGTCATCGCGATCTGATCATCACGCTGGCGGCCCGGCACAAGCTGCCCGCGGTCTACTTCGAACGCTACTTCGTCGCCGCCGGCGGCCTGATCTCCTATGGGCCTGATCTACGTCGACCAGTACCGGCGCGCGGCCGGCTACGTCGACCGCATCCTCAAGGGCGAGAAGCCGGCCGACCTGCCGGTGCAGGCGCCGACCAAGTACGAGCTGGTGATCAACCTCAAGACCGCCAAGGCGCTCGGCCTCGACGTGCCGCCGACGCTGCTCGCCCGCGCCGACGAGGTGATCGAATGAGGCGGCGCGAGTTCATCACGCTGCTCGGCGGCGCGGCGGCGGCGTGCGCCGCTCGCCGCGCGCGCGCAGCAGCCCGAGCGGATGCGGCGCATCGGCGTGCTCGCCGGCGCGGCCGCGGACGATCCGGAAGGCCAGGCCCGCATCGCGGCGTTCCTGCAAGGGCTGCAGCAAGTTGGGCTGGACCGATGGCCGCAACGTGCGGATCGACTATCGCTGGGCCGGGAGGCAATGCCGATGACACGCGCAAACACGCGGCGGAACTGGTCGCGCTCGCGCCGGACGTCATCCTGGCCTCCGGCACCGCGACCGTGGTGGCGCTGCAGCAGGCGAAACCCGCACCGTGCCGATCGTGTTCGCGATCGTCGCCGATCCGGTCGGCGCCGGCTTCGTCGACAGCCTGGCGCGGCCGGGCGGCAACGTCACCGGTTTCATGAAGTTCGAATTCAGCATTGAGCGGGAAATGGCTGGAACTGCTCAAAGAGATCGCGCCGGCGTCGACGCGGGCGGCGGTCCTCCGGGATGCCGCCATATCCGCCGGGCATCGGCCAGTTTGGCGCCATCCAGGCCGTGGCGCCGTCGCTCGGGGTGGAGGTGAGCCCGGTCAACGTGCGCGACGCTGGCGAGATCGAGCGTGCCGTCGCGGCCTTCGCGCGACCCGGCAATGGCGGCCTGATCGTGACGGCGAGCGCGTTGGCGGAGGTTCATCGCGAGCTGATCGTCGCGCTCGCGGCTCGGCTACAAGCTGCCCGCGGTCTACTCCGACCGCTCCTTCGTCGCCGGCGGCGGCCTTGATCTCCTACGGGCCCGATTTCGATCGACCAGTACCGGCGCGCGGCCGGCTACGTCGACCGCATCCTCAAGGGCGAGAAGCCGGCCGACCTGCCGGTGCAGGCGCCGACCAAGTACGAGCTGGTCATCAACCTCAAGACCGCCAAGGCGCTCGGCCTCGCCGTGCCGCCGGCGCTGCTCGCCCGCGCCGACGAGGTGATCGAATGAAGCGGCGCGAGTTCATCGCGGGGCTCGGCGGCGCGGCGGCGCTGGCCGCTCGCCGCGCGCGCGCAGCAGCGAGCGCGTGCGGCGCATCGGCGTGCTCATGTCCGCGACCGCCGGACGATCCGGAATTGCAGGCCCGCATCGCGGCGCTTCCCGCAGGGGCTGCAGGAGGCGGGCTGGACCGTCGGCCGCAACGTGCGGATCGACGTCCGCTGGAGCGGCGGCGATGTCGCGCGCCTGCGCAAAGATGCGGCGGAACTGGTCGCGCTCGGCCCGGACGTCATCGTGGCCGGCGGCGGCCCGACCACGGGGCCGCTGCTGCAGGCGACCCGCACCGTGCCGATCGTGTTCGCCCAGGGTCGTCGATCCGGTCGGCGCCGGCTTCGTCGAGAGCCTGGCGCGGCCGGGCGGCAACGCGACCGGCTTCACCCAGTTCGAATACAGCCTGAGCGGGAAATGGCTGGAGCTGCTCAAGGAGATCGCGCCGCAAGTGACGCGCGTGGGTGTCGTTCGGGACATGCCGGCAGTCCCGCCGGGGTCGGACAGTGGGCCGTGATCCAGGCCGTGGCGCCGTCGCTGGGGTGGAGTTGAGCCCGATCGATCTGCGCGATCGCGGGCGAGATCGAGCGCGACGTCGCCGCCTTCGCGCGCGTCCGAACGGCGGTCTGATCGTGGCGGTGGGCGCGGTCGCGACGATTCATCGCGATCTGATCGTCGCGCTCGCGGCGCGGCACAAGCTGCCCGCGGTCTATCCGTATCGCTTCTTCGTCGCGGCCGGCGGCCTGATGTCCTATGGGCCCAACCTGATCGATCTGTACCGGCGAGCGGCCGGCTACGTCGACCGCATCCTCAAGGGCGAGAAGCCGGCCGACCTGCCGGTGCAGGCGCCGACCAAGTACGAGCTGGTCATCAACCTCAAGACCGCCAAGGCGCTCGGCCTCGACGGTGCCGCCGACGCTGCTCGCCCGCGCCGACGAGGTGATCGAATGAAGCGGCGCTAGTTCTGCAATTCGCCGCGCACGATCCGCGCGCCCTCGACCATCACACACATCTTTCCGAACGCGACCTCGCGCGGCAGGTATTTCATGCCGCAGTCGGGCGCGACCACGATCCGTTCCGGCGGGATGTGGTCGAAGCGCGCGGCGGATGCGGTCTGCGACAATCGCCGGCGTCTCGATCGCCGGATCGGCAAGATCGATGACGCCGAGGATGATGGTCTTCGACGGCAGGTCGCGCAGCACGCGCAGATCGAGCTTGGGCTGCGCCGCTTCGATCGAGACCTGCTGCACCTTGGAGCCTTCAAGCTCGGGCAGGAACGAATAGCCCTGCGGCTTGTCGTGCACGACGGCGGCATAGCCGAAGCACAGATGAATCGCGACCGTGCCGGTCACTCCGTCGAGCGCGCGGTCGAGCACCGCAAGCCCATACTGGCGTGCCTTCTCCGGATGCTGCTGCATCCACGGCTCGTCGATCTGCACGATGTCGGCACCGGCCGCAAACAGATCCTTGATCTCGGCGTTGACGGCGGCGGCGTAGTCGAGCGCCATCGCTGCCTCGTCGCGATAGAAATCGTCCTGCGCCTGCTTCGCCATCGTGAACGGCCCCGGCACGGTGATCTTCGTAGCGCGCGACGTGTTGGCGCGCAGGAAGCGCATGTCGCGCACCTCGACCGGGGCGCGGCGCGCGATCCTGCCGGTGACGCGCGGCACCGGGATCGGCCGTCCGCTGCGGTTGATGGTGGTACCGGGATTGTCGAGGTCGACGCCGTCGAGCGCAGTGGCGAAGCGGTTGGAATAGCTCTCGCGGCGCATCTCGCCGTCGGTGACGATGTCGAGGCCGGCGCACTCCTGGTCGCGGATCGCAGCCAACGTCGCCTCATCTTGCTTCGCTTCGAGCTCGTGCGCCGCGGCGGCGCCACAGGTTTGCCTGGACGCGCGGCACCTGCTTAGACAATCGCTCGCGGTCGATCAGCCAGTCCGGCTGCGGATAGGAGCCGACCAACGTGCTGGGAAGAAGTGGGAGGTTCATTCTTGTATCCGGCGCCGATTGTTGCCGTCATGGCCGGGCTTGTCCCGGCCATCCCGCTTATGATGGCACAGTGCGTCCCTCATCGGGATGCCCGGCACAAGGCCGGGCATGACGGAGTGCGTGTTATTTGCCGAGTTCTTTTCGCACGATCCTGGCGCCCTCGACCATGGCGCACATCTTGCCGAACGCGACCTCGCGCGGCAGGTACTTCAGCCCGCAGTCGGGCGCGACCACGATGCGCTCGGCCGGCACGTACGGCAGCGCGCGGCGGATGCGCGCGGCGACCGTCTCCGGCGTCTCGATCGTCATGTCGGAGAGGTCGAGCGTGCCGAGGATGATGGTCTTGCCGGGCAGCTTCGTCCAGCACCGAGCAGTCGAGGCCCGACTGCGCGGTCTCGATCGACATCTGCTGCACCGGCGAATTGGCGAACTCCGGCAGGAACGAATAGCCCTCCGGCCGCACGTGGATGATGGCGGCGTAGCCGAAGCAGATGTGCACCGCGGTCGTGCCCGTCACGCCGTCGAGCGCGGCGTTGAGCGCCTTCAGCCCGTACGCGCGCGCCTTCTCCGGCCGCGCCTGCATGTAGGGCTCGTCGATCTGCACGATGTCGGCGCCGGCCGCGAACAGGTCCTTGATCTCGGCGTTGACGGCGGCGGCGTAGTCGAGCGCCATCTCCGCCTCGTCCTTGTAGAAGTCGTTCTGCGCCTGCTGCGACATCGTGAACGGGCCGGGCACCGTGATCTTGATGGTGCGCGTCGGTGTTGGCGCGCAGGAATTTCACGTCGTCGACCTCGACCGGATGCTTCCGCCGCACCTTGCCGGCGACGCGCGGCACCGGATTGGGATGGCCGGAGCGGTCGAGCGCGGTGCCGGGATTGTCGATGTCGACGCCTTCGAGCGCGGTGGCGAAGCGATTGGAGTAGCTCTCGCGCCGCATCTCGCCGTCGGTGATGATGTCGAGGCCGGCGCGCTCCTGGTCGCGGATCGCGAGCAGCGTCGCATCGTCCTGCGCCTGCGCGAGGTGCTCCGGCGGCACGCGCCACAGCTCCTTCGCGCGCACGCGCGGCGGGAAGCGGCCGGCGAGCTTCTTGCGATCGATCAGCCAGTCCGGCTGGGCGTAGGAGCCGACCAGCGAGGTGGGCAGCAAGCGGCAGCGGCATGAACGTCCCTCTCGCGGCATGCGCCGGCATCATCCGGCGTCCCGCTTCCGTGCTCGGAGCAAGCTTGCGACAAGCCCGCGTATACGCGCGTCGCGCCGGCGCGTGTAGTGCTGCGCGCGTCTCCGGGAGGACTTCATGCTGACACGGCGATCCATGCTTGTCCGCGCCGGCGCTCGCCGGCCTGCTCGCGCCGGCCGCGACGCGTGGGCGCAGAGCTTCCCGACCGGCCCGATCACCTTCATCGTGTCGTTCCCGGCCGGCGGCAGCATCGACGTGGTGATGCGCGCCATGGCGCCGAAGCTGCAGGAGCGGCTCGGCAAGCCGGTCGTGATCGAGAACCGCGCCGGCGGCGGCGGCTCGATCGCGACCGCCGCCGTCGTCAAGGCGCCGCCCGACGGCCACACGCTGCTGGCGCCGGCAAGCTCGCTCGCCGCCAATCCGAAGCTCGTCCAAGAACCTGTCGTTCGACACGCTGCAAGGACCTGCAGGCGGTGGCGCTGATCTTCCGCACGCCGCTCGCGCTGGTGGTCAATCCCGACGTGCCGGCGAAATCGGTGGCGGAGCTGATCGCGCTCGCCAAGCAGAAGCCCGGCGAGATCAACTTCGGCCACAGCGGAGCGGGCGCGGCGATCCATCTCGCGGCCGAGCTGTTCCAGACCATGACCGGCACCAAGATGAACGGCGTCGCCTATCGCGGCGCGCCGCCGGCGCTGAACGACGTGATGGCCGGCCATGTCGCGCTGATGTTCGCCGACGCCGGCAGCGTGGTCGGCGCAGATCAACGCCGGCAAGGTGCGCGCGCTCGGCGTCAGCTCGACCGCGCGCGTGCCGGCGCTGCCCGACGTTCCGACCATCGCGGAGGCCGGCGTGCCGGGCTTCGACGCGGTCGGCTGGACGCTGATCTGCGCGCCGGCGGCGACGCCGAAGCCGATCATCGACCGGCTGCACACCGAGCTCAAGGCGGTCGCCGCGACGCCCGAGATCAAGGCGCTGATCGAGCGGCTCGGCACCATTCCGGTCGACAGCCCGCCGCCGGCCGAGCTGCAGAAATTCCTGGCCGTCGGAGATCGACCGCTGGGGCGATCTGATCGAGCGCGCGGGCCTGGCGAAATCGCAATAGCGTCGACGCCGCAATGCCATACCGAACGGAGGTTCACTTCTCATGAGCGATGAAGCGTTGCTGCGCGAGAAGACCGCGACCCTGACGCGGATGCTGAACTGGCAGGGCACGATCGGGATGTTCGGCCACGTCTCGGTGCGCGTGCCCGGCACCGACCGCTGCTTCATCAGCCCGGGCGCCTCGACCGACAAGACCATGGTGCGCGCCGAGCACATGTTCGTCTACAACATCGACGGCACCATCATCGAGCATCCCGGCGGGCTTGATCCCGCTGGAGTGGCGCATCCACACCCAAATCCACCGCGACCGGCCGGACGCCATGTGCGTCGTGCACCTGCACGCGCCGCACGCGCGCGCGCTCGGCATCGCCGGCAAGGAGCTGAAGCCGGTGTTCCTGCACGGCTCGTTCCTCTGCACCGGCGTGCCGACCTGGAACAACCCGCGCCTGGTCGTCAACGACGAGCAGGCCGCCGACCTGTCGCGCGCGCTCGGCGGCCATCGCTGCGCGCAGATGCGCGGCCACGGCAGCGTCGTGGTCGGCGCCACCGCCGAGGAGGCGTTCTTCGCCTGCACGTTCCTGGAGGAGAATGCGCAAATCCAGCTGCAGGCCGAGATCATGGGCGGCGCCATTCCGCTCAGCGACGAGGAGGCGCGCGACTGCGCCGAAGGCACGTTCAACCCGCGGCTGTTCCCGCTGCTGTGGACGTTCTACGAGCGCAAGGTGAAGCTGCCGTAGGCTAATGCGTTCGCGGCTGCGCGTCCCCAATCAAGAGGGTCCGGGCATCTTCAAGCTCATCGCCAGCACGCGGGCGACGTGGAGCGCCTCGCGGCCGGTGCCGTCGTGGATCTGATGGCGGCAGGAGGTGCCGTCGGCGACGATCAGCGTGTCGGCGTCGGCCTTGCGCACCGCCGGCAGCAGCGACAGCTCGCCCATCGCGAGCGACACGTCGATGGTGTCGGCGTCGTAGCCGAAGCGCCGGCCATGCCGCAGCAGCTCGAATTCGATCGTCTCGACCTTGAGATCGGGGACGAGCTTGAGCACGGTCTCGACCGCGCTGAACGCGTCGAACGCCTTCTGGTGGCAATGGCCGTGCACCAGCGCGCGCGACGCAATCTTCTTCAGCGGCAGCTTGCAGGCGGCCGGCTGCCGCCTCGCGCGCCAGGAACTCCTCGAAGGTCAGCGCGCAGCTCGGCAAGCCGCGCGGCGCCCTCGCCCTTCAACATCGCCGGCACCTCGTCGCGGAAGCTCAGCAGGCAGCTCGGCTCGAGGCCGACGACCGGGACGCCGCGCGACGACGAACGGCTCGAGCGCAGCCAGCGTGCGCTCGGCCTCGCGGCGCGCCTCGTCGACCTGGCCGATGGAGAGAAAGGTGCGGCCGCAGCACAGCGGGCGCGAGAGCCGTCGGCGGGCTTCGCGACATGCACGCGATAGCCGCCGGCGCTCGAGCACGGCGTAGCGCGGCGTCGAGATTCTCGCGCTCGAAATAGCGGTTGAAGGTGTCGGCGAACAGCACGACCTCGCCAGCGTCCGGCCGGCGGTCGCCGCCGCGCCTGCCCCGCAGCCGCCACAACTTGGCTGGGTCGGTGAACACATCCGAGCGCCAGCGCGGCAGCGTGCGCCGCGCGCTGAAGCCCGCGATCGCCTCCGACAGTTTCGCCGCGCCGGGCACGCATGTCGCGCAGGTTCAACAGCCACGGACAGCTTGCGCCGCATAGGGCGCGTAGCGCGGCAGATACGCCGACCAGCCGGTCGTGCAGCGTCAGGCCGTATTTCGCCGCGCGCGCGGCCTGCACCTCGATCTTCATGCGCGCCATGTCGACGCCGGTCGGGCACTCGCGCCGGCAGCCCTTGCACGACACGCAGAGCTTCAGCGTCTCCGCCATCTCGTCGGAGGTGAACGCGTCCGGCCCGAGCTGGCCGGTGATCGCGAGCCGCAGCGTGTTGGCGCGGCCGCGCGTCGAGTCGCGCTCCTCGCGCGTGACGCGGTAGCTCGGGCACATCACGCCGCCGGCCGAGGCGCGGCAGGCGCCGTTGTTGTTGCACATCTCGACCGCGCCCTGGAAACCGCCGCCGGCGCCGGGATAGGCCGACCAGTCGAGCTGCGTCGTCATCTCGTGCGCGCGTGTAGTCCGGCGCGATAGCGGAAGTTCGTGCGGTCGTCGAACTTCGGCGCGCGCACGATCTTGCCGGGATTGAACAGACCCGTCCGGATCGAAGCGGTCCTTCACCTCCTCGAACGCGCGCACCAGGCGCGCGCCGAACATCGCCTCGTGGAACTCCGAGCGCACGATGCCGTCGCCGTGCTCGCCGGAGTGCGAGCCCTTGTATTCGCGCACGAAGGCGAACGCCTGCTCGGCGATCGTGCGCATCGCCTTGACGTCCTTCTCGAGCCGCAGGTTCAGGATCGGCCGCACGTGCAGGCAGCCGACCGAGGCGTGCGCGTACCAGGTGCCGCTGGTGCCGTTCGTCTCGAACACGTCGGTCAGCCGCGCGGTGTAGTCGGCGAGATGCTCGAGCGGCACCGCGCAGTCCTCGACGAACGAGATCGGCTTGCCCGGCCTCCTTCATCGACATCATGATGTTGAGACCGGCGGTGCGAAGCTCGGTGATCGCGGCCTGCAATTTCGGGTCGAGCACGTCGACGACGCCGCCCCAGTAGGCGCCGGCGTGGCTCCAGGCGAAGCCGAGATCGCCGATCAGCTCGTTCAGGCGCGCGCAGGCGGCGCGCATTCTCGTCCCGGCGTCCTCGGCGAACTCGACCAGCAGCACCGCCGCCGGCCAGCCGCGCACGAACGCGTCCAGCGTCGGGCGGAACATCGGCGATCTCGCGCGCCAGCTCGATCATGGTGGCGTCGACCAGTTCGACGGCGATCGGGCGCGAGCTTGACGATATGCTGCGCCGCCGCCATCGCCTCGTGGAACGAGCCGAAATGGCAGGCGCCGACAGCGCGCGCGGCCCGAGCAGCGGCGACAGCTTCAGTTCGATCGCGGTCGAGAACGCCAGCGTGCCCTCGGAGCCGACCAGGATGTGCGCGAGGTTGATGTCGTTCTTGCCCGGCACCAGCGCGTCGATGTTGTAGCCGCCGACGCGGCGCTGCACCTTCGGAAAGCGCGCCGCGATCTCGTCGGCCTCGCGCGCGCCCAGCGCGAACAGGTCTGCTCGCCAGCGGCCGCAGCGGCGATTTCGCCGGCAGGTCGGAGAGGTCGGCCGCCATCGGGCCGAAATGCGCCTTCGCACCGTCGGCGAGCAGCGCGTCGATCGCGATCACGTTCTCGCGCGTGTTGCCGTAGCGCAGCGAGCGTCCGCCGCAGGAGTTGTTGGCGGTCATGCCGCCGATGGTGGCGCGCGAGGCGGTCGAGACGTCGACCGGAAACCACAGGCCGTGCGGCCGCAGCGCCCGGTTGAGGTCGTCGAGCACGATGCCGGGCTCGACCTTGACCGCGCCGGCCGGCCGCGTCGAGGCTGAGGATGCGGGTCAGATGCTTGGAGCAATCGACGATGACGGAGGCGTTGACCGTCTGTCCGGCCTGCGAAGTGCCGCCACCGCGCGCCGTCACCGGGACGCCCTCCGCGCGGCAAATCTCTATCGCCTGAGTGGCTTCCTCTATGGTGCGCGGCGACCACGACGCCAAGCGGCATGATCTGGTAGTGCGACGCGTCGGTGGCATACCGCCCGCGCGTGAAGCGATCGAAATGCACGCCGTCCGCAACCGCGGCCTTCAGTCGCCGCTCCAGCGTGGGCAACAGGCGTTCCGCCACCCGACATCTCCCAGGTCAGACGGCCCACCGCGGGCCGCGCGAAGCGGCAAATCTTCGGCGTGCACTAGCCATCCCGAGCCGCTCCGCCCGGTCAAGCCCGCCCCTGGCGCCGATCGCCGGGTTTGCCCTTGACCGCGCTGCAACAATCGAGTTCAACGCCCCTGCCGGGCCGCCAAGCCCCCCAAATAAATCAGACGTTGATTAAGGAGCCGTTCGATGGCCCAGAATTCCGCACGCAATCCGGGACGCCATTTCCTGCAGATTCCGGGCCCGACGATGCTGCCCGACCGGGTGCTGCGGGCGATGGACACGCCGCTGATCGACCATCGCGGCCCGGAGTTCGCCAAGCTTGCCAAGAGCTGCCTGGAGGGGGTCAAGACCATCTTCAAGACCACCAACCCGATCATCATCTACACCGCAACCGGGACCGGCGCCTGGGAGGCAGCGCTCGTCAATACGCTGTCGCCTGGCGACCGAGTGCTGATGGTGGAGACCGGCCAGTTCGCCACGCTGTGGAAGCGCATGGCGGAGAACCTCGGGCTCAAGCCTGAGTTCATCACCACCGACTGGCGGATCGGCGCCGACCCCGGCGTCATCGAAGTCGCATCTGCGCAAGGACACCAACAAGGAGATCAAGGCGGTCTGCGTTCTGCATAACGAGACCTCGACCGGCTGTCTCTCCCCGATCGGCGAAATCCGCAAGGCCATCACGGCGGCCGGCCACCCCGCGCTGTTCATGGTCGACACCATCTCTTCGCTCGCCTCGACCGACTACCGCCATGACGAATGGGGTGTCGACGTCACCGTCGGCGGTGCGCAAAAGGGCCTGATGCTGCCGCCCGGCATGTCGTTCAACGCGGTCAGCGATAAGGCGCTCGCGGCGTCCAAGACCTCCAAGCTGCCGAAGTCGTTCTGGTTGTGGGACGACATGCTGACCATGAACAAGGTCGGCTTCTTTCCGTACACGCCTGCGACGCAAATGCTGCACGGGCTCGCCACCGGCATTGAGATGCTGCACGAGGAAGGCCTCGACAACGTGTTCGCCCGCCACGACCGGCTCGCGGAAGCGACGCGGCGAGCGGTGCGCGCCTGGGGTCTCGAGATCATGTGCCGCGACCCGAAATATTACTCTCCGACCATCACGGCGGTGATGCTTCCTGAGGGCCACAACGCCGACGCGTTCCGCAGTCTCGCACTCGACACCTTCAACATCGCCTACGGCGCGAGTTTCGGCGCCTATAGCGGCAAGTATTTCCGCATCGGGCATCTCGGCGACATCAACGACGGCACGATGATCGGTGCGCTCGGCATCACCGAGATGGCGCTCTCCCTCGCCGGCATTCCGCACAAGAAGGGCGGCGTGCAGGCGGCGCTCGACTACATCATCTCCGCGCACGCGAGCGAAAAGCGCGCCGCCGCAGAGTAGGGTTCGGCCGCGGGCTTTCGCCGCTGCCGCGAGACTTGTCCCGGCCATCCATGTCTGTTTTGCTTGGGTTATCGCAAGCAACAAGGACAACGATGTCCGCGGCAAGCGCGGGCACGACGGGGAGATGCCTCATGCGACGGGTTATTGCCGCGATCGCAGTCGTGGCGGCTGCAATCGTTTCGTCTTCGGCCTATGCCCAGACCTACCCCAATCGCCCGATCCGCATGATCGTGCCGTTTCCGGCCGGCGGCGGCGTCGACAACATGGCACGCATCCTGGCCAACAAGATGACCGACGTCGTGAAGCAACCGGTTCTGGTCGAGCACAAGCCGGGTGCCGGCGGCAATGTCGGCTCCGACTTCGTCGCCAAGGCCGAACCCGACGGCTACACGATGCTCCTCAACGTCAACGGCATCGCGATCAGCCCGTCGCTCTACCGCAAGCTGCCGTTCGACCCGCTAAAGGACCTGATAGGGGTGACGCAGGTCGCGGCGACACAGTTCGTGCTGACCGGCTCGCCGAAGCTGGAAGCTACGACCGTCCAGGAATTGATCACGCTCGCGCGCGCAAAGCCAGGGGCGCTCAACTACGCTTCGAGCGGCGTCGGCGCGCCGCTGCATCTTCAGGCTGAGATATTCAAGCATGTCACCGGCGGCCTCGAGATCATGCACGTTCCCTATCGCGGCGACGCACCGATGCTGACGGCGCTGCTGGCCGGCGACGTGCAGATCGCCTTCATGCCGCAGAGCACCGGTTCGGCACAGGTGCAGAGCGGCCAGCTCAAGGGCCTCGCCGTCACCGGCCGAAAGCGCTGGCCGTCGATCCCCGACGTGCCGACGATGGCGGAATCCGGCGTAATGGGCATGGAGGACGGGAGCTGGTACGGCCTGTTCGTTCCCACCGGCACACCTCCGGAAATCGTGCAGGCGTTGCAGCAGGCGATGGCGAAGACACTCGCGGACCCCGACGTGATCGCGCGCATTGGCGCCACCGGCCAGGAGCCGGTCGGCAGCCCGACAGCTGACTTTCAAGCCTTCTTCAAGTCCGAAGTCGCAAGGTTCGCTCGCGTGATCGAGCTGGCGAAGATTCCTAAGATCGATTGAGCCGCCGGTCGAAGCCGCGGCAGGACGCCTGAAATTGAGCGAGAGACGATCATGAAACGCGCGGCCGTCGCGATGTCGGTTGCGCTTGCCACGGCGGCGCTCGCGGTTCTTGCGTCCGCCGGCAGCGTGCTGGCGCAGACCTATCCGAACCGCACCATTCGCATCGTCGTGCCTTACGCGCCCGGCGGCGGCGTCAGCGTGCTCGGCCAGATCATCGGCACCAAGCTCTCGGAGATCGTCAAGCAGCCGGTGGTGATCGACAACCGGCCGGGTGCAGGCGGCAACCTCGGGGCCGATCTCGTCGCCAAGTCGCCACCCGACGGTTACACCCTGCTGCTCCACACCAGCGCGCAGGCGAGCGCACAGTCGCTCTATCGCACCCTGCCATTCGATCCGGTGAAGGACTTTGCGCCGGTGACGATGGTGATCGCGACCCAATTCGTCATTGCCGGCTCGCTCAAGACGCCGGCCGCGACGCTGCGCGAATTGATCGCGCTCGCCAAGGAGAAGCCCGGCGCCCTGAACTACGGATCGAGCGGGCCCGGCTCCTCGCTGCATCTGTTTGCCGAGATGTTCAACAGCGCAGCCGGCACGAACATCGTGCACATCCCCTACCGGGGCGACGCGCCGCATGATCACAGCCTTGATCAGCGGCGACATCCAGCTTGCGTTCCTGCCGCAGGCGACCGGCCTTGCCAGCGTCCAGGGCAACCTGATCCGCGCCGCTGGCGGTCACCGGAACGAAGCGGATGGAGCCGCTCCCCAACGTGCCGACCGCCCTGGAGCAGGGCGTCGCGGGCCTCGAAGGCGGCAGCTGGAACGCGCTGTTCGCGCCGGCCGGCACGCCCGCGGAGATCGTGCTCGCGATCCAGCAGACCATGGCAAAGGTGCTGGCCGATCCACAGGTGCGCGAGCGGCTGGTGTCGGTCGGCCAGGAGCCGGTCGGCAACTCGCCGGCCGAATTCGATGCTCAATTCAAGGCCGAGATTGCCAAGTTCGCCCGGGTCATCGAGCAGGCGAAAATTCCCGAAGCTGGATTGACCCTGGCGAGCGCACCCAATCACTGCGGCTCGATGCCGGCGTCCTTCACCACCTGCGCCCATTTGGCGATCTCGGAGGCGCGGAAACTGTCGAGTTCGTCCGGCGTGCTGGTGAGCGGCTCGATCGCCACCGCGTGCAGGCGGTCGCGCACATCGGCGCGCTGCAGATAGGGCATCAGGATGCCGTTGAGCTTGTCGATCACCGGCCGCGGCGTGCCGGCGCGCACCACCACCGAGAACCAGCCGGTCGCGGCATAGCCGGGCAATCCCGCCTCGGCGATGGTCGGAAGCTCCGGCATCGCCTTGATCCGCGTTCGGCGAGGTGACGCCGTAGGCCTTCACCTTGCCGTCGCTGGATCAGCGGGATCGCAACCGCGAGGTCGACCATCATGAACGGAATCTGCCCCGACACCACGTCGGTCAGCGCCGGCACGCTGCCGCGATAGGGCACGTGCTGCGCCTTGGCCCCGATCATCTTCAGGAACATTTCCATGAACAGGTGGTGCGGCGTCGAAGCGCCGGACGTGCCGTAGCTCATCTGCGCCGTTCTTGCTCTTGATCAGCGCGATCAGCTCCGGCAGTGTCGTGGCGCCAAGCGTAGGGTTGGCGACCAGCGCGAACTGCGCGGAGCCGACCAGGCTGACCGGCGCGAAATCCTTCACCGTGTCGTAGGGCAGCGACTTGAAGCACGCTCGGACCGATCGCGAGCGTGGTGATCGGCGCGAGCAGCAGCTGGTAGCCGTCGGCCGGCCCCTTGGCCACCGCGTTGGCGGCGATCTGCGTGCCGGCGCCTGGCCGATTGTCGACGATCACCGGCTTGCCGAGCTTGTCCTGCAGCTCGGCCGCGAGCAGCCGTGTCAGAATGTCGGTGCCGCCGTCCGGCCGGGAACGGACAAAGGAAGGTCACCGTGCGCTGCGGGTAGTCATCGGACTGCGCCGACGCGTGTTCCGGCATCGCGACCGTCAGGGCGAATCCAACGCAAAGGCTCAACCACATCGTCCGCATTGCAATTCTCCCAGCGCGGCTCAACATGAGTTCGCTCGCATCGATACTAGAATATTTTTGGCAACCTTGAGCTTTGCAGTTGCACGCCGCTTACCCTCGCCCTTGTGGGGAGGTCGGCGAGCGAAGCGAGCCGGGGTGCGGTTCTTGGGCGCGCAAGCAGTCCCCACCCGGCCTCGCTCGGCTGTCGCCTCCGCTCGGCCACCCTCCCCACAAGGGGGAGGGAAAAGTGCGTATGTCGAGCCGCTTCAGCTAACAACCAAGCTTGAACTCAGCGCGTCTACACCGACCTGAAAAAAGCCCGTAATGACGACGGAGCAACTTGCCGGGTACACTGACCGAGACGCAACTGGCGGAGCTTTGCATGGGACAGTTTTCGATCGGGCAATCGGTGCGTCGGCGCGAGGACCCGCGCCTGCTCAAGGGCCGCGGGCGCTACTACGATGATCTGAAGCTTGCCGATCAGCTGCATGCGGCGATCGTGCGTTCGCCGCATGCCCATGCCGACATCAGGAGCATCGACACGCGCGCTGCGCTGCAGATGCCGGGCGTGCATGCGGTGCTGACCGGCGGGGACTACCGGACGGACGGGCTCGGCTCGCTGCCCACCATGGCGCCCTACAAGCGGCGCGACGGCGGCCCGATGTACCTGCCGGAGCGGCCGGCGATCGCGGTCGGCCGCGTCATGCACGTCGGCTATCCGGTCGCGGTCGTGGTCGCCGATACGCTTGAGCTTGCACGCGACACGGCCGAGCGCGTTGCGGTCGACTACGCGCCGCGGCCCGCGGTGGTGTCGGCCCGCGAGGCGTTCGAGCCGGATGCGCCGCAGCTCTATCCCGACTGCCCGAACAACGAGGCCTATTTCTATCAGGCCGGCAACAAAGCCGCCGTGGACGAGGCGTTTGCGCGCGCGGCGCATGTCGTCGAGCAGCGGCTTGTGATCAACCGCGTCACCGCCAACACGCTCGAGCCGCGCGGCGTCACCGGCGAATACGATGCTGGCACTGGCAAATACACGCTGCATTGCGGCTTCCAGCGGCCGTGGCTGTTCCGCAACGACATTGCCCGCTTCACGCTCAAGATTCCGGAGGCGGAGCTGCGGCTGATCACCGGCGACATCGGCGGCAGCTACGGCCTGCGCGGCTCGGTCTATCCCGAGATCATCCTGATGCTGTGGGCCGCGCGGCGCGTCGGCCGGCCGGTCAAATGGACCTGCACCCGCAATGAGGCCCACATCAGCGACGACGACGCGCGCGATAACATCGTCGACGCAGCGCTCGCGCTCGACAAGGACGGCAAGTTCCTTGCCGTCCGCATCCGCAGCTTCGGCAATCTCGGCGCATTCGTGTCGTTCCGCGGCGCCATGCCGCCGGTGGTCAACATCGGCACGGTGATCGGCACCTACACCACGCCGGCGGCCCACGTCGCGATCTCCGGCATGCTGACCAATACGCATTGCACCTCGCCTTATCGCGGCGCGGGCCGGCCCGAGGCCTCGTACATGATCGAGCGGCTGATCGACATCGCCGCCGACGAGATGCGGATCGATCCAGCGGAACTCCGTCGCCGCAACACCATCCCGCCCGAGCAGATGCCCTACAAGACGCCGCTGACCTTCACCTACGACAGCGGCCGGTTCGAGGAGAACCTCGACCGCACGATGAAGCTTGCCGACTGGACCGGTTTCGAAGCGCGGCGCAAGGAGGCGGCAAAGCGCGGCATGTTGCGCGGCATCGGCATCTCCAACACCATCGAGCAGGCCGCCGACGCCACCATCGAGACCGCGGAAATCCGCTTCGATCCGCTGGGCGGCATGACCTTCGTCACCGGATCGATCTCGCACGGCCAGGGCCACAACACCATCCAGACGCAGATCCTGGTGGACCAACTCGGCGTCGAGCCGGATCGGATCAAGTTCATCCAGGGCGACACCGAGGCAGTCGCGTTCGGAATGGGTACGGGCGGCTCGCGCTCGACCACGATGAGTGGCGGCGCCATCGTCCTGGTCGCCGACAAGGTGATCGCCAAAGGCAAGAAGCTCGCCGCCCACATGCTGGAAGCTGCCGAGACCGACATCGAATTCAAGGACGGCCGCTTCGCCATCGCCGGCACCGACCGCGGCATCGGCATCCACGAGCTTGCCACGGCCGCGTTTCAGCTCGACAAGCTGCCGCGCGGCATGGAGCCCGGCCTGTACGAGACCGCGACCTACCGCGCCAACTCCGGCAACTTCCCGAACGGCTGCCACGTCTGCGAGGTCGAGATCGACCCCGAAACCGGCGCGACCAGGATGATCCGCTATGCGGTGGTCGACGACGTCGGCACGGTCATCAATCCGCTACTGGTCAAGGGCCAGATCATGGGCGGCATCGCGCAGGGCATGGGGCAGGTGCTGATGGAGGACAAGGCCTACGACGCGGATGGCCAAGTGCTGGCGGGGTCGTTCATGGACTACGCCATGCCGCGCGCCGAGCACTTCTGCCCGGTCGTGATCGAGGACAATCCGGTGCCGACGCCGACCAACCCGCTCGGCGTGAAGGGCGCGGGCGAGGCCGGAACGGTCGGCTCGCTGTCGGCCGGCGTCAACGCCATCGTCGATGCGCTCTCCGTGCTGGGCATCCGCCACATCGACACGCCCTGCACGCCGTATCGGGTGTGGCAGGCGATCCAACGCGCACAGGCGGGCAACGGCAAGGCGGCGTGAGCAGGAACGTGCGAAGCCTGTGCGCTAAGACAGCCGTCATTCAATCTTGATGTTGGCCTCGCGCACCACCTTCGACCACTTTGCAGTCTCCGCCTTCATGAGATCGGCAAGCTGATCGGGCGAGCTCGACGTCGGATCGAAGCCCATGGTCACGATCCGCTCTTTCACGTCGAGCATTGCCATGATCTTGGTGATCTGGCCATGCAGCGTGTCGAGCACCGGCTTTGGCGTGCCGGCCACCGCATAGACACCCATCCAGAAGCTGACCTCGTGGCCGGTGATGCCCTGCTCCGCGAGCGTCGGCACGTCGGGGAAGAAGTGCGAACGCTTGGTATCGGCAACCGCCAGCGCGCGGATGGTGCCCTGGGCGATGTGCGGCCGCACCACCGGGATCACGATTTGGAACACCGGAGTCTGGTTGGACAGCACCGATTGAATCGCCGGCGCAGCACCCTGGAACGGCACGTGGGTGATGTCGATTCCGTTGTCGAGCCGATAAAGCCACTCGCCCGCGATATGCGGCATGGTGCCATAGCCCGGCGACGCGTAGCTGTACTTGCCCGGATTGGCCTTGAGCAGCGCGAGCAGCTCCTTCATGTCCTTGACGGGCATGGACGAATTGACCGTAACCAGCTCCGGTCCCGCCACCACCGTGCTCAGCGGCGCGAAGCTCTTGAATGGATCGTACGGCACCTTGGCCCTGATGATCGGCTGGATGATGATGTCCTGGTTCGCGACCAGGAGCGTATAGCCATCCGGCGCAGCGTTCGCAGCATTGCCGGTGCCGATGGTCCCGCCGCCGCCCGGCAGGTTCTCGACAAAGAAATTGCCGCCGAGCTGTTCGGTGAGCTTCTGCGCCAGCGTGCGGGCAACGATGTCATTCGGACCGCCCGGCGCGTAGGGCACGATCAGCTTCACCGGGCGCGAAGGATAGTTCTGCGCGCCCGCCGGATCGCTTGCGACGAAGCCCAGTAGCGCGAGCAGTCCTGCGGTAAGCCACGATCGTGAGAATTGCATGGCACCCTCCCTGGCGGGGGCCCGATCGCATTTTGATTTGTCGTTTCGGCCCGCGCGTCCCAACGATAGCGCAAGCAGCCGGCGTGGGCCATCTGGCCCCGGCCGACGGGTGTGGCCCCGGCGTCGCCCGAGGCGTGCTACGCGTCGATCTTGACGTACTCGAAATTGCCCGGCCGGTTATCGATGCCGACCTTGGGCGGCACGATCCAGGATGCGAACCTGCCGGGCTCGGCCACGGGCGTCATCAGCGAGGCGATGAAGTCGCCGTCGGCCTGCGACGGCAGGTACTTGTCGCGGTCGCGCTGCCAGGCGGCATCGTCGATCACCACGCCCTCGGGCGTCGCATTCATGTCGCGGAATTCGCCGATCGCGCGGTGGAACGCCACATGCGAGAGCTTCAGGTCGAACGCGACGCCGGCCCGCTCGATGATCTTGTTGAAGCGCTGGATGCCCTTGTCGCAATCGCGGGTGTAGTCGTCGCGCAGCCGCATGTTGATCGCGGTCAGCGCCGGCTCGGCGACGCGCTTGATCTGGCCGTCGACGAACTTGAGCACCGGATAGGTCGCACTTTGCAGCTTATGGTCGTCATCGATCGAGGTCTCGCGGAAGCGGCCTTTCACCCCGGCGTTGAAGGCGTTGGCGGCGTTGGTCGAGATTTCCGAGCCGAACAGGTCGAGCGTTACCGAGTAGTGCAGGTTGAGCTTCTTCTGCATGGTCGGCAGGTCGATCACGCCGAGCGCGCGCACGCGCTCGATGTCGGTCGGGTCGTCGATGCCTGCCTCCTTCATCGCCTCGCAGGTGCGCTGAATGATGCGGCCGATGCCGGTCTCGCCCACGAACATGTGGTGGGCCTCCTCGGTCAGCATGAAGCGGCAGGTGCGCGACAGCGGGTCGAAGCCCGACTGCGCGAGGCTCTCAAGCTGCATCTTGCCGTCGCGGTCGGTGAAGAACGAGAACATGAAGAACGACAACCAGTCCGGTGTTTCCTCGTTGAAGGCGCCGAGCATGCGCGGCTTGTCGGCAGAGCCCGAGCGCCGGCGCAGCAATTCCTCGGCCTCCTCGCGGCCGTCGCGGCCGAAGTACTTGTGCAGCAGGTAGACCATGGCCCAGAGGTGGCGGCCCTCCTCGACGTTGATCTGAAACAGGTTGCGCATGTCGTAGAGCGAGGGCGCGGTCTTGCCGAGATGACGCTGCTGCTCGACCGAAGCGGGCTCGGTGTCGCCCTGGATCACGATCAGGCGGCGCAGCATGGCACGATACTCGCCCGGCACTTCCTGCCAGGCCGGCTCGCCGTAGTGGATGCCGAACGGCACCTTGCGGTTCTCCTCGTGCGGCGCGAGCAGGATGCCCCAGCGGTATTCCGGCATCTTGACGTAGTCGAACTTGGCCCAGCCCTTGGGGTCGACCGACACGGCGGTGCGAAGGTATACGAACGACTCCTGGAAGCCCTCCGGCCCCATGTCTTTCCACCAGTCGAGATAGCCGGGATGCCAGCCTTCGAGCGCCTTAAGCACGCGCCGATCCTCGTGAAGGTTGACGTTGTTCGGGATTTTGTCCCGGTAATCGACGTTGATGATGTCGGTCATCACGCGCTCCTCAATCTTTCGCTTTCACTATGCAGCGCTCTGTTCCCGTCACCCTGAGGTGCGAGGCGCGAAGCGCCGAGCCTCGAAGGGCGACGGCCCAAGCAAACGCGGCCAGCATCCGGGCCGTTCATCCTTCGAGGCTCGCCGCCATGGGACGCCAAAGATGCGCGACGCACCTTCGGCGGCTCGCACCTCAGGATGACGGAGTGAGGCTGCTGCGCCCGGGACACGCGTCATTTCCTCACACCCTCTTCATATCGAACACGGCCTTCTGGCCGGAGCCATAGCGGCGCAGCGCCCCCTCCTCGCCGACGGCGTTGGGGCGCTGGAAGATCCAGTTCTGCCACGCGGTGAGCCTGGAGAAGATTTTCGACTCCATGGTCTCCGGCCCGCCGAAGCGCAGGTTCGCCTCCATGCCGGTGAGCCCGTCGGGCGAGAAGCTCGCGCGCTCCTCGAGAAACACGCGGATTTCATCCTCCCAGTCGACGTCGTCGAGCGCGAACGTGACGAGGCCAAGGTCCTGCGCAGCCTCGGCGTCGAGCATCGCGCCGGCCTCGCCGCGAAGGCGTTCGACCCCATCGGGATCGGCCAGGAAACGGCTCTGCAGCCGTGTGATCCCGTTCGACATCGGATAGGCGCCGAAATTGGCCTCGCTCAGCGCAATTGCGGCCGGCGGACGATTGTCGCCGTCGCGCCGTCCGATCAGCATGTAGCTGCGATCGGCCGCGAACAGCAGCTCGGCGAGCGTGCCGGCAAAGCACGATCCCGGCTCGACCATCGCGACCAGCGTGCGCGACGTGAGATCGATGCGCTTGAGCACCCGCTTCCACTTGAGGCGAATTTCGCGCGCGAGCCAGTGGTCCTTGCAACGCTCCAGGAAGGCGTCGTAAGCGAGCATCGCCGCCGGATCGCCGCTCGACTTGAACACGATCGCGGCGATTTCGAACTCGTTCAGCCGAATGTCCAAAATGGCGTCATCGAGCTCGCGCGCGAGTGCCAGCGGCCAGAACGCCGCGCCCTGCGCCACCATCGCCTCGGCGTCGGCCGGCGGCGGCGCGTTGGGGCCGCGCAGCGTCAGCGTCGCAAGCCGCTCGAGGCGCGCGAACTCGACGGATACGTGCTCGTACTCGCGGCAATCGGCGTCGATTCGGGGCTCAAGCGAGGCGAGCGCGACGCCCTTGGCTCCGGCCGGGCGGTCCGACTTCGCCGCGAATTCGCGTGCTCGCTGCCGAACAACCTCATCGAGCCGCGTGTTCGGCACCGCCTCGTCAACGAGCCGCCATTCGACCGCGCGCCGGCCCTTGATGCCTTCCTCGGTGGTGCAGAACACGTCGGCGTGGTCGCGCCGCACCTTGCGCTTGTCGGTAACGCGCGTGAGCCCGCCGGTGCCCGGCAGCACCGCGAGCAGCGGCAGCTCCGGCAGCGCCACCGTCGAGGAGCCGTCGTCGGTCAGGATGATATGGTCGGCGGCGAGCGCAAGCTCGTAGCCGCCGCCGGCGCAAGAGCCGCTCACCACGCAGATCATGGGCTGGCCGGAGAACTCGCTCGCGTCCTCGATCGCATTGCGGGTCTCGTTGGTGAACTTGCAGAAGTTGACCTTGTGGGCGTGGCTCGCGCCGCCCAGCATGCGGATGTTGGCGCCGGCGCAGAACACCCGCGGCTTGCCCGAGCGCAGCAGGATCACCCGAACCTCGGGATGCTCGAAGCGCAGCCGCTCCAGCGCGTCGGCGAGTTCGATGTCGACGCCTAGGTCGTAGGAGTTGAGCTTGAGCTGGTAGCCCTCGAACAGCGGCGCGTTCTCGTCGACGTCCATCAGCAGCGTCGCGACATCGCTTTCGATGGCGAGCTTCCAGTGCCGGTAGCGCGACGGATCGGTTTGAAAGTCGATCCGATTCCTGCCGTCGGCGAGTTTGCGATCCGCGTCTGCCATGATGGCCTCGGCTAATCCCTAATCCACGGCGCTACAAGCTTCTGCAGCTTGGCGAGGCTTTGCGGCACGGTCGCGCCAGCGGTGTCGAGCATGCCCCGCGCCCGCGCATAGTCGGACCGGCGGGCCTCCAGGATGGCGAGCAGATCGGCCATCGCCTCCCGATTGCGCGCCATCGGCCTGAAGTCGCCCTGCTTGATCACGCGTTCCATGTGCTCCTCGGGCGGCGCACTGATCCAGATCGTATGGGCGCGGCGCAGCAGCAGCCCGTAGGTATCCGGATTCGACACGATGCCGCCCGCGGTCGCGATCACAGCGCCGTCGTTCTCTGCGATAACGCGCTCCAGGCTCGAGCGTTCATACCGCCGGAAGGTGGCAAGCCCCGACATCTCGATCAGCAGCGGCACGCTCGCGCCGTACTCCTGCTCGACCATGCGATCGAGCTCGATGAACGGATAGCCGAGCCGCTCCGCGAGCATCTGGCCGAGGGTTGATTTGCCGGCTCCGCGCAGGCCCACGAGCGCGATCCGCCGCGCGCGGTCGGCTTCGGCTGCCCGCTCGATCCGCTGCTCGATCAGGTCCGCGATCGCCGCAAGGTCGCCCTCAGGCGCGCGGCCCAGAAGATCGACGATGCGCGCATAGGCCGGAGGCTGCCCACCGGTGCGCGGCAGAAGGTCTGCGATCGAAAGCTCCAGCGCTTCGGCAATCGCCCGCAGCACGAGCACCGACGGATTGCCGTCGCCGCTCTCGATCTGCGCGAGGTAACGCTCAGAGGTCTTCGGATTCTTCCGCCAATTGGCGACGCGACATGCCGCGCTTGGCGCGGCCGAGGCGCACCATGCGGCCGACCGCGGCGGCGAAATCCGCATCGGTGCGTCCAGACGCTGCGGCGGGTGTCTCCATCGCGGCGCGCGAGCTCAGGTCGGGTCTGCTCACCGTTTCCGCTCCGCGGGTGGCTCGCCGCACGCCGGCAGTTGAATTCATGCATTATAATTCATGTACGATAATACATGCAAGCAGCGTTTGTCCCGTCATCCGGGGGCCAGCGGCGGCGCGGCTTCGTGCTCGCGCAGCACGCGGTTGCAGAACGCAGCGGTGGCGTCGAGCGTCGCCTGCGGCGCCTCGCGGTAGGGCGCATGCTTCGCGTCCGGCAGCATCACGACCTCGACCGGGCAGTAGCATTCCTCCCGGGCGATCTCGATCTGGCGCATGGTGCCGAAATTGTCTTGCTCACCCTGGATGATCAGCACCGGTACGCGGATATAGGCCAGGTCCTCGCGGAGGTCCCAGAGCCGCACGTCGTTGTTGAGCCAGACGTCGCTCCAGCCGCGCACAGTCGCGTCGGCGTCGTCGTGCAGCCTCTGGAACCGCTCGCGCAGGTCGGTGCTGTCGTAGGCCTGCCGGACATTGACGATCGCCTCCATCGTCACGTCTTCGACGATGAAGTGCGGCGCCATCAGCACGAGACCGCGCACGCGATGGTCCTGCACGCTGCCGGCGTAGATCGCGGCAATCGAGCCGCCGTCACTGTGGCCGACCAGCATACCCTGGCGGAAGCCAATGGCGTCGAGCACGCGCGGCAGATGCTCGCGCGCCTCGACATGCATGAAGTCGAGTGGACGCGGCAAGGTCACCGGGCTTGAGCGGCCGTAGCCAGCGCGCGAATAGACGAACACGCCGGCACCGGTCGCGGCCTGCAGCCGGTCGGGAAAATCGCCCCACGACGCGACGCTGCCAAGCCCCTCGTGCAGCAGCACGAGCGTCGGCGCCGCATCCGGCCGCGGGCCGATCATGCGGTATTCCAACCGCATCGACGGCAGGTCGAGGAAACCCTGGTCGGAAAGCGAGGTCACGTCTTGGTTCACCGTGTATCAGGCCCCTGAGGATCGGGCATGACCTACACGGCAATCGCCGCAATGAGAAGGCCGGGATCGTCGCTGTTACCGAGGGCAGCTTGTTCAAATTCCAAGATAGCGGTGCTGGATGTCGGGCGCCGCCGCAAGCTGATCGGAATTGCCCGACCACACCACGCGGCCGCGCTCGATCAGGTAATGGCGATCGGCGATGCGGGTCAGCGCCTCGACATTCTTGTCGATCACCAGGATCGACTGGCCGGCGGCCTTGAGCTGCGTCAGGCACTGCCAGATTTCGCCGCGGATCAGCGGGGCAAGCCCCTCGGTCGCCTCGTCGAGAATCAGAAGCCGCGGGTTTGTCATCAGCGCGCGGCCGATCGCCAGCATCTGCTGCTCGCCGCCGGAGAGCTGATTGCCCATGCTCCCGAAGCGCTCGGCGAGCCGCGGAAACAGCTCGCAGACCCGGTCGAGTGTCCACGGGTCCGTGGCACCGCCGTGATTGGCGGCGGTGGCGACGAGGTTCTCGCGCGTCGACAGGTTGGGGAAAACCTGGCGGCCTTCCGGAACGAGCCCGATGCCGCGCTGTGCGATGCGAAACGCCGGCAGTGCGCGGATGTCCTCGCCGGCGAACCGGATCGCGCCCGCCATCGCCGGCGTCAGCCCCATGATCGAGCGCACGGTGGTGGTCTTACCCATGCCGTTGCGCCCCATCAGCGTCACCATCTCGCCGGCCGAGATTTTGAGCGAGACGCCAAACAGCACCTGGCTCAGCCCGTAGCAGGTTTCAATCCGGTCGAGATCGAGGAGCGTGTCAGCCATGCTTGTCGCTCACCTCCGACTCGCCGAGGTAAGCTTGGCGCACATCTGGATTGGCGCGAATGTCGGCCGGCGCACCCGAGGCGATGACCCGGCCGTAGACCAGCACACTGATGCGATCGGCGAGCGCGAACACCGCCTCCATGTCGTGTTCGATGAGAAGGATAGTGAGCTCACGCTTGAGCGCGCGCATCGTCTCGACCATGCGGCCCGACTCCTCTGGCCCGAGCCCCGCCATCGGCTCGTCGAGCAGCAGCATGCGCGGCCGGGTGGCAAGCGCCATCGCGAGTTCGAGCTGACGGTGCTCGCCGTGGCTCATGTTGGCGACCAGCGCATCGGCACGCGCCGCAAGGCCAACGCGATCGAGGGCCACCCGCGCGGGCTCGCGCAGTGCCGTTTCCTTGCGCGCATTGCGCCAGAACGAAAACGAATGGCCTGCGTGCGCCTGCACTGCGAGCGCGACGTTGTCGAGCGCGGTGAAATCGCGGAACAGCGAGGTGATCTGAAACGAGCGCGCTAGGCCAAGCTGGCTGCGCTGATAGGTCGGCAGCGCCGTGATATCGCGGCCGTCGAACGCGATCCGGCCGCTGTTCGGCACGAGTTCGCCGCCGAGCTGGCCGATCAGCGTGGTCTTGCCGGCGCCGTTCGGCCCGATGATCGCATGCAGCTCGCCGCGCGCCACGTCAAGCATGATGTCGTCGGAGGCGATCACGCCGCCGAAGCGTTTGGTCAAGCCTTCGACCTGAAGCAGCGCGTCAGCCACGGCGCGCGCCCGCGAGCAAGCCGTCGATGCCGCCGCGTGCATAGAGCACGATCAGCAGCATCAGCGGGCCGAGGATAAGCTGCCAGTACTCCTTCGCCGCCGCGACCTCCTTACCGGTGACGAGATGGCTCGCCACGCCGATAACGTACGGCAGCGCCTCCTCCAGCAAGAGGAGCGCCATCGCACCGATCACCGGGCCGAACACCGAGCCCATGCCGCCCAGAACCGCCATCACGATCAGGTCGCCGGAGCGTGTCCAATGCATGAGCGCCGGGCTGATGAAGCTGGTGTGGTTGGCAAGCAGCACACCGGCGAGGCCGCACAGGACGCCTGCGATCACGAAGCAGACGAGCTTGTAGCGGAAGGTCGGAAAGCCGATTGCGCGCATGCGCCGGTCGTTGGAGCGCGCGCCCTGGATCACCATGCCGAAGCGTGAGTTGACCAGCCGCCAGACCGTGTAGACGCTGGCGAGCAGCAGAGTGAAGCACAGGTAGTAGAACACGGTGCGGTTCGACAGGTTGATGAGGCCGTCGAACTCGCTGCGCCGCTGGATCGTGAGCCCGTCGTCGCCGCCGTAGCGGTCGAGCCCGTTGGCAACGTAGTAGACCATCTGGGCGAAGGCGAGCGTGATCATGATGAAATAGACGCCGCGCGTGCGCAAGCTGAGCGCGCCGACCCCGAGCGCGAACAGGCCCGATACCAGGAGCGCGAGCGGCCATTGCACGAAGCCGGAGTTGACGCCCTCCTTGGCGAGGATGCCAACGACGTAGCCGCCGATGCCGAGATAGGCGGCATGGCCGAAGCTCACCATGCCGCCGAAGCCCATGATCAGATTGAGGCTGACCGCCGCGATCGCAAGAATGATGATGCGCGTGAACAGCGTCATCATGAAGGTGTTGCCGGTCGTCGCGGTGTAGAACGGCAGCAATGCCAGGATCGCGATCAGCGCGACCACGAAGGCGTTGCGCGGGGAGAGCCAGGCGTTCATTTGCTCGACGCCGGGAACAGACCTTCCGGCCGAAACACGAGCACCACCGCCATCAGCGTGTAGATCAACATCGAAGACAGCGCGGGACCCGCGCTCGAGCCCGCGCTGTAGCTCAGGAACATCCGCACCACGTCGGGCAGGAACGCCCGCCCCATGGTGTCGATCAGGCCGACGATGACGGCGGCCACGAACGCGCCGCGGATCGAGCCGATGCCGCCGATAATGATAACGACGAACGCGAGAATAAGGATGTTCTCGCCCATGCCGATCTGCACGAACGAGATCGGCGCCTGGATCATGCCGGCGAAGCCCGCGAGCGCGGCGCCAAGCCCGAACACCACGGTGAACAGCAGCCTGATGTTGATCCCGAGCGCACCGACCATCTCGCGATTGGACGCGCCGGCGCGGATCAGCATACCGATGCGGGTGCGCATGACGAGGACATAGAGCAGAAGCGCAACCGCAAGCGTCGCGCCGATGATCACGAGGCGATAGAGCGGATAATAGACCCCCGGCAGCACCTGAACGGCGGTCAGCATTTCCGGCGGCAGCGAGATGGTGCGGCCCTCCGGGCCCCAGATCAGCCGAACCAGCTCATTGAAGAAGATCAGCAGCCCGAAGGTGGCGAGCACGTGGTCGAGATGGTCGCGCCCGTAGAGCGGCCGGATCGCGATCACCTCAAGGACCATGCCGGCGATGAGGGTCGCCACGAGCCCGAGCGCAAGCCCGCCGACGAAGCTGTCGGTCGCCGCGATGAAGGTGGCGGCGAAGTAGGCGCCCAGCATATAGAGCGAGCCATGCGCCAGGTTGACGAAGTCCATGATGCCGAAGATCAGCGTGAGCCCGGCCGCCAGCAGAAACAGCAGCATGCCGAGCTGGATGCCGTTCAGGCACTGTTCGATGAGATAGAGCATGAACCGGACCGCGCCCCCGCCGCGTTGCAAGGATGAGGCCATTGCCACCCGCAAAAAACAAGGCGGCAGAAGCCAAGCGCTTCTGCCGTCGTGTCCTGCAGAATTCCGGATCGCCGCTTCGCGGCGCCCCGGGCCGACGCGCGCTGCGCGTCAGTTCGGCATCTTGCACTTCTGCCAGTGCTTATCCTGGTCGTTCTCCACGATCGTGGCCACGGTCTTGAGCCGGTACTCGTCGCCCTCCTTCACCGTGTCCTGGAGATAGAAGTTCTGGATCGGCATGTGGTTCGGGCCAAACTTGAATCCGCCGCGCACCGACTTGAAGTCGGCCTTCTCCGCCGCGCGGCGCATCTCGTCCTTCTTGGAGACGTCGCCGCCCACCGCCTTGACCACGCTGTCGAGCAGCGGGACCGCGTCATAGGTCTGCGCGCCGTAGAACGACGGGTCGTTCTTGTGCCTCGCGCGGAAGTCCTCGACGAATTTCTTGTTGGCGTCGTTCGGCAGGTCGCGCACCCACTGCTGGGCGCCGGGGATGCCGATGGCGAGGTCCTTCAAGCGCGGCAGCGACAGCGAATCGATGGTGAAGGCGGTGTAGAGCGGAATCTGCCCCTTCAGCCCGGACTGCGCGTACTGGGTGACGAACTGGATGCCCGCACCGCCGGGATAGAACGCAAACACCGCGTCGGGCTTGGCCGCGCGCGCCTTCGACAGTTCGGCTGAGAAGTCGAGCTGGTTCGGCCAGGCGGTGAGTTCGCGGCCGACCACCTGGCCCTTGAAAGTCGCGGCGACGCCTTCGAGCATATCTTTGCCCGCGGCATAGTTCGGACCGATCAGGAACGCGGTCTTCACGTTCTTCTGGTTCATGTAGAGGCCGACGGCCTGCGGCGTCTGGTCGTTGTTCCAGGAGGTGGAGAAGATGTACGGAGAGCATTCCTCGCCGGCGAGCTGCGAGGCGCCGGCGTTGGTGACGATGGTGAAGGTGCCGGAGTCCTTCAGCGGCTTGAGCGAGGCGAGCAGCACGTTCGACCAGATGTAGCCGACCACGAAGTCGACCTTGTCGGACTCGATCAGCTTCTGGGTCTTCTGCACGCCGACTTCCGGCTTGATCTGATCGTCCTCGTAGATCACCTCGACCGGCAGGCCGCCGAGCTTGCGGCCGGCATGGTCGAGCGCGAGCTCGAACGAGTTGCGCATGTCGTTGCCGATCGCCGCGACCGGGCCACTGAAGGTGCTGATGAAGCCGATCTTGATGGTCTTCTGCTGGGCTACGGTCGGCGCCGCGGCCAGGATCGCGGTGGTCGCGATCGCGGTGGTGGCAAGCAAAATCCGTCTCATATGTGTCAATCCTCCGGAATGGAAAGCGTGGGCCGACTTTAGCGTGCCGTACCCTCGGCGCGCAATTTGAAGCGCTGGATCTTGCCGGTGGCGGTCTTGGGCAGGTCGGCTCGAAACTCGATCCAGCGTGGGTACTTATAGGGGGCGAGCGCGGCTTTGACGTGGTCCTGCAGTGCCCGCGACATCTGGTCACGAGCCGCCGGCTCGGCCACCGCGTCGGGCGCCTTGAGCACCACGAACGCCTTAGGCTTGACGAGGCCGTCGGCGTCAAGCCAGGCCACCACCGCCGCCTCCAGCACCGCGGCATGGCTGAGCAGCGCCCCCTCGACCTCGAACGGCGAGACGTAGAGGCCCGAGACCTTCAGCATGTCGTCGCGGCGGCCGCAGTAGACGTAGTAGCCGTCCTCGTCCTCCATGTACTTGTCGCCGGAGCGGGTCCATTCGCCGAGGAAGGTCGCGCGTGACTGCTCGCGGTTGTTCCAGTACATGAGCGCGCTGGTCGGGCCGCTGACCAAGAGCTCGCCCATCTCGCCCTTCTTTACTTCCGCACCGTCGTCACCAATGAGCTTGACGGTGTAGCCCGGCACGGGCTTGCCGGTGGTCCCGTACTTCACCTCCCCTGCTCGGTTCGACAGGAAGATGTGCAGCATCTCGGTTGAGCCGATGCCGTCGAGGATGTCGACGCCGTAGCGCTCGAGCCAGCGCCGGCCGACGTCGGTCGGCAGCGCCTCGCCGGCGGAAATGCATCGGCGCAGCTTCAGTTCTGAGCGCTGTGGCGCATTTGGGCTTGCAAGGAACGCGGCGTAGAAGGTCGGCACCGCGTAGAACACCGTCACCGGATGCTTGCGCAGGAGGGCCGCGACCCCGTCCGGCGTCGGCCGGTCCGGCAGCAGCACCGTGGTCGCGCCCGCCGACATCGGAAAGGTGAGCGCGTTGCCGAGCCCATAGGCGAAAAACAGCTTCGCGACCGAGTAGCAGACGTCCCGCTCGGTCAGGTTGACGAACGGCCCGCCGTAAAGGTCGTCGGTCAGCTTGAGGTCGGCATGGACATGCACCGCGCCCTTGGGCCGGCCGGTCGAACCCGAGGTGTAGAGCCAGAATGCAATGTCGTCACGCGTGGTCGGCGCGGTGGCAGGCTCCGGCGCGCTGCGTTCGATCAGCTCCTCGAAGTGCAGGTGGCCGTGCGCGTTGTCGCCCGACACGATCACGTGGGCGAGGTCGGCGCTCTCGCCGATGAGCGTCTCGAACCGCGGATAGAGCGCCTCCGACACGACCAGCGCTCGCGCGCGGCTGTCGGCCAGCATGAAGCGGTAGTCGTCCTCGGTCATCAGCGTGTTGACCGGCACCGCGACCACACCGGCCTTGAGGCAGCCCAGGAACGCGGTCGGCCAGTCGATGGTGTCGAGGAGTGCGATCAGCACGCGCTCCTCGCGCCGCACGCCGAGCCCGCGCAGCGCGGCCGCAAAGCGCGCCACCCGATCGGCCAGCACGCCATAGCTCCAGCTGCCGCGCGGATCGATGAAGGCGGGCTTGCTGGCGCGTCCGGCGGCGAAGTTCCGCTCGATGACATCGGCCGCGAAATTATAGCGGCGCGGGATCGCGCCCACCGGACCGATGGGCGTCGCAACTCCCGCCGGTGCACGCGCATCGGCCGCAACAGCCATTCGCATCCCCGCTGTGAGATGAACTATTATGCAGGCGGACCGTCAGAGCCGCAATGCTTGCGGCTTGTCCCGGGCGCAGCGCAGCACGACAGTGATGCGCTGCCGACCCGGGACCGTACCAAATTCCGCGCTTGAAGCGGTCCCGGATCAGCGGTGCAGCATTGCATGCTGCACCGCGTCCGGGACACGCTGCTGCAAATCCGGGAGTTTGTTCAATGATCACCAGCCGCGACCGTATCCTCACCACGCACGTCGGCAGCCTGCCGCGCAACGAAAGGCTCTCCGATCTGCTGATGGCGCAGGAAGAGGCCAAGCCCTACGACCCGAAGGTGCTCACCGACGAGTTGGACAAGGCGGTGCGGCACGCCGTCACCGAGCAGCTGGCCGCCGGCATCGACATCGGCAACGACGGCGAACAGGGGCGGATCGGCTTTCAGACCTACGTGCCGCAGCGCATGTCGGGCTTCGCCGGCGTCTCGAAGCGCCGCCGCGGCCGCGAGTTCGAGGAATTTCCCGAGCTGCTGGCCTACCTGATGCGGCGTTTCCCGAACCCGACCAAGAGCCAGCAGGGCGCGCCGGAGGCGCAGGCCGACATCAAATACGTCGACCTCAAGCCCATCACCGAGGAGACCGCGCGCTTCAACCGGATCGCCGACGAGCTCGGCGCGTTCTCCGAACGGTTCATGACCGCGGCCTCGCCCGGCATCATCTCGACCACGATGCTCAACGCCCACTACGAATTGCACGACGCCTACCTCGACGCGATCGCGCGCGAGATGAGCAAGGAGTACCAGGCGGTGCACAAGGCGGGGCTCGTCCTGCAGATCGACGCGCCTGATCTCGCCATGGACCGCACCATGATGTACCGCGATCTTTCCGACAGCGACTTCGTCAAGCGCTGCGAGCGCCACGTCGCGGCCATCAACCAGGGCATCGCGGGCATCCCGCGCGACCGGGTGCGGCTGCACGTCTGCTACGGCAACTGGGAGGGCCCGCACATCCACGACATCGCGCTCGAAAAAATCCTGCCCGCGCTCTACACCGCGAACGTCGGTGCGCTGTCGATCGAGTTCTCCAATCCCCGCCATGCCCATGAATACGCGGCGCTGAAGAAGCACAGGCTGCCGTCGCACATGCTGCTCATTCCCGGCGTGGTCGAGAGCACCTCGAACTTCGTCGAACACCCCGAAGTGGTGGCGCGCCGTATCGAGGAGGCGGTGGCCGTGGTCGGCGACCGCGAGCGCGTGATCGCCTCGACCGACTGCGGCTTCGGCACGTTCACCAAGCGCGAATGGGTGATCGAGCCGGCGGTCTGGCTCAAGCTGAAAGCGATCCGCGAGGGCGCCGACATCGCCTCGACGCGCCTGTGGGGCAAGCAGGTGGCGTAGCGGGGCCCCGCTTGCCCGCGGCAGCAGCTTCGACGCGTTGCTGCAGCAGCTCCGACGCGTTCAGAACTGCTGGATGCCGGCTGCGCGGATCGCCGCGCCCATCTTCGCGGTCTCGGTGTCGACGAGCGTCTTCAGATATTCGGGGAGCGCTCTCCGCTCGGGGCGACGTTGGCGACAATGTCCTTGAACCGGTCGTGCACCCACGGCGTTTCGAGCGTTTCTGCCAGCGCTGAATTGAGCTTGCGCACGATCGGCTCCGGAGTGCCCTTCGGGAAGAACAGGCCGAACCAGGTGCGGACATCGAAGTCGGGCAGCCCCTGCTCGGCGGTGCTCGCGAGCGTTGGCAGCTCCGGCGAGCGCTTCGGCTGCAGGATGGCGATCCCCTTGACGGTGTTGGCTTCGATCATCTGCTTTCCTGTCGGGCCGAGCGTGCAGATATAGTCATAGTGGCCCGCGACCAGGTCCTGCATTGCCGGTCCGCCGCCGCGGTACGGCACGTGCGTGACGCCGCTGATGCCGAGCGCGGCGTGCAGCAGTTCGCAAAACAGGTGCCCGGTCGAGCCGACGCCCGCGGAGCCGTTCTTGATGGACTCCTTGTTCGCCTTCACATAGCTCGCGAACTCTTGCAGACCGCTGGCGGGAAAGTCCTTGCGCGCAAGCAGTACGGTCGGCTGGTCGCCCATCAGGCCGGCCGGCACCAGGTCGTTTGCGAAGCTGTAGAGCGGCGCCTTGTAGAGCGACTGGTTGATGGCGTCGGCGGTGGTGCCGATCACCATCGTGTAGCCGTCGGGCGGGGATTTGACGACGCGCGCCGATCCGATCATGCCGCCGGCGCCGCCGACGTTCTCGACCACGATCTGCTGGCCCAGCACCTCCGACAGCCGCTTGGCGATGATCCGTCCGAGCAGATCGGTGCCGCCGCCCGCGGCAAACGGCACCACCATCGTCACCGGCCGGTCCGGCCAGCTCTGCGCTGCGGCAGGGCCAACGCCGTCGGCGCAGAGCATCGACGCGAGGAAGGCGAGCAGGATCGTCTGTTTCATGGCATGGTCCCAATCGGCCGGCGCGGCCAGCATAAGCGAAGGTCCGAACCGCCGCCAAGACTTGCGCGACATCGGGCCGCGCTACGTCCCGAGGCGGGCCTGTAGCAACTGCACGATCAATTGCTGCTCCGCCTTGGCTTCGGCCGATCCCGAACCGGCGCGGCCGGTGTTCCGCGTCGCAAGCAGCATGGGAGTGGACCCGCTCTTGTTCTCTTGCCGGGGATCGGCTCCGCCTTCGAGCAGTGCCTTGACCGCCGCAGCGCAGCGCGTGCGAACGGCCCGGTGCAATGGTGCGACGCCATCCATGTCGAGCGCATCCGGGTCGGCGCCCGCTTCGATCAGGCAGGTGATGGTCACGGCCTGCGCACGCGGATCGAACGCGGACGAGCCGGGCTGACCCACGGCGGCGCCGTGGATGGGCTCGGCGCCGCGACGATTTCGCGCACGGATGTCGGCGCCCGCGGCCAAGAGCTTGCGCACGATGCGGAGCCGATAGGCTGATGCAGCGATGTGGAGCGCGGTATCGCCCGCGTAGATGTAGCGTCCGATCTCCGCAATGAAATAGGAGTTCGCGCCCTGGCGGGTCGCGCCATGCTCAAACCGGGTCTTGGCCAGCGCCGGATTTGGCGGCGAGACGCGCTTGCACGGCTTGGTCGTCGCCGGCGACGATGGCGCGGACGAGCGACATCAATTCTCGATCGGAAACGGTCATGCCGGCAGGGTCTGGCAAAAGGAAAATTCAAGCAACAATCGCGGGCGAACGGCCGCGTCTCACACCGGCTCCGGCCACGGGTTTGCGCCAACAAGCTTGTTGGTAGTGTCTCAGTTTGAAATTTGGATGCATTGACGGCTGGGTCGCCTCCGCCGTCCAACTCTTGTATGCTTGATCGTATGGCTGATCCTCTGGAAGAGTTCATCGACGAAAGCCTCCGCCGTTCCAGCAAGGCAGGCTACCCGGCGACTGTCTTTCGGCGGATGAGACGTGACTATAAGACCGTAGGCGCTATTGAGAGGCTCGTTACGAGCGGAGAGATTCAGACTGGGTTTCGCGAGCTTAAGAAGCTCGGCCTTCGAGAATGGTCCATCGAAGCCGCAGTGCGAAAGTTCCCCGGTCGGTTCTCAGATCAGGCGGTCAAGTGCGCAGAATTTCGCCTCCAACACGGCGACGATAAGAAGCTCAGGAGCACCAGATAAATGCCCCGAGGCCCCAAAGGCGAGAAGCGGCCCGCCGACGTGATCGCTGCCACTTCAAGAAGCCGGGTGGGTGCTCAGTAGGAAGCACAATGGCCAGATCGAGACGCTATGTCCCGACTGTGCGCGTCATAGTCGTCAGGTTTTTGGTCCCGAGGACTTCGACTAAATTTCAAACTGAGACACTACCGGCTTGTTGCATTCCTTGACTCTCGCGCACTTTGTCGCCACATGGGAAGCATCCGGGCTCGATCGCAGTCGCCCGGCTGTTTCCAAGGCATTACGCCCAAGCACTGCTCGTCGCCCGCTCGCCGGGCCGAGGGCTTTTGGCGAATGACCTGACCTCCACAAGTCTTCCAACCGGCAGCGGCATTGGAGCATCCCAATGTCCACCGTCACTTTGTTTGGATTCCCGCGCAGCGCCCTCGTGTCGCTAGCGGGACTGGTTCCGGCTGCGTCAAAAATGTTGCGCCTCTTGGCCGGCGCAATCGCGCTTATCCACGTGACGCCGGCCGCAGGCGAGCCGGTGTGCCGGCCAACGCTCACCGTCACGCAGGTTCAGCTTTCGGAGATGAAGCTGCCAATGCTTGAGCGGAAGTGGACCGCGACCGTGCTGGTCGATGCCTCGCGGTGCGCACCGAATTCCTCGGGTTACTTTGAGCTCGGTGTCCTGCGGGAGAAGGAAAACGCGGCCGTGCTCGAATTCTCGGAGGAATTCGTGTGGATGGCGCCGTCCGTCAAGATCGGCATCGACTTTTGGGCCGACGAGGCCGTCGAGCACGCCTGGATCAACAAGGTCACGACCTGTCCCTGCGCGCGATGAACGACACGCCATGCTTTCAGCGACATTCCGCGCTTTCAAAGTCTCGCCGAGACACGCTAGGGTCGCGGAAAATACTGCCAGGGAGGCAACCGCCATGTCGTCCGAAAGCGTCAAGCGCTGTCCGTTCGTTGTATCCGCGGTCGTCGCGGCGGCCATGCTCGCCGCCCCGGCCGCGGCGCAACCGGCGGCGGAATGGCCCAACCGGGCGGTCCGCATGATTGTGCCGCTCGGCGCGGGCGGTCCCGCCGACCTCGTCGGCCGCTACTTCGCCCAGCAGCTTGGCGAGCGGTTCAAGCAATCGTTCTTCATCGAGAACCGGCCGGGCGCCGCCGGCATCATCGGCACCGGCGAGGCGGCAAAAGCCGCACCAGATGGCTACACGCTGCTGGTCGTGGCCTCCCCGCACATCAACCTGGAAATTCTTGCGACCAACAAGGCCTACGTGCTGCTGCGCGACTTTACCGCCGTCTCGATCTGCGCCTCGACCGACGCGGTCATGGTCGTGCATCCGTCGGTGCCGGCAAAGACCGTCAACGAGTTCATAGCGCTCGCCAAGTCGAAGCCCGGTGCTCTGACCTATGCGTCGTCCGGGCCGGGCTCGAACAAGCATCTCGGCGGCGAGCTGTTCAAGCTGATGACCGGCACCGACATCCTGCACGTCGCCTACAAGGGCAGTACGCAGGCGCGCAACGATCTGATCGGCGGCCACGTCAATATGATGTTCGACGAGGTGCCCTCCTCGGGGCCGAACGTGCTCGCCGGCCAGCTCCGCGCGCTCGGCGTTACCGGCGCGAAGCGCTCCAGCGCGCTCCCGGACGTACCGACGGTGTCGGAGGCCGGCGTTCCGGGCTATGAGCACACCGGCTGGTTCGGCATCATGGCGCCAGCCGGCACGCCGCAACCGATCATCGACAAGCTCAACGCCGAGATCAGGGCGCTCGTCGTCAAGCCCGAGGTGAAGGCCTATTGGGAGAAGCAGGGCACCGAAACCTTCACGACCACGCCCGCGGAGTCGGAAGCGTTCCTGCGCGCCGAGCTCGAGAAGTGGACCAAGGTCGTAAAAGCCGCCAACATCAAACTCGAATAGCAGGCCTGAACTCAGGCACCGCTAAGCGCTCGATCGTGTGAAAGGCAGGGGCGGCTACGCTCAGGCGACTTGACTGTCGCCGGCGGCAGTTCGCTCGCGCCCCTCGGCCTCAGCGAGATTCAGGTACATCTGCTGCAGACGGAGATACCGCGCACGGCTCTCGTCATCCTGCGTTTGTCGGGCCAAGTCGGCGCAGCGGGCAGCCTGCCGTCTCAAGACCTTCACAGAAACCATTGGTCGTACCCAAAAAGCCTATGGCATCGCAGCATTTTCTTTGTTGCAATGCAATAGTTATCTCACAAGGACGCCTTTCTTTGCACGATGAGATTGCATGTTCTTTGCACGATGAGATTGCATGTCATGATCTGAACAGGCTGATCGTCCTGGTTCAGCGTCGTGGTGCGAATTTTCGCGAGCCCCTGCTCCGGCTTTGACCGGGACGGCCGCACCTCCAACACCTCGCTTTCGACGCGCAGCCGATCGCCTGCCCGCACTGGACGGGGCCAGCGCAGCTCATCGACTCCGGCCCCGATAATGCCGCCGGCCAGCGGCAATCCGCCTTCGACCAGGAGCTTCATCGTGATCGCCACGGTGTGCCAGCCGCTCGCCACCAATCCACCGAACAGGGTCCGTTGCGCGGCCTTCTCATCGAGGTGGAAAGGTTGCGGATCGAACTGGCGCGCGAACGCTTTGATGCCGGCCGCCTCTACCAGAACCGGCTCACCTACGGAGCGATGGATGTCTCCCGGCCGCAGGTCTTCGACATAAAGCGGCGCCGGGAGCGTTGCTTGCGACATCATCGGTGTTGGCCTCCGGGGTCACGACGGTTGCGCCGCCGGCAGTGCTTTAAGCTCGTGCTTCGACTTGGACTTCGGCGCCGCGAACCAGGCGCCGGCAGCCACCGCTGCGACGTTCGCAAGCCCATAGATCACCAGCGCAGCTGCAAGCATCACAAACAGTCCGGTCGTGCCGCCGAACCTGGAAACGACGAACCAGCCGCCGCCAGCCGCGATCAGCACGCGCAACACGGCGACCATCATCGCCCAGCCGACCGCGCCGGCGCCCTGCGAGGCAAAGTAGAGCGCCAGACCTCCACCGAAAAAGCCATACACCGGCCCGACGATCTGCAGATAGCTCGTTCCGATCTCGATCATCCCGGGATCGCTGCCGAACAGCGATAGCCACGTCGCTGGAAACAACGCGGCGGACAAGCCGATCGCTTCGGTCAGTCCGGCGGCGATGGCCGCACCGGTCCACGCCGCGCGCAGCGCGCGATCGCGGCGGCCCGCGCCGATCGAGGTGCCGACTATGGCGGCCACCGGTGCGCCGAGCCCGAACACCAGCGGCACCAAGAGATATTCAAGCCGGGCGCCGGTGCCGTAACCTGCAACCGCGGCGGGGCCGATCATTCCAGCAAGGCCGGTGGCGGTCGCGATGCTGAGGTTGGTCGACAGGCTGACGATTGAGGAGATCAGGCCGATGCGAAGGATTTCGCGCGTCGACACCCAGGTCAGGCGTGGCGGAACGGGCGACGGTTTGAGCACGCCACGGCCGGACCAGATGTAGACGGTGAAGATCGCGCATCCGACCAGATAGTAGAGCAGGACCGCCACCGCGCCGCCCGCAATCCCGAGGTTCGGAAACGGCCCCAGGCCAAAAATCAGCACGGGCGACAGCAGCACGAGGACCACGGCCCCTATGGTCGTGACCGCGGCCGGAAAAAACATGTTGCCTGTGCCGCGGATCACCGCGGCAAACGAGTTGAACAGCCAGAGCGGAATGGCGCCTGCGAACACCAGCGCCGAATAGGTGGAGGCGGCGGCGAGCGAGCCGTCGCGCCCGCCCATCAGAGCGTAGAGCCTTGGCCCGAACAACAATGCCGCCACCGTGGTCAGGGCGCCGAGCGCGACGGTGATCGCGACCGCCGCCCATACCAGTTCGTTGGCGCGCTCGCGATTGCCCGATCCGAGCGCGCGCGCGACGGCGGAGAGAATGCCGCCGCCCATTGCACCTGCCGACACCATCTGCAGGAGCATGAACAGCGGGAACACCAGTGCCACGCCGGTCAGCGCGTCGAGGCCGAGTTTCGCTATGAAATAGGTTTCGATCAGCCCGATCGATGCCTGCACCACCATGACCGCCACGTTGGGCAAAGCCAGACGCAGGATGGTGGAGCCAACGGGCGCCTCCAGCAGCATTCGGGTCCTCGGATCCATGGCGAAAGGTCCTTTCAGCAAATAGGTGCATATGCACTTGTTACTTGACCTTTATATGCGCATATGCACCTATTGCCAAGGGAGGCCGCCCGCGGACCGCCCCTTTTCCAGGAATGCGAGCCATGCAAAACGATGCACCCCCTGCCCTCGAGTTCGATCCATTGCAACTGCCTGGCGTTGCGGCAGGCGGCGCGTCACGTCAGTCAGTTCTACGACGCGCATCTCGCGTCGGAGGGTCTGCGCACGACGCAATTCTCGATCCTTGCCAAGCTCAACCGGCTCGGCCCGCTTTCGATCAACGAACTCGCGCAGTCGATGGTGATGGACCGCACCACGCTTGGCCGTGCCGCACGGCCACTGGCGCGCGACAAGCTGCTCTCCATCGGCGCGGGCGATGACGGCCGCACGCGACGCCTCAAGCTCACCGCGATCGGCCAGGCACGGTTGAAGGCGGCGCAGGTGAAATGGCGGCAGGCCCAGACCGAATTCGAGCGCACGTTCGGGCCGAATGATGCTGCAACGCTGCGCGCGTCCTTGCAGCGCGTGGTGTCGACGACATAGCGAGACGCGCCGTAGAAATTTGGCTACGGTCCGGCGGTCTGAACAATCACCGTTAGGCCGTCAAAATGCTGGTTCTCTACGATTACGGCAACTCGGTCTGCTGCCAGAAGGTGCGGATCACGCTGGTGGCGAAGGGCCTCACCTGGGAGGCGCGGCGCGTCGACCTGTTCAAGCTCGAGCAGTACGACCCGGAGTACCTCAAGCTCAATCCGAAGGGCGTGGTGCCGACGCTCATCCATGACGGCGTGCCGGTGATCGAGTCGACGCTGATCTGCGAGTACCTCGACGACACCTTTCCCGACCCGCCGCTCGCGCCGAAAGACCCGGCCGGCCGCGCGCGCATGCGGGTGTGGAGCAAATACGTCGACGAAGGCCTGTTCGACGGCGTCACCGAGCTGAGCTTCTCGGCGATGTTCCGCGAGCGGATGAAGAACATGCCCGCAGACGTGCGAGCGCGGCGGTTCCGCAACATCGGCGACCCGCGCCGGCGCGACCGCTTCATGTCGACCTTCGAGCACGGCGTGCACTCGCCGTTCGTGTTGCACGGGATCGCGGCCTACGAGCGCGCGTTCAAGCATCTCGACGAGACGCTGGCCGAGGGCGGGCCGTGGATCATGGGCGCGCACCCGACGCTTGCCGACATCTCGCTGATGCCGTTCGGGGCGCGGCTCGACAACCTCGGGCTGCTCGGGGTGTGGACCGACGAGCGGCCGCGCGTCCGCGACTGGTGGTCGCAGGTGCGCGAATGGCCGAGCTACCGCCGCGGCCTGCACGATCTCGTCAGCGAGACCGAGTTCGCCGAGATGCGCGAGCACGGCCCAAAAATTTGCGACGACGTGGCAAAGCTGCGCGCAAGTCTCCTGGCAAGCTGACGCTGCTTGTCCCTGGCTCTGCGGCGCACGACTTCGTGCTGCGCTGCGCCCGGGACACGGGCTATACTGAGGCTACGAACATTAAGGACACGCAGGGAGCCCCCCATGGATGACATCACCAAGCGCGAGCCGGTGCAGGTGCGCGCCGAGGACATCAACCCGCGCTTCAACTGGGGCCGCGCGCTGCCGGCGCTCGGCATCATGGGCGTCGACTTCGAGGAGCGCGTCGACTACCGCCGGCTGCACCGCTATCGCCTCGGTCGCGCCCGCCAGGCGCTGGAGAATTCCGAGCTCGGCGCGCTGCTCGTGTTCGACGTCAACAACATCCGTTATCTGACCTCGACCAAGATCGGCGAGTGGGAGCGCGACAAGCTCTCGCGCTGGGCGCTGTTGCCGCGCGGCGGCGAGCCGATCATCTGGGACTTCGGCTCGGCGGCGGTGCATCACAAGCTTTACTCGCCGTGGCTCAAGCCCGAGAACTGCAAGGCCGGCCTCGTGGGCCTGCGCGGCACGGTCGCGCCGCAGTTCGGCCTGATGAAGCGCCACGCCGAGGAGATCGCCTCGATCCTGCGCGAGGCCGGCGTGGCCAACATGCCGCTCGGCGTCGACATCATCGAGCCGCCGATGATGTTCGAGCTGGAGAAGGCCGGGCTCAAGGTTGACGACGGCCAGCAGGTGATGCTGGAGGCGCGCGAAATCAAGTGCGCCGACGAGATCGCGTTGCTCAACCGCGCCGCCGCCATGGTCGACGGCGCCTATCAGCTGATCAGCGAGGAGCTGAAACCAGGCGTGCGCGAGAACGACATCGTCGCCAAGGTGAACGAGTTCCTCTATCGCCACGGCTCCGACGACGTCGAGGCGATCAACGCCATCTCCGGCGAGCGCTGCAACCCGCACCCGCACAACTTTACCGACCGCATGATCCGTCCGGGCGACCAGGCGTTCTTCGACATCCTGCAGTCGTTCATGGGCTACCGCACCTGCTACTACCGCACCTTCAACGTCGGGCGCGCCACGCTCTCGCAGCACGATGCCTACAAGCGCTGCCGCGAATGGCTCGACAAGGCGATCGAGCTGATCAAGCCCGGGGTGACCACCGACAAGGTGTGCAGCGTATGGCCGAAGGCGCCGGAGTTCGGCTTCCCCGACGAGATGTCCGCGTTCGGGCTGCAATTCGGCCACGGCCTGGGCCTCGCCCTGCACGAGCGGCCGATCATCAGCCGCGTGGTCTCGCTCGACCATCCGACCGAGATCAAGGAGGGCATGGTGTTCGCGCTCGAGACCTACTGCCCGGCGACCGACGGCTATTCGGCAGCGCGGATCGAGGAGGAGGTCGTGGTCACCGACAAGGGCCATCGCGTCATCAGCCTGTTCCCGGCCGAAGAACTGCCGATCAGCCACCGGTACTGAAACGCCGACGCATTGGGGATTGCCATGAAGAAAGCTTCGCTGGTCGCGGCCGCAGTCACCGCTGCCGCCCTGCAAGGCGGCATCGCCCGCTCGGCCGAGGTTCGCGTGTTCAGCAGCGGCGCCATGCCTGGCCTCCACGAGGAGATCGGGCCGCAGTTCGAGAAGGCAACCGGGCACAAGCTCAGCGTCCAGTATGGCCTGCCGCCGGAGCTGATCGCGCGCATCGACGCCGGCGAAGCGTTCGATGTGGTGGTGCTGTCGCTCGACATCGAAGGTCTGATCAAGCAGGGCAAGCTCGTGCCGGATTCGCGGACCGTGCTCGGCCGCACCGGGATCGGCGTCGCGATTCCGCAGGGCGCACCGAAGCCGGACATCAGCTCGGTCGAGGCGTTCAAGCGCGCGCTGCTCGACGCCAAAGCGATTGCGACCTCGGGCCAGGGCAGCAGCGGGCGCTACACGCTCACTCTGCTCGACCGGCTCGGCATCGCCGATCAGGTCAAGCCCAAGATCAAATCGGGTGCGAGCGGCAGTTCCGCGCAGTTGGTTGCGCGGCGCGAGGTCGACTTCGCCGTGACCGGGCTGCCGCCGGTGGCAGGTGTGCCAGGCGTGGAGTGGGTCGGCTCGATTCCGGACGAGCTGCAGAGCTGGGTGCTGTTCACCGCGGGCCTCAATGTGGCAGCGAAGGAACCGGCGGCGGGCCGCGAACTGCTGAAATTCCTGACGACACCCGCCGTTACCGGCGTGTTCAAGGCCAAAGGCCTCGACCCCGCGTCGTAGCCCGCATCGCGCACAGCCCGCTGATTATGCGCGCGCGGTTTCGATGGACCGCGCCGGCAAATTCAAGCAAGGTCGGACCGGCTTTTTTCCGCGGCGGCGGAAGGTCCGCGCCGCAGAGTGAGGAGGATTAAAGAGTGCTCACAGTCAGTCGGTTGCGGTTTCTGAGCCCCATCGCCAACGCCAGCGCGGCCTGGGAGCCGCTGGCGCCGGACCGCAGCAGACGGTTGCGCTTGTTCGCGAGCCTATCTGGACTGTCGGTGGCCCTGCTCCTCGCGCTAGCGCTGTCGGCCGGCACCGCCGCTGCGCAAGGCCACAGCAGGGCGGATGAGGAGGCGTGCACGCCCGATGTGTACCGCCTGTGCGGCGACTACGTTCCGAACCAGAGCCGCATCGTCAGCTGCCTCAGGGCCAACTCGCGCAGGCTCAGCTCGGCGTGCCGCGCCGTGATGACGCGCCACAGCCGTCGCTAGCGTGACATACGCCGCGCCGATGGCCTCGCCGCCGTATGTCCCGAAATACGTGTCGCCCAAGGCGGCGGCCGAACGGCGGGCGAGGCTGCTATCCACGTTCTATTGGTCTGCGGTCGCGATCCCGGTCGCGGCTGCGGTGCTGCTCTTCGGTTATAGCGATCAGGCGCCAGCATTCCTGCGCGACACGGTGGCCGCCTTCGATCGCGCGCTCGGCTACCCGATCCTCGGGCTGCTGACAGCGATCACCTCGCGCTGATTGGTATTTGGCGCGAGAGCTTAGCGCTCGCACATGGCGCGGCTGATGAACGTCACCGTGGTGCATTCGTCGGCGGTCTGCCGGCCTGACATGCACAGCTGCGCGGACATTCCTCCGCCGAGGTGAAATCGAGGCTCTTGCCCGACGAATAGCCGTGCTTGCGGCACAGCGTATCGGCGGCCGCGATGCAGTCGGGCGCGCCGTTGGGCGCCTCGCGTGCAGCGTTCGCGGCCGCTCATGACGCGGGAAACCGGAATCCGGGCGACCGCGTCGACCGCATTCTTGGTGGCCTCGGCGGCATTCTTGCGGGCCTCCTCCGCCTTCTCGTCGAACTCCTTGCGGTCGGCGGCGGCCTTGCTGTCGAGTTCGTCCATGCGCGACTTGGCGCCGCGCAGATTGTCCCGGAAGTTGGCGGCGCCCTCGTCGAGCCAGCGGCCGAGCGCCTCGAACATGCCGGGCGGTTCGACCGGCTGCGCAGCCGGCGCCGGGGCTTGCGCCTCGCGCGCGGCGGGCTCGAGCTGCCGGGGTACCGAACCCGGAGCCGGCGCGGACGGTGGCGGCGCGGGCGCGTTCTGGCTCATCGCAGCGACCGCGAACAGCGCCGCGAGTGCGCCCGCCGCAGCCGCACGGCGGCCGTGCGGCATCCAGTCCGCAAACTCAGGTCATGCTGTGCATTCGCATCGCAGCCGAAATCGGCGGGCCCGGGCTGCTGTCGAAAACGTTGCCGTCGAGGCTCGAGCACGCGGTCGCCGCTCCCGCAGGCTCGTTGCCCGCCCGCATCCTGCCCGAATCGCGTGGCAGAAATGAGGACCGCAGCCGGCTCAGAACAAGTATACCGCGCCGACGATGCCGACGACGAGCACGACCGGCGCCGAGCGTCACCCACAGCCCGAGCCGCTCCTCGATGATGGCGCGCGCCTGCGGACCGTAGCGGTTGAGCAGAAACGCCAGCAGGTAGAAGCGCATGCCGCGCGCCACGAATGACAGCAGCGATGAACATCGGCGAAACTGTAGCCGGCGAAGCCGGAGGCGATGGTCACGATCTTGTAGGGGATCGGGGTCATGCCCTTGAGCAGGATGATCCAGCCGCCCCAATGCGCATAGGATTCCCGGAACGCATCGACCTTGTCGCCGTAGCCGTAGAGCTGGATCAGCCACAGCCCGACGGAATCGTAGAGCCAGGCGCCGATCACGTAGCCCAGCATCCCGCCGGCGACCGAGGTCAGCGTGCAGACATGGGCGTAGAACCAGGCCCGATCCGGCCGCGCCAGCGACATCGGAATCAGCATCGTGTCCGGCGGGAATCGGAAAAAACGAGCTCTCGACGAACGAGATCGCGCCCATCAGCCAGGTGGCATAGGGGCGCCCGGAGGCGTCGACGCACCAGTCATAAAGGCGGCGGAGCATGGCGGGCTTGCTTAGGCCGATCGCGAAGTGGGAACCGGCCTTCGGAATCGATCATGCTGAACGGCTGGCAGCATGATCGCGCGCGTCTAACGCCGTGGTCTAGCGGGCTCCGGCGGCCTTGTCCACGCGCAGCGCCAATCAGCCGCGGCGCTTGCGGCACGGCGGCTTTCGAGCAGCACGACCTTGCGGCGGCGGAGCCGTCCAGGAGCTTCTTGGGCACCTTTTCGGCCAGGCCAAACAGGCGCTCGCGCCGGGCCATTTCGTGCCAGACGTCCTCGGGCCGCACCTCGCTCGCCACCCACAGCACGACCAGGTTGTAGAGCAGGTCGGCGCTTTCGCGCACCACCGCGTCGCGCTCGCCGTTCATCGTGTCGATCACGACCTCGATCGCTTCCTCGGCCAGCTTCTTGGCCACCTTGCCGCGGCCGGCGCGCAGCAGCTCGCGCGGTGCGCGACACCGCAGGATCGGCGCAGCTTGGCGGCGGTCACATGCTCGTGCAGTCGTTCGAGCGAATCAGCCATGCATCAGTCATACACCGGACTCGGTCGCCTGTCGGTTAACACGAGCTTCGTGATGCTAGCGGCGGGTTCTGCCCGGCGCGCAATGTCACTCGCCCTCCGACAGCAGCGTGGCGTTGCCGCCGGCCGCTGCGGTGTTGATGGTCACCGTCTGCTCGGTGGCAAAGCGCCGCAGGTAGTTCGGGCCGCCGGCCTTCGGCCCGGTGCCGGACAGGCCGGTGCCGCCGAACGGCTGGGTGCCGACCACCGCGCCGATCATGCTGCGGTTGACATAGACGTTGCCGTTGCGAAGCCGCGCGACGATGCGGGCGACGGTCGCGTCGATGCGGGTCTGGATGCCGAGCGTGAGCCCGGTGCCGTTGCCGGCGATGTCGTCGAGCAGCGCGTCGAGCTCGCTGGCGCGCCAGCGCACCACGTGCAGGATCGGTCCGAACACCTCCTCCGCAGGTCGCTGGCGCGATCGAGCCCGACCATCGCCGGCGGCACGTAGAGCCCGCGCGGCGGCAGCGCCCGCCCCTCGTCCCAGCGCGCGATCACGCGGCCCTGGCCCGCCATGTCGGCGATCCAGCGGTCGAGGCGTGTCCTTGGCGTCGGCGTCGATCACCGGACCGACGTGGGTCGCCGGATCGCGCGGATCGCCGAGCGCAAGCTCGCGCATGGCGCCCGCGATCATCTCGATCATGCGGTCGGCGACATCGTCCTGCACGCAGAGCAGCCGCAGCGCCGAGCAGCGCTGGCCGGCGGAGCGGAACGCCGATGTCACCACGTCGTCGGTCACCTGCTCCGGCAGCGCGGTGGCATCGACGATCATCGCATTGATGCCGCCGGTCTCGGCGATCAGCGGCACGATCGGCCCGTCCTTGGCGGCGAGCGCGCGATTGATGACGTGGCCGACCTCGGTCGAGCCGGTGAAGGCCACGCCCGCGACGCGGCGGTCGGCCACCAGCGCCGCGCCGACCGCGCCGTCGCCCGGCACGAGCTGCAGCGCCGACGCCGGCACGCCGGCCCGATGCAGGAGGCGCACCGCCTCGGCGGCGACCAGCGGCGTCTGCTCGGCGGGCTTGGCCACCGACGCTGTTGCCGGCGGCAAGCGCCGCGGTGACCTGGCCCGAGGAAGATCGCCAGCGGAAAATTCCACGGGCTGATGCAGACGAACACGCCGCGGCCGCGATAGCGCAGCTCGTTCGATTCGCCGGTCGGCCCCGGCATCGGCTGCGGCACAAGCGCGCGCCGCGCCTCGCGCGGCGTAGTAGCGGCAATAGTCCACGGCCTCGCGCACCTCGGAAAGCGCGTCGTCCAGCGTCTTGCCGCCCTCGACCTGCAAGCAGCGCGATCAGCCGGCCGCGTGCGGCCTCCACAAGCTCGGCCGCTCGGTCCAGCGCCTCGGCGCGCCGCTCGACTGGCTCGCCGCCCAGCTCGGCATAAGCCGGCCTGGCCGCCGCCATCGCGGACGCAGCGGTCGCGGCGTCGCCTTCGATGACCCGCCCGACCGTGCTCGCCATCGATCGGCGACGCACCGCGCCGCCTCGCCCGCCCGTGCCACGCCATCGATCAGCGGCGCGGCCTGCGCCATCGTTCGGAGCCGCGCCGGCGGCCTCGGCCACGCAGCGCCGTCAGCGCCGCGCGATCGCCGAACTCGATGCCGGACGAGTTCAGCCGCGCCGGCCGGTAGAGATCGCGCGGCAGCGGGATGCGCGGATTGCGCGCATGGTCGGGGTCGCCGATCCAGGCCTGCGGGCGCTTTAAGATCGCCTCGACCGGCACGTTCGGGTCGGCGGCGACCGCGACGAACGAGGAGTTGGCGCCGTTCTCCAGGAGCCGCCGCACGAGATAGGCAAGGAGATCGCGGTGGGTGCCGACCGGGGCATAGACCCGGCACGCGGCCGCCGGCAATTCGGCGAGCAGCGCCTCGTAGAGCACCTCCCCCATGCCGTACAGCCGCTGGAATTCGTAACCCTCGATGCCGCCGGCAGCCTCGATCACGCCCGCGACCGTCAGCGCGTTGTGGGTGCCGAACTGCGGGAACAGCCTCGGCCGCGCCGCCAGCAGCTGCCGCACGCAGGCGAGATAGTTGAGATCGGTCATGGGCTTGCGCGTGAACACGGGATAGTCGGGGAGGCCCCGCTCCTGCGCCCGCTTGACCTCCGTATCCCAGTAGGCGCCTTTGACCAGCCGGACCACCAGGTGCCGATTCGAGCGCACCGGCTGCCGCCGCAAGCCAGTCGATCACCGCCCCGGCGCGCTTCTGATAGGCCTGCACCGCGAGCCCGAAGCCCTCCCAGCCTGCGAGCGACCGATCGGCGAGCACCGCGCCGATCACCTCAAGCTCGAGTTCGAGCCGATCCGCCTCCTCGGCGTCGACCGTAAAGAACAGGTCGTGGCGCTTGGCGGCGCGCGCGAGGTCGAGCACCCGCGGCACAAGCTCCCGCAGCACGCGCCGTCGCGAGACCGCCTCGAACCGCGGATGGAGCGCCGAGAACTTCACTGAAATGCCGGGCCTCGCCGGCAGCGGCGCGTTGCCCGCGCGCCGGCCGATCGCCTCGATCGCCGCGGCATACGCGTCGAAGTAGCGCACCGCATCGGGCGACGTGCGCGCGCCCTCGCCCAGCATGTCGAAGGAATAGCGGAACTCGCGATGCGAGCCGGCGCGCGAAAGCGCCTCCTCAATGGTCTGGCCGATCACGAAATGCGAGCCGAGCAGCCGCATCGCCTGACGGGTGGCGGCCCGCACCGCCGGCAGCCCGAGCCGCCGGACCAGGCTTTCGACGATGGTCTCGGGCGTCTCGCCGGGCTGGATGACGCGGGCGGTGAGGCCAAGCGTCCAGGCCGAGGCGGACACGAGGAAGGAGTCCGCGTGCTCAGCCTGCGACCAATCGCCCGCCGCAAGCTTGTCCTCGATCAATTGGTCGGCGGTGGCAGCATCCGGCACTCGCAGCAGCGCCTCCGCCAGCACCATCAGCGCGAGCCCTTCGCGGGTCGAGAGCGAATAGGCGTGCAGGAAGTCCTCGACCCCGCCCAGGCCCCCAAGATGGCCGCGGATGGTCTCGACCAGGCGACGGGCGCGCCGGTCGATGCGTGCTTCCGCCGCAGGCAGCGCCGGCGCCGACACGAGCAGGCGCGCAGCCAGCCCCCGATCGGCCGGCGCATAGGGCGCCTGAAATGCCGGCACGGCGGCGCGGCCTTGCCCCGGATATTCGGACCCATTCATCTGAGGCCTCCGACCATCAACTTAAGTTTAGCAGCGTCGACAGGCCTCGCCCGTGCCCAGCGCGACGGCACGATGATATTTCGATGGGCAGCGGTGTTCATGTCTGTACAGAGGGATTGCTGCGACAAGGCCCTGCCTTGCTCTTTCATTCGGCATGTTCTTTGCTGAGGACATGAGGACAACTGCAGATGCGGGCTGGCATCAGTACCGGCACCGCTAACGTGCAACGACAAGAGGGAAACCGACATGGGTTTGCTCCATCGAATCGGACCCGGTCGCGCCGGGATAGTGCTCGCGATGGCGATCGCCGCAGCGGCTGCCCCAGGCTCCGCGGGCGCGCAGAACGCGATCAAATTCACGCTCGACTGGAAGTTCGAGGGACCGGCGGCGCCGTTCGTGGTGCCGATCGACAAGGGCTACTACAAGGCCGAAGGCCTTGACGTCACCATCGACACCGCGGGCGGCTCGCTTGAACCGATCAACCGCATCGCTGCCGGCACTTACGACATCGGCTTCGGCGACATCAACTCGCTGATCAAATTCCGCGACGCCAATCCTGGTGCGCCGATCAAGGCCGTGTTCATGGTGTACAACAAGCCGGCGTTCTCGATCGTCGGCCGCAAGAGCCGCGGCGTGGTGCAGCCCAAGGATCTCGAGGGTAGGAAGCTCGGCGCCCCCGCCCCCGACGGCGCCTTCGCGCAGTGGAAGATTTTCGTGCAAGCCAACAACATCGACGCCTCGAAGGTGACGATCGAAAACGTCGGATTCCCGGTGCGCGAGCCGATGCTGGCTGCGGGCCAGGTGGACGCGATCACCGGCTTCTCGTTCTCCTCCTACATCAACCTGAAGGACCGCGGCGTCGCTGCCGACGATATCGTGGTGATGCTGATGGCCGACTACGGCGTCAACCTCTACGGCAATGCCATCATCGTGAGCCCGAAGTTCGCCGCCGAGAAGCCGGAGCTGGTGAAGGCGTTCCTGCGTGCGTTCCTCAAGGGCATCAAGGACACGGTTCGCGATCCCTCGACCGCCGTCGACTCGGTGATCTCGCGCAACGACGTCGCCAAGAAGCCGGTCGAGCTCGAGCGGTTGCGGATGGCAATCCGCGACAACATCGTGACGCCGGAGGTGAAGGCGAACGGCTACGGCGCAGTCGACATGGCGCGGCTCGACAAGTCGATCGACCAGATCGCGCTCACCTATACGTTCAAGGCCAAGCCGAAAGGCGCCGACATCTTACGACGCCTCGTTCCTGCCGGCGGCGAACGACCGAAAGGCCAACTGACCGGCGATTGCGGGGGCGACCGACTGTGTCATCGTTCGTCGCCCTCGACGCGGTCAGCCACACCTATGCGGCCCGCGGCGGCTCGGCCGGCGGCACGCTCGCCGTCGAGGGGCTGACGATCGCCGTCGAGAGCGGCGAGTTCGCCGCCGTGGTCGGCCCCTCCGGCTGCGGCAAGTCCACGCTGATGAAGCTCGCGACCGGACTGCAGTTCCCGTTCAAGGGGACCGTCCGGGTCGCGGGCGAACTGATCCGCCAGCCGGTGAAGATCGCCGGCATGGCGTTCCAGGCGCCCACCCTGCTGCCGTGGCGCACCACGCTCGACAACCTTCTGCTGCCGCTGGAGATCGTCGAACCGCATCGCCACCAAATCCGCCGCCATCGCGCCGAGTACGTGGCGCGCGCCGAGCGGCTGCTCGCCTCGGTCGGGCTTGCCGGCATGGGCGGCAAGTTCCCCTGGGAACTGTCGGGCGGCATGCAGCAGCGCGCCTCGCTCTGCCGGGCACTGATCCACGAGCCGCAGCTTCTGATGCTTGACGAGCCGTTCGCCGCGCTTGACGCCTTCACGCGCGAAGAGCTGTGGGGCGTGATCCGCGACCTGCATGCCGCGCGCAAGATCACGGTGATCCTCGTGACCCACGACCTTCGCGAGGCGGTGTTCCTCGCCGACCGCGTGTTCGTGATGTCGGCGCGCCCCGGGCGCATCCTGGTCGAGCGGCCGATCGAGCTTGCACGCCCGCGCGATCTCGAAGTGACGTTCACGCCGGTGTTCCAGGACATTGTCGCAGAGCTGCGCAGCCACATCGTGAGGGCGCGGCAGTGACGAACGCGTGGATGTGGAGCGCGGCATTGCCACAGGGTTCCCTCCCCCCTTGTGGGGGAGGGACAGGGAGGGGGGTACGGCAAATTCCGAACCCGCGTACACCCCCCTCCCCACCCCTCCCCCACAAGGGGGGAGGGAGCAGGCCGAGTTCGCGGCGAGCTGGTAGCACAGCACAGGGACCGCGCCCATGAACCCCGGCGACCTCTACATCCGGCTTGCGCCCTGGATCTACACCATCGCGCTGTTCGTCATCTGGGAAGCGGTGGTGCGCATTTTCCAAATCCCGACGTTCTTCCTGCCGCCGCCGACCGCGGTCATGGCGGCGATCGTCGAGTACTGGGGACCGATCTACCGCAACTCGCTGTTCACGCTGTCGACCACAATGATCGGCTTCGGTCTTGCGGTCGGCTTCGGGCTTTTGCTCGGGCTCCTGGTCGGCTGGTCGCGTGCGATCTACGCCGGGCTCTACCCGTTGATGATCGGATTTAACGCCATTCCCAAGGTCGCGGTGGTGCCGATCCTGGTGTTGTGGTTCGGCATCGGCTTCGTGCCGGCGGTGCTGACCGCGTTCCTGATCTCGTTCTTCCCGATCGTCGTGAACGTCGCGACCGGGCTCGCCACCATCGAGCCGGAGCTTGAGGACGTGCTGAAAGCGCTCGGCGCCTCCAAGCTCGACATCATGCGCAAGGTCGGAATTCCACGCACGCTGCCGTACTTCTTCGGCTCGCTGAAGGTCGCGATCACGCTCGCCTTCGTCGGCTCGGTGATCTCTGAGAGCATCGCCTCGAACTACGGCATCGGCAACCTGATGCTGCAGGCGCAGGCGCAGTTCCAGGTGCCGCTGATCTTCGCGGGCCTGATCGCGCTCGCGGTCGAGGGCATCGTCATGTACTGGCTGATGGCGATCCTGGAGACGCGCATGACCGGCTGGGCGCAGCGCTCGGGCTTCGCGCAGACTTAAAGCGCAGGCCCCGCTTCAGCGATTGGCGTTGAAGGCGGCGATCTGCCGGGTCGGTTCGGAGTGATCGTGGTCGAGCCGCTGCGGCGGCTGCGGCGGCCGCAGCACCTCGGCAATCGTTTCGGCGATCTGTTCGCGATCCTCACGCTCGAAGCCGGCGCGCACATAGACGCCGCAGAAGATGTCCGGCAGCCTCGGCAGCGGCGCGTCCTCCCAGACGCTGACCTCGACGAGGTCGGCGCGGCTGCGCGGCAGCGGCATGACCCCGAAGCCGGCGGCGACCGCTGCGCCGAGACTGAGCAAGCTCGAACTCACGAAGGCCAGTTCGCACTCGCGGCCGGCGCGGCCCAGCGCTTCAATCGCGTTGCGGGTGAACAGGCATTCGTCGCCGTAGGACACGAGCGGTACTGGCCGGCCCGCCTCGATCCGCGTCGAGTCCGAATAGAGCCAGACCACCTCCTCGGTCCAATAGTGCGACGTCTCCAGCGTCGGGCCGGTCGCCGAGACCCAGACCGCGAGGTCGAGTTCGCCTTCGCGCAGATCGCGCAGCAGGAGGTCGGTCGGCGAATTGGATACGACAAAGCGCAGGTCGGGACGGCGACTGCGCCAGCGTGTGAGGGCACGAGAAATCCCCGCCGCGGTGAAGTCGCCGGAGGCGCCGATCCGCATCGTCTTGGCGTTGGAGCGGGGCGCGGCGAGATCGAGGATCTGATCGTTAATCGAGAGCAGCCGCCGGCCGTAGTTGACAACCAGGTCGCCGGCCGACGTGAGGCTCACCCCGGGCGCGCTCTTGTCGAGGAGGTCGGTGCCGAGCAGACTTTGCAGCCGCTTGATCTGGGCGCTGACCGCGGGTTGCGTAACGCCAAGCGACTGCGCCGCTTTGGTAAAGCTGCGCAGATCAACCACTGCGATCAGGGTTCTCAGCAGTTCCGTCGGTATGTTGGTCACGGCACGATGGCCCCGCTTGATGCGCCGGCTTCGTCATGATGCTTTCACGTCGATTTTGGACTCTTGAGCAGCTTGGCGCGGGCCCCCAGCGCGAAAGACTGCTCAATCGGGGTAAACCCCGCGTGTTCAATATTATTCAACTGCGGGCCGGCCGCCAATCGTTACGCCGCGCCGCCGTGCAGAAATTATCGTGCGGCGATTCCGTCCAGTGGAACACCCGCGCCGAAAACATGTTACGATTCTGCTGTGTTAACGCCCCAAGGGTAGGGTCCAACCGGGTGCAACCGCGGTTGCGGCGGCATCGCTGCGACGCAGCACAAGACGATAGCGATCCGCTGCGGTAGAAGCTGACATCCGAAGATGGCGCCATGAATTTCATACGACTCTACATTCGAGTTCTCGGAACGCTGGGGCCCGAGGCCCGCCTTGCCTGGGTGCTGGCGGTCGGGAACCTGGCGCTCGCCGCCGCGCAGTTCGCCGAGCCGGTGCTGTTCGGCCGGATCATCGACGCGCTCGCGAGCGCGCAGACCAAGGGCATCCCGCCGACCTGGGACGACGTGCTGCCGCTGCTCGGCGCGTGGGTCGGCTTCGGACTCTTCACCATCATCTGCGGCACGCTGATCGCGCTGCACGCCGACCGGCTGGCGCACCGCCAGCGCCACGTGGTGATGACCGAATATTTCGAGCACATCCTGCAGCTCCCGCTCAGCTACCACGGTGGCACGCATTCCGGGCGGCTGATGAAGATCATGCTGACCGGCACCGACTCGATGTGGTGGCTGTGGCTTGGCTTCTTCCGCGAGCACCTCGCCGCGTTCGTCTCGCTGCTGGTGCTGCTGCCGCTGTCGCTGTTCCTGAACTGGCGGCTCGCCCTCTTGCTGATCGTGCTGTGCATCGTGTTCACGGTGCTGACCGCGATCGTGCTGCGCAAGGCCGAGGCCGGCCAGAGCGCGGTCGAGCGTCACTACGGCGACCTCGCCGAGCGCGCCGCCGACGCACTCGGCAACGTCGCGCTGGTGCAGAGCTACTGGCGCGTCGATGCCGAGGTGGTGGGACTGAAGAACGTGGTCGCGAAGCTCCTCGGCGCGCAGATGCCGGTGCTGTCGTGGTGGGCGATCTGCGCCATGCTGACGCGCGCCTCCACCACCCTCACGATGCTGTCGATCTTCGTCGTCGGCATCTGGCTCTACGTGCGCGGCCTGACCACGATCGGCGAGATCGTCACCTTCACCGGCTTCGCCGGCATGCTGATCACCCGCCTGGAACAGGCCGTCGGCTTCGTGCATCGCCTGTTCATGGACGCGCCGCGGCTGAAGGAGTTCTTCGACGTGGCGGACACGGTGCCGGCGGTGCGCGACCGGCCGGACGCCATCGACCCCGGCCGAGTGCGCGGCCTGGTCGAATTCAGCAACGTGTCGTTCTCCTACGACGGCAAGCGCGCCGCCGTCGCCGACCTCAACTTCACCGCGCTGCCGGGCGAGATCGTGGCGCTGGTCGGCCCGACCGGCGCCGGCAAGTCGACCGCGCTCGCGTTGCTGCATCGCGTGTTCGATCCGCAGTCCGGGAGCGTCAAGATCGACGGCATGGACATTCGCGGGCTGCAGCTTTCCGGGCTGCGCCGCAACATCGGCGTGGTGTTCCAGGAGGTGCTGCTGCTCAACCGCTCGATCGCGGAGAACCTGCGCGTCGGCAAGCCTGACGCCACCGACGAGGAAATCCGCGTCGCCGCCGAGCGCGCGCAGGCGCTCGACTTCATCGAGCGCAACCCGGAGGGCCTGGGCGCCAGCGTCGGCGAGCGCGGCCGCATGCTCTCAGGCGGCGAGCGGCAACGCATCTCGATCGCGCGCGCCTTGCTGAAGAACCCGCCGATCCTCATTCTCGACGAGGCGACGAGCGCGCTCGACGCGGCCACCGAAGCCAAGGTGCAGGGCGCGCTCGACGAGGTCATGAAGGACCGCACCACCTTCGTCATCGCGCACCGGCTCTCGACCGTGCGCAACGCCACCCGCATTCTGGTGTTCGAAGGCGGCCGCATCGTCGAAAGCGGCAGCTTCGACGAGCTCGTCGCCGCCGGCGGCGTGTTCGCGGCGCTCGCCAGGGCGCAGTTCCTCACGATCGAGGCCACGCCGCAGATGGCGGCCGAGCCCGAGACGCAGATGGCGCAGGGCTGACCGCGGAGCGGCCGAGCCCGCCGGGTCCACCGCGATGCAGAACGTGCAACGCGCCATGGCGCTCCATCAGTCCGGCAAGCTCGCCGAGGCCGAGCGCCTCTACCGCGAAATCCTCGCCGCCGAGCCCAACCGCTTCGAGGCCGTCCACTTCCTCGGCGTGCTCTGTGCCCAGCAGGGGCGGCTCGCCGACGCCGAGGCGCTGATGGCGCGCTCGCTCAAGCTTAACGCCACGGTGCCGGACGCCTTCGTCAACTACGCCCGCATCCTCGCCGGCATGAACCGGCCGGACGACGCGATGCGCAACTGCGACCGCGCGCTCGCGCTCAATCCGCGCAACCCGGCAGCGCTGATCATCCGCGGCAACGCGCTGCGCGCGCTGAGCCGCCCGGGCGAGGCGCTGGCCGATCTGCGCAACGCACTCTCGCTCGATCCGCGGAACCCGGTCGCGCAGATCGCGCACGGCGAGGTGCTGCGCGCGCTGAAGCGGCCGGCCGAGGCGCTGGCCTCATACCAGCAGGCAGTCATGCTCGCGCCCGGCAACGCCGATGCCTGGCACGTCCGCGGCCTCGTGCTCGGTGAACTTGGCCGCAAGGACGAAGCCGCGGCAAGCCACCAGCGCGCGGTCGCGATCAAGCCGGATTTCGCCGAAGCCTGGCGCAGTCTTGCCATGGTGCTGTTCGACCTCCGGCGCCACCGCGAGGTGCTCGACGCTACCGAAAAGGCGCTCGCGACAAAGCCCGATGCGGCCGACGTCTGGTGCTGTCGCGGCGCCGCTCTCCACAGCCTCGCCCGCCACGAGGAGGCGTTCGCCTGCTACGAAAAGGCGCTGACGATCCGTCCCGGATTTGCCGACGCCCTGTACAACCGCGGCAACGCGCTGCACGAGCTTGAGCGTTTTGACGAGGCGCTTATAGCTTTCGAGCAGGCGCTCGCGGTCGATCCCAACCATGTCGACACGCTGTTCGCGCGCGGAACCACCCTGCACGAGCAGCAGCGGCTCGGCGACGCGCTCGCGTCGTTCGCCAAGGCCGCGGCGCTCGCGCCAGCGCGTCCCGACATCCAGTGGAACGAGAGCGCGGCGCTGCTCGCGATCGGCGAGTTCAAGCGCGGCTTTGCCAAGCACGAATGGCGCTGGCAGGTCTCGGAGCATCTGAGCCGCAAGCCTATGGTGCGTGCCGCCGACTGGCGCGGCGAGGACCTGCGGGGCCGGCGCCTGCTCGTTTTCACCGAGCAGGGCATGGGCGACGTGATCCAGTTCGCGCGCTATCTGCCGATGCTGCGCGACCGCGGTGCCGACGTGACCTTCCATTGCGACGCGCGGCTCGTGCGCCTGCTCGCGCCACTCACGAAAGGCATCCGCGTGACGAGCCAGCTCGCCATGGGCGAGGCCTACGACTTCCGCTGTGGCGTGCTCGACCTGCCGCACGGCTTCGGCACCGATCGGGATTCGATCCCGGCCGCCGTCCCCTATCTTGCGGCCGAACCGGAACGCGTGGCGCACTGGCGAAACCAGATCGGCACGGCGGGGTTCAAGGTCGGCATCGTCTGGCAGGGCAATCCGCAAGGCAAGGTCGATCACGGCCGCTCGATCCCGCTCGAACACTACGTGCCGCTGACTTGCCTGCCGGGCGTGCGCATCATAAGCCTGCAGAAGCACCACGGCCTCGACCAGATCGCGCGCCTGCCGGCCGGCACCGCGATCGAGAACCTCGGGCCGTCGCTCGACAACGGCCCCGATTGGTACGTCGATGCCGCCGCCGCAATGATGGCTCTCGACCTGATCGTCACCTCCGACACGTCGATGGCGCATCTTGCGGGCGCGCTCGGCCGGCCGACGTTCGTCGCGCTCAAGTTCGTGCCCGACTGGCGCTGGATGCTCGACCGCGACGACAGCCCCTGGTACCCAACGATGCGGCTGTTCCGGCAGCCTCGGCGCGGCGACTGGAGTGCGGTGTTCGCGGCGATCGAACGCGAACTGCGCACGCGGCTTTCGTCAGCGCCCGCTATTTGATGCGCTCGAGAATGCTGACATAGTTCGCGACCGCGGCGCCGCCCATGTTGAAGATGCCGGCAAGCCCGGCATCCTTGACCTGAAGGTCGCCCGCCTCGCCCATCAACTGCATCGCCGACATCGCGTGCATCGAGACGCCGGTCGCGCCGATCGGATGGCCCTTGGCCTTGAGCCCGCCCGAAGGATTGACCGGCAGCTTGCCGTCCTTCTGCGTCAGCCCCTCCTTGATCGCGCGCGCGCCCTGCCCTTCCGGCACGAGCCCCATCGCCTCGTACTCGATCAGCTCGGCGATGGTGAAGCAGTCGTGGGTCTCGACCAGCGAAAGATCGGCAAGCGCAACGCCGGCCGCGCCGAGCGCGCGCTTCCAGGCTTCGGCGCAGCCTTCGAATTTCAGAATGTCACGCCGCGACATCGGCAGGAAATCCTGCACGTGCGCGGTCGAGCGGAACGCGATCGCCTTGCGAAGCCGCAACGCGGTCGCTAAGTCGGCAAGCACGAGCGCGGCCGCGCCATCGGAGACCGGCGAGCAGTCGGTACGCTTCAGCGGCCCCGCAACGAACGGATTCTTGTCGCTCGGGTGCCGGCAGAACTCGTAGCCGAAGTCCTTGCGCAATTGTGCGTATGGATTGCCGACGCCGTTCTTGTGGTTCTTGGCCGCGATCATCGCAAGCGCATCGGACTGATCACCCCAGCGTTGAAAATAGAGGCCAGCGATCTTGCCGAAAATTCCGGCAAAGCCGCCCTCGATGTCGGCCTCCTCGCGGACGTAGGACGCTTTCAACAGGTTTTTTCCGACCTCGGGTCCGGCAGTCGTGGTCATCTGCTCGGCGCCGACCACGAGCACGATCCGCGCCTGCTGCGCGGCAATCGCCTTTAGTCCTTGCTGAACGGCGGCTGAACCGGTGGCACAGGCGTTCTCGACGCGCACGGCGCGCTTGAATCGGAGTTCGGGCGAGGCCTGCAGCACCAGCGAAGCGGTAAAATCCTGCGCCGAAAAACCGGCGTTGAAATGTCCGAGCACGATCTCGTCGACATCGCGCGCGGCGATGCCGGCATCCGTGAGCGCGCCGTTTGCAACCTGAACGATCAGGCTTTCGAGGCTCTCGCTGTCGAGCTTGCCAAACTTGCTATGGGCCCAACCGACGATGCAGCCGGTCATTTGCGCCTCCTGCCGAATTTTCGTCGCTTTCCGCTGGGATTTACCACGCCCACCGCGTCATAAGCCATCAAAACAGCGCGATATGCCGGCTTTGCGTTTGGCCGGTCTTCGGTTTAGATAGTCGTCCCTCGGACCCGAGGCCCGCAACCAGCATCGGACCGCGCCAGTGGCTTATGTGTCGACGCCCCGCACTCCGACCCTCTTTGCAGCGCTCGCCGCAGCCACCCTTGTCACACTCGTTCCCTCGCGCGCCTCGGCAGAGGCGCTGCTGCTGATCGAGGTCGAAAGCGGCAAGGTGTTGCACGCCGAGAACGCGACCGTGCCCTGGTATCCGGCATCGGTGACCAAGCTGATGACCGCCTACATCACGCTGCAGGCCGTCAAGAGTCGCAGGCTCTCGCTCGACACGGTGCTCACCGTCTCGGCACGCGCGATGGCGCAGCAGCCCTCGAAGATGGGATTCAAGACTGGCACGCAGGTGACGGTCGACAACGCGCTCAAGATGCTGATGGTGAAGTCGGCGAACGACATCGCCGTGGTGCTGGCCGAAGGCGTGTCAGGCTCGGTTGAAAAATTTGCCGACGAAATGAACAGCACGAGCCGTGCGCTCGGGATGACGCAGTCGAGCTGGGTCAATCCCAATGGCCTGCCGGCGGAGGACCAGATTTCGTCAGCGCGCGATCTCGCGATCCTGGCGCGCGCCGCGCTGAGAAATTTACCGGAGTACGACCTCTACTGGCACGTTCCTGCGATCAAGTTCGGCAAGAAGGTTATGCGCAACTACAACACGCTGATCGGCCGCTATCCCGGCGCCGACGGCATCAAGACGGGCTTCATCTGCGCGTCGGGCTTCAACCTCGTGGCGTCGGCGTCGCGCAACGGCAAGCGCCTGATTGCGGTCGTGCTCGGCTCGCCGTCTTCGCCGGTGCGCGCGGCGAAGGCCGCTTCGCTGCTCGAGCGCGGCTTCAGCGGCAACATGCTGGCGTGGCTTGCGCCGTCGATCGGCACCGTCGAGTCGCTGCAACCGGCCAACGTCCCGCCTCCGGATCTGCGCGACGCTATGTGCGGCCCGCATCGCAAGCGGCCGGCGGCTGAGGACGCCGACGACGGCCCCGTCGCGTCCGGCCCAGGAGCGCAGGAACCGGGCTCGCCGGTCGGATTCGCGATGTCGAGCCTGCCGCCAGGGCAGGCCAAGCCGTCGAGCCTGCTCGGCCCGGTCGCCGCCGCCACTCCGATCGTGGTGTTCGCCGGCCCTGCCAAGAAGTCGGCGGAGACGCAGTTCGCGGCGTTGCGCAAGGACAAGCCAGTCAAGGGTGGAAAGAACACCAACGTGGCCGCACCGGCCGCTCCTCCTGGCGCACAGATCGCCGCGACCGCGCCGGGCGCCGCACCTGCGCCCGCGCCCGCGCAGGATGCGTTCGGTCCGCTGCCGACCCAGTTCAGGCAGGCGCCGCAGCGACAACCACAAGCCTCGGGCCCTGCGACGCCATCGTGGATGAGCTTTGCGCCGACGGCCCAGGCCGCCACCGCGCCGCAGCCGCTGACCGCGGCGCCCGCGCCGCAGACCGTGTCGGTTCCATTGCCGCGGCCGCGGCCCAGGATCGCCGCAACCAAGCCGCGACCGGCGGCGAACTGATCGGCGTCGCCGAGCGCTTGAATTCTCCGTCACGGCGGAGCTTGTCCCGGCCATCCACGTCTGGTTGCTTCAACGAAGGAAGACGTGGATGCCCGCGCAAGCGCGGGCACGGGAACCAAGTCAGCCCACGACACGCGCGACGTGCGGCGCATTGGGCGCTTGTCACCTCCGCCCGACTCTTTGATGATGGCGGCCGTTCGGGCGACGCGGCATCCGGCGTTGCGTGCGCGCCCGCCCGCCTGTCGCGTGCCGGCGCCGGCAAGAGCCGGCCACTCCCCGCAAGGCATCGCAATGGGCTTTCTCGACCAGATCAAGGACGACATCGTGTTTCTGCGCGGGGCGATGCGCGCGCTCCGCTGGACGACACCGATCGCCAAGAACCCGGCGCGGGTGTTTCCGGTCGTCATAGAGGAGCTTGCGGCACAATTCGGTGACGCGCCGGCGCTGATCTCCGATCGCGAGAATCTTCAGCTATCGCGCCTTGAACGAACGCGCGAACCGCTACGCCCGCTGGGCGCTGCAGGCGCAGCTCGCCAAGGGCGAGACCGTGTGCCTGATGATGCCGAACCGGCCCGAGTACATGGCGGTCTGGGTCGGCATCACCCGCATCGGCGGCGTGGTCGCACTGATCAACACCAACCTGGTCGGTCCTTCGCTTGCCCATTGCATCGACATCGTCGAGCCTAAGCACATCATCGTCACGCCTGATCTCGTCGCGGCGCTCGCCGCCGTGCAGCCATTTCTGAAGAGCAAGGCCAAGGTCTGGTCGCACGGCGAAAGCGCGACGCTGCCTCGCATCGACCGCGAGATCGAAGCGCTGTCGGGCGAACCGCTCGCCAGTGGCGAGCGCCGCCCGCTCGGCATCGAGGACCGCGCGCTCTACATCTACACGTCCGGCACGACCGGCATGCCCAAGGCCGCCAACGTCAACCACTACCGCGTGATGCTCGCGAGCAGCGCCTTCGCCGGCGTGATGGACACCAAACCCACCGACCGCATGTACGACTGCCTGCCGATGTACCACACCGCCGGCGGCGTGGTGGCGACCGGCGCGGTGCTGCTCGCCGGCGGCGCGGTGGCGATCCGCGAGAAATTTTCCGCGCACGAGTTCTGGGACGACATCGTGCGCTTCGACTGCACGCTGTTCCAGTACATCGGCGAGCTCTGCCGCTATCTCGTGCACTCGCCGCCGAGCCCGAACGAGACCCGGCATCGGCTCCGGCTCGCCTGCGGCAACGGCCTGCGGCCCGACCTGTGGGATGAGTTCAAGACGCGGTTTCGCATCCCGCACATCCTCGAGTTCTACGGCGCGACCGAGGGCAACGTGAACATCTTCAACTTCGAGGGCCGGCCGGGCGCGGTCGGCCGCGTGCCGTGGTTCGTCGCGCATCGCTTTCCGATTGCGGTCGTGCGCTTCGACGTCGAGCGCCAGGAACCGATCCGCGACGCCGAAGGGTTCTGCATGCGCTGCGCGCCGGACGAGGCCGGCGAGGTGATCGGCAAGATCGTCAACGATCCGTCCAAGCCCGGCAACCGCTTCGAGGGCTACGCCGCCGGCACCCAGAACGAGACCAAGGTTCTGCGCAACGTGTTCCGCAAGGGCGACGCCTGGTTCCGCACCGGCGACCTGATGCGCAAGGACGCCGACGGCTACTTTTATTTCGTCGACCGCATCGGCGACACCTTCCGCTGGAAGGGCGAGAACGTCTCGACCACCGAGGTCGCCGAGGCGCTCAACACATTCCCCGGCGTGCGCGACGCCAACGTCTACGGGGTGACGGTTGCGGGCCGCGACGGCCGCGCCGGCATGGCAGCGATCGTCTGCGATCGTCCGTGCGATCTCGCAGGCCTTCGCGCGCACCTTGCGACCCACCTGCCCGAATATGCGCGGCCGGTGTTCCTGCGCCTGCAGCAACGCATCGACGTCACCGGCACGTTCAAGCAGCGCAAGATCGATCTCGTGCGCGAGGGTTTCGATCCGGCGCTCACGGGCGGCGCGATCTACTTCAACGATCCGCGCGTGAAGGCGTTCGTGCCGCTCGATTCCGATCTGCGCGAGCGCATTCAGAGCGGCGCAGTGCGGCTATGATCGCCTCCCCGAGCGAGGTGCTGTCGTTCTGGCGCGCCGCAGGCCCGCCGAAATGGTTCACGCGCGACGAAGCGTTCGACGCGCTGATCCGCGCCCGCTTTCTTGCGACCTGCGAGGCCGGCGCCGCCGGCCGCCTCGCCGAGTGGGAAGCGACCGCGCACGGCGCGCTCGCGCTCCTGATCGTGCTCGACCAGTTTCCGCGCAACATGTTCCGCGGCGAGGCCCGCGCGTTCGCAGCCGATGCGCTCGCGCGCGCGGTTGCCGGCCGCGCCATCGATCGCGGCTTCGATCGCGTGTTCTCGGCGCGCGAGGCGACGTTCTTCTACCTGCCGTTCGAACATTCCGAGACCATGGCCGACCAGGAGCGCTGCGTCGCGCTGTTCGGCGCGCTGGGCGACGCCGACCTCGTGAAATGGGCCGCACTGCACGCCGACATCATCCGCCGCTTCGGGCGCTTTCCGCATCGCAACTCGGCCCTCGGCCGCACAACGACCGCAGAGGAGCAGCGCTTTCTCGACGACGGCGGCTTCGCCGGATAGCGGCCGCGTCATTCCGGGGCCGCGCGAAGCGCGGAACCCGGAATCCAGAGCGTCTCGGGACACTCTTGTCGTGTCGCTCTGGATTCCCGGTTCGCTCGCTACGCTCGCGCCCCGGAATGACCGCACCCGACCGTCTGGACGTTCCTCCAAAAGCGGCCCTTAATAGCGCCCCGATCAAGGGAGGAATTGCCATGTCGTTGTCACTCCGGGGCGCAGGCCGCGGCGTCGCGGGTTTGGGCCTGGCGCTCGCATCGGCTGCGCTGTTCGCGGGCTCGGCGTTTGCGCAGATGGAGCTCAAGATCATCGCGCCGGCTGCGCCCGGCGGCGGCTGGGACCAGACCGCGCGCTCGATGCAGCAGGCGCTGGTGGCCGAGAAGCTCGTCAAGAGCGCGCAGGTCATCAACGTCGCCGGCGCCGGCGGCACCGTCGGGCTTGCACAGTTCGTCAACGGCGCCAAGGGCGATGGCAATCAGCTGATGGTCAACGGCTTCGTCATGGTCGGCGCGATCCTGATGAACAAGGCGCCGGTCACGCTCGACCAGGTGACGCCAATCGCACGCCTCACCGAGGAGACCCAGGTGATCGTGGTGCCGGCGAACTCGCCGATCAAGTCGGCGAAGGACCTCGCCGAAGCGGTGAAGAAGGATGTGGCGCGCGTCACCTTCGCCGGCGGCTCGGCCGGCGGCGTCGATCACATCATGGCAGCGCTGTTCGTGGGTGCGGCCGGCGGCGACGCCGCGAAGGTCAACTACGTGCCGTTCTCCGGCGGCGGCGAGTCGCTCGCCGCGATCCTCGGCGGCAAGGTCACCGCCGGCATCTCCGGCTACGGCGAATACGAAGGCCAGATCAAGTCCGGCAAGCTGCGCGCCATCGGCGTCACTTCGCCGAACCGGCTGCCCGGCGTCGACGTGCCGACTTTCAAGGAACAGGGTATCGACCTCGTCATCACCAACTGGCGCTCGGTGGTCGGCGCGCCCGCGATCAATGCCGCGCAGAAGCAGGCGCTCGGCGATCTCATGGGCAAGATGGTGAAGTCGAACGCCTGGAAGGACATCCTCAAGCAGAAGGGCTGGGACGACGCCTACCTGCCGGGCGATGCTTTTGCGACCTTCCTCAAGGACGAGCAGGCGCGCGTGCGCAACGTGCTGCAATCGGTCGGCCTGGTGAAGTGACGGGACGTGCCCCGGACGCGGCGCAGCACGAAGTGGTGCGCCGCTGATCCGGGGCCTTTACGAAACGCAGAGATCGTAATGGTCCCGGGTCTGCAGCGCACCGCCATAGACGCGCGTAAACGCGCTAATGGCGCTGCGCTTCGCCCGGGACACGAGGGGGGAGCCTGATGGACCAAGCCGGTACGCGACGGATCGACCCTGCCGGCATCGTCATCGCAGGCCTGCTGTTGGTGCTGGCGGCGACGGTTTATTGGGACGCTGCGGCGCTCGAGCTCAATCCGCTTTATGGACTCGGACCGAGGGCGATGCCGCTCGTGGTCTCGGTCGGGCTTGCGCTGCTCGCGATCGGCAACCTCGTCATGGCGCTGCGCGGCGAGCTGCCGCCGCGCGAGTCGAGCGATCCCACCGCGATCGTCCTCATCCTTGGCGGGCTTGCTGCGCTGATCGCCTGCATCGGCCTCGGCGGCGGCTTCATCCCGGCGGTCGCGATCCTGTTCGCCGCGACCTCGACCGCGTTCGGCCGGCGCGCCTATGCGACCGACCTCGCGATCGGGCTCGGACTCGGCGTCGTCATCTACCTCGTGTTCGACAAGCTGCTGACGCTGAGCCTGCCGGCCGGGCCGATCGAATATCTAATCAGCTGGATTTGGGATTCCCTTAAAGCGCTATTGGTTGGCTAACGATGGATGCACTGTATTCCTTGATGCAAGGTCTCGCGGTCGCGATCCAGCCGACCAACTTGATGTTCGCGCTGATCGGCGTGTTCCTCGGCACAGCGGTCGGCGTCTTGCCCGGCATCGGCCCCGCGCTCACGGTCGCACTGCTGCTGCCCATCACCTACAAGCTCGACCCCGGCGGCTCGCTCATCATGTTCGCCGGCATCTACTACGGCGGTATGTACGGCGGCTCGACCACCGCAATCCTGATCAACACGCCGGGCGAGAGCGCCTCGATGGCGACCGCGCTCGAAGGCAACAAGATGGCCAAGGCCGGCCGCGGCGGGCCCGCGCTCGCGACCGCAGCGATCGGCTCGTTTGTCGCCGGCACGCTCGCAACGCTGGGCATCGTTTTTCTCGCGCCGTGGCTCGTTGAGATCGCGGTCCAGTTCGGGCCGGAGGATTACTTTGCGCTGATGTGCGTCGCCTTCATCACCGTGTCGGCGACCTTCGGCGACTCGCCGGTGCGCGGGCTCACCTCGCTGTTCATCGGGCTCACCCTCGGCCTCGTCGGCATCGACAAGCTGACCGGCCAGGCGCGGCTGTCGTTTGGCGTGCCCGAACTGCTCGACGGCATCGAGATCACGACGCTCGCGGTCGGCCTGTTCGCGGTCGGCGAAGCGCTTTACGTCGCTTCGCGCCGCCATCACACCCAGGAGACGCTCGAACCGGTGCGCGGCTCGCTCTGGATGACGAAGGAGGACTGGGCGCGCTCATGGAAGCCGTGGCTGCGCGGCACGCTGTTCGGCTTTCCGATCGGCGCGCTGCCCGCGGGCGGCGCCGAAATCCCGACCTTCCTGTCGTACTCGGCCGAGCGGAGGCTCACCAAACACCCGGAGGAGTTCGGCCACGGCGCAATCGAGGGCGTAGCGGGGCCTGAGGCCGCAAACAACGCCTCGGCCGCCGGCACGCTCGTGCCGCTTTTGACCCTCGGCCTGCCGACCTCGGCCACCGCCGCGATGATGCTCGCGGGCTTTCAGCAATACGGCCTCAACCCGGGGCCGCTGCTGTTTGCCGAGCGGCCGGAGCTGGTGTGGGGCCTGATCGCGAGCCTGTTCATCGCCAACGTGATGCTGCTGGTGCTCAACCTGCCGCTGGTCGGATTGTGGGTGCGGCTCTTGGCGATCCCGCAGCCCTGGCTCTACGCCGGCATCCTGGTGTTCGCGACGGTGGGCACCGTCGCGGCCAAGCCCTCGGTGGTCGAACTCACCATGCTCGGCGTGTTCGGCGTGCTGGGCTTTCTGATGCGGCGGTTCGACTATCCGATCGCGCCGGTGGTGGTCGGGCTGATCCTAGGCCCGGTCGCCGAAAGCCAGTTGCGGCGCGCGCTGCAGATCGGCCTCGGCGATCCGCTAGTGCTGGTGCAGAGCCCGATCTCGGCGACGCTGCTCGCGATCGCCTTCATTGCGCTGGTTGCGCCGTTCGTGCTGCGCGGCCTCGGCCGCTTCAAGGCCAGCGAGGATTGACCGGCCATCTAACTGAATTTCTTCGGCACACTGAAAACAGCGATACGCTGTTGTCCAAGGTTGTGCGTCCCTAGGAGCGCTCCAACAAACACCCTTCGGCCCTTTGCTAACCGCCAGCCCTTTCCTCGACGCATCTGCTTGCCACGCCGCGCCCGTTTACCGCCAACCGTTATTTTGATTTTGCGTGCCAACTCACCCTCCCCTGGATTTGGTTATAAATCTCGCAAGACGATATTTGTTTGGCGCCAATCAACGCAAGGTAGTGCTGCAATCTGGAAGGAGCGCAGCGCAATCCGGACAACCACTACCGCAACCCGCTGCGCCTCATCAGAGCAGCAAAACGCAGGCGGATGCTGAGCGAAGGCGCATCAGAATTTTCTTGACTTTATTCCTTGTAATAGATTATATTCCTTTGTCCCACCCACCCGAGGGCGTTCTCATGAGACGCATGCGAGCGGGGCGGGATGCGGCGCCCGCGCGTCCGGCCTCGTCAGCCGGGCTCCCGGGAGGCCCCGGACCCCGCCCTACGGACACTACGGTCCGTGCGCAGGGAGCTCTGCTGGACGGCCGGGTTCGCCCGGTTCGCAAGCGCGGCCCGGGGTCAGCGTGGATCAGCCTCTCCGAGGCCCCGCGCGAAATCGCCGCGGTGGAGCGCCGGCAGGCGTGCGTCCCGATCGCAAGGGACGCGACGCCGCAAGGCGTCGACTGCCATGGTTGCGCCTTCCGGCGCTCCGCCCCTCGGACTTTTCCGCGGGTGAACGGCAAGACCGGCGACCGGGCGCCGGACCAAAATGCCCCGGGCGATCGCGCATGGCCGATGGAGACCTGAACTGATGGAGCGCACCGAACGCGAGGCACACGCGCTTCACCCTCCCCTGGAGGGGGAGGGTCGCCGCGAGCGCATGCGAGCGGCGGGGTGGGGTGACTGTCGTGCGCAAAGGTTCACCCCACCCCGCTCGCTTCGCTCGCGACCCTCCCCCTCCAGGGGGGAGGGTGAAGCGTGCGCGCGGCGATGTTGGAGGACAGACTCGCGATGTCAGTCGAACGTGATGCCTGCCCCCGTGATGGTCGCAAGCCTCATGGCCTTGATGATGTTGCGCCACATATCGTAGTCCACGGGGACGATCGGCAAAGGCTGCGCGCCAGCGCCGCGCACAAATGTTTGCGGAGATGGCATGACAAATGAATTTCACGGCGTCTTTCCCTATCTCGTGTCGCCGATCGATGCCGAAGGCCGCATCAAGACCGAGGTGCTGGGCAGGCTTTGCGACGACCTGATTGCGGCCGGCGTGCATGGGCTCACGCCACTCGGCTCGACCGGCGAGTTCGCCTATCTCGATCGCGCGCAACGCACCGCGGTCGTCGCAACCGCGATCGAGGCCGCGCGCAGGCGCGTGCCGGTGGTGGCCGGCGTCGCCGCGACCGCCACCGCCGACGCAATCGTGCAGGCCAAGGACTATCAGCGGCTCGGCGCCGACGGCATCCTCGCTATCCTCGAATCGTACTTCCCGCTCAACGATGCGCAGGTCGAAAGCTACTTCCGCGCGATTGCCGATGCGGTCGACATCCCGATCGTGCTCTACACCAACCCGCAGTTCCAGCGCAGCGACCTTTCGCTCGACGTGATCGCGCGGCTCGCCGAGCATCCGCGCATCAAATTCATCAAGGACGCCTCGACCAACACCGGCCGCCTGCTCTCGATCATGAACCGCTGTCCGCAGATGCGCGTGTTCTCGGCGTCCGCGCACATCCCGGCGGCGGTGATGCTGATCGGCGGCGTCGGCTGGATGGCGGGGCCTGCCTGCATCGTGCCGCGGCAAAGCGTGCAACTCTACGAACTCTGCCGCGCCGGCCGCTGGGATGAGGCAATGCGTCTCCAGCGCACACTCTGGGGCATCAACGAGGCGTTCGCGCGCTTCAACCTCGCGGCCTGCATCAAGGCCGGGCTCGAGCTTCAGGGCTATGCGGTCGGCGACCCGGTGCCGCCGCAGCCCGCGCTCACGAAAGACCAACGTGCGGTTGTCGCAAAGACCCTGGACGCGCTCAAAACTGCATGAAATTCCGTGACTTGTGGCTCAAATTGCCGGAGCGCGTCCAACCGATTGTTAACGCCTCATTGCTACGCGTCAGACTTGCGGCGCGCGGACCGGGTCCGCGGCGCGGGGGTGACGCGTGACGGTAATCGAGTTCGAAGAGTTCCGAACGGCAAGACGGGCTTCCGTTCGGGCGTTTGACCGCGCACCTTCGATCCTGGCTCGCAGACGGCAGCGACCGCACCATCGCCCAGCGCGTGGCGAGCGCAGCCTTCATGATCCGCGTGTTCAGCGCGGCGCTGATCTATGCCTCCCAGATCGTGTTCGCGCGCTGGCTCGGAACCTTCGAGTTCGGCGTCTACGTCTATGTCTGGACCTGGGTGCTGCTGATCGGCGATCTCTCCGACCTGGGGCTCGCCTCCGCCGCGCAGCGCTTCATCCCGCAATACTCCAAACGCGGCAGCTTCGATCTCCTGCGCGGCTTTCTCTCGCGCGGCCGCTGGTCCGCGGTCGCAAGCGCGACCGTGATCGCAGGCGCAGGTTTCCTCGCGGTGCAGACGATCAAGCCTTGGCTCGCCGACTATGTCGTGGTGCCGCTGTCGGTCGGCTGCGTGACGTTGCCGTTCTACGCGCTGATGCAGATCCAGGACGGCATCGCGCGCTCCTACAATTGGATCGACCTCGCGCTGCTGCCGCCGTACGTCACCCGCCATCTCGTGATGCTCGCGCTGATGGCAACGGCGTTCTTCGCAGGGTTTCCGACCGACGCGGTGACCGCGATCAGCGCGGTTGCTGTGTCGTTTGCGATCACCGCTGTCGTGCAGGCGATCATGCTGAACCGACGGCTTGCGCGGACCGTGGAGCCCGGACCGCGGCGTTGCGAGCCCAAGACCTGGTTCTCGGTCTCACTGCCGATCCTGATGGTCGAGGGCTGCTACCTGATGCTCACCAACATCGACATCCTGGTGATGCAGCAGTTCCGTCCGCCCGAGGACGTCGCGGTCTACTACGCGGCGACCAAGACGCTGACGCTGATCACCTTCGTGCACTTCGCCGTGTCGGCTGCGGTGGCGCACCGCTTCAGCGAGTATCACGTCGCCACCGACCATGCCCGGCTGCGCGAAATTCTCGCCGAACTCGATCCGCTGGACGTTCTGGGCGTCGCTCGGCGCTGCGGCCGTCATCCTCGTGCTCGGCCGTCCGCTGCTGTCCTTGTTCGGCGAGCGCTTCGTCGAGGGCTACCACCTGATGTTCATCCTCGCGGTCGGTCTGCTGGCCCGCGCCGCGATCGGCCCGGTGGAGCGGCTGCTCAGCATGGTCGGCGAGCAGCGCATCTGCGCGCTGGTCTATGCGGTGGCATTCCTGGTCAATCTCGTGCTGTGCATCATCCTCATTCCGCGGGTCGGCATCGAAGGCGCGGCAATCTCGACCATGACCGCGCTGGTCCTCGAATCGATCCTGCTGTTCTGGGTCACGAAGTCGCGGCTCGGCCTGCACGTGTTCGTCTGGCGCAGGCCTGCCGCGCGCTGAGGTCAGCCCATCTGGCGCAGCAGCCGACGGATCACCTTGCCGGTGGTGGTCATCGGCATTTCGGCGATGAAGGCGATCTCGCGCGGATATTCGTGCGCCGACAGACGGCTGCGCACGAACGCCTGGATGTCGCCGGCAAGCGCGTCGGACGGCGCGTGGCCGGGCTTGAGCACGATGAAGGCCTTCACGATCTCGGTGCGGATCGCATCGGGCTTGCCGATCGCGGCGGCGAGCGCCACCGCCGGGTGCTTGATCAGGCAGTCCTCGATCTCGCCCGGCCCGATGCGATAGCTCGACGAGGTGATGACGTCGTCGTCGCGTCCGACGAAGGTGATGTAACCATCGTCGTCAACGATCCCCTGGTCGCCGGTGGTCATCCAGTCGCCGATGAACTTCTCGCGCGTGGCGTCCGGCCTGCCCCAGTACTCCAGGAACATCACCGGGTCGGGGCGCCGCACCGCGATCTGGCCGAGTTCGCCCGGGCCGAGCGGCCGGCCCTGCGGATCGATGACCGCCACGGTGTGACCCGGTATCGCCTTGCCGATCGCGCCCGGCCGCGCGACGCCGATGGCCGCACACGAGCCGACCACGAGGTTGCATTCGGTCTGTCCGTAGAACTCGTTGATCGCAACGCCGAGCGCAGCCCTGCCCCACTCGTAGATTTCTGCGCCCAGCGCCTCGCCGCCCGAACCGACCGTGCGCAGCTTGAGGTCGTGGCGCCCCTGCGGAAGCGGCGCGGAGCGCAGCATGCGCAGCGCTGTCGGCGGGATGAACGCGTTACGCACACCAAAGCGCGCCATGACAGAATACGCCTCCTCCGGATCGAACCTCTCGAACCGGCGCGCGACCACCGGCACGCCGCAATAGAGGCTCGGCAAGAGGCAGTCGAGCAGCCCCCCGGCCCACGCCCAGTCGGCCGGCGTCCAGAACCGGTCGCCCGGCTGCGGGAAGAAATCGTGCGGCAGTTCGATGCCCGGCATGTGGCCGATCAGCACGCGGTGGGCATGCAGCGCGCCTTTTGGCTGGCCGGTCGTGCCGGAGGTGTAGACCATGAGCGCAGGTGCGTCGGCCGCAGTCGCGACCGGCGCAAATGCGTCGGAGGCGCGTGCGAGCGTCTCGGCGAAACCGAGGGCTTCCGGCTGCGGCCCGTCGAGCGACACGATCACTTTGAGTTCGGCAAGCGATGCGCGCTCGGTCGCAAGCTTCGCAAGGCCCTGGGCATTGGTGATGAGCGCCGTGGCGCCGGAGTTCTGCAGCCGGTAGGCGATCGCATCGACGCCGAACAGCATGGCAAGCGGCAGTGCGATCGCACCGAGCTTGTAGACGGCGACATGGATGGCCGCCACCTCGGGCGCCTGCGGCAGAAGAATGGCGACGCGGTCGCCCACGCCCACGCCATACGCGCGCAGCGCGTTGGCGAGCCGGTTCGATGTCTGCTTCAGCCAGCCGTAGGTCACCTCCTCGGCGCGGCCATCGGCTCCCACGGCAACGATCGCAAGCCTGCGCGGATCGCGCTCGGCCCAACGGTCGCAGACCTCGACGCCGATGTTGAAAAGCGCCGGCACCTGCCAGCGGAACTGGCGGCAGAGTGCGTCGTAGTCGCGGCTTTGCGGCAGCATCGGCAACGAGATTAGCGCGCGGCGCGACCCCATGAACACCGTTTAACGTTACTGCAAAACCGGGCACGCGCGCCTGAAGCGTCCCCTTATGACACAGCGCCAAAACGCAGCAATCGACCTCGACGACGGGCTTCGCTAGAGGGCATCGGCGTTCGCGCAAGGTCGCACTCTGACTCCTCAATCACCACCGGAATTCGCAGCCCGAAACCCCTCAAAAAGCCGCATGAAACCTGGATTTCCGAAGCCATGCGCGTCGCGCGCGGCCACCGAATAAGCGCGACGGATGAGGCATTGTTCGATTGTCCGGGACGGGTTAGCTTTCGGTCTCGGGGCTGTCGCTGGCAAGTTTCCGTCATTGTTGTTTGTGTCGCCAGTGAGTGGGTGCGTGTCTTGATCGATGTCGATGTCGTGCTCGTGAACATGGATGAACAGACCGCCTACTGTTCCGATGGCGTCACGCGTTCGTTCTTCGAAATGTACGACGCCGAGGCGCAGCCGACGGAAGACCCGGACCTTGCGATCGCGGCGGTGGTGAAGGTGGGCGAGGATCAGTTCATCCTGCTCAATCTCACCGGCGAGGACGACACCAAGGTCCATTGAGCGCTCACGCTCCCGATCCGCAACAAAGCAAACGCCCGGCCCGCGAGGGCCAGGCGCTTGGCGTTGCCGCTCGATCGGCGCGGCAAAAGGCTTAAACGGCTTCCTTCAGCTCTTTGGCCGGGCGGAAGGCGACCTTCTTGCTGGCCTTGATCTGGATCGGTTCGCCGGTCGCCGGATTGCGGCCCATGCGCGCGGCGCGCTTGCGAACCACCAGGATGCCGAGACCTGAGATCCGGATGCGGTCGCCCTTCTTGAGGTGCGTGGTGACCAGCGTGACAAGGTCGCCAAGCATCGTTTCAGCCTGCTTCTTGGGCATCTCATGGTCACCCGCAAGGGAGGCCGCGAGTTGCTTGAGGCTGATGGTGGTCTGCTTGGGCTTGAGGGTGGCGGGCTGCGTAGCCATGGATCGGGGCTCCCTTGGAAATTAATGCCGCTCTGGAAAACACAGAATTCGGCGGTCCGCAACGGATTGCGCGGTATCTGGCCTGAAACATGGCAAGGCGGCGATTGGTTCCCGAGCCTGTTCCGGGCCCCGAAAAACACAGGATGGGGTTGATTTTCTGAGGTTATTTCCGCTTGTCGTCGGGCGCGGCCAACACCAGGGCCCAGAAAACCCGATACTTCGAATTTGGCGCGTAGACTGCGGCAATCCCCATTTTTGTGACGCCCTCCTTAAGCATATTGGCCCGGTGCGGCGGCGAGTCGCGCCATCCTGAGAACGCCTCGGCGAGCGTGTGGTAGCCCGCGGAAACGTTCTCGACCGCGACCTTGGCCTCGTAGCCGGAATGCTTGATGCGCTGCGTAAAGGCGGTGCCGACGTTGTGGTCGAGCTTGTCGCGCCCGGCCATCGACTGGGCGTGGGTTTCCGCCAACTGCATCAGCTGCGGGTCGAGCGATACCGGGCTAAGCCCGTTGTTGCGCCGGTAGCCGGAGATCATCGAGGCCGCCGCGCTGGCGTCGAGCTGCACATCGGGCTTGGCCATGCTGTCGTAGAAGCTCGGCTGCGCCGGTGGCTTGTCCGACGCGCAGCCGAACAGGCCGCCCGTCAGCGCGCACAGCGTGACCGCTCGCGCGGGCTTCGCCAAGGCGTCGAACAGCATCAAGATCCCCGACAGCGACAGCACACAGACTATCGCCACAAAGTTTGACCGAAGGGTGAACAACGGCCTTTCCCCCAATTGATCGTTTCCCCTTATTTGAACGTCATATTCAACAATCGCTCGGCGTTGCCAACCATGATCTTGTTGCGGACCTCGGCGGGGAGCGCCTGCTCGCGCAGAAAGTCCTCCAGCACCTTGACGTGCACCGGGATCGGCGCAAGCGGCGCATCGCTTGCGAACACCACCTTGTCGGCGCCGAAGAACGCATAGCCGCACGGCAGCCCATAAGTTCCGCCGAACATCGCGGTATCGGCGTAGAACTCCTTGAAATACTCCAGGTGCGGCCGCTTCAGTGACGACAGCACCTTGGTGTGGTCCTCGTCGATCGTGCGGCTGCCGAGCACGTCCATGCCGGGACCGATGCGGCCATCGAAGAACGGGATCATGCCACCGCCGAGATGGTGCGTGATGATCTTCAGCTTCGGGTGCCGGTCGTAGATGCCGTCGAACACCAGCCGGCACATCGCGATCGTGGTCTCGTAAGGCCAGCCGAAGCACCACCACATTTCGAAGCGCGAGCGCGGCTCGGCGGCGTAGTCGGTCATCGCCGATGTGCGCGCCGGATGCAGCCAGACCGGCAGATCGTGGGCCGCCATCGCCGCAAAGAACGGCCGAAAGCGCGGCTCATCAAGCGGGTGACCCGCGATGTTGGTGTAGGTCTGCACGCCGCGAGCACCCAGCTTGATAGCGCGATCGGCCTCTGCGATCGCCGCATCGACGTCGTGCAGCGACACCGCCGCCGCGAATGCCGGAAACCGGTCGGGGTGCTTCTGACAGAGTTCCGCCATGGCATCGTTGGCGACCCGCGCCAAGGTGTTGGCCGCCTCGCCTTCGGCGATGTCCTCGATCGGCGGATTCGGCAGCGAGATGATCTGGCGATAGTCGCCGATCTCGTCCATGTCGCGGAAGCGGGCGTCGAGATCGAACAGCTTGCGCACGGAGCGCAACCGCTTGCCCATGTTGCCGAGCTTGGGCGAACCGCGCTCGAGTTCGGCGAAGAAGCGATCGGGGAAGATGTGGGTGTAGATGTCGACGATCATGCGGGTTCCCGGCGATGTTCGGATTGCGTTGCTGGCAGCGGCGAGAACACCGTTGCCTATTTTCCGTCGTTCCAGATGTCGGTCGCAAGCCTCCAGTCGTTCCCGACCTTCTCCCAGACCACGACATACTTGCCTGCGACTTCCTGCGGCGTCGCCGCCTTGGTCTTCAGGCTGAAAGTGCCGATCTCGCGTGCCGCGCCCGGACCGATCATTTTGACGTCGAGCGCCACGACTTTCGGATCGGATACCTGCTCAGCCATGGCTTTCCACATCGCTGCAATCGCGTCGCGGCCTTTCACCATCGCGGCGCCGGGCGGCAAGGCAATTGCATCCTCGGTGTAGAGCTGACCGATACCTGCAAAGTCGCCTTTGTTGAACAGTTCCATCCATTTTGCATTCGCTGCATCGATCTCGGCCTTTTGGGCAAAGGCCGGCGCGATCAAAACGGCAAAGAAGGCGATTATCAATGCGATCCTGCGCATGAATGGGCTCCTGGCTTTGAGGGAAGGCAGTGTTGCGCATTAAAGGTTCTTGATATGGCCTATCCTGGAGCCCCGGCGCGCGCAACCGGTCCGTTTCGGGCCGCCACGTTGCAACTGCGGAATGAATGATGATAGCTAGGTGTGAGCTTTCATTAGGTTGTCCACCCGGTCCTGGCCGAGGAAGCTGGAGTTGCGAGGCTTCAGTGATTCTCGGGAGGATCGGATGAGACTGCACAAGAATGCCCGGCTCACGCCGCGTGGTCGAGAGTGGATTGTGCGGCAGATTGAGAGCGGGCAGACGCCGGAGGCCGTCAGCAAAGCCGTAGGCGTCTGCCCGCGAACCGTTCGGAAGTGGGTTGATCGATATCGCCGCGAAGGATTGTCAGGATTGCAGGATCGCTCCTCCCGGCCGCATCGGCTCCGGCAGCCGACGGCCCAGGCCGTGATCGAGGAGATCGAGCGGCTGCGCCGCCAGCGCTGGACTGGCAAGCAGATCGCCGCCGAGAGCGGTGTCTCGCCCGCTACCGTCAGCCGTGTTTTGCGCCGGCTCGGCTTGAACAAGCTGAATGCCTTGGAGCCGACCGAACCGATCCGGCGCTATGAGCGCGAGAACCCAGGCGAACTCATCCATATCGATATCAAGAAGCTCGGCAGGATCGGCTCTGTAGGGCATCGCATCACCGGACGGCAACCTGGTGTGGTCAACCGTCACCACGGCATCGGTTGGGAGTTCGTCCATGTTTGCATCGACGATGCCTCACGCGTCGCCTTCGTGCAGGTCATGGCCAACCAGCGCAAAGAAAGCGCTGTCGCCTTCCTGGAGGCTGCCGTCGCCTACTACGCCAAGCTTGGCCTCCGCATCGAGCGCGTGATGACGGACAACGGCTCGTGCTACCGGTCAAAGACTTTCCGAGCAGCCTGCAAACAGCTCGGCCTGCGCCAAATCTTCACCAAGCCCTACACCCCGAGGACTAACGGAAAGGCCGAGCGCTTCATTCAAACAGCACTACGGGAGTGGGCCTACGCTCGCGCCTACCACAACTCGGATCAGCGATCGGCTGAGCTGCTCCATTGGCTCCATCGCTACAACTGGCATCGGCCACATGGTAGCTTGAAAGCCAACACACCCATCAGTCGCCTCGGTCTATCCGAGGACAACCTGTTGAGGCTCCACAGCTAGGGCGGCAGCAGAGATCGCTCAAGGCGGCTCCGATCGACGCCCGGGGGCAGGCGCACGACCACGCTGATGACCGCGCACGCTAAAATCCTGATCACGGGCGGGGCAGGATTCGTCGGCTCCTCGCTCGCAATCGCATTCCGCAGCGAGCATCCGGCCCCCGCCGTCGTCGCCTTCGACAACCTGCGGCGCCGTGGCAGCGAGCTGACACTCGCCCGCCTGAAGCAGGCCGGGGTGTCGTTCCAGCATGGCGACGTGCGCAACCCCGCCGATCTTGCCGAGGCGGGCGCGTTCGATCTGCTGGTTGACTGCTCCGCCGAGCCCTCGGTGCAAGCGGGCTATGGCGGCAGTCCGGCCTATGTGGTCGACACCAACCTCGTCGGCACTCTTAACTGCCTGGAGGCGGTCCGCACCCCGGCGCGCCGACATGGTGTTCCTATCGTCGAGCCGGGTCTATCCGATCGAACCGCTGCGCGCCCTGCCGCTCGAACGCACCGGCAGCAGGCTCGCGATCATGCCCGGACGCAGCGGACCGGGCTGGTCTGCGGCGGGCATCGACGCCGACTTTCCGCTCCGCGGATGGCGCTCGATCTACGGCGCGACCAAGCTTGCCGCCGAAATGCTGATTCTGGAGTATGTGCACTCGTACAGCCTGAACATCATTGTCGACCGCTGCGGCGTTCTGGCGGGTCCGTGGCAGATGGGAAAGGTGGATCAGGGATTTGTGACGCTCTGGGCGGCGCGTCATCTGTACGGCGGCAGCCTGAGCTACTTCGGGTTCGGCGGCGAAGGCCTGCAGGTTCGCGACGTGCTGCACGTCGGCGACCTTTACGCCCTGCTGCGCCGGCAGCTTGAACAGATCGCCGGCCACAGCGGCGCGGCCTACAACGTCGGTGGCGGTGCGGGCCTGTCGGTGTCGCTCCTGGAGCTGGCGGGGCTCTGCCGCGAACGCGCGGGTCGCTCGACCGAAATCGGCAGCAAGCCCGCCACCCACCCCACCGACGTCCCATACTACGTGACGGACAATACCGCGATCTCGCGCGCGACCGGCTGGGCGCCGCAGGTCGCCCTCACGCAATTGCTCGACGACATATTCGCGTGGCTCGCGGCGAACCGCGCGACGCTTCAGCCCATCTTGGGATAGGCAAGCTTAAGGAGCATCATGTCGATTGCACTGGTTACCGGATCGGCTGGCCTTATCGGCAGCGACGCGTGCCGCATCTTTTCGCGCAACGGCCTCGACGTTATCGGCATCGACAACGACATGCGCAGTTATTTCTTCGGCCCGGACGCCAGCACGGCCTGGAACCGCAAGACCCTGTCCGAAACCGTCCGCGGCTACGCCCACGCCGATGTCGACATCCGCGACCAGGAGCAGCTCGAGCCGCTGTTTCGAAAGAACGGCAAGGAGATCGTGCTGGTGCTCCACACCGCAGCGCAGCCTTCCCATGACTGGGCCGCGCGTGAGCCATTCGTCGACTTCACGATCAACGCCAACGGCACGCTAAACCTGCTTGAGTTCACCCGCCGGCACTGTCCCGAGGCGGTATTCATCTTCACCAGCACCAACAAAGTCTATGGCGACACGCCCAATCGCCTGCCGCTGGTCGAGCTGGAGCAACGCTGGGAGGTGGACCCGAGCCATCCCTATAGCGCGCACGGCATCCGAGAAAGCATGAGCATCGACCACACGCTGCACAGCTTGTTCGGCGCCTCGAAAGTCGCGGCCGATCTGATGGTCCAGGAGTACGGCCGCTACTTCGGCATGAAGACCGCCTGCTTCCGCGGCGGCTGCCTGACCGGCCCCGGCCACTCGGGCGCGGAGCTGCACGGCTTCCTCGCCTATCTTGTGAAGTGCGCGCTGACCGGCAAGCCCTACACCGTCTTCGGCTACAAGGGCAAGCAGGTCCGCGACAACATCCACTGCGACCGATCTCGTGCAGCGGCTTCTGGCGAGTTCTTCCAGAAGCCGCGCGCCGGCGAAGTCTACAACATCGGCGGCGGCCGCCACGCCAACTGCTCGATGCTCGAAGCCATCGACATCTGCGAGCGAGCTGACCGGCAACAAGATGAACTGGTCGTACAGCGAGACCAATCGCATCGGCGACCACATCTGGTGGGTCAGCGACATCCGCAAGTTCGAAGAGCATTACCCAGGTTGGAAGCAGACCTACGATATCGACAGCACGATCGCGGAGATCGTCGAGGGGCTGCGCTTCCGTCTGAAACGCGCCTCGTAAGGCAAAGGAGTTCGCCCGATGCCGCTGGAAGTGCAGACTTTGGCGGAATGGGAAGCGGCCGGCGTTCCGGGAATGCTCTCGGTCGTGATCCCGGCGTACAACGAGGAAGGCCACATCGAGCAGACGGTGCTGGCCCTGGTTGAGTGTCTCAACGCCGGCGGCGTGCGGCATGAAATCCTGGTGGTGAACGACAACAGCACCGATCGGACCGGCGCAATTCTGGCGACGCTCCAGGTGTCGCACCCGACCTTGCGCGTCATCGACAATGCACCACCGAACGGCTTTGGCTTTGCCGTGCGGCGTGGGCTTGCGTCCTTCCGGGGTGATACCGTAGCGATCGTCATGGCCGATGGGTCCGACCAGGCGACTGACGTGGTCGCGTGCTACCGCGTGCTCCAGGAAGGTTACGACTGCGTGTTTGGATCGCGCTTCATCCGCGGTGGCAAGGCCCACGACTACCCCTGGCTCAAGCTGATCCTGAACCGGCTGGGCAACAAGTTCATCCAGTACCTGTTCCGCCTGGAGTGCAACGACATCTCCAACGCCTTCAAGCTGTACCGGCGCCGCGTGATCGCCGGCATTCAGCCGCTGCTCGCGGTTCATTTCAACCTGACGGTGGAACTACCGCTCAAGGCCGTAGGTCGCGGGTTCCGCTACGCCACAGTCCCTATCACTTGGCACAACCGCAAAGAGGGCGTGTCGAAGTTCAAGATCAAGGAGATGGGTTCGCGCTATTTCTTCATCGTGCTGTACTGCTGGCTCGAGCGCGCGCTGTCGCGCGGGGACTACAAGAACGCCGAGACGCTCTGGGCGACGCAACTCCAGGTCTGGCCGCGCTGACCTCACTCCCGCCGAACGTTGCCCCTGCAGCCACCTTCATGCTAGCCACCCCGCCATGACCGTCGCAACCGAAAGCACAGCCCAGGACAAGCGGAAGGAAATCGAATTTTTCGACAGCCATGCGGCGGTCGATGCCTATGACGTGTTCACGTCCGGCAAGCAATGCGCGCCTGATCGAGGCAATCGTCGCGGCTGGGCAAGCTCAAAGCTCGGCGAGCGAGTGGCCGACCTGGGCTGCGGTTCCGGCGTATTCACCGATCTGCTGCGGCGAGCAAGGCTGCATCGCGACCGGCCTCGACCTCAGCCCGAAGCTGATCGAGCATGGCGCGTCGGATGTTTCCGGACGTCGACCTTCGTCGAAGGCGACGTCGAGCATCTGCCGTTTCCCGACGCAGAGCCTCGATGCCGTGGTGTTCAGTGGCATCGTCCACCACCTGCCCGATCCGTCGCGCTGCGCTGCCGAAGTATTCCGCGTGCTGCGGCCGGGCGGGCGTTTCGTGGCATTCGATCCCAACCGCATGAATCCGTTCATGTGGGCTCTACCGCGACCGGTCCTCGCCGTTTTACAGCTCGGTCGGGGTAACCGAGAACGAGCGCCCGGTGCTCGCGCGAGAGGTCGCGGCGACGTTCAGGCAGGCAGGCTTCCGGGTCGGCACCGAGTATCGTCTCGGGCTTGCGCTATCGCTACATTGCGTCGTCCTCGGTGCGCTGGCTTCTACCGGTCTATAATGCCATCGACAGCGTGCTGTTCAGCCCTTCCTTCATGGGGCCGTTCCGCGCCTTCGTGCTGACGTTCGGAGAGAAGCCATGAGCGTCGCAGACTCTGCCGGTTCGCGACCGCGCGAGCAGTGCGCAGACCGCTGATCTGACCGTCGTCGGCGGCGCCGGTCATGTCGGCATCCCGCTGGTGCTGTCGTTTGCGGCCAAGGGTCTGACAGTCAACGTCAACGACATCAATGACGACGGTCTCGACACGCTCAAGGCCGGTCGTCTGCCGTTTCTCGAGCACGGCGCCGACGAACTGCTGACCCAGGCGCTGGCCGATCAGCGGCTGTTCTTCACCAGCAAGCCGAGCGAGATTTCGATGCAGCGGGCCGGTGATCGTCACCATCGGCACGCCGGTCGACGAGTTCCTCAACCCGGTACGCAACGTCATCCAGGATTGCGTCGACCCGCTGCTGCCGCACCTGCGCGACGGGCAGCTGCTGGTGCTGCGCTCGACGCTTTATCCCGGCACCACCGACTGGATCGACAACGCATCTCAAGCGGCTCAAGGCCGCAATCTCAAGGTCGCGTTCTGCCCGGAGCGCATCGCGCAGGGCTACGGCATCGAGGAACTGCGCCGCATGCCGCAGATCGTCAGCGGCACCACGCCGGAAGCCGAGGCAGAGGCAGCGGCGCTGTTTCGGCATGATCGCGCCGGAGCTTGTGACGCTGAAGCCGATCGAGGCCGAGTTCGCCAAGCTGTTCAACAACGCCTACCGCTACATCGAATTCGCCGTCACCAACCAGTTCTATCTGATCGCCAAATCGGCCGGCCTCGACTACAGCCGCATCCTGGAGGCGATGAAGCACAACTATCCGCGCGCCAGGAACATCCCGACGCCCGGGTTTCGCCGCGGGCCCCTGCCTCGTCAAGGACACGATGCAGCTCCTCGCCTTTGCCCGCAACGAATTCGCGCTCGGCAACGCCGCCATCATGGTCAACGAGGGTCTGCCGCTGCACATCATCGGCGACCTCCGCCAGCGCTACGATCTCAGCAAGATGACGGTTGGACTGCTCGGCATGGCGTTCAAGGCCGACAGCGACGATCCGCGCGCTTCGCTGAGCTACAAGTTCAAAAAGGCGCTGATCGGGCTTGGCGCACGCGGTCCTGACGACCGATCCGCTGGTCACGACCGATCCCGACCTCTGCCGCTCGACGAGGTGATCGCGCGCAGCGACCTTCTTGTGCTCTGCGCCCCGCACCGCAGTTACAAGAGCGTCGATCTCAAGGGTAAGCCGGTGGTCGACGTGTGGGGATTGCTGGAGAACGCCAACGTCATTTCCTGAGCGATGCGATGGCCGCGAGCTCGACATCGTCATCCCGGTCTACAACGAGGCCGAAACATCCTCGCCGACGCTCGCGCGCACTCGCGCGTGAGCTGAAGACGCCGGCGCGCGTCCTGATCTGCTACGACCGCGACGGACGACGACACGCTGCCCGCCGTTCGCGACAATCCGGATGCGCACGCGGGCCTGCCGGTCGAATTCGTGCGCAACCAGGGGCGCGGCGCCGCATGCCGCCGTGATGGCGGGTTTCGCCGCGAGCACGGCGCCGCTGATCGTGGTCTATCCCGCCGACGACGACTTCAACGCCGGCATCCTCGACCGCATGGTGGCTCTGGCAAAGCAACGGCTGCGACATCGTCTGCGCCAGCCGCTTCATGCCGGGCGGCACCATGCAGGGCTGCCCGTGGCTCAAGGCGGTGCTGGTGCGCACCGGCGCGTTCACGCTGCACCACTTCGCGCGACTGCCGACGCACGATCCGAGCAGCGGCTTCCGGCTGTTCTCGCGCCGGGTCGTCGACCGGATCGAGGTCGAGTCGACGCAAGGTTTCTGCTACAGCATCGAACTGCTGGTGAAAGCGCATCGGCTGCGGCTGGCGCATCGGCGAGGTGCCGGCGCTCTGGTTCGAGCGCAAGGCGGGCCAGAGCCGGTTCCGGGTGCTGAAGTGGCTGCCGGCCTATCTGCGCTGGTACTGCTTACGCCTTCGCCACGACCGTGCTGCGGCGGCCGCCGAGCACGGTCACGCTGAAGCCGGCGCGCACTTGAACGGATCGCTTCGCATGGCCGAGGAATGGCCGAAGATCAAGTCGCGTCGCATCACCACGATCTCGCCGTGGATGGAGGTGATCGCGCGCGAGGTCGAGTTCTCGCCCGGCGCGCCGCCGGAAATCTATCACTGCGGTCGGTCAGCAGGATTATCTCGCGATCGTCGCGCGCACGCCGGACGGACGCATTCCGCTCGTGCGGCAATACCGGCCGGCGCTGGAATGCTTCACCTGGGAGCTGCCGGCCGGCCTGGTCGATCGCGGCGAGGAGCCGGCCGAGGGCTGCGCGCCGCGAACTGCTGGAGGAAACCGGCTATCCGGCGCGCGCCAGTCCATGCGCTCGGCGCGACGGCGGCCTGCACCGGACGGCTGAGCAACCGCATCCATTCGTTCTTTGTCGAGACCGGCGAGCGCGACGGCCGATTTCGTGCCCGAGCTCGGGCTGACGGTCACGCTGATGACGCCGGCAGGACTGGTCGCGGACATGATCCGGCGCGGCGAGTTCGTCCAGCAGATTGCACATCGGCGCGCTGATGCTCGCCGAGCTGCACGGCTTCCTCGCGCTGCCGCGCTGACGTCAGCGCGGCGTTGCGGGCCGGTCGACCGCCGGTCAGGACGGCGTAGCCCGTCGAGTATGCGTCGAGCCGCGCTGCCGGCGGACTGTCGATCGCAGACGGTCCATCGCGCCGGGCCAACGGCGCCGCGCAGCATGGCAGCCCTTCGTCGCGCAGCCAGACCGCGCACACCAGCAGCGTCAGGAACCATGTCAGATAGTAGTAGCGGTCGGACGACAGATAGAACCAGGCGACCGGATGCTGCGCGATGCGCGGCCCAGGCGGTCAGCCGCAGCCACGGATCGAAGCGGCGGCTGAATGCGACGCGCAGCAGCACCGCGACCGCCGCGGCGTGCAGCGGCACCATCACGAAGGATTCCGACGGTCCGGCGAGCCAGCGCGCCCATTGCAGCAGGCCACGCCGCACGATGCTCCGCCGGCGAAATCGAAGCGCAGCAGTTCGCCGAGCGCCGCGACATAGGCCGATGGCGGCATCGGCAGCGCCGCGGCGATCGTGGCGTTGGCGCTGAACAGCACGAACACGCCGCCGAAGTACCCAGTTGTGCAGCGCCATGCCGAGCACCGGCAGGAAGCCGAGGCACAGGCCGGCGACGCGGCGCCATGTCGCCCTGCCACAGCGCCGCGAGGCCGGCGCCGCCGAGCAGCACGCCTGCGCCGGGCGCCAGATTGGGGCGCACGAACAGCGCCAGCGCAAACAGGAGGCCGGCGCCGAGGCGCCGGCGCAAAGCCCGGTCGCGCGCCGCGCCCGATGCGGCCGAGCAGGCAGCACGAAGCCCGCAAGGAACGCGGTCGCCGCCGCCGGATCGGCAAAGCCGCGCGCCGCCCATTTGACGTACTGGAAGAAGCGTCGTGCCGAACACCGCGCCGATCGGGATGGCGACGAACACGAGCGTCAGCCCGAGCGCCGCGCGCCGGCTGAAGAAGCGCCCGAACGCCGCGAACACGACGAACGGCAGCACCAGCATGAGCGACAGGTAGCCGTAGAAGCTGTCGCCGAACACGAACATGCTCGAGCGCGCGCAAATAGCGCAGGCCCGGCCCGCCGTAGTAGAAGACCTTCTCGCCGCCCTCGAGCGCCCGCGCAAAGTCGCCGGCCAGCACGATGCTGCGCGATGCGCCGTCCCATGCCTTCGTAGAACAGGCCATCGTCGCCGCCGTCGAACGGACGAACGCCGCCGATGAAGCTTGCATCGTTGAGGAGCACGACTACGAGCGTCAGCCCGATCAGAACGAACGGCAACGTCAATTGCCGCCGCGCCAGCGCACCAGGAGGAGCGAGCACCGCGGCAAGCGCCGAGCAGACGCCAGTCCGGGCTCGAACAGCCGGCGAAGCTGGATGCTCGGAGTCGGCTCGAAGCTGATCGCGAGCGGGGTTGCAATCGAAACGCCGAAGATCATGCGGCCGACATCGCTGCGTTTCGATCGGCCGGCAGGCGAACTCGGCGTGGCGCCAGGGCGTAAACTGCCCGTCCGTCGCCCTGCCACAGCACTTCGCCCTGCCAGCACAGCCGGCTGCCGACGAAATGCGGCCGGGAAGCGGTACATCACGAAGTACGGCATGGTGAGCTGCCAGGGATGCAGCACGCTGCCACAAGCGCCGCTCGCGCCTGCCGCGCTGCGATGTCGCTTGTGCCGATCCAGTTGTAGTTGAGGTCGTTGATGAAGCCGAGACGGGGCCACACCGGATCGGAGAAATCGATGTGGCTCACGCGGCGCGAAAACTCCGGCCCGTCGTAGATGCCGTCGGCGGAAAATGCGTAGGCGCGGTCGGGAACGGCCGGCCGCGCCAGCAACCGCCGATGCTTCGGGTCGCAGCGGCGGTCCGGCGGATAGCGCGCGTCGAATTCGGCCGCCATCAGCCGGTAGGCGTCCGCCGGCAGGCCGCGCTCCAGCGCGCCGCCGTCGGCGCCGTCGACGATGAAGACGTTGTGGCCCTCGTCGATCCGCGGCGCGGGCCAAATCATCTGCAAGACCAGCACGATTTCGACCACGGCCAACGCCGCGAGCCAGCGCGCCGGGCTGCGCGCGACACGGTGCCGGCGAAGATCGGCACCGCCGCCAGCACCAGCAGCGCATAGCGAAAAAGATCGTTGATCGGCAGTCCGAGCGCCGCGACCACGAGGACGAGCGCCGCGAGCCGGCAGCCAGAGACGCCGCCTTGCTCGGATTGTTCGGAAATGGTCTGCAATGGATCGGCCCGGGCTGGTTCGCGCGCAACCTATCGTCCGCCCGGAGGCTTGTCGACGTGATCCCTTGACCCGCGCCGGACCGCCGACCAGATTGCCGCGCGCTTCGCCGGCGAAGGGAGCCGCCGTGATCCGCCTCGGCATCGTGGGCTGCAACTACGGACGCACGGTGCTACTGCCGGCGTTCCGGCTCGACCCGCGCTGCGAGGTGGTGGCGCTCGCCGGCACCGACGCGGCGCGCACCGCCGCACTCGCGCGGCAGGCCGGCGTGCCGCAGGCGTTCGGCGACTGGACCGCAGCTGGTGGAGCGCGCCGACCATCGACGCGGTCGCGATCGCGACGCCGCCGCGGCTGCAGCCCGAGATCGCGATCCGTGCGCTCGCGCTCGGCAAGCCGGTGTTCGCCGAAAAGCCGATGGCGGCCGACCTCGCCGGCGCCGCCGCCATGCTGCGCGCGGCCGGCAACGCTGCCGACCATGATCGACTTCAGCTTCACCGAAGTGCCGGCCTGGCGCACCGCCAAGGCGCATGCTCGATCGAGGCGCGATCGGACGGCTTCGCCACGTCGCAGTCACCTGGAACGTCGAGAACGACTCGACCCGGCTGCGGCTCAAGAACTGGAAGACCAGCGGCGCCGACGGCGGCGGCGCGCTCGGCAATCTCGCCAGCCATTCGATGCACTATCTCGAATGGTTCTGCGGGCCGATCGCGCGGCTGTCGGCGCAACTGTCCGGGCTGCCCGACGATCCCGCGTTCGAGACCGACGTTACGGTCGGCGCTCGCGTTTCCGTCCGGCGCCTCCGGCAGCTACGCCATGAGCTGCGCGTCCTATCTCGGCAGCGGCCACCGGCTGGAATTCTACGGCGAGGACGGCACGCTGGTGCTGGCGAACCCGACGGCCGACTACATGCGCGGCTTCAGTCGCTCAGCCATGCGCGCCGGCCCGGCGAAGACGCTCGAACCGGTCGCGGTCGAAGCCGATCCGCTCGATCGAGCAGTTTCCGGCCGAGGCGCGGATCGCGCCGGTGTCGCGGCTCGCCAGCCGCTTTCTCGACGCGATCGAGCAGCGTTCGCCGACACGCCGAGCTTCGCCGAGGGCTATCGCGCGCAGGTGCTGCTCGACGCCGTGCGCCGCTCGCATGCGCTCGGGCGCTCGCATCGACACGGCCTCCGCGGGGGTGGCATGACCGCGCGCATCCTCGTCACCGGCGGCTCGGGCTTCATCGGCTCGGCGCTGGTGAAGGCGCTGGTCCGCGACGGCTGCCGGGTGCGCGTGTTCGACGACAATTCGCGCGGCGCGCCGCGGCGGCTCACCGAGGTCGAGCGCGACATCGAATTCGTCGCCGGCGACATCCGCGATGCCGCAGCGGTCGCAGGCGGCGGTCGCGCGGCGTCGACGAGGTGCATCATCTCGCCTACGTCAACGGCACCGAATTCTTCTACAGCGCGCCCGAACTCGTGCTCGACGTCGGCGTCAAGGGCATGATCAACGTGATCGACGCCTGCCGCGCCGCGGGCGTGCGCTCGCTCGTGCTGGCCTCGAGCTCGGAGGTCTATCAGACGCCGCCGCAGGTTCCGACCGACGAACGCGCGCCGCTGGTCGTGCCGGACCCGCACCAACCCGCGCTACTCCTACGGCGGCGGCAAGATCATCAGCGAGCTGATGGCGATCAACTACGGCCGCAAATTCTTCGACCGCGTGCTGATCTTCCGGCCGCACAACGTCTACGGCCCCGACATGGGCTTCGAGCACGTCATCCCGCAGTTCGCGCTGCGGCTCAAGCGCGCGGCGGCCGAGCACGCGACCGGGCCGCTGCCGTTTGCGATCCAGGGCGACGGCGGCCAGACCCGCAGCTTCTGCCACATCGACGATCTGGTGCGCGGCGTGCTGCGTGATGCGCGACAAGGGCGAGCATCTCGGCATCTATCACGTCGGCACGACCGAGGAGATCGCGATCGCAGCGCTGGCCACGCTGATGGCGGCCCATGCCGGCCGCGAGATCGCGCTTCGGCCGCAGCCGGCGCCCGCCGGCGGCACCGCGCGCCGCTGCCCCGACATCGGCAAGCTCGCGCGCGCTCGGCTATGCGCCGCAGGTGCCGCTCGCCAAGGGCCTGCCGCCGACCATCGACTGGTACTGGGCGAACGAGAACCTTGCGCCGCAAGCCTGATTTGATGCACCTCTGGTCCAGCGCACTCCGTACCCTCTCCCCTTGCGGGAGAGGGTGGTTCCGAGCGAAGCGAGGAACCGGGTGAGGGGTTTTGGCCGCGAGCAACCCCTCACCCGGCTCGCGCTTCGCGCTCGCCACCCTCTCCCACAAGGGGAGAGGGTAACGGAGCAAGCGCCAGCTCCGGAGAAACTCTTTGCCCTTCCCCAAGAAAGTCGCCCGCGCCGCCGGCACCGGCGCCAGCGTCCCGGTCGAGTGCTGCCAGATCTGCGGCAACGAACGGCTCGAGACCGTGCTGTCGCTCGGCTACATGCCGCCGGTGAACCAGATGGTTGCCGGTCGGCGAGGTGCCGCGGCAGCTGCCCTGGTTCCCGACCACCTGCTCTATTGCGACCACTGCGAGCTGGTGCAGCTCGGGCTTGCGGTCGATCCGGTGATCATCTTCCCGCCGGAATATCCCTACACCAGCGGCATGACGCAAGGTGCTGCGCGACAACTTCGCCGAGCTTTACGCCGAAAGCTCCGAAGCTGCTGGGGCTGACCAAGGACGATCTCGTCATCGACATCGGCTCAAACGACGGCACGCTGATCGGCAACTTCCAGAACGGCGGCCACCGCATCCTCGGCATCGAGCCGACCGACGTGGCCAAGATTGCCAACGCGCGCGGCATCCCGACCACTGCAGCGCTATTTCAGCAGGAGGTGGCGCGCGAGGTCAAAGCCAAGCACGGCGCCGGCCAAGGTGGTCACCGCCGCCAATTGCTTCGCGCATATCGAGGACGTGCACGCGATCGTCGACGGCATCCTCGAAATGCTCGCGCCCGACGGCGTGTTCATCTCGGAATCGCACTACCTGATCGGCCTGCTCGACGACCTGCAGTACGACACGATCTATCACGAGCACCTGCGCTACTACTCGGTCGGCAGCCTCAAGGCACCTGCTGGAGATGCACGGCCTCGAGGTGTTCCACGCCCGCCCGATTCCCGAGCCACGGCGGCTCGATCCGGGTCTATGCCGCGCGCAAGGGCACCCGGCCGGTGCAGCCGAGCGTGCAGCAGATGCTCGACGCCGAGCCGCGTCGGCGACGCCATGCGCCAGCGGCTCGCCAGATTCCGCAACGACGTGATGCTGTCGAAGCTGCGGCTGCACGCGCTGATGCGCGACGTCAAGGAGAAGGGCGGCCGCATCGTCGGCATCAGCGCGCCGTCGCGCGCCTCGACGCTCGTGAACTACGTCGGCCTCGACGAGGCGATCATCGACTACGTCTGCGAGATCGAGGGCTCGCTCAAGATCGGCAAGTGCATGCCCGGCACGCTGATCCCGGTGGTCGAGGAAAGCCGCATGTTCGCGGACCAGCCGGAGTGCGCGATCATCTTTTCCTGGCACATCGCCGACGAACTGGCTCCCAAGTTGCGGGCCAAGGGCTACCGGGGCATACTGGTGACGCCGCTGCCGGTGCCAAAAGCCTTGTAAAAAACGTCCCAGAAAGGCCGCCGCGGCCAAGCGCGCCGGCGGCGACCTTCACAGCGCGCGTCCGCTCGCGCGCCGCGTCAATGCCACTGCGTCACTGGATCGTAGTCGAATATCCATCGATAGGCCGACGCGTGCGTCGAGCCGAACCGCGCGAGATAGGTCAGGTCCCGCTTCAGCCGCCGCAGCGGCGTGCTGATGTTCTTGAACGCCACCTCTGTCCGCGACAGGCTCTGCACCCGGCTCGCCCGCGGTTTGCGCACCGCCTCGTAGCCGGCGAGCGCACCCGCCGGATCGTCGCGATGGGCGCCGAGCCACTGCGACAGCACATAGCTATCTTCGAACGCCATCGCCGCGCCTTGTCCGAAGGTTGCCAGCATGGCGTGCGCGGCGTCGCCCAGCAAAGTGACCCGGCCTTTGGTCCATTGCACCGCGTGCTCGCCGGTGAACTGGCCCCATTTGGTGCATTGCTTCGCCTGCCGCAGCAATTCCCCGACATGGGGACCGACATCCGCGAAACGCCTGCACCAGCTCCTCATTGGTGCTCGGAACCGACCAAGATTTCATCGACCCAGTCGGCATTCCTGCGCACCGCCACGATGTTCACAAACTGTCCCTGGCGCACGTAGTAGCTGATGACAAAGCCGCCCTCGCCGCCCCATTGCGTCACGTTGCCGTCCTGGTGATCGGGCGGTAACGCTTCGGCCGGCACCAGGCTTCGCCAGCACACGGTACCGACATGGCGCGGTCCTTCGCCGCCGAACACGGACTTGCGGACCGCCGAGCGGATGCCGTCGCAGCCGATCACGACTTCGGCTTCATGAGACGTTCCGTCGGCAAACGACAGCCCGACCGAGCGGTCGCGCAGCTCCACCGCCGCGCAGCGCTTGTTCAGATGTAAACGCGCGTCGGCGGCCTGCGCCAGGATGCGGTGCAGGTCGCTCCGATGGATCGACGTAGTAGCGTTCGTCCTTCGAGCGTGTTGACCGGCAGCATCCTTTGCAGGCGGCCTTCGGTCCAGTCGCGCCACGCGATGCCGGTCGGCTGGAAGCTCGCAGAATGGAGCTGCGGCAGCAGCCCGAGTGCCTCGAACACCCGCACGGCATTCGGGCTGATGTTGATGCCTGCCCCGAACTCACCGAGCTCGGGCGCCTGTTCGAAGACGTCGACCTCGAAGCCCTGCTGACGCAGCGCGACGGCTGCGGACAATCCGCCGAGGCCCGCGCCGACAAGCGCGACACGCCGAATGCTGGTCACGCTCAAGGTCCTGCCTGTTTTTGCCTGGCCCGACTATACGGAAGATTGCCGGCGTTCCACATGGCTGCGTTGCGCCGCCCCTGGTACGTCTGCAAGGGCTTTTTCAAAACCCGCCGAGGGGCTACAAGATCGCTGGACGCAGCAGGGATGACGGAAATGGCTGAAGTCTTTGTCGCCAAGGTTGTCGGAGTTCCCCGACGGCGAGCGGCGCATCGTGCAGCACGGCGCGCACGACATCGGCGTGTTCCACTGGGAGGGCCAGTTCTACGCCTACTCGAACCTGTGCCTGCATCAGGGCGGGCCGGCCTGCGAGGGCCTGATCATGCACCAGGTCGAGGACGTGATCGGCCCGGACAAGACCTGGGTCGGCCAGAAGTTCTCCGACACGCAGGTGAACTTCGTCTGCCCCTGGCACGGCTACGAATACGACATCAAGACCGGCGAATGCGCCGCCGACCGGCGGCTGCGCCTGAAGAAATACAACGTCGTCCGCCGCGGCGACGACATCTACGTCGCGATCTGAAAGACCTCTCCATGTCATTCCGGGGCGCGCCGAAGGCGCGAACCCGGAATCCAGGACCGCAGGCACTGCGTCTGGCTTCCGGGCTCGCGCGCTGCGCTCGCGCCCCGGAATGACCGCGGAGATGTTGCGGGCCGTCCGCTAACACGCACAAGGAACACGACACCATGGACCTCCCGCTCAGCAACGACCGCCGCATGAAGGTCGACGAGTTCGACTCCGGCAAGATGCTCGCGCACGCGTCGCGGCAGGCCAAGCAGCGCGGCTACGACAAATTCCCGATCGTCGACGTCGACTCGCACCACTACGAGCTCGAGTCGTTCAACGAAATCCTGGAGTACATGACCGACCCGGTGATGAAGCAGCTCGCCCAGATGGCGAACTCCGGCAACTCCAAGGGCGTCGGCGTGATGCCGGGCGGCGTCGGCTACCAGGACATGGGCGGCCGCGCCACGCGCTATCCGCTGCGCCGGATCGAGAAGCCGGAGCCCGGCGTGCATCGCGACGTGTCGCTGACGCGGCGCTGGATGGACGCGATGGGCGTCGATATCGCGGTGCTGTTCCCCTCGCCGATGCTGCAGCTCGGCCTGCACCCGCAGGTCGAGGCCGAGGTCGCGCTGTCGCAGGCCTACAACCGCTGGCTCTGCGAGCGCGTGCTGGCCGAGGAGAGCCGCATCTGCTCGATGATCTACCTGCCGTTCAACGATCCCGACGCGAGCTACCGGATGGTCAAGGAGTTCGCCGGCAAGAAGGGCGTCGCGGGCTTCATGGTGACCTCGGTGCGCTACCGGCCGGTGCACCACAACAGCTACATGAAGATCTATTCGCTGATCGAGGAGCTCGGCCTGCCGCTCGCGTTCCACGCCGGCTACAACTGGAACGAACAATCGATGACGCATGATGAACAAGTTCATCTCGGTCCATGCGCTGGGCTTCGTCTGGTACAACATGGTGCACATGACCAACTGGGTGCTGAACGCGCTGCCCGAGCGCTTCCCCAAGCTCAAGGTGATCTGGATCGAGAGCGGGCTCGCGTGGCTGCCGTTCATGATCCAGCGGCTCGACAACGAGTACCTGATGCGCTCGTCGGAGTGCCCGGGCCTGAAGAAGCTGCCGGGCGAGTACATCACCGACATGTTCTACACGTCGCAGCCGATGGAAATCCCGCGCGACATGAGCCTGCTGGAAGCGACCTTCAAGTGCATCAAGGCGGAGACGCCAGCTGCTCTATTCGTCGGACTATCCGCACTGGGACTTCGACCTGCCGTCGACGATCTACGACCTGCCGTTCCTCAAGGAGAAGGCCAAGCGCGACATCCTCGGCGGCAACGCGGTCAAGCTGTTCAAGCTTCCGCTCAACGGCCAGAAGCTCGCCAAGGTGGCGTAGCCTCGGCTGGACCACTCCGCGGCTTCACCCTCCCCCTTCAGGGAGGTGAGAGCCCGCTGCCAAGCCTATGCCCTACCCCCGCCGCACGCCGATCGCGGAATCCGTCAGCAGCCCGCCGTCGATCAGGATCGAGCTGCCGCTGATGTAGGAGCAGTGATCGGAGGCGAGGAACGCCACCATCGCCGACACCTCGTCCGGTGGCGCCGCGCGCTTCATCGGCAGGCCGCGCCATGATGTCGCGCCAGCGGTTCTCGTCGCCGAAGCGCTCCTTGGCCAGCCGCCTGGTGTTGTTGATGTGCATCTCGGTCTCGACCGGCCCGGGATTGACCGCGAGCACCCGCACGCCGTGGCGGATGCTGTCGCCGCCGAGCGAGCGCGAGAACATGATCAGCGTCGCGTTCGCGCAGCTGCCGGCGATGTAGTAGGCGTCCGGCCGCTCGCCGGCCATGCCGGCGATGTTGACGATCACGCCGCGGCCGCGCTCGCACATCGGGCCGTAGATTTCGCGCGTCAGGTTGATCGCGCCGAACAGCTTCAGGTCCCAGGCCTTGCGCCAGCGCTCCTCGTCGATCTCCAGCAGCGTGCCGCGCGGCACCGCGCCCGCGCTGTTCACCAGGATGTCGACCTCGCCGCAGGCCGCCGCCACCGCCTTGACGTTGGCGCCGATGCTCAGGTCGGCGGCATGCCCGACCGCCTCGACGCCGTAGTCGGCCTTGATCTGCGCCGCCGCCTTGTCGAGCTCGGACTTGGTGCGCGCCACGAGCTGCACGTCGCAGCCCTCGGCCGCGAGCGCTCGCGCGATCGCGAGCCCGATGCCTTTCGACGATCCGGTCGATGAGCGCGCGGCGGCCGCGCAATTGCAGGTCCATGGGCGGCTGTCCTTGCTGCGATGACGTCGCGGCGACACTATCGGGCAAATCGACAGAACCCAAGCTGTTCGCCTATGCTGTGCGAAACGCCGAATGCACGGGAGGACGACGATGCGCGCAGGATGGGACTGCTCTGGGTTTGGCTGCTGCTGGCGCTGCCCGGGCCACGGCCACGCGCAGGACTATCCGAACCGGTCGATCAAGGTGGTGGTCGGCTTTCCGCCCGGCGGCGGCACCGACACCGCGGCCCGCGTGGTCGTCGCAGGAAATGTCCAAGGGACTCGGCCAGACCATGGTGATCGAGAACAAGCCGGGCGCCGCCGGCACGCTCGGCGCGGCCGAGGTCGCGCGCAGCGCGCCCGACGGCTACACGCTGCTGGTGACGCCCGGCGGCCATGCGATCTTCGGCGCGATCTTCAAGTCGCTGCCGTTCGACACCGTCGACAGCTTCGAGTGGATCTCCAACATCGTCACCATTCCGTTCTTCGTGGTGGTGCCGGCGAATTCGGAATTCCGCTCGCTCGCCGACATCGTCGCCAAGGCGAAGGCCGCGCCCGGCACCGTCACCTTCGGCAGCGCCGGACCGGGCTCGACGCATCATCTCGGCCTCGAGCTGCTGGCCAGCCGGACCGGCACCAAGTTCCTGCACGTGCCCTATCGCGGCGACGCGCCGGTGGTCACCGCGCTGCTCGCGAGCGAAGTCCAGTTCGGCCTCGCGACGCCGACGCTTGCGGCCGAGCACATCAAGGCCGGGAAGCTGCGCGCGCTCGCGATCGCGGGCAACACCCGCTCCGCAAGCGTGCCCGATGTCGCCGACCGTCGAGCAGGCGCTCGGCATCGCGAACTACGACGTGCGCTCCTGGTTCGCGCTCGCCGGCCCGGCGGGAACGCCGAAGCCCGATCGTCGAACGGCTGAACGCCGAGCTGCGCAAGGCCGTCGCCGTGCCGGAGGTGCGCGCGCGGCTTGCGGCGCTCGGCGGCGACCTCGCCGCCGGCACGCCGCAGGAGATGCGCGATCGCGTGGCGCGCGAGCTTGCGATCTGGACCAAGACCGTCGACGACGCCGGCATCCCCAAGCAATAGCATCGCCGCGCACGACATGAGCTCCGATCGCGTGATCATCATCGGCGGCGGGCCGGTCGGCATGGTGCTGGCGCTCAACCTCGCTGCGCTCGGCGTGCGCAGCATGCTGGTCAACTCGCGAGCCGCGGCCGCGCAGCCATCCCAAGGGGTCGACGCAGAATTCCCGCACCATGGAGCACTACCGGCGGCTCGGCTTCGTCGAGCGCATCCGCAGGCTCGGCCTGCCACACGACCTGACGACCGACGTCGCCTACTACACCTGCCTCGCGGGCTTCGAACTCGCCCGCATCCCATGCCGTCCGAGCGCGACAAGCTCGCCGCGCGTGCCGCAACGCGCCGGCCGACGATCAGGTCGTCGAGCCGATCTTCCGCTGCAACCAGATGCACGTGGAGGCCGCGCTGTTCGAGCAGGTGAAGGGCTGCCCGGCGATCGACAGCCGCTACGGCTGGACCTGCACCTGCCTGGAGCGAGCAGGCCGACGGCGTCACCGCCGAGATCGAAGAGGTCGCAACCGGCCGGCGCGAAACGCTGCATGGCGCTTACCTCGCCGGCTGCGACGGCGGCCATGGCATCGTGCGAGCGCAGCTCGGCGATCGCGCTATCAAGGCGAGACGCCGACGCTGCAGCCCTATCTCGGCGGCCCGATGGTTTCGACCTACGTGCGCGCGCCTGGACTGCCCGACGCCGCGCGCGACCGTTGCTGGCAATACTGGGTGGTCAACCATCACGTCCGCAGCAACATCGTCGCGGTCGACGGCAAGAGCGAGTTTCTGTTCAACACCCGGCTGGACCGGCCGGATCAGCGCCCCGACGAGGACACGATCGCAGCCGCGTTCCGCGCCAGCGTCGGCGCCGACATCGGCGTCGAATACATCGCGCACGAGACCTGGACCGCAGGCCAGGCGTTCGTCACCGAGCGCTTCGGCGCAGGCCGGGTGTGGATGGCGGGCGATGCGGTGCATCTGTTCACGCCGACCGGCGGCTTCGGCATGAACACCGGCATCGATGACGCCGCCAATCTCGGCTGGAAGCTCGCCGCCATGGTGCAGGGCTGGGGCGGGCCGCGGCTCCTGCCGAGCTACGAGACCGAACGCCGTCCGATCGCGTTGCGCAACACGGACGCGGCCAAGGCGCTCGCCCGCAACGTCGGCAAGACGCCGGTGCGCCCCGAGATCGGCGACGACACGGTCGCCGGACAGGCGGCGCGCCGCGAGGCCGCTGACTACCTCAGCGGCGGCAGCGAGGAATTCGCCTCGTCTCGGCGTGCAGCTTGGCGCCCGCTACGACGGCTCGCCGATCGTCGTCCCGGACGGGCCGGCGCCGACCGACGACCTCGTGACCTACCGGCCGAATGCCGCGCCGGGCGGCCGGGCCCCGCACGTCTGGCTCGGGACCGGCCGCGAAATCGGCGACTCGCTGTTCGACCGTCTTGGACCGGGCTTCACCGTGCTTCGCCTCAGCCCGCATGCGCCATCGGCCGACGGGCTGCGTCGCCGCGTTCCGTGCGCGCGGCGTGCCGGTGGCGCTGCTCGACGTCATGAGCTCCGGCGGCGCGCGATCTCTACGGCCGCGACCTTGCGATCGTGCGCCCGGACCAGCACGTCGCCTGGCGCGGCAACGCAGACCCGCCGGACGCAACGCGCCTGGTGGCTCAACTGATCGGCGCCATCTGACCGCCGCGTTGACCCGTGGAGAGTTGTGCGCCGGCCTGCTAAACCCCTGCGGGGAGGAATGCACATGAAAAAGCACTTTGCGATCGCTACAATCGCGGTGTTCCTACTGCTGCCCGGCATGGCCGCCTCGGCTCAGACATTCCCATCGAAGCCGATCCGGGTGATTGTGCCATTCGAAGCCGGCGGCGCAATGGACGTCATCATCCGGGTGATCGGCAAGCAGATCGCCGACAGCGGCGGGCTGACCATCGTGGTGGAGAACAAGACCGGCGCCGGCGGCTCGATCGGCGTCATGGCGGTCAAGGAGGCGCAACCGGACGGCTACACGCTCGCCGAAGTGTCCAGCAGCACGCACGTGCTCAACCCGCACACGACCGCGAACATTCCCTATGACCCGGTGAAGGATTTCCAGCCCATCGCCATGCTGGTGCGGGTGCCGACGCTGCTTGCGGTGCCGGACGGGTTGCCGGTCCGCTCGCTCGCCGATCTGCTGCAGCTTGCTCGCACCAAGCCCGGCGGCCTGAGCTACGGCTCGGCGGGGATCGGCTCGGCTCCGCATATCACCGGAGCGCTGCTCGCGAAGTCCTCCGGCGTGCCGATGACGCACATCCCCTATCGCGGCATGGCCGGCGCGATGAACGACGTGCTCGGCGCGCGGCTCGATTTTGTGTTCGCCAGCATTCCTTCGCTCGGCGGCACGGTCACCGACGGCAAGGTGCGGCTGCTCGCCGCCGCTGGCCAAAAGCGGCTGAAGGCCTATCCGGACATTCCGTCGATGGCAGAGCTCGGCCATCCGGAGGTGGACGTCGACCTGTGGTTCGGGATCGTTGCGCCGGCCGGCACCGACGCGGCGACGGTGCAGGCGCTGAACGGCATTTTCGTGAAGGCCGCCAACGCGCCCGAACTCGGCGAGCGATTCAAGCAACTCGGCGTCGAAATCGCAACCGGCACGCCGGACGAGTTCAGGCAGTCGCTCGCATCCGACAATGCACGGCTTGGCCCGTTCGTCCAGGAGCTCACTGCCAAGCCGAATTGATGACGACGGATCCGACGGTTGACTCCAGGTTGCCGCGCGACCGCGCATCCCGTCACTACGTGCGCGGGTTGCGCAGCACCACGCAGTCGCCGCCGCTCTTGTGGATGCGGTCGCAGAGCGCGTTGGCCTCAGTGCGGGTGTCGGTGCCGATCCTGACCTGATAGCGCGGCAGCGGGCCGCGCCTGCGATCGAGCAGGATCGGATCGCGGCCCTCCAGCGCGCCGGAGTGCCGGCGCTGCAACTCGGCATAGCGGACGAGCATGCGGTCGCGCGAATTGTCGGCGCCGACGATCACGCCCCAGGGACGCATCACGCCGAGCACCACGCGATGTTCGAGCGCCACCATGAAGGGACTCGGCGCCCGCCTGAGCATCGCCATGAGCTGGCCGCACCCCGGCCCCGAATGCTGGCTGCGATCGGGATCGCTGCCCGGCCTGGCATTGGCGTTGGCCTTGGCCCAATGCTCGACCGAGGCGCCGGTGATCGCCTGCACATAGGCGCGGGTCTCCGACGGCATGTAGCCGGTGCCGGTGAGCCATTCGCGCACCCGCCGTGGGCCGGCGTTGTAGGCCGCCGCGGCAAGGCCGAGATTGCCGAACTCGCCGTGCAGCTCGCGCAGGAACTCGGCCGATTTCGGCAGCGCCTGGATCGGGTCGAACGGGTTGAGCAGGTTCCGCTCGGCCGCGGTCCCCGGCATGAACTGCGCAATGCCCTGCGCACGCCTGCCGCTGCGGGTGACGGGGCCGACCGCATCGGGGCGGAAGCGGCTTTCCTGCCAGATCACGCGGGCGAAGTACTCGAGCGGCAGGCCGTGGGTGCGGGCCGCCGACTCCAGCAGCATGCAGATCGAACGCTGCGAGTCGGTGACGGGAACTGCCGGCAACTCCGCGGCGGACGGCAGCGCGGCTGGCGGCTCGGCGGGCGCAGTTTCTGCAGGCGGTTCGACAGGAGCCGGTGTCGGTTGTGGCGTGGGTTCTGGTTTGGCCGGTGCAGACGGCGCGGCCTGTTGTTCCGCGGGAGGCGGGGCCGCAATGTCGCGGGCCTGCTCCTGCGCCGCGAAACCCGACGCCGCGAAGCCGAGACCGACGACGGAGAGCCACATGGCGCGTCGCATGGGTCCATCCTGACGCTTTCGGGCGTCACGCCCTTGCTTGCGACATATGGGCCCGGAATCGGCGCAGGCGCAACCTCGCCATGCCGGCGATGGAATGCCGGCGATGAGCGCGCGGTCAGCGCTGCGGCGCGGTGGGCGCGTGGCCGGAAAGCTTGGCGAATTCGGCCTGCCGCGCAGTCGCTTCGCGCATGAAGACGTCGAACGTCTCCGGCGTGTTGTCGGCTGGTGCCGGTACCGTCATGCCGAGCGCCCCCATTCGCTCCTTGAAGACCGCGGTCTGCACCACGTCGTTCAGCGCCTTGTTGCAGCGTGGCAATGATCGGCTTCGGCGTCTTGACCGGCGCGGCGAGGCCGACAAAGCCGCGATGGTCGAAGTTCTTGAAGCCCAGCTCCTCGAAGGTCGGCACATCGGGCCAGCCCGCGATGCGCTGCGGGCTCGCGACCGCGAGCGCGCGCACCTTGCCGTCGTCGGCGAGCGGCTTGCGCCTGCGAGTAGAACGCAAAAGCACCCTGGATCGCGCCACCGGCCACGGCGCGCGCCGCCTCGCCGGAGCCGCGATAAGGCACGCCGACGATGTCGGTGCCGGCCGCGGCGTTGAGCTGAGTGAGCGCGATCACCGGCGACGAGGCCGGGCCCGAGGTGCCGAAGCTGATCTGCTTCGGATTGGCCTTGGCGTCCGCGATCAGCTCGGCCAGTGTCTTGTACGGCAGCGTGGCGTCGATGATCAGCACGAGCGGCGGGCCTTCGACCATCCAGCCGATCTGGGCGAAGTCGTTGACCGCGCTGTAGGGCACCGGGATGTAGTGCAGGTTCTGCGTATCGGCGAGCGAATTGGCGAGCAGCGTATAGCCGTCGGGATCGGCCCGCACCACGTACTGGGCCGCCGACCATGCCCGAGCCTCCGGTCTTGTTCTCGACCACGATGTTCTGGCCGAGCTTCTCCTGCATCATCGCGGCGACGAGCCGCGCCGGCACGTCGGTCAGCCCGCCCGGCGCGAACGGCACCACGAAGGTGATCGCGCCGGCTCGGATAGTTCTGCGCCGATGCGCCGCGACACGCAGGCACGCAAGCAACGCGGCCACGAGCGGCAGACCACGGCCTGGGCGTTTCATCATGTGTCGCTCCCGATTGCAGGTGTCACGTTGCAGGTGTCACGTTGCAGGTGTCACGTTGCAGGTGCCGTGCAGGCGATCCGGCCCGCAGGCGCAAATGCTAATGGCTTTGCGGAACGCACGGTAGACGAAAAGATTTGCGGCGCCTGCCCGCGCCGCATGCATCTTGTCGCACGGCCACCCGCTTGCCGGCGTCGCTTGCAGGCGAGTGAAGCTTGGCGCGAGCCGGAGATCGAACGAATGACCGACGACAACATGCGCGTTCCGCCGTCGAGCCGATCCTTCCGGTCGAGCTCGGCCCGGGCAAGGTGCGGTTCGCGCAGGGCATGAAGGCCGGCCGCTGGGTGTTCGCGACCGGGCTGATGGCGCAGGATTTCGCCAACGGCATCGCGCCCGACGTACTGGCCGAGCGCCTGCCGCACGCAGGGCCTCCCAAGCGCGAGAAGGAGGCCGCGCGCATCTTCGGCAATCTCGACGCCGTGCTGCGCGCGGCCGGCACCGACGCGCGACAACCTCGTGCGCACCGACCAGTACTATTCGACGGTGAAGGCCGTGCCGCCCTACCAGGCGGTGCGGCGCGAGTTCCTGCGCCGGCCGAATCCCGCCATCAACCTCGATTGCGCAGCGCCGCCTGCTGCTGCCGCAGCGCCGACATGAACATTCAGGCGGTCGCGGTCATGCCGTCGGCGGGCTTCGAGCCGCAGCACCTCCGGCACGCCGACTTGCAGGGCCGCGCGACCTCCGGCTATCCGGCCGCGCTGACGGTCGGCGACTTCATCTTCGTCCCCGGCGTCACCGCACTTGCCACCGGCGACGAGCCGAGTCGCAACGGCGTCGCCGAGGCCGCGCTGATGACGCAGGGCGCGCAATGGGGCGGCCAGCCGGTCAAGCTCGAGGCCGAATTCCTCATCACGCAGCCGCCTCGTGCCCTCGCTCGCGCTGGCCGGCGCCACGCTTGCCGACGTGGTGCACGCGCAGGCCTATCTGACGCGAGCCGCGAGGAGTGCTCGGCCTTCAACGAGGTCTGGCAGCGCCACTTCGGGCCGTCAGGGACCGGCGCTCTCGATCATCCCCTGCATCGAGCACGGGCTCGCCCCGCACGACGGCACGATCGAGATCAACACGCTCGCCGTGAAGTCCGGCGCCGCGACCCGCAAGCAGCCGATCGACATCGGGATCGCGACCGGCGTTCCGCGGCCAGCCGCAGGCGGTGAAGGCCGGCGACCTCCTGTTCATGTCCGGCCTGATGGCGATCGACCGCGACGGTCTGGTCGCCCCAGTGCGCATCGACCCGCGGCAGCCGCACTTCTCATCCGGCATCGAGGCGCAGGCCGAATGCATCATCGACAACGTCGCGCGGCTTTGCGAGGCGGCCGGCACGTCGCTCGCCAACGTGGTGCGCATCCAGCAGTTCCACACCGACATCGGCGAGTTCTATCCGGTCTACAAGGTCTGGGAGCGCCGCGCTGCACGGCCGCCCGGTGCCGTTCTCGGCGGTCGAGGTGCCGCTGCTGCCGGTGCCGGGCGCGCGCGTGCTGATGGACGTCTGGGCCTACGCGCCGTAGGCGGCTGCTTGCTCCATCAGCGCCAGACTGGCCGCACGAATGAGCGTAACGTTTAGATGTGAGAGGCAAGAGACATAGGGGCAGCCTCAGGTGATGGAGACACGCACAAGACGTTCCACGTGGTCGATGCCGCGGGTTGCAGCGGCGCTGTGGGCCGCCGCCGCGATGGCCGTTTCGGACCGCGCGCTGGCAGCCGGTTCCGCCTATCAGGTCGACACCGGGGTGATCTCGTCGCCCGGTTCCTGCAAGGTCGATTCCTGGGTGTCGTCAGCCGCCAGCAAGGATTTCTTTGCCGCGCTGGCGCCGACCTGCGTGGTCGATGTCGGCCGGCCGTTCGAGCTGAGCGCGCAGTTCAGCCGGTTCCGCTCCGACGAAGAATGGACCACGGCGGTCCTGCCCAAGATCAAGACCAACATCGTGCCGGGTGGCGCGGTCGGGGAGTGGAGCGTCGCGCTCGCGATGACCGCGGCCTACGACGCCACCGCGCGCGAGTTCGCGGCGTTCAACTTCGTTGTGCCGGCGACGGTGCGCATTACGGAGAATATGCGCATCAACCTCAACGCCGGTTATCTGCGCGCGCTGAACCCCGGCCGCGACTATTTCAACTACGGCGCGGGCATCGATCTTCGCACCCCCGACAACGTCTGGACCGTGACCGGCGAAATGTTCGGCGCGTTGGCCTCAGCGCGGGAAGACGACAAGCGCGGCGAGCTGCAGCCTCGCTGGCAGCTCGGCCTGCGCTGGCGGCCGGTTGACGAGTTCAACATCGATCTGATCTACGGCCGCAACCTGCTGGGCGAGAGCGCGAACTGGATCACGCTGGCGACCACAGTGAGGTTTAAGGTGCCAAAATAGCTTTTTCAGCAGAACAAAAAGCGCAATCGACGCCGGCGATGCTGGCTGATGCCCGAGAAGGGTCGACCAAATATTGCGGACGCTGCCGGACATCTCAAAGGTGCCCAAACCGGACTCTCGGTTTCTGGGCCCGCGCTGTCCCCTGACCAGGACTTGCGATTTGGGTAGGATGCGATGCGGTCCTCGAACCGGTGGCCGGCAAATGCGGTTCAATCATTGAGACGGCGCGAGATCATCACTCTTCTCGGCGGCGCGGCGGCGGCGTGGCCGCTCGCGGCGCGCGCTCAGCAGCCGGCGGTGCCGGTGGTCGGGTTTCTCAGTGGCAGATCACAGGAGGAATCGGCCGGTGATGCCGCCGCGTTCCGCCAAGGCTTGAACGAGATGGGGTACGTCGCGGGCCGCAACGTCGCGCTCGAATTCCGCTGGGCCGAGGGGCGCAATGAACGGCTGCCCGAGCTGGCGGCCGACCTGGTGCGGCGAGGGGTGGTGGCGATCGCCGCCGTGGGCGGTAACAATTCGGCCTTCGCCGCAAAGGCAGCGACGGCAACCATTCCCATCGTCTTCACGAGCGGCGCCGACCCCATCAAGGTCGGTCTCGTCGCCAGCCTCAACCGGCCAGGTGGGATTGTGACAGGCGTCAGCTGGTTTGCCGCTGAATCAATATCCAAGCTGCTGGAAGTCCTGGGCAAGCTGGTGCCGAACATCGCGCGCGCCGTGCTGCTGGTGAACCCGAACAGCCCGGAACTTGCCGGGCAGCCGGAGACGGCGCAGCAGGCGGCGCGGGCGCTGGGCTGGCGGCTGCAGTTCATCGAAGCCCGCAGCGAGAATGAGATCGACACGGCCTTCGCCGACGCGAAACGGCAACGCGCGGATGGCGTCATCGTCAGTACCGATCCGTTCTTTCGCAACCGCCACGAACAAATTGTCGCGCAGGCGGCTCGCCACCGGCTCCCGACGAGCTATTTTGCACGCGAATTCGTGACGGCCGGGGGCCTGGTCAGCTACGGCAACAGCCTTCCGGACGCGTATCGACGCGCAGGCGTCCAGATCGGCCGCATCCTCCGGGGCGCCAAGCCCGCCGAGCTGCCGGTCGACCGCGCCACCAAGTTCGAGTTGGTGATCAACCTCAGGACAGCCAAGACGCTCGGCCTCGAAATTCCGCCGACGCTGCTCGCGCTTGCCGACGAGCTGATCGAATAGAGACGGCTCATGTCTCCTTCGGGTCAGTCGCTTCCGTCTTTCCCAGCGGCATGTCCGGTCTTGTTCCAAGAGCCGACGTGCAATGAACGGTCGCTAAGTGCCACAAGCCCCCGGCCTATGCACGAACGGCGACTATGCGACGGCTTCGTTTCGGCACGCAGATGCCACGCTCGCCGCTGGCTCTGATGAAATCGGTGACCGTCCGCACCAGCGGTTCATGGCCGTGCTCCGCGGACACGCCGTTGAGGCGCGTGCGCAGCGTGTCCTTGGCGGCGAACAGCCCGCGATAGGCGGCCCGCAACACATGGATCCTCGCGTTTTCGATGCCGCGGCGTTGAAGGCCGACGATGTTGAGCCCCTTCAGCCGCGCACGGTTGCCCATCGCCATTCCGAACGGAATGATGTCGTTCTCCACACCCGTCTGTGCCCCGATAAACGCGGATTCGCCGATGCGCACGAATTGATGGACGGCGCAGTTTCCCGAAATGATGACAAAGTCTCCGATGAGGCAATGACCAGCAAGACCCGAATAGTTGACCATCACGACATTGCATCCGATTTTGCAGTCGTGCCCGATGTGTGCACCCGTCATGAAGTAGCAATTTTCGCCAATGTCTGTGACACCATCTCCCTTGTCCGACCCGACATTGATCGTCACGTATTCCCGGATGACGCATCCCGCCCCGACCCTGAGCCTGCCTGGACCACCGGTATATCCCGCGATTTGGCCGGCTTGCCCGATCGATGCGAACGGGAAAATCTCGGTGCGCTCGCCGATCTCGGTATCTCCCTTGATGATGACGTTCTCATGCAGACGAACTCCGGCAGCGAGCACGACCTCCGGCCCTACCACGCAAAAAGGACCAATCGTCACATCGGCGGAGACTTTCCCCTCAACCTGGGCGGTGGAATGGATTTTGGCCACGAAGCACCTCTCATGTCGGGTTCGTCTCCCCGTGCGCTATTTCGTCGTTCCGGAATTCGCTCCGAACTCTGCTGGTCGTTCATAGCAGAGATCGGCTCAAGAGCCCGACCTAATCGGAATGCCAAAACGTGATCTTTCGGTTGGCGATAGAGACCGAAGCACTGGTCGATGCGGCCGTCAGCACCGCTAACCTGCGGGAGAAGCTGGCGCGGATCAACTCGGTTGCATCGGTTTCGGAGTACGCTTCGGGTCAACCGCGTCGTTTTGCCTCAAATCGGCATGTCCGGTCTTGCTAGAGGCGGACATTCGGGGGTCCGCCTGAGACGTTGAGGCGAGCTGTTAGGCCGCGATGTTCGCCGCACCGCCCTCGCGCAGGAAGCCGAGCTTCTGCATCACCGGCTCGTCGGTGACGCGGAACAGCACCGCGCCGCTCGTCGCTGCGGTGCACGTGCTCGCGCCAGGACGGCACCACGATCACGTCGCCGCGGCGCCAGTCGAAGCGTCTCGCCCTCGACCTCGGTCGTGCCCGCGCCCTCGCACCACGCCGAACACGCTGTTGGCCATCACCTTGCGCGGCGGCGTGTCGCCTGCCCGGCCTTCAGCTCGATCATCGACAGCGCCATGGTGTCGAGCGCCGGATCGCCGAGCGCGATCTCGACGCTGGCGCGCGCCGTTGGCGCTGCGCCTCGGCCTCCGCGCAGCCGGCGCTTGCGTCTCGCGCCCACGGGAAGTGCATCGGCGAATCGTTCGGCACCACGGTCTCCTTCTCGAACTCGTCGGGATGCGGCTCGAAGAACATCGGCTCGAGCAGTTGCACCAGCGGCACGTCGAGCACGTCGAGCCAGTAGGCGCAGGCGCGGCTGTCGTTGCCGTGGCCGTGCCAGCACCAGTTCGGCGTCAGCACCACGTCGCCCGGCATCATCGACAGCCGCTCGCCGTTGACGATGGTGTAGGCGCCGGGCTCGGCGTCGATGCATCAGCCGCAGCGCGTTCGGCGTGTGGCGGTGCGAGCGCGCCTTCTCGCCCGGCATGATCATCTGGTAGGCCGCGACGATGGTGCGCGAGGTGGCGTAGCCCTCGGCCGGATTGTGCAGGACAGGTTGCGCCGCTCGGCGAGCTCGGTGTTGATCAGCCGGCCGGCGGCGTCGAGCGCGCCCTTGGCCTGGGCGTAGCTCCAGCGTGCGGCTGGAACGTTCTTCTTCGGCTCCGGCCACAGCGACGGCGTCTTCTTGGCCCAGCCGGCGCCGATCGTGGATCGTCGCCGAGCTGGCCGTAGAGCTCCTCGAGCGAGCCGGATTGCGCAAGCTGTTGCGGCGTCGGACTGGTCATGGGGATCACCTTGCGGAAGCGGATGCGGCGGCCGGCAACGTCTACACCGGAGCGTCGCGCTGCCGAGGCCGATGCTGCCAGCGCATTCGCGGCCTGCGGTTTCCGCTCGCGATCGGCCGCTAGGATCGCGCAATGCCATCGGGGAGGCGTTCATGCTTCGGTCGCAGCATTCGTCGCATCGCGTTGCTCGCCGCGCGTGGCTGCGGCTCTGGCGCCGGCGCGCCGCGCGCAGGCGCAGCAGGCCTATCCGGCGCGCACCATCGCGATGGTGGTGCCGTTCCCGGCCGGCGGGCCGACCGACATCATCGCGCGCATCGTCGCGGCCGGCGCTGCAGCAGTCGCTCGGACCAGAACGTCATCATCGACAACCGCGGCGGCGCCGGCGGCAACCTCGGCATCGCCTATGTGGCGCGCGCCAATCCGGACGGCTACACGCTGCTGTTCACCTCGACCGCGATCGCGGTCAATCCCGGGCTGTTCGCCAACCTGCCCTACGATCCGATCAAGGATTTCGCGCCGATCTCGGAAATCGTCAACGCGCCGAACGTGCTGTTCGTGCGGCCGGATTCCGGCATCACCTCGATCGCCGACCTGGTCGCCAAGGCCAAGGCCGAGCCGAACAAGTTCAACTACGCCTCGCCCGGCGTCGGCACCAAGTCGCACCTCACCGGCGAACTGTTCAAGCTGCGCGCCGGCATCAACATCCAGCACATCCCCTATCGCGGCGGCGGCCCGGCGACGCAGGCGCTGGTGGCCGGCACAGGTGCAGCTTGCCTCGGTGGCGCTCGCGCCGGTCGAGCCGCTGATCAAGAGCCGGCACGGTGCGCGCGCTCGCGGTCACCGGCGCGAAGCGCTGGTATTCGCTGCCGGACGTTCCGACCATGATCGAGTTCGGCTATCCGGGCTTCGTCTCCGACACGTTCAACGCGATGTTCGCGCCGGCCGGCACGCCGCCGGAGATCGTGGCGCTGCTGGTGAAGCACGTGCGCGAGGTGATGAAGCGGCCGGACGTGGTCGAGGCCGCGCAGAAGTACGGCTACCAGATCGTCGCCGGCACGCCCGAGCAGATGGCGGCCCGTCTCGTGTCCGAGATTGCCGGCGTCAAGGAGCTGGTGGCCCGCGCCGGCATCAAGGCGGAAAACTGATCCGGCGTGTTCTGGCCGCGACCAAGCCGACCGCGCAGGCGGCGCGAAGTGCAGATCGGTTTGTTTGGGTGGTACAGCTGGGTGGACTTCGAACCACCGACCTCCTGGTCCACAGACAAGCGCTCTAACCAACTGAGCTACAGCTGCACATGTCGCAATGCGCCGGGAAACTAGGAGCAAAGGCCCGCTTTGGCAAGCAGCGGCGCGTGCCGCTTGCACGGCCATTGGTCGCGCCGGCACGGACGCGCGGGTTCAGCGGCCGCGCGACGCGCCCGACGCAAAGCAAGAAGCCCGGAGCCTGAACGGGCCCGGGCTCTTCGCAGGCATGCTCGACCGCTGGCGCGCCGAAGCGGTCTGGCAGCTCGTCGTCAGGCGACCTTCTTGAATGCGCTGGTCATGCCCTCCTTGATCGGCTCGGCGGTCTCGGTCGCGACCTTCTGGGCGAGCGCGGTCAAGCTCCTTGGTCTGCGCGCTCAGCGCGTCGAACTGCTTGCGCATGTGCGCGGTCGACAGCTCGACCGCCTCCGACAGCGACTTCACGCGTCATCAGCTCGGTCGCGAAATCGAACGCCGCGTTGGTGTTGGCGCGCGCCGACCTCGATCAGCTTGAGGCCGTAGTCGGCCGCGCCCTTGCTGGCGGTGGCGTAGCTGTCTTCGATCAGGTCGGTCGCCTCTTCGGTGGCCGCCTTCATCTTCTCCCAGTTGTCCTTGGCCTGGGTGACGCCCTTCTCGGCGAACTCGCGGAAGGCCGCCGGCACTTCCATCGTCGGCATGTCGAACTTCGGCATGTCGAAGCGCGGAATCTCGAACTTCGGAGCGTCGGTCGAGCATCGGGCTTCGGTCTTGGGCTTGCTCGGTGTCGCGGTGCGTGGCCTCGGCCATGACTGTATCTTCCTCTCGTGGCGGGTCCCGGCGCTCGGATCTCGCCGCCGTGCGTTGATCCGAGGCAGCTGCATCGGCTCCACAGCCGGGCGCATGGCCCGCTGCGCGGCCGTTGCTGCGTATATAGCACGGCTTATGTTGCATTGCAACATAAATTCTTCGCATTGCACAAAATCCCGCCGCCCGTCCCGCCTGGCCGCTGCCACAATCGGACGGCCGCAGACGGCCGGCAGGAGGCGCGGGACAGCGTCTGGCAGGTTAAGGTTAGAGTCGATCGGCTGCGCGGAGAGCCCCGCCCGGCGTGGACCTTGCGGTATGCCGGGGACTATGACGATTTCAGTCAATTCATGCGGGCGAAGGCTGCGACATCAAGGCAGCGGCCAGCCTGCGGGGGCAGGACGTCGGATGAGTGAGTCGGGGTCTCTCCTCGTCTTTCTGCGCGATCCGCGGCTCGCGGCGCACGCCACAGCGAATTGCCGGCGTGGCTCTGGAGCGCCGACGCGCGCCGCGTGCTGTGGGGCAACCCGATCGGCGCCGCGATCTTCGACGCGCCGACCTCGCGGCGCTCGCCGGCCACACCATCGATCCGAAAGGCTCCGGCCGCGCTGCAGATCGCGCGGCTCGCCGGCACGCTGCCGCACGGCGCGCGCGCCGCGGCTCGAACGGCTGCGCGGCTTCGGCGGCCGCTTCGGCGGCGCGCTGATGTGCGGCTGCTCGCGCGTCATGCTGGCCGACCGCACGCCGGCGATCCTCGTGGTCGCGACCGAAGCCGGCCGGCCCGCACCTTGTCGCTCGCCGAGCGGGCGCGGCGCCTGCTCGCCGGCTGCGACGAGCCGCTCGCGCTGTTCGCCGCCGACGGCGCGCTGCTGCATGCGACGCGCGGCGCGCAGGCGCGGCTCGGCGGCGCCGCGACCCTCGCCGCGCTCGGGCGCGCGGCGCTGGCCGGCGAGGCGCTCGCCGCGCGGCCACGCCGCCGGCGACACGACGCCGGCCGATCTCGCTCGAGCGCATCGGCGCCGACGCGTCGACCGTGCTGCTGGCGACTTTCGCGCCGCAGCCAGAGCGACGCAGCCGGCCCCGCGCAGCGACGGCCTGCGCACCGGCCGTCAGAGCCGGCCGCTGTCGTCGAGCCGCCGGCGGAGCCATCGACTCCGGCAGCGCCGCAGCCCCGCCGGGCGAACCTGCCGCACGCGACTGCCAGCGCCACGGCTGCCGGCGAAGCGCCCGCCGGCAGCCGCTGCGCTTCGTCTGGCAGATGGATGTCGACGGCCGCTTCACGCTCGACTCCGACGAATTCATCGCGCTGATCGGGCCGCGCACCGCCGCGGCGCTCGGCCGGCCCTGGAGCGAGATCGCGGCCGACGCTCGGGCTCGATCCCGAAGGCCAGGTCGCGCGCGCCATCGCCTCGCGCGACACCTGGAGCGGCATCACGGTCGCGTTCCCGGTCGACGGCAGCGACGCGCGGCTTGCGGTCGAACTGTCCGGCCTGCCGGTGTTCGACCGCGACCGCAGCTTCCGCGGCTATCGCGGCTTCGGCGTCTGCCGCGACGTCGCGCGCATCGCCGAGCTGACGCGGCTGCGCAGCGCCGCGCCCGCGGCCCCGCCGCGATCCGAGCCGCCGCAGCCGAACCGCGCGTCGAGCCGCCGGTGTTCCGCGACGAGCGCGCCGGCGCTGTCGGTCGTGCCGCCGTCGGAGAATGTCGTGCCGTTCCGCGTCGTCGGCGCCGGACCGGAGAAGCCGCCGGCTCTGACGCCGGTCGAGCGCAAGGCGTTCAGCGAGCTCGCGAGCCGCCTGACCGCGCGGCTGCGCGCGCCGAGCGACGACGCCCGAAGCTGCCGAGCGACGCCGGCCGACGAGCCGCCGCCGACGGAGCACGCGCCGTCCGCGGTGCCCGACGACCGAGCCGCACGCCGACGCAAGACGACCGCGAGCGCGCCGAACATGCGCGGCGCCGGCCGGCGACCAGCGCCCGATCCTCGACCGGCTGCCGGTCGGCGTGCTGGTCTATCGCCTCGACAAGCTGATCTACGCCAACCGCGCGTTCCTGGACTGGACCGGCTACGAGCATCTGCACGCGCTGGAGCGAGGCCGGCGGGCTCGATGCGCTGTTCGTCGAGCCGAGCGCCGACGCGCCTGGCGCGAACAACGGCGCGAAGTCGCTCGACCATCGCCACCAACCGCGGCGACCAGCTGCCGGTCGAGGCGCGGCTGTTCACCTCGCCGTGGGAGGGCGAATCCGCGCTGGTGCTGATGCTCGACCAGCGTCGGCGGCGGCAGGCCGCCGCGCACGACGACGCCGAGCGATGCCGGCGCTGCGCGACGCCAAGGCCGAGGCGCGCGAGCTGCGCGCGATCCTCGACACCGCGACCGACGGCGTCGTGGTGCTCGACCGCGACGGCCGCGTCGCTCTCGGTCAACCGCAGCGCCGAGGCGCTGTTCGGCTACGACAGCCGCGAGCTGGTCGGGCCTGCCGTTCGCGAGCCTGTTCGCGCCGGAAAGCCAGCGCGTCGCGCTCGACTACCTGACGCCGCGATCAGCCCGGCAGGGCGCGGCGTGCTCGACGACGGCCGCGAGGTGATCGGCCGCGCGGCGCGAGGGCGGCCCGATCCCGCTGTTCATGACGGTCGGCCAGATCGCCGACGGCACCGACAAGCTCTGCGCCATCTTCCGCGACATCACGCCGTGGAAGAAGACCGAGGCCGAACTCCTCAACGCCAAGCGCCAGGCGGAGAAGGCGTCGTCGGCGAAATCCGAATTCCTCGCCAAGATCAGCCACGAGATCCGCACCCCGCTCAACGCCATCATCGGCTTCTCCGAGGTGATGATGCAGGAGCGCTTCGGCCCGATCGGCAACGACCGCTACCGGCAATACCTCAAGGACATCCACACCTCCGGCGGCCATCTGGTCTCGCTGCTCAACGACCTGCTCGACCTGTCCAAGATCGAGGCCGGCAAGCTCGAGCTCGACCTTCGCCAGCGTCGACCTCAACGAGCTGACGCAGCAATGCGTCGCGCTGATGCAGCCGCAGGCCAACCGCGAGCGCATCATCATCCGCACCTCGCTCGCGCCGACGCTGCCGCCGGTCGACGGCCGACGCGCGCTCGGTGCGCCAGATCGTGCTCAACCTGCTGTCCAACTCGATCAAGTTCACCGGCGCGGGCGGCCAGGTGATCGTCTCGACCGCGCTCAACGACGACGGCGAGGTGGTGCTGCGCGTGCGCGACACCGGCGTCGGCATGAGCGAGCAGGACATCGCGATCGCGCTCGAGCCGTTCCGGCAGCTCGCCACCTCGGCGCGCTGGGGCTCGGGCGGCACCGGCCTCGGCCTGCCGCTGACCAAGGCGCTGGCCGAGGCCAACCGCGCGAGCTTCAGCATCAGCAGCGCGGTCAACGCCGGCACCCTGGTCGAGGTGGCGTTCCCCGGCGCCCGGATGGCGGCGGAATAGCGGCTTCACGGCCGACCGGCCTGCGAATGGCCGGCCACGCGCTTCCGACTATGATGGCCGTCGCCGCGCGGCCGCGTTCGGCTGCGCCCATAAACAGTGAGGAACGCCATGCCGGTCGCAAAAGTCCGCGGAGTGAACATCTTCTACCAGGTCATCGGCGATCGCGGCCCGTGGGTGGCGCTGATCACCGGCGGCCGGCGCGGTCACGACGAGTTCGTGCCGCTCGCCAGCAAGCTCGCCAAGGCCGGCTATCGCGTCGTGCTGCACGACCGCCGCAACACCGGCCGCTCCGACGTGCTGATCGAGGGCGACGTCGCCGAGGAGACGCTCTGGCTCGACGACCTGCACGAGCTGCTGCAAGCAGCTCGACGCGCTGCCGGCGTTCGTCGGCGGCTCGTCGGCCGGCGCGCGCACCGCGATGCGGTTCTACATCCGCTTCCGCAACGACGTGCGCGGCCTGCTGCTGATGCGCGTGACCGGCGGCGCGTTCGCGGCCGGCCGGCTGCCGGAGAACTACTACGGCAGTTCATCAAGGCGGCCCAGCAGGGCGGCATGGCGGCGGTCTGCGCCACCGAGCAGTACCAGGAGCGGATCGCGGCCAATCCGCAGACCCGCGACCGGCTGATGGCGATGGACCCGAAGCAATACATCAAGGTGATGTCGAACTGGCAGGACCAGTTCATCGAGAGCACCAAGCTGCGAGGTGTTCGGCATGACCGACGCCGATCTCGCTTCGATCGCGGTTCCGACCGTCGTGATCCCGGGCAACGACCAGACCCACGCCTCGGTGAACGGCCGCATCGCGGCAGCGCCAGATCCCGGGCTGCGTGCTGCATCAACTGCCGATCGAGGACCAGGAGGTGCCGCTGATCCCGTATCCCGGACTGGGCGCCGTACGAGGACGAGATCGTGCGCGTGTTCGTCGGAACTGATGCGGCGCGTCGAAGCGCAGCGGCCGAAGGCCAGGCCGCGGCGTCCTGAGCCGATTGCAGCGGACATCGCCGGCGTCGGCTCGAGTACACGCCGGTCATCGCCGCCGGCTGACGCCCGGTCGCTCGAAATCCGCTAGACTTGCGTCGTCAAGTCTCGTGGAGATGCGCAATGCTTCGAGCAATCCGATCGGCTGCTGCTGTTGCTCGCGCTGCTCCTGGCGGCGCCGTCGGCGCGCGCCGCCGAGCCGGTCGACCTGCTGCTGGTGCTCGCCGCCGACGTGTCGCGCAGCGTCGACCAGGCCAAGTTCCAGCTCCAGCGCGAGGGCTACGCCGCCGCGATCGCCGACAAGCGCGTGCTCGAGGCCATCAGCTCCGGCCGCCATCGGCGCATCGCCGTCTGCTTCGTGGAATGGTCGGGCGTCAGCTCGCAGAAGCTCGTGATCGACTGGACGCTCGATCGACGGCGCCGACTGCCGCGCGCAAGTTCGGCGACCAGTTGCTGGAACTGCCGCGCTCGTTCGCCGAGCGCACCTCGATCAGCGGCGGCATCGACTTCGCCATGACGCTGCTGGCGAGCGCGCCCTATCAAGTCGGCGCGCCGCACCATCGACGTGTCGGGCGACGGCACCAACAACTCCGGCCGCGACGTGACGCTCGGCGCGCGACGAGGCGCTCGCCCAGGGCGTCACGATCAACGGCCTGGTGATCCTGAGCGATCGGCCGATGGCGTGGAATCCCGAGCACACCAATCCGCCCGGCGGGCTTGCCGAACTACTTCCGCAACAACGTCATCGGCGGCCCCGGCGCGTTCGTGATCGTGGCGGAGAATTTCAATTCGTTCGGCCAGGCCATCGTCAAGAAGCTGATCGCCGAGATCGCCGAAAATCCGCCGACGACGGGGCATTCCGACAACCCCGGCGGCTAGGGTCAGGTCTCATTGACCGAGCCAAAAGACAACAGTTGCCGCGATGCAGATAGCGCTGAAGAATGTGTGGGCGCAGCGGTCGTAGCGCATTGAGATGCGCCGCCAGCCTTTAGCCTTGCGAACATATTCTCGACCTTGTGGCGCTGTCGATACAAAGCCTTGCGGTATGTTGCGGGCAACCGGCGCCTGGCTCGCGGTGGAGTGCAAGCGTGATGCCGCGTCCGGCGAGCCCTGGGGTGGAGATTTTGCAGCATGGCGAAGCTCGTCTTCGGAATGAACCAGTCCCTGGACGGCTATGTCGACCACCAGGAATTTGCGCCTGGTCCCGCGCTCTTTCGTCACTTCATCGAGCAAGTGCGCGGCCTGACCGGCAGTGTGTACGGTCGCCGCATGTACGAGGTCATGCGTTATTGGGACGAAGACCATCCTGAGTGGGGCGCGGAGGAACGCGACTTCGCGGCGGCGTGGCGGAGCCAACCGAAGTGGGTCGTGTCGCGCTCGTTGAAGTCAGTCGGCCCCAACGCCACACTTGTCGCGGATGACATCGAGGCGGTGATACGTGGGCTGAAGGCTCAGCTCGTTGGGGAGATTGATGTTGCCGGACCAGACCTGGCGCGAAGCCTAACCGACCTTGGTCTTATTGATGAGTATCGACTCTACTTCCATCCCGTCGTGCTTGGTCGCGGCAAGCCATTCTTCGCCGGCCCCCGGCCGCCGCTCCGCCTTGTGGCCAGCGATCGGATCGGCGAGGACGTGATCAGGTTGACGTACGTTCCTGCTTAATCGCGCGACTCGCCCGACGGACTGCGCCGACGCGTCAGGTCCGCTTTGGGACAAACCGGACATGGACCGGGTTCGTCTTCAATCTCGGTGAGTTTGCCTTGACAGCTTGCCAGCCCCGCAGCCGATGATTTTCGCCAAGGAGGAGCTTCACGATGACCATCACGATTACCGCCTTTGAACGGTCACCCGATGGCGGCAAGGGACTGGCGCGTGATACGCGCGTTCGCTGGGCGCTGGAAGAAGTGGGCCAACCTTACGAGGTTCGTCTTGTTTCGTTCAGGGCGATGAAGGAACCCGCACATCTGGCGCTTCATCCTTTCGGGCAGATTCCGACCTACGAAGAAGGCGATCTCGGCTTGTTCGAGACGGGGGCGATCGTGTTCCATATCGCGGAGCGCCATGCGGGCCTGCTGCCGGACGATGCGAATGCCCGGGCGCGCGCGATCACATGGATGTTCGCCGCGCTCAGCACGGTGGAGCCGCCGATCCTTGAACTCGGAACCGCCAGGCTCCTTGAGGGCGACAAGTCCTGGTCCGCGCAACGCATGCCTCTCGTCGAGGATCGCGTCCGTAACCGGCTGGGCCAACTTTCCCGTCGCCTTGGCGATGCCGACTGGCTCGATGGTCGCGTTCAGCGCGGGCGACCTGATGATGGTGTCGGTGCTGCTCAGGTTGAAAGCGTCGGGTATGCTGGACGAATATCCGAACCTCTCCGCCTATGTGGCCCGCGGCGAAGCGCGGCCCGCCTACAAGCGTGCCTTTGACGCTCAATTGGCGGTTAACACCGGCAAGCAACCGACCGGCTGATTGAGGTCCGGCTCGAAGTCGTCATCCGGGTTTTTCGTTCAGTTTATGGGTCCTGACCTTAGTGCATGCCGGAAGACCGGGCAGAGCGCGGCTGCAGGTCTATTGGAGCTTCCTCAATGAGCGGAAAGCGCGGGCTTATGGAATTGCTGGACTACGCAGATCGTCGGTTGCAGCGGCGATATCCGGCGTCCCCATTCTGCGGCACACTCCCTTGCGAACCTCGGAATCGCAATGAGGCGGAGGGTGGCTTGTGAGCAGTTGGCTCGTCAACAACGTCCCGTCATGGCTTCTTCTTCTGGGACTCATCGTCCTCATCGCAGGCGGAGCAGTGCTCACCCAGATGTATGTCCGGCATCGGTTCCCAAAGCTAAAGAGGGACGAGCACAACGATGTCACGCGGTTCGCCTTTGGCGTTATCGCATTCATTTACGCGTTCTTCACCGGATTCATTGTCAACGCGATGTGGGGTCAGATCAACACCGCGGACGCCAGCGCACGGATCGAGGGCGCGGCCGCGGTACAGCTGGCCAGGGACCTTCATGTCTTCGACAAGGCCGACAGCGAGCGGATCCGACAGCGGCTGCTGCAGTACGAACGCGCGGCCGAAGTCGAGTGGCCCCTGGTCGCAAGCGGAAAGACTTTCCCTGAGGCAGACAGCGCTCTGCAGCGCCTCTACGCCGCGTACCAGGAGGTACAGCCGCGCACCGATATCCAAAAGACGTTCCTCGCTACTTCTTTAAGCAACCTCGACAAGGTCAGCCAGAAACGTACCGAACGGGTACTCCGTGCCCGAACCGACACCGGCCCGCCCTGGTCGTTATGGGCGGTCATTTTCTTGACAAGCGGGTTGGTCTTGGGCTGCGCGATTATTTACGGCGGCGAGAACTCAGCCAGGCACCATACGATGGTCGCGACGGTGGGCGTGCTGGTCGCAAGCAACCTGTTCCTCGTCTTGCAACTGTCGCACCCGTACGTCGGGGAAATTGCGACATCCCCAGAGCCGCTGAGCGAGGCCATCCGAGTCCTGTCACAACCCCCGTCGTAGTCCTCCCCGGGGCGGGAGGGACTATATCGACCACGGCAAAGCTCATGCGTCCGGCCATGACGAGCCTGCTGCACAATCGTGCGAACTTCGGGTTCGGGACAGTGGCGCCGACCCTGGGACGCTCTGTCGCGTTTGCGGCGAGATCGCAGCTGGGCGAACTCAGTCTGAAAATTCCCGCAAGCGCTCAAACCCCAAGCACAAGTTTTCGACTGATTCCAATGTGGATACAGTTTGGAATCGTTCCAACCGATTGATCGGTCACGTAAATCTTCTTGACCCGCGATACCTCGGCACTAAGCAATGACAGTTGCCGCGGGGGCGACACCTGCCGCCGGCAACTCATCCACGTCGCGACAGGAGTATCCCGATGACATCGCTGCTGCGTTTGAAGACCCTGGCTCTGGCCGGAGCGTTCGGCGTCGCAAGCATCGCGCTGGCGGCGGCCAGCGAGGTCAACATCTACACCTACCGCGAAGGCAAGCTGATCCAGCCGCTGTTCGATGCGTTCACCAAGGACACCGGCATCAAGGTCAACGTGATCTCGGCCAGTTCCGGCCTTGAGCAGCGCATCAAGACCGAGGGTACGAACAGCCCAGCCGACGTGCTGCTCACCGTCGACATCGGCCGCCTCGAAGAGGCCGTCCAGCTCGCCATCACCCAGCCGATCAAGTCGGCCGTGCTCGATCAGGTGGTGCCGGCGCAATATCGGGACCCGGAAGGTCATTGGTATGGCATGGCGATGCGGGCGCGCGTGGCCTACGCATCCAAGGACCGCGTTCCGCAGACCGCGCTGACCTACGAGGAACTCGCCGACCCGAAGTGGAAGGGCAAGATTTGCATCCGGTCCGGCCAGCACATCTACAACGTCGCGCTGATCGCAGCGGTGATCGCCAAGCACGGCGAGGCGAAGGCCGAAGAGTGGCTGCGTGGCGTGAAGGCCAACCTGGCGCAGAAGCCGTCTGGCGGCGATCGCGAGACCGCGCGCGATGTCGCAGCCGGCAAATGCGATCTCGGTATCGGCAACACCTACTACTGGGCGCTGATGAACGACGTTGAGGCCGACAAGAAGGCCTGGGCCGATGCCAACAAGGTCGTCCTGCCGACCTTCGAGGGCGGCGGGACGCACGTTAACATTTCCGGCGTCGTGCTGGCGCGTTATGCGCCGAACAAGGACAACGCACTGAAGTTCGTCGAGTGGATGGTCAGCGAGAAGGCCCAGCAGATGCACGCCGACCTCAACTACGAGTACCCGGTGCGCCAGGGCATTCCCGTCAACAAGACCATCGCGGGCTATGGCACGCTGAAGCCCGATGCGACGCCGCTCGCCGTGATCGCGGCGAACCGCAAGAAGGCGTCCGAACTGGTCGACAAGGTCGGCTTCAACAACTGACCGACCGCTGCGCGGGACCGCCTTGATCGGTCATGGCCGCGCCACCCACTGAGGTAGGGCGCCGCGTCTATGTGCGGCACCCGCTGGCAACGCTTCTGGTCCTGGCAGTGGCTGCGCTGGCCGCCGCGCCGCTCGTCAGCCTTGCGGTGCTGGCGCTCGGCGGCGACAGCGAGCTTTGGCCACACCTTGCCACCTACGTGCTGCCGGTCGCGACCCGCAACACCGTCCTGCTGCTCGCGGGCGTAGCGGTTGTGAGCGTGGTCGCCGGCGTCGGCACCGCCTGGATCGTGACAGCCTGCGAATTTCCCGGCCGCAGCGTCATGATCTGGCTCCTGCCGCTGCCGCTGGCATTCCCGACCTACATCGTCGCCTATGTCTACGTGGACCTGCTGGACGCGATCGGGCCGGTGCAGTCGGCGCTGCGGGCGCTGTTCGGCTGGGGCTCGCCCGCCGATTATTGGTTTCCCGATGTGCGCTCGCTCGGCGGCGCCATCTTCGTGATGGGCTTTGTGCTCTACCCATACGTTCATCTCGCCACCCGCGCGATGCTCCAATCCCAGAGCGAGGCCCCGATCGAGATGGCGCGCGCTCTCGGCGCGACCCGCTGGCAACTCGCGCGCGACATCGTGCTGCCGCTGGCGCGGCCGGCGATTGCCGCGGGCCTCGCGCTTGCGCTGCTCGAAGCCCTCAACGACATCGGGGCTTCCGAATATCTCGGCGTGCAGACGCTGACGATTGCTGTCTTCACCACCTGGCTCAACCGCTCGAGCCTTGGCGGCGCGGCCGAGATCGCTATCGTCATGCTGGCGGTGGTGGCGATCCTGATCGCGATCGAGCAGCAGGGACGAAGGCGCCGGAGTTTTGCCGGACACGACCGCAAGCCGGGGACCGCCCGCCGCGTCAGACTGACCGGCGCAAGCGGCGGCCTGGCGACCGCCGCCTGCCTCACGCCGGTCGCGCTCGGCTTCTTGATCCCGTTCACCTACCTGCTGCGGGAGGTGATCGCCCGGGGGCTGCTGATCGGGTTCGATCCCGCGCTTTTGCGCCACAGCCTGAGCACCGTCCTGATCGCCGCCTGCGCCACGGCGCTGACGCTCGCGCTCGGCTTCGGCGCCGTGCTGGCGCTGCGGCTCCTGCGCCGGCGCTTTGCCGCGGTCTGCGTATTTCTGGCCGGGCTGGGCTACGCCGTACCCGGCACGGTGCTCGCGCTCGGGCTATTGTCGCCGCTGGTTGCCCTCGACGAGGCGATCAACTGGCTCACCGGCCGCCTCGCCGGCGTGACCGTAGGCCTCGTGTTGACGGGGTCGAGCGCCGCAATCGTGATCGCCTATACGGTGCGCTTTCTGGCAATCGCCACCGGCTTCGCCCAGGCCGGGCTCGCCCGCATCCCTTCGGACCTCGACGACGCCGCCCGATCGAGCGGCGCGCGGCCGGGCGAGGTCGTGCGCGGCATCCATCTGCCACTGCTGCGGCCGGCGCTATGGGGCGCGGCCTTGCTGATCTTCGTCGATTGCCTGAAGGAGCTGCCGGCGACGCTGTTGCTGCGGCCGCTCAACGTCGAGACGCTCGCGACCTACACCTACCAGTTCGCCACCCGCGGCAATTTCGAGGAGGGCTCGCTCGCCGCCATCCTGATCGTCGCGGTCGGCATCTTTCCGGTGATCCGGATGGTCCGGCATGCCGACGACGCGCTCGCGGCGGCCTCAGCCCCGATGCGCATTCAGCCGGCCTGACCGGCGGACGCTTAATCTCGCCTGAGCGGCAGACGCTTGATCGCGGTTCAAGAGCCGCGCTACAGACATGGGGTACGGAATTTGCATCAAATTTGCGACGCGGACGCGTGAGAGGCGGTGCCTATGAAGAAGGTCTATCCCGACGCCAAGGCGGCGCTGGCCGGGGTGCTCAAGGACGGCATGTTGATCATGGCCGGCGGCTTCGGCCTGTGCGGCATTCCCGAAACGCTGATCCTCGCCATCCGCGACTCCGGGGTGAAGAACCTGACGGTGGTGTCCAACAACGCCGGCGTCGACGGCGCCGGCCTCGGCCTGCTGCTTGAGACGCGCCAGATCAAGAAGATGATCTCGTCCTACGTGGGCGAGAACAAGCTGTTCGCGCAGCAATATCTTGCCGGCGAGCTCGAGATCGAGTTCAACCCGCAGGGCACGCTCGCCGAGCGCATCCGCGCCGGCGGCGCGGGCATTCCGGCGTTCTTCACCCGCACCGGCGCCGGCACCTCGATCGCCGAGGGCAAGGAGATGCGCGAATTCGATGGCGAGAAATACGTGATGGAGCGCGGCATCGTCGCCGACCTGTCGATCGTGCACGCCTGGAAGGGCGACACCGAAGGCAACCTCGTCTATCGCAAGACCGCCCGGAACTTCAATCCGATGATGGCCACCGCCGGCCGGATCACCATCGCCGAAGTCGAGAACCTGGTCGAGCCCGGCAAAATCGATCCCGACCACATCGTCACGCCGGGCGTCTATGTGAACCGCATGATCCACGTGCCGAACGCGGTGAAGCACATCGAGCAGCGCACCGTGCGCAAGCGCGTAATGGCTTAGAAGGGAGATCGTCATGGCCTGGACCCGCGAACAGATGGCCGAACGCGCCGCCAAGGAACTGCGCGACGGTTTCTACGTCAACCTCGGCATCGGCATACCGACGCTGGTGTCCAACTACATCCCGACCGGCATGAGCGTGCAGCTGCAGAGCGAGAACGGCATGCTCGGCTTCGGACCGTTCCCCTACGAAGGCGAAGAAGACCCCGACCTGATCAACGCCGGCAAGCAGACCGTCACCGAAATCCCGACCACGAGCTATTTCTCGTCGGCCGACAGCTTCGCGATGATCCGCGGCGGCCACATCGACCTGGCCCTGCTCGGCGCCATGCAGGTGGCCGAGAACGGCGACCTCGCCAACTGGATGATCCCCGGCAAGATGGTCAAGGGCATGGGCGGCGCCATGGATCTCGTGGCCGGCGTCAAGAAGGTCGTGGTGATCATGGAACACTCCGCCAAGAACGAGCCCAAGCTGCTCGAAGCGCTGCAGCTTGCCGCTGACCGGCGCCGGCGTTGTCGACATGGTGATCACCGACCTCGGCGTGTTTACCATCGACCGCAAGGGCGGCGCCGGCATGACACTGATCGAGATCGCGCCCGACACCACCTTGGATGAGATCAAGTCCAAGACCGAAGCGCCCTTTAAGGTTGCTTTAACGCCGAACTGAACCGCGGCGCCGCTGTTCCCTGTGACCGGACAGCGGCCACGAAAGCGTCACAGAGGTCGCCCAGGTTGCGCGCGCAGGGCTGCCAGTTATAGTCACCTTCGGCTTTCGCGCCGACCGACCGGAACGCTCCGTGACTGCCGCCACCGGCTTCAAACGCCTTGGATATTGCCATCGCCGCTATCGTGCTCGCGAGCCTAGCCGCGCTCGGGCGCGCTGCCGTTGCTGATTCCGGCCGATTCGGTGCGCGAAGCCGTCAAGGCCGAAATCCGCAGCGTCACCGGGCTCGACCTGCGGCTGAGCGGCGACGGCGACGTGTCGCTGTTTCCCACCGGCTCGGTCAGCTTCGCCAACGTCGCGCTCGGCGACGACGCCGAGCCGGCGCTCGCCGCCGACCGCATGACCGCCCGGCTGCGGCTCTTTCCGCTGTTCGTCGGCCGGATCGAAGTCGCCGACCTTTCGCTCGAGCATCCGCGCATCAACATCACGTTCGACCGCGACGGGCCGACCAACTGGTCGGCGCTGATCGAGACGCTCGCACGTGCCCTCGGACCAAAGTCCGGCAGACCCACGCCCGGCACGTCGTTTACCGAAATTCGCGTCGGCTCCGGCACCATCACCATCAACGACGCGACCCGCGGCGTCTCGGATACGCTGCGCGATGTCGAGCTTGCGCTGGCGTGGCCGGCGATCTCCAAGACCTTCGCCGCCACCGGCCGTTTCGTGTGGAACGGCGAGACGGTCGAAACTTCGATCGGCCTTGCCGATTTCGCGGCCGCGCTCGGCGGCGACCGCTCCGGCGTCAAGGTCCGGCTTGCGGCGACCGGCGTCAAGCTCGCCTTCGAAGGCGCGATGAGCGTGCGCCCGACGCTGAAGATCGAGGGCACCGTCGCCGGCGACACCACCTCGCTGCGCGACACCATGCGTTGGGCCGGGCTCAAGCCGTTGACCGGCAGCGGTTTCGGCCGCTTCTCGCTCAAGGCCAAGACCACCGTGTCTGGCGGCACGATCGCGCTCTCGACCGTCAACATCGAGCTCGACGGCAACACCGCCGAGGGCGTGCTCACCTTCGCCACCGACGGCCGGAAGACCTTGCAAGGCACGCTCGCCGCCGAGGAGCTCGATCTCGCGCCCTATGTCTCGACGGTCCGGCTGCTGACCAGCAACGAGCGAGACTGGAATCGCGTGCCGATCGCACTCGACGGGCTGAACGGATTCGACCTCGATCTGCGCCTGTCGGCTGCGCGCATCACCATCGCGCGTGCCAAGCTCGGGCGCACCGCGATCGCAGCCAATCTGCGCGGCGGCAAGCTCACCGTCACGATCGGGGAGTCGCAGGCGTTCGGCGGCATCCTCAAGGGATCGTTTGCCGTCGCGGCCTCCGACAACGGCGCGGACCTCAAGTCGCAGCTCGCAATTCAACGACGTCGATCTCGAAAGCTGCCTCGGCGAGATGTTCAACTTCCGCCGCCTGGAAGGCCGTGGCAGTGTCAACGTCGTGCTCGACGCCACCGGCGGCAGCGTCTTGGCACTCACCCAGACCTTGAACGGCACCGCCACCATGCTTGGCACTCAGGGCGCATTGGTCGGCCTCAACGTCGAGCAGCTATTGCGGCGGCTGGAGCGCCGCCCGCTGTCTGGCACCGGCGATTTCCGCACCGGCCGCACGCCATACGAAAAGCTGACTGTCAATCTCAGCATCACGCAGGGTATCGCCACGGTCGATGAGGTGCGCCTCGAGGGGTCCAAGGTGCAGGCTGGGGCTTGCCGGCACCGCTTCGATTCCGGGTCGCGATTTCGACCTGCGCGGCGTCGCTGCACTCGCCGCCAACACGTCCAGCGAGGCGCCGCCGGCGTTCGAACTGCCATTCGTCGTGCAAGGCCCATGGGACGACCCGATCATGCTGCCGGACACCCAGAGCCTGATCCTGCGCTCGCCGGTGGCAAGCCCGCTGCTCGACGCCGTGCGCAACCGCAACACGCGTGACACCGTCCGCTCGGCGATCGAGCGGCTGACCGGCGGTAGTCCGAACCGGCCCTCGGCGGCGGCCCCTGCCGCACCCGCGACCCGCTGACGCAATTGCCCCCGGTGTCTTTGCCCAGGGTGCCCCGAGCCCGCGCCAGTTCCGGCCAATTCGACCAGCCGGATTAGCTACCGCGCGATCCGACTTCACCGCTCCTTGCCGGCATCGTGACGATGGTGATGCCGGTGATGCGGTGAATGCCGGTAATGCTGGCGCAGGAGATCGATGCCGTAGTCGTTGCCGTTCGGGGTGCGCACGATGGTATGGACGTGGAATTTCGCCGGCTCCGCGTTAGTCAGGAACACGCCGGCGTGGTGGTCGAACTCGATGAACACCACCGGGCTCTGCACCCGGTAATAGAATGCGCTGGTCTCGCTGAACCCGCCGATCCAACAGAAGTGCGTGTCGGCGAGGTGCCGCTCGACCTCGGCGAGCCGGGCACTACGCGGTCCGGCTGGCAACGTCCCGAGATACTTGTCCACGAGGTCCATCAGATTGCGTCGCTGCAGGGCCGACAGTTCGCTGCCCTTGAGGCCCTCGTAAGGCACGATACGGTTGTCCTGGAACGCGCCGCCGAGATGAAGGTTGTCGGCGAAATGCCGCCGCCCCTCGGGAAGATCACCGCCCATCATGGAATGGGCAACGATCGCGCGGTGCTGCTGCTGCTCGGAGAACGAGCGCATGAGCGCAAGCCCGGCGCGTTCCTCGTCCTGGAACAGACGGATGCCGGCGAACGGCCCGTGGTCGGCATAGCTCGGCTCGGCGCCCCAGAACGCCGGCGTCAGCACCATCTGCTCGCCGAGCACGAAACAGTTCAGCACGAGGTGATGGCCGAAGAACTGCCAGCCCCACGGCTCGCTCGCCGACGGCTCGCCGAACAGGCAGAAGATGTAGCTCCATTCGCCGAGGACATGCGGGCCGCCTATCAGATCGCCCAGGAAGCGGTTCAAGCGCATCACGTCGCGCGACAGTTCGTAGCCCTTGACGCTCATGCTGGCGCGCAACACCGCCATCACGGCTTCGCGCAGCGGTTCTCCGACCTCGTCGAGCCGGAGCCCATAGTGCTCAACGTAGAGTTCGGTGTTCTGCCAGTGGCGCCACTGGTTGGAGTCGACCGGAAAGCACGAGGCCTTGCGCTGCTCCGGCGACATCAGCGCGACCAGCGCGTTGACCGCCTCGATCATGGCGAGCGTTGGGGCCCCTTCGGGGCGCGGCGCGTACAGGTCCGCGATGACGTGGCCGTCGGTGGTGATGCCGCGGAACGGCTCGGCGAACATCGCCTCCCATTTCGCGAACAGGCCTTGCGCGCGCGGGCTCTGCAGCCGAGTCAGCGCGTGCGCACGCGGCGTCGGCCCTGCGATCTTTGCGCCGGGCGGCTGCGGGATGAAGGGGTGATAATCGTCGGAACTCATGTCAGCCTGCTTTGTCGGTCACGTTAGAGCATGATTTGGAACGGAGGGCTTGCCGGTCCGTCAGAGTAGACCACGAAACAATCATTTCGAATCATTGATCGTCACGATCTCGAAGCGCCCGGCGGTGTCGCTCGATTCGCGGACCCAGATGTTGCGGCTGCCGCCGCCCACCATGATGCCCTGCCAGTTCTCGAACAGCTTGCTCAGGCCCTGCGCGAGCACAGCAGCGCGAAGCTCGGAGCTGAACACCGACGAATAGCGTTTGAGGAACGAAGACTTGCTGTTGATCGTGGTTTTTCGCGCGGCGAGATGCCTGACCGGATAGCGCATGTGGTCGGCAAGCCACGTTTGGTCGTTGGTGCGGAGCGCGGTCTGCATTCGGCTGACAAAGGCCTGTTTCGGGGTCAGATCCTCGGCCAGGCTCGCCGAAACCGGCTGGGCCAGTAGCGCCAGCAGCGTCAGAACGGCAATCCGGCCGATCATTGCGTGAGCCCGACGTTGCCCGTTCGGCCCCGTCTCAGCGATGTTCGCTTGGAGACGATGCCCGCCACGACGAGGCCAACCGCAACCAGGCCGATCATGATGGTGCAGATCGCGTTGATCTCCGGCTTCACGCCGAGACGCACCTGCGAATAGATGCGGATCGGCAGCGTGGTGGCGCCCGGCCCGGTGGTGAAGCTTGCGATCACGAGATCGTCGAGCGACAGCGTGAAGGCAAGCAGCCAGCCAGCGGCGATTGCCGGGAAGATCAACGGCAGCGTGACGGCGAGGAACGTCTTCATCGGCGGACAGCCGAGGTCCATCGCGGCCTCCTCCAGGCTGCGGTCGAAGCCGATCAGGCGCGATTGCACCACCACCGTCACGAAGCAGATGGTCAGCGTGGTGTGCGCGATGGTGACCGTCCAGAAGCCTCGGTCGGCGTCGATCGCGACGAACAGGAGGAGCAGCGAGAGCCCGGTAATGACCTCGGGCATGACCAGCGGCGCGTAGACCATGGCCGAGAATCCGGTGCGGCCATGGAAGCGGCCGGCCCGCACCAGCGCAAGGGCGGCAAGCGTGCCGAGTACGGTCGCGGCGCTCGCCGAGACGAATCCGATCCGCAGGCTGATCCAGGCCGCCTCCAACATGGCACGGTCGTTGCAGGAGTTCGACGTACCAGCGCAGCGACCAGCCGCCCCAGACCGTGACCAGCCGCGAGTCGTTGAACGAATAGATCACCAGGATGGCGATCGGCAGGTAGAGAAACGCAAGCCCGACGGCGAGCGCGGTAACGCTGAAGGGAGTAAGCTTCCCCATCAGCGGCGCTCCAGGTCGCGCATCTGCAGGTGCTGGTAGATCACGATCGGCACCAGCAGGATCAGCAGCAGCGCGACCGCAACCGCAGCCGCCACTGGCCAGTCCTTGTTGGAAAAGAACTCGGTCCACAGCGTCTGGCCGATCATCATTGCATTCGATCCGCCGAGCAGATCGGGGATGACGAATTCGCCGACGATCGGGATGAAGCACAGCAGCGCGCCGGCGACGATGCCGGGCGCCGACAGCGGCACGGTGACGAGCCAGAACGCCTTCCAGCGCGGGCAGCCGAGGTCGGCGGCGGCCTCCAACAGCGTGTTGTCGAGCTTCTCCAAGCTCGCGTAGAGCGGCAGTACCATGAACGGCAGGTACGAGTAGACGATGCCGATGAAGATCGCGGTGTCGGTCGAAAGGAAGGTCAGAGGCTCGCCGATAAGGCCGAGTGACTGAAGGAAATGGTTCAGCAGGCCCTCGCGCTGCAGGATGACTGATCCAGGCGTAGATGCGGATCAGGAATGCGGTCAGAAACGGCAGCGCCACCGCAGCGAACAGGAACGGCTGCAGGCGGCGCGGCGCACGCGACATGGCGTAGGCGAGCGGATAGCCGATCAAGCAGGAGCAGCAGCGTCGATATCGCGGCGATCCAAAGGCTGCGGAGATACGACGCCAGATAGATTTGATCCGAGCCGAGCATGGCATAGTTGGCGAGTGAGAGCTGTCGAGCAAAGTCGAGCAGGCCCTGCCAGCCGGCCGACAAATCGAGCACCGGCAGGTACGGCGGCTGCGCGATCACGGTCTGCGACAGGCTGATCTTGAGAACAATCAGGAACGGCATAAGAAAGAACACGACGAGCCAGAGCGCCGGGATCAGCACGACCAGCCGCATGCCCGTGGATCGGCGCTGTCGCTCTGCGCTCATCGCGTCAGCACCACGCCGGCTTCGGCCGACCAGCTCAGCCAGATCTGCTGGTCGAAGCGGAACGGCCGTTCGATCAGCCGCATGCGGTTGGCGGCCGTCACCTTGACGATATGGCCGTTGTCCAGCCTGACCTTGTAGACCGACATGTCGCCGAGATAGCCGACGTCGCTAATCCGGCCTGGCAGGCTGTTCTCGCCGGAGACGCCGGACGGCACCGTCGCAAGCGCAATCTTCTCGGGCCGCAGCGCCACCCAGACCGTGGTCCCCGGCTCGACTTCGACCGGCTGGGCGACCCGCAGCCGGTCGCCGATCTCGGTCTCGACCACAGTGTCGGTTGGCGTGCTCGACTCGACCTTGCCCTCGAACACGTTGATGTCGCCGATGAAGTCGGCGACCCAGCGCGACGCCGGCTGCTCGTAAACTTCGGCCGGCGGGGCGACCTGCTCGAGCCGGCCGCGGTTCATGACGCCGATGCGGTCGGCGACCGTCATCGCCTCTTCCTGGTCGTGGGTGACGACGATGAAGGTGATGCCGAGCTTCTCCTGCAGTTCCATGAGCTCGAAGCGGGTGTCCTCGCGCAGCCGGCGGTCGAGCGCCGCCAGCGGCTCGTCGAGCAGGAACGCACGCGGCCGCTTGACCAGTGCGCGGGCCAGCGCCACGCGCTGCCGCTGGCCCCCGGACAGCTCGTGCGGGCGGCGGCGGCCGAGGCCCTCGAGCCGCAGCATCGTGAGCATCTCGCCGACCCGCACCGCGATCTCGGACCTCGCCAAGTCGTCCTGCCGCAGTCCGAACGCGATGTTGGATGTCACCGACAGGTGGGGAAACAGTGCATAGCTCTGGAACATCATGTTCAAGGGCCGCCGGTGCGGCGGCACGTTTACGAGATCGAGGCCGTTGAGCAGGATCCGGCCCTCGTCCGGCCGCTCGAAGCCCGCGAGCATGCGGAGCAACGTGGTCTTGCCGCAGCCCGAGGGGCCGAGCAGCGCGAAGAACTCGCGCTCGGCGATATCGAGCGACAGGCGGTCGACTGCGACGAAGTCCCCGAACCGCTTCGTTACCCCCTCGATCCGGATCAGGTCCGCCATGCGCTTACGCTAATCGCCCCCCGGCGCACGCTCAACCTCGCGGCGGCGATGCGCGCACAGCCCCTACGCCCGCGTTCGCCGCACCGCCTGCTGCCAGCCCGCCCACTTGCGGGCACGCGTTGCCGCATCCATCGACGGCCCAAACCGCCGCTCGAGCCGCCAGGACGCGGCAAAACCCGCAGGATCGGGGCAGACGCCCGCCTGCAGGCCCGCAAGATAGGCCGCGCCGACCGCCGTCGTCTCCAGAACCGCCGGACGGTCGACCGGCGCGGCGAGAATATCGGCGAGAAATTGCATGGCTGTGTCGCTCGCGGTCATGCCGCCGTCGACCCGCAACACGGTGCCCGAGGCGGCCGGCCAGTCGGCGCGCATGGCCTCAAGGAGTTCGCGGGTCTGATAGCCCACGGCCTCGAGCGCGGCGCGCGCGATCTCGGCGGCGCCCGAGCGCCGCGTCAGCCCGAACAGGGCGCCGCGCGCCTGCGCGTCCCAATGCGGCGCGCCAAGCCCGGTGAAGGCCGGCACGAGGTACACCTCCTCGGCCGGATCCGCCTTGTCAGCCAAGGCGTTGACCTCGGCGGCGGTGGCGATCAGCCCGAGCCCGTCGCGCAGCCATTGCACGGCGGCGCCGGCGACGAAAATCGCGCCTTCCAGCGCGTAGGTCCGCCGGCCGCCGAGCTGGTAGGCGATGGTGGTGAGAAGCTTGTGGCGCGACCGCACCGGGTCCGCGCCGATATTGAGCAGCGCAAAGCAGCCGGTGCCGTAGGTCGCCTTCATCATGCCTGGCGTAAAGCAGCCCTGGCCGATGGCCGCCGCCTGCTGGTCGCCGGCGATGCCGCGGATGGCGATCGGCCCGCCGAACAGCGCGGCCTCGGTCGCACCGAACTCGGCCGCGCAATCGCGCACCTGCGGCAGCAGTGCGAGCGGCAACTCGAACATGCTCGCGAGCTCGGCGTCCCAAGCACCGCCCCGAATGTCGAAGAGCAGCGTCCGAGCCGCATTGCTCGCGTCCGTACAATGCAGCCTTCCGCCGGTGAGCCGCCAAAGCAGGAACGTGTCGACCGTGCCGAAGGCGAGCCGCCCCTGCCCGGCCGCGGCGCGCGCGCCTTCGACGTTATCCAGGAGCCAGGCGATCTTGGTGGCGGAAAAGTACGGATCGAGCACGAGCCCGGTGCGGCCCGCGACCATGTCCTCGTGGCCGGCCGCCCGCAGCGCCTCGCAGGCCTCGGCAGTGCGGCGGTCCTGCCAGACGATGGCGTTGTGGATTGGCGCCCCGGTGGCGCGATCCCAGACGATCGCGGTCTCGCGCTGGTTGGTGATGCCGAGCGCGGCCACATCGCTTGCCGCGACACCGGCCTGCGCCATCGCGGTCCGTACGGTCGCAACGCTCGCCGCCCAGATTTCCTCCGGATCGTGCTCGACCCAGCCGGGCCTTGGGAAAATCTGGCGCAGCTCCTGCTGCGCGGTGGCAAGCGGCTTGAGGCTTGCGTCAAACACCATCGCCCGCGTCGAGGTGGTGCCCTGGTCGATGGCGACGAGATGAGCCGGCATGGGGGGAGTTTAGCGCCGGACGCGGACGCGTCACCCGGCCACCCTAGCAGTTATCGTCCAACAGTTGGAAACTCCTGCCCGAAACCACGGCCGATCGCTTCAGAACCGCGACGAAGGCCGTTACGATGCCCCGATCCTTGAGCCACGGGAAGGTCAGCACCATGCGCCGGCGAACGGTTCTGGGTTTGCTCGCAGGTGTCGCAGCAGGCCCCTTCCCTGCGAGCGCGCAGCAGGGCTCGGTCCCGGTCGTCGGCTATCTTCACTCGCTGTCGCCGGTCCGCAATGCCCATATTGCGGCCGCCTTTCGCCGCGGCTTGAACGATGCCGGCTTTGTCGAAGGCCAAAGCGTCCAGATTGAGTATCGCTGGGCGGAAGGCCAGGTCGATCGTTTGCCGGCGATGGCGGCCGACCTCGTCCGCCGTCAGGTCAGCGTAATCGCCGCCGCCGGCGGCAGTCCGCCCGTGCTCGCCGCCAAGGCAGCAACGACTTCGATCCCGATTGTGTTCATGAGCGCCGATTCCGACCCAGTGCGGAGCGGGATCGTCGCAAGCCTGGCCCGGCCCGGCGGCAACGTAACCGGCATGAGCCTTCTGGGCAGTGCGCTCGGGGCCAAGCGCCTGGCAATCCTGCAAGAGCTGGTGCCGCGCGCAACGGCGGTTGCGATCCTGGTCAATCCCAACAATCGCAACGCCGAGCCCGATACGGCGGAAATCGCAGCGGCCGTCCGGGCCGCCGGCCAACGACTCGTCATCCTGCATGCACGCGCAGCGGACGAAATGGCTGCAGCCTTTGACACGCTCGTCCACGAGAAGGCCGAAGCCCTGGTGTTGACCTCCGACGGCATCTTTACCGACGAACGCCTGCGGATCGTGTCACTGGCCGAGCGCCATCGCATTCCGACGATCTATCAATTTCGGGAGTTCGCCCAATCCGGCGGCCTCGTCTCCTATGGCACGAGTCTCGCCGAAACATCCCGGCAACTGGGCGTCTATGCCGGGCGCATTCTCAAGGGCGCGAAGCCCGCCGATCTGCCCGTGCTGCAGCCCACGACCTTCGAACTCGTGATCAATTTGAGGACGGCCAAAGCCCAGGGGATCGAAATTCCGAGCAAGCTGCTTTTCACCGCCGACGAGGTGATCGAATAAACTCGACCACTGCGGTTTGAACGGGTTCGGCCATTTGGGACCAGCAGGCGCGTGCTGGCGTCAAACACCGCAAGTGAATTTGAAGGCCAGCATTCCCCAACTGCAAGAAATCGCCGAGGTCGCCGATGAGCCTGAGAGGACTTCTGTCACGCAGCTACCATCGTACGCGGCACTCGCTCCGGTATTTCCGTCATGAGACGTCGCTGCAGGATTTCGTCGCGCGCGGCCACTACTATTCGCCGCTTCCGGATATCGACGAGGGCGCCGCACACGCCGACGAGATGTCTCGGCGAAGCCCGGACGATGGGCTCGCCGACATCAATCTCAATGCCGACGGGCAGGAGCGACTGCTTGGTCAGATGGCCGATGTCGCATCGGAGTTCGACTGGCCCGATCGACAGAACGCCGACCGCAGGTACTATTGCGACCAACCCTGGTACGGAAAGCCGGACGGCTTCGTTCTCTACTCGATCTTTAGATTGCTCAAGCCGAGGCGCGTGATCGAGATCGGTTCCGGATTTTCGTCGGCGCTCATGCTCGATATCCGAGAATTGAAAGCGGAAACGAAACCCGACTTGATTTTCATTGATCCAAGCCCCGATCGCCTGACCATGCTCTTGAAGCCTGGCGACGAGGGGACGTTCACATTCCGTGCAACGAAGGTGCAGGATGTTCAAACTAGCGTGTTCGAAACGCTTTCAAGCGGCGATCTTCTCTTTGTCGACTCGTCGCACGTCGCCCGAGCCGGGAGCGACGTCAATCATATCGTCTTCAACATCCTGCCCCACCTGGCGCCCGGGGTGCTCGTTCATTTTCACGATATCTATTGGCCGTTCGAATACCCCGCGAACTTGCTGCGGCGAGGCCTTGCCTGGAATGAGGCCTATCTGGTTCGTTCCTTTCTCATGTTCAACGAACAATTCGAGATTCTATTCTGGGCGCCGTACGCGACGGCCATCGCCGCCCCAGCAGCCGGGCGCAGCCTTTCGGTATTCCGGCTGCCGGAAGGTCAGTCGATCTGGATCCGCCGTATCAGGTGACCTCGGTGAGAGCGCCCGAATGGAAGTGCCGCGCGCGGCCATACGATTTGATTGACCTCCCCCTGACGTTTCGCGCCGATTGAGTACGCTTGCAACATCCTTCCCACATCCGGGGGCGACATGGCGGAAGAGCGGATAGACCGCCAGATCGCGGAACCGACCGGGCCGCCGGTGGTCAAATCCGCTGCTACCGCCTCGCGAGACTGGAGGAGGGCCTCCGCAAGGCCGGCCTGCCCGAGTAAACAACGCTTTACACAACCCAGGGAGGCCCAAGCATGAGCGACGCCATCAAGGCCGAGATCAGGAAACTGGAAGACCGCCGCTTCCAGGCGATGATCGACGGCGATTTCGAGACCCTCGACCAGCTCCTGGGCGACGGCCTGATCTACACGCATTCGACGGCGCAGTCCGACACGCGCGCCGAGTACCTCGCGCTGTGCCGCAAGGGCGTCTTCCGGTATCGCAAGATCGAGCGCCCGATCGAGAATATCCAGGTCTATGGCGACACCGCCGTGGTCACTGGTCACACCAGGATGGACGCGATGGTCGGCGGGGAGCCGCGGCAGCTCAACAGCCGCTACACCAATGTGTGGATCAAGGGCGCGAAGGGCTGGCAGATGGTGGTGTGGCAATCGACCCCGATCCCGCCGCCGGCCAAGTGATCGAATGGGGCCGCTGGCAGCGGTCGCGGGCTTGCGTCACGCGGGAGTAAAAGGCCCGAGAACAGCCTCTAAACCAAGTTTGTGCCCGGCGCGTATGCCAAACGGCTCCCCGCGGGGCGCGTTTTCCGCAAGCGCGTTGAATGGCACGTTCACCGTCGTACGCGAATCCTGGCACGGCCCCGTTGCACCCACGGTTGCGCAATGCAACATTGTCACATCCCAGTGTCGCAATGCCGAAGTTCGCATACCCTTGCAGCGCGCTCCGATGCCACACTGGTCAGGCCCCCTCGAAACGCGTTGTATCTGGATATCTGATGGCCACCCCGAACGCCCACGATCCGAAAGGGCCCGCCGCTTTGGAGCTCGCCGGCCTGCGCATCCTGTTGGTCGAAGATTTCGTGGAACGTCGGCGTAGCGGTGCGAAACCTGCTCCGAGCTTGCGGCGCGGAAGTGGTCGGGCCGGCGGCAACGACGGCCGATGCCGAGCGGCTGATTGCAGACCGCGACCCCGACGTAGCCCTCGTCGACATCAGTCTTCGGGACGGCGAATTGGCCTACGGCATGATCGACCGACTGCATGGGCGGGGCATTCGCGTCGTGGTCCTTTCCGGCTATGCGGACGTGCCGTTGGCACATGGAAAAGCCGCGGCCATCCTGGCGAAGCCGTTCAACGAGGCGCAGCTACTCGCGTCGCTGCGCGAAAAATAACCCGATCAGCGCTAGGCCTGTCCTAGGGGAATCGTGATCCTGCAGCACACCCCGGCCGGTGCGAGGGCGAGGTCGACCGTGCCCCCGAGCTCGTGGGGTATAAGCTCCCGGACTAGGCTGGTCCCGTAGCCGGATTGGACCGGCGCCACGATCGAGGGGCCATCAAGCTCCTGCCATACGACGTCCAGGCTCCCTGCCGCGCCGTCGTCGCGTTTGGGCTTCCAACTCACCGACACGCGGCCGCCCGACGTGGAAAGTGCGCCGTATTTTGCAGCGTTGGTCACCAGCTCATGAAGCGCCATCGCCATCGCTTGGGTCGCGGCCGCCGAAAGCATGACGTCCGGCCCGCTGATCGTCAGGTTTGCGCCGGTCGCGTAAGGAGCAAGCTGGTCGCGGACAAGGTCCGGCAGATTGACCCCCTGCCAGCGGCTTTGGCTCAGCAGCGAGTGCGCGGTCGCCATCGATTGGATGCGCCCGTCGAGCGTCTTGACAAACTCGTCGATCGAACGGCTGCCCTCGCGCGACGACACTGCAACCACCGCCACACGCGCGAGCACATTCTTGACGCGATGGTCGAGCTCGGCCATCAGCACGCCCTGGCGCTCTTCAGCCCGCTTGCGCTCGGTAATGTCGAGAGTGAGTCCCTTGAGGCGAATGAAACGCCCCACCGGGTCGAACTCGGCCTTCGATGTCTCCTCGAGCCACATCTCCAGCCCGTCGGCGCGTACAAACCGGAAGCTGGCGGCATACGACGGCCGGTCGGGGCTGACGCCGCGCACCAACGCCTTGAAGCGCGCGCGATCATGGGGGTGGACGCGCTCCAGGAAGGAGGACGCTTTGGCGTCCCGCAGCGGATCCAGCCCCAGCACCTGCGTGGCGTTTTCGCTGCGCCGCGACTGATCGGAGCGAACGTCCCAATCGAAGGCTGTGACTGCCCCGGCGGCCAACGCCTCCTGCAGGCGCGCTTCGCTCTCCTTGAGCACATTGGAATACTGACGCCGCTCAGTGAACAGCGCAGCGAGAATGAATGCACAGAGCGCCACGCCCAAAATGCTGGCTTGGGCGCCGAGGATTCGGTCTTCCATGGAAAGGCTCGGATTACCGAAAATCCCAACACCGAAGGTTATCGCCCAGACGATCGTAAGCGACACGATGAATACCGCCGCCGAGGCAAAAACCGGCTGGCAACGCGCCGCAAGCCAAAGCAGCAATGGGAATATCAAGGCGACGGGCACCACAGTCTTCCAAGGCTCGGGCGGCAGCGATATGACGATTCCGGTCATCGCCGCGACGCCGGTGAGCGCCACGCAGCCTTCGATGATCTCGCTCCGCTGCGGCGGGTCGCGCACGGCTGCAGCGAACCCAATGATCAGCGGCGCCACGGTGATGATGCCGACCGCGTCAGATGCGAACCAGTGCTGCCAGGTGGTGAAGACCGGCCCCGTCGCACTGTGAAGCAGGATATAGGCGACAGTCCCGCCGACGCCCGAAATCGCGGTCGCGACGATTGTGGCCGCCAGCAGCCCCAACACGTGGCGCAGACTGCCGAGGCTGAACTCTGAGCCGAAGTAGTGCTGGATCAGCCCTGCCGCGATGATGGCCTCCGCCGCGTTGCAAATCGCAAACGCGATGGCGCCCCAGATCGTCCGGTCGCCCATCATGTTGGCAACGATGGTGGCGGCGATCGTCCCGATGGCGACCGGCCATCGGGCATCGCGCCCAAGGGCGATCAGAGTGCCCGCCGAAACCCCTGCAGCAGGCCAAAATACGGCCACCCCGTCAGGCTTGGTCAGCAGGAAAAGGCTCAAGCGCGCCGCGAGGAAGTAGGCGACGGCGATTGCGACCGCCAGCCCGATCAAGGCGGACCAGTGCGCCGGACCAGTGGCGGCAGACAGCAGGTACCGGACTTGGTGCCTGAGGTACCCCAGCATAGAGCCGTCCCTCGATCGGCAGCATTAAAGCACAGGACCGCCGACTTCGTGGAAGTGATTTGCCGCTGATTTGGGCCGGCGCGATCAAGCGCAGGCCAAACTGACGGGCTGCCGCACCCCGAACCGCTGCATGCGCGGCAGCACCTCGGCCGCGAAGAACGGCAGTTCATCGAGATAGTTGACGAGGCCGAACGCCATGCCGTCGAGGCCCGCGTCCGCAAGGGCCCGGAATTTGCGTGCGACGAAGTCCGGATCGCCGACCACCGCAAAGGTGCCGATGCCGCTCGCCAGCAGGCGCCTGTTGTGGGCGGCCTTGCCGGGCGACATCGAGCGGCCTTCGGCGCGCGTCCGCATCAGCGTCTCGACGCTCGCCATGTCGGCTTTCTCGACCGCGTAGTACTCGTAATAGTCTTCCGCCTCCTTTTGGGTCGGACGGCAGACGACGTGGCCGCTCGAGAAGACGCCGATGCGCTCGGTGCGGCCGAGGCCCGCGGCGTAGCTGCGCAGGGCCGCGATCTCGTCGGCAAGCGTGGTCTCGTCGACGAGGTGCATGAACAGGCAGTCGGCGTTCTTGGCGGCAAACGCGCGGCCGGCGGGCGAGGACCCCGCGCTCATCAAGAGCGGCCGATCGCCGAAATACGGTTTCGGCAGCCCGACCACGCCTTCGAGCTCGAAGTAGCGACCCCGATAGTCGAAGGGCTTCTTTTCCGACCAGATGCGCTTGACGATGTCGAGCCATTCGGTGGTGTACTCGTAGCGCTCGTCGTGCTCGCGCAGCCCGACGCCGAACATCCGGAACTCGGTCTTGTTCCAGCCCGACACCACGTTCAGCCCGAAACGGCCGGCGCCGATGTGATCGGCGGTCACGATCTGCTTGGCCGCGAACACCGGGTTGATCAGCGGCGAGTGGATGGTACCGAAGATCGACAGCCTTCGCGTGGCCGCGAGCAGGCCGATCGCCCACGACACGGTCTCGAGCGTCGACTCCTGGGTGGTGACCTCGGCGCCATCGTAGCCGTGCCAGCGTGCGATCGGCAGGATGAACTCGAGCCCCGCCTGCTCGGCGAGCCCGGCGAGCGCGACGTTGTTCGGCCACGACGCCACCCAGCGCTCGGGCACGGTGGTCATGGCAAGCCCGTTCGAGCAGTTCGGCGCGAACAACCCAAGCTTGAATCGGTTCGCGTTGAACATGGCGGTGTCGCGTCGCGACGCGATGGTCATACGCTTGCTTCCTTCGGCTGAGCGGCGGCGACCCGCCCGGCGGGCTACTGCGACGCCTTGAGCGCGGCTGCAAGCTTGGTGCGCTGCTCGTCGAGCTCGGCCACCGCCTCGGCCGGCGTACCGATGCGCACCGTGAGCCCCATAGCGTCCAGGCGCGCACGCAGATCCGGCGCCTTGGCGACCTCCAGGAAATCGGCGGCGATACGCTCGCGCAGCTCCGTTGGCATGCTGCGCGGCCCGAACAGCACGACGAAGCCCGGCAGCGTCAGGTTCGGAAAGCCCGCCTCGCGGGCGGTCGGCGCCTCCGGCGCCTGCGGCGAACGCTGCTGGTTCGTCACCATCAGCACATGGGCCTTGCCGGCCTGCACCTGCGGCAGCAGCGCGGAAAGGCTCGTCGCAGCGATATGCAGCCGGCCCTGCGCCAGATCCTGCAGCGCGACGGTGAAGTTGTTGTAGCTCACCCGGAGCATCTCGATGCCGGCGCTCTTCAGAAGCGCCGGAACGATGACCGCGGTCTGCCCAGGCGTCGCAGCCCACGTGTACTTGCCGGGCTCGGCGCGCGCGAGCTTGACGAAGTCGGCGACCGACTTGACGTTCAGTTCGGCCGACACCGCAACCGCGAGATAGTTGTCGACCACGAGCGTGATCGGCACGAGGTCGTTGGGGTCGTACTGCAGCTTCTCGTGCACCAGCGGATTGAGCGTGACGACGCCGCCGAAGGAGATCAGCAGGGTGTGACCGTCGCCGGCGCTGAGGAAAGCGTTGACGGCGACGATGCCGTCGGCGCCCTGGCGGTTCTCCACCACGACGCCCTGCCCCCATTTGTTGCCGAGCCGCTCGGCGAACAGCCGCGCCGAGAGATCGACCGCGGTGCCCGGCGGCAGCGGCGCGATCAGCTTCACCGCCCGCTGCGGCCAAGTCTGTTGCGCGGACGCAGGCCACGAAACGGCGAGCGCAGCGGCAAGCGCCAGGGCAAAAAATGCCACTCGACGGGCCATGGACATGTCCGTCATCCCTCCCAATCGCGCCGAATTAGAGTCCTTCGCGAACTCGCATGGGTTCGCGTGGAATTGTTTCACCGGCGACGAATTACAACACACAGTATCGGGGCGGTCAACGCGAGCGACGGTCGCACCGGGCACCCGGACGGGAGCGCCACGCCGGGGTTGCGGCGGCGTCGGAATCGCGCAATGTAGTCTTGTACGATCGGCCAACTGGAAAAAAGAGGGGCCAGATGAAGTCGATCCTCGTTCCGACAGAAAATGTCGAGGGAATGAATTCGGTCCTGCAGACCGTGCTGGTACTGGCGCGGCGCTTCGACAGCTATGTCGAGGGATTTCCGCTGCGGATCGGCATCCGCGAACTGGTGGCGGGCGATCCGGTCGGCGGCTATCCGGTGGAGACCTACCGGCAGGAAAGCGAGCAGGAGGCGCAGGAGGCGCGCCGTATCTTCGAAGCGTTCATGGAGAAGAACGGTGTGCCGCCAGCCACAGCAGGCGGCTCGAGCGTCAACTACGCGTGGCTTGCCGACGCGCCCGAGGGCGAAGAATTTGTCGGCAGCTACGGCCGGGTGTTCGACGTAATCGTGCTCGGCCGGCCCGACGCCAACACCATCGGGTTGCACAACCGCGCGATCGAGTCCGGCCTGTTCGAGTCCGGCCGTCCGGTGCTGCTGGCGCCGCCGACAGCGCCGACCAAGATCGGAACCAACATTCTGATCGCGTGGAATTGCAGCACCGAGCAGACGCGAGCCAACGCGTTTGCGATGCCGCTGATCAAGCGCGCCGAGCGCGTCACCGTGCTCACGGTTACCGGCGGATCGACGGTACCCGGCCCTTCGGCCGAGCAGGCGATCGCCTATCTGCGGCGCAGCGGCGTCGCAGTGACGCCGATGACGGTCGGGCTCGAGGGGCGCAACACCGGCGAGGCGATCCTCACGGCCGCCCAGTCGATCGGCTGCGATCTTCTGATCAAGGGCGCCTACACGCAAAGCCGGCTGCGGCAATTGATCTTCGGCGGCGCGACAAGCCACATCCTGGCTCACGCCAATTTGCCGGTGCTGATGGCGCACTAAAGACCGGGATTCCCGCCATTTTGCAGGCGCGAAGTGCAAACCTCTCGCGCCTGCGAGGCGTGCGTAGGTTGTGTGCGCTGCCAAATCCGGTTCCGCTCGGCCGCAGGCGCGCGATCTGACGCACAGGACTATCAAATCGATTGCGCGTTCATATCTCTGTCAAAGCACGATTTCGTCGAACGACCGCGCGCCTATGCAAGCAGCGGCGACACCAAAGACGGAACACTAGGGAGACGCCCCATGCAAATTGCGGTTCAAGACGCACGCCCTGAAATTCCGGTCGACGAGCGATCGCCGTCCGAACTGATGGAACTCATCTGCAAGCTGCGCTGGATTGGGTTGGAACAGGAGGCTGCGCAGATGCACACCGAAATGCACCGCAAATTGCCCGGCGGCGGGGTGCTCACGTCGCAGTGCGAAACCGACTAGCCCGGATCGGTTTCGGTCAGTTAAGGCAGCCGTTCGCCGCTCGTCCGCGCGGACGGGCAGCCTTGCTCTATGCGCCGCGTCACGCCTTGTCGGGAATGACCGCGGGTTCGTCACTTGGCGCCACCGCCGGTGACGCCGACGCGCCCGGTTCCGCAGCCGGCGGCGGGGTCGGCAGCGTCGCATCGGGCGGACACGTTGCGCCTTGGGCGATCACGGTGCCGACCCGGCGGCAAACCTCAGGATCGTTGAACAAGTCGTCCACCGGTAGCGTGGCGACGCGGTCCAACGCCCGATTGGACGCCTCCGGGACGTAGGCCGCGCCGACGACCGTGAAGAACCGTGTGGGGTTGTCTTCGACGACGATCATGGCAATCTCCCAGTCTTGTTCTGGATGTTGGTCGCACCCGTCGACTTGCTAAGTGCGAAAGGTCACAGTTCGGTGCCGCGGCTCGACAAGCTTGGCGGCAAACGGGCGAGACTGGTGCGAAACTATGGCGCGGCGTAAATTGCGCCTCTCGCAGAGGGTCGTAGCCATGTCACGCGTGTTTAGCCCCCTCCCCGCTGCCACACTCGCATTCTGACACCGGCCGTTTGAGAGGCGAGCGCTCGACCGTGCACCGGCAGATTCGGCAACTTGCTGAGCAAGGCGATGCCCGCGCCCGCTCCGTCCTTGGGGCGATGTACGCCAATGGCGAGGGCGTGCCGCGCGACTACGCAGAGGCATTGAGCTGGCTTCGCCTCGCAGCCGGCCAGGGCGATGCCAGCGCCCAGTTCAAGCTCGGCGCGATGTACTACGCCGGCGAGGGCGTCAAACGCGACCGCGCCGAAGCCGCGAAGTACTACCGGATGGCCGCGGACCAGGGCTATGCCAGGGCCCAGTCCGCGCTCGGTTCGATGCATGCCAACGGCGACGGCATCGAACAGGACGATGGCGAGGCCCTGAAGTGGTTTCGTCTCGCCGCCGCCCAAGGCATCGTCGAGGCGCAATTCAACCTTGCGCTGATCTACGACCAGCTCGGTCAGCAGAGCGGCGACCCGCAGAACAAGTTCAACGTTGCGGCGGTCGATTGGTATCGCAAGGCCGCCCAACAGGGTCACGTCGTGGCCCAGCTCAACATGGGGTTCATGTGCGAGGCGGGCCGCGGCGTCGCCCATGACATCGGAACAGGCCGTGGCCTGGTTCCGCAAGGCCGCGGAGCAACGCTATCCGCGGGCGCAGTCGGTGCTGGGGGCGCTCTATGCCGATGGCGAAGGCGTGCCGCAAAGCGACAACGAGGCGCTGAGGTGGTTCCGCCTCGCCGCCGAACAGGGCGACGCCAGCGCGCAGTTCAATCTGGGCGTCATGTATCACAGCGGCCAGGGCGTGCCGCAGAACGTGCTCGAGGCCACCAACTTCTATCGGCTGGCGGCCAACCAGGGTTATCCCGCGGCGCAGTCCGTGCTGGGCGCGCTCTATGCCAACGGCGAAGGAGTGCCGCAGGACCACGCCCAGGCGATGGCGTGGTTCAAGCGGGCGGCCGAACACGGCGACGCAAACTCGCAGTTCAATCTCGGCGTGATGCATCACCACGGCCGCGGCGTGCCGCAGGATCTCGCCGAGGCGACGCACTGCTACAGGCGGGCGGCCGACCAGGGGCACGCCACCGCGCAGACGATCCTCGCCGCGATGCACGCCAACGGCGAAGGCGTGCCGCAGGACGACGAGGAAGCGTTGCGGCTCTATCAGCTCGCCGCCAAGCAAGGACACGCCGAGGCGCAATACAACCTCGGCCTGATCTACGACAAGATCGGCCGGGCCGACGACGCCCGGACCCGAGTACGACAACGCCGCCGTCGAATGGTATCGCGCCGCCGGCGAGCAGGGTCATCCGATTGCCCAACTCAATCTCGGCTCGATGTACGAGGAGGGCCGCGGGGTCGAGCGCGACGTGACCGCGGCGATGGACTGGTACCGCAAGTCGGCAGAACAAGGCACGCCGCTTGCGCAGTCAGCGCTCGGCGCACGTTACGTCAAAGGTGACGGCGTGCCGCAGGATCTCACCGAGGCTGCGACCTGGCTCCGCCTCGCCGCCGGGCAAGGTGTCGCGGAAGCACAGTTCAACCTCGGCTTCATGTACGATCAGCTTGGGCAGGCCGAAAAGAACCCGCGCAACGAGGCCAACTTCGAGGCGGTCGAGTGGTACTGGAAGGCTGCACACCAGGACCATCCGAACGCGCAGCTCAACCTCGGCCTGATGTTCCAGGACGGCCGCGGTGTGTCGCAGGATGCCGCCCAAGCACAGAACTGGATCCGCAAGGCCGCCGATCAGAACTACGCGCCGGCGCAGGCTGTCCTCGGCGCGATGTATGCCAAGGGCCGCGGCGTATCGCAGGATGACGCCGAGGCCGTGACGTGGTACCGGCTCGCCGCCGAACAAGGGCACGCCGACGCACAATACAATCTCGGATACATCTACGATCAGATCGGCCAACAGCGCGCGGACGCGCCACGCGAATACAACGTTGAGGCGGCGGAGTGGTATCGCAAGGCAGCCGACCAGGGCCACGCGACCGCGCAATACTACCTCGGCGTGATGTGCATGAACGGCCGCGGCATGCCGCAGGATCTGGTCAGCGCCTACCTTTGGTTCAACCTGTCGGCCGCGAACGGTCGGCAGGACGCGGGCGGCGCGCGCGACTTCGTGGCGCAGAAGATGAACCGGGAGCAACGCGCCGAAGTCGAAGGCCTGACCGGCGACCGCCTCGCCATGGTGGTGCAGCCCGCGCTGCGATAGCCGGCAGTTCAGTACTCTTCTACTGCGCGAGCCGTTCTTTTAGCCATCCCACGATCATGGTGGCGATCTCATCGGCCGGCTGCCCCGGCGTGCGACCCATGTGGTGGCCCTCCGGGTAGATGCGCGCCGACTTGGGATTGCCGTGCTCCATCAAAAGGTAGATGTCGTCGACCGGAGCCTGGTCGTCGAGCTTGCCGTTGACGCCGAGCAGCGGCGCCGACGGCTTGTCGAGCAGGCCCATGGTCTTGAGCGAGAAGCGCGGCGCGGCCTCGAGGAATTCCTCGAGCGTCGTCGTCCCCATGGCGCGCCCGCGCGCATCGAGCAGGCTCGCCGCACCGAACAGATAAGTCGCCCCGCCGGTGGTGAAGGCCGGGACCAGCCATTCGCGCTGAAAGCCGTAATGCACGTTGCCGCCGTGGAACACTGCGCCCTTGATCCGCTCGGCCGCCGTGAACGCCAGCCGCGCCGCCCAATAGGCGCCGAAGCTGCCGCCCCATACCCCGACGCGCGTGCCGGTCAAGTCGGAGCGCTGTGGCAGATAGTCGAGCCAGCTCGTCAGACTGCGTTCCGCCGCCGGATCGCCGTAGAGCACCGGGTTCTCGCCGCTGCCAGGCATGTCGACCGCAAGTGAAGCCAGGCCTGCTGCCATCACCGCCCTGGCGATGCGCAGGCGGTCCTCCTTCCAGCCGTCGACCCCGCCCCAATGCAGCACCACCGGCGGCCTTGCGACCCCGGGGGGCCGCTGCAGGTGGCCGACCAGCTTTTTGCCGCCGTCGAACGGCAGTTCGATGATTTCCAGCGCCGGGTCGAAGTGCTCCGCAGCCTTGCGAAACATGCGCAAGGAATGCCGGTAGGACGCAAGCTTGCCCGGCGAACTCGGCGTCGGATAGCGGCCGACGCGGCAGGCATCGAAGCCATCCATGTAGAGCTCGGCGAGCTCCGCGCCCGGAGCGCCGGCCTTGGCGCGCTCGTCGCCCCTCGCCTCGTAGCCGAGTCCGATCTTGCACCACTCCTCGGCCCAGTGATCCTTGTCGAGACTCTTCAGCGCATTCATCACGCGCTCGGCGTCCTCGCGGCGGATGTCCTCGAACGGATTGAGCCGGCCGGCGCGCCGCATGAACTCGGCCTTGACCTCCTCCAGCGAGCGCTCGCGCGCGCCGGTCGGCCGTGGCGACTGACGTCTGAACGTTCATGATCCACTCCCCTGCAACCGATGCGCCTGATCGGCGGCGAGCTTACCGCTTCAAGTCCGGTCGGGAAATGCGATCGCGGCGCGGAGAGGCAGACCAGCCCTTGCGCCCAGCGGGCTTGCGCCGACCCGATTGCAGCGGCGCCAGCTCCCGCAGCAGCTCCGGAATTTCCTCTGGCCGGCCGCGGCGGGCCGAACAGATAGCCCTGCACCTGGGTGCAGCCCTCGGCCCGCAGAATTTCGAGCTGCTCCTTGGTCTCGACGCCTTCCGCGGTCGTCGCCATGCCGAGGCTGCCGCCGAGGCCGGTGACCGCGCGGATGATCGCAACGCAGTCGTTCTTCTTGCCGAGTTCGGCGACGAACGAGCGGTCGATCTTGATCTTGTCGAACGGGAAGCTGCGCAGATAGCTGAGCGAGGAATAGCCGGTGCCGAAATCGTCCATCGAGATGCGCACGCCGAGCTCGCGGAGCTGATGCAGCGCCTCGAGCACCGTCTGCGGTGTCCTGCAGCAGCACCATCTCGGTGATTTCCAGCTCCAGCCGCGTGGCGGCGAGGCCCGACGCGCCGAGCGCCGAGATCACCGACAGCACCAGCGTGTGGTTGCGGAACTGCGCCGGCGAGAGGTTGATCGCGACGCTGAGCTCGTCGGTCCCAGTTGGCGGCCTCCGCGCAGGCCTGCCTGCAGCACCCATTCGCCGAGCGGCACGATCAGGCCGATTTCCTCCGCCAGCGGGATGAATTCGTCCGGCGCAGCACCACGCCGCGCGTCCGGATGGTTCCAGCGCACCAGCGCCTCGAAGCCGCTGACCTGCCGAGTCGCGACGTCGACCAGCGGCTGGTAGTAGCAGCTCGAACTCGCCGGCGGCCAGCGCCTTGCGCAGATCGAGCTCCAGCACGCGGCGCGCCTGCATCTGCGCGTCCATTTCCGGCTGGAAGAAATGGTAGGTGCCGCGGCCGTCGGCCTTGGCGCGGTAGAGCGCCATGTCGGCGTTCCGCAGCAGCTGGTCGGGCTCGTTGCCGTCGGTCGCGACGCGATCGCGATGCCGATGCTGGTGCCGATCACGATCTGGTGGCCTTCGATGTCGAACGGCTCGGCGATCGCCTCGATGACCCGCGTCGCGAGCGACGGTCGCGCCGGTCGGCTGCGCGCGCGCCGACCTGCACGATCGCGAACTCGTCGCCGCCCAGCCGCGCGACCATGTCGCTGCCGCGCACCAGCATCCGCAGGCGCTCGGTCACCGCGCACAGCAGCGCGTCGCCGACCGGATGGCCGAGCGTGTCGTTGACGCTCTTGAAGCGATCGAGGTCGAGGTAGAGCACCGCCAGCGTCTCGTCGCGCGTCGACGCGGCCAGCGCCTGCTCCATCTGCTCGCGGAACAGGATGCGGTTGGGCAGGTTGGTGAGCGCGTCGTGGCGCGCCATGTGGATGATCTTGGCCTCGGCCTGCCGGCGCTCGGTCACGTCCTCGTAGGTCACCACCCAGCCGCCGTCGGACGTGGGCCGGTGCATGCTGGCGACCACGCGGTCGCCGCTCAGCTCATAGAAATAGGTGCCGGTGGTGTGCGGCCGAAGAAGTCGACCTGCTCCTGGCCAGCAGCTCGGCCGCGGTCTTGCCGGCGTGATTGCCGGCGGCGACGCTCAAGCTCCAGCACTGCCTGGAAGCGTGATGCCGGGCCGCACCTGGTCGCGCGGCAGCCGGAAAATCTCGCAGAAGCGCCGGTTGACGACCTCGCAGCCGGTTGTCGGCATCGTACAGGCAGAGCCCCTGCGACATGTTGTCGAGCGCGGCATCGAGCCGCAGATTGGTCGCCCTTCAGCGTCGCCTCCTGCTCCTTCGAGCACGCTGATGTCGCTGCAGACCACGATGAAGCCGCCGTCGCGCGTCGTGCTGCGGCTGACGCGCAGCCAGCGTCCGTCGGCGCAGCTGGTCCCGCCGGTCCGGCGACAACCGGACGTCGAGCGACTGCACGGCGTCGCCCTCGGCGAGCCTCGCCATCAGCGGGCCGAGGCTCGCGCGACCGGCACGCCCGGTCGCAGCAGGTCGCGCGAAATGCCGAGGAAGTCGGCGGCCTGCGAATTGGCGAGCGCGAGCTGGCCGTCGGCATCGGCCACCACGACGCCCTCGCGCGAGCTTTCCAGCGCATCGGCGAGCCGCGCTCTGCGCCGAGCGGCGCTGCTCCACCTCGCGCTCCATCATGGTCTTGATGTTGTCGCGCATCCGGCGCATGGCGCCGAGCAGGTCGCCAAGCTCGTCGGCGCTGCCGCGCGGGATTTGCACGTCGAGCTTGCCGTCGGCGATGCGCTCGGCGACGTCGGAGGCGGCCGCCACCGGTCCGATGATGCGGCGCGCCAGCAGCCAGCGCCACCACGCGCCGAAACAGAACAGCGCAAGCGCCGTGCCGACCAGGTTGAGATTGATCTCGCGTGTCACGCGTGGCGCGCGCGGTCTGCCGGTAGATGAAGCCGTCGCCGGCGGTGTAGTTGACCAGCAGGTCGACCTGCTGGTCGACGATCGCCGAATAGCTGTCGAGCGTCTCCCAGTTGATATCGCGGCTCGGCGCCGCTCGATCAGCCGCCGGCGCATGTCGTTCCAGTCCGATCACCGCGCGCTGCACGTTGGCGGCGGCGCGCGCCGCGCGCACCGACTGCGACCGCTCGGCCGCGATCTTGAGGTCGTCGGCGAGCGACTTGCGCGAGCGCCTCGATGTGCTCGTCGAGCGCGGCGCCGCATCGCCGGATCGGTGGTGATCCAGCGGCGTGCGAACGCCGCCCGCATCGCCGCGAAATCGGTGGCGGCCGCGCGCGCGTAGTTGATCGACATCAGCGATTCGTCGAAGGTCTTGGCCACCAGCACGCCGGCGCGCTGCATGCCGACGATGGCGTAGCCGCCGAGCGACGCGGTGATCATGCTCATCGACAGAAACGCGACCAGGATGCGGCCGCGGATCGTGCCGAAGAACGCCACGAGCCAGGCGCGCCGCCATGGTCGCAACGCGCGATCGGCGGCCAGAAATCGACGAACGCGGAGCTTGCTACGAAGTCATGAGCGACAGCGATTTGCCCGAACCGTACGAGCGATAGCCCGCGTCCACCTAAAGCCGTCTTGCAGCGGCCGGCCGAGTCTGCGATGTTCGTTAACGGCCCCTTAACCCGCGCGCCGTCACGCTCGAGGCAGAGCGTCGAAAGCCGCGGATCCGCGCGCATCTGGCAGACGCGGCCGCCCGTGCGGAAGCGAGCGGCGATGCAGTGCCTGAGCGATCCCATCGCGATTGCGAGCGGCCGTCGGCGCGGCCGTCGTCGCCGCGCTGGCGTTCGTCGCCGGAGCGCGCGTCGGCGGCCGCCGCGCGGCCGCACCTCGTGTCGCAGGCCGGCCGGATGTTCCAGCCGACCGAGATCACGATCAAGCGCGGCGAGACCGTGCGAGATTGCTCAACGACGATGGCGACCTGCTGCACCACGCCTATATCGATTCCGACCGGATGAACTTCGATTCCGGCGATCAGAAGCCGGGCACCCGCAGCCAACATCACGTTCCCGGTCGCGGGCGACTTCATCGTGCTGTGCGCCATCCATCCCAAGATGAAGCTGCTCGTGCGCGTCAAGTAGCGGCGCCGCGGCAGGTCAACGCAGGCAGAGCGGGCTCAGATGATCTGCGTGCCGAACAGCAGCGAGTGCGCGACGTAGTAGACGCCGAGGAACAGGCCGAGCGCGACGCAATAGGCGATCGGCGTCAGCGCAGGATGCCGCAGCCTGAACGTCGGCTTCGGCGGACTCGCGCATCGTCGGCGACGATGGCGAGCAGCACGACGATGATCAGCGAATGGCCGATCGCGTCGATCTTGCCGAACTGGAACACCGCGCTGACGAACATCGCGGCCAGCAGCGTCGCGGCGACGCGGCGCACCAGCGGCGTCCAGATCAGCGCGAAGGCCAGCGTGAACTCGATCACGCCGGCGGCCCGCATGAAGAACTCGGGGTCGTAGCCGAGCGTCATCGCTGGGATACTCGCTCGAGCAGCGGGAACGACCACTCCGGATAGGCCCACTTCTCGACCGACGCCCACATCAGCGTGATCGCCGGCGGCCCAGCGCACCACGTCGAGCGGGCGCAGCGCCGAACAGATCGCGCTGCAAGCCCGACCAGCGCGAGATAGGCGGCGACGCCGAGGAAGACCGGATAGTCGGCGAGATGGAACGCGCCGTATTGCCAGATCGCCGATCGCGAACAGGAACGCGATGCCGAGCGCCGACAGCGGCAGCGTCCGGCGCGACAGCATGCCGGCCGCGATGCCGAGCTGCAGCCACGACGATCGCGGCCGAGTCGGTCTTCAGTTCGGGCGTGAGCAGGATGCCGCCGATCGCCCAGAGCGCGACGAAGAACGCGCCGCAGCCGGCGCGGAACATCAGCTCGGTGTTGTCGCGGACGACTTCGGTGACCCGGTCGAGAGCGCGCAGCATGGCGTTGCCGACCGCCGAGCCCTCGACCACGCAGCCGGTCACCAGCACGGCCAGCGCCAGCGCGATCAGAAGCTCGAAATCCGGGCAGAGCACGTTCTCGAGACCGCGCGGCTGCCCGGCGACGTCGTAGGCGCAGAACCATTTGACGTGCGCGCTCGCCTGCTCGGCGAACACCACGTTCGCCAGAATCGCAAGCACGCGGCGGCTGCCGGACCCGGCAGTCGCCTCGATTCCAATGCAACATGGGCCTCTCATGTCGTCGCAGCTAACCGGACGCATGAGCAAGCCGCCGCAAGCTCGTCATCCGGTATTACTAATTTTTTACCACAGGAGCGGCTCCTGCGACGCTTGCGCCGTAGCAAACTTTAACTTTTGGTTAACCAGTGTACGCGTGCCAGAGCGCCGCACAGTCGACATGCGTTAGCAAACGCGTGATGCGGTCTAATGCCCGCGCAAGCTTTGCGCATGTCATTGCGTTGATCGCCAGTGCGACCTCGCAGGAGCAGTCCATGATCGGCGCCGTCAGTCTGATCGGCATTATGCTTGGCGGCAGCGCTCGCCTGCTCGGCGGAGCGCTTCCCGGCGCACGTCGAGCTGCTCGAGACCGCGCCGGAGCGTTGCTGATCGGCGGACTCGCGCTGCTCGGCTCGGGGCTGCCGTCGATGCCATAGGCGGTTCGCAAGCATGCCGCATCGCCGTGACCGGCGGCGCGTGGCTGTCAGCGCGGCAGCGACCGGGACCGCGAAGGGCTGCGGCGGGCTGTTGAGCGTTTGCAGGAAGGCGATCAGGTCGGCCTTCTCGTCGCTGGTCAGCTGCAGCGGGAAGATCAACGCCGAGCGGCTCGGCCGGTCGATGCCGCCGCGATCGTAGAGATCGATCACCTCGTCCAGCGTCGCGACCGAGCCGTCGTGCATGTAGGGCGCGCGGCGCGCCACGTCGCGCAGCGTCGGCGTCTTGAACGCGTAGCGCAGCTTGACCGATGTCGGGAACAGCCGGCCGCGACCGATGTCGTCGCCGTGCGCCGTGCCGATGTCGTGGAACGAGCCGTCGGTCAGCGCATAGCCGTTGTGGCAGCCCGAGCAGCGCGCCTTGCCGTTGAACAGGTCGAAGCCGCGCTTGGCGGCGGCGTCGATTGCGGCTCTCGTCGCCCGCGATCCAGCGGTCGAAGGCGGTCTCGCCCGGATCGATGGCGCGCTCGAAACGCGGCCAGCGCAAGCTCGATCTTGCGCCGCGTGATCTCGCCCGAGCCGAACGCCGCGATCGAACGCATCGACATAGCCCGGGATTGCCGAAAGCCGCTCGATCAGCTCGGCCTCGGACAGATTCATGTTGGTCGGCGACGTGATCGGCCCGAAGGTGACCGCCTCGATGTCGCGGAACTTGCCGTCCCAGCCGAGACGCGGCTGTCCAGGCCGCGGCGATCAGCGTCGGCGTGCGCAGCGCGAGCGGCTTCTGGCCCTCGCCGATCGCGCGCGGCAGGCCGTCGCCCCACGACAGGCCGGGGTTGTGACAGCTCGCGCACGAGCGCGTCCCGCGAGCCGGACAGGATCGGGTCGAAGAACAGCGCTTCGCCGAGCTCGGCCTTGGCCGCGGAGTACGGATTGTCCTCGGGGAACGGAATTTCGGCCGGCCGCTGGTATTTCGCCTGCCAATACGCGCGGTCTGGCACCGCATCGACCGAAGCTGCCACACCGGTCCACAGCAGGAGCGGCAGCACGAGGACGCCACCCGACTTCCAAGTCATCGGTTTGCTCCTGCTGCACCGTCGTCGATCACCGTTGAGAACCAGTTAATATCCGGGCGACACGGCCAAGCGGCGCGGCATTCGCCAATGCTGCCTAACAATCGCTTGCGCGGAGGATCGTAAGGAGGCGGCCTCATCGTGCGGCCGGTCGGTCATCGACCGCTGCGATCGGTGGGGGACCGCCCAAGACCCCTCAACCCTCCTTTCCCGGCGTGGTATGTTCCAAGCTCACTCAGGACGGCATCCGGACGTGTCCCGGCAGCTGTCTGAGGGCACGGAGAATGGACGGCATGCCCCGGCGCACCCGTGGCCACGGTCTGGCGAGCGCTGCGCCCGCGCCAGCGCCGGCCGTCCGCAGGCGCCGCCCCCCCGAGCGATGAAAGCGTCCCCGCCGAAGGCCAGAAAGCCCGCGCGCCGGACCCGGCAGGGAGCCGGCGGCGGGCCGGCCGCGCCTGAAGCACCGACCAAGATCGCCCGGCTCGAGCGCGAGCTTGCCGAGGCGCAAGAGCAGCAGAAGGCCTCGGCCGAAGTCCTGCGAATCATCGCTGCATCGCGGGGCGAACTCGGCCCGGTGTTCGAGGCGATTCTCGCGAATGCGGTGCGGCTCTGCGGCGCCAAGTTCGGCAATCTGTGGCTATCCGAGGGCGAAGGCTTCCGCATCGCCGCAATGCACGGCGCGCCAGAGCGCTATCGGCAGTACATGCAGCGCCACCCGTTGACCACGTTCGCGCCTGAAGTCGGTGCAAAGCGCGGGATTCACGTCGCCGACATCAGGCTGGATACGCAGGACAAACAGCGGCAGGCGACCGCAAGGCTCGCCGGCGCACGCACGCTCCTCGGCGTGCCGATGGTCAGCGGTGGCAAGACCGTCGGCCGGATCGCGATCTATCGGCACGAGGTACGGCCGTTTACGAAGGCGCAGATCAGTTTGGTGACAGGGTTTGCGGCGCAAGCGGCGATCGCGATTGAGAATGCGAGGCTGTTCGAGGCCGAGCAGCAGCGCGGCCGGGAGCTTGCGGAATCGCTTGCGCAGCAGACCGCGACCTCGGATGTGCTGAAGGTGATCTCCAGGTCGCCCGGGGAGTTGCAGCCGGTGTTCGACGCGATGCTCGCGAACGCGATCCGCATCTGCGAGGCCAAGTATGGCGTCCTCTACCGCTTCGAAGAAGGCGTCATCCATCCGGCGGCGCTGGCCAATGTGCCGAAGACATACGCCGATTTCGTCCGCAAGCGCGGGCGCTTCCTGCCGCAGGCCGGCAACACCCTCGACCGGGTGATCAAGACCAAGCAGACGGTCCACACCCTCGACGAGGCCAAGGCCGCCGCCCCGACCGCGTCGGGCCGGCTCGGCGGCGCACGCACCCAGGTCATCGTGCCGATGCTCAAGGACGATGCGCTCGTGGGCACCATCGCCATCTACCGGCAGGAGGTGCGGCCGTTCTCCGACAAGCAGATCGCGCTGCTGCAGAACTTCGCCGCGCAGGCGGTGATCGCGATCGAGAACACGCGGCTGCTCAACGAGCTGCGCCAGCGCACCGACGATCTGACCGAATCGCTGGAGCAGCAGACCGCGACCTCCGAGGTGCTGCAGGTCATCAGCTCTTCGCCCGGCGACCTCGAGCCGGTGTTCCAGGCCATGCTCGACAAGGCCTCGCGTATCTGCGAAGCCGACAACGGCACGCTCTGGCTCTACGAGGGCGGGACCACCTTCCGCGCCGCAGCCTTGTATGGCGGCACCAAGCAATGGGTCGCCGAGCGCAAGCGCAAGCCGCGCGTCAATTCCAGGCCCGGGCACCGGCCTCGCGCGCGTCGCCGAGACCAAGCAGATGGTGCATGTCGTCGACATCAGGGCCGAGCAGGCCTACCGCGACGGCGAGCCGGCGTTCATCGCGCAGGCCGACCTCGGCGGCGGCCGCACGCTGCTCTCGGTGCCGATGCTCAAGGACGGCGAGCTGATCGGCACCATCGGCATGACGCGCACGCGAGGTCCGCGCCTTCACCGACAAGCAGATCGCGTTGGTGCAGAACTTCGCCGCGCAGGCGGTGATCGCGATCGAGAACACGCGGCTGCTCAACGAGTTGCGCCAGCGCACCGACGATCTTTCCGAATCGCTCGAGCAGCAGACCGCGACCTCCGAGGTGCTCAAGGTCATCTCCGGCTCGCCCGGCCAGCTGGAGCCTGTTTTCAACGCCATGCTGGAGAATGCCGTTCGGATCTGCGACGCCGGCTTCGGCGTGCTGTTTCGCTACGACGGCAGCATGTTTCATGCGATCGCCGCGATCAACAGCGCCGGCCGCACTTGAGGAATTCCACAGCCGCGGGCCGATTCAGGTCGTCGCCGGAACTCCGCTCGACCGCATCTTGCGCACCAAGGCCGTGACCTACAGCGCCGACGATACCGCGGAGGAACACCCGCGGCGCCGCAGCCAGGCTCGGCGGTGCGCGGTCGACCGTCGCGGTGCCGATGCTCAAGGACAACGAACTGGTCGGCGCCTTCATCATCTATCGCCAGGAGGTGCGCCCCTTCACCGAAAGGCAGATCGAGCTGGTGACCAACTTCGCCGCGCAGGCGGTGATCGCGATCGAGAACACCCGCCTGCTCAACGAGCTGCGCCAGCGCACCGACGATCTTTCCGAATCGCTGGATCAGCAGACCGCAAGCTCGGAGGTGCTCCGGATCATCTCAAGCTCGCCTGGCGAGCTGGAGCCTGTCTTCAATGCGGTGCTGGAAAACGCGACGCGGCTGTGCGACGCCAAGTTCGGCAACTTGTTCCTTTATTACGACGGCAAGTTCCATCCGACGGCACTGCTCGACGCGCCGCCTGAACTGGCCGAGCACATCCATCGCAACGAAGGTCGCGGATTGTTCCCGAACCCGGAGTAGGCCTCGACCGCATCCTTAAGACCAGGAAGGCTGTTCACATCCTCGACGACAGGCTGGAGCCAAACCCGGGGCCCGCCTGCCGGTACGGCGGCGCGCGAACGCTCGTGGCCGTGCCCATGCTCAAGGAGCACGAGCTTGTCGGCGCCTTCGTCATCTACCGCCAGGAGGTCCGGCCGTTCACCGACAAGCAGATCGCGCTGGTGGAGAATTTCGCCGCCCAGGCGGTGATCGCGATCGAGAACATGCGGCTGCTCAACGAGCTGCGGCAGTCGCTGCAGCAGCAGACCGCGACCGCAGACGTGCTGAAGGTCATCAGCCGTTCGACCTTCGACCTGCAAACCGTGCTCGATACGCTGGTCGAGTCGGCGGCCGGGCTGTGCGAGGCCGACATGGCGCTGCATTGTCCGCCCGCAGCACGGCAACTTCATCTTCTCGGCGAACTACCGTTTTCCGCGCCGTTCGTCGACTTGGTGACGCGAACACCGATCGCCAACGGACGCGGCACGATCGCCGGCCGCGTCCTCGCCGAGGGCCACACAATTCATATCCCGAACGTTTTGGCAGACCCGGATTACACGTTCGCAGAGGGCCGCAAGCTCGGTCAGTTCCAGTCGCTGCTGGGCGTGCCGCTGCTGCGCGAGGGCACACCGATCGGCGTGATCGTGCTGGCACGCGAGGAGGTGCGGCCCTTCACCGAGAAGCAGATCGAGCTGGTCACGACCTTCGCCGACCAGGCGGTGATCGCAATCGAGAACGTGCGGCTGTTCGACGAGGTGCAGCAGCGCACCGCCGATCTCAGCGAATCGCTAGAGCAGCAGACCGCGACCTCGGACGTGCTGCAGGTCATCTCCTCCTCGCCCGGCGAACTCGAGCCGGTGTTCCAGAGCATGATGGACAACGCCACCCGCATCTGCTCGGCCGAGTTCGGCATCCTGTATCGGTATGTCGACGACACGTATTGCGGTGGCGGCGGCGACTGGCGTGCCGCCGGCGCTGCGCGAGGGCCTGCAGGGACCGCTGCGCCCCGGCGAGGGCACCGCGATCGGCCGCGTCGCCAAGACCTTGCAGGTTTCTCATATCGTCGACCTCCCGGCGGTGTCGATGCATGACGAGGACCGCCAGATCCGTGCGGCCGCCGCGGATTGTCGGCATCCGCACGCTGCTCGCCGTGCCGATGATCAAGGACGGCGAGCTGGTCGGCGCGATCAGCATTTTCCGCAAGGAGGTGCGGCCGTTCTCCGAAAAGCAGATCGAGCTGGTCACGAACTTCGCCGCGCAGGCGGTGATCGCGATCGAGAACACGCGCCTGCTCAACGAACTGCGTCAGCGCACCGACGATCTCACCGAATCGCTGGAGCAGCAGACCGCGACCTCAGAGGTGCTGCAGGTCATCATCGAGCTCGCCGGGCGAGCTTGAGCCGGTATTCAATACCATTCTGGAGAATGCCACGCGCATCTGCGAAGCCAAGTTCGGCAGCCTGATCCTGTTCGAAGGCGATACCTACCAGCGTGCGGCCCTGCACAACGCGCCGGCAGAGTTTGTCGAAGAGCAGATGCAAAATCCGGTTCGCCCAATTTCTGCATCACCGGCCCTCAGCCGCCTGATCCGGATCAAGCAGACCGCTCCATATCGACGACATTCTCGCGGAGCATCCAGAAGAAGCCATCGCGCAATTCGGGCGGGCGCGGACCACACTGTGCGTTCCCATGATCAAGGATGATCGGGTGGTCGGCACGATTACGATCTATCGCCAGGAGGTGCGGCCGTTCTCCGAAAAGCAGATGGAGCTGGTCACGAACTTCGCCGCGCAGGCGGTGATCGCGATCGAGAACACGCGCCTGCTCAACGAACTGCGCCAGCGCACCGATGATCTGACGGAATCGCTGGAGCAGCAGACCGCGACGTCCGACGTTCTGAAGGTCATATCGAGTTCGCCAGGCGAACTGGAACCGGTGTTCTCAGCAATGCTGGAGAACGCCACGCGCATCTGCGGCGCGAAGTTCGCGACGCTGCTGCGGTTCGAAGACGGCGCCACCAAGCTCGTTTCCAGGATCGGCGTGCCGGTCGAACTGCAGGAATTTTTCGAGCGCGAGCAGCGGCAGCCCGGACCGCTCAATGCGATCAGCCGCCTCATCGCCACCGGGCGGCCGGTCCATATCGAGGACTACCGGGCGGACCCAGCGTACGCCGAAGGCGACCCGCACTGTGTAGCGGGCGTCGATCTGGGCGGCATCTGCACCCTGCTGGTGGTGCCGATGTTCAAAGACGAGAATCTGATCGGCGCCATCGGCATCTATCGCCAGGAGGTGCGCCCGTTCGGCGACAAGCAGATCGCGCTCGTGCAGAACTTTGCGGCGCAAGCTGTCATCGCGATCGAAAACACGCGCCTGCTCAGCGAACTGCGCCAGCGCACCGACGATCTGACGGAATCGCTGGAGCAGCAGACCGCAACGTCGGAGGTGCTGAAGGTCATCTCGAGTTCGCCCGGCGAACTGGAGCCGGTGTTTGCGACCATGCTCGACAACGCCACCCGCATCTGCGAGGCCGGCTTTGGCATTCTCAGCCTTTACAATGACGGTGTCTTCCGCAACGTCGCATTCCACAACGTGCCCGCGGCCTACGCGTCGCCCGCGCTGAGCGAGCCGTTCCGCCCGCATCCGGGGTCGGGCATGGCCCACGTCGCCCGGACCCTCGAACTGGTACACACCGAGGACCTTCGGCTCCGGCCGCCCTATCGCCAAGGGGATCCCTCCGTCGTCGCCATCGCCGATCTCGCCGGGGCGCGCACGATCCTCAACGTCCCGATGCTCAAGGACGACCGGCTGGTTGGCGTCTTCAGCATCTTCCGGCAGGAGGTGCGGCCGTTCACCGACAAGCAGATCGCGCTGGTGCAGAATTTCGCCGCGCAGGCCGTGATCGCGATCGAGAACACCCGCCTGCTCAGCGAATTGCGCGAATCGCTTGAGCAGCAGACCGCGACCTCCGAGGTGCTAAAGGTTATCTCCAGTTCGCCGGGCGACCTGGCGCCGGTTTTCGAGGCCATGCTGGAGAACGCGGTGCGCATCTGCGAAGCCAACTACGGCGTCTTGTTCCGGTTTGAGGATGGCGCCTGGCGCGCCACGACGATGTTCGGGGTCCCCGCGGCATTCGCTGAGTTCTGGCAACGCGGGCCGCAATGGCCCAGTCCGCAAACCGCGCTCGGCCGCGTTGCGGCAACCATGCAGGCCGTTCATATCGCGGACGTGACCCAGGAGTCGGCTTTCATCGAGGGCGAGCCCGTATTCGTCGCCGCCGTCGACCTGGGACGATTCGCACCATCCTGAACGTGCCGATGATCAAGGAAGACGAGCTGATCGGAGCTTTCGCGATCTACCGCCAGGAGGTGCGACCTTTCCCGACAAGCAGGTCGAACTGGTCACAAATTTTGCCGCGCAGGCCGTGATCGCGATCGAGAACACCCGCCTGCTCACTGAACTGCGGCAGCGCACCGACGATCTCACCGAAGTCGCTGGAGCAGCAGACCGCGACCTCCGAGGTCCTGCGGGTCATCTCAGTTCGCCGGGTGACCTGGAGCCGGTGTTCCAGGCCATGCTGGAGAACGCGACGCGCATCTGCGAGGCCAAGTTCGGCAACCTGCTGCTTTACGAGGGCGACGCGTTCCGCGTCGTCGCCATGTACGGCGCACCGCCGCATATGGCCGAAGCTGCGGCGGCGCGACCCGGTGGTCCACCCGCTGGCCGGACGCACCCGTTGTCCGCGTCGCCGCGACCAGGCAGGTGCAGTCACATCGCCGACATCAGGACCGAGCCGGCCTACATCGAAGGCGATCCACGTTCGTCGGTCGCCGATGTCGCGGGCGGCCGCACCTTGCTCGTCGTGCCGATGCTCAAGGAGGACGAGCTGGTCGGCGCCATCGGCATCTATCGCCAGGAGGTGCGGCCGTTCACCGACAAGCAGATCGAGCTGGTGCAGAACTTCGCCGCGCAGGCCGTCATCGCGATCGAGAACACGCGGCTGCTCAACGAGCTGCGCAGCGACCGACGATCTGACGAATCGCTGCAGCAGCAGACCGCGACCGCCGACGTGCTCAAGGTCATCAGCCGCTCGACCTTCGACCTGCAGACCGTGCTCGATACGCTGACCGAGTCCGCCGCGCGGCTGTGCGAAGCCGACATGGCCGCATATCACGCGCCAGGATGGCGACCGGCTACCATCACGTCGCGCAACTACGACTTCCCGCCCGACTGGATCGAATACAGCAAGACCATCCGCATGCAGCCGGACCGCGGCAGCGTGGTCGGGCGCGTGCTGCTCGAAGCGCAAGACCGTCCAGGTCGCCGACGTGCTGGCTGACCCCGAATACACCTATCTCGAGCCGCAGAAGAAGGCCGGCTACCGCACGTTCCTCGGCGTGCCGCTGATGCGCGAAGGCGAGCCCGATCGGCGTCATCGCGCTCGGCGCGCAGGACGGTGCGGCCGTTCACCGACAAGCAGATCGAGCTGGTCGACGACCTTCGCCGACCAGGCGGTGATCGCGATCGAGAACGTGCGGCTGTTCGACGACGTGCAGCAGCGCACGCGACGAGCTGACCGAAGTCGCTGGAGCAGCAGACCGCGACCTCGGAGGTGCTGCAGGTCATCTCCAGCTCGCCGGGCGAACTCGAGCCGGTGTTCGAGGCCATGCTGGAGAACGCGATGCGCATCTGCGAGGCTAAATTCGGCGAGATGTTCCGCATCGACGAGGCGAAGCATTCGCGCGTCGTCGCAAGTCTCGGCGTGCCGGATGCGCTGGCCGAGCTCGACCGGCGAGCGCGGCCCGATTCAAGCCCATCGCCGGCGGCACCGCTCGATCGCCTCGTGCAGGTCGAAGCAGGCTGTGCAGATCGTCGATGACATCGCGGCCGAGACACGCCGGACCACGGCCTGCTCGTCCGCTCGGCGGCGCGCGCACCTATCATCGCGGTGCCGATGCTCAAGGACGACGAGCTCGTCGGCGCGATCGTCATCTATCGCCAGGAGGTCCGGCCGTTCACCGACAAGCAGATCGAGCTGGTGCAGAATTTCGCCGCGCAGGCCGTCATCGCAATCGAGAACACGCGCCTGCTCAACGAGCTGCGCCAGCGCACCGACGATCTCACCGAGTCGCTGGAACAGCAGACCGCGACGTCGGAGGTGCTGAAGGTCATCTCCAGCTCGCCCGGCGAACTGCAGCCGGTCTTCGAGGCCATGTTGGCGAACGCCACCCGCATCTGCGAGGCAAAGTTCGGCATCCTTTGGCTCTATGACGGTGACGTGCTTCACCTTGGCGCCATGCACGGTGTCCCGAAGGTCTTCGCCGACGCCTTGATCGAGCGCGGCGCGGTCCCGCGCACCGCTCGGAAGTCCGCTGCGGACGGATCCTGCGACGCCAGAGATGTCATCCACATCGGCGGATGAAGCGTGCCGAACCCCTGCCTGCGGATCGCCGCTAGGTACGGTGGCGCGCGATCGCTCCTCGGCGGTCCCGATGCTGCAAGGACAACGAACTGGTTGGCGCATTCATCATCTACCGCCAGGAGGTGCGGCCGTTCACCGACAAGCAGATCGAGCTGGTGACGAACTTCGCCGACGCAGGCCGTCATCGCGATCGAGAACACGCGCCTGCTCAACGAACTGCAGCCAGCGCACCGAGGACCTCGCCGAGTCGCTCGCGCAGCAGACCGCCACCGCCGACGTGCTGAAGGTCATCAGCCGCTCGGCGTTCGACCTGCATGACGGTGCTCGACACGCTGTTGCGCTCGGCGGCGCGGCTGTGCGACGCCGACCAGGGCACAATTACGCAACGCAAGGGCGACCACTTCTACCGCTCGGTCGCCTTCGGCTTTCCGCAGGCGTTCGCTGGAGTACGTCAAAGACCTGCCGGTCGAACCTGGGCGCGACACCGGCACCGGGCGCGCGCTGCTCGAAGGCCGCGTCATCCATATTCCCGACGTGCTGCGCCGATCCGGACTACACCTGGAAGCGAGGCGCAGAAGCTCGGCAACTTCCGCACCATGCTGGGCGTGCCGATGCTGCGCGAAGGCGACGCCGGTCGGCGTGCTGACGTTGACCCGCACCGACGTGCGGCCGTTCACCGACAAGCAGATCGAACTGGTTGCGACCTTCGCCGACCAGGCGGCGATCGCGATCGAGAACGTGCGGCTGTTCGACGAAATCCAGGAGAAGAGCCGCCAGCTCGCCGAGGCAAGCCAGCACAAGTCGCAGTTCCTCGCCAACATGAGCCACGAGCTGCGCACGCCGCTCAACGCCATCCTGGGCTACACCGAGCTCATCATCGACGACATCTACGGCGACGCGCCCGACAAGATGCGCGCGGTGCTCGAGCGCGTGCAGACCAACGGCAAGCACCTGCTCGGGCTGATCAACGACGTGCTCGACCTGTCCAAGATCGAGGCCGGCCAGCTCACGCTGTCGCTCGGCGACTACTCGATCAAGGACGTCGTCAACACCGTGTTCACCGCGGTCGAGTCGCTCGCGACCGAGAAGAAGCTCGCGCTCAAGGTCGAGATGCCGCCCGATCTGCCGCCCGGCCGCGGCGACGAGCGCCGGCTGACCCAGGTGCTGCTCAATCTGGTCGGCAACGCCATCAAGTTCACCGACCGGGGCGAGGTCAGCATCAGCGCGTCGGCCGCGAACGGCTCGTACACGCTGGCGGTGCGCGACACCGGGCCTGGCATTGCCGACGGCCGATCAGCAAGCGGATCTTCGAGGAATTCCAGCAGGCCGACAGTTCGGTCACCAAGAAAAAGGGCGGGACCGGGCCTCGGACTGGCGATCGCCAAGCGCATCATCGAGATGCACGGTGGGCGCATCTGGGTCGAGTCGGCGCCCGGTGAGGGGGCGACGTTCTGCTTCACGCGTGCCGACACGGGTGGAACAGCGAGCGGGGCCGACATGAGCAAGCGCATTCTCGTGGTCGAGGACCAGGAAGACAACCGCCAGATCCTGCGCGACCTGCTCGGCAGCGTCGGCTATCGAGATGATCGAAGCCGAGAACGGCGAGGAGGCGATCACGGCCGCGACCGCGCAGCGGCCCGACCTGATCCTGATGGATATCCAGCTGCCGATCATGGACGGCTACGAGGCGACCCGCCGCATCAAGGCCGACCCCGCGCTCAAGGCCATCCCGATCATCGTCGTCACCTCCTATGCGCTGAGCGGCGACGAGGGCAAGGCGCGGGCGGCCGGCTGCGACGATTATGTGACGAAGCCCTACTAGCCCGCGTGCTCTGCTTGCAAAAATCCGTCAACATCTGACGTAGGACTTCGCACGCTACGCTCGCGCCATGCACAATCCACCGCGCATCCTCATCGTCGACGACAACGAGACCAACCGCGACATCCTCATGACGCGGCTCGGCAAGCACGGCTATGAACTCGCGCAGGCCGCCGACGGCGAGGAGGCGCTGACCGCGGCGCGCGACTGGCTGCCCGACCTCATCCTGCTCGACGTGATGATGCCGAAGCTCGACGGCATCGAGGTCTGCCGACGGCTCAAGGCGGACACGAGTCTGCCGTTCATGCGCGATCATCCTGGTGACGGCGAAAGCCGTCACCGAGGACGTGGTGACCGGACTCGAGGCCGGCGCCGACGAATACCTGACCAAGCCGGTCGACCAGACCGCGCTGGTGGCCCGCGTCAAGTCGATGCTGCGCGTGAAGGAACTGACCGACCAGGTGCGCGCGCAGGCCGCCGACCTCGCGCTCTGGAACAGCTCGCTCGAGGAGCGCGTCGCCGAGCAGCTTTCACGAGATCGAGCGCATGGGCCGCCTGAAGCGATTCCTGTCGCCGCAGGTGGCCGAGCTGATCCTGTCGTCGGGCGACGACCGCATCCTGGAGAGCCACCGCCGCCAGATCACCGTGGTGTTCTGCGACCTGCGCGGCTTCACCGCCTTTTCCGAGACCGCCGAGCCGGAAGAGGTGATGGGCGTGCTGCGGGAGTACCACTCCGAGCTCGGCGCGCTGATCCACAAATACGAGGGCACGGTGGAGCGCTTCGCCGGCGACGGCGTCATGATCCTGTTCAACGATCCGCTGCCGTGTCCCGGATCCCTGCCAGCGCGCGGTGCGCATGGCGATCGAGATGCGCGAGCAGCGTCGATGTGCTGGCGATGAAGTGGCGCAAGCTCGGCCACGAGCTCGGCTTCGGCATCGGCATCGCCCACGGCTACGCCACGCTCGGCCGCATCGGTTTCGAAGGGCGCTTCGACTATTCGGCGATCGGCACGGTGGTCAATCTTGCCGCGCGGCTGTGCGCCGAGGCGCAGCACGGGCCAGATCCTGATCGACGGCAAGGTACAGGCCGCGATCGAGGCGCCGACGGCATCGAGCCGGCCGGCGAATCTCGACGCTCAAGGGCTTCCACCGGCCGGTGCGCGCGTTCCCGACGTCGGAAGCATCGCCGAAGTAGCGTCACGTCGACGCCGCCCGCCATGAAACGCGCCAGCGCCTCGCTTCTGTTCGGGCGCTAAACCGCAAGCCCGAGCTTGGTGCGCCGCCACAGCACGTCCTCGGGGCTGCGCGCCCATTCGTGGTGCATCAGGTAGCGCACCTCGGCGGCGCTGAGCGGGCCGAAGAACGGTCCGATGTCCTCGCGCCGCGTCGCCGCGCCGATCACGCGGTCGAGCCGCGTGCCGTAGGCCTGCACCATGCGCCGCGCCTCGGGCTCGGACAGAAACGGCCAGGCCCGCAGCGCCTGCGCCACTCGAGTATCGAGCGCCGTCCCACAGGAAATCGCCGCCTGGCAGCGGCGCGTTCGCGGTCCACGGCGGCCGCGCCTGGAAGAAATGCGAGAGCATGCCGAGCGCCGCCTCCGCGAGCCGGCGATAGGTCGTGATCTTGCCGCCGTAGACCGTGAGCAGCGGCGCCTCGCGATAGGGCTCGTCGAGCGTCAGATGATAGTCGCGGGTGACGTCCTCGGACCGGCCGGCGCCGTCGTCGTAGAGCGAACGCACGCCGGCAAACGCCCACACCACCTGCCCGGCGTCGACCCGAATGCGGAAATACTCGCTCACCGCGTTGCACAGATAGATGATCTCCTCGGCGCTCGGCGCCACTGCGTCGAGCGGACCGGAGAATTCCTCGTCGGTGGTGCCGATCAGCGTGAAATCGTGCGGCGAACGGCAGCGCGAACACGATGCGGCGGTCGGAGTTCTGGAAGATGTAGCCCGCGTCGTGATCGAACAACTTCGGCACCACGATGTGGCTGCCCTTGACCAGCCGCACCGGCGACGCGACCCGGCATCCGCAGCACGGTCTCGGCGACGATCCCGACCCAGGGCCCTGCGGCGTTGACCAGCACGCGCGCGGTCGCGACCTCGCGCGCACCTCCGGCGTTGAGGATCAACCGCCAGTTCTCCTCGCGCTCGGCGCGGGCGAGACGGGTGCGGGTGCGGATCACGGCGCCGCGCTCGGCGGCGTCGAGCGCGTTGAGCGCGACCAGGCGCGAATCGTCGACCGCGCAGTCGGAATATTCGAAGCCGTAGCGGTGCCGCCGCTGCAACGGCTCGCCGGCGGCGTGATGCGTGAGATCGAGAGTGCGTGCCGGCGGCAGGATCTTGCGGGCGCCGAGCCAATCGTAGAGCAAGAGACCAAGCCGCAGCATCGGCGCGCGAGCGCGGCCCGCCGAGGCCGGCAGCACGAAGCGCATCGGCCGGATGATGTGCGGCGCCATGCGCAGCAAGAGTTCGCGCTCGGTCAGCGCCTCGCGCACCAGCTTGAAGGCGTAGTGCTCGAGGTAGCGCAGCCCGCCGTGGATCAGCTTGGTGGAGGCCGACGAGGTGCCGGAGGCGAGGTCGTGCTGCTCGAGCAGCAGCGACGCGCAGGCCGCGGCCGGCGGCATCGCGCGCGATGCCGGCGCCGTTGATGCCGCCGCCGATGATGGCGAGATCGTAGTCGGCCATGGGGCCAGTCGGACGACCGGTGATTCGGTCGGCTGCGAGCATGCGCGGACGGCGTCGCCGGCTCAAGCCGACTCGACTTGCGCGATTGTGCTTGGCAAGCTTGCCGCCATGCTTCGGCTTGCGCCCCGATGGCTTGCGGCGGCGGTCGCGCTCTGGCCCGCAGTCGCACTCGCAGCGGACGTGGAGCCCGCGGCTCCCGCGCCGAGCGTGCCTTCGCCGACTGCACCTGCGCCCAATCCCGCGCCGTCAGCGCCTCCGCCACCCGCGGCAAGCATCTTCGTGCCGCCAGAACCCGCTTGCCTGGAATGGACCGACAGCTGCCGCGTCTGCCAGAAGCCGCCGACTGGCGAGGTTGCCTGCTCCAACATCGGGCCGGCCTGTCTGCCGCGGGCTGTCCGCTGTACACGGCGCTGAAGCTGCCGCGGAGCGGGCCGCCCGATCAGACTGCTTCCGCGAGCGCGCGGTAGGAGCGCGCCACGACGCCGACCGTGTCGTCGTTGGGCGAGCCCGGGTGCTTCTCCCACTCGCCGAGCAACTCGGAGTTGTCGACGATCATGCGGCAGCGCTCGATAGCGGCGAGCCGTGAAGTCGTCGAGCACGTCGGAGAGTGCACCGCCGGTCGCGAGCAACCGCGCCAGCACAACCGAAGTCCTCGATCGCGATGCTGGCGCCGCTCGCGAGATGCGGCGTCGTGGTGTGGGCGGCATCGCCGATCACGAGGACACGACCGCGATGCCACGGCGGCGGCAGGATCAGCGAAAAGATCGGGCGGCAGATGATCTGCTCGGGGGTGCGGACCTCGTCGCGAGCACGGCCGAGCGCGCCGCCAAACTCCGCCAGCAGGCCCCGCATCATGTCGGGCAGCTCGGCATCGGCCCAGCGCGGCCGTTCCGGCACGTTCTGCACGATGTAGATGTACATGTGCGCGTCGGAGATCGGGTTGAAGCCGGACTTGTTGGTCGGCCCGAAATAGGAGTAGCGGCCGAGCACGTCGGGCGGGCGGCTCACGGTCGCACGCCAGTTCATCTGGCCGGTGTAGCGCGGCCGGTGCCGCGAGCCGAGGACGATGATCGCGGATCGTGGAGTTCGCGCCGTCGGCGCCGACCACGAGATCGTAGCGCGCCGCGCGTGCCGTCGCTGAATTCGACATCGACGCCGCCGTCGTCCTGCGCCAGCGTCGCGACCGTGGTGCCGAGCCGGATCGGCACCGCAAGCCGCATAAGCTCGTCGGCCAGCACCTCATGCACCGACTGCCGCAGAATGCCGACCGTGGCCGGATAGTCCGCTCCGAGCAGCCGCGGCAATTCGACCGTGCCGGTGACATTGCCAGTCAGCATCGCAGGTCTTGAAGTGCGAATAGCCGAAGCCGCGCGCGATACAGCGATCCACTACGCCGACCGACCGCAGCGCGCGCAGCGCCGGTCCCTGCAGCGAGATGCCGGTGCCGGGCTCGGTCAGGTCGGGACGGAGTTCGACGATCTCGCAATAGATGCCGGCGCGCTTGAGCGCCGACGCCGAGCGTCATGCCGGCCATGCCGGCGCCGACAACCAGGACGCGGTTGGCCGCCGGCATTGCCGCGCTGGCCTAGATGTACAGACTGGCCATCTGCGCTTCCGGATAGCGCGTGCCCTTCGCCGCGCCGGCCGGCACCGCGTTCGAAATCTCCGCGACCTCGCCGTCGGAAAGCTTGACGCCGAGCGCGCCGACGTTCTCCAGCAGCCGCTTCTTCTGCTTGGTGCCGGGGATCGCGATCACGTCGTCGCCCTGCGCCAACACCCAGGCGAGCGCAAGCTGCGCCGGCGTACAGCCCTTGCGCTTGGCGATCGCCTCGACCTTCTGCGCCAGCGCGCGGTTGTGGGCGAGGTTGTCGCCGGAGTAGCGCGGCTGGCGCTTGCGGGTGTCGCCCTCGGCAAGCGTCGCCGGGTCGGCAATGTCAGACGTCAGCAGGCCGCGGCCGAGCGGCGCGTAGGCCACGAACGAGATGCCAAGCTCGCGTGTCGTGCGCCGCGTGTCGTCAGCCTGCTCGCGGTAGAGCAGCGAATATTCGTTCTGCACGGCCGCGATCGGATGCACCGCGTGCGCGCGGCGGATGGTCTTGGGCGAGGCCTCGCTCAAGCCCAGCGCGCGCACCTTGCCCTGCTGCACGAGCTTCGCCATGGCGCCGACGGTGTCCTCGATCGGCACGGTCGGATCGATGCGGTGCGGCGTAATACAGGTCGATCACGTCGATGCCGAGCCGCTTGAGGCTTGCTTCGCACGAGCTGATGACGAACTCCGGCCGGCCGTCCGCGTACTTGCCGCCGACGCCGCCGAGGTTGCCGAACTTGGTCGCGATCACGACGCTCGGCGCGATGGCCCTTGAGCGCCTGGCCGAGCAGGGTCTCGTTGTGGCCTTTGCCGTAGGCGTCGGACGAGTCGAAGCAAGGTGACGCCGGCTGTCGAGCGCGTCGTGGATCAGCGCGGTGCTGGCCGCGTCATCGGCGGCACCGTAGACGCCGGAAAACGACATGCAGCCGAGCCCTATGGCAGTGACGTTGATGCCGGACTTGCCGAGCGCGCGCTGGGGAAGGCTCTGGGCCATGTTTGCACTCCTTGATGCTGGATTTTCGGGGCAGACCATAGACCGAAGCACGGCCCGCCGCCAAGGAACGATCGCGGAACATTTGCCCGCCCCGAGCGAGACCCGGCCGTTCGCTCCCGCTACAGGTCGCGGCTGCGGCGCTGCATAGCCGGTCCCACAGCCTGTCGCGGTCCTCGTCGAAGATCATCCGCCGGGTCGGCGGGCGCCGTGAACCAGGCCTTTGCCGCCAGTTCGCTTTCGAGCTGGTTCGGCCCCCATCCGGAATAGCCGAAAATCAGCAAACTCTTGCTCGGCCCGCCGCTCCCGCCGAGATCGCGCAGCACGGTGCGGTTCGCGGTCATCCCTGCGCGTCCGCCGATATCGATCGTGTCAGGCTGGCGGTACTCGGGACTGTGCAGCACGAACGCGAAGTCGGGCTGCACCGGTCCACCGACAAACAGCCGAACCTCGCCAGTCGCATCCGCACGCGGCTCGCCCAGCGCTTCGAGCAGGCTCGCGAGCGGACGCTCGCCGATCGGGCGATTGATGACGATGCCCATCGCCCCGTTGTGGTCGTGCCGCACCATCAAGATGACGGTGCGGGCGAAGCGCGGATCGCCCATCGCCGGCGACGCGACCAGGAGCTGGCCGGCGAGCGAGCTCGTGCGACGGCGCCTCGGGCGGAGTGTCGGAGGGGTATTGAGCGCGGCCTGAAGGAGAGTGGCAGGCAGGATCACTGCCGCGACGAGGGCGAGCACGCGCTGGCACCAAGTCTGCAACATCCAGCTTTTCCATGCATCGGCGAGGCATCAGCAGCCGCATCCAAGAGCATAGCAAGACTGCGACGCTATCGCGACGACATTGCGCTCCGTCACGGGATCGTGCCGGACAACAGAAAACATCATGCGCCGACAAAGAAAGTCGAGCATGATGCGCGTCAAGTATCCGATCCGGGAGGAAGCTATGAGAATCCTCGATCCTTGCCGTCGTGCTGACCGCGTTCGCGGGCGTGGCTGCGGCCGGCGCGCAGACCTATCCGTCCCGACCGGTCACCATCGTCGTGCCCTACCCGGCCGGCGGCCCGACCGACCAGGTCGCGCGCCAGGTCGCGCCGAAGCTTGCCGCCAAGCTTGGGCAGAACTTCATCGTCGAGAACGTCAGCGGCGGCGGCACCAACATCGCGGGCCAGCGCGTCGCGCGCTCGGCTCCCGACGGCCACCTGCTGTTCATCCACAACCTGCAGATCTCGGCCAACGTCGCGCTTTACAAGACCCTGCCGTTCGACACCGAAAAGGATTTCGCGCCGATCGCGATGATCAATTCCAATCCGCTGGTGCTCACCGGACGGAAATCGCTCGGCGCCACGACGCTGCCAGAGCTCGCCGCCTGGATGAAGACCACGCCGGCACGGATGGCGCATCCCGGGACCGGATCGACCGGCCATCTTGCGACCTTCCTGCTGGCACAAACGCTGGGCGTCGAGGTGACGCATGTGCCCTACCGGGGCGCGGCGCCGGCGCTGCAGGACATTCTCGGCGGCCACATCGACCTGTTCTTTGCGACGCCCCAGCAGGTGGTCGGGCAGTTCGCCTCGGGCGAGATCAAAGCATTTGGCATCACCTCCAAGGACACGTCACCGCAGTTTCCCGGCGTGCCGAGCTTCGTCGCCGCCTATGGACCGAAACTTGAGATTTCGTTCTGGCACATCATGCTGGCGCCGGCCGGCACGCCGCGACCAATCATCGACGCGCTGAACGGCGCGCTGCAGGAGACGCTGGCCGATCCGGACATCCTCAAGGCCTGGACCGCGAGCGGCATGGCGCCCTACCCCGCGGCGCAGCGGACGCCCGAGGGTGCCGCGGCTTATCTCAAGAAGGAGATCGCGCACTGGGGCGAGGTCGTGCGCGACAACAAGATCGAGGCTCCGGCCAACTAGAAGCGCATGACCCATCCGGACTTCGCCCGCGCCGCAGCCTTCATCAGCGCCGACGGCCTGCGCTCGCTGCTGATGGACCTCGTCGACATCGCAAGCCCGACTGGGCGCGAGACCGGCGTCGCACAATATCTCGTCGCGCGCATGCAGCGCGCCGGCATGGACACCGACCTGCCGCTGGTCGAGCCTGGCCGGCCGAACGCGGTCGGCCACCGGCACGGCCTTGGCGATGGCCTGAATCTCCTGTTCACCGGCCACATGGACACGTCTTATTCCGGGCGACGAGCGGCATCTCGCCGGCGAGGGCTTCCGGCCAAAGGCGATCTATCGCGACGGCTGGGTCTGGGGACTTGGCGCCAACAACATGAAGAGCGGACTTGCGTCGGCGCTGATCGCGATCGAGGCGATCGGCAGGGCCGGCATCGAGCTTGCGGGAGATATCTCGTTTGGCGGCGTGGTCGGCGAGATCGAGAAGACCGCGATCGAGGAATTCCAGGGCGCGGAGTATTCCGGCTATGGCATCGGCACGCGGCATCTCGCGACCCACGGCGTCACTGCCGACTTCGCGCTCCTCGCCGAGCCGACCGGTATGCGGATCGCGCGAGCCAACATGGGCGTGGTTTGGGTGCGCATCACGGTCGGCGGCACGGTCGCGCATTCCGCGCTCGCCAACCGGCCGAACGTCGTCAACGCGATTGCGCTGATGCACGAGCTGCAAGGCGACATCGTGAAATGGGCGCGCGCCTACGAGGCGGCGCATCTTTACATGGGCGAACGGCCGAACGTGACGGTTGCCGCGATCCGCGGCGGCGCGCCGTGGCGGCTGTCGCGCAACCCTTACGACTGCAGCCTCTATCTCGATATCCGCACCGTGCCGGGCCAGACCACAGATGGCGTCAAGCGCGAGCTGCGCGCCGTGCTGCGCGGCTTCGCCGACCGCAAGGGCATTCCGGAACCGGCGCTGCACGTGTACGTCAGCGATCCGCCGAACCTGATCGACGAAAAGCCTACCGATCGTCACGGCGCTGGCTGCGGCGCAGCAGGCCGTGACCGGCGAGAGCACGCCGCCGATCATCCGGCGGCCGGGCGCCGACGCCGTGCATCTGTCGGCGTACGGCGTGCCATGCGTGTGCTTCGGTCCCGGCGGACGCCTGCATCCGGATGCCCGCGCCGCGTCTTCGATGCATGCCTTCGGCGAGCATGTCTTGGTCGACGACTGCGTGGCCGCCGCGAAAATCTATCTCGCACTTGCGCTCGACCTGTGCAGCCGCAAGGCCGCGTGACGCGGTCCTACGATTGCCCGCCGCTGCAGTTGATCACCTGGCCGGTGATGAAGCTCGCATCGTCAGACGCCAGAAACGCGATTGCTGCCGCCTGCTCCTCGGGCAGCCCGCGCCGTTGCAAGGCCTGCTGGTTGCGGATATCGGCCGCCATTTCGCGGCGGTACTGCTCGGCCTCGGTCGGATCGCCGTCGTCGGCCAGCATTCCGGGCCTGATGAATTGGCGGGGCGTCATGCGATCGGCGATCTCGGTCCCGCCTGGCGCCATGGTGTTCACACGGATGCCGTAGCGGCCGTATTCCATCGCCAGCACCTTCGAAATGGCAAGGATGCCGCCCTTGCTCGCGGCGTAGGGCAGCCGGTAGAGGCCGCGTGTCGATTGCGAGCCGACGTTGATGATCGAGCCGGAGCGCTGCTCCATCATGATCGGCAGCACCGCGAGGCAGCACCACAGCGTCGGATGGAGCGAGCGCTCGAGCTCGAGCTTCACCTCATCCTCCGTATAAAGGTGGTAGGGCTTGATCCAGATCGTGCCGCCGACGTTGTTTACCAGCACGTCGATGCGCCCGTGCGCGGCGCGCGCCTTGTTCATCAGCTCCTGGGCGCCGGCAAAGCTTGCGAGATCGACGATTACGGTGTTCGCCGTGACGCCATGATCGCGCAGCTCGGCCGTCGTCTGGTCGGCACTCGCTTCGACGCGGTCGGCGACCACGACGATGCCCCCTTCCTCGCCGAGCCTGCGTGCGGTGGCACGCCCGATGCCCTGGCCTGCGCCGGTGACCACGCAGACCTTTCCGGCAAGCCTGCGTGCGCCGGCCGCGCGCACATCCAACTCGGTCGTCATGCCTTGGTCCTTGCGCGCTAGATCGACGTGTGCGGGAGGCCTTCCCGCACCGTCAGATCCTCGCGCTTGGCTTGCACAAACGGCACGTCGACCGGCAGCACGAATGTCGCCGAGCGCACCCGATGGGACGATGCCTCAAGCCCGGGAGGCACCACGCCCTTTTGCAGAGCCTGCGCCGATTGCAGCAGGCGGTGGCGAGCCATGATGATCGCGTTGTCGGTCGAGACGAGGTTCTCCTTCGAGCGATCCTGAATCGGCCCCATGCTCTCCTGCACCGACGCATCCTGCATGGCGATGCCGCGCACACCCGAATAGGTGCGGCCGCTCTTCTGTGCCGCGCGGTCGATCTGATAGTCGTTGTCCTTGTTGATGATCGGACGGAAGGTGCCGGGAATGAGCGGCACGTGGATGCCGCCGCCTTGCCGCATGGTGTCGAGCTCCATGTCGGAGAGCGGCCGGGTCGGGTGATAGGTGAACGTCCACGTGAAGCAGTTCTCGTCGTCGATTGGCACCCAGGCGTGCGCGTTGAGCGCGTTGTCGCCGTAGGGCGGCACCATCGTGTACCAGGGCATGATCCACTGCGTGATGCGCCAGTAATAATGGCCGGCCTCGGCGTTGCGGCGTGCACCGATGAAGAGCCCGCCGGAGGATTCGACGATCTCGAACTTGGGTTTGCGGTCGCTCTGGTAGTGCGCGCCTTTCGTATTGCGATGCAGCGGATCGGTGTGCATGTCGCCCGAATGGAGGAACGACACGTGGCTGGAGTCGATGCCGCCCTCCATAGCTTGCAGATAGTTGCACTCCTGCAACCGCTTGGTCAGGTAGCGGTGCGCCACCGGCACCGAGGCCCATTCGAATTCCGGCACCGGCGGGCGGCTATCCGCTGGTCCCATGTAGGCCCAGAGAATGCCGCCGCGCTCGATCAGCGGATAGGATTTGAGCTTGATCTTGTTGCAGAAGCCGCTCTCGGCGGGCTCAGACGGAACCTCGATGCACTGGCCGGTGTGGTCGTATTTCCAGCCGTGGTACGGGCAGCGCAGCCCGTTCTGCTCATTGCGGCCGAACCACAGCGACACGCCGCGGTGGGCGCAGAACTCGTCGGTCAGCGCGAGACGGCCTTCGGTGTCGCGCCAGGCCAGCAGCCGCTCAGAGAGAAGCTTGATCCGCACCGGCGGGCACTCATTCTCCGGCAGCTCGCCCGCGAGCATCGCCGGAATCCAGTAACGGCGGAACAGCGCACCCATCGGTGTGCCCGGACCGGTCTGCGTCGCCATCCGGTTCTGGTCAGGCTTGAGCATCGGGCTTTCCTCGCATTCGGCATGTCCGCGACCCGCTTTCGAATTATAAGACAGTCTGGCGGCTAATGCCGCCACGAAAACGTTAAGCCGCAAGGGGAGGAACGATGGCCAAGATCACCCGCGTTAATCCGGACAATATCTCGAAGCCGTTTTCGAACTACTCGCACGTGGTCACGGCTGAGGGCGCGCAGAAGCTTGTGTTCTGCGCCGGCCAGGTCGCTGCCGACGTCGACGGCAAGGTGCTGCCGCCGGACGATTTCCAGGCCCAGACCCGGATGGTGATGGAGAATCTCACCAAGGCGCTCGCGGCCGGCGGCGCCAAGCTTTCGGACGTGACCAAGGTCACGATCTACATCTGCAACCCGCATGACGTGTCGAATGCGCGTGGCATCCTGTTCGACTATTTCGGCTCGCACCCGCCCGCCAGCACGCTCTGCATCCTGCGCGGACTGGCCAACCCCAACTTCCTCCTCGAAATCGAGGCCATCGCGGCAGTGTAACGCTTCCGCCGGTGGCACGGCGCGCGCAAAGCTGGCACACTATCGCGAGTTCACCCCCTCTTGATGGAGCAGGCCATGGCTGCACGCATTCGGCACATCGCGCTCGCGGTCAAAGACATCGACGCAACCGCGAACTTCTACGAAAAGGCGTTCGGACTTTCTCGGACGCCGAAGCATGAGGGCAAGACCGCCTGGAGTATCTACATGAGCGACGGCGAGGTGAACCTCGCACTGCTGCAATACAAGAGCGAGGTCGGCTCGGGCATCGATCCGAGCACGTTTGTTGGCATCCACCACTTCGGCTTTCAGTGCGATGACCTGCCCGCGCAGCAGAAGCAGATCGAGAAGGCCGGCGGCAAGTTCTTCTTCGATCTCGGCGAGCCGGAGGACGAGGGCTTCGAGCGCAAATTCAGGGACCCCAACGGCATCGTCTTCGACATCAACTGGAAGGGCTGGCCCCTGACCAAGGGCAAGGTGAAGAACGCCAAGGGCGGGCTGCGGCCCGAGCAGCCGGCGACGGCGCGGGGTGCGACGAAACGCGCCGCAGCGGCGCGCAAGAAAGTCAGCAAAAAGGTGAGCGGGCCCGCGGCAAAGAAGGCCGGCAAGAGCAAATAGCCGCGGGCCATCGGCCGCCAAGGGAGGAAGGCATGAAACGGCTTGCGCTTTCGGCTGGCATTGATTGCGCTCGCCTGCATCGGCGCGCAGGCGCAGGACTATCCGACGCGCCCGGTCACGGTGATCGTGCCGTTTGCCGCCGGCGGTCCGGCCGACATCACCGGCCGGATCGTCGCCGATCAGTTCTCGCGCCTGCTCGGCCAGCAGTTCGTGGTCGAGAACATCGTCGGCGCCGGCGGCACCACCGGCACGACGCGCGGCGCGCGCGCTGCGCCCGACGGCTACACGCTGCGTGCTGGGCCATATGGGCACGCACGCCGCGGCCGGTCGCGCTCTACCCGAATCTCGCCTACAAGCCCGACGTTGACTTCGAACCGATCGGGCTCGTCGCCGAGCAGCCCGAGCTTCTTGTGGTGCGCAAGGACCTGCCGCCCAACACGCTGCAGGAGTTCGTCGCCTACGCGAAGGCGAACGAGAGCAAGCTCAACATGGCGCACGCCGGCGTCGGCTCGGTGTCCTACATCGGCTGCCTGTTGCTCAACGCCGCGATCGGCATCAAGCCGACCATGGTGCCGTTCACCGGCACCGCGCCGGCGATGAACGCGCTGCTCGGCGGTCAGGTCGACTACGTCTGCGATCCGATCCTCGGGCCGCTGCCGCACGTGCGCGCCGGCACGCTGAAGGCGCTCGCGATCGCCACCGAGAAGCGCCACCCCGCGCTGCCCGACGTGCCGACCTCGGCCGAAGCCGGGCTGCCGGAATTCGACTGCGCGCCGTTCTACGCGCGTGTTTGCGCCCAAGGGCACGCCACAGCCGGTGCTCGACCGGCTGGTCGAGGCGCTCAACAAGGGCCTCGACGACCCGCTCGGCGCAAGCGGCTGATCGATCTTGGCGCAGACATCGCCGAGCCAAACCGGCGCGGCCCGCAAGCCGCTTGCGGCGCTGGTCAAGAGCGAGATCGCACGGCTGACGCCGATCCTGACGGCGGCGAGCGCCAAATAGCCGCTGCCAGTGCGCCGGCAGCCCGCGCCAGCGGCCAAGCCCTGTCCACCGCTGGCGCCATCCGCTATGCTTTGCCTCGGTTCATCGAGGCTGCGGCGCCATGAACCCTGGCGGGAGGCTGAGAATGATGAGGAATTTTGGGGCGTTGCGTTGGGTCGCGGCGGCTGCGATCGCGCTGACCTTTGCAGCGGCAACGCCGTCCACATCGCAGGCGGCGACCGGCCTGGTTGCGCTCGATATCGTGAGAGGCGGGCTTCATCATCGGCGTGTCCGGCGGCAGCGGTGCGCTGAGGTTTGGCCGGCCGGACGTTACCCACTGAGCGTCGGCGGGGTGAGCATCGGTGCCACCATCGGCGCATCGGGCGTGCAACTGGTCGGCAGAGCCTACAACATGCGCCGTCCGTCCGACATCATCGGCACCTATACGGCCAGGCCGGGGCTGGCGTCGCCGTGATCCGCGGCGGGTCGGTGGTCGCGGCTCCGCAACGCCAACGGCGTGGTCCTGGAGTTGCGCGGCCGTCAGGTCGGACTGGAGTTCACCGTCGATGTCAGCGGCACCGTGATTGGAATGAGGTAGCCGCATCGCCTCGCGCGCGTTCCCGCTGCCAGAAACGGACCGGCAGCCGCTCCCGCTGCAATCGCGTGGCCGGGGGCGATCGCCGTTGCAGCCGTGACGGCCAACGGCAATTGAACGGCCTGACATGAACGAAAACGCAAAGCCGACGCCCGAACAGCGCCCAATCGAGGACTGCATCACCACGACCGAACTGATCCTGCGGGCGCACGGTCGTAGCGCGGCCGCGACCTGGGACTACGTTTGCGGCGGCAGCGAATCGGAGACCGCCAAGCGCCGCAACCGCGCCGCCATCGATGCGTGGGCGTTCGTGCCGCGCGTGCTGCGTCGACGTGAGCCGGATCGATCTTGCGACCACGATCCTCGGCACACGGCTGCGCATGCCGGTGATGCTTGCACCGGTCGGCTCGCTGCAGGTGGTCGGCGACGGCGGCGCGGCCTCGTCGATCAAGGCGGCGCACGCGTTCGGCGTCGCTGCCGGTGATCATCTCGTCGAGCCAGCCTTCGATCGAGGACTGCGCCGTCGCTGCGCCTTGCGACAAGTGGTACCAGCTCTACATCCGCGGCGACTGGGACTGGGTCAAGACCATGGTCGGGCGCATCCGCTCGGCCGTCCTACCGCGCGCTGGTGCTGACCGTGGACGCGCCGGTCTACAGCGTGCGCGACCGGCAATTGCACAATCGCTGGCTGCCGCCGAGCAAGACAGGCGGTGCACGACGCCGCCGACCAGCAGGCGATGATGGACTGGGATTTCGTAGCGCGGGTCAAGGACATTGCCGGCATCCCGCTGGCGCTGAAGGGCATCCAGTGCGCGGCCGACGCCGAGATCGCGCTCAAGCGCGGCATCGACGTGATCTGGATTTCCAACCACGGCGGCCGTCACCTCGACCACGCGCGGCCGACGCTTGATGTCCTGCGCGAGGTCGCGCCGGTTGTCGCGGGCCGGGCCACGATCGTGGTCGACGGCGGCTTCATGCGCGGCGCCGATTTCATCAAGGCGATGGCGTTCGGCGCGACCGCGGTCGCGGTCGGCCGCATGCAGGCCTATGCGCTGGCGGCCGGCGGCGCGGCTGGGGTACGGCGCTACCTCGAGATCGTCGAAGAGGAGATGCAGACCACGATGGCGATGCTCGGCGTGACCGCGCTCGCCGGACTGAACCCGGACTATCTTGAACGCTACGGACCGGCCGGCACCGCGCCGCGACCGTTCCCGCACCTGCCCGAGCACATCGTCATCTGACGCCCATCCGAATGCTGCGATGCAAGCCGCGATCCGCGGCGACTACCCGATCCCCATCGCTTCGAAAAAGGCCACACGCACCTCGGACGGCTGGCCGTAGTGATGGCGGAATTCCTTGAGCCGCTGCTTGAGCAGAGGATCGTTCTGGAATTCCTCGATCGGGATACCCACGGTGTTCAGCTCGCGCGCCATGTCGGGCAGCTCGATCGCCCGTGCGAGATTCGGATTGCGGATCACGCCCTTGGGATCGCGGCCGGCCTTGATCGCCTCCAATTCCTCGAAGAAGCGGTTGCGCATCATGGTGATGCCGATGTCGCTCGAACGCAGGTTCTCGCGGGTGCGGTCGGCGATCGCGCCCTGCCCGACCCAGGCCACGATGTCCTGATTGATGACGTGGCTCGTGATCCAGCGGCCGTCATCGCCGCGGATCGGGCTTCGCCACGTCGGGACGCTGTTCTGCACGTAGGGTTCGCGCCCCTTCGGCACGCGGACGAAAAACCACGCGACCGACAGCGTGTTCTCGTCGTCTACCGGCACCCGCCATTCGAAATGGCGGCCGAGGTAGAAGCCGTTCGGCCAGAGCGCGACGCGACCCACGGTCCAGTAGCGATCCTCCTCGCTCTGGCCTTCGCGCACGCGCTTGTAGACAAAGCCGTGCTCGAACTCCTCGAACTTGAGCTTGAGATGCTTCGGCGCGATGGCCTCGCTGCCGCGCATGCGGTTCGACCAGTTGTCGTGCATCCATTCGAAATGCACGGGATCGATCGAGTTCTCCTGGCACTGGAACCAGTTGCAGGGCACGTCGGCGAGCACGATCTCGCGAAAGCCGTTCGGCCAGGTAAATGGCTCCCAGACCGGCAGTTCGGGCGCGGGCTGCGGTCCCATGTAGGCCCACAACAGGCCCGCCGCTTCGCGCACCGGATAGGCCTTCACGCCGCAGCCGGCCTTCGACGGCTTGGGGCTTGTCGTGTCCTCGTAGGGCTGCTCAAGGCACACGCCGGTCTCGTCGAACAGCCAGCCATGGTACGAGCAGCGGATGCCCCTGTCCTCGACCCAGCCGTAGAGCAGATCCGCGCGCCGATGCGCGCAATGGCGATCGACCAGGCCGAACGTGCCGCCACTGTCCCGGTAGAGCACCAGGTCCTCGCCGAGCAGCCGGACCGGCTTGATCGGATTGGTCGCAAGCTCGCTTGCGCCGCGCAAACGGTTGCCAGTAGCGGCGCAGCAGATCGCCCATCGGCGTTCCGGGGCCGACGCGGGTCAGCAGTTCGTTGCGGGCGGCGGTGAGCACGTGAGCCACTCCTCTATTCCGTTCGATTCACTAGCAATTTCGTGGACGTTCAGAAAGCGCCTCCCGAACTGATTCGATGCCTTCATGGACCCGTCGGGGTGCTCCGGGTATGGTTTTGACGTCGGTGGAGGTGGTCATGTCGGTAGCCATCCGAATCGCGTTGGCGCTCGTAACGGCGCTGTGTGCCAGCGCCGCTGTTGCCGCCGATATCACCGTCCGGGAGTACACGAGCGACGACACGCTGCTCGCGCTTGGACGCTATTCCTTCAAGGGCGGCGACACGCTCGATCTCAGCGTCGGCATTGGCAGCGCGGCGTTTCACGGGCCGAACGATCCGCAAGACGTGATCTGGACGGTGAGCGACCGCGGACCGAACTTCACCTGCGACGAGGCGAAGAAGATCGCAGGCGTCAAGCCCGACATCTGCGACGACGTGCGCAACGGCCGCATTTATCCCGCACCGGAGTACGCGCCGTCGATCTATCGGGTGCTGATCCTCAACGACGGCACCTTCCGTATCACCGACGTGATCACGCTCAAGGATCGCGACGGACGGCCGCTCAACGGCATGCCCAATCCGCTGACCACGGCCACGACCGAGACCCCGATCGACCGCCGGGGACGTGAGCTCAAACAAGACGTGCACGGCATCGATGCCGAAGGCCTGGTGCGGCTCGCCGACGGCACGTTCTGGGTCGGGGACGAGAACGGGCCTTCACTCGCGCATTTTTCGGCCGATGGTCGCATGATCGCGCGTCACGTGCCTCAGGGAACCGAGACTGACTACGCCGGCGCGCGCTACGACGTGAAAGGCACGCTGCCCGCGATCCTGACCAAGCGGCAGGCCAACCGCGGCATCGAGGGCATCGCGGTATCACCCGACGAGCGGTTCCTCTATTTCATCATGCAGAGTCCGCTGGCGAATCCCAACACCGCGGGCTTTCGCGCGGCGCGCAGCACCCGCCTGTTCAAGATCGAGCGGGCGACCATGCGGGTGGTGGGCGAGTTCGTCTATGTCCTCGATGAGCCGGGCAGCTTCCGGCGCGACCCATCGGACAAGCAGAGCGACGTGCGGATCAGCGAACTGATGGCGGTCGGCGCCGACCGCCTCGTCGTGCTGGAGCGCACCGATAAGACCACGAAGCTCTATGAGGTCGCGCTCGCGGGCGCGAGCAACATCGCCGGCAGCCGCTGGGACGACCCGGCGACGCGGCCGACGCTCGAGCAAGCAGACCCGCTGCCGGCAACAGTCACCCCGCTGAAAAAGGTGTTGCGCCTCGACAGTTTCGATGTCCGGAAGATCGGCGCCAAGATCGAAGGAATGACGCTGCTCAAAGACGGCGCGCTCGTGCTCATCAACGATGACGATTTCGGTATCGGCGACGAGCGCACCCAGATCGTGATCGTGCGCGGCACCGACATTACGGGGCGCTAACGACTGAAAGACGAGCGCCGCCCTGTCTATGAATCGAGTGCCGCTTTCGATTTGAAGTTCCTGAATGTGATTGCGGCAAGTGGTGCAGGAACTTCAAATCGGCGGCACTAGGCCCAGGGTCGTACGTGCCAAACGTCCAGACATTTCCCTCGGGATCGCGGCAAGTGTAGTCGCGGCCGCCGTAGTCCTGGGTAACTATATCAAGCAAGATCTCCGCACCCGCGGCCTTGGCGCGTGCGTAGTGTGCATCCGCGTCCGGCACCACGATGTAGATGGTCTGCGTCGAAATGCCGACCTCGCGGGGCGGCTTAACGAGCCGCCCGTAGTCGGTGTCCTTGATGGAGCCGAGCATCACCATCGCGTTCCCCAGCGTAAGCTCGGCGTGCGCGATGGTGTTGTTGTCGCCCGGCACCACCATCTTCTTCTCGAAACCGAAGGCGCTGCACAAAAACGCGATTGCAGCCGGCGCATCGCGGTAGGTCAGGCACGGCATCACGTTGGCTTTGGCGCTGGTTGTCGTATCGGACATGAGATGTCTTCCGGTCCTCGCCCCGCCGATGGTCGGGCGGCGATATGACAAGATTGCGACCGTTGCGCCGGGCCTGCTTGCGCCGCCGCTCTCGATCTAGAACGTCGACTTCAGGCGGAAGTAGTCGAGCCGATCCATCGACTTGATGTCGAGTTTGCGGACTTCCCCGCCCTGCCGCACTTCGATCGGCACGGTCACGCCGGCCGCACCGATCGACCAGAGCTTGCGGTAGAACTCCGGCAGCGAGGCAGTCTTCGCGCCGTTGACGCCGACGATCACGTCCCCGTGGCGGACACCCGACTTGTCGGCGGGCCCCTCGGGCGATACGCGGGTGACGATCAGTTGTCCGCCGATGTCGTTGGTGTTCATGCCGAGCCAGGGCTTGGCCGGTCCCGAAACCCGGCCGTTGGCGATGAGATCACCGAGAATTGGCGACAGAAGATCGATCGGCACGAACATGTTTCCCGGCGTCTGGCTGCTATCGCCCTTGGCGTCAGGGCACGATCAGCGAGCCGACACCGACCAGCGTGCCGTCGCGGCCGACGAGGGCGGCGCCGCTCCAGACCGGATGCGGTGGCGCCGTAAAGATCGCGCCGTCGATCATGTACTCCCACGCCCCGGCGAACTCGCGCCGGCTCGCGACATGCACCGGTGCCACCATGCCGACGCCGCCGAAGCTTACCACCAGCGTCGGGTCCTGCTCGCGCGCAGTCGGCCGAGCGGCCGAAGGTAATCGGCTTCAGCCGCAGCGGTTCGGTCGCGCGCAGCAGGCCGAAGCCGAATTCCGGATCGTAGGCGACGACGGTGGCAGGAACCGCGCGGCCGGCGTTGGTGATCACCTCGGCGCCGTGCGCCTCGACCACCAGGTATCCGACGGTCAGCACAGGCCGTTCTCGTCGATGACGATGCCGCTGCCCTCGCGCTCGCGGCTGAGATTGGCGACCGAGCGACCGTCCGGATTGATGTAGGTCTTGATACGGACGACCGCGGAGACGATGTCGTCCAGCGAAGCAGCCTGCGACCGGGATGCTGGCGAACAGCGCCAGCGCCACGACCGCCGTCACCATCGCCACCACTGCGACAACCTGTGGCTCAAACCGAACCAAGCCGAGCGCATGATCTGCCCTTCCCGGCGCCGTTCGCCGTTGTGCAAGTATAACGCCGCCGACCGCGCCCAGCTATCGTCCGCCCCCTCAACATCTCGTCAAGTCGACATATATCCTGGAGAGGCCGGCACATGCCGGCGCCCGCGATATCTATTCCCCCCGTCAGATGCCTGCACCCCGACTGCTCGTGATGGAAGGCAACTCGCCGGAGACCCGCGCCCAGCAAATCGCCGCCGGTGGCCGGGTGGCGAGCCAGGGCTACGCCGACCTGCTTCAGGAGCTGCTGCCGAGCGCGGTCGTCGATATCTGCTTTCCGGGCGATCCGGGTGCCAATCTACCCGACGGCGCGGCGCTCGACGATTACGACGGGGTCGCAATCACCGGATCGGGCCTGCATGTTTACGACAGCGGGCCATCGGTGACCCGCCAGATCGAGCTGGCCCGTGCGGTGCTCGATACCGGTGTGCCGGCGTTCGGAAGCTGTTGGGGCCTGCAGCTTCTTACCGTCGCCGCCGGCGGCAGCGTCCGCAAGAATCCGAAGGGCCGGGAAATCGGCTTCGGCCGCGGCATCACGCTGACCGACGCTGGGCGCAAGCACCCGATGTACGCGGGCAAGCACAACGTCTTCAACGCGCCGACCGTGCATCTCGACGAGGTCGAGACGCTGGCGCCAGGCACGACAGTGCTCGCGACCAACCAGGTGTCCGAGGTCCAGAGCGCCGAAATCCGCTGCAACGGCGCGGTCGCATGGGGCGTGCAGTACCACCCGGAATATCCGCTGCGCGAGGTCGCGGCCATCGTGCGTCGCATCGGGCCGCGCCTGATCGACGAGGGCTTCTTCCTCAACGAGCCGGACATCGAAGCGTTCGCGGGCGACCTCGACTCGCTCGACCGCAACCCGGCCGACAAGCGCTTGGCATGGCGCTACGGCATCAGCCAGGAACGTGCTCGACAAGAAGTTGCGCACCGGCGAGATCGCGAACTGGCTGGAATTCCAGGTGCTGCCCAACCGCGCCCGCCGCGGACGGGGCTGAGCGGGACAAGCTTCGGCATTCCGGGACGGAAGCGAAAAAGATCAAACGATCGTGCACACCTCGTCGAAGCCGAAGCGATAGTCCTGCTTCGGCAGTGTCGACGGATCGCCGTGACCGAGGCAGCACAGGAAATTCGACTTGAACCGGCCGTCGGGGAAGAACGCGGCGTCGACCTTGTCGTTGTTGAAACCCGACATTGGGCCGCAATCGAGCCCGATCGCGCGCGCCGCGAGGATCAGATAGGCGCCCTGCAGAGTGGCGTTGCGCAGCGCCGTGGTACGGATGTGCTCGGGCGTTGTCTCATACCAGCTCCGCGCCTGCGGATTGTGAAACAGCCGCGGCAGATGCTCGAAGAACCGCATGTCGTAAGCGAGGATCGCGATCACCGGCGCGCCCATTACCTTCGTCTGGTTCGCGCCTGACAGCGCGGGCTTGAGCCGCTCCTTGGCCTCGGCACTTCGCACGAACACGATGCGCTGCGGCTGCGAGTTCGCGGTGGTGGGGCCCCATTTGGCGAGATCGTAGAGCGCGCGCAACTCGGCGTCGGTCACCGGCTGCGGCGTGAAGTCGTTGAAGCTCCGCGCCTTGCGCAGCAGCCGATCGAGCGCCTCGTCGGAAATTGTCGGCTTAACTCCGGAAACGTCATTCATCGTCGCAACCTCATCCGCCGCCTCGTACCAAACGGCCGCTCTTGAGCACATCCAGAGGACCGGGCGACCCCGTACTCCAACACAAGCGTTCGTACGTGCTCAGCATGAGGCCCCGGACGGTCCGAGAAAAGCCCAATGTTGGCAGATCACACTGTCGCCGGCACCAGTTCGGCAGGGGCCTTGCGGACCAGTCGCCGGACCGGGTTCGAAGCCACGACAGTATGTCCCTCGGCGTAGGCCTCGTGGTTCTGCTCGATATCGTCGAGATCGTAGAGGTAGTTCACCATCAGCCCATGCGACTGCGCAAGGCCGCGCCCGCTCACGTCACCAAGCCAGTTCAGCCGTTCGAGGCGCGCGCCGTTACCGAGATGGAAGCGCGCCACCGGATCGACCGGCAGCCCGCGCCGATTGCGCGCGCGCAGGAAATACCAGCCTGCCGCGCGCAGGAGCGGCTCCTTCAGCGAGCGCGCTCGTCTCCACCGACTTCCACCAGTCCGGCTTGATCGAGACCAGCGAGCGCCGTCCGATCGTCTTCCGTAGAGCGCCGCCGAATGCTCGGTCTTGCGCTCGCGCTCGAGCCAGCGCGCGAAGTCGGGCACCGGCGACAGCGTGACGAAGGTCTTGAGCCGGGCGTTCTCGCGGCTGATCTCCTCCACCACCTGCTTGATCAGGAAATGGCCGAACGACACGCCGGTCGAACCCGCGCTGGCAATTCGAGATCGAATAGAACCCCGCGGTATTGACGCGGTCGGGGGCGATGCTGTCGCGGACAGCCGACAAGATCGGCTCGATGGCGTCGGGCATCTCGCGCGTGAGCGCCACCTCGACGAAGATCAGCGGCTCGTCCACCAGCGCCGGATGGAAGAAGGCGTAGCAGCGCCGGTCCGATGGATCGATGCGGCGGCGAAGATCGTCCCAGCTGCGGATGCGATGCACCGCCTCGTAGCGGATGATCTTCTCCAGGATCGCCGCAGGCGTCGACCAATCGATCCGCCGCAGCACCAGGAAGCCGCGGTTGAACCAAGACGAGAACAAATGGACGAAATCGGCGTCGACAGCGGCAAGGTCGTCGCGGTGGTCGAGCGCATCCAGCAAGCTGCTCGCGCATCCGCACCAGGGCGGCGGTTCCGCCCGGCGCAAGATTAAGGCGGCGCAGCAGTTCCTGCCGGCGCGGCTCGGCGGCGACATGGACGCCGACGGCGGTCTTGTCGGACGGCGACGCCTGCCACGCCGCAATCGCGGCCTTGAGGCGCGTCCGTGTCGTGCCCGAAGCGGTGCGCCAGCAGCTCGAAGAACGCGATGCGCGGACCGGTGGTCAGTTCGGCGTATTGCGCGAGAATTTCACCAGCGAGCGCGACGCCTGAAGCCTCGCCGCGGCCCGACAGCAGCTCCTCGCACAGATCGGCGAGGCTTTCCGAGCGGGCAGCCTGTCCTCCGCCGTGGTCGCGGGTGCGGTCGAGCAGCGCCCGCCCGCGTTCGGCGATCGATGCGAGCATATCGCCGAAGAAGGAGCTGTTCATGGTGGCGTAGGTCTCCCGAGGCATGGCAGTTCGATTCCGACGTGGCGATTGTACCGGAAATGATCAAGGAATTGCGAAGGCGCGAAAATAGGCAGGCCCCTGGACAAAACATCGCGAGCACGCCAGAGGTTCCGTCATCCGGGCACCCTTAAGGTGCCGCATCTTCAGGGAGCTGCCATGCCGGGTCCGCTGGCCGGTCTGCGCGTACTGGAATTGGCCCGCATTCTCGCAGGGCCGTGGGCCGGCCAAGTGCTGGCCGACCTCGGCGCCGACGTGATCAAGGTGGAGCGCTCGCAAGACCGGCGACGACACCCGCGCCTGGGGGCCACCGTTCATCGAGGGCAAAGACGGCAGCCATCTCGGCGCTGCCTATTTCCACTCCACCAATCGCGGGAAACGCTCGATCGAATGCGATTTCGAGAGCGAGCACGGCCGGCGCATCGTCAAGAAGCTCGCGGCGCGCTCCGACGTGCTGATCGAGAATTTCAAAGTCGGCGGGCTCGCGAAATTCGGGCTCGACTATAAGAGCCTCGCGCCCGACTGCCCGCGGCTGATCTACTGCTCGGTGACAGGCTTCGGCCAGGACGGCCCGTATGCCACACGCGCCGGCTACGATCTCATGGCGCAGGGCATCGGCGGCTTCATGAGCCTGACCGGTGCCGCCGACGGCGAACCCACCCGCGCCGGCGTGCCGGTGTCCGACATCTTCACCGGCGTCTATTCGGTGATCGGCATCCTCGCCGCGCTCGCCCAGCGCGAACGCACCGGCAAAGGCTCGTTCGTCGACACCGCGCTGGTGGATTCCACCGTCGGCGTACTCGCTAACCAGGGCATGAACTTCCTCGCCTCCGGCAAGGTGCCCGATCGCATCGGCAACGCACACCCCAATATCGTGCCCTACCAGGTGTTTTCCGTCGCCGACGGCTACATCATCATCGCCACCGGCAACGACAGCCAATACCAGAAGCTTTGCGGCGTGCTGGGCGCAGCCGAACTCGCCAAAGACCCGAGCCTACATCGACAACAAGTCGCGGCTTGCCAATCGCGCCGAGCTGATCGGCAAGCTCACCGCGCTGACCGTGAAGTTCGAAATGCAGGACCTCGCCGACAAGCTCGAAGCCGTCGGCGTACCGGCCGGCCCGATCAACAACCTCGACCACGTGTTCGAGGACCCGCACGTCAAGCATCGGGGCATGAAGCTCGCCGTGCCAAGCGACTACGCCAAGGGTGGGACAATCCCGGGCGTGCGCACGCCGATCATGATCGACGGCGCGCCGATGGCCTCGCCGCACCCCGCCCCGCGGCTCGGTGAGCACACCGCAGAAATCTTGAAAGAGATCGGCGAGACCTGAGCCGACCTGTTCTACCGTTCGGTCGGCCGCCGCGGAGCGGCAGCCCCGGAGCGGTGGTCACAACGTCTTGGCCGCCTCCTGCCAACGCTTGGTGGCGGTCGGGTTGGCAACGATATCGTCGACGTTGGCGAGCTTGATGCGGTCCTTGGCGAGGCCCTTGTAGAAATCGGCCTTCGACACCGGCGGTACATCGGCAATGATCGTCCAGCTATCGCCACCATCGAGGCTTTCGAACACCTGACCGTCCGTATCAGCGGCGTAAAGCGAATAGCCCTCCTTGCGCGCCTCGATGGTGAGCGCGGAAAACAACGCGCGCTGGCCGTTGGGCAAGCCGCCCAGCAGTCGCTGCCAGGTCTCGCCGGCGTCGCGGCTGCGGAAAATCTTGCCGCGCGCTCGGCCGAGGTCGTACCACTGCGGCGGCCAGCCAACGCCAGCCGACATGAAGACGAGATCGGGCTCGTCGGGATGGAGCACGACCGCGTCCGGATAGTTGGCGCCGGGAGGCATCGGGTTCCTGCGCCAGGTCGCGCCGCGGTCCTCGCTCGACATGATGCCGACCAGGCCGTTCGCAATGATGATGCGGTCCGGCCGCGCCGGATGCACCAGGATGCGATGGATGTCGCATTCCTGCGGGTCGGGGTCGACCGGCAACTCGACGAAGCTTTCACCGAAGTCCTTCGAAACCTGCAACGAACCGATCTCGACGCCCACCAGCAGGCGGTCGCCATCGAGCACGATGTCCTTGATGTGGCCGATCCGCGGGGGCGGCGGGAACGTCCATTTGGCAACGCTCCTGGCCTTGCGGAACGCGGGCAACTCCCGCCACGAGGCGCCCTTGTCGTCGCTGACGTAGAGATGCGCCGGAAGAGCACCGACGAACACGACTTCTCGGCCCTGCAGGCGACCGGCGCGAGCCGACCAGAACTCGTGGTGCGCTAGACCTTCGTTCATCCATGTCCACTTGATGCCGCCGTCGTCGCTGCGGGCTATGCCGACGCCGCGGGTCGCGGCAAACAGCGTGCCGTCCTCGAGCGCAGTGACCGCGCTCACGAAACAGCCCTGCAGGGCGCGGTGCACGACCTTCCAGCCGCGCTCGACCTTTTCCAACAGCGCCACGCCGTCGACCGTGCCGACAAGAATATTGTTGGAAGGCGACTGTGCCCGCTGAATGTTCGTCCCGCCGTTCGAGAGCAGAATCATGGGTTCACCCATCGCGATTGAAAGGAGCACGCACTGCGCAGCATAATCCCGCTGACGCGACGTGAACACCATCCCTCGGAGCCCGGCATGCTTTTCAGCGGCTGTAACTGCATCCCCGATGCCGCCACACTCGGCTCGCTCTGTGCCGGCGGGGCTGGCTTCGTCAGCGCGATGATGGCGGCGATGGCGTCCGCCGCGCGCACGGCGGAAGCAACCCCGCTCGGGCGGAACGTGCCCGAAGTGGACCGGCTGGCGGTCCGCATCGTCACCGACAACGTCGTGATCCAGTTTGTCCCCTCGGAAAAGCACGACGGGCTCACGATCGAGCGGCGCTCGGGCAGCAACACCACGCCGGATACCCAACCCCGCACGGCGCTCAACGGCGAGTGGGGCCTTGCCATGCACGCCGAATCGCAGCGTGGCAGCGAGGCGCGTCACGTGCTGGTGGATTTCGGCTATACGCCGGAGGTCCTGCTCAACAACATGACGATCCTCGGCGTCGACCCGTCGCTGTTCGATGCCATGGTGCTGAGCCACGGCCACTACGATCATTTCGGCGGCATGACGGGCTTCCTCTCCGCCAACAAAGGCAAGCTCAAGCGCAAACTGCCGTTCTACGTCGGCGGCGAAGACGCCTTCTGCATCCGCAAGGGCGCCACCGGCAACTTCGGTGCGATCGACCGCAAGTCGATCATGGACGCCGACCTCGCGATGATGATGGCGGAAGGGCCCGCGGTCGTCGCCGACCACGCCTTCACCAGCGGACGGATTGGGCAGGTGTCGTTCGAGAAGCCGCTGCTGCCAACGCAGGAGATCGTCGGCATCTTCGACGGCTTCGGCTGCTTTCCGGAAAAAATGCCGGCGGCCAAGAACATCGGCCAATACATTCCCGACGACTTCGATCACGAGCTTGCCACCGTCTATGCGGTGAAGGGCAAGGGCCTTGTCGTGCTCACGTCGTGCAGCCATCGCGGCGTGATCAACGCCATTCGCCAGGCGCAGAAGGTCTCGGGCATCGCCAAGGTGCACGCCGTGATCGGCGGCTTCCACATCGTGCCGCCGCTCGGCGACGATTACATCCGCCAGACCATTGCCGAATTCGAGGAGATCAATCCGGATTTCCTCATTCCGGCGCATTGCACCGGCGACCGCTTCTACGACCTGGCCCGCGCCGCGATGGGCGACAAGGTCATCCACTCGGCGGTCGGCACGCGATTCATCTTCCAGGGCTGACACCGACCGACTTGCCGCAGTGCGGCAGACTTGTGCGGGGTGAAAGCCGCTGCGACCTGTGGTCGCACTACTGCACGGCGAGCGCCTCTTCGATCAGCGCCTTGCCGCCCGGCACCTCATCCGCGAACCGCTTGTAGGCGCTGTCCTGCGCGACCTTGATCCAGGCTTCGAATTCCGCGGGGCTCATGGTCGTTACCTCGACGTTGTTCTTCTTGGAGGCTGTCGCCATCTCGTCGTCGAGCTTCCGGGAGGCGGCGCTGAAAAACTCCTCGGCCTTCTTGCCGGCCTGCATCAGCACGTCCTGCTGCTGCTTGCCGAGCTTGATGAAACTCCTCATCGACATCAGCACCGGCTCGTACATGAACCACAGCGCGTTGTCGCCAGGCGCCGTGATGCACTTGACCTGTTCGAACAGACGCAGCGACACAAAGCCGGTGGTCGAGGTGTCGGTTACGTCCGCTGCCCCGGTCTGCAGGGCGTTGTAGACCTCGTTGCCGGGCACGGACACGATCGTAGCGCCCGCCTGTTGCCACATCGCGGCGAAGCTCGGCGCCGCCGAACGGACCTTGAGGCCCTTGATATTTTCCGGCCTGCGAATGCAGCCCTTCTTGGAGCCGACCGCTCCGGCGAGCCATCCATCGGCCAGAACGACAACGCCGGCTTTGTCGATCTGCGCCTTGACCTGCTGCATGAACGGCGATGCATTGAGGCGCAGCGCACGCTCATGGTTGCGCACGAGGCCCGGCATCAATGCGACGTTGAACGCACCAATCTTGCCGCCGGCGTAGTCGAGTGGAAACGACGAGATGTCGAGCTGACCGTTGACCAACGCGTCCCACTGCTCGTGCGGCTTGAACAGCGTGGCACCGGGATAGATCTGGACGTCGACTCCGACGTCGGCCGCCTTGGCTTGCTTCGCGATGATCTGAACGAACTCGTCGCGCGGATCACCCTTTCCGCCATGGAATTGGTGCGACGCCTTGAGAATGATCTGGGCCTGCGCTGCGCCACACATCATGACGGCGGCGGCGCCCGCGATCAGGCTGGAACAAAGCTTCATAAGTCCTCCCGGGCGGGTGCGCTTGGCCTTGCACCGCGTCCGCACTGACGAACCTGTCGAGATGTTGATTCCTTTGCGGCAGGCATAAGCCATGCGCCAAGGCACCGCAAATCAAGGCTCGATGCGCGGAACTCGCGACGGCGACGGAACCTCTGGCGCTGCAGCAATTTGGATACGCTCCGGCGTGTGGTATCGACGGGCTAGGCGCAAACGCGCATCAAGACCCGAGGAGTCGAAGGTGAAAACAAGCCCGGTGTTCACTGCATTGGCCGTTACGGCGGGCCTGTGCGTTCTTTCAACGAGCCTTAAGGCGCAATCGTGGCCGCAGAAGCCGATCATGTTCGTGGTGCCATTCGCACCCGGCGGTGGTACAGACGCGTTTGCCCGGCCGCTTGCGGCACAGCTCGATCAGCAACTCGGCACGCGCGTGCTGATCGAGAACAAGGCGGGCGCCGGCGGTACACTCGGCGCCTCCTATGCCTCCAAACAAGCAGCCGATGGCTACACTTTCTTTATCGGCGCCGCGCATCACACGATTGCGCCTTCGATCTACCCCAAGCTCGACTACGACATCGAGAAGGACTTCGTCGCGGTCATCATGCTCGCAAGGCCGCCGCATGTGGTGACGGTCCATCCGGGCAAGATCGAAGCCAAGACGCTGAAGGACTTCATTACTTACACCCAGAAGAACCAGGTCAACTACGGGTCGGCTGGCGCCGGCACCACGCATCACCTCGCGGGCGAATTCTTTAACATCATGGCGAAGACCAAGCTGAATCACGTGCCGTATCGCGGCGCGGGCCCGGCGATGCAGGACCTGCTCGCGGGTCACGTGCCGGTGGTGTTCGACGGACTGGGCACCTCCGCCCCGCAGATCGCGGGCGGCACCCTGCGCGGTCTCGCGATCGCGGCGCCGACGCGGTCGCCGGCTATCCCAGATGTACCGACGTCGGCCGAAGCCGGCCTGCCCGGTTACGAAATCGCGACCTGGTACGGCGTATTCGCCAAGAAGGGCACGCCGCCCGAAGCGATCGAGCGGATGACCAAGGAGGTCAAGGCGGCGATGGCGCAGCCGGCGATCAAGGCCGCCTGGGAAAAGAACGGCTCGGATGTGCCCGACATCAGCGGCGAAGAGTTCACCAAGCTCGTCAGCTCCGACGTGGCGCGCTGGCGGAAGGTCGTGACCGAAGCCGGCATCAAGCTCGACTAGGTGAACAGTTAGCGCGTTCCCTCGCAAGCCCGCCGGCAGGCGGGCTTGCTTGTTTTCGATCCACCGCGCCGGGCCGCCATTCCGACGCCGGTTGCGTTCTGCTAACTATCCCGCCAGTACGTATGCGAGGCTGCCATGCTGGAAACCACCGGACGGACCGCATTCCCTTCGGCGCAACGCAGTCGGGCGCCGCTTATCGTCCGGCGCGTCGACGCCATCCCGATGGCCCTGCCGCTCAAGGCGCCGATGAAGATGGCGGCCGAAACCGTCTCGACCGCACAGAACGTCCTGGTTCGAATCGAGGCGGCCGACGGCACTGTGGGCTGGGGCGAGGCGGCGTCCGCACCCACCATGACCGGCGACACGCTCGGAGGGATGGTTGCGGCGGTGCGCGATCATCTCGCGCCTATGCTCGCAGGCCGGGATGCGCTCACCTGGACCGGGCTGCGCCCCGCCCTGCATCGGGCGCTCGCCGGCAATGGCGGCGCGCACTCCGCGGTGGAGATGGCCGTGCTTGACCTGATCGGACGGTCGACCGGCCAACGGTTAATCGATCTCGTTGGACGCCCCAGGCGCAACGGCGTGAAACCGATGTGGCTCCTCGGTAACAAGACCGCCGAGGAGGACGTCGCCGAGGCCCACGCCCGCGAGCGCGAAGGATTCCATTTCTTCAAGCTCAAGATCGGTGTGAAGCCACTCAAGCAGGAAATCGCAATCGCCCACGCGGTGCGAGAGGCGCTGCCGAAAACGCCGCTGTGCGCTGACGCCAATTGCGGGCTGACGCTTGCCGCTGCGCGCAGCTACGTCGAGAAGACGCGTGCTGCGAAACTGATGTTCGTCGAGCAGCCGCTCGCTTATGACGACATCGAAGGATTGAAGAAGCTGTCGCGGGCGACCAAGGTGCCGATCGGGATCGACGAAGGCATCCATTCGCTGGCGGATATCACCGCTCACGCCCGCGCCGGCGCCGGCGGCGTGTCGCTCAAGCTGATCAAGCTCGGCGGCATCACGGGGGCGGTGCAAGCGGGCCGGCTTTGTCAGAGGTTGGGCCTGTCGGTCAACATTGCGGCAAAGATCGCCGAGTCGAGCATTTCCAGCGCCGCCGCGCTGCATCTCGCCTGCGCGGTGCCGAAGGCCGATTGGGGCGTGAGCCTCACCCATTTCTATCTGGCCGAAGACCTTGTGCGCCGGCCGCTGTTGCTGGCCGACGGGGTGGTGTCGCTGCCGTCGGGCCCGGGCCTTGGTGTCGAGGTCGACGAAGCCGCGGTCGAGCGCCTGCGCGCCAAGGTGCTATAAGGCGGCGGAATTAACCCCAGGAAAGGAAGTCATAGGAATGTCGGGTCCGACGCAGGGGCCGCTCCGCGGCGTTCGCGTGCTCGAACTGGCGCGCATCCTGGCCGGGCCATGGGCCGGACAGACGCTCGCCGATCTCGGTGCCGACGTGATCAAGGTCGAGCGCCCCGGCGCAGGCGACGACACCCGCGGCTGGGGCCCGCCGTTCATGCAGGATGTCGACGGCGGCCGGCTGAGCTCCGCCTACAACCTGTCCTGCAACCGCGGCAAGCGGTCGATCGCGGTCGACCTCGAAACCGAGGCCGGCCAGCGCATCGTGAAAAAGCTCGCCGCCAACTCTGACGTGCTGATCGAGAACTTCAAGTTCGGTGGGCTCGCCAAATACGGCCTCGACTACGCCGAGCATATCGGCGGTGAACCCGCGGCTGGTCTATTGCTCGATCACCGGCTTCGGCCATGACGGCCCATATGCACACCGTGCCGGCTATGACCTCTTGGTGCAGGGCATGGGCGGCATCATGGACATCACCGGCGATCCGAACGGCGAGCCGACCCGGCTCGGTGTTGCTTTCGCCGACGTCTTTACCGGCGTCTACTCCGCACTTGCCATCACTGCGGCGCTGCAGGAGCGCGAGCGGACCGGCAAAGGCAGCCATATCGACATGGCGCTGCTCGACACCATCGTCGGCGTGCTCGCAAACCAGGCGCTGTTCTATCTCGTGTCCGGCGTCCCGCCGGTACGCATGGGCAACGCGCATGCGACCGTCGTGCCCTACCAGACCTTCCCGACTAGCGATGGCTGGATGCTGATCGCCTGCGGCAACGACGGCCAGTTTACGAAGATGATGGCGGTGCTCGGCGATCCCGACATGGCGAAGGACGAGCGCTACGCGACCAACCCGGCCCGTGTGGTCAATCGCGACACGTTGATCCCGCGGTTGTTCGAGCTGACCCGCAAGCTGTCGAAGGCTGAGCTCGCAAACCAGTTCGAGGAGGTCGGCGTACCCGCCGGACCGATCAACAATCTGGCCGACGTGTTCGCCGACCCGCAGGTGGTCGCGCGCGGCATGCGGATCGATCTGCCGCATCAAGCGGCCAAGGGCGGCACTATTCCGGGCGTGCGTTCGCCGATCACCATCAACGGCCGCCGCGCCGCAGCGGACCGCTCTCCGCCGCGGGTCGGCGAGCACACCGAGGAAATCCTGCGCGAGATCGGAGAGGCGTAACCGGAACCAAACCTTTACCTGTGCTATACTTCCAAGTGGAGATCGCCCGATGAAAACAATCTACGACCCCGAAGCCGACGCGCTCTACTTGCGCTTTGCCGACGCCTCCATAGTCGAGAGCGAGGAGGTTGCAGACGGCGTGGTACTCGATTTCGATGCTGAAGGTCGAATCGTTGCGATCGAGGTATTGGACGCGACCAAGCATGTGGCAGCGGGGGCTAATTTTTCACCCGCTGCCGAGTAGCCGCAGATCGAGCGCGATCCATTTAAAATTGGCGCCGCCTGTGAATGAACGACCTAACTTTCACGCGTCACGCTGAAGACATGCTCGTCGAACGAAAAATTGATCGCGCCTGGGTCGAGGCGACCGTTTCCAACCCGGAGACAGCCGAGCCCGATCCCTGCCGAGATGGGATCGTTAGAGCGTTCCGGCGAATTCCGGAGCGCGACAATCGAGTTCTAAGAGTTGTTTATGTGGCAGTCGGAAATGCGGTCAGAGTGTTGACGGCATTTTTCGACCGCAAGCGGCGATGATGGGCGCTCCCAAGGAGGTGACATGGCCCGCATTCCATACTTCGAAGAGAAGGACCACCCTGCCCTCGCGGCGCTGGTCACCGAGATCAAGGGCGTACGCGGCGGGCTGATCAACATCTACAAGCTCCTGCTGCACTCGCCACCGATTGCAGAGACCTGGTTCGAGTTCATCGACGCGACGCGCCGGAACCAAGCTCACGCGGTCGGCTGCGGGAGCTTGCGATCGTGCGGATCGCACGCTCCTGAACTACGCCTACGCGCTGCAGCAGCACGTACCGAAGATCGCGGTGCTCCGAAGGCGTCACGCCGGCAGAATGTGAGGCGCTCAAGGACTGGCGGGCCTCCAGTCTCTTCAGCGAGCGCGAGCGTGCCGCTGCTCGCGTACGTCGACGCCATGCATCGCAGGGCCCTGACGTGCCGGACGACGTGTTCGACGTCGTGCGGCGGCATTTCGGCGACCGCGAGGTGGTGGAGATCACCGTGATCGTCGGCGTCTACGTCATGCACAACCGCGTGATCACGGCGCTGAAGATCGACCTCGAGCCGGCCAGGGCCTGAGGGCCCCGACGTGCCTGACCGTCCCGTCATCGTGGTAGAGGACGATCCGTTCACCCGGCTCATCCCGCTCGTGCTCGAGCCCGACGCCGATCCCGAGCGGCGCGCGGCCTTTGCCGACTTCATGGCGCACGACGAGCCCGATTTCGACGGCTGGTGCGCGCGGGTGCGGGCGGCGTCGCCCGGCTCTGCATTCCGCCGACGTGAGGCTCGTCGGCTTCAGAAGCCGAGATGCGCGCCAGCCTTGGCGAGGCGATTGCATTGGTGGTCGAATCGTTCCGCGTCGGCCGCGACGATCTCGCGGCCGCGCCGCGATCTCAAGGCTGGTGCAGAAGTTCGGCAAGGGCCTTCGCAACATCGACACCGCCGCCTGCGCCGCGAAGGGCGTGAAGGTGCTCACCCTCCGGCGGCGCGCCAACATCGCCTGCGCCGAGCATGCCTTCGCGCTGATGCTGACGCTGGCGCGCGAGCTCGCACGACCCTGAACGGGCGCGTCACGGTTGCACGCATCGAAGCCGCGCGGACGGCCGTATCAGGCCGTTCGACCGCCGCCACACACCGAACGGCAACTACGGCCGCGTCGGCGGCACCCGATCGCTCCATGGTGCGACCATCGGCATCATTGGCCTTGGCGAGATCGGGCGCGAGATTGCGCTGCGGGCTACCGCCTTCGGCATGCGCGTGCTCTACCATCAACGCACGCGCGCCGACCGTGGACGAGGAGCGCGAAACCGGGGCCAGCTACGTGCCGCTCGCGACGCTGCTTGCCGAAAGCGACTGGATCGTCCCGCAGGTGCCGACGGCGCCCGGCACGCGCGACCTGCTCGGCCGGGCCGAGCTTGCGCGGATCAAGCCCGGCGCGCGCATCGTCAACGTCGCGAACGCGGCGGTCGTCAACCGCGAGGCCCTGATCGAGGCGCTGCGCGCCGGCCGGCTCGGCGGCGTCGCGCTCGACGTGTTCTATCAGGAGCCGGTGCCCGACGACGACGAACTGCTCGTCTTCGACAACGTGGTGCTGACGCCGCGCATGGCCGGCTCGCCGCGTTTCAACGGGCTCGAACGATTTCGAAGAGCTGATCACGACCATGGCGCGGGAGCTGACTGCATGAAACGCATTGGCCTGGCACTGCTGGCGCTGCTCGCAGCGCCGCACGCGCCCGCGAAGGCGCAGTCCGACTATCCGGACCGGCCGGTCCGACTGATCGTGGCGTTCCCGGCCGGCTCCGCCACCGACGTGGTCAGCCGCATCCTGGCGCAGAAGCTCAGCGCCCGCCTCGGCCAGCAGGTGGTGGTGGAGAACCGCGCCGGGCGCGAGCGGCAACATCGGCGTCGACATGATCGCCAAGGCGGCGCCCGACGGCTACACCATGGGCCTGATCACCGGCGAGCACGCATGGCGTGGCGCCCGCGCTCGGCACCAAGCTGCCGTACGACCCGATCAAGGATTTCACGCCGATCTCGATGGTCGGAGCCGCGCCCTACGTGCTGGTGACCTATCCCGGCATCCCGGCCAAGACCGTTGCCCGAGCTGGTCGCACTCGCCAAGACCAAGCCCGGCCAGTTCAACTACGGCTCGGCGGGCCCCGCGAGCGTCTCGCATCTCGCCGCCGCCCTGTTCGCGACCGAGGCCGGGATCGAGATCACGCACGTGCCCTACAAGAGCTCGGCGCAGTCGTCGATCGACCTGATCACCGGGCGGCTCGACCTGCAGTTCGCGACCGTCGCGCCGACGCTGGCGAACATCCGCGACGGCAAGCTGCGGGCGCTGGCGACAACCGGGCGCAAGCGCGCCTCGGTCGCTGCCCGACGTCCCGACCATGATGGAAGCCGGCATCAAGGACTACGACGTGACGCTGTGGTTCGCCTACGTCATGCCGGCCGGCACGCCGGACGCGATCACGCGGCGGCTCAACACGCGAGATGTCCGCCATCCTGACCGAGCGCGACACGCAGTCGAGGCCATGCGCAAGCAGGCGTTCGAGCCCGAGCCCGGCCCGCCGGAGGCGGTCACCGCGCGCATCCGCGACCGAGACCGAGATGTGGCGCGCGCTGGTCGCCAAGACCGGCATCAAGCCGGAATAGCCGCGCGCATGCTACTCTCCGTCAGCCTGTCATGCGCGGGCTTGACCCGGCCTCTCGCAGGAGAGCACTGTGCCATCCAAGCGCTGCGGCATGGCCGGGACATAGGCGTGCGAGGCTCGTCGCTTCGACGGCTCAGCCCGGCCATGACAGCAGTGCCATTTGGCTTGCTAAGAAAGACCGTCCATTCCCTCGAAAGGCCCCGCCATGCCCGCCGACCGCGCTCGACTCCGCCATCTTCCGCGACATTTTCGGCAACGAAGCCATGCGGAACGTCTGGTCGGACGGCAACCGCATCCAGAAGTATCTCGACTTCGAGGCCGGCGCTCGCGCGCGCCCAGGCGCAAGCTGAAGATCATCCCGCAGGAGGCCTGCGACGAGATCCTCAAGCACGTCACGGTCGATCAATTCGACATCGACAAAGCTCCAGAAGGAAACCGAGCGCATCGGCTATCCGGTGCTGCCGGTGGTGGCGCAGCTTGTCAAGCTCTGCAAGGGCGGGCTCGGCGAATGGTGCCACTGGGGCGCGACCACCCAGGACATCACCGACACCGCGACCATCATGCAGATCCGCGAGTCGCTCGACCTGATCGAGAGCGACATCAACGCGATCTCCGACTCGCTCGCGGCGCTGGCGAAGAAGTACCGCGACACGCCGATGGCCGGCCGCAGCAACCTGCAGCAGGCGGTGCCGATCACCTTCGGCTACAAGTGCGCGACCTATCTCGCCGCCTTCGAGCGCCACAAGCAGCGGCTCAAGCAGCTGCGCGAACGCGTGCTGGTGTTCGAGTTCGGCGGCGCGGCCGGCACGCTTGTCCTCGCTCGGCAAGGACGGGCTGCGCACCCAGGTCGAACTCGCCAAGGAATTGAACCTCGCCCAGCCCGAGATCGCCTGGCACACCGTGCACGACCGCATCGCCGAGGTCGGCTGCTTCCTCGGCCTCGTCACCGGCATCTGCGGCAAGATCGCGTTCGACGTGAAGCTCCTGATGCAGACCGAGGTCGAGGAGGTCTACGAGCCGTTCCACGAGGGCCGCGGCTCGTCCTCGACCATGCCGCAGAAGCGCAACCCCATTTCGTGCGTCTACATCACCGCGCAGACCGGCGTGATCCGCACCCAGGTCGCGGCGCTGCTCAACGCCATGGAGCAGGACCACGAGCGCGCCACCGGCCAATGGGAGATCGAGTGGATCGTGCTGCCGGAAATCTTCGTGCTCGTCCGCCGGCTGCCTCGCGCAGACGCGCTTCCTGGTCGGCGGCCTCCAGGTCGACGAGAAGCGCATGCGCGCCAACCTCGACATCACCAAGGGGCTGATCGTCTCGGAGGCGGTGATGATGGGGCTCGGGCCGCATCTCGGCCGGCAGTACGCGCACGATCTGGTCTACGACGTCTGCCGCAAGGTGGTGGCGACCGGCCGGCCGCTTGCCGAATTGCTGGCGGAGAACGAGGAAATCGCCAAGCATCATGAGCAAGCGCCGAGATCGCAAAGCTCTGCGATCCGGCGAACTACCTCGGCCAGGCCGGCGAGATGGTCGACCGCGTGCTGGCGCTGCGACAACGCTGAGCGCCATGCGCAAGGCGCAGGGAAGGCCGCGCGCAAAGGTTTGACCTGCGGCGCGCTATGCGCTTTTCTTCGTCCCGGTCTAAGGTCTCACGTATCCCATGAACGTATCAGGTGAATTTACGGTCAACGCACCGCGCGAGCGGGTCTTCGAGACGATCCGCGACCCGAAGAGCTTCATCGCGCTGGTCGACGGCCTGCACGACCTCAAGGAGATCGACCCGACCCACTACGAGGCGGTGTTCGAGACCAAGATCGCGTACATGACGTTCCGCTTCAACGTCAGTGTCGAGGTCACGAAACTCGAGGTCGGCCAGATCGGCGCCAAGGTCGAGGGCACGCCGCTTGGCGTGGTCGGCCGGCTCACCGCGATCGCGACCACCAAGCTCGACGAGGCCGGTAACGACACCAAGGTGGCCTACTCGGTCGATGCCACGCTCGCCGGCAAGCTCGGCAGCATGGGGCAGCCGGTCCTGCGTTCCAAGGCCAAGGACATGGAAAAAGAGTTTTCCAAAAGGCTGCGCGAGAAGCTCGCCAGCGCAGCGTCATAGAGGAAGAAATGATTCCGTTCGAACTTGCCGAACCCACGTCGCTTGCGGACGCGATCAAGCTTCTCGACCCCGACGACGCCACCGTGCGGCCGGTCGCGGGCGGCACCGCGCTGATGCTGATGATGAAGGCCGGCGTATTCCGCCCGGAAAAGCTTGTCAGCCTGCGCAAGATCGAGCCGAAGTATTCCGGCATCGCCACGTCCGCTGACGGGATTCGCATCGGCGCCATGACAACGCTGTCGGCGGTCGAACGCTCCGCCGAGGTGCAAAAGCACGCGCCGGTTGTCACCCGCACCATGCTCACGCTGTCCAATGTGCGCGTGAGGAACGTTGCGACCGTCGGCGGGGCGCTCGCACACGGCGACCCGCACATGGACCTGCCGCCGGTGCTGATCGCGCTCGGCGCCACCATCACGATCACAGGGCCCAAAGGCGAGCGCACGCTCGCCCTCGAAGATTTGTTCGCGGGCTATTACGAAACCACGCTGGACAAGAACGAACTGATCACCGAAGTGCTGATTCCGGCGCAAGGCGGCAAGCGCTCGGCCTACATGAAGGTCACCACCGGCTCGGCCGACGACTGGCCGGCGCTGGGCATTGCGGTCACGATCGACGCCAGTGGTTCCACCATCAAGTCGGCCCGCGTCGTCGCCAGCGCCGCGACCACCAAGGCAACGCGGCTGACGCTCGCGGAAGCCGCACTGGCCGGCAAGGCCGTCGATGACAAGCTGCTGCGACAGGCCGGCGACGCCGCGGCCGACGAAGCCGAGCTGCTGGGCGATGTCCGCGGCTCGGTCCCCTACAAGCGCGAATTGATACGGGTTTACGTCAGGCGCGCGATCCGCGCAGCCCTGGAAGGAAGCGGAGCCCACTGATGGCAACGACGACAACGGAACGCAGCGACGCCAAGGTCGGCTCGCAGGTCGGCCGCTCGGTCCCGCGCCTCGAATCGCGCGACAAGGTCACCGGCCGCGCCGAATACACCCACACCATGCGCCTGCCGGGCATGCTCTATGCCAAGATTTTCCGCAGCACGGTCGCCCACGGCAACATCAAGAAAGTCGACACCAGCGCCGCGAAGAAGGTGCCCGGCGTCCTGCACGTCGTCACGGTCGAAGACGTAATGAAGGTGCTGAAGAGCCCCTATTACGGGCCGGCGTTCCACGACCAGCCGATCCTGGCGCACGAGAAGGTGCGCTTCGTCGGCGAGCCGGTCGCTGCCGTCATCGCGATCGACCCGCACATTGCCGAGGAGGCCGTACAGCTGATCACCGCCGAGTACGAGGAGCTGCCGGCGGTCTACGACGAAGTCGACGCGCTCACCACCAACATCTTCGTTCACGACCAGCTCAAGCCTGCCGGCACCTTCGCCGACCTCAAGCACCTGAAGGGCGCGCGCGACACCAACCTTGCGCTCGACTACCGGCTGCGCCGCGGCGATTTCGACAAGGCCTACGCCGCCGCCGAGCACAAGTTCGAGCACGAGTTCCGCACCCAGAAGGTGCTGCACCTGTCGTTCGAGCCATTCGCCTGCATTGCAGACTACCGGGACACCCACGTCACGCTCTACGATTCGTCGCAGGGCCCGTCGTTCGTGCGCACCGAGATCGCCCGGCTGCTCGGCTGGCCGGAGAACAAGGTCCGCATCAAGGTGCCGTATCTCGGCTCGGGCTATGGCTCCAAGCTCTATATCAAGCTGGAAGCGCTGGCGCTCGCGCTGTCGATGATCGCGCGCAAGCCGGTGAAGGTCGCACACACTTTCGAGGAGATGTTCTACCAGATCACCCGGCACCCCTCGACGTTCCGGATCAAAAGCGGCGTCGACAAGAACGGCAAGATCGTCGCCCGCAAATGCGAGGTGTACTGGAACGGCGGCGCCTACGCCGACATCGGCCCGCGCGTCACCCAGAAGTCGGGCCTCACGGCGTCCGGCCCCTACGACATCCCAATCTCTGGGTCGATTCCTACGCGCTCTACACCAACGTGACCCCGTCCGGCGCCTTGCGCGGGTTCGGCGTACCGCAGCTTGTGTGGGCCTACGAAGGCCACATGGACATGATGGCGCGCGCGCTGAACATCGACCCGGTCGAGTTCCGGCGCAAGAACATCGTCCACGAGGGAAGCCCGCATGCCACCGGACAGATCCTGCGGGATGCGCCGATCGAGAAGGTGATGGACACGGTGCTCGACCGCATGAACTGGTCGAAGCCGTTCGACAGGAGCGGCAGCGGACCCGTCAAGCGCGGCCGTGGCTTCGCCATCTCGATCAAGGCGGTGATCTCCCCGACCACGTCAGTCGCAATCGTCAACGTTTCGGCCGACGGCTCGGCAACGCTCTATTGCGGCACCGTCGACATGGGCCAGGGTTCCGACACCGCGATGGCGCAGATGGTCGCCGAGGTGCTCAACATCCCGGCCGAGACGGTCCGCGTCACGCCGCGCGACACCGACGTGACGCCCTACGACATGGGCACGCTCGGCTCGCGCTCGCTGTTCCACATGGGGCATGCGGTGCGCCGCGCGGCTGAGGATGCGCGCGACAAGCTCAAGGCGCTGGCGAAGGAGGTTGGCGAGCCCGACGGCTCCAACATCCCGATCGCCGAGCTGTTCCAGAAGCGCTACGGCATGCAGGCCGGCAACGTCATCGGCTCGGGCATCTACAAGCCGGACTACGTGCCGCCCGCGCCCGGCACCGGTCAGAGCCCGAACGTCACGCCGTTCTGGATGATCGCCGGCGCCGGCGCGGAGGTGTCGATCGACACCGAGACCGGCCACGTCAAGATCGACAAGCTCGTCAACGTTGTGGACTGCGGCAAGGCGATCAACCCGAAGGCCGTGGAGACGCAGATCTCGGGCGCGGCCCTGATGCACCTCGGCTTCACCATGTTCGAGAAGATGCACATCGACGGCGGCCAGATCACCAACGCATCGCTCGCCGACTACAAAATTCCGGGCTTCCACGACGTGCCGGACGACATGCAGAACGTCTATGTCGAGCACGACCAGTCGAACGGGCCGTTCGGCGCCAAGGGTGTCGGCGAGGTCGCGACCTTCTGCGTCGGGCCTGCGATCGCCAACGCCCTCGACGACGCGGTCGGCGTGCGGATCATGGAGATGCCGCTCAACGCCGAGACGGTGTATCGCGCGCTGCGGGCCAAGCAGGGCCGGCCGTTGGAGGACGAATAATATGGCCGCGGCACGGACCATCACCTTCACGCTGAACGGCGCGCCGGTCGCCGCCGACATCAAGCCGCATCACAACCTGGTCGAGATGCTGCAGACGCAGTTTGGGCTCACCGGCGCGCGCGAAAGCTGCGGCCAGGGGCTTTGCGGCTGCTGCACGGTCATCGTCAACGGCCGTTCGGTGTCGGGCTGCCTCTACCTTGCGTCGTTCGTCGACGGCGCCGAGGTGACCACCATCGAGGGCCTGGACACCCGCGACAAGCTCTCTCCGGTGCAGGAGGCGTTCATCGAGGCAAGCGCGTTCCAGTGCGGCTACTGTACGCCCGGTTTCATCCTCATGGTGACGCAGTTGCTCGATGAGCACCCGGACCCGACCGACGACCAGATCAAGCACTACCTGACCGGCAACCTCTGTCGCTGCGCGACCTACCCCGAGGTCATGGACGCGGTGAAACTCGCGGCGAGGAAGCGCAAGGCACAAGCCACGGCGTGAGCGGACCGTGCGTCGGGCGAGCGTTTCGACCCGCCTCATCCTGAGGAGCGGCCGAAGGCCGCGTCTCGAAAGATGGGGCGGCCCACCGATCTCGGGTTTACCCGAGATCGGCATTTGAAGTTCGCAAGTCGGGTAAACCCGACTTGCGTGCTCGAGACGGCGCTTCGCGCCTCCTCACCATGAGGCCGGAAGAGGCAGAGCAACTTGTATGACCGAGCCGATGCAGATCGAAACCGATGTGCTGGTGATCGGCTCCGGTGCGGCCGGAATGTATGCCGCGATCGAGGCCGCTCGCGCAGGCTGCCGAGCCTATCTCGTCGACCGCAGCCTGATCGGACGGGGCGGCGCCACCGTAATGGCGCAGATGACGGTCGCGGTCGCGCTCGGCCAGGAGGTGCCGGACCACTGGAGCTACCACTACCAGGACACGCTCAACGCCGGCCGCGGGCTCTGCAACGAGCCGCTGTCGCAGCTTCTCTGTGAGGAAGGCCCCGCCTGCATCCTGGAGATGGATGGCTGGGGCGTCGGCTGGGCGCGGCGGGACGGCCACATCGCGCAAGCATTCGCGCCCGGCCACGATCGCGCGCGCTGCGCCTATGTCGACTTTCTCAACACGGGACCTGCGGTCTCCAAGACGCTGCGCAGCGTCACCTACAAGACCGCGCGCATCAGCCGCGCCGGCGACCTCTGCGTCGTTGATCTCATCAAGGTCGGGGATGAAGTGGCCGGCGCAGTCGCCTGGCACGTCGGCTCCGGCACGCCGGTGGTGATTTCCGCCAAGGCGACGATCGTTGCGACCGGCGGGCTCACCCGACTCTATCGGCGCAACAGCGCCTCGACCAACATGGGCGGCGACGGCTATGCGCTCGCGCTGCGTGCCGGAGCGCCGCTGATCGACATGGAGTTCGTGCAGTTCTTCCCGATCGGCCATCTTGCGCCACGGCTGATCGGCATGGACCCGATCATGTGGGACCCGTTCCGCTACAAGCTCGGCGGCAAGCTGCTCAACTGCCAGGGCGAGGAGTTCACGCATCACTACGGGGTGCCGGAAGACGGCAAATACGTCATCACCCGCGACCTCGGCACCTACGCCATCCTCAAGGAGGTCGAAGCCGGCCGCGGCTCGCCCCATGGCGGCGTATACCTGAGCTTCCAGCACGTCCCTGAGGCGAAGCTGCGCGAGGCGTTTGGGCCGGTGATCGACCGGCTGGCGGCGAACGGCATCGATCTCACCCGAATGGCGATCGAGGTCGCCCCGATCGCGCACTACCACATGGGCGGGGTGGTTGCCGATGCGCAGATGCAGACCGCGGTGCCGGGCCTGTTCGTCGCCGGCGAAGCTGTCGGCGGCGCGAACGGCGCCAACCGGCTTTCCGGCAACGCCATCACCGAGGCGCTGGTGTTCGGCCGCGAGGCCGGACGCAGCGCGGCCGCTCGGGCGAAGTCGATGAAGCCTGCCGCGGCCCATGCGTCCGCCGGGCAAGCCACGATCGATCTGATCCGCAGCGACGGGACGAAGGACCCACCCAACACCGCCGCGATGATCCAGCGGCTGCAGTCAACCATGTCGGACAATGTCGGCCCGTTGCGCACCGGCGACAAGCTCGTCCGCGCCATCAAGACAATCGGCGAACTGACCGCAGCGCTCGGGGAGCGCCCGTTTGGCGCCGGAGGGCGCTTCGACATGGTCCGGCTCGACTGGTTCGACCTGCGCAACATGCTGCTGGTCGCCCAGGTGGTCGCAGAATCGGCCTTGCTTCGCACAGAAAGCCGCGGCGCCCATCAGCGCGAAGATTTTCCGCAGATGCGACCGGAGTGGCGCAAGAACCAGGCGGCGACGCTGAACGGCCGGGCCCCAAGCATCGGCCCGGTTCAACTCGCGCCGGAGATGGCCGCGCAATGAGCGAGACGGCAACGTTGAAGGTGTGGCGGGGCGAAGAGCGCGGCGCGGGGCGCTGGGAGACTCACGAGGTCCCGTTCGAGCGTGGTCAGTCGGTGCTCGACGGCCTGCGCTGGATCAGGGTGAACCGCGACCCGACATTGGCGATCCGGTTCTCCTGCATCAACGCCAACGCTTGCAAGGAATGCATGATGGAACTCGACGGCGAGACCGTCTATGCATGCACCGCGCGGCTCGAGCCGCGCCAGATGACGCTCGCGCCCTTGTCCAACAAGCGGCTGGTTCGCGATCTTGTCACCGAGATCGCGCCGCCCGCCGAACGCTTCTCTTCGAAGGAAAAACGATGACGATCGAACGCAGACCGGTGGCCTATGGCGACATGCGCGGCTGGATGAAGGCGCTGAAAGCCGCCGGCGAACTGCACGAGATCGATCGCGAGGTCGACTGGAACGTCGAGCTCGGCACGATTACCCGCATGGCGCAGGGTCCGGGCACCGGACCGGCGCTGCTGTTCAGCAACATCAAGGACTACAACAACAACAACACCCGCTGCAGCGCCGTGTTCGCCGGCGGGCTGTCGAGCTACCGGCGCGTCGCCATGATGCTCGGGTTGTCGCCCGACACCCATCCGCGCGAACTGGTCAAGATCGGGCGTACCATCCTCGAAGGGCGCGTCCCGCCGCGAATCGTGTCGGAAGGCCCGTGCAAGGAGAACGTCGTCACCGGCAAGGACATCGACCTCTACGAATTTCCGGTGCCGCAGTGGAACCGGCTCGACGGTGGTCGCTATCTTCTGACCTATGGCGGTGTCGTCACCAAGGATCCCGACAGCGGCGTCATGAACGTCGGTGTCTACCGAGGCATGGTGACCGCCAAGGATCGCATCCCGATCCTGATGTGGCGGGCGCAGCACATCGGCCATCACGTCACCGCCTGGCAGAACGGCGGCTCCTCGGAAATGCCGATCGCGGTCGCGATCGGCTGGGAGCCTTCGCTCGGCTTCACCGGCGGCTCGCCGGTGCCCAAGGGCATCTGCGAATACGACGTGATGGGCTCGATCCGCGGCGAGCCGGTCGACCTCGTCAAGTGCGAGACCGTCGACCTCTACGTGCCGGCGACGGCCGAGGTCGTGATCGAGGGCTATCTCCAGCTCGATCCCAAGGACCACGACATGGAAGGCCCGTTCGCCGAGTTCACCGGCTACATCGCCGGCGACCGCAGCCCCAAGCCGACCATCCGCGTGACCGCCATTACCCACCGCCACAACCCGATCCTTCGGGGCGCGATCGAAGGTTCGCTGCCGGGCTCGTATTCGGAGAACGGGATCTGCTCCTCGATCATGCGAGCCGCGACCGCCTGGAACGTGCTCGACCGCTCGGGTGTGCCGGGCATAACCGACGTGTGGTGCCCGCCGGTGCAGACCGGCATCAACCTGCTAATCCGGATGAAGTCGTCGTACCGCAACCAGGCCAAGCAGGCGGCCAACGCGATCTGGGGCTCGTCGGCCGCGCACGTGCGCTACAAGCACATCACCGTGGTCGACGACGATATCGACATTCACGACTACGGCGCGGTCGACTGGGCGATCGCGCATCGCGTCAACGCCGGCGAAAATGACATCGTCATCATGCCGGCAACCTTCGGAGCGGGCCTCGATCCCTCGACGCGGCGGCGCGACCGCAATCCGGCGCTGTTCGGCACCGGCAAATGGAACCGCGTGCTGATCGACGCCACGATGAACCTCGACTACGACCCCGACCCCGAATTCGGCGGCGCGCGCTTCCCGCCCAAGGTCTGGCCGGAGCAGCAGGATATTGACGCCGCGATGGCTCGGTGGAGCGAGCTTGGCCTTCGCAAGCCAAACGGCGGGTAGTGCGCGCTCCTCGCGAAGGCCCTATATCCCGGCTTCTGTTGCCGCTCTCGCCTCGCCAGCCGCGGTGCCGGGCACTGCCGGCATGACCAGGCGCGCGATGGTCGGGATCACCAGCAGGCTGCAGATCGGAGACAGCAGCATGCCGCCGACGATCACGGTGGCGAGCGGCTGCTGCACCTGCGAGCCGATGCCGGTAGAGAGCGCGGCCGGGACGAGGCCGATGCAGGCCGAGAAGCCGGTCATGAACACCTGGCGCATGCGCGCCTCGCCAGCCTGGATGATGGCGGTTTCGGTGCCCATGCCCTCATCCAGGCCGCGGCGGATGTAGGATACGAGCAGGATGCCGTCCATCGCAGCCACGCCAAACAACGAGATGAATCCAACCGCGGCCGAGACACTGGCGTTGAGACCCGCGACGTAGAGCCCGAGGATGCCGCCGGCGACCGCGAATGGAATTCCGGATAGCGCAATAAGGCTGTCGCGCAGCGAATTGAACAGACTGTAGAGCAGCGCCATGATCAGCAGCAGGCTGAGCGGCACGATGAGCGCGAGCCGGTTCTTGGCCTCCTGTAGCGCCCCGAACTCGCCCGTCCATTCCATGCGATAGCCAGGCGGCAGCGGCACGGCCAGGGCGATGCGCTGCTGCGCCTCGGCCACGGTCGACCCGAGATCGCGCTCGCGCACGCTGTACTTCAACGGAATGAAGCGCTGGCTGTTCTCGCGGTAGATGTACGCAGCGCCCGTCTCCATCTTCACATCGGCGATGTCGCTCAGCGCGATGTAGGCCTGCGGCGTCTTCGGATCGGATCGCGGCAACGCAATCGGAATGGAGCGGATGGCATCGACGTTGTCCCGGTAACGCGGAGCAAGCCGCACTGTCAGTGCCGAGTTGATCTCACCCTCGTAGACTCGCGTCACTTCCTGGCCGCCGATCGCCGCCTGAACCACCGTGTTGATGTCGGCCACCGAGAAGCCGTAGCGCGCCGCTTTCGCGCGATCGATACGGACGACAAGGTTTGGCTGGCCGAGCAGGCTGAACGCCGCGGGGTTGACCACGCCCGGGACCTTCGCGAGCTCCGCCTTGATTGCTTTGGACAGGCGCTCAAGCTCGGCCAGATCGCGGCCGAACAGCTTGACCGAGTTCTCGCCTTTAACCCCGGAGACCGCCTCCTCGATGTTGTCCTGGATGTATTGCGAGAAGTTGAAATCGATGCCGATGAACTCGCGGTTGAGCTTGTCGTTCATCTGCCGGACCAGCTCCTCCTTGGTCAGACCCTTCGGCCACTGGTCGCGCGGCTTCAGCGGCACGAAGAACTCGGCCAAGAACGAGCCGTCGGGATCGGTGGCGTCGTCGCCGCGTCCCTGCTCGGAGGCAACAGTCTGCACCGGCGGGAATTCCAGGATCGCGCGGCGGATTCTGGCGACGGTTTCCATGCCGGCCTCGAGCGCAATCGTCGGCGGCATGACCGCTCGAATCCACAAGTTCCCTTCCTCGAGCTTGGGCAGGAACTCGGTGCCGAGCCGCGCCCCGATGAGGCCGACCAGCGTCAGAAAACCCACGGCGATCAGGGCCGAGGTCCCCGCATTGCGCACCGCAGCAGGCAGGATCGCCTGGTAGATGCGGCGCAGGAAACGGACAAGGAAAGTCTCGATCTCCTGCATCTTGTCGGGCAGCAGCACCGAGGCCAACACCGGCGTAATCGTAAACGTCGCGATCACCGAGCCGAGGAGCGCATAGGCGTAGGTGCGCGCCATCGGGCCGAAGATCTGCCCTTCCACGCCCTGCATGGTGAACAGCGGCAGGAACGCCGCGATGGTAATGATCACCGAGAAGAAGATCGCGCGGTCGACCTCGACCGCCGCCGCGAGCACGCGGCGGAGCTTCTCGCCGAGCTCCGCCTCGCGGTCCGAAAGGGCATGCCGGGTGTGGTGCGCGAGATGGCGGAAGATGTTCTCCACCATGATCACGGTGGCGTCGACAATGATGCCGAGGTCGATTGCGCCGATCGACAGCAGGTTGGCCGACTTGCCACGCAGCACCGTTATGATGACCGCAAGGAACAGCGCCACCGGAATGGTCGCTGCAACGATCAGCGCCGAGCGCAGGTTGCCGAGGAACAGCCATTGGATGAGGAAGATCAGCGCGACGCCGAACAGCATGTTGTGCAGCACCGTGTTCACGGTGATGGCCACGAGGTCGCCGCGGTCGTAGAACGGCTTGATCTTCACGCCGGGCGGCAGCGTGCCGTCGGTGTTGAGCTTCTCGATGGCATCGCGGACGCGCGTCACCACCTCCATGGTGCGCTCGAACTTCTGCATCAGCACGATGCCGTTGACGACGTCGGTCACGTCGTCGCGCCCGGCGAGACCGAGCCGGGGCCGAAAGCCGACCTGGACCTTGGCCACATCGGACAACAGCACCGGCAGGCCGCCCTGCTGGATCAGCACGATATCCTCGATGTCCTTGATCGTGTTCAGGACACCGATGCCGCGGACGTTGACCGACTGCTCGCCAAGCGAAATCGTGCGACCGCCGACGTTCGAGTTGCTCGCGGAGATGGCCGAGATGATCTGCGGCAGCGTCAGTCCGAACGCCCGCATCCGGTTGAGATCGATCTCTGCCTGAAATTCCTTGGTCTTGCCGCCAAGCACCAGCACGTCGGAGACCCCGGGCACGAGGCGCAGGCGACGCTCGACCACCCAGTCCTGCAGCGTGCGCAGTTCGATCAAGTCCATGCTGGGTGGACCGACGAGCTGGTAGCGGAAAATTTCGCTGATGGTGCCGGCGGGCGAGATCACCGGCTGCACGCCGTTCGGCAGTTCGACGTCCTTAAGCCGATTCAGCGCCTGCTGCCGGACGAAATAGTAGTCGCGGCCGTATTCGAACTGCAGCCGGATGAAGCCCAGCGCGAACACCGAGTTGGATCGGATGTATTTCAGGCCAGGGGTGCTGGCGATGGCGATCTCGATCGGGATCGTGACGTAGCGCTCGACCTCCTCAGGCGACTGGCCGGGATACTGCGCGATGATCTCGATGATCGGAGGCGCAGGGTCCGGATAGGCCTCGATATTAAGCGCCGAGAATGCAGCAAGGCCGATGCCGAGGAACGCCACGAATCCGATCAGCACCAGCGGCCGCCGGGCGAGGCAGAAAGCGATAAGGCTGCGTGTCATGGACGCAACGTGAGGATATCTCTGCGCGCCCCGCTGTCAGGTACCAGACGCCTGGTCGACGAAAATACTGCCCTTCGTCACTACAGTTTCGCCTGGTTGTAGGCCCTGCAGCACCTGGATCATGTTCCCGTTGGTGATGCCGGTCTTGATTTCCCGCACCTCGATGGTCTTGTCGCTGCGTGCGACCCAGACGCGGGCCTTTTCCGCCTCGTAGATGACGGCGCCGCGCGGCACCGCCGGTGAGCCGTCGCCGTCGTTGGTAAAGATCGTGACGCTCGCAAACATCTCGGGCTTGAACCGGCCGCTGGGGTTGTCGATCGTGGCGCGCACCATCAGCCGGCGAATGTTGGGGTCGAGCGACGCGGCGACATGGTCGACCGTCGCTTTGAACACCGTTTGGGGATAGGCAAGCACCGTGAACTCGATTGGCTGTCCGATCCGGATTTTCGGGGCTTCGCTCTCGCGGATGTAGGCGACGAGCCAGACCGTCGACAGGTCCCCAATCGTATAGACCGGATCGACCGCGCCGGTGCTGATGTAGCTCACGTATTGGCCAGGCCCGATGCGGCGCTGCACAACGGTCCCGGAAATCGGCGCATAGATCGGCGTGTCAGAGCTGATCTTGCCCTTGTCCTGGAACGCCGTGATCTCGTCGTCGGTCTTGCCGAGAATCAGGAGCCGGTTGCGAGCGGCTTCGAGCGCCGATTCCGCAGTGCGCAAATCCGAGCGCGCCTGCGTCGCATCGGCCTCGGAGGTCTGCAGGTCGCGCAACGGCACAGCCTTGCTCTCGTTCAGCCTGCGGTTCTGCTTTTCGATGATCTGCGTGATCTCGACCCGCGAGCGGGCCTTGTTCAAGCCAGCGACCGCGGCAAGAAAGTCGTTCTGCGCCTGTACCATGTCGGTGGCTTCGATATAGAACAGAGGGTCACCAAGATTTCACCGCGTCGCCCGCCTTGGCCATGAGCCGCGTCACGCGCCCGGCATAGGGCGGGAAGATCGGGGTCGAGCGATCCTCATTGATCGAGATGCGACCCTCGGTCACGTGCTCGCTGCGAAACACCTTGGTCGTAACGGTTTCAAGGCCGAGCGACGCCCATTGCAGCGGCGTCGGCGAAAAACGCTGCAACCGCTTGGACTGGCTCGACACCTCGGGCTCGGCAACGGCGGCCTGCTTCGTCCCACGGCCGTCGTGGCTGACGATAGCAACGGCGCAAGCCGCCATCGTGATGACGATGACGATCGGCACGAACCTGTGGCGCAAAGCGGTGCGCGCCCACGAAGGGCTGCGCAAATGGAATGGGCTCAACCGGCTTTCCTCCCCCTCGCAACGAGGCGGACTGGGCGCGTGTATAACAGAATTGCCCGTGCGCCATACCAAAATCTGGCCGGCCGGCCGCGCCCAGCCGACCCAATCGCACGGTTACGCAATTGGAAATGCCGGAAATTAATGGTTTTTTCGGGGTGTCCACTCCCCCAGCCGGTCTAAGACTTTCGGCCACTACTGCCGGACCGCCTAGCCTTGGTCGCGGACCGGCGGCAGCGCGAGCGCTGCATCGACCAGTGCCGTGGCGCGCTTCCAGTCAAAGTTGCGGTAGACGTTCTGCTTCACGACGAACGGCGAACCGCCGTAGAACTTCTCGTATTGCTGGTGGCGGCTGCCGAACTCGGTGCCGACGAAGTCCCACAGCAGCCGGACCAGTGCAGTGCGCGAGCGCGCATCCATGGTAGCCGAGCACATGTAGCGCTCGATCATCGGGGCGATTTCGGGATTGTCGAAATCGTCGACCGAGGACGGCAGTGAGATCACCGACGAACTGACCAATTCGCGGATCGTTTCCAGCATCCGGCCGTTGAACTCCGACTGCATGGCCATCGCGGCGTAGAGCGTGATCACCGACGGCCACAGTACGCCGTCCTTGATCGGCCCGCTGGTCTCGTGCGCAAGCAGCAAGCCCTCGTAGATCGACACCAGCGCCGCAAGCTCGCCCATGGCAATCTGCACCGGCGGCGAGCCCGGCCGTTCCGATCATCTCGATCATGCGCTGCGCGAGCCCCATCATGAAGCGCAGCTTGGTCACGTAGCGCACCTGCGCCTGGTGGTTGCCGAGCGAATGCGACGGCGTCTTGAACCACTGGTCGCGCGAGAGCTCCACGTTGCGATAGATGAACACGTGCTCCCAGGGCACGAACACGTTGTCGAACACGACGTAGCTGTCGGACTCGTCGAAGCGGCTGGACAGCGGGATAGTCGAAGGAATTGTCGGCGTGCAGCGCAAACGGCCGGCGAGGAATGAGCTTGACGCCCGGCGCGTTGACCGGGATCGCGACGCAGTTGGCATAATTCTCGTCGCCCGGCTGCAGCGGATGGATGCAGCTCAGATGAATCCAGTCGCACAGCACGCCGCCGGTCGCGACCTGCTGCGCGCCGGCGATGACGATGCCGTCGTCGCGCTCCTTGACCACGCCGGCGTAGAGCGTCGGATCGCTCTGCTTGTGCGCGGGCTTCGCAGCGGTCGATCTGCGGCGGCACGATCGCATAGCTGGCGTAGAGGTGCTCGTCGCGCATCTTTTCGTAGAACGCCACCACGTTGTCCGCGTATTTCTGCCCGGCCGCGGCGAACACGCTCGGCACCGCCGCATAGCCGGTGAAGAAGCCTGCGACGTGATCGGGCGAGCGCCCCATCAGGCCGAACGTCGCCTCCGCCCATTTCTCATGGAAAAGCCGTCGTGCGCGGAGGTCCGCGTGGCTCCGCGGGATTTGGAATGCACGCAGCACAGGCGCCCCGGTCTTGGGCGACGGATACGTCATCAGCTCGCGGTTTTCGGGCGCAGCCGCAATGTCGTAGAGGCGGGCCACTGAGCGCGCAGCCTCGCGGAACGCCGGATGCCGGCTTACGTCGGCCACGCGCTCGCCATTGACGAAAACCTGCCTGCCGTCGTTGAGCGAACGCAGGTATTCCGCGCCGGTGCGCAGCGACGAAGCGGCGGCGGGCATGGAGGCCATTTGCACTTGCGCCATGGTATTCCTCCTGTATATTCTAAGTATGTAACTACATCATGTAGCTAAACTATGATGCTGTCAAATTGACATTTATGGTGGGGACCGGAACCAGGGTGCGCAATGGCGGAAGCGAGGAAGAAACGATCGCCGAATCAGGTACTTCCGCGCGAGCGGCGCGGCGGCGGATTCGTGCCGCCGGCAACCATCACGCTGCCGCAAATGCTGCGGGCGGGCGACGACGTGGCCTTCCGCGAGACGCTCTACCTGATGGTTCTGGCGTTCGGCCGCCTGATGCGATGCCGCGAAGCCTTCGGCCGGGCGCTGTCGCTGACCGCGTCGCAGTTCATCGTCTTGATCGGCACCGCCTACCGGCAGGGCAGCGAAGGAGTGTCAGTCCGCGGGCTTGCGGACCATACTCAGCTCGCCGCGACCCATGTAACGACCGAAGTCGGCCGGCTGATCGAGGCGGGCCTCCTGACCAAGTCGGCCAACACGCGCGACCGGCGCGGCGTGCTGGTACGGCTCACGCCGAAGGGCGAAGCCGCGATCCACGCGGTCAATCCGTTCCTGCGGCGCATCAACGACCGCCTGTTCCAGGACGTCTCGCGGGAGGATTTTGCAGTGGTGACCCAATTCCTCGCGACCTTCGCGCTGAACAGCGAGGACGCGCTCGCCGAAATCCGCCGCTCGGAGCGCAGGCGCCAAGTGGAGCAGGCGGCCGGCAAACAGACATAGCGGACATCCCCGAGCGGCACCGTGACAGGGCTTGCCACCCGCCGCCGCCCCGATAGGCTCGCGTCAGTTCCGGCATGGGCTAGACGCGCGGCCGGACGGAATGAAACAAGTCGCAGCAAGACGCAGGGACATCCAACCATGATCAAGGTCCGCCGCATCGGCCACGCCACGTTCGAGACGCCGGACATCGATCGGCAGGTCGACCATTACACGCAGGTTGTCGGACTCACGGTCGCTGCGCGCGAAAAGGACCGGGTGTTCCTCGCCACCAAGACCGGTCAGCTCGTGCTGCAGTTCGAACGCGCCGCAGCGCCGCGCATCGCGAAAATTGCCTTCGAGGTCTCACAGAGCGACGATTTCGCAAGCCTCGCGAAGAGCCTCTCCGACGAGGGCATCAAGAGCGAGCAGCGCAGCGACGCCGTGCCCGGCACGCCAAAGGTGCTGGCCTTCGAGGACATCAAAGGCACCACGATCGAGCTGTTCTCGGAATGGGCGTTCCTCGGGCGCGACCTGCCGGTGCTCGGCGTCGGCCCGCTCAAGCTCGGCCATCTCGCCATGGCGGTACCCGATCCGCAGGCGGTCACCGACTTCTATTGCCGCGTGCTGGGATTCCGCGTCTCGGACTGGGTCGAAGATTACTTCGCCTTCCTGCGCTGCGGCCCGGACCATCACACGGTCAATTTCGTGCGCGGCAACTCGGTCAGATTTCACCACATCGCGTTCGAGCTGAAGGATTTCTCGCATGTGCAGGGCGCCTGCGAATGGCTCGGCCGCAAGAAGGTCGACATCATCTGGGGACCGGGCAGGCACGGCGCCGGGCACAACGTCTTCATCTACCACCGCAACCCGGACGATCAGGTGGTCGAGTTCTACACCGAGCTCGACAAGATGCTCGACGAGGAGCTCGGCTATTTCGATCCCAAGCCATGGCACGTCGATCAGCCGCAGCGGCCGAAGGTGTGGGATCGCAAGTCCGCGGGCCTGGTCTGGGGACCACCGCCGACGCCCGATTTCCTGCGTGGTCGCGACGCCCCAGCCCCGGTTTGAAATTCGGTGCAGCCATGATCAAAATCAGCCGTATCGGACATGCGACCTTCGAGACGCCCGATCTCGACAAGGCGATCGAGTACTACACGACGGTGGTGGGCTTGACCCCGGTGGGTCGCGAAGCCAACCGGGCGTTCTTTGCGTCCCGGCTCGGTCAGCTTGCGATCGAACTGCGGCAGGGGTCGCAAGCGCGCTGCAGCAAGCTCTCCTTCGAGGTGCCGCGCGACATCGAACTCGCCGACCTGCGCAAAGTCCTGCAAGGTCACGGTGTCACCAGCGAACTGCAGAGCGACGGCGTTCCCGGCACGCCCAAGATCCTGTCGTTCCAGGATCCCAAGGACACGACCGTCGAGCTGTTCAACGAATGGAGCCATCTCGGCAACGACAACCAGGTAACCGGCGTTGGGGCTTTCAAGCTCGGCCATGTCGCCTTCTGCGTTCATGACCCCAAGCCGATCGCGGAGTTCTACGCCAAGGTCCTGGGCTTCCGGGTATCCGACTGGATCGGCGACTTCTTCGTGTTCATGCGCTGCAATGCCGATCACCACGCGGTGAACTTCATCACCGCCAAGAACGTCACCATGCACCACATCGCATTCGAGCTGCGCGACTTCTCGCACCTGCAGGTCGGCTGCGATCTGTTGGGCGAGCGCAAAATTCCGCTTGTCTGGGGACCGCTTCGGCTCGGGCCCGGCCACAACGTTGCGGCCTTCCACCGCAACACCGACGATTGGGTGGTCGAGTTTTACGCAGAGCTCGACCAGATGAAGAGCGAAGAGCTGGGCTATTTCGACCCGCGTCCGTGGCATCGCGACCGCCCGCAGCGACCGAAGGTGTGGGGGCGCACCGAAGGCTCGATCTGGGGCGTGCCGCCGGCCCCCGACTTCTTCCGCGGCCGCGAGTAACAGCGGCCGCGCGGTGACAGGCCGCCGCGGGCTAGAGCTTCTCCGCCAGGAACCGCACCAGGCGTGGCGCAAGAAAGGCCGAGTAGCTGCCCGGCTCATCCATCGGCTCGCTGCCCCAATAGTGCGGCGCGCCCTGCAGGATGGTGGTCCGCACGAAGAAGCCGGCCTGTTTCAGCGCCAGCACGAAGGCGTCGGTGTTGACCTTGCGATCGACCAGATCGTCCTCGGTGCCGACGCTCAAGTGCACCGCGACCTTGTTGTTGGCGGTGACCGCATAGCTGATCGGCGAGGCATCGAAATAGAGCTGACGGTTGTCCGGCAGCGAGGCGCCGAGGAACCATTCGATGTTGTTCTGCTTGGGGCTCTGCAGGTTGTACTTCAGCCACATCTCGGCGACGTCGTAGACGCCATAGACGCCGGCAAACACCTTCACATCGGTGCTCACCTTGGCGTGCGGATCGTTCGGATAGCTGCCCGCGAACAGCTTGCTGCCGCCGCCGAGTGCAGCCAGCGCACCGATGTTGCCGCCGGCGGAATGCCCGAAGATGCCGATGCGATCGGGCGCAACGTTGAGGTCCTTGGCATTGCCGCGCACATACTGAACAGCCGCCAGCACGTCCTGCACCGCGTGCGGGAAGGTCTTCTGCCCGGCCTTGGCGAGACGATAACTGCTCGCAAACAGCGCGATGCCGTGCGCCGCAAGATACGCGCCCCAGTGCTGGAATTGCCCGCGCACCCCCTGCACCCAGCCCCCGCCATGCACACCGACCAGCGCCGGAAACGGGCCCGCGCCCCTTGGCAGATAGAGGTCGCCCGCAAGCGCAACGCTGTCATGCGTGGCATAGGTCACGCCCGGCCTGGTTTCGATTTCGCCCGGTTTTGCGGCCGCATTCATTGAGTCGTTCCTCTCCGTTGAACGCAAATTGCGCCGCGATCTTGAAACACCGGCCGCGCTCGTGCAATGGAAAGCAGGGCAGGAAACGCAAATGGGGTTCGGCTGATGTCCGCGACCACCGGCGCGATCACGTCGATCGTGGTCAATGGCGTCACCGTCGAGCTGGTCGAGCGCGGCCACGGTCGCCCGATCCTGTTCCTGCATCCCAACATCGGCATTGCGCCCGATGCCCCCGTGTTGGCCGAGCTTGCCCGCGGCGGACGGCTGCTGGCGCCGTCGCATCCCGGCTTCGGCGGCTCCGGGCTCCCCAAGGGCGTCAGCAGCGTCGACGATCTCTCCTACTTCTACCTCGACCTGCTCGATCAACTCGATTTGCAGAACGTGCTGGTGATCGGCGTCGGCCTCGGCGGGTGGCTTGCCTGCGAGCTCGCGGTGAAGTCGTGCGACCGCTTCTCCCATCTGGTTTTGGGCAATCCCGTCGGGGTGAAGGTTGGCGACCGCGAGACGCGCGACATCGTCGACGTCTGGTCGCTGATGCCCGACGAGGTCACGGCGCTCGCCTATTTCGATCCGGCTGCCGGCAAGCGCGATTACAAAAGCCTGCCCGAGAAGGAGGCACTCGTCGCGGCGCGGAACCGGGAGGCGACGGCGCGCGTCGCCTGGTCGCCGTACATGCACAACCCGAAGCTCAAGCACCGGCTGCACCGGCTGCGCGTGCCGACGCTGTTTCTCTGGGGTACCGCCGATCGCATTCTCTCCGAGCGTTACGGTCGCGGCTTCTGCTCGATGATCGCAGGCGCGCGGTTCGAGACCATCGAACGGGCTGGGCACTATCCGCACATCGAACAGCCCGAGGAGTTCGCCCGCCGGGCCCTTGCGTTTGCCGACTCCACGGCACAAGGCCAGGCCCGCGCGCGGCGCGCCTGAAGGAGATCATGCGATGCGGGTCTATCATTTCACCGAGCAGCCCTACTACCCGGCCTGGAACGACCACAGCGGCTCGCTGCGCATCAACCTGCCCAACAACAAGCTCGATCCGAAGATCGCCGGCGACCTGTTCCACCGCTACTACGACGAGTGGAAGCTTTGTGACGAGCTTGGCTACGACATCATGCTCAACGAGCATCATCAGACCGCGACCTGCATGTCGTCGACCTGCATCGTCGGGCTCTCGGTGCTCGCGCGCGAGACGAAGAACGCGCGCCTGCTGGTGCTGGGCTATCCGATCGGCCATCGGCCCGACCCGCTGCGCTGCGCCGAGGAGCTATCGACCGTCGACGTGATCTCACGCGGCCGGCTCGACATGGGCTTCATCAAGGGCGTGCCGTACGAATTCCCGGCATCGAACCAGAACCCGGTCGGCGTCATGGACCGCTTCTGGGAGGCGCACGACTTCATCCTCAAGGCCATGACGCACCGCGACGAGCCGTTCAACTGGGAGGGCGAGTTCTTCCATTACCGCCAGGTCAACATTTGGCCGCGGCCGGCCCAGCAGCCGCATCCGCCGGTCTGGAGCACGACCAACAGTCGCAACCAAGCGCAGCTCCTGGGCGAGAAGGGCTACGTCATGGCGACGCTCGGCTCGGGCTACGGCACGCGGCCGCTGTACGACGCCTACCGCCAGGGTTATCTCGCGAAGTGGCGCAGACCCGCGCCGGCCGACCGCGTCGCCTATCTCGGCCTGGTCGCGGTGGCCGAGGACGAAGCGGAAGCACGCCGTCGCGGTGACCTTGTCGCCGGATACTTGCGAACCTCAGCGATCGTGCACATCCCGTACCGCAACCCGCCGGGCTTCTTGTCGGTCGAGGACAATGCCCGCATGCTGCGCGGCTTCAGCCAGCCGCGCGGCACCGCCAAGGACGGCCGCCCCGTCGACATCTATCATTGCACAGTGCAGGACCTGATCGATGCCGGGGTCATGTTCTGCGGCACGCCCGATCAGGTCCACCGCCAAATCGTCGACTTCACCGAATACTGCGGCGGCATGGGCAACCTCCTGATGATGGGACACGCCGGCTTCCTGTCGCACGCGGATACGGTCGACAACCTCACGCTGTTCGCCAAAGAGGTCATGCCGCGGCTGAAGGAATACCGGCAGCCGGTGCCCGAGGCGACCGCGGCGTAAACCTCACAGCGCCGCTTGTTGCGCCCTCTCCCCTTGCGGGAGAGGGCCAACGCGCGGCCGACATACGATCATTTGGGTGAGGGGTGAAGCCTATCGATAGTCCGTAACCCCTCACCCAATACTTGCTTTGTCTACTGACTGAGCTGCCCTCTCCCGCAAGCAAGGGGAGAGGGCGCAAAAACAAGCGCCGGCCATTACTTCTTCTTGCTGGTCGAACGCGACTTCGGTGTCGCAGGAACCGCGGGCGGGTCGCTCGCCGGGAACGATTCCTCGAGCGCTTCGTCGAGAAGCTCGTCGGTGTGCTTCTTGGCTCGATTTGCAGCACCGGACTTCTTGACTGGCGGCCGCTTTTCAGGGCGAACGGTCATGGCGCTCTCCAGACGAGACAGCCGTGAAGATACGGCGTGGACGCTCGTTTACTCAACGCTGTCAGCTTGCCCTGCCGTTCAAACTAACATTTCCCTCTTGCAGGCGTCCACGACCGCGGCTCCGCAGAGCGATTGCGCCCGTCACTTCTCCGCCAGGCCGCGCTCGCGCACCAGCGCGGTCCAGCGCGCGATTTCCGAGCGATAGGTCGTGTCGGTGGTCGCGGGGTCGGTGCCGACCGGCTCGAAGCCGGTGTTGCGGAATTTGGTCTGGGCGATCGGATCGTTGGCGATCGCAACCAGCTCGCGGTTGAGCCTGATGCGCACGGCCTCCGGCACCGACGGCGGCGAAAACACAGCGAGCCACGCCGTCTGCTCGACGCCGGCGGCGCCTGCTTCCGCCATAGTCGGCACCTTCGGCAGCGATGGCAGCCGGCGCGGGCTTGCGACCGCAAGCATCTTCAGCATCGGATTTTCGGCTTGGCCTGCTCCAACCGCCGAACTCATCATGTGCGCATCGATCGCGCCAGCCAGCAGGTCGGTGGTCGCCTGCGACCCGCCCTTGTACTGGACGTGCTGCATGACGATCCCGGTCTGCTGCATGAACAGTTCGCTGACGAGATGCGCGAAGCTGCCGTAGCCGGTGGTGCCGAAGTTGAGCGCGCCCGGTCGCGCACGAGCGTATGCGACGAACTCGGCGAGCGTTTCGACCGGCAGGCTCTTTTTCACGACCAGGATCGCCGACCACTCCGCCACGATCGAGATCGGCACATAGTCGCGCAGCGGATCGAACGGATAGTTCTTCTGCACCACCGCGGGAGTGACGTTGGCGCCGACTGCGCCCATCTGCAGCGTGTAGCCGTCCGGCTTGGATTTCACGACCGCGCCGATGCCGATCGTACCGTTGCCGCCCGGCTTGTTGTCGACCACGAACGACTGGCCGAGCCGCGCCGCCAGGCCCTCGGCCACGATGCGGGCGACGAGGTCGATCGAGCCGCCCGCAGCGTAAGGCACGACCAGCGTCACCGGCCGGGAGGGGTAGCTGTCCTGCGCGAATGCCGCGGCACCGAAGCCCGCAACGAGCCACAGCGCCAGCAACACGCGCGGCATCATGGTCAGGCTCGGGCGTATTTGCCGCGGCCGAAGAAGCGATCCTTGTTGTCGTCGGTCGCGTTATCGCGGCTCGATTTGATGACGTTGATCTTCTCGATCGCGGCCTTGACGGCCGGGCGCGCGGAAATGTCCTCGAACCAGCGCTTGACGTTGGGCAACTGGTCGAGCTTGGCGCCTTGCGCCTGATGCTGCCGCGTCCAGGGAAACGTCGCGATGTCGGCGATCGAATACTCGTCGCTGCCGAGATACTTGCTCTGACCGAGCCGTGTGTTGAGCAATTCGTAGAGCCGCAACATTTCGGTGCGGTAGCGGCTGAGCGAATACTCGTTGCCGGCCTTTGGCGCGAACAGGTTGAAATGCGTGAAGTTGCCGAACGCCGGCCCCACGCCGCTCACCTGGACCATCAGCCACTGGATGGTGTCGAATTTCTTCGCGGCATCCTTGGGCAACAGCTTGCCGGTCTTCTCGGCGAGATAGAGCAGGATCGCGCCGGACTCGAACACGCTGTACGGCTTGCCCTCCGGCCCATCGGAATCGACGATCACAGGTATCTTGCGGTTCGGGTTGAGCTTGCCGAACTCGTCGGTGAACTGCGCGCCGGCCCAGACATCCACCGGCTTGAAATTGTACGGCAGCCCGAGTTCTTCGAGCGCGATGAAGATCTTTTGCACGTTCGGGCTGGTCAATCCGTGAAGGTCGATCATGGTCCTCACCAACTGGGGTTCTAACGCCAAATCCGGGTGGACCGCGGATGAACGCATCTGCGTCCGCGTGTCGCGGCTCGCCCCGGCAAGCGCGAGCCTAGCGTGTCATCGCGGCTTCGACCACCGCCTCGCGGAGGCGGCGTACAGGCCTCGCGCTGTTGACAGACTTGAACTCGCCTGAAAATCTCGCCGCCGCGGGCGGAATTGGGGGACTTTCGAGGCATGCGGCCGCCTGCCGATCATCGCGGGACGGGTGTCATGTCGATCGCGTTTTGCGTGCGGCGCACCATCGTCGCCGGCTGTTGCGCGCTCTGGGCCGCGATCCCGGTCGCCGCGCAGGATACGGTCGAAGCCTTCTATCGCGGCAACAAGATTTCCGTGGTCATCGGTTCATCCGCCGGCGGGGGTTACGATACCTACGCGAGGCTGCTCGCGCGCCATCTTGGCAGCGCGATCCCCGGCAATCCCGCGATTGTGCCCCAGAACATGAGCGGCGCCGGCTCCAATCGCGCCGCCGGTTTCATCTATTCAGTAGCGCCGAAGGATGGCACCGCCATCGGCGCGATCTTTCCGGGCGCGGTGCTTCAGCCCTTGCTCGGCGAGGCCGCGGCCGGCGTCGACCCGAACAAGCTCATTTATCTCGGCAGCGCCAACAGCGATGTCTACGTCTGCTTTGTGCGCACCGACGCCCCGGTGAAGGCTTTCAAGGACGCGCTCGACACCGAGTTGATCATCGGCGCGAGCAACCCGGGTGCGACCACCTACGATCTGCCATTGCTGTTGAACAACGTGCTTGGCACCAGGTTCCGTATCGTCACGGGCTATCCCGGGAGCCGCGAGATCACGCTCGCACTCGAACGGGGCGAGGTGCAGGGTGCTTGCGGCATCGGCTGGACCGGCATCGAGACCATGCACCCGGATTGGTTTTCGAAGGACCTCATTCGCCCGCTGGTCCAACTCAGCAATGCGGGCCACCCCGATCTCATCAAGCGAGGGGTGCCGCGCGCAGCCGAGTTCGCGCGCAACGCCGACGAACGCCGCGTGATCGAGCTCGTCTTCAGCCAGGGTATTTTCGGGCGTCCCTACGTGCTGCCGCCCGGTGTACCGGCGGAGCGTGTTGCTGTGCTGCGCCAGGCCTTCGTGACCGCGCTGCGCGACGACAGGCTCCTGAGCGAGGCTGCCAAGATGCGCCTCGATCTCGAGCCGATCGCGGGCGGCGACCTGCAGGCCCTGATCGCCGAACTCTACGCCACCCCGCCGCACGTGGTCGAACAGGCGCGGCAAGCACTCGCGGCCAAGGCGCAGCGATGAAGCCTCGGCGCTCGATATCGCCGGAAGGCGCCTGACCATGGAAGCCTTCGGAGCCGAAGCCGCATTCATGGCGGGCGCAGCCGGCAAGGCGCTCGCAGCGCTGATCGAGCCGCAGCGCCTGATGTTCCTGATGGCTGGATGCATGATGGGGCTCGTGCTCGGCATCGTGCCCGGCATCGGTGGCCTCGCCGGCACGGCGATGCTGCTGCCTTTCACCTTCGCCATGGATCCCTACTCGGCGTTTGCGCTGCTGCTTGGTCTCGGCGCCACCACCGCAACCGGCGATCCCATCCCCGCGATCCTGTTCGGCGTGCCCGGAGGTGCCGCCTCCGCGGCAACGGTCCTTGACGGCTATCCGATGACCAAGCGCGGCGAAGCAGGGCGCGCGCTCAGCGCCGCCTACATGTCTTCATTGATGGGCGGGATTTTCGGCGCTGCACTGCTTGCAGTGTCGATCCCGATCCTACGGCCGGTGATGCTCTATCTCGGATCGCCCGAACTGCTCGCCTTCTCGATTCTCGGAATATCAATGGTGGCGGTGCTGTCGGGCAACGCGCCGTTGCGCGGAATGGCGGCCGGTTGCCTCGGCGTCATGATCGCGATGATCGGCTCCGACCCGCAGACCGGCACGCAACGTTGGACCTTCGAGGTCCTCTATTTGTGGGACGGCCTGCCGATCACGCCGGTGCTGCTCGGCCTGTTTGCGCTGCCCGAACTGTGCGACCTGTTGATCGCCCGCGTCGCCATCGCCAAGGGCTTCGACAAGGCCGACATCTACAAGGGCCAATGGCAGGGCGTGAAGGATTGCTTTGAGAACTGGTGGCTGATCCTGCGTTGCTCCTGGATCGGCGGCGGCATCGGCTCGATCCCCGGTATCAGTGCCTCGGTGGTTGACTGGCTGGCCTACGGCCACGCGCTCAAGACCGAGAAGGGCGCGTCGCTGACCTTCGGCAAGGGCGACGTCCGCGGCGTGATCGCTTCGGAAAGCTCCAACAATGCCAAAGAGGGCGGCGCGCTGGTGCCGACCGTTGCGTTCGGCGTTCCCGGCAGCGCCACCATGGCGATCCTGCTCGGCGCGTTCCTGATCCACGGGCTCGTGCCGGGCCCTGACATGCTGCACAAGAACCTCGACATCACCTACGCCATGGTGTGGTCGGTGGCGCTCGCCAACATCCTCGGGGCCGGCCTCTGCTACGCTTTCAGCCCGCAGTTCGCCCGCCTCGCGACGCTTCGCTACACGCTGATCCTGCCGGCCGTGCTGGCCGTGGTCTACATCGGCGCGTTCGAGGCGTCCCGCAACTGGGGGGACCTGTTCGCCCTGCTGTTGTTCGGCTGCCTCGGCTGGGCCATGAAGCAGTTCAAGTGGCCCAGGCCACCATTGGTGCTGGGGCTGGTGCTCGGCGATTCGATCGAGCGCTATATGTTCATCTCGATCGAGCGCTACGGCTTCTCCTGGCTGTGGCGGCCGGTGGTCGCGGTTCTGCTCGCCATGGCGATCGTGGGCCTGGTGCGACCGTTCATCGCCGACATCCGCCAGCAGGGCGGCATCGTGAAGATGATGCACAGCTTCCAGGCGCCCACCTTCCACCCGTCACAGCTGTTCACAATGTTCTACATAGCCGTGATCGGCGGGCTCGTGATCGCGGCTTTGCCCTGGCATTTCAGCGCCAAGCTCGTTCCGACGGTGGTCGGTATCGTCGCGCTCATCGTGCTGGCGATGAGCCTGTTCAACGAGATGTGCCGCAAGCCCACTGCCGCGGTCTCCGAAAGCCTGAGCGAGCAGGCCCAGCACGAGGTCGAACAGAAAATCCACATGGACCTCACCTCGGATACCGGCCATCTGCCGGTGCGGACCGTGGTGATCCGAGCGGCGCGGTTCTTCGGCTATCTCCTCGGTTTCATGGCCTCGATGGCGGTGATCGGGCTCATTCCGACCGCAGTGATCTTCGTGATCGTTTTCATGCGTCTGGAGGGGCCGGAGCGCTGGTCGCTGGTAATTCCATACGTGGTCGTGCTGATTCTGGCGATTTACGTGGCCTTCGACGTGTTCATGTCCATCCCCTGGCCTCCTACGCTGCTTGGAAAGCTTGTCCCAGCACTGAAGATTATCCCCTCTGTGCAATAGCCGGCCGTGGCTGCCGGATGGCGGATCGGCATGTGGTGGTGCGCAGGCGCAACACCAGTCAAGTTTGTTGGGAGCCGCCGGATTCCCGCGGCATTGGCGTGAAAAATCGCCTTCGGACGAAACAGCTGCGGTTTCATTGGCCGTCCAAGCCTGATATTCCTTAACCTCAAGATGTAAATACTACTGGCCCCGGGGCCCGCTGGGCCCGATCTCCGGGAGATATCGGGAGTCGATCCGATGCGGCATGCACGCTTCGATCATTTGCTGGCGGGTGCGGCGGTGGCTTTGGCCCTCGCGGTCACCGAATATGCACCGCTCGCCTCGGCCCAGTCCAAGGACTCGGTCGAAGCGGCGATGCCATCCGCCGACGCGCCGACCTCGACGGGCGCAGCTTCGGCAGCCACCAATTCGGTCCCGGCTGGCGCAGCCGCCAGCGACGCGCTCGCGAGTTCAGTCGCGTCGGTCGCAAAGCCGCTGCCTGCAGTCCCGCTGGGCGACGCGGCCGTGGCCGACAAGCTGCGTGAGATGAGCAGCGGCAAGTTTGACCGCATCCTCGGCGGCAAGAGGGATCGCGGCGCCATCGAGCCGTTCTATGCGGATCGCAACTTCGCCCCGCTCTGGATCAACGACGGCAGCTTCAGTCAGCGCGCCAAGGCCGCCGCGGCCTATCTCTCCGGTATTGCGGCCGACGGCCTCGATCCGAGCGACTATCCATTGCCGCAGGTCAAGCCCGGGGCCGACCCGGACGCTTTGGCGGAGGCCGAGCTGCGCTTCACCGACGCGGTCGTGACCTACGCCCGGCATGCCCAGATCGGCCGCGTGCACTTCAGCCGCGTTGCGAGCGATATTCAGTATGAGCTGGTGAAGCCCGAGCCGGCCGACGTTCTGGCGAAGCTCGCCACCGCACAGGACATCGGCGAGACGCTCGACAGCTACAATCCGCCGCAACCCGGCTACAAGGCCCTCAAGGCCAAGCTCGCCGAAGCCCGCAACCGCGGCGGCGACGGCGGCCGCGTGCTGATCGCCTCGGGCCCGGTCCTTCGCTACGGCAAGGACAAGAAGGGCAACGAGATGCTGGTGGACGATCCTCGCGTGCCGCAACTGCGCGAGCGGCTTGACGTCCCTGGCGACCGGACGAGCACGACATACGACCACGTCATGTCCGAAGCCGTGGCCACCTTCCAGAAATCGAACGGCCTGCGGCCGAACGGGCAGCTCAACGCGGAAACCGTCGACGCTATCAACGGACCGCGCCGCGACCGCGACGCCGATGTCATCATCGCCAACATGGAACGTTGGCGCTGGATTCCGCGCGACCTCGGCCGCACCTACGTGATGGTGAACATCCCGGACTACACGCTGCGTGTTGTCCGCGACAACAAGCTCGTGTGGACCACCAGAGTTGTGGTTGGCAAGCCGAACCTGGCGACGCCGATGATCTCCGCGGATATGAAGTTCATTACGGTCAACCCGACCTGGAACGTGCCTCCGTCGATCATCCAGAATGAGTATCTGCCGGCGCTGCAGCAGGACCCCCAGGCGCTCGAGCGGATCGGGTTGAAGATCGAGCAGAACCGCGACGGGACCGTGCGCATCTGGCAGCCGCCGGGCGATAAGAACGCGCTCGGCCGCATTCGCTTCAATTTCCCCAACAAGTTCCTGGTCTACCAGCACGACACGCCCGACAAGCACCTGTTTGCCCACGACAAGCGGGCATACAGCCACGGCTGTATGCGGGTACAGGATCCGGTCAAATACGGCGAGGTGCTGCTGTCGCTGGTGCTGCCGCAGGAGAACTACACGCAGGAGCGGCTGCGCAAGATGTTCGGTGGTGGTGAGATCAACATCAACTTCCCGACCTTCATTCCGGTCCACATCACCTACCAGACCGCGTTCGTCGACGACGCCGGCAAGCTTCAGATTCGCGAGGACATCTACGGCCGCGACGCCCGCACGCTGGCGGCGCTGAAGGGCGACCAGCGCAAGGTCGCCGACACCCCGGTCGAGCGCCAGCGAACCAGCTCGTCCGCGCCGGTCCGGATGCCGCCGGGCAGCTTTGGAGGCGGATTGTTTTCTGGACCGTCGTTCTTCGACCGCCTGTTCGGAGGGTCGGACTTCGGTGCGCCGCCTCCGCGTCGGGTCGGGCGCGCCAACGACCGCCGCAGCGTGCGTTGATACTGGCGTAGTCACTGAACTTTGAAAGCGCGCCCGCCGTCGCGGGCGCGTTTTGCTATGACGCGAGGCGCAGCACCCGGCACTGCACCAGCGTCGAGACCAGCGCGACCTTCTCTTCGTCGTCGAGATCGCCGGGCAGTTCGCGCACGTAGAAGGCGCCGGTCTCAGCGATGAACGTCAGCGCGGGCTCCGCGACGTCGTTGACCAACAGCACAAGCTCGCCATTTCCGTTCAGCAGTTCGATCATCCCGGCATCGTCCCGCAGCGTCATCCGGCCGACATGATCGTTCAGGACGCGCCGCCGCGGCGTCACGTTGCGTGCATCGATCCAGATTTCGGGGATCGGCGTGCCGAACAGCTCTTCATAGCGCTGATTGAACTCCTTAAAGGTCGTCCGCTGCGCCGGCGTTGCAGTTTTCGATTCCGGCGCATTGCTCGGAGCGTGCGGGACATAGCGTCCGAAATGGTCCCGGCAAAAGTCGATGTACTGCCGTGTAAACAAAATGAACTGATGCCAGCATTCGTCGATGCGCAGCGAATACATGTGCCAGCTTTTCTCGCGGTCCAGGGCGGCGATCACGAGATAGCGCTTGACCTCGGTGAACAGTGCTTCGGCCTCCTCCGGAGTTCTCGACGATATGATCCTTGACGAGCTTTTCGATCAGGAACGGCGCTTGGTAGTTAAGGGCATCGAACACACGCTCGCGGAGCGCAGTGTCGGAGGTATCCGCGAGTGTCATGACGCGATCCTCCTGAACAGGCCCATCTGCTCAAGTGCGTCGGCAAAGGCTGCGCGCTCGTCGTCGGACAGGCGTCCCGGGATTGCGCTCACCTCGAACTTGCCTTCGCGAGCGACAAAAGCCACTGCCTCGTGCGCGACCTCGTCGAGCGCGAACTGCTCGATAAGGCCCTGCGGGGTTTCGGCATCGAGCGCCACCATGTCGCCATCGCGCCGGCAGCGTAAGTTGAGCCCATCATGCATACGCACGAACAGCGCTTTCGGTTTCGCAGCCGACGCAGGACGCAGACCAGCCGTTTGCTCGATGAACTCTCTGGTCGCGCCGGCTCCCGCCGCGTAGCACCGATCGAGAAGCTCCGGCGCTTGCCCGACCGTCATGCCTGCAACGATGCGCGCCAGTTGATGAACGCATCGAATGCGAAGCCGCGCGTCCACGACATTCGCATAGGGATGGCCCTTCAGGGCGGGCGACGGCCGGCGCCTCGGACGCAGCGCCGGCAACGGCTCGAAACCGTCATCGGGCCGCTCGCCGTCGCGCGGGCTCGTGACATGGAAGGAAAGCGACCAATCGGCCGACCGATTTCGCGGCTCATGGATGCATGGCTCGCAGATCGTTCCGACCCGGCCGGCCGGCGCGTGAAACCGGTTCTTGGGCACCAGTTCACGGGTCCGATAGGAACTCGTCGCGGTGATAGGTGAGGACCTCGAGTTCGTTCCGGCACACCGCCGTGATGGTCCAGGCGGTGTGCTCGTGCGCACCGGCCGTGTGGCCGGGGGCCCAATAGCCAAACGCAAACCGGATTCCGAGATCGGGCATGGTGTAGAAGGGAACCAGGCCGCTTCGCGGGCGACCACTTTCGACCAACTTCAGTTCCCAATCGATGCAGTCGGCGAGGAACTCGTCGTCGCGGACGGCCTCTTCGACGTCGGCCCGCGCGGCAAGGATCAGCGCCCGTTCGGGGTGCGCACGCTCGCCCCTCACCGGAAACCGATGCGCTTGAAGGCGACCGAGCAGATCGTCGAGTCTCATTCGGGCAGAGAGCTGCAGATGCTGCAATCACACCAGGAAAGGCAATCCATGCAGACGGAGAAGCAGACTTGTTCGCGCGCCTGCGTAGCCTTCATCCGCATGC
>CAWGEM010000002.1:0-18026 GCA_963821555.1 uncultured Alphaproteobacteria bacterium | reverse complement strand
CGTCAACGACATCACGCTGATCTATCTGAAGCCGTACCTGGCGTCGGCCGGCCTGAAGACCAGCGACGTCGACACGATCTACGCCAAGGCCGCGGGCGACCGCTTCGCAGCCCTGGTGTCCGGCGGCGTCGACGCCACCATCCTGAACCCGCCGACCTACTTCAAGGCGACATCGATGGGCTTCTCGAACCTCGGCGACATGAAGCAGTACGCCGAGGACATCCCGTTCACGGTCTGGGGCGCCAACATGCCGTGGGCCGCGCAGCACCGCGAGGTGATGATCGCGTTCGCGCGCAACTACAAGCGGGCGGTTCGCTGGCTGTACGATCCGGCCAACCGCCAGCAGGCGATCGACATCGTGGTGAAGTTCGCGAGGCACGATCCGAAGGACACCGCCGACGCCTACGACTACTACGTCACCAAGCTGAAGCTGTTCGGCCTCGACGGCGACGTCTCGGACAAGGCCTACGACAAGATGGCGGACGGGCTGTTCGACATCGGCACCATGAAGAAGCCGTTCCCGCCCAAATCGGCGATCTTCGACGGCAGCTTCGTGCAGGCGGCGACCCACTGATGGCGGGCCGCCTGCAGGGCAAGGTCGCGCTGATCACCGGCGGCGGCGGCGAGATCGGCGGTGCGATCGCGCGCCGCTTCGCGGCCGAGGGCGCGCAGGTCGCGGTCGCCGACCTCGAGCCAGCGAAGGCCGCAGACGTCGCCAAAGCCATCGGCGGCCGTGCCCAGGGCTACGCCGTCGACGTGACGAGCGAGGCGAGCGCGAAGGAAGCCGTCGAGCGCGCGATCGCGGCCTTCGGCACGCTCACCACACTGGTCAACGTGGCGGCGGCCATCACCCCCGACGGCACCTGCGAAACCCTGCCGCTCGCGGAATGGAACAAGGCGATCGGCGTCAACCTCACCGGCGCGTTTCTGATGTGCAAGTTCGCCGTGCCGCAGTTGCGCCGCGCCGGCGGCGGCAGCGTCATCAACATCGCCTCCCAGCTCGGCCACCTTGGCGTGCCGCAGCGCTCGCCCTATTGCACCACCAAGGCCGCGCTGATCCGCTACACGCAAATCCTCGCCATGGACCACGCCTCCGACCACATCCGCGCCAACACCATCTCGCCGGGCTTCATCCTGACCGAGCGGTCGAGCGCGCGCTCCGGCGGCAAGGACAAGGCGCGCGCCCGCATGGGCCCGCTGCATCTGACCAACCGCCCGGGCGAGCCCGAGGAGATCGCATCGGGCGCGGTCTATCTCGCCTCCGACGAGGCCGCGTTCGTCACCGGCACCGATTTGCTGATCGACGGCGGCTATGTTGCCTTCAAGGGCCGCATCGGCCCGGAGGGCCGGCCCGTGCTGCCGTGAAATGGACGTTGCGCGGCGGGCCGGCAACCATTAAATCCCGCCGGGCAACAGAACGGACGATTCATGCGCGCCGAAACCGAAAAGCTGGTCGAAGACATCAAGCAGTCCTTGGGACTGCTGAGGAGGCATCTTTGACTTCGACAAGGCCAAGGCACGCCTCGCCGAGCTGAACGCGCAGGCCGAGGATCCCAGTCTTTGGAACGACACCGCGCGCGCCCAGCGCGTGATGCAGGAGCGCACCGCGCTCGATGACCAGCTCACCGCGCTTGGCCGGATCGAGCGCGACCTCGACGACCAGATCACCATGATCGGCCTCGGCGAGGCCGAGAAGGACCAGAAGGTCATCGGCGAGGCCGAGGACGTGCTGCGGCGGCTGAAGGCGGAGGCCGCGCGTCGGGAGCTCGAGGCGCTGCTCTCGGGCGAGGCAGACGCCAACGAGGCCTTCCTCGAGGTCCACGCCGGCGCCGGCGGCACCGAGAGCCAGGACTGGGCCGGCATGCTGCTGCGCATGTACACGCGGTGGGCGCAGCAGCACGGCTACAAGGTCGATTTCCTGGAAGAGTCCCAGGGCGAGAGCGCGGGCATCAAGTCGGCGACCATCCAGGTCAAGGGCCACAACGCCTTCGGCTGGCTGAAGACCGAGAACGGCGTGCATCGCCTGGTGCGGATTTCGCCGTTCGATTCGAACGCGCGGCGGCACACCTCGTTCGCGAGCGTGCAGGTCTATCCGGTGGTCGACGACCGCATCAAGATCGAGATCGACGAGAAGGACGTGCGCACCGACACCATGCGCTCCGGCGGCGCCGGCGGCCAGCACGTCAACAAGACCGAATTCGGCGGTGCGGCTGACCCACATCCCGACCGGCATCGCCGTGGTGTGCCAGCAGGAGCGCTCGCAGCACAAGAACAAGGCGCAGGCCTGGGACATGCTGCGCGCCAAACTCTACGACGCCGAATTGAAGAAGCGCGAGGCCGCGGCCGCGGCCGAGCAGGCGGCCAGGACCGATATCGGCTGGGGCCACCAAATCCGCTCCTACGTGCTGCAGCCCTATCAGATGGTGAAGGACCTGCGCACCGGCGTGACCTCGCCGACGCCGTCCGACGTGCTGGACGGCGATCTCGACCAGTTCATGGCCGCGGTGCTGGCGCAAAAGGCCTTCGGCGGCGGGCCTGACGAGGTCGCGGACGTCGACTGATCGGCGTCGAGTTGTGGAACCATGCCCGCAATTTGATTTATTTGCGGCACCAGGCCGTCACCGCTCATTCAATGTTCCGGCCCTAGCCTCTGGTGGCGATGCGGATGCGGAGTTCCAGCGTGAAATTTCGCTGGAACCGAGGCGTGCGGTCCGCGTTGTCAGCGGCTCCACCGGACCATCATGGAACCGGATGGAACCGCAAACGGAGGAAGCAACATGTGGCTCGCTCTGTTTTCAGTTGCCACGGCGGTCGCGATCGTTCTCAGCGTAGCGGCGGTCGTGCTTCAGGCTGGCCGCGAGAATGTTCTTCGCGGCTGACGGTTCTGCGCAAGGCTGAAGAACTAAGGGCGGCCCTGGGCCGCCCCTTTCTTTTGGCGCTGGTGCTTTGTGAGTCTACAGAGCGTTGCCGAGGCGCAGGCCAGCGCGCAGGAACTTCTGCGGATCGACCGCGTCGCCGTCGATGCGTGTCTCGTAGTGCAGGTGCGGACCGGTCGAGCGGCCGGTCGATCCGACCCGGCCGATGATCTGGCCGATCTTGATCTGCTGGCCGACCTTCACCTCGATTTCCGAAAGATGCCCGTAGCGGGTCGAGAAGCCGTTGCCGTGATCGATCTCGACCATCCTGCCGTAGCCGCCGTTCCAGCCCGCGGTCTCGACCGTGCCGGTGGCGGTGGCGCGCACCGGGTCGCCGGTGCTGCTGCGGAAGTCGAGGCCGGTGTGCATCGCGGGCCGGCCGATGAACGGATCGGACCGCACCCCGAAGCCTGACGACAGATCGATCTCGCCCATGATCGGCTTGCGAACCGGCACGGCGCTGAGCGTGCGCGTCAGGCGATCGACATTCGAGCGCGCCACGTTGATGCGATAGAGCTGCCGCTCGAAGGCGGGGGCGTCGCTGCGCAAGGTCAGCGGTACGAACGGCCCGCCGGTCGCGGCCGGCGCCGGCCCGACCTTCTTGCCGTCGACGCCGAGGTCGATCAGCACGCTTCGGATGCGCTTGGCCTTGGTGTCGAAGCGCTCCTCGAGCGTGTTGAGGGCCGCGGTCTGACGGGACTCGACGCGGTCGAGCGACGCCTGCAGGCGCGCCAGCGAGCCCTCGACGCCAACCGCCATCAGCTTGGTGGCGGCGGCGCGGATCGCGACCGTTGGCACCGCGCGCGATTCCAGGCGCGCCTCGCGATCCGGCGGCGTGGTGAAGGTCACGGTGTCGCTGATCGGCGAGGCCTTCGGGATGGCCGCGGGCGCGGGATCGGGCAGCGGCGTCGGCCGGCCCTTGATCGAGCCGGTCGGGGTCGGGTCCGGCACGCCAGCGAGTGTCGAGGCGCGCGATTCCAGCGTGCTCTGCCGGCGCATGACGTGCTCGAGCTTCTGCTCGAACTGCTCCTGGTCGAGCAGTTGGCGGCTGGCGATGCGGTCGACCTGGGCGCGCAGCTCGGCGATGCGGTCCTCGTAGGCGTATTGCTGTTCCTTCTGGCGCGCGATCAGGCGCGTCAGCACGTCGTCGTGGAATGCGAAATAGGTGCCGGTCGCAAGCGACCAGCCGGCCATGATGACGAAGCTTCCGACCGCGACCCAGAAGGTGACCGGGCCAAGCCGGAACTGGCGGCCGGCGTGGGCGAGCGTGTAGTCGGTGCGCCGCGCGCCCTGCTTGGCGGCGGGCGCCCCGACCATGCGGCCGGAATCGGCGCGAAAATTCTGACCCCTCGACCGGTGGGACATCAACGCTCCCCGACTACCGGTCCTCGATCCCCAGGCCGGCGTTTGTCAGCGTCGATTTCAGCCCGGCATGGTTAATATTCCCCGAACAGGCGGGTGAAAATGCGTTCGATCGGTGAATCAACGGTATGGGGGAATGGTTTAGAGCGTCTTGTTAGAGCGTCTTGGCAGCCGCCAGCACCTCCTCGGCGTGGCCGGCCACCTTCACCTTCTCCCAGATGCGGGCGATCTTGCCGTCGGCGTCGATCAGGTAGGTGTTGCGCAGGATGCCCATGTAGGTCCGCCCATAGAGCGATTTCTTGGCCCAGACCCCATAGGCGTTCAGCATGTCGTGGGTTTCGTCGGAGCCGAGCGGGATCGTCAGGCCATACTTGGCCTTGAACTTGTCCTGCTTGCCCACCGGATCGGCCGATACCCCAAGGATGGCGGTGCCGGCGCGGGTGAACGCGGTGGCGAGCCTGGAGAAGTCCTTGGCCTCGACGGTACAACCGGAGGTATCAGCCTTTGGATAGAAATAGAGCACGAGCTTTCGGCCCTTGAAGTCCTTCAGCGCGACCTCGCCCCCGCCGTCGCGCGGGAGCTTGAAGCCGGGGGCCTTGCCACCGAGGGCTAGCTTGGCTGTCATGCGCCTTCCTTTCGTCGTTTTCGCGCGGTCAAGGTGAATCCGGCACGGGTGGGAGGGTTGCTGGCGACAGGCTGGGATTCTATGGGAAATCCCTGTTGCGTCAGGAGAATCGGTGGCCGCCAAGGCCAAGCACCAAACCGGCGGACGAGGGGACGGCCGATCGGGCATGACGGACCAATATAGCAGTCCGCGAACCGCTGCGCTCCAGGAGATGGAGGCGGCGCTGGATGAGCATCGGCGCACGCAGGCGAATGCCGGCGCGCACCGGCGCGCGCACGATGCCGAGCCTGGCCGCTGGATTCTGGGGTCTCCGGCATGCCGGCTGGCGGCTGCCATTCAACCCCTGGTTTCCATTCGATCGCCGTCATCCGGTGATGCGAAGGATCACGCTCGCGGTCACTGCCGTGGTCGTCCTGCTGCTGGTGGGCGGCGGCGCGCTGTGGTGGCGGCTGTCCAGTGGGCCGATCATGCTCGATCTGGCGACGCCCTGGCTGATCTCCGCCATCGAGCAGAATTCCTCGGCAGCCGATATCGCGTCGCCGTCGGCGGCACCCAGCTCGAGCGCGACGACCAGGGGCACACCGCGCTGCGGCTGCGCGACATCGTGCTGAGCGATGCCTCCGGCACGCCGGTGGCGATCGCGCCGAAGGCCGAGGTCGGCATATCGGGCACCAGCCTGCTGTTCGCCCGCCCGCGCGCCAAGAGCATCCATCTGGTCGACGCCAATGTGACCATCCGCATCGACCCCGACGGACGGGCCAACGTTCTGCTCGGCACCGATCGGCCGTTCTTCACCAGCGCTGCGGTGCCGGCGGTGCCCGCGGCCGTTACGCCATCCGCCACCGGCTCGTCCGCCGCCAAGGCGCCGCCGAAGGGTGCGCCCGGCGTACTCTCGCTGGAGTCGCTGGCGGAGCGCGGGATCGCCAGCAATTTCGCGGCGCTGCTCGGCTGGATCGACCGGCTCGGCGACTTCGAGCTGAACGGCGGCGACGCCGACACCGGCGGCTTCGACGGCCATTCGCTGAGCGAGATCGGCATCACCAACGGCAGCCTGACCATCGAAGACCGGCGCAACGGCCAGGACTGGGAGCTGAAGCAGATCAGCCTCAAGCTGACGCGGCGGAGCGGCGGCGGGGTGACCTTCGCGGTGCTGTCGGAAAGCCGGGAACGGCCGTGGGTGGTGAACACCGCGCTGACGCCGCTCCGGCAGGGCAACCGGCGTTTGCAGATCGAGGCGCGCCAGGTCGTCCTCGATGATCTGCTGGCGCTGCGCATGTCGGAGACCCGCGTCCGTTCCGACACGCTGGTGTCGGCGTCGATCGATTCCGAGTTCTCGCCCGACGGCACCCCACAGGCCCTCTCCGGATCGATCGTGGCGCAGGGCGGCTTCATCGGAGGTGCCGACGACCCCGAGCATCGCGTTCCGATCGGCACCGCCGAGTTCGGGCTGGACTGGGACAACGCCCGGCGCACCTTGCGCATGCCGTTCAAGGTCACCGCAGGCACCGCCCGCTACACGCTGCGGTCCGAGTTCGCGGCGCCCACGCAGCCCGGCGGCAACTGGATGTTCGCGATCGGCGGCGGGTGGATCGTGCTCGACCCGCCGGGGCCGAACGACGAGAGCCTGATCCTCAAGCGTGTCGTGGTGCGCGGCAGCATCGATCCGGAAAAGCAACGCATCAGGCTCGAGCAGGGCGATATCGGCACCAAGGAGCTTGGCAGCCTCGACGAAAAGGACGTGACCATCGCGCTGTCCGGCCAGTTCGACTACGGCGCGGACGCCCGGCTCGCCGTCGGCATCGCCGGCAATCAGATGTCGGCCGGCGCGCTGAAGCGGCTGTGGCCGGTGTTCGTGTCACCCAAGGTCCGCGACTGGGTCGTGCAGCATATCGTCAGCGGCACGGTCGAGCGGCTCGACATCGCGACCAACGCGCCGGTTGCGACGCTCGCGCCGGCCGGACCGCCGATCCCGGAGGAGGGCCTCTCGGTCGAGATCGTCGGCAGCGGGGTGACGCTGCGCCCGGTCGCGGGATTGCCGTCGATCCGCGACGCCGACCTCAACGTTCGCGTCACCGGCCGGACCGCGACCGTCACGCTCGGCAAGGGCACGGTCGAGGTGTCGCCGGGCCGCCGGCTCACCGTCTCCAGCGCGGTGTTCGAGGTGCCCGACACGCGGCCGATGGCGCCGCCGGCGCGGGTCCAGTTCAAGCTCGAGGGCTCGGTGCCCGCGGCCGCCGAGCTGCTGGCGCTCGATCGCCTGCGCGAGTTTTCCGGCGCGCCATTCGATCCCGCCACCACGCGCGGCTCGCTCGCGGCGCAGATCAACCTCGCGATGCCGTTGCGGCCGGACCTGCCGAAGGGCTCGACCGAGTACAACATCGCCGCCGATCTGACGAACTTCTCCGCCGAGAAGATGATGTTCGGCCAGAAGGTCGAGGCGCAGACGCTGCACGCCAACGCAACCAACCAGCGCTACGAGATCAAGGGCGACGTCAAGATCGCGGGCGCGCCCGCGGAAGTCGAGTTCAGCAAGTCGGCCGGCGAGCCGGAGGCCGAGATCAAGATCACGGCCTCGCTCGACGAAGCGGCCCGCTCGCGGCTCGGCATGGATTTCGGCAGCGCGGTCACCGGCTCGCTGCCGATGCGGCTCAGCGGCCGGGTCGGCTCGACCAACGACCGCGAGGGCAGGTTCAACGTCGAGGCCAATCTCGCGAGTGTGAAGATCGAAAATCTGCTGCCCGGATGGGTCAAGCCGTCGGGACGGCCGGCCCGCGCGGCGTTCACGCTGATCAAGGACAAGTCCGGCATCCGGCTCGACGATTTCCTGGTCGACGGGCAGGGCGTGCTGGCCAAGGGCACGGTCGACGTGGACAGCAACGGCGACCTGGTGGCCGCCAACTTCCCGGTGTTCGCCACCTCGGACGGCGACAAGACGACGCTGAAGGCCGACCGCGGGGCCGACGGCGCGCTCCGCGTCGTCATGCGGGGCGACGTCTACGACGGCCGCAACTTCGTCAAGCTGGCGATGTCCGGGCCGCCCGACCCCAAGGCGAAGGGGCGGCATCCCGATCTCGACATCGACATCAAGATCGGCGTGGTGGCCGGCCACTACGGCGAGGCGCTGCGCGGGCTCGACCTGCGCATGTCGCGCCGAGGCGGGCGTGTGCGCACCTTCTCGCTGAACGCCAAGATCGGCCGCGATACCGCGTTGATCGGCGACATTCGCACGCGGGTGAACAACGGCCGCCCGGTGCTCTACCTCGAGACCAACGACGCCGGCGCGCTGTTCCGCTTCACCGACATCTATTCGCGCATGGTCGGCGGCCGCATGTGGGTGGGCATGGACCCGCCGTCCCAGGACGCCTCGCCGCAGGACGGACTGATCAACGTGCGCGATTTCACGATCCGCGGCGAGAGCGCGCTCGAGCGCGTGGCCACGGGATCACAGAACGGGGCGATCCAGGGCAACGCCATCGACTTCAGCCAGGCGCGCGCCGAGTTCGTGCGCGTGCCGGGCCGCATGACGATCCGCGATGGCGTGGTGCGCGGGCCGATGCTCGGCGCCACCGTCGAGGGCAACATCGATTACGCCCGCGACCAGGTCAACGTGCGCGGCACGCTGGTGCCGCTCTACGGCATCAACAACATGTTCGGCCAGATCCCGATCGTCGGCCTGTTCCTCGGCGGCGGCAGCAACGAGGGCATCTTCGGCATCACCTACGAGGTGACCGGGCCGACCTCGAGCCCGCGGCCGGTGGTCAACCCGATCTCGGCGATCGCGCCGGGCGTGCTGCGCAAGTTCTTCGAATTCCGCGATGGCAGCCAGGATCGCACGTTCGCCGAGCCGTCGACGCGCTGAGCGCGCGGTGACTGGCTGGCAAAGGCGCCCGCTATTCGGACGCGATCGTGAGGATGCCGCGTTTCTTGGAGCCTAACCGCAGCAACGCGCGACCATCACTGTCGAAATCCTCGCGAACGAATTTGTAGTTGGGGTCGGTGATCTTTTTCTCGTTTAGATAGACCGCGCCGGACGTGACAAGCTGGCGAGCTTGACTGTTCGAACTGGTGAACCCAATCTGCGTGTTAGCGGCGAGGATGCCACCTCCAACCTGCACGACCAAGGTCGGCAGGTCTTTGCCCATGCCGCCTTCCTCAAATGTCGTTTGAGATGTGTCGGCCGCCTTCTCGGCCGCCTCGCGGCCGTGCACCAGCGCGGTCGCCTCGGTGGCGAGCACCTTCTTTCCCTCGTTCAGCTCGGCGCCCTTCAACGCCGAGAGCCGGCCGATCTCGTCGAGCGGCAGCACCGTGAACAGCTTGAGGAAGCGTCCGACGTCGCCGTCCTCGGTGTTGCGCCAGTACTGCCAGTAGTCGTAGGGGCTCATCAGGTCGGCGTTGAGCCAGACCGCGCCGGCCGCGGTCTTGCCCATCTTGGCGCCGGAGCTCGTGGTGATCAGCGGCGAGGTGAGCGCAAACAATTGCGCGTTCATCATCCGGCGGCCGAGATCGATGCCGTTGACGATGTTGCCCCACTGGTCGGAACCGCCCATCTGCAGCACGCAGCCGGTCCGCTTGTACAGTTCGACGAAGTCGTAGGCCTGCAGGATCATGTAGTTGAATTCGAGGAACGACAGCTCCTGCTGGCGATCGAGGCGCATCTTGACCGAATCAAAGCTCAGCATCCGGTTGACCGAGAAGTGCCGGCCGACGTCGCGCAGGAAATCGATGTAGTTCAGCGTGTTCAGCCAGTCGGCGTTGTTGGCCATGATGGCGTTGCCGCCGGCACCCTCGAACTTCAGGAACTTTCCGAAGATGGCGCGGATGCCCTTCAGGTTCTCGCCAATCGCCTCGTCGGTGAGGATGCGGCGGCTCTCGTCCTTGCCGGACGGGTCGCCGACCCGCGTGGTTCCACCGCCCATCAGCGCGACCGGACGGTGGCCGGTCTGCTGGAGCCAATGCAGCATCATCCTTCCACCGGCGACGGCAACTCCGACATCCTGTGGCAAGGGAGCGACGGCACGCCGGCGATCTGGCTGATGGACGGCACCAACGTCCTCTCGTTCGGTGCCGTCGGCCCGTTTGCTTCGGGCGAGCTCGCGGGCTGGCAGATCAAAGGCAGCGGCGACTTCAACGGCGACGGCAACTCCGACATCCTGTGGCAAGGGAGCGACGGCACGCCGGCGATCTGGCTGATGGACGGCACCAACGTCCTCTCGTTCGGCGCCGCGGGCTCGTCCAATCCTGGGCCGAGCTGGCAGATCGCGGGCAGCGGCGACTACGACGGCGACGGCAATTCCGACATCCTGTGGCAAGGCAACAGCGGGTTGCCGGCGATCTGGCTGATGGACGGCCTGAGCGCGACTGGCGGTGCGGTCCTCCCCAATCCAGGGTCGGAGTGGCACATCATCGCGTGATCGCACGGATCGCGGCGGCTCTGCACGGCATCGCGGGCCACGAACCAAACGCGTAGCGGCGGCAGCCGTCATGTTCAGCTTGCCTCGCGCAGGTGAGCAAATGGGCGCGCCATCTCCCCAGCCATCGTGCCGCGAGCAGGATTAGCCGTTCGTCCGCGCGCATTTGCATCCCCTCTGCCTCGCGTTGAGCTTGGCGAAATAGGGGCTCACTTTCCCCTGAGCGCCTTTAGCGCCGCCCGTCGCTTGCGCATATACGCGGCCATATCGCTGCGGGCGGTGGCCGGCTTGGGAGAGTTAACGGTGGGAGCGTTAACACCATCGCCAGGGCGCCGGAATGGAGCAGCGTTAACGCGCTCGCCTTCAACGTACTCGCACAACGCCAGCACCTCAACGTCGCGCGTCCTGCGCTTGAGGCGATCGACCAGGAGCAAAGCCTCGCGACGGTCCATCATGCTATTGCAGGTTCTCCGGGGGCTCAGACTTCTCTAGACTGCTCCAGATATAGGCAATGCCGCGGTCGGCTCGCTGATCCGTCCATACTTCTCCAGCCATTCCGCTTTGTTCAAGACTGGCGGGAGTTCGACAACGTAGCGGTGCGTTATTTCGGCCTCGTCCGATTGCTTTGGCCTGCCCCAGCCGCGGTCGAGCAGGGCGTTTGCTGCGGCAACGCGCGCGGCCTCGGACTTGCCCTTCGTCATGACCTTGACCAGCGCCGCGATCGCTTCTGGCCCGCGCTCGCGCGCGAGCTGCCGTATCTCCGCGACCACTTTCGGCCGGCCGCCTGGGTTCCCGGACTGCCCCTTCTTGAACGGTCGCCCAATCATGGTGTTACCCCGCTGCTCTGTATGCTGTTCCGCCGCTGTTCTGTGCACTGAGACGGCCGTGCTCGAGCGCCTCCGCTTCCTTGGGCTATTTGATTTCTGCCCGGACTTCATCGGGATGGAAGGGCGTCGCTGCAAATTACGATAGTGTTCCCGTTCCATCGCAGACCTCGGATTCTGCGCGGCCCGAAGCAACTTGTGACACACGTGACGCAGCCTCTCATTATCACCGTTACGCGCGCGCGCGTCATACGGGTAATATAGGGAGAGTGCGTCACGTGTGTCACAACCTACCTCGGCTTGATGGCAATACCGCAAAAGCCCCGCTGGCCGGTGCCACCTTCCCGTCCCTTTTTGTAACCCCGGTCCGCCAGCGCTTCGGACAGAACATTGGCACTGCCAGACTTCAAGTTACGATCCTCGCACCATAGCTTCCAGGATGAGAACAACGTGGCAGTGCGGGTGAAGACGGCTTGAGCGGCGTCGTGGGTGCAGTCATCGAGCCATTGCTGCAGGGTGTCATGGTCTGCGAAATAGGCGTCGGTTGCGTCCCGCACGATTGCCGGCGGCGCCAGGCCGACGCGCTGCCATTCGAGGCACCCGTCGATGCACCAGCGCAGGATCGCCGGCCATTCCGCCCCCAGCTTGCGCGGCAGCTCTGGGTCCCGCTCCGCTGGCGGAATCTGGACCGTAAACGGCACGAGCAGCAGGCGTCGTCGCATAGCTTCATCGACGCTGCTCAGCCGTGGCTTATGGTTACCGACAATGAAGAGCTTGAAGGTCGGCACGAAGTCGAAAAAATCCTGCCGCATGAACCGCGCGGTCATCCTGTCGCCGCCGGTGAGCGCCTTGATCTTGGTCTCGTCCCAGTGTCGCCCCCTCTGAGTTTCCTGCGCCACAACGAGGCGAGCCCCGCACAGTTTGGCAAGATCGGTCGGATGCCGCTCGGCTCTGGTGGCAATGAAGGTGCCCATGTCGGCGACCGTGGCATAGTCTCCGAATATTTTGGCAAGTGTGTTGATGAACGTGCTTTTGCCGTTAGCGCCAGTGCCGTAGGCGAAAACAAACGTATGTTCGGTGGTGAGTCCGGTGCAACAATAGCCGACGTAGCGCTGAAGGAATTGCTGCAACTCGGTATCCCCGCCGGTGATGCGAACGAGGAAGGCGGTCCATAGGGGATGCGGCGTGCCCGCCGGCGCCACGTCACAACCGGTTTTCTTGGTGATGTAGTCGAGCGGTTCTGGGGTCCGCCCGATGCCGGTGCGCAGATCGTAGGTTGCGGCTGTCACCGTCCCCGTATTAAAGAGCAGCTCGTTGCTATCCCATTGGGCAACTGTTGCCGCCAACCGCCGGTCCGCCGATGCAAGTCGTACGACGGCAGCAACGGTCTTTGCCGATGCAATCGTGCTTGCCGTCCCCGACTTTTCGCATTCGAGAGCCACCTCGCGGCAAATATCGCGAGCACGGTCGAATGCGTGAAGCGTGTCGTCGAGTTTCCAGCGGGCGCCATCGTAGCTAAGCCAGCGTGACCAGGCAGCGACGTAGCGCAATTCAAGCCTGTGGCGGTCAGCATAGGCCAGCGCGATCGCCTCCTCCGTAGTGGGAGAAAGCTCGCCACCATCCTGCAGCTCGGCCAGCTTGAGGATGCTTTCATACATTGCATCGTCTCTTCAATTCCTTGCTGGCGATCGAGCCGACGATCCGGTCGATGTCGGCAGCCGGTAGCGGCGGCGAGCACCGGGCTGCGTTCCATATCTGGAGCATTTCGAGAGCGACGACCGGATCGACGCGGCGGCGCAACAGGTAGCCGGCGAGCTTCGCAACCGTGCAGTCGCGCGCACCCTCGGCGACCCCTTCGGCGACCAGCGCGCGCCACTCCGATGGCGGCGTTGCACCATTACCGTTGCCGTTAGGCGTTTCGATCTTGGCCAGCAGCCACGCTGGCGCGGCGGCAATGTCGGGGCCGCAGTCTACTGACCAGCAATAGCGCCGCCCGGTCGGATGCATGCTCGGCGGCGCGAGCACGTAGCCGCCGGTGCCCCTGATATCGATTCCGGGTGCGACCTTGCTTGCCGAATTGCGCACATCGGCAGCCGTCATCTTGAAATAGACGTGCCGACCGCGTGCGGTAATGGCCTCGATTGTGGCGGGAAGCGTGCCATGTTCCGCTTCGAGTTTGCGAAGTTCAGCCTCGGCGTCCAGGCCGTCGACGTCGACGACGAAGATACCCGAGACCGCACCGGTGGCGACGGCAACATTGAATGCCGGCTCGTGGTGCCACCACGCCCGGATTCGGTCCGGGTCTGTGGTGGCATCCTTGAGGCCGTTGGCCGTGGCCGGCCGCTTGGCACGTGGCTGACACGGGAAGATTTGCAGTCCCTTCCGGGCATATGCCAACGCGGCGCGGATCATGGCAGCGTCCCCTTTCAGCGAAACGCCTCGGGCAGGTCGTCGCCGAAGTCGGCGTCGGCGTACGCCTCGACCGGCGACGTTTCTGCTGGCATCGGTGCCGGCGTTGCTCCCGGCCGCGCCGCCAACGGCAATGTTCCTCGCGGGCGCCGAATGCGGATGCAGGGGACCGTCTTGGGGCCCATCTGCGTGACCGTGGGGTAGAGTTCGATCGGGTGGCCCGGCCAGGCGTCGGTGTCGTCGCCGCAAATCTCTGCGACGCTGTCCCAGTTCACGATATTTAGGGGCAGCGCCTTTTTCCCGCGGACAAAGTAGAGCACGGTCTTGCCCTGCTCCTTCCCTTCCGGGTTCTTGAGGGTCTCGTATGGCGCACTCTTTATTGTGACCGTGACCGGCCTGCCGTTCAGGTCGGCGGCTTTCAGGTACTTGCTCGGGAACACGTCATCACGTTTCATTTCGAGGTCCTTTCGGTACATTGCCGGGGAAGAGCGCCCGGCGCGCTACTCACCGCTGGGGCGGGTCTCGTCGCGCGCTTGGCGCGCAATGTCGTGGAATTCCTCGCGCAGCGTCTGCGCGATCTCGGCGTGCACTTCCGGTGCGCGCAGATGGCGCACCACAATGCTGATCAGCGTCGTCGCAAGGACGCTCGCGCGGTCCTGCGGGTAGCGGGTCATCTCCGAGCGGTCGGGGCAAGTGTGGCCAGGGCCGGGGCACAAAATTCGGTTGGGGCCGCACACCGTGCCGCCCAGCAGACGGGCAATGCTGCGCAGATATCCATGGTCAGCCCCCGCTACGGTCGATAATCGGAACGCCGTGGTTCTTTGCGAGCCAGTAGGCGTTCGCTGAGGCATCGGCACGGGAGCCATGCAGCCAACCATGATCGCGACAGATCACCAGCCACGCCGGGCCCTCGCGCACGATGCGAACGTGAAAGATTGGGAAGGGCAGGATGACCGCGCTCATCGCATCACCCCCGCGCGTGCGAGGAACGCCAGCGCCGTGTCGATGTTGTCTGCCGTCTCGACCGTTGCGCCAGCGCGCCGCAGCGCGTCGTGACACTCAGTCTGCGCGGGGCTGAGGTTGCGGCCGGGCGCCTTGAGTTCGAGGAACAGCGGCTGACCAGCGCGGATGATCAGCAGGTCGGGACTGCCCGCCCGGTGCGCCGAGCGACTTGAAGATCGCGGCTTCGATTGGCGATCGCCAGCCGCCGGTAGGGATGTGCGTCCACCACGTATCACCACGAGCACCCCACCTCAGGTGCTCGACCAGCGCGCGTTGGAGTTGGGCCTCGGGCTGGTTGCGGCGGGTCATGGTCGATCCCAGAGATCCGATCGATCGTCGTCGGTCCCACGTGGCTGCGATCCCAGACGAACCAGCCGAACGCCATCGCCGAGTTTGCCTTTCGGCCCTCCCAGCCGTGGCGGTGCATCATCGGGAGTCTCTGGCGGAAGACGTGGATGCGCGCGAGTCCACGGCCTTCGAGGATCGGAGTGCGGCGCTCGCTCTCCATGAAGGCGAGCCGCACCAACGCGATCACCAGCGGAGAGAGATCGAGCGCGTGGGCGATGAATTCCGCGGCCAACTTGAAAGGCGCGTTCATCACGACGCCTTCGCAGCCATCCGGGGCCTTGCGCTCCATCAGGAAATCGCGGCGGTAGAAGTGCGTCGGGTCGCCGTAGTCGACGAGGTCGCTGCCGATCACCTCGTGACCGGCGGCGCGCAATACGTTGACGATGTTGCCGGGCCCGCAGCACGGATCCCAAAGTCGATGCGGCAGCCGCTCGTGCCGCAGCAGCGCTTCGACCGCGACCGGCGGCGTCTCGTACAGATCATCCCCGCGCTCGCTCAGCGCGTGCCGTCTGTACTTGGCACGAGGGGTCGAGCATCAGCGGCGGCCCCCATCCTGAGGTGGTGCACCAACTTTTCGCCGCTCGCCAGCCGCGCGAAGTAGCTCGTGCCGCTTCGGGGCGGCTTGTTCCGCGGGGGATGCGAGGCTATTGTGGCCGGCAGACTTGCTTGGTTCTAAACATGCCTGCCGAGCTCCGCCGTCGCCACCGGCGGAGTTCGCGTTTGTGGGGGGCACTGACGGTGCTCATGCCTGCTCACGGCCGACGGTCCTAAGCTCGGGCAGGGATGCCGCCCAAACCTCGGCATCGGCGCGCAGGATGAGCGTCTTGCGGCCGAGCTTCACAGCGCGCAGTCGGCGGGCGCGGATCTGTTGATATGCCGTCTCACGGCAGACCCGGTAGGCATCACAAAAGTCTTTGAGCGTCAAAGCAGGAGCGTGCATTTCTTCGCCTCATGTTGGTGGTGGTGGTCGCGTAGCAGACCACTGATGCCCACCCACATAAGACATCCCTACCTCCGGAAATACGTGCCGCACTATTTCCGTCGCGACGTTTTTGCGCGTGCGCTAATTTTCGTCGGTCGGCAACAAGTCCAACAGCCCGTCCAATGGCAATGGTCGCCCTCGTCGCCAGCGCTCGCGTGCCCGCTTCAATGGCCTTGCGAAACTGTTCCTGGTGACGCTTTGCTTCCCGGTAGCGTGCGCAGAGATTTGCGACGGTATAGCGTCCCCACGTCCCCCCAGGCTTGTCCTTTCAGCTTGCGCGATAGCATCTTGTGTGCGCATGCCCGTTTCGGACTTCACACCTTGGACTGCGCGCACGAGATCAAGGCCTAGCCCAGTCTTCCATGACGGGTGACGACCACGTTTCGGTCGGAACGAAAGTTGTAGTCCAGGGACGTGCTTGAACGCCAACCTGAATCGCCAATTTTCACCAACTATTCTCACTCGGATCGATCCTGTAGTGTGTGAACAGCAGCGGCATCTTTTCCGCTGCTCGCGTCTGCAACATCTCCTTGAGCCACTCATCTGGTTCGGTCCGAGAGCGTCCTGTCCACGTAAATCGGCTCCGCCAAGGCGCCATTGTACTCGGGCGAAGGTCGCTTTCGTGCCATGATCACCGCCTTCACCGCCCAACTTGATGTGATGATGGCGCGGGGCAGGCCGGACGGCGGTGGTGAGATGTCCGGCGGCGGGCCGCGAACCCGGCCCCGCGCCTTCGGGGATGCTATCGCGGTGTTCGCGCACGAGCGAGAGCGACCACCTTGCCCGCGTCCGTCTCGACTTTGGTGCAGTACGCGGCCCAGGCGTCCATCAGCTTGCGGCGCTTCTCGAACAGGTCGCCACGCCGGTAGGCCGCCTCCACCGCATTAGGGATAGCGTGCGCGAGCGCCATCTCCGCTACCTCGCGCGCGAAGGTGGTGCGCTCAGCCGCCCAGTCGCGGAAGGTCGAGCGGAAGCCGTGTACCGTGATAACGTCACGGGTCTGCCGGCCAAGTGCCATTGCCATAGCCCTGCCGTAGATCGGTCCTTGGCGAGAGCCCGGAAAGACGAATCCGCTACGGCGGATCACCGCCATGTCCTTAAGCAACGCGACTGCAGGCGCGCTCAGCGGGACTTTGTGCTCCCTGCCTCCCTTCATACGCTCCGGTGGGATCGTCCAAATCTTGGCTCCAAGGTCGATCTCGTTCCAAGTGGCGCCGAGCGTCTGCTCCGTCCTTGCTGCGGTTAGGATCGTGAACTCAAGTGCACGGGCACCGAGATGCGTTTGCTCTCGCAGATCGGCTATAAAGCTGCCAATCTCTGCGTAAGGCATCGCCGCGAAATGCTTCACCCGCTTAACTCTGCTCCTCGCCGGCAGTAGATGGTCAAGATGTCCCCGCCAGCGAGCGGGATTTTCACCGGCGCGGAAGCCCCGAACCTTAGCCCAATCAAGAACGCCCTCGATACGTGCACGCACGCGCGACGCGGTCTCGGTTTTCGATTTCCATAGCGGCTCGATGATCTTCATCACCAATCCGGTATCGATTGCTGCGACTGGCAGGTCCCCTAATGCGGGATAGGCATAGGTCGCAAGCGAGCGGCGCCACTGGTTGCGGTGGACAGAATTGCGCCAAGCATCTTCGTGGCTGGCCATATAAGATTCAGCACACTGCCTGAACGTCATGGCCTTCGCGGCGGACGCCTTCCTGGCGGCCAGAGAAGCACGCCTGTGCGCTATCGGATCGATGCCCTGCAGACGGAGCTTACGGCACTCCGTAGCCAACTCACGCGCCTCGGCAAGGCTGATTGTGTGAAGCGGGCCTAAGCCCATGTCGTGCAGCTTGCCGTTCTCGCCGAAACGGAAAATCCAACCCTTCGTGCCGCTTTCGCCAACGCGCAGATAAAGCCCGCCCCCATCAGCGTACATTCCCTTGCCCTTAAGGCCGCCGACTTTGAGAGTGGAGAGGCGGTTGAGTGTCCTCATCGTCCGAGCGCCCCATAGTTCAGCCCATATTCAGGAGGCCGACACTGACAGACGACGGCGGACGCGTCAAGACAACGGCAGGATAAGAAAGTGCGGTGGGACGGGGGGAATTTGGACGTGAGCGGATGTCAGTGGACAGTCACAATCTCTTGAATCTCGGTGGAAAGATC
>CAWGEM010000001.1:0-440685 GCA_963821555.1 uncultured Alphaproteobacteria bacterium | reverse complement strand
CGCGATCGCGGCGAGCATCCAGGCGCCCGGGCCCACGAGCCAGCCCCAGTCCTCGAAGAAGCTGTGGCTCAGCGTGAGGCCGGTCGCGAGGCCCAGCACGAGGACGGCGGCGGCCTGAACGAGCGCGGCACGCATGCCGAGGTTCGTGTCGATGCGCATCGTCCTGGAGCCTACCCATGCGATCATCGCCGCGGGGCGCTTAGCTCAGCTGGTCAGAGCGCCGCCTTTACACGGCGGAAGTCCCCGGTTCGAGTCCGGGAGTGCCCATCGTCAGCCGACGCCGGCCCCGTGGTCAGCCCTGCAGCGCCTCCAGCGCGCGCCCCGGGTCGGGGACCGCGACGACCACGCCGTCGTCGCCGATCAGCAGGAAGCGGTCGAGCTGCGCGCAGGAACGCGCGGTCGTGGGAGACCGCGACGACCGTGCCCTCGAAGCCGTCGAGCGCGTGCTCGAGCGCCTCGGAGGAGTCGATGTCGAGGTTGTCGGTCGGCTCGTCGAGCAGCAGCAGGTTGTGGCCCTCGACCTCGAGGCAGAGGATCTCCAGGCGCGCGCGCTGGCCGCCGGAGAGCGTCTCGGGCGTGCGCCGCGCGGCGTCCTGCAGGCCGTAGCGGGCGAGCGCGTTCATCGCGCGCTCGGTCGTGTTGACGCGCTCGCATCACGAGCTCGAGCAGCGGCGCGCCGGTCGAGGTCCGCGCGCGAGCCGAGCTGCGTGAACAGGCCGGGCGAGACGCGCGGGCCGAGCACCATCGCGCCCGTCGTGCGGGACGTCCTCGCCGGCGAGCAGCCGCATCAGGTGCGTCTTGCCGGTGCCGTTGGGGCCGATCAGCCCGACGCGCTCGCCGAAGTGGATCTCGTCCTCGAACGGCTCGAACAGCCCGTCGATCGCCGAGGTCGTGGAACGCGACGACGCGGCGCGCCGAGTCGCCGCCGCGCAGCCGCACGCGGATCGCGTGGTCGACGACCGGCGCGGGCGGCGGGCCGTCGTCGACCCAGCGCTGCCAGCGGGTCTCCATCGCGTCGGCCTTCTTGGCCCAGTCGGTGCGAGTACTTCGCGCGCTCCTTGAACAGTCCGCACCAGCTCGCGCAGGCGCCGCTCCTCGTCCTTCCAGCGCTGGAGCCGGTCGCCCATCAGCTCGCGGCGGTGCTCGCGCGCCTCGGGGTAGGTCGCGTACGAGCGCGCCGTGCACCCAGCAGCCGTCGCCCTCGAGCGTGACGATCGCGTCGCAGGCCGCGCTCAGCAGCGTCGCGGTCGTGGCTGATCAGCAGGACCGTCTTCTTCGTCGCGCGGATCCGCTGCTCGAGCGCCTGCTTGGCGGGGACGTCGAGGAAGTTGTCGGGCTCGTCGAGCAGCAGGATCTCGGCGTCGGAGGCGAACAGCACCTCGAGCACGAGCTGCTTGCGCTCGCCGCCGGAGAGCGTCACGGCGGGGCGGTCGCCGACCTCGGTCAGGCCGCTGCCGACGATCCGCCGGCAGGCCGCGTCCCACGCGCCCTCGAGCTCGTAGCCGCCGAGGCCCGACCAGGTCCCGATCGCCTCGCCGAGCCGGATGCCGGCGCTCTCGTCGCCGGCCGCGAGCTCGCGCTCGGCGTCGAGCACCGCGCGCCCGGCGTCGCGCCAGCTGCGGCGGGGCCGAGCGTCAGCAGCAGCTCGCGCACGCTGCCCTCGCCGGTCCCGACGTCCTGCGCCATGTAGAGCGTGCGGCCGTCGAGCGTGACCGCGCCCTCGAGCGGGTCGAGCAGCCCGGCGGCGATGCGCATCAGCGTGCGTCTTGCCGGCGCCGTTGGCGCCGACGAGCCCGGCGTGGCGGCCCGGACGTCAGCGCGGAACGAGACGCCGTCGAACAGCAGATCGCCGCCCGGATGGGCGTACGAGAGGTCGCTGACGGCGATGGCGCCCATGGCTCGCGAGCGTAGCCCGCGCCGGACGCGCGGCTTGACCTGGCCGTGTCAACACTGCGAGGGTCGGTCTGTCACCTGGGGGGTCGGCCTGTGGGGCGGCGGTTAATTCGGTCCTTGTTCCTAGGAGGAGTGTGAATCACATGTTGTTCAAGTCTCGGCGCGCCCAACGGCGCGCGCTATTGGCGGTGGCGCTGTGCGCCGGCGCAGTCGGCGTCATCCCTGCCGCAGCTCAGGCGACAGGCGGTGGCAGCAGCAACCTCTCGCTGCCGAACGTCATGACGCGGAACCTGTACCTCGGTGCGGATCTCAACCCGGCGCTCGCGGCCCTCGGCTGCTCCCCGGCCGCCGTACTGCACGCTGCAGACCAACCAGGGGATCTGGAACCAGGTCGTCGCGACGAACTTCCCGGCGCGCGCCAAGCGGCTCGCGAAGGAGATCGACGACGACGATCCGTACATCATCGGCCTGCAGGAAGTCGCGCTCTGGCGCAGCGGCCCGGTCGACGGCGTCAAGAACGCGACGAACGTGGAGTACGACTTCCTCGCGATCCTGCTGAGCGAGCTCAGCGCGCGCGGCAACAAGTACAAGGCGATCGTCACGCAGGAAGAGGCGGACATCGAGAGCCCGGCCGGCAGCGGTACCGCCGTGCCGCCGTTCAGTGACGCCAAGGACCGTCGCCTGACGATGCGTGACGTCATCCTCGTGCGCACCGACCTGCCGAAGGCGATCGTGTCGTTCTCGAACCCGCAGAGCGCGAACTACGCGAACTACATCTCGGTCCCGACCGGGCTCGACGCTACGGCAACATCGACTTCAAGCGCGGCTGGACGTCGGTGGACATCAAGCTCCTCGGCCACCCGGTCGCACGGTTCGTGAACACGCACCTGGAGTCGGCCGCGACCGGCTACCGCCAGGCGCAGGCCGCCGAGCTCGTCGGCGCGTTCGGCACCGGCCCGCTGCTCAACCCGAGCTTCCCGGCGATCATCGCCGGGGACCTGAACTCCGATCCGAGCATCCCGTTCGGCGGGTGATCCGGCCTCGTCGGCTCTCGGACGGCGTGGCGTTCGGCATCATCGCCGGCGCCGGGTTCGTCGACTCGGGCAACACGACGAACACGTTCGGCCACAACGCGAACGTGAACGAGTTCCCGTCGAACGTGTTCAGCGAGCGGATCGACCACATCATGTTCCGTCCCGGCTCGTTCGTCGGTCACCTGACGAACAAGATCGTCGGCACGGATCCGGCCAACCGGACTCCCGGTGGCCTGTGGCCGTCGGACCACGCCGGGCCTGATCGTCGGAATCGGCTAGGGCTGAGCGGCGCCGGAGCATCCGGCGCAGAGATTGCGGTGCGGGGCCCCCGATCGGGGGCCCCGCGTCGTTCCGGCGACGGGCTCCAAATCCCAAATCCCGACCGGGATTTGTATATTTCGTTCCATGGAACCGTCTTCCACGGAGCCGCGTGCCCACGGCCGCGCCGGATCGCTGACCAATCCGGAGGTCGTCGAGGACGTCCCCGGCCACATCATCCCGATCCTCGAGCACGAGTTCGACGACTTCGACGGTGAGGCCGGCAAGTTCCTCGCGGGTGACACGCCGGAGGACCAGTTCATCGGCTTCCGCCTGAAGCAGGGCGTCTACGGCCAGCGCCAGGCGAACGTCCAGATGGTGCGCGTGAAGCTGCCGTTCGGCGGGATCACGCCCGAGCAGATGGACACGTTCGCGGACGTCACCGAGCGCTACGCGCCGCTGAACAAGTCGCACATCACGACGCGTCAGAACATCCAGATCCATCACGTCCCGCTCGATCAGATGACGAAGCTGATCCGCGAGATCTCGGCGGTCGGCCTGTCCTCGCGCGAGGGCTGCGGCAACACGGTCCGCAACGTCACCGCCGACCCGCTCGCCGGCATCTGCGAGGACGAGGTCTTCGACCCGACGCCGTACGTCGGCGCCTACGTGCGCTACTTCGTCCGCCACCCGACGACGCAGCTGATGCCGCGCAAGGTCAAGACGGCCTTCGACGGCACGCCGCGACGAGCGTGCGATCTCCGGCATCCACGACATCGCCTTCCTCGCGCGCGAGCGCGACGGCGTGCGCGGCTTCGAGGTGCGCCTCGGCGGCGGCACGTCGATCATGCCGCGCGTCGCGCCGACGCTCGTCGACTTCGTCACCGCCGACGACGGCGAGTACATGAAGATCGCCGAGGCCTGCTTCCGCATCTTCGACAACCAGGACTGGCTGCGCGTCAACCGCGCCCGCGCCCGCATCAAGGTGCTCGTCGACCGCGACGGCATCGACGCCGTGCGCGCGATGGTCGAGGAGGAGCTCAAGGGCGACTGGGTCGCCGAGCGCGACTTCACGCCCGACCTGTTCCTGCACGACGAGGCGCTCGGCGCGCCGGGCCCCTACACGGGTGGCGCGAGCCCGAACGGCGACCGCAGCGCGTTCGACCGCTTCCTCGAGGCGAACGTCGTCCCGCAGATGCAGGACGGCTTCTCCGCCGTCACCGTGAAGATCACGCGCGGCGACCTGACGCCGGAGCAGTACCGCGGCCTCGGGCAGATCATGCGCGACTTCACCGGCGGCTACGCGCGCACGACGGTGCAGCAGAACCTCGTCCTGCGCTGGGTGCGCAACGAGGCGCGTCTACGACGTCTGGCAGCGGCTCGGCGAGCTCGGTCTCGGCGACGCCGGCGTCGGACGAGATCACGGACGTCGTCAGCTGCCCGGGCACCGACAGCTGCAAGCTCGGCATCACCGCGTCGATGGGCCTCAACAAGGCGGTCCAGGAGCGCGTCGAGGCGATGGCGATCGACGACCCGGTCGCGCGCCGCATCCACATCAAGATGAGCGGCTGCCCGAACGGCTGCAGCCAGCATCACATCGCGAACATCGGGTTCTACGGCGCGTCGATCAAGGTCGGCGAGCACACGATCCCGGCGTACGTCACGCACATCGGCGGGCGCTACGAGGGCGGCGAGATCGCGATGGGCACGCGCCTGAAGCTGCGCCTGCCGGCCAAGCGCGTGCCGGAGGCCGTCGAGCGCTTCATCACGTTCTACCTCGACGGACCGCGAGGGCGAGACGAGACGTTCAACGAGTTCGCCGACCGCGTCGGCGTCGACTCGCGTTCGAGGACCTCGTGCGCGACCTCGCGCTGCCGGTCGAGTTCGGGATCGAGTCGATGAACATGTTCATCGACTGGAACCGCTCGGGCCCGTTCGAGGTCATCCGCGGCGAGGGTGAGTGCGCGATCTGAGCTGACGCCAGATCGCTCCCACCCGCGTAGGATCGCGGCATGTCCCGCGACACGACGAAGTACCTGCTGACCGAGGACCGCATCCCGACCCACTGGGTCAACCTGATGGCGGACCTTCCGGGCGAGCCGCTGCCGCCGCTGAACCCGCAGACGAAGGAGCCGGCCGGCCCGCCCGACCTGCTCGCGATCTTCCCCGAGTCGCTGATCCTGCAGGAGGTCTCCGCCGAGCCGGAGATCGAGATCCCCGAGGAGGTGCGCGAGGCCTACAAGCTCTGGCGCCCGACGCCGCTCTACCGCGCCCGCCGCCTCGAGCAGGCGCTCGGCACGCCGGCGCACATCTACTACAAGTACGAGGGCGGCTCGCCGTCCGGCTCGCACAAGCCGAACACCGCGATCCCGCAGGCGTACGAGAACGCGCGCGCCGGGATCCGCAAGATCACGACGGAGACCGGGCGCCGGCCAGTGGGGCTCGTCGCTCGCGTTCGCGTGCGGCATGTTCGGGCTCGAGTGCGAGGTCTTCATGGTCGGCTCCTCGTACGACCAGAAGCCCTACCGCCGCTCGATGATGGAGACGTGGGGCGCGACGGTGCACCGCTCGCCGTCGCAGCTGACCGAGTCCGGCCGCGCGAACGCCGCAGCACGACACCGGGTCGCTCGGGATCGCGATCTCCGAGGCGGTCGAGATCGCCGCGCAGAACGAGGACATCAACTACGCGCTCGGTTCGGTCCTGAACCACGTGCTGCTGCACCAGACGGTGATCGGGCAGGAGTCGATCGCGCAGATGGAGATGGCCGGCGAGGAGCCGGACGTCGTGATCGCCTGCGTCGGCGGCGGCTCGAACTTCGGCGGGCTCGTGATCCCGTGGCTGCGGCGCAACCTGCGCGACGGCGCGACGACGCGCTTCATCGGCGCCGAGCCGGCCGCCTGCCCGACGCTGACGAAGGGCGTCTACGCCTACGACTTCGGCGACACGGCCGGGTTCACGCCGCTGATGCCGATGTACACGCTCGGTCACGACTTCGTGCCGCCGCCCGTGCACGCCGGCGGCCTGCGCTACCACGGCGACTCGCCGCTGGTCTCGGCGCTCGTGCACCAGGGCCTGGTCGAGGCGCGCGCCTACCGCCAGTCGGAGACGTTCGCCGCGGGCGTGCAGTTCGCGCGGACCGAGGGCATCATCCCGGCGCCCGAGCCGACGCACGCGATCCGCGCGGTGATCGAGGAGGCGCAGGCGGCGAAGGAGGCCGGCGAGGAGCGCGTGATCCTGTTCGGGCTCTGCGGGCACGGGCACTTCGACCTGTCGGCCTACGACGCCTACCTCGCCGGGACGCTCGAGGACCCGGAGTTCTCGCAGGCGGACATGGACCGCGCGATCGCGAACCTCCCGGACGGCGTCCCGGCGATCTGACCGGGCCGGACTGCGACGCATGGCCGATGACCACAGCACCGTCCGCGCCGCGCAGGATCGACATCGGCGCCGTCCTGCAGGGGGTGTTCGACACCTACGGCAAGACGTTCGCCGTCCTGATCCCGGCGGCGCTGATCGTCTTCACGCCGGTGGCGCTGATCGCGGCGATCATCTCCGACAGCGCCGTCGGCGGGCTGCTCGCGAGCCTCGTCGGGCTCGATCGCGTCCGCCTGGTACACGGGCATCGTCGTCCGGACCGTCCAGGACGTGCAGGACGGGCGCGTCGACGCGACGCATCGGCCAGCTCTTCTCGTCCGTCACGCGGCGTGATCGTGCCGCTGATCCTGGTCGGCTTCATCGTCGGCATCGGCGTCGTCATCGGGCTGATCCTGCTGATCGTCCCGGGCCTGATCGTGCTGACGCTCTGGTCGGTCGCCTCGCCGGTCGTCGTCGTCGAGAACGCCGGGCGTGTTCGCCTCGCTCGTCCGCAGCCGCGAGCTCGTGCGCGGGAACGGCTGGCAGGTCTTCGGCGTGATCGTCTCGGTGTTCGCGATCATCCTCGTGGTCAGCATCGTGATCGGCTCGATCGGGGCGGTCGGCGACTCGTTCGTGCTGTTCTTCCTCGTCCAGCTGCTGCTGAACGTCGCGCTCGCGCCGATCTACGCGCTGGCCGCCGCGATCCTCTACTTCGCCCTGCGCGGCGCGCACGGGCAGCCGGTGCTCGACGACGCGGACCGGGCGGTTCGCGCCGCCGCAGCGCCCCACGCGACGCCTGAAACGCCCTCGGGGACTGACGCTTCGGGAATCCGCTGCCGCCGCCATCCGGCGCGCCGCCGCCGTCCTCGGCGTAGCCTCCGTAGGAACCCGCGACGTTTTGCGGAACCTTTCCGATGGCGCCGCGTTGCAGCTGGTGCCACTGTCGTCCCAGGTAGTCAGGGACGACTCGGTCCACACGTCCCCGAAAGGACCCGTCAGATGTCACGTCTTCGCCCGTCTCTTCGTGCCCGCCGCAGTCCTCTGCGCGCTCGCGCTCGCGGCACCCGCCGTCGCCTCGGCCACGAACGTCCAGGTCGGCTCGGCCGGCTGGCAGTGGGGCAACCCGCTGCCGCAGGGCAACACCGTCCGCGGCCTCGCGTTCTCCGGCGGCAGCGGCTACGCGGTCGGCGACTTCGGCACGGTGCTCGCCACCGATGACGGCGGCGCCACGTGGCGCGGCCTGGTCTCCGGGCACGCTGCAGAACCTGCACCGAGGTGCAGGCGATCGACAAGGACTCGCTGTTCGCCGGCGGCGGCTGCGTCGGCCGGCGCTCCGACGACGGCGGCAAGACCTTCACGCGCGTGGCGTTCACGCCGGTCGAGACGAACTGCCGCCAGCCGCTCGCGGCGGTCTGGTTCGCGACCGAGCAGATCGGCTACATCGTGCTCGCCGACGGCACCACGATCCGCACCGACAACAACGGGCAGAGCTTCGCCTCGCAGCACGCCGATCCCGGGCACGGGCGCGGCGGGCGGCGGCGCCAAGCCGACCGACATCGTCTTCACGGGCGCCGACACGGGCCTCGCGGCGACCACCGGCGGCAAGGTCTACCGCACGACCGACGGCGCGAACACGTGGACGCTCGCCGTCGACTACGGCCGCACCGTGCAGGCGTTCGCGCTCGCCGGCGCGACCGTGATCGCCGCCGGCGACCAGGGGCTGCTGCGCTCGAGCAACGACGGCGGCGTGACCTGGAGCGGCGTCGACAAGGCGGCGATCGGCGCGGTCAACCTCTCCGGCGTCAGCTGCGCGAGCGCCGACCTCTGCGTCCTGACGACGGCGGCCGGCAACGGCCAGCCCGGGAACGACCTGATCCGCTTCGACGCGTCGCTGACGCCGTCGACGAGCCAGGTGACGCCGTCGGGCTCGCCGATCGCGGCCGCCGCGTTCGCCTCGGGCACGACCGTCGTCGCGGCCGGGCAACGCCGGCGTCACCGCGCGTCTCCGCGGACGCGGGCAAGACCTTCACGCCGGTCGGCAGCAAGCTGCCGGGCGTCGTTCAGCGGCGTCGTCGCCGGCCCGGCGAAGACCGCCTTCGCCTACGGCGACAACGGCGCGATCGCCAAGACCGTCAACGGCGGGCTGGCCTGGACGCCGGCCAGCGTCCCGACGTCGGAGCTGCTGCGCGGCGTGTCGTTCCCGACGCCGGGCGCGGGCTTCGCGCTCGACGTCAGCGGCGGGCTGTTCGCGACCGCCGACGGCGGCGCGACCTGGCGCACGCTCGACATCGGCACGACCGCGACTCCGCAGTCGGTGCTCGCGCCGACGCCGACGACGGTCTTCGTCGCCGGCCCGCGCAGCGTGCGGCGCTCGGTCGACGGCGGCACGTCGTTCACGGCGGCCACCGGCAAGATCGCGAAGAAGTCGGTCTCCCAGCTCGACGCCGCCGGCTCGACGATCTTCGCCTGGGGCGGCGACTCGCTCTGGCGCACGACCGACAAGGGCCGCACGTGGACGTCGGTCAAGTACCCGACGCGCTACGTCAAGGTGCCGCGGCAAGAAGGTCAACCGCGTTCTTCATCGACCACGTCGACTTCGTGACCGCGAAGATCGGCTACCTCGAGGGCGACGGCGGCCGGCTCTTCCGCACCGCGAACACCGGCAAGTCGTGGACCGAGCTGTTCGGCGCCGGCACCGCGCAGCATCTCCGACATGGCGTTCGGCTCGGCGGCGAAGGGCTACCTGGTCAGCGGGCGCAGCGCCGAGCACGGTGCTGCGCACGACGCGACAACGGCGCGACGTGGGCGCCGCAGGTCGTCGTCAGCGACACGATCGGCGCCGGCGGCATCGCCACCGGGCCGGACGCGACCGACTACCTGCTCGGCGGCACCACGAACCTGCTGTTCACCACGACGGGCGGGGCGACCGGCAAGGCGTCGACGCTGACGATCAAGACGCCGAAGACGAAGCTGAAGAAGGCGGCGATCGATCAACGTGACCGGCACGCTCGTCGCCGGCCCAGGCCGGGCGCGTCGTGACCGTGTCGTTCCTGCCGGCCGGCTCGACGCAGCTGGCAGCGGACGACCGTCAAGACCGCGTCGACCGGCTCGTTCACGACGTCGTTCAAGGTGCGCAAGGGCACGAACCGGTTCGTCGCCCAGTGGTCCGGCGACGAGCTGCGCGCCGGCGACGGCACGCAGCGTGCTGACGGTCACGGCGTCGAAGAAGTAGACGCGCCGCATGGCGAGGTCGTCGAGCAGCGCCGCGGGCGCTGCTCGACGGACCGTCACCGGCATGCCGCCGCGCGGTGAGATCGTCGGCGCGTGGCGGATGCCGAGCTCGTAGCCGGGGACGAGCTCGAGCCGGGCGCGCTCGAGGATCGCGCGCGTGATCGCGGCGATCTCGGCCTGGCCGAAGCGCATCCCGATGCAGGTGCGCGAGCCGCCGCCGAACGGGACGTACGCGCCGCGTGGCAGCGCGGCCTTGCGCTCGGGCGTGAAGCGGTAGGGGTCGAAGCGGTCCGGGTCGGGCCAGACGTCGGGCAGGTGGTGGCTCGCCCACGAGCAGTACTGCACGTGCGCGCGCGCCGGGACCGGCATGCCCTGGAACTCGAACGCGTCGATCGAGCGGCGCGGCCCGATGTACGCCGGCGGGTACTTGCGCAGCGTCTCGTCGATCAGCATGTCCATCGTGATGCCGGGGTCCTCGGCGAGCTGCGGGTTGCGCGCGAGCTCGTAGAACAGGAACGCCACCGTCGACGTCGTCGTGTCGTGCCCGGCGAACAGCAGCGTCATGACCTCGTCGCGGATCTGCTCGCGCGGCAGCGGGTCGCCGTCCTCGTCGCGCGCCTCGATCAGCAGCGAAAGCAGGTCCTCGCCGAGCCCGTCGCCGGCGCGGCGGCGGTCGATCTCGCGAACAGCAGCGCGTCGAGGCGCGCCGCGAGCGCAGCACGCGCGCGTAGCCGGCGACCCGGCCCGCGCGCGACCTGGCCGCGCGACGCTGCGGGCGTGGAACGACAGCGCGGTCTCGAACTCGCGTGGCATCGACGCTCGGGGCCGTCAGTCGGCTCGCCGACCTGCGTCCGGGGTCCGGATCCAGGCCGAACAGCGCGCGCATGGTCACGCGCAGCGTCACGTGGCGCGTCCACTCGTACAGGTCGATCACGGCGCCGGGGACGAGCGTGTCGGCGGCCTGCCGGACCTCGTCCTCGATCACCTGCGTGGCCGTCGCGATCCGCTCGCGGTGGAACGCCGGCAGCATCATCCTGCGGTGCGCGCGGTGGTAGGCGCCGTCGGTCGTCAGCAGCCCGTCGCCGAGCAGCACGATCAGGCTGCGCAGCTCGCCGTCGCGCCAGGAGAGGTTCTCGGCGCCGGAGACGAGGACGTGGTGGTTGGCCTCCGGCCCGAGCATGAAGACGACGTTGTGGTGAAAGATCCGCAGCGTGAAGATCGGCCCGTAGCGCTCGTAGGCGTCGACCAGCACGCGCATCGGGTGCTCGATGAAGCGCGTTCGTGCGCCGCATGCTGAAGCGGTGCTCGCCGGGCGGGTAGGGGACGGTCGCGGCGCGTTCGGCGGCGATGTCGCCCCACATGACCGCCAGCGGATTGGCTGACGGAGGATCGGAGGGGCGCTGGAGCACCGCGCCAGACTACCCCGGAACGTCGCGAGGCCCCGCATCCTGCGGGGCCTCGCGAGTCCGGTGGGCGCCGGGGGGAAGTGGCGCCCGGTGAGTCAGGAGGATCAGAAGCTGCGGGCGCGCTGGCCCTCGTCCTTGTGGCTCTGGTCCTGGCCCTGGTCCTCGCTGCGGCGGGTTGTCCGCGGCCGCGGCCGTTGTTCTTGACCTTGGCGTCCTTGCGCTCGAACCGTCTCGCAGGAGCCGTTCGGGTTGGCCGTCGTCGCGTCGGTGATGACGTCGACGTTGTCGAGCAGCGCGGTGTCGTTGCCCTCGCCGCAGGTGATGCGGTCGACCTCGCCGTCGCGGGTGTGGAACCGGTCGTCGCCGGCGCCGCCGTCGAGGGTGTCGGCGACCGTGTCGGTCTCACCGTTCGGGCCGGGCGTGACGTCCGCGCGGGCGAGCGCCCAGAGGTCGTCGTTGCCGCCTTCGCCGTAGGTGGTGTCGACGCCGACGTTGGCGTAGATGCAGGTCGTTGCCGTCGCCGCCGTACTGCGTGTCGTCGCCGGAGCCGCCGCTCATGCGGTCGTTGCCGGCGTCACCCTTGACGGTGTCGTTGCCGTCGCCGCCGGAGAGCCGGTCACGGGCGTCGCCGCCGGAGATCGTGTCGTTGCCGCGGCCGCCCCAGATGCGGTCGTTGGAGAAGAGGTCGCCGACGCCGGGCGTGTCGCCGATGAGCGTGTCGTCGCCGTCGCCGCCCCAGATGCGGTCGTCGCCCGCGAGGCCCTTGATGGTGTCGTTGTCGCCCTGGCCCCAGAGCCAGTCGCGACCGGCGTCGCCGTCGATCGCGTCGTCGCCCTGGCCGCCGGCGATGAAGTCGGCGTTGTCGCCGCCCTTGACGGTGTCGTTGCCGCGGCCGGCGAGCGCCAGGTCGAAGCCCGGGCCGAGGTCGATCGTGTCGTTGCCCGGCGAGGGCGCGAACCCGGTCGTTGCCCTCGAGCGCGGTGATCTGGTCGTCGCCGGTGGTGCCGATCAGGCGGTCGTTGCCGGTCGTGCCGGTCACGGTGGCGGCCATCGCGACTGCGCGCTGAGACCGCGAAGAGGGCCAGATACACCGAAAACTGCTGTGATGCTGCGAGTGCGTCGTGCGTTTCGCATGTGCTTCCTCCCAGGAAGTTGTGCGGGGGATGAGGGTCCGCCCGTCGGAACACGACCTCCCGCGGGGAGTTGCGGCCTGGGCGCGATCCGTCACGGCGCTGTCGACGGATGTCGGAGGCGGCTTTGTCATACTGGCGCGGCGCCCGGGGGCGTAGCTCAGTTGGTTAGAGCGCCGGCCTGTCACGCCGGAGGTCGCGGGTTCGAGTCCCGTCGCTCCCGTCCGCTCGTGGCCCTTGTGCAGCGGGGCCTTTTCGCTTTTTCAGAGCCCCGGCCAGTACCGCCGCAGGTCCGACAGCGTGCGCACGCCCAGGCGTGCGGCGACCGAGCGGCGCATCACGAACGTGTTCGCGTTGTAGGCCTTGGCGTAGGTCAGCGGGGTCAGGCCGCGCAGCGCGAGCGCTGCCCGCAGGCGGCGCTTGAGGTCGGCGGCGGCGGTCGTCGTCGAATCGCGCCGCAGGAAGCGCAGCGTCGAGGTCGCGTAGCCCACGCTGCCGTTGATCCGTCCGCGCGTGTACGCGGCGAACAGCGCCGCGCGCAGCCCGTTGACGGGTCGGACGGATGCGCGGAAGCCGGCGCCGGCGAGCGCCTGGGCGTAGATCCGCGCCGTGATCTCGGCCTGGTGGAAGTCCATGTAGCCGAGGACGATGCGCGGGCCGCCGCGCCGCTGCCGCGCCGTCGCCGCGCCCCGCCAGTCCGTGGCTCTCGACCCATTCGCCGGCGATCGGCTCGGGCATCCGCCCGTCCATCGCGAGCTGCTCCATGACCCGCAGGTCGCCGACGCTGAGCTCGCGGCTGACCCGGGCGATGCGGCGCGCGCAGCGCCGGGCCGTCCTCGCGGAGCTCCCCGAGCGTGCTGGAGCGCAGCGTCGGGACCAGGTTCTCCGGGCCGATCATGCCGCGGTCGTCGCGCAGCCGCAGCAGGTCGCGGCGGCCGGCGAGCGGGTGCGAGCTGAAGACGACGGCGACCTCGGCGCGGCCGTCGTCGAGCGCGTCGACCCCGCCGTCCGGGGTCGAGCAGCTTCGTCAGCACCGAGCTGACGTCGACGTGGTAGACGCGCTGCAGTCCGCGGCCACAGCCGGCGTTGTCGAGGCAGTCCGACGGGGCGGCGAGGCGCACCGGCGCCGGCGCGGCCGTGCGCCGCGGACGCGACGGCACGCCGCGACGGGCAGCGAGCGCGAGCGCACCCAGAATCGCTGCGGTTTTCCCGAGGCGGATCACGTAGTTAGGGTAGCCAGACCATTGAAACTTTGGTCTAGTGTTTTGGTATGCCACAAAACGGGCGTTCGTCGAACGTCCCCCGCCGGGCCTTCTCGCTCGCAGCCCTCCTCGTCCTGCTCGCTCGTCCCGGCCGCGCACGCGGTAGCGCCTGACACGCTCGAGTCCGAGCAGTGGGCGGTCGCGCCCGGGCGCGATCATGAGCCTTCCGCCCGCATGGCAGATGAGCCAGGGCGCCGGCGTGACGGTCGCGGTGATCGACTCGGGCACGACGCTCGACCACCCCGACCTCGCGCCGAACCTCTGGCGCAACCCCGACGAGGTCCCGGGCAACGGGATCGACGACGACGGCAACGGCTACGTCGACGACGTCAACGGCATCGACCTGACGACGTCGAGCAACGACAACGTCCCCGACGACGAGGACGGCCACGGGACGCACGTCGCCGGGATCATCGCCGGCGCCCACAACGGCCGCGGGATCATCGGGGTCGCCTACAAGGCGAAGCTGATGACGATCAAGGTGCTCGACGCGCAGGGCATCGGGACGACCGAGGGCGTCGCCGCCGGCATCCGCTACGCGACCGCCAACGGCGCGCGCATCATCAACATGAGCCTCAACGGGCCGACGCCGAGCCAGGCGCTCACGGCCGCCGTCAACGCCGCCTGCGCCGCCGACGTCCTGCTCGTCGTCTCCGCGGGCAACGGCGCGAAGAACGTCGACACGACGTCGAGCTACCCCGTCTCGATCCCGTCGCCCTGCATGATCGGCGTGGCGTCGACCAGCCCGGACGGCGGCGGCCACGACCTCGGGTCGAGCTCGAGCTACGGCCGCTTCACGATCGCGCTCGCGGCGCCCGGCGTCGAGGTGCTCTCGACCGCGATGAACGGCGGCTACGAGCTGCGCACCGGGACGTCGATGGCCGCGCCGCACGTCACCGGGGTCGCGGCGCTCGTCGCGTCGGTGAACCCGGAGCTGACGGCGCCGGACCTGCGCGGCAAGATCCTCAGCAGCGCGCGCTTCGGCGACGCTCCCGGTCAGCGCCGGCTACCTCGTCGCCGCCGGCCGCCGTGCGCTCGGCGCCGGGCGCCGTCTCGCTGACGCTCGGCCAGTCGCCGCAGCTGTACGCGATCCACGTGCAGGTCTCCGGCAAGCTCAGCCGCCGCTGGCTCCAGGCGCAGGTCAGCATCAGCGGCTCGACGGCGGCGGTGCGCCGCTACGACGTGCTCGTCCGCGGGCGCCGGATCGCCGTGATCCACACGCGCGGCTCGAACTTCGTCGTGCGCACGCGCGTGCGCAAGCTGCCCGAAGCGGATCACCGTCGTCGCGAAGGACAGCCGCGGACGGACGCTCGCGACGGTCCGCGCGAGCGTCAGCGTCCAGCGGGCGAGCAAGCCGTACATCGGTCGCGACCGCACGCTCGCGCGGACGTCGGCGTGCATCGGATCTGGCAGCGCCTCGGACGACCCGCTGGCGCACGCGTCGGCGCCGCCGCCGGCCGCCCCGCACCGGTGCAGACTCCGGGCACGATCTCGATCGGCGGCTCGGAGACGGTCGGCGCGCTGGTCGCCGACCTCATCTACTACTACCGCCGCGCGACGTCCGGCGCGCTCCGCGCTTCACGCTCGTCCAGAGCAGCACGCGAGGTCGGCGTCGCCGACGCGCTGCGCGGCGTCGTCAACGTCGGCCTCGCCGCGCGCGATCGCCGGCCGTCGGACCCGCCGGGGATGGTGTTCACGCCGATGGCCGGGAGCGCTGTCTGCATCGCGACGAACCGCCAGCAACCCGATCCGCAACATCACGCGCGACCAGCTGCGCGACGTCGTCGCGGGCCGGCTCACGACCTGGTCGAGGTTCCCGGGCTCGCGGCTCCAGCGACCCGATCGCCGTCTTCGCCGAGCCGGAGTTCGAAGGCGCGCAGAGCGTGTTCGACGACGACGTTCCTGACGCCGGACGTCCCGCGCGTCTACCAGCCGCGGTGCTGATACTGCCCGCCGGCCCCCGCCGATCAACCGTCGTCGCCGCCCGCTGCGGCCAAGTTCCAGCGGCGTTGGACAATGCCGATACGCGCACCTAGAACGCACCGCTTGGATCCAACTTGGGTCCAAGCCGCGAACCGTTTCGCTTCCTGTAATGCAGCCCGAGATTGGCGACGACTCCGTGGTCGGCACGTCGGCACCGCCATCGGCTCGGCCATCCTGGGCTGCGCGCGCGAGCCTTGGGCGGCCAGCAGGGCGGCCAGGAGCATCAAATTTGGCAACTCGGCGGGTTGCTATTTACTGGACTTTGTGACTGTCAAGAGGTCTGCTTGCGGCGGGGCGTCGCAGTTAACCTGGGGAAAGCCATGCAAGCAGGGGCTTTGATTGCCATCTATCTTGTGACCGCCGCCGTTCTGCAAGGGGTCGGTTTTCTGATAAGCCGGGCAGTCGACTACGAATGGCCAACAGCCGGCACGCTCACCTTTCTAGCTCTGTTTTTGAGCGCGTATGGTTTCGCTTGGCCGATTGCGGTCCGGATTACCGAATGGTTGATCCGACGCGCAGGGTACGTCGTCCAAACCGAGCAAAGCGGTGGTGCAGGGCGAACTGACCACTTGCCGCGGGGGCGGGCGCGATAGACGTGGGCGGGATGATCGGCTCGATCTCGATCTTCTGGCAACGGTGCGGATCCGTTCATAACCGGCGGAAAATCTGAAACAGTCGAGGACGTGGCGAAACTGGTCGGGAGCCGTCGCTGCGACGGCGGGCGAACTTCTCCACTCCTGCCAAGTCGCCGCATGCCCCGGCCGCATGCCCCGGCCGCAGTGTCAACGTCAGGTGACTTTCGCGCAAAGCGCAATCTGGCGTGCTTTGAAATCCGAGACAGGGTTCAAGGTCTGCTGCCTCCGGTGATCGCGACCCGCAGGCGCGCAAGGGTTTGCAAGATTCTAGACCAAACGCTGGCCGTGGGTAGTCGAGAGCGACTGGCTCGGACAAGGTCGGCAGCGCGGCATCGTCGGCGAAGGCCTCCGGCACCATCGTCCGGAAGCCTGATCCCCCTCGCATGCGGTCCACGAGCGAGCCAACCGTCTCCCGAAGCGACTTGGATTCACCGGTCAGCGATGCCACGTCGCCGCACACCTCGTGGACGGTCGAATTGAGCTTGGACATTGCATCCATGGTGGCGCACTTCCGACGTCTTCCAACGCGATGGAAATGGCCCGTGACCGATACGGCAACGTGACATGCCCGGTCGTTCCCGCAATCCACAGCGTCCCAGGGACGGTCCGGTGATGCGCTACGGCGCGGACTGGAGCGGCTTTCGATCAAAAACCGCGGCAAGGAAGCGCTTGGTCCAGGTCGACCTCCTCAGGTCTGTTGTTCGGTTGATGTCGTAACCCGCTGATGCCGCGGGCGAGTTTCGGTTTCGCTTGACGGCGCGCCGCCGCCACTATAGGAAGCCGCATCGCCAGCGGCCCGGCAACGGACTTCCGCGGCGAACCTAATCCCAAGCCAGGATCGCTCGCCGGTCCCATCCTTAAAGGTTGGGCGGCGAACTCCTATTTGAAGTTGCCATGGCCAAGATCAGTCCGTTCAAGTTTCTACAAGAGGTGCGCGACGAGACCGAGAAGGTCACCTGGCCGACGCGGCGTGAAACCTTCATCACCACCATCATGGTTTTCGTGATGGTCGCGGTCGCCTCGGTGATCTTTCTGTTGGCCGACCAGGTCATCCGCGTGTTCATCACCCTCGTTCTCGGCGTCACGGCCTAGGGAGCCGTTGCCATGACCAAGCGCTGGTACATCGTTCACGCCTATTCGAACTTCGAGAACAAGGTCGCCGACTCGATCCGCGATCAGGCAAAGCAGCGAGGACTGTCGGACCTATTCGACGAGATCATGGTTCCGAAGGAGAAGGTCGTCGAGGTCCGCCGCGGACGTAAGGTCGACGCCGAGCGCAAGTTCTTCCCGGGCTACGTGCTGGTGAAGATGGATTTGACCGACGAGGCCTACCATCTGATCAAGAACACGCCGAAGGTGACCGGCTTCCTCGGGACCGACAAGAAGCCGATGCCGATATCGGACGCGGAAGCCGACCGCATCCTGCATCAGGTACAGGAGGGCATCGAGCGGCCGAAGCCGTCGGTCACGTTCGAAGTGGGCGAGCAAGTGCGCGTGTCCGATGGGCCGTTCGCCTCGTTCAACGGGGTGGTCGAGGAGGTCGACGAGGGTCGTTCACGCGTCAAGGTCGCGGTCTCGATCTTCGGCCGTGCGACACCTGTGGAACTGGAGTTCGGGCAGGTGGAGAAGCTATAAGGTCGGCGTCATCGCCGGGCTTGTCCCGGCGATCCCGATCCGCTGGCACGGCCGTGCCAGCCCAAGCGAGATGGCCGGGACAAGCCCGGCCATGACACGTGAGCAAGTCGTGGGAGGTGAGGCGGCCGCCAGCCGTCGAAATCCGCACCACTAACAGGAGCAAGACATGGCAAAGAAAGTCACCGGGTTCCTCAAATTGCAGGTGCCGGCCGGGAGCGCCAATCCAGCGCCGCCGATCGGCCCCGCGCTCGGCCAGCGCGGTCTCAACATCATGGAGTTCTGCAAGGCGTTCAACGCCCAGACCCAGAAGCTCGAGAAGGGCGCGCCGATCCCGGTCGTGATTACGATCTACGCCGACCGTTCGTTTACCTTCGAGATGCGGACCCCGCCGGTGTCGCACTTCCTCAAGAAGGCGGCCAAGCTCGAAAGCGGCTCCAAGAATCCCGGCCGCGACGTCGCGGGCTCGGTGACCAAATCGCAGGTCAAGGAGATCGCCGAGCAGAAGATGAAGGACTTGAACTGCGACACTGTCGAGGCGGCCATGCGCATGGTCGAAGGCTCCGCCCGCTCGATGGGTCTCGAGGTGAAGGGGTAACCGCTATGGCAATGGGAAAACGAGCGCAGAACGCCCGCGAGGGCATCGATCCGGCCAAGGCCTATCCGCTTCCGGAGGCGGTCAAGCTTGTCAAGGAGCGTGCCAAGGCCAAATTCGACGAGACCATCGAGATCGCGATGAATCTCGGCGTCGATCCCAAGCATGCCGACCAGATGGTGCGCGGCGTGGTCACATTGCCGAACGGCACCGGACGCTCGGTTCGGGTCGGCGTGTTCGCGCGCGGCGCCAAGGCCGATGAGGCCAAGGCCGCCGGTGCCGACGTGGTCGGTGCTGAGGACCTGGTCGACAAGGTCAACGCCGGCCAGATCGACTTCGATCGCTGCATTGCGACGCCGGACATGATGGGTCTCGTTGGCCGGCTCGGCAAAGTGCTGGGCCCACGCGGACTGATGCCCAATCCGCGCGTCGGCACCGTAACGATGGACGTTACCAGCGCGGTGAAGGGCGCCAAGGGCGGTGCAGTCGAGTTCCGCGTCGAGAAAGCCGGCATCGTGCAGGCGGGTGTCGGCAAGGCGTCGTTCTCCGAGGACAAGCTTGTGGAGAACATCCGCGCGTTTGCGGACGCCGTGCAGAAAGCCAAGCCGCAGGGCGCCAAAGGCACCTTCATCAATCGCGTCGCGATTTCCTCGACGATGGGGCCGGGGGTGAAGGTCGATCTCGGCACGCTTGGTACTACCCCCCAGCCGCAATAGAATTGGCTGACCGAATCGCGAGAAGTCCCGGGCTCAAGGCCCGGGACTTTTGTTTTTTGGCCGCGTGCCGCGGCGCTATTCGAGGGCGACGTTGGCTTCCTTGACGACCTTGCCGAGATAGTCGAGTTGCTGCCGCCAGAAGCGATCGAGCTCTTGCGGACTTGAGCCGACGCCGACCACCCCGATCTCGCCGAGGCGTTTCGCCATGTCGGGATCCTGCATGGCCTTGCGGGTTTCGGCGGCGATCCGCTCGACGATCGCAGGCGGTGTGCCGGCCGGAGCGAAGATCGCGGTCCAGTACGGGATGGCGTACCCCGGGACGGTTTCACCGACCGTCGGCACGTCGGGCAACACCGGCGAGCGGTCTGCCGTTGTCATGGCAATGGCGCGCACCTTGCCGCCTTGGATATTGCCGAGCTGGGTTGGCGGGCCGTCGAAGGCGATCGAGACGCGGCCGGCGAACAGGTCCGACATGATCGCCGAGTTGCCGCGGTAGGGTACGTGGACCACGTCGACGCCGGCCATGGTCTTGAACAGCTCGCCTGCGAGATGCGGCATCGTCCCGACCCCGGAACTGCCGTAGCTGTACTTGCCCGGGTTGGCCTTGAGCAGCGTGATCAGCTCGGGGAGCGTCTTGGCCGGCACCTCCGGGTTGACGATCAGGATCAGCGGAAAGGTCACGGCCAGCGTGACCGGGATCAGATCTTTGATCGGGTCGTAGGACAGCTTCTTGTAGGCGAACGGATTGACCGCGGCCTGCGACACCGACTGAAAGATCAGCGTGTGACCGTCCGGCGCCGAGCGCGCGACCACGCCGGCCGCGATGGTGCCGCCGGCGCCGCCCTGGTTCTCGACCACGACCTGTTGGCCGACCTGATTGCTGATGTGCCCGGCGGTCAGCCGCGCCATCATGTCGACGCCGCCGCCGGCGGTCAGCGGCACGATCAGGCGGATCGGCCGGTTCGGCCAGTTGTCCTGCGCGCTCGCGCATGTGACCCAAGACATGACAAACGCAAGCGCGAGCGAGGCTGCTCCCAGCGTTCTGGCGATCATCGGTTCCTTCCCTTTGGCGGTTATGCTGCCCTACTGCGCCTTGATCCCAGCGTCGCGGATGACCTTGCCCAGACGCTCGACGTCGGCAGCGATCAGCTTGCTGAATTCGTCGGGCGTGGAGGTGTACATTTCGACTCCCTGCGCCGCGACCTTCTCAATGATGTCCGGCGCCTTTGCCGCCTTGATGAATTCCGCGTTGAGCTTGCGCACAAGCTCGGGCGGCGTGCCAAGCGGCGCCATGAAGCCATGCCAGACTTCAAGCTCGACGCCCGGATAGCCGGCCTCGGCCATGGTCGGAACTTCTGGAAGCGCCGGTGATCGCCTTGTCGCGGACCACCCGAGCACCCGCAGCTTTCCGGCCTGCACCTGGCCGATGGCCGAGACGTAGGAGCTGAACAGCATGTCGACGTTGCCGGCTGCCAGATCCTGAACGGCGGGGCCTGCGCCGCGATAGGGGACGTGCACGAGCGGAGCTCCGGACTTGAGCCGCAACATCTCGCCCAGGATATGGCCACCGGAGCCCACGCCCTGGGACGCAAAGTTGAGGCCGCCGGGCTTGGACCTGGCAAGCTCGACCAGTTCCTTGACGTTCCGCGCCGGCGATTGCGCGGGCACCACGAGCACGCTCGGAAACAGACACATCGTGGTGATCGGTTGAAAGTCCTTGACGGGGTCGAAACGGATGTCCGGAGTCAGGGCCGGCAAGATCGCGAATAGGCCGTTGTTGGAAAGAAATAGTGTGTAGCCGTCCGGCGCTGCCTGCTTGATTGCGATGGCAGCAGGCACGCCGCCTCCGCCACCCCGGTTGTCGATCACGACGTTCATCTTGAGGTTTTCGCCGAGCCTCTGCGCGACCAGGCGTGTCACCACGTCCGATGAGCCACCCGGCGGGAACGGCACCACGATCGTGATCGGCCGCGTAGGGAAGCTGTCGGTTTGCGCGCCCGCGGGCGCTGTCGCGCCGAACAGGACCGGCAACGCATACGATGCAAGCGCCAAAACTTGGCGGCGGTCCCTCACGACGATCCTCCCTTTTGCCTTTTGCGCTAACGCTAGCACTCGAGGCAGTGGCCGTCGATCACGCCGCCTTTGGCGCATTCTGTCGCACCCGGACAATGACGATCTTGCAGGTCATCCGGTCGCACAGCGCAGAGCGCTTGCCGTGATGCGACGTTGAGCTACCGCAAGCGGCGTCGTACCATTTCGCCCAAAGCCGACGGAGGTGCGCCGTGAAAGTCTGCATGTTCCACCTGATGCCCTATCGGGACCTGCCTGCCGATTTCGAACAGCGGTACAACTCGGCGTACATCGAACCGATCTGGTTCGACGTCGCCGACCGCGACAAGGTCGGTGCAGTTCTACAACGCGACGCTCGACGAGATGCTGTTTGCGGCGAAGGCCGGCATGCATGGGCTGTGCACCAACCAGCATCACCAGAACGTCTACGGCTTCATGGCAAACCCGAGCATCATGGGTGCGGTGCTGGCGCGGGCGACCAACGGCCAGAACATCGCCGATCATCCAGCTCGGCTCGACGCTGCCCTCGACCACGCCGCCGACCCGCATCGCCGAGGAATACGCGATGCTCGACTGCATCAGCGGCGGACGGCTGGTGGCCGGATTTCCGACCGGCCTGCCGGCGGACGCCGTGCTCTCGAACGGCGTTGTGCCGATCGAGCAGCGCGAGCGCTATCGCGAGGCGCTGGCGCTCGTGATCAAGGCCTGGTCGGCGAAGGAGGTGTTCGCCTGGAACGGCAAGCACTACCAGCTCGGCATGGTGAACCTCTGGCCGCGGCCGATCCAGCAGCCGCATCCGCCGATCTGGATTCCGGGCGCGGGCATCTCCGGGACCGCCGACTACGTCGTCGATCACGACCACTGCTTCTGCCATCTCAGCTACTACGGCCTGAAGTCGGCCGAGGAGGTGAGCGACCGCTATTGGGACACCTGCGCGCGCAAGGGCCGCGACGACAATCCCTACCGCTACAGCTTCCTGCAACTCATCGGCGTCGCCGACACCGACGCCGAGGCCGAGCGCATCTACGGCCCGCACGGCGAATACTTCTTCAACAAGCTGCTCTACATCGGCGCCGCACTACCAGCAGATCCCCGGCTGCCTCGAATACGACGGAATGTTGTCGGCGCTGCGCGGCACGATCCGCTCCTCGATCAACCTGCGCGAACTCAAGGCCAAGGACTTCTTCGAGCGCGGCTTCATCGTGGTCGGCAGCCCGAAGACCGTGCGCGAGAAGCTGCTCGACGGCGTCAAGCGGCTGCGCATCGGGCATCTGCTGACGCTGCTGCATTTCGGCTCGATGCCGACCGACCTGACCAAGCGCAACATCGACCTGTTCGCGCGCGAGGTGCTGCCGCATCTCGCCCCGCTATGGGACGACAAGTACGAGGACCGCTGGTGGCCCGAACGCCTGCGCGCCAAGCGCCCGGTCGCTGCCGCGCCCGCGATGGCCGCCGCGGTCCTGAGCGCACGCGACATGGCAAACCATCGACGTGCGCCGGCTCAAGCTTTGGCAGGACCGGGTCGAGACCGAAGTGGAGATCAGCGGCAAGGGTCCGCCGCTGGTCTGGCTGCATGGGCCGTGGGGGCTGAACCAGGATCGCCCGTTCATCGAGCGACTGGCCGCCGGCAACACGGTCTACGCGCCGCGGTTTCCCGGCACCACGCGGCGGCGATCCCGACGGCGTGCACGCGCTCGTTGGCTGGCACGATCTCGCCGTCTACCACGGCGAGCTGCTTCGACCGCCTGGAGCTCTCCGCGCCGGCGATCGCCGGCCACTCGTTCGGCGCGCTGCTCGCGGCCGAGATCGCGGCGGCGGCACCGCGGTCGGTCGGCCGACTCGTCCTGGTCGATCCGGTCGGCTTGTGGCGCGACGACCTTCCGGTGAAGAACTGGATGGTGATCGCGCGAGAAGGCGCGCCGGGCGACGCTGTTCGCCGATCCCGAAGGCGAGGCGGCGAAGCGCTTTTTCGCGGTTCCGAGCGATCCCGATGCGCGCCTCGATGTCGCTCTCGCAACTTGTTTGGTCGCAGGCCTGCACCGGCAAGTTCGTCTGGCCGATCGCCGATCGCGGCTTCAGCCGCCGCGCGCATCGCATCGCGGCGCCGACGCTGATCGTGTGGGGCAAGTCCGACGGCATCATCGCCGCGGCTTACGCGCAGGAATTCGCCAAGCGCATCGCCGGCTCGCGCGTCGAGATGGTCGAGAATGCCGGACATCTGCCGCACCTCGAACAGCCGGACGCCGTGGTCAAGACGGTGCACGCCTTCCTCGGAGGCTGACCCACGGCCGCATGGCAGGCCCTCGCGGGCCAACTCCCTCGCAGGCTCTGTCCTGCCTTGACGGTCTCGTTGCCGGGGCGCAGGCTTGCCCCATCCGCCGAAAGAGCGGGCCGATGGGAAGGGGAGCGCCATGTCGAGCACTTCGACCAGCCTGCCGCCGCCGCGCCGCAGGCGACCTCCACCGACGGGTGGAACAGTTACAACGCCAAAGTGCTCGACGATCTGCATCCTCGGCTGGGCGTTCGACATCTACGAAGCCACCATCATGCAGCTCGTCACGCCGCTCCTGATCAAGGAGTGGGGCATCACGCCCGCGACCATGGGCTTCGTCACCACGGTTTCGCGCTGGGTCGGTTTGATCGGCACGTTCCTGTTTCCGGTGCTGGCCGATCTCTACGGTCGCAAGCCAGCGCTGATCTGGTCGATCCTCGGCTATTCGGTCCTGACCGGGCTCACCGGCTTCTCGACCGGCTGGGTCATGCTGCTGATCTTTAGTTCGCTGACCCGCATCGCGCTCGCCGGCGAGAATCCGGTCGGCATGCTGATGGTCACTGAGACCGCGCCGACCAAATGGCGCGCCACGGCGCTCGGCGGCCTCGTTGGCGGCTATCCGCTCGGCTACATGCTGTGCTCGGCCGCGGCGCTTGTCGTGGTGCCGATCTGGGGTTGGCGCTCGCTCTACTTCCTCGGCATTCTGCCGGCGCTGCTGGTGCTCTGGATCCGGATCGGCATCAAGGAAAGCCCGCGTTACGAGCGCGTCACGTCGCAGATGCTGAAGGAGGGACTGAAGAAGCAGCTCGACATCTTCGCGCCCGCGCGCCAGTACCCGCGCGAAATGACGATCGCCTCGCTGGTCTACTTCTTCTACCTGTTCACCTGGATCGGCTGGTCCGCCTGGATGCCGTTCTATCTCGCCACCGAGCGCAAGCTCGGCTTCCAGGTCATGGGCACGTATCTTACGATCTGGATGGCTTGCGCCATCGCCGCCTACTGGCTCTGCGGCTGGCTGTGCGACATGTTCGGCCGGCGCTGGGTTATCCCGGCATTTGCCGTCCCGGCCGCGATCCTCCTCGTGGTGATGGGCTATTGCGAGACCCCGACAAGCCTATTCTGGGTCGGGCTGGTGACGAACTTCCTGATCACAGGAAGCTTCGGGACTGGGCTCGGCTATACAGCCGAGTTGTTCCCGACCCAAATCCGCGGCACCGCCGTCGGCGCGTCCTTCACCTTCGGGCTCGCCGCTGCCTCGACCGCGCCGCTGATTATGGGCTGGATTGCGACCGCCTATTCGGTCGCCACTGGCCTGCCGCTGCTGGCGCTGTCATTCCTGTTGCTCGCGCCATTGTTCATCTGGTTCGCGCCCGACACCACGCGCAAGGAACTAACCGACTTCGTCGGGCAGAAAGTCGGTTGACGTCGGCAACCCGGGCCATGGGGGGAGATCGATGCAGACGCTCGCAAGGATACTTCTGACGCTCACGATTCTCGGCTACGCGGTGGTCACCATCAAGGCCGATTTCAACAAGACGCATGCGACCAATCCCAACTGGACGCCGCATGCGCGCTTCCATGTGGTCTGGCAAATCCTTTCCTATGCCGGAGTGGGACTGGTCGCGCTTTACCTGATCTGGGTCGATGGGCCGAGGCCGCTGGAGCGCCTCTATCTCGCGGCGGCGATCAGCGCTGCGATCTACGGGGCATTCTTTGCGGCGGTGTTTGCCCGCCCGATGTTCGGCGGGTCGCTGTACGACAGCAACGGATATCCGCCATTCAAGCCGCCGGTCGGGCCGACGCACTGGCGATGGGACGTGAACGTCACTGCGTTCACGGTGCTGTCCGCGATCATGGTGGCCGGCGTGCTGGCGGTGGCGGCGAGCTAGTGCCGACAGCGCTCACGCCGCGCTCTTCTTCCCCCAAAGCTCGGCGCTCGCAAGCCGCGCGCCCTCGGCGAGCGAACGCAGCTTGGCCCACATGATCGACGGGTGAACGCGCTGCGCGAACGGGCTCTGAGCGAAGCCGCAATCGGTGCCGCCGAGCACGTTCTCGCGGCCGACGATCTTTGCAAGCCGCACCAGCCGCTGCGCCACCAGTTCCGGATGCTCGACGATGTTGGTGGCGTGGCTGATGACGCCGGGAATGAGCTTCTTGCCGGCGGGCAGCTTGACGCTCTGCCAGACCGTCCATTCGTGTTCGTGACGCGGGTTGGCCTGCTCGACGCTGTAGTGCCCGACATTGACCTGCAGCAGCAGGTCAACGATGTCCTTCAGCGGTACGTCGAAGGCGTGCGGCCCGTTCCAACTCCCCCAGCAGATGTGATAGCGGGAACGCTCCATGGGGATGCCGCGCAGCGCATGGTTCAGCGCATCGATGCGAAGTTGCGCCCAGTCGCGGTATTGCGCCTCGCCCATCGGCGGCACCATCCGCTCGTGCATGTAGGGCAGGAAGGCGTCGTCGACTTGCACAGAGAGGCCGGCATTGACGATGGCCTTGTATTCCTGGTGCAGGCAGTCGGCGAGCGCGAACAAGAGCGCCTTCTCGTCGGCGTAGTGCTCGTTCTTGGCGCCAGGCAGCGCGCTCGCGGGCGCCACCACCGGCAGGAATGCGGCGTTGGCGTTCGCCTTGGCGACGGCGCCTTTCAGCGTTGCGATATCGCGCTTCACTGTCGCGTCGTTGTAGACGAGCGCGCTGCTGACGACGAAACGCTTGCCGAGACGGGCGCCGAGTCCCGTTGTGCGATTGTACTCGGCATAGAACTCCGGGAAGGCCCGCATGTCCTGGCCGCCGCCGGCCGAGGTCAGCGGGTCCCGCATTTCCTCCGGCGTAGCGTCGCGGGTCGAAATCCCGCTGATCCGGTCGTGGATATAGAAGGCCCAGTTGCGCCCCTTGCTGAACTCGCCATCGCTGACGATGTCGACGCCGGCCTCGACCTGCTGGCGCACGACCTCCTCGATCAATTCCTTGAGGCAAGTCTCGTAGGCGGCCTTGTCGTAGACTTGGCCGGCTTCGATGAGCTTTAGGAATTCGACGAGCTTCGGCGGCCGCACCAGGCTGCCGACATGGGTGGTGAGGATGCGGTCTGCGCTGCTGGCCATGGCTACGCCTTGTTCTTGATGGACGAGTGTGCGGGCAGCGAGGCGACACAACTCGATCGCTGCCATTTCATATGAAATCGACCGGCGATGGTGGTTGCAATGGCGTCCACGCCTTGCGCCTCGATCAGCTAGGACGCAGGCGAGGCCCTGTGGGGCTTCCTCCGGGGATGGCCGCCGTCAACTTTGCGCTTGGCAATTCGGCTCAGACGTTCTAAATAACGCGCACGGGCGTGCCGGCCTAGCTTGTCGGCGCGCCTTTGTGCGCTTCCACAGAAATCAGGCAGTCAGGAACCAATTCCTCTTGGACATCCTCCGGGACATCTGAAGGGGTAGGGGAGAGATCGCGGTTTTCCGAGGGCGCGCGTCCTGTCCAAGACTGCAGGCGCCGGGATGGCCGGCTTAATCGAACGCCTGCACAGACGGGTAAGGCTGAGCGGCCGCAGCACATGCGGTCCGTTTTCGGTTCGAACCTATGGACCTGGAGCGGTGAAACCCGCGCCAGGGGGCAGGGCAGAGAGCGTCGTTCTGCCCGCACGGCATGCGTGAGGTCGGGACGGCTGTCGCAACCGGCGGCGCCGTGTCCGCAATCGGCACGGGTCGCCAAACCGGAGAGAGCTTGCAGTGGAACGAGCGGCAAAGCAGGAGCTCGTGACGGAGTTGAACGGGGTATTCAAGACCGCGAACACCGTCGTCGTGGCTCACTATGCCGGCCTGACCGTAGCCCAGATGCAGACCCTGCGCAGGCAGGCGAAGCAGGCGGGCACTACGGTCAAGGTCGCCAAGAACCGCCTCGCCAAGATCGCTCTTGAAGGCACGGACGTTGCCAGCATCGGCTCCCTGCTGAAGGGGCCGACCGTGATCGCCTATTCCAGCGATCCCGTGGGCGCGTCCAAGGTCGCCGTCGACTTTGCCAAGGCACACGAGAAGTTCGTGATCCTGGGTGGGGCGATGGGCAAGACCGCGCTCGATCCAAACGGCGTCAAGGCGCTCGCGTCCTTGCCGTCGCTCGACGAGCTCAGGGCCAAGATCGTCGGCCTGATCCAGGCGCCGGCGACCAAGATTGCTCAGGTGATCAACGCCCCCGCGGCGAAGGTTGCCCGTGTGGTCCAGGCCTATGCCGACAAGGGCCAAACCGCGTGAGGCCTTCCTCCAATCTCGATGTGTTCGAACCGAAAAAGGAACTGACTTATGGCTGAACTGTCCAAAATCGTTGATGACCTGTCCAAGCTCACGGTGCTCGAGGCGGCCGAACTCGCCAAGATGCTTGAAGAGAAGTGGGGCGTCACGGCCGCGGCCGCGGTCGCGGTTGCCGCAGCTCCTGGGGCTGCCGGCGGCGCCGCCCCCGTCGAGGAGAAGACCGAGTTCACGGTGGTGCTTGCCGCCATCGGCGACAAGAAGATCGAAGTCATCAAAGAGGTGCGTGCACTGACGGGCCTCGGCCTGAAGGAGGCCAAGGACCTGGTCGAGGGCGCGCCGAAGCCCGTGAAGGAGGGTGTGAATAAGGAAGAGGCAGAAAAGATCAAGGTCACCCTCGAAAAGGCGGGTGCCAAGGTCGAGCTGAAGTAAGCGTCTGCCAGCAGGGGCTTCTGGGAGGAAACAGGACCGCGGTTCCAACCTGCTGGCGAAGCATCGCTGGCCTGCAAGGAAGTGGCTAGAAGGTAAAGCGTGGATGGGCGGGCCAAACCCGGCCATCTCAGGAGGCGAGAGGTTGCAAATCCCCGCAAGCGTGCCGATATGCGGGGATTGCCAGCACCAAGTCGGCGATTTTGGCGCCGGGAAGCCAGAATTGCCGCCTTCGCCGGGCGGCGAAGCAAGCGCGGCGGTTCGGACCAACCGAATCGTCTAGAAGATGGGCATTCGTACGCCTGTCCGGACAGTCGCGATGGATTGCGGCTTTCCGGAGAGTTGTCCTGGCTGCCAAATAAACAAACGACTGCCGGACGACAACAGAGAGAGCACGATGGCGCAGACGTTCACGGGTCGCAAGCGCGTTAGGAAATTTTTCGGAAAAATCCACGAAGTCGCAGAAATGCCGAACCTCATCGAGGTTCAGAAGGCATCCTATGACCAGTTCCTGCTGGTGAAGGAGCCGGCCGGCGGGCGGCCCGACGAAGGCCTGCAGGCCGTGTTCAAGTCGGTGTTCCCGATCTCCGACTTCTCCAACACCTCGATGCTCGAATTCGTCAAGTACGAATTCGAAGCGCCGAAGTACGACGTCGACGAATGCCGCCAGCGCGGCATGACCTATGCCGCGCCACTCAAGGTGACGCTGCGGCTGATCGTGTTCGATATCGACGAGGAGACCGGCGCGAAGTCCGTGAAAGACATCAAGGAGCAGGATGTCTACATGGGCGACATCCCGCTGATGACGAACAACGGCACGTTCATCGTCAATGGCACCGAGCGTGTGATCGTGTCGCAGATGCACCGCTCGCCGGGCGTGTTCTTCGATCACGACAAGGGCAAGACCCACTCGTCGGGCAAGCTGCTGTTTGCCGCACGCATCATTCCGTATCGCGGCTCCTGGCTCGACATCGAGTTCGACGCCAAAGACATCGTGCATGCTCGCATCGACCGTCGGCGCAAGATTCCGGTGACGTCGCTGCTGTTTGCGCTCGGCATGGACGGCGAGACCATCCTCAACACGTTCTACAAGCAGGTGCCCTACAAGCGGCAGAAGGACGGATGGCGCGTGCCTTTCGACGCCAACCGCCTGAAGGGCTACAAGGCGGTCAATGATCTCGTGGACGCCGACTCCGGCCGTGTCGTGGTCGAGGCCGGCCACAAGATTACGGTTCGTCAGGCGCGTCAGCTCCAGGAGAAGGGGCTCAAGGCGCTCCGCATGACCGACGACGAACTGATTGGTCATTACATCGCTGAGGACCTCGTCAACGCCAAGACCGGCGAAATCTACGCCGAGGCCGGCGACGAGATCACCGAGAAGTCGCTCAAGGTGCTGAACGAGGCGGGCTACAAGGAAATCCCGATCCTCGACATCGACCACGTCAACGTCGGTGCCTACATCCGCAACACGCTTGCGGTCGACAAGAACATGACGCGCGAGGACGCGCTGTTCGACATCTATCGCGTCATGCGCCCGGGCGAGCCGCCGACCCTCGACACCGCACAGGCGATGTTCAACTCGCTGTTCTTCGACGGCGAGCGCTACGACCTGTCAGCGGTCGGCCGCGTCAAGATGAACATGCGGCTCGACCTCGACGCGCCCGACACCGTGCGCATCCTCCGCAAGGAAGACATCATCGCGGTTATCCGCACGCTGCTCGACCTGCGCGACGGCAAGGGCGAGATCGACGACATCGACCATCTCGGCAATCGCCGGGTGCGCTCGGTCGGCGAACTGATGGAGAACCAGTACCGGATCGGCCTGCTGCGCATGGAGCGCGCGATCAAGGAGCGCATGTCGTCGGTGGACATCGACACCGTCATGCCGCAGGACCTGATCAACGCCAAGCCGGCGGCCGCTGCGGTGCGCGAGTTCTTTGGCTCCTCGCAGCTCAGCCAGTTCATGGACCAGACTAACCCGCTGTCCGAGATCACCCACAAGCGCAGGTTGTCGGCGCTCGGTCCGGGCGGACTCACGCGCGAGCGCGCGGGCTTCGAGGTGCGCGACGTGCACCCGACCCACTACGGCCGCATCTGCCCGATCGAGACGCCGGAAGGGCCGAACATCGGCCTGATCAATTCGCTCGCGACCTACGCGCGCGTGAACAAGTACGGCTTCGTCGAAACGCCCTATCGTAAGGTCAAGGACGGCCGCGTCACCGACGAGGTGATCTACCTCTCGGCGATGGAAGAGGCGCGCTACACGGTGGCACAGGCCAACGCTCTGATCGACAACCGCGGGCGTTTCACCGAAGACCTGATCGTGTGTCGCCACGCGGGCGATGTGCTGCAGGTGCCGCGCGAAAAGGTCGACTATATGGACGTGTCGCCGAAACAGCTCGTTTCGGTGGCCGCCGCGCTGATCCCGTTCCTGGAGAACGATGACGCCAACCGCGCCTTGATGGGCTCGAACATGCAGCGCCAAGCGGTGCCGCTGGTCCGCGCCGAGGCGCCGTTCGTCGGTACCGGCATGGAAGGCGTGGTCGCCCGTGACTCGGGCGCCGCGATCGCGGCCCGCCGCACCGGCGTGATCGACCAGGTGGACGCCACCCGAATCGTCATCCGCGCCACCGGCGAGACCGACCCGGCCAAGCCCGGCGTCGACATCTACCGGCTGATGAAGTTCCAGCGCTCCAACCAGAACACCTGCATTAACCAGCGTCCGCTGGTGAAGGTCGGTGATCAGGTGCGGCGCGGTGATATCATCGCAGACGGTCCTTCGACCGAGCTCGGTGAGCTCGCGCTCGGGCGGAACGTCTTGGTCGCGTTCATGCCTTGGAATGGGTACAACTTCGAGGACTCGATCCTGCTGTCCGAGCGGATCGTCAAAGACGACGTGTTCACGTCCATCCACATCGAGGAATTCGAGGTGATGGCGCGCGACACCAAGCTCGGGCCCGAGGAAATCACCCGCGACATCCCGAATGTTTCCGAAGAGGCGCTGAAGAACCTCGACGAGGCCGGCATCGTCTACATCGGCGCCGAGGTGCGTGCGGGCGATATTCTGTGCGGCAAGATCACGCCGAAGGGCGAAAGCCCGATGACGCCGGAGGAAAAGCTGCTCCGCGCGATCTTCGGCGAGAAGGCGAGCGACGTTCGCGATACCTCGCTCCGGGTGCCGCCCGGGGTGCAGGGCACCGTCGTCGAGGTGCGCGTGTTCAACCGCCACGGTGTCGACAAGGACGAGCGCGCGCTCGCAATCGAGCGTGAAGAGATCGAGCGGCTCGCCAAGGACCGCGACGACGAGCAGGCGATCCTCGATCGCAACGTCTTCGGCCGTCTCGCCGAGATGCTGGAAGGCCGCCAGGGCATCGCCGGCCCGAAGGGCTTCAAGAAGGACTCGAAGATCACCAAGGCGGTGCTGGAAGAGTACCCGCGCGCGCAGTGGTGGCAGTTCGCCTCGCCCAACGACAAGCTGATGAGCGAGATTGAGGCGATCCGCAAGCAGTACGACGACAGCAAGCGGGGTCTCGAGCAGCGCTTCCTCGACAAGGTCGAGAAGCTGCAGCGTGGCGATGAGCTGCCGCCCGGCGTGATGAAGATGGTCAAGGTCTTCGTCGCGGTGAAGCGCAAGATCCAGCCGGGCGACAAGATGGCCGGTCGTCACGGCAACAAGGGCGTGGTGTCGAAGATCGTCCCGATCGAGGACATGCCGTTCCTGGAGGACGGCATCCACGTCGATATCGTGCTCAATCCGCTCGGCGTTCCGAGCCGCATGAACGTGGGCCAGATCCTGGAGACGCACCTGGGCTGGGCCTGTGCCGGCCTCGGCGCCCGCATCGGGCAGGCGGTCGACGCCTACTACGCGAAACGGGACGTGCGAGCCTTGAAGGACACGCTCAAGAAGGTCTATGGCGAGGACGAAACCATCAAGTCGCTCGGCGAGGACGCCCTCGTCGAACTCGGCACCAACCTGCGTCACGGCGTTCCGATCGCGACGCCGGTGTTCGACGGCGCAAAGGAAGCTGACATCGAGCATATGCTCGATCTCGCCGGTCTCGACCATTCGGGGCAGGTGACGGTGTTCGACGGCCGCACCGGTGACCAGTTCGACCGCAAGGTGACCGTGGGCTACATCTATATGCTCAAGCTCCATCACCTCGTGGACGACAAGATCCACGCACGCTCGATTGGCCCGTACTCGCTCGTCACTCAGCAGCCGCTGGGCGGCAAGGCGCAGTTCGGCGGTCAGCGCTTCGGCGAAATGGAGGTCTGGGCGCTAGAAGCCTACGGCGCAGCCTACACGCTGCAGGAGATGCTGACAGTGAAGTCGGACGACGTCGCCGGGCGCACCAAGGTCTACGAGGCCATCGTGCGCGGCGACGACACGTTCGAGGCCGGCATCCCGGAAAGCTTCAACGTGCTGGTCAAGGAGATGCGGTCGCTCGGCCTTAACGTCGATCTGCACAATTCCAAGCAGCAGCGCGGCGATGGCACGGCCGAGGCGGCGGAGTGATGTGGCGCGGGGCAGGACGCCTGCCCCGCACTGGGCGTCATGGCCGGGCTTGTCCCGGCCATCCCGGTCAGGCCGGCACATGCCTTCCTGAGCGGGATCGACGGGCATAGGCGAGCGAAGCGACGCCGTCCTCCGGACGGCTATGCCCGGCGATGACAGCGGAAAAGATTGGGAATTTTCAGCGGCCGACAGCGGTCGGCAAGCGGAGACGACGATGAACCAAGAAATCATGAATCTCTTCAGCCCGCAGGTCCCGGCGCAGGTCTTCGACCAAATCCGGATTTCGATCGCGAGCCCGGAGAAGATTCTGTCCTGGTCCTACGGCGAGATCAAAAAGCCGGAGACCATCAACTACCGTACCTTCAAGCCCGAGCGTGACGGCCTGTTCTGCGCGCGTATCTTCGGCCCGATCAAGGACTACGAGTGCTTGTGCGGCAAGTACAAGCGCATGAAGTACAAGGGCATCATCTGCGAGAAGTGCTCGGTCGAGGTTACGCTCAGCCGGGTGCGGCGCGAGCGCATGGGCCACATCGAGCTCGCCGCCCCGGTCGCCCATATCTGGTTCCTGAAGTCGCTGCCGTCGCCGGATCGGCCTTCTGCTCGACATGACGCTGAAGGACCTCGAGCGGATTCTGTACTTCGAATACTACGTGGTGCTGGAGCCGGGGCTCACCCCGCTGCAGGATCGCCAGCTGTCTGAGCGAGGACGAGTATCTCAAGGCGCAGGAGCAGTACGGCGCCGACAGCTTCACCGCGCAGATCGGCGCGGAAGCGATCCGCGAGATGCTGAAGGCGCTCGACCTCGAGAAGATGGCGGCCGACCTGCGCCAGGAGATCATCGAGTCGAAGTCCGACCTCAAGCCGAAGAAGCTCGCCAAGCGGCTCAAGCTGATCGAAGCGTTCACCCAGTCCGGCAACAAGCCGGAGTGGATGATCCTGACCCAGGTGCCGGTGATCCCGCCGGACCTGCGTCCGCTCGTCCCGCTCGATGGCGGCCGGTTCGCGACCTCCGACCTGAACGACCTCTATCGCCGCGTCATCAACCGCAACAACCGCCTGAAGCGGCTGATCGAGCTGCGCGCGCCCGACATCATCATCCGCAACGAGAAGCGGATGCTGCAGGAAGCGGTCGACGCGCTGTTCGACAACGGCCGCCGCGGCCGCGTCATCACCGGCGCCAACAAGCGGCCGCTGAAGTCGCTCGCCGACATGCTCAAGGGCAAGCAGGGCCGGTTCCGGCAGAACCTGCTCGGCAAGCGCGTCGACTATTCCGGCCGCTCGGTGATCGTGGTCGGCCCGGAGCTCAAGCTGCACCAGTGCGGGCTGCCGAAGAAGATGGCGCTCGAACTGTTCAAGCCGTTCATCTATTCGCGGCTCGACGCCAAGGGTCTGTCCACCACGGTGAAGCAGGCCAAGAAGCTCGTCGAGAAGGAGAAGCCGGAGGTTTGGGATATCCTCGACGAGGTGATCCGCGAACATCCGGTGCTGCTCAACCGCGCGCCGACCTTGCACCGCCTCGGCATTCAGGCGTTCGAGCCGGTGCTGATCGAGGGCAAGGCGATCCAGCTGCATCCGCTGGTCTGCGCCGCGTTCAACGCCGACTTCGACGGCGACCAGATGGCCGTGCACGTGCCGCTGTCGCTCGAAGCGCAGCTCGAAGCGCGCGTGCTGATGATGTCCACCAACAACATCCTGCATCCGGCGAACGGCTCGCCGATCATCGTGCCGTCGCAGGATATCGTGCTCGGCCTCTACTACCTCTCGATCATGTCGGACGGCGGCATCGGGCGAGTGGAAGCAAGCAGTGGTTCAGCGAGAGGAGCTCAAGCGCGACCCCAAGAAGGTGCGACACGCTGCGCGGCTACTATCGCGACATCGCCGAGATCGAGCACGCGCTGCATGAGAGGCCGTCGGTCTGCACAGCAAGATCAAGTACCGCTGGCAGGGCGTCGACGAGAAGGGCGAACCGGTGCACAAGTGGTACGAGACCACGCCCGGTCGCGCGCTGCTCGGCCAGGTGCTGCCGCAGTCTTCGAAGGTTTCCTTCGACGTCGTGAACAAGCTCATGACCAAGCGGGAAATCTCCGGCATGATCGACACGGTCTACCGCCACTGCGGGCAGAAGGAGACCGTGATCTTCTGCGACCGCATCATGGCGCTGGGCTTCCACCACGCGTTCAAGGCCGGCATCTCGTTCGGCAAGGACGACATGGTGGTGCCGCAGACGAAGTGGGAGATCGTCGACCAGCACCCGCCAGGTCGCCAAGGACTTCGAGCAGCAGTACAACGACGGCCTGATCACGCAGGGCGAGAAGTACAACAAGGTGGTCGACGCCTGGTCGAAGTCCACCGACCAGATCGCCGAAGCGATGATGAAGGAAATCTCGGCGGTCAAGAAGGGTGCGGACGGCCGCGAGGCCCAGGTCAACTCGATCTACATGATGGCGCACTCCGGCGCGCGCGGCTCGCCCGCGCAGATGCGCCAGCTTGCCGGCATGCGCGGCCTGATGGCGAAGCCCTCGGGCGAGATCATCGAGAGCCCGATCATCTCCAACTTCAAGGAGGGCCTGTCGGTGCTCGAGTACTTCAACTCGACGCACGGCGCGCGCAAGGGCCTCGCCGACACCGCGCTCAAGACCGCCAACTCGGGCTACCTGACGCGGCGTCTCGTCGACGTGGCGCAGGACTGCATCATCACGACTGAAGACTGCGGCACGACGGGCGGCATCAAGGTGCGCGCCATCATCGACGCCGGCACGGTCGTGGCCTCGCTCGCGAGCCGCATCCTCGGGCCGCACCACGGCCGAGGACGTGCGCGATCCGTCGAGCCACAAGATCGTCGTCAAGAACGGCACGCTGCTCGGCGAGCCGGAGGTCGAGGCGATCGTCGGCGGCCAACGTGCAGGAGCTGCGCATCCGCTCGGTGCTGACCTGCGAGAACGTCAACGGCGTCTGCGGCATGTGCTACGGGCGCGATCTCGCCCGCGGCACGCCGGTCAACATGGGCGAGGCGGTCGGCGTGATCGCGGCGCAGTCGATCGGCGAGCCGGGCACCCAGCTCACCATGCGCACGTTCCACATCGGCGGCGCTGCGCAGATCTCGGAGCAGTCGTTCATCGAGTCGAACTTCGACGGCAAGATCAGGATCAAGACCAAGGGCAAGAACGCGGTCGTCAAGAACACCGACGGCGAACTGGATCGCCATGGGCCGCAGCATCGTGGTCGCCGTGGTCGATCCCGACGGCACCGAGCGCGCGGTGCACCGCATCCAGAACGGCGCGCGGATGCGCATCGAGGACGGTCAGGACGTCAAGCGCGGCCAGCGCATCGCCGAGTGGGATCCGTACACCCGGCCGATCCTGACCGAGGCCGAGGGCACGGTCGCGTTCGAGGACCTGGTCGAAGGCCAGTCGATGTCGGAGACGGTCGACGAGTCGACCGGCATCGCCAAGCGCGTGGTGACCGACTGGCGCACGTCGAGCCGGGCCGCCGACCTGCGGCCGGCGATCGTGATCAAGGGCAAGGACGGCAAGATCCTCAAGCTCGCCCGCGGCGGCGACGCCCGCTACATGCTGGCGGTCGACGCCATCCTGTCCGCCGATCCCGGCGCCAAGGTGAAGGCCGGCGACGTGATCGCCCGCATCCCGACCGAAAGCGCCAAGACGCGCGACATCACCGGCGGTCTGCCGCGGGTGGCGGAGCTGTTCGAGGCGCGCCGGCCGAAGGAGGCCGCCATCATCGCCGAGATGTCCGGCACGGTGCAGTTCGGCCGCGACTACAAGAACAAGCGGCGGATCAACATCGTGTCGAACGACAAGGACGTGGAGCCCGTGGAGTATCTGATCCCGAAGGGCAAGCACATCCACCTGCAGGACGGCGACGCGATCGAGAAGGGCGACTACATCGTCGAGGGCAATCCGGCGCCGCACGACATCCTGGCGATCAAGGGCGTCGAGGAGCTTGCGAACTACCTCGTCAACGAGATCCAGGAGGTCTACCGGCTGCAGGGCGTGTCGATCAACGACAAGCACATCGAGGTGATCGTTCGCCAGATGCTGCAGAAGGTCGAGATCGACGACGTCGGCGAGACCGACATGATCCAGGGCGAGCAGATCGACAAGATCGAGTTCGACGAGATCAACGCCAAGTTCGTGGCCGAGGGCAAGAAGCCCGCGACCGCGCACCCGGTGCTGCTCGGCATCACCAAGGCGAGCCTGCAGACCCGCTCGTTCATCTCGGCGGCGTCGTTCCAGGAGACCACGCGCGTGCTGACCGAGGCCGCCGTCAACGGCAAGGCCGACACGCTCGACGGGCTCAAGGAGAACGTCATCGTCGGCCGCCTGATCCCGGCCGGCACCGGCGCCATGATGAACCAGCTGCGCGAGGTTGCGACCAAGCGCGACCAGCTCATCCTCGACGAGCGCGAGAAGGAGGCGGCCAAGGCCGCCGAGGCGGCGCCGGCCGCGGCCGCGCGCCGGCAGCGGAGCCGGCGGCGCTGCCGGCGGCGGAATAGCTCGAGGCGCCTTTAGAGAGGCTCAGAATCGAGGGGCCGCCGCGAGGCGGCCCCTCAGCTCTTGTCGGCGCCGCCGGAAGTGCGAAAAACCGCAGTTATTTCGGCCGTTTCCGCCTTGACACCCCGGACAGCCGCCGATAAATACGCCGGACTTTCGGCAGGCGGTGAGCTTCGCCCGTCGGAACGGCCTGCCCCCGAAATCCGCTAAACCATTGAGATCGCTGATCTTTTTTGGCTGCGGATGGGGCGCTCCGAGCCTCGACGAATGAAGCTCAAACGCTGCCGCTGACGTCGAACGATTGTCAGATCACTGGGTGCATGACCGCGGCGCTCGGCGTCGTGGTCCTCTGAACCAACAAGCGTCTTCCGCCGCCGGGGCGGATGGCGCGATTTCGTTTTGCGCGCGGGTCCGGGCCGCATCCGATGCGCGGGCGCGACGCCTTGCGCGCAAGCTGAAGGCCAACGATGCCGACCATCAATCAGCTGATCCGCAAGCCGCGGGTGGTGCAGAAGGCGAAGAAGAAGGTGCCGGCGCTGCAGCAGAGCCCGCAGAAGCGCGGCGTCTGCACGCGCGTCTACACCACGACGCCGAAGAAGCCGAATTCGGCGCTGCGCAAGGTCGCCAAGGTGCGTCTGACCAACGGCTTCGAGGTGATCGGCTACATCCCGGGCGAGGGCCACAATCTGCAGGAGCACTCGGTGGTGATGATCCGCGGCGGCCGCGTCAAGGACCTGCCGGGCGTGCGCTACCACATCCTGCGCGGCGTGCTCGACACCCAGGGCGTGAAGAACCGCAAGCAGCGTCGGTCGAAGTACGGAGCGAAGCGGCCGAAGTAATCGGGTCATCGCCGGCTTGGTCCCGGCGATGTCTTCGTAGGGCGAAGGATGCCAGGCCCTAGGGCCGGGCGTGACGAAGAGAAAGACGAGAGAGCATCGATGTCCCGCCGTCACAGTGCCGAGAAGCGCGAGATCAATCCCGACGCGAAGTACGGGAATCTGGTCGTGTCCAAGTTCATGAATTCGATCATGTACGAGGGCAAGAAGTCGGTGGCGGAGTCCATCGTCTACGGCGCGCTCGACACGATCGAGGCCAAGGCCAAGGCCGATCCGCTCAAGGTGTTCGAGCAGGCGCTCGACAACGTGATGCCGTCGATCGAGGTGCGCTCGCGCCGCGTCGGCGGCGCCACCTATCAGGTGCCGGTCGAAGTGCGCACCTCGCGGCGCCAGGCGCTCGGCATCCGCTGGATCATCGCCGCGGCGCGCGAGCGCAGCGAAAAGACGATGACCGAGCGGCTCTCCGCCGAGCTGCTCGACGCATCCAACAACAGGGGGAACGCCGTCAAGAAACGCGAGGACACGCACCGGATGGCGGAAGCCAACCGGGCATTCTCGCATTACCGCTGGTGACGGGCCAGCCAACAGATGAAGGACAGCTGATCCCCATGCCCCGCGCCCATCCGATCGAGGACTACCGCAATTTCGGCATCATGGCGCACATCGATGCCGGCAAGACCACGACCACGGAGCGGATCCTCTACTACACCGGCAAGAGCCACAAGATCGGCGAGGTGCACGAAGGCGCCGCGACCATGGACTTCATGGAGCAGGAGCAGGAGCGCGGCATCACGATCACGTCGGCCGCGACCACCGCGTTCTGGAACGGCAAGCGGCTCAACATCATCGACACGCCCGGCCACGTCGACTTCACCATCGAGGTCGAGCGCTCGCTGCGCGTGCTCGACGGCGCGGTTTGCGTGCTCGATTCCAACCAGGGCGTCGAGCCGCAGACCGAGACGGTCTGGCGCCAGGGCGACAAGTACAAGGTTCCGCGCATCGTCTTCGCCAACAAGATGGACAAGATCGGCGCGGACTTCTTCCAGTGCCTGAAGGACATCGTCGATCGCCTCGGCGCCAAGCCGGTGGCGATCCAGCTTCCGATCGGCGCCGAGCAGCAGTTCAAGGGCCTGATCGATCTCGTCCGCATGAAGGGCGTGGTGTGGGACGACGAGTCGCTCGGCGCCAACTACCACGACATCGACATCCCCGCCGACATGCTCGACCAGGCCAAGGAATATCGCGAGAAGATGATCGAGGCCGCGGTCGATCTCGATGACGCGGCGATGACCGCCTATCTCGAGGGCAAGGAGCCCGACGAGGCGACGCTCAAGTCGCTGATCCGCAAGGCCGTGATCACCGGCGCGTTCTTCCCGGTGCTGTGCGGCTCGGCGTTCAAGAACAAGGGCGTGCAGCCGCTGCTCGACGCGGTGGTCGACTATCTGCCGTCGCCGCTCGACGTGCCGCCGATCATGGGCATCGACCTCAAGGGCAACGAGGTCGAGCGCAAGCCCGACGACAGCGAGCCGCTGGCGATGCTGGCGTTCAAGATCATGGACGACCCGTTCGTCGGCACCATCACCTTCGCGCGCATCTATTCCGGCACGCTGTCGAGCGGCACCGGCGTCATCAATTCGACCAAGGAACGCAAGGAGCGCATCGGCCGCATGCTGCTGATGCACGCCAACAACCGCGAGGACATCAAGGAGGCCTATGCCGGCGACATCGTCGCGCTGGCGGGGCTGAAGGAGGTGCGCACCGGCGACACGCTGTGCGACTCCGCAGAAGCCGGTGATCCTGGAGAAGATGGAATTCCCCGATCCGGTGATCGAGATCGCGATCGAGCCGAAGATCGAAGGCCGACCAGGAGAAGCTCGGCGTCGCGCTCGCCAAGCTCGTGGCCGAGGACCCGTCGTTCCGCGTCACGACCGATCAGGAGTCCGGCCAGACCATCATCAAGGGCATGGGCGAACTGCACCTCGACATCAAGGTCGACATCCTCAAGCGCACCTACAAGGTCGACGCCAACATCGGCGCGCCGCAGGTCGCCTATCGCGAGAAGATCACGCGGCCGGTCACCAAGGACTACACTCACAAGAAGCAGACCGGCGGCTCACGGCCAGTTTGCGCGCGTCAAGATCGTCGCCGAGCCGCTGCCGCCCGGCACGGGCTTTCGTGTTCGAGAACGAGGTGGTCGGCGGCACCGTGCCGAAGGAGTTCATTCCCGGCCGTCGAGAAGGGGCTGGAATCGGTGCTCGGCTCCGGCGTGCTCGCCGGCTTCCCGGTGGTGGACCTCAAAGTTTCGCTGATCGACGGCGCCTACCACGAGGTCGACTCGTCGGCGATGGCCTTCGAGATCGCCGCGCGTGCGGCGCTGCGCGAGGCGCTGCAGGAGGGCAAGTCCGTCCTGCTTGAGCCGATCATGAAGGTCGAGGTGGTGACGCCGGAGGACTACACCGGTTCGGTCATCGGCGACCTCAACTCGCGCCGCGGCCAGATCCAGGGCCAGGACATGCGCGGCAACGCCAACGTCATCACCGCGATGGTGCCGCTCGCCAACATGTTCTCCTACGTCAACAACCTGCGCTCCATGAGCCAGGGGCGCGCCACCTTCACCATGCAATTCGATCACTACGAGCAAGTACCGCAGAACGTCGCGCAGGAGGTTCAGGCGAAGTACGCCTGACCGCTGCGCCCACACCAACACCGGAGAGCCGGGAGACTGCTATGGCCAAAGAGAAATTCTCGCGCACGAAGCCGCATTGCAATGTCGGGACGATCGGGCACGTCGATCACGGCAAGACATCGCTGACGGCTGCGATCACGAAGGTTCTGGCGGAGACGGGCCAGGCGCACGTACACGGCGTACGATCAGATCGACAAGGCGCCGGAGGAGAAGGCGCGCGGCATCACGATCGCGACGGCGCACGTCGAGTATCAGACCGACAAGCGGCACTACGCGCACGTCGACTGCCCGGGGCACGCCGACTACGTCAAGAACATGATCACCGGGGCTGCGCAGATGGACGGCGCGATCCTGGTGGTGTCGGCGGCCGACGGTCCGATGCCGCAAACGCGCGAGCACATCCTGCTCGCCCGCCAGGTCGGCGTTCCGGCGCTGGTCGTGTACATGAACAAGGTCGACATGGTGGACGACCCGGAGCTTCTCGACCTCGTGGAGCTTGAGGTTCGCGAGCTGCTGTCGAAGTACCAGTTCCCGGGCGACAAGATCCCGGTGATCCGGGGTTCGGCGCTGATGGCGCTGGAGGACAAGAGCCCTGAGCTTGGCAAGGAGTCGATCCACAAGCTGATGGAGGCGGTGGACAGCTACATCCCGCAGCCTGAGCGCCCGAAGGACCAGCCGTTCCTGATGCCGGTTGAGGACGTGTTCTCGATCTCGGGCCGCGGCACGGTGGTGACGGGCCGGATCGAGCGCGGGGTGATCAAGGTCGGCGAGGAGGTCGAGATCGTCGGCATCCGTCCGACGCAGAAGTCGGTGGTGACCGGTGTCGAGATGTTCCGCAAGCTGCTCGACGCGGGCGAGGCGGGCGACAACGTCGGCTGCCTTTTGCGCGGCATCGACAAGGACGCGGTCGAGCGCGGGCAGGTTCTGTGCAAGCCGGGCTCGGTGAAGCCGCACACCAAGTTCAAGGCCGAGGCCTACATCCTGACCAAGGAGGAGGGCGGCCGGCACACGCCGTTCTTCACCAACTACCGTCCGCAGTTCTACTTCCGGACCACGGACGTGACCGGTGTTGTGACGCTTCCGGAGGGCACCGAGATGGTGATGCCGGGCGACAACATCGCGATGGAGGTGACGCTGATCGTGCCGATCGCGATGGAGGAGAAGCTGCGGTTTGCCATCCGCGAGGGCGGCCGCACCGTCGGCGCAGGCGTCGTCGCAAGCATTATCGAGTAGTGAGGCGATCCGTCGTCATGCCCGGGCCTCGGCTCGGGCATCCACGACCCAAAGGCAGAAGTGAAGACGTGGATGGCCGGGACAGGCCCGGCCATGACGGAGAGAGAAGTCAAGATGAACGGCCAGAACATACGGATCCGGCTCAAGGCGTTCGATCACCGCATCCTCGATGCGTCGACGCGCGAGATCGTGAACACCGCCAAGCGCACGGGTGCGCAGGTGCGCGGGCCGATCCCGCTGCCGACCAAGATCGAGAAGTTCACCGTCAACCGCTCGCCGCACGTCGACAAGAAGAGCCGCGAGCAGTTCGAGATGCGCACCCACAAGCGCCTGCTCGACATCGTCGATCCGACGCCGCAGACCGTGGACGCGCTGATGAAGCTCGACCTCGCCGCCGGCGTCGACGTCGAGATCAAGCTCTGATCCGGAACAGCGAGGATGACGACAATGCGCTCCGGGGTGATCGCACAGAAGGTCGGAATGACCCGCCTGTTCACCGAGGCCGGCGAGCATGTGCCGGTCACGGTGCTGCGCCTTGCGCAATGCCAGGTCGTGGCGCATCGCAGCAAGGATAAGGACGGCTACGTCGCGCTCCAGCTCGGCGCCGGCAGCCGCAAGGTCAAGAACGTGAGCAAGCCCGAGCGCGGCCGCTTCGCGGTCGCCAAGGTCGAGCCCAAGCGCAAGATCGCCGAATTCCGCGTCAGCGACGACGCGCTGATCCCGGTCGGCGCCGAGATCACCGCCGACCATTTCATCGTCGGCCAGTATGTCGACGTCACCGGCACCTCGATCGGCAAGGGTTTCGCCGGCGGCATGAAGCGCTGGAATTTCGGCGGGCTTCGCGCCTCGCACGGCGTGTCGGTCTCGCACCGCTCGATCGGCTCGACCGGCGGCCGGCAGGACCCCGGCAAGACCTTCAAGAACAAGAAGATGCCGGGCCACATGGGCGTCGATCGGGTGACCACGCTCAATCTTGCGCGTGGTGCAGACCGACGTCGACCGCGGCCTGATCCTGCTCGAAGGCGCGGTTCCCGGCCCCAAGGGCGGCTGGATCACGGTGCGCGACGCGGTCAAGAAGTCGCTGCCGAAGGAGGTGCCGAAGCCCGGCAAGTTCAAGGCGCCGGCGGCTGAAGCGCGCTGCCACGCTGCAGCGGCACGAGGTTGCGGCTCCGACGGAGGGCGCGTGACATGGAACTGAACGTCACCACTCTCGACGGCAAGCAAGCAGGCTCGGTCACGCTGCCGGACGCGATCTTCGGGCTCGAGCCGCGCGCCGACCTGATCCAGCGCTGCGTGGTCTGGCAGCTCGCCAAGCGCCGCGCCGGCACGCACGCGGTCAAGAACCGCGCCGACATCGCCCGCACCGGCAAGAAGATGTACGGCCAGAAGGGCACCGGCCAGGCCCGCCACGGCTCGGCGCGGGTGCCGCAGTTCCGCGGCGGCGGCCGCGCCTTCGGTCCGCATCCGCGCAGCCACGAGATCGGCCTGCCGAAGAAGATGCGCGCGCTCGCGCTCAAGCACGCGCTCTCGGCCAAGGCCAAGGACGGCGGCATCGTCATCCTCGACAAGGCGACCGTGAAGGACGGCAAGACCAAGCAGCTTGCTTCGCATTTCGCAGAAGCTCGGCCTCGACGGCGGCGCGCTGATCATCGACGGGACCGAGATCGAGGCGTCGTTCCGCTCCGCCGCCCGCAACATCCCCCACATCGACGTGCTGCCGATCCAGGGCATCAACGTCTACGACATCCTGCGGCGCGGCAAGCTCGTGCTGACCAAGGCCGCGCTCGATGCGTTGGAGGCGCGCTTCAGATGAGCACCACCGATCCGCGCCACTACGACGTCCTGATCGCGCCGGTGATCACCGAGAAGGCGACCACCGCCTCCGAGCAGAACAAGGTCGTGTTCAAGGTCGCCCGCAACGCCACCAAGCCGCAGATCAAGGAAGCGGTCGAGAAGCTGTTCGACGTCAAGGTCAAGAGCATCAACACGCTGATCCGCAAGGGCAAGATCAAGGCGTTCAAGAACCGGCTCGGCGAGCAGCAATCGACCAAGCGCGCCATCGTGACGCTCGAAGAGGGTCACCGCATCGACGTGACCACCGGGCTGTAAGGGCGGAGACGATCATGGCACTCAAGACCTACAAGCCCGTCACGCCGAGCCAGCGCCAGCTCGTCATCGTCGACCGCAGCGGCCTCTACCGCGGCGCGCCGGTGAAGTCGCTGGTCGAAGGCCAGAAGTCGAACGGCGGCCGCAACAACCAGGGCCGCATCACCACGCGTTTCCGCGGCGGCGGCCACAAGCAGGCCTACCGCAAGGTCGACTTCAAGCGCGTCCGCCGCGACGAACCGGCGACCGTCGAGCGGATCGAGTACGATCCGAACCGCACCGGCTTCATCGCGCTGATCAAGTATCCGGACGGCGAGCTGTCCTACATCCTCGCGCCGCAGCGGCTTGCCGCCGGCGACACGATCGTGGCCGGCGAGCAGGTCGACATCAAGCCGGGCAACGCCATGCCGGTCGGCAACATGCCGGTCGGCACCATCGTCCACAACGTCGAGATCAAGATCGGCAAGGGCGGCCAGATTGCGCGCTCGGCCGGCACCTATGCCCAGATCGTCGGCCGCGACCAGGAATACGTCATCCTGCGGCTGAATTCGACCGAGCAGCGCCTGGTGCACGGCCGCTGCATGGCGACGGTGGGCGCGGTGTCGAACCCGGACAACATGAACATCACGATCGGCAAGGCCGGCCGCAAGCGCTGGATGGGCCGCATGCCGCACAACCGCGGCATCACGATGAACCCGGTCGATCACCCGCACGGCGGCCGCACCAAGGGCGGCGGCCATCCGGTTACGCCCTGGGGCTTCCCGACCAAGGGCAAGAAGACCCGCAAGAACAAGTCGACCGAGAAATTCATCATGCTCAGCCGCCACGTGCGGAAGAAGCATCGTAAGGATCGCGACATGGCACGTTCGGTTTGGAAGGGCCCGTTCGTCGACGGCTATCTGCTGAAGAAGGCGGAGGCATCGCGCGCGTCCGGCCGCCACGAGATGATCCGGATCTGGAGCCGGCGCTCGACCATTCTGCCGCAGTTCGTCGGCCTCACCTTCGGCGTCTACAACGGCCAGAAGCACATCCCGGTGATGGTCACCGAGGAGATGGTCGGCCACAAGTTCGGCGAGTTCTCGCCGACGCGGTCGTTCTACGGGCACACCTCCGACCGCAAGGCCAAACGAACGGTCGCTTCGCCGGGAGCGGGTTCGGCGCCGGCCGCATCGGCCTCGAGCTAACAGGCGTTAGGAGGAACCGACATGGGCAAGCGCGCACGCGAACGGGACCTTCCCGAGAACGAGGCCAAGGCGGTCGCCCGCATGCTGCGGGTGTCGCCGCAGAAGCTCAATCTCGTCGCGCAACTGATCCGCGGCAAGAAGGTGGCGACCGCGCTCGCCGATCTGCAGTTTTCAAACAAGCGGATCGCCAAGGACGTGAAGAAGTGCCTGGAATCGGCGATTGCCAACGCCGAGAACAATCACGACCTCGACGTCGACGAACTCGTCGTCTCCCAGGCGCATGTCGGCAAGGCGCTGGTGCTCAAGCGCTTCGCTCCGCGCGGCCGCGGCCGCATGGGACGCATTCTCAAGCCGTTCGCGAATCTGACCATCGTCGTGCGTCAGGTCGAGAGCAAAGCGGCGTAGCAAGGGACCTGTCAGGAGACATCATGGGTCAGAAGGTCAATCCGATCGGCTTGCGTCTCGGCGTCAACCGTACCTGGGACTCGCGCTGGTACGCCGGCAAGAACGAGTATGGTTCGCTGCTGCATGAGGACATGAAGATCCGCAAGGACCTCATGGAAGCGCTCAAGCAGGCCGCCGTGTCCAAGATCGTGATCGAGCGCCCGCACAAGAAGTGCCGGGTAACGATCCACTCCGCGCGTCCGGGCGTCGTGATCGGCAAGAAGGGCGCCGACATCGAGAAGCTGCGCAGGACCGTGGCGAAGCTCACCGACAGCGACGTCGTCATCAACATCGTCGAGATCCGCAAGCCCGAGCTCGACGCCCAGCTCGTCGCGGAATCGATCGCGCAGCAGCTCGAGCGCCGCGTTGCGTTCCGCCGTGCCATGAAGCGCGCGGTGCAGTCGGCGATGCGGCTCGGCGCGGAGGGCATCCGCATCAACTGCTCGGGCCGTCTCGGCGGCGCCGAGATCGCGCGCATGGAATGGTACCGCGAGGGACGCGTGCCGCTGCACACGCTGCGCGCCGACGTCGACTACGGCGTTGCCACCGCCTTCACCACCTACGGCACCTGCGGCGTCAAGGTCTGGATCTTCAAGGGCGAGATCATGGAGCACGACTCCATGGCGCAGGATAAGCGCCTCGCCGAGGCCGAGGCCGGCCGGCCGCGTCGCGACGCAACCGCCTGACGCGCACGGGCCGGGACAGGAAGGAAAATTCGTCATGCTGCAACCGACGCGCACCAAGTTCCGCAAAGCGCACAAGGGCCGTATCCATGGGCTTGCCACCAGCGCCAAGGACCTGGCCTTCGGGCAGTACGGCCTGAAGGCGATGGAGCCGGAGCGCGTCACCGCGCGCCAGATCGAGGCCGCGCGCCGCGCGCTCACCCGCCACATGAAGCGGTCCGGCCAGGTCTGGATCAGGGTCTATCCGGACGTGCCGGTGACCAAGAAGCCGCTCGAAGTGCGCATGGGCTCTGGCAAGGGCGGCGTCGAGCTGTGGGTCTGTCGGGTCAAGCCCGGCCGCATCCTGTTCGAGGTCGACGGCGTGTCGGTCGAGATCGCCAAGCAGGCGCTCGACCTAGCGGCCGCCAAGCTGCCGATCAAGACGCGCTTTGTGACGCGCATTCCGGGATAGGGGACGGGCCATGAAAGGTTCTGACGCGCGCGCCATGACCGTCGATCAGATCGACGACGAGGTGCTCAAGCTCAAGAAGGAGCAGTTCAACCTGCGCTTCCAGCGCGCCACCGGGCAGCTGGAGAACACCTCGCGCGTGCGCGAGGTCCGGCGCGACATCGCGCGGCTGAAGACGGTCGCGCGCCAGAAGCGGGCCGGCGATGCCTCCGCAGGCAAACGCAGCTCAAAAGCGAAATCGAAGGCTTAGTGAGGATTAAAGATGCCGAAGCGAACGCTCCAGGGCGTGGTGGTCAGCGACAAGCAGGACAAGACGGTCATTGTCCGGGTCGAGCGCCGCTTCACGCATCCCGTCATGAAGAAGACCGTGCGCCGGTCGAACAAGTTCCACGCGCACGACGAAAAGAACGAATTTTCGGTGGGCGATCTGGTCTGGATCGAGGAGCACCGTCCGATCTCCAAGCTCAAGCGCTGGATCGTCACCCAGGGCGAAAAGCGGGCGCGGACGGAGGCGCCGATCGCGTCCGAGTCGGAGAAGCCGCGGCAGTCGAAGTCGGACAAGGTGGACAAGAATTCGCAGGCCTAAAGGCCGGCTGAGCGGAAAACCGTACGCACGCTCAAGAACACAAGAGGCGCCTCATGATCCAGATGCAAACCAACCTCGACGTGGCGGACAATTCCGGCGCGCGCCGCGTCATGTGCATCAAGGTGCTGGGCGGCTCCAAGCGCAAGTACGCCACGATCGGCGACGTCATCGTGGTGTCGGTGAAGGAGGCGATCCCGCGCGGGCGTGTCAAAAAGGGCGAGGTGATGAAGGCGGTCGTCGTGCGCGTGCGCAAGGACATCCGCCGGCCCGACGGCTCGATCATCCGCTTCGACCGCAACGCCGCGGTGCTGATCAACCCGCAGATGGAGCCGGTCGGCACCCGCATCTTCGGACCGGTGCCGCGCGAACTGCGCGCGAAGAACCACATGAAGATCATCTCGCTTGCGCCGGAGGTGCTGTGATGGCGGCCAAGATCAAGAAGGGCGATCGGGTGGTCGTGCTGTCGGGCCGTGACAAGGGCCGCACCGGCGAAGTGATCGAGGTGCAGCCTGACCTGGAGCGCGCGCTGGTGCGCGGCGTCCACATGGTCAAGCGCCATCAGCGCCAGACCGCGCAGCAGGAGGGCGGCATCATTTCCAAGGAGGCGCCGGTCCACCTGTCCAACCTCGCGGTGGCCGATCCCAGTGACGGCAAGCCGACCCGCGTCGGCTTCAAGTTTGTGGGTGAGGGCGACAATCGCCGCCGGGTGCGCTTCGCCAAGCGTTCGGGAGTTGAGATCGATGGCTGACAAGGAAAAAGGCGGCGGCAAGTCCGACAAGACGGCGAAGGCCCCGCGCGCGCCGAAGGCGGAGCAGGGCGCCAAGGCCGAGAAGGGCCAGCAGGCCAAGGAAAAACGCGCGCCGAAACCGGCTGCTGCGGCGGAGAAGGCCGCGCGTGAGCCTGAGGAGCGGGTTACGCCGCGCCTACGGATCCACTTCGACCAGGTCGTGCGCAAGGCGCTGACCGAGCAGTTCGGCTACAAGAATCCGATGCAGGTGCCCCGCCTGCAGAAGATCGTGCTCAACATGGGCATCGGCGAAGGCGTCGCCGACCGCAAGAAGGTCGAGCAGGCGGCTGCCGACCTTGCGCTGATCGTCGGCCAGAAGGCCGTCATCACCAAGTCGCGCAAAGTCGATCGCGACCTACAAGCTGCGCGACGGCCAGGCGATCGGATGCAAGGTCACGCTGCGCAAGGTCGCGCATGTACGAATTCCTCGATCGCCTCGTGAACATCGCGCTGCCGCGGGTGCGCGACTTCCGCGGCCTCAACCCGAAGAGCTTCGACGGCCGCGGCAACTACAGCCTCGGCATCAAGGAGCACATCATTTTCCCGGAGATCGACTACGACAAGGCGGCCGACGTCTGGGGCATGGACATCACGGTTTGCACCAGCGCACGAACCGATGACGAGGCGCGCGCGCTGCTGACCGCATTCAACTTCCCGTTCCGGCAGTGAGAGTAGTCCCTCAAACGCGGAAAGCCAGGAGACCTCAATGGCGAAGAAGAGTTCGATCGAGAAGAACAACCGGCGAAAAAAGCTTTCGAAGAAGTATTCCGGACGGCGTTCGCGGCTGAAGGCCATCGCGCAAGACAAGAACAAGCCGATGGAAGAGCGGTTTGCGGCCGTGCTCAAGCTCGCCGAACTGCCGCGCAATTCGTCCGCGACCCGCATCCGCAACCGCTGCGAGGTGACCGGCCGTCCGCGTGGCTTCTACCGCAAGCACAGGCTGTCCCGTATTGCGCTGCGCGAACTCGGCTCCAAAGGCCTCATTCCCGGCCTGTTGAAGTCGAGCTGGTAGGAGGGACAAGATGGCCTTGACCGATCCGCTCGGCGACCTGATCGCCCGCATCAACAACGCGCAAATGCGCAAGAAGTCGAAGATTTCGACGCCCGGCTCGCGCCTGCGCGTGAGCGTGCTCGACGTGCTCAAGAGCGAGGGCTTCATCCGCGGCTACGCCAAGGTGGACCACGCCGACGGCCGCAGCGAGCTTGAGATCGAACTCAAGTATTTCGACGGCGAGCCGGTGATCCGCGAGATTTCCCGGGTGTCGAAGCCGGGGCGGCGGGTGTATGTGGCGGTGCGCAACCTGCCGCGCATCAACAACGGGCTCGGCGTCGCCATTCTATCGACCCCCAAGGGGGTGATGGCCGACCACGACGCGCGCGACGCCAACGTCGGCGGCGAAGTGCTCTGCACAGTGTTCTGAGGACGAAAGAACAGGATCATGTCCCGTATCGGCAAGAAGGCGGTCCCGATCCCGTCCGGCGTCACGGCGAACGTCGAGGGCCAGACCATCAAGGTCAAGGGTCCGAAAGGCGCGTTGCAGCTTGTGCTGCATGACGACGTTTCGGCCAAGATGGACAATGGGGCGATCAAGGTCGATCCGCGCTTCGCAGACCAAGCGCGCGCGCTCGCAGTGGGGCACGTCGCGCACGCTGGTCGCCAACCTGATGGCCGGCGTGACCAAGGGCTTCGAGCAGAAACTCGAGATCACCGGCGTCGGCTATCGCGCCGCCGTGCAGGGCAAGAACCTGCAGTTGCAGCTCGGCTACAGCCACGACGTGGTCTATCCGATCCCGGACGGTATCGCGATCGTAACCCCGCGCCCGGTCGAGATCGTGATCACCGGCATCGACAAGCAGAAGGTGGGCCAGGTCGCAGCCGAGATTCGCGACTTCCGGCCGCCGGAGCCGTACAAGGGCAAGGGCGTGAAATACGCCGGCGAATATATCTTCCGCAAGGAAGGCAAGAAGAAGTAACGGGAGCCTACGATGGCGAGTGTCAAGGACAGGACCGAGCGTCGCAAGGCGACCGTGCGGCGTGCCGTCAGGCAGGCGGCGGGGTCGCGTGTCAGGCTTTCGGTGTTTCGCTCGTCCAAGCACATCTATGCGCAGGTGATCGACGATCGGAAGGGCCTCACGCTCGCTTCGGCTTCCTCGATTGAGAAGGACATGCGCGGATCGCTCAAGACCGGCGCCAACGTCGATGCCGCCAAGGCGGTCGGCAAGCTCGTCGGCGCAACGGGCGATCGAGAAGGGTGTCACGGACGTGGTGTTCGATCGCGGCAGCTACCTCTACCACGGGCGCATCAAGGCGCTCGCCGACGCCGCCCGCGAGGGCGGGCTCAAGTTCTGAACCGATGACGACGGGCGGGCAGCCCGAAAAGGACGAGTGGCATGGCACGTGAACCGAGACGAGACCGCGAGCGCGGCGGTGACCGCGATGAGCGCGAGAGCGAGTTCATCGACAAGCTCGTGCACATCAACCGCGTCGCCAAGGTGGTGAAGGGCGGCCGACGGTTCGGCTTCGCGGCGCTGGTGGTGGTCGGCGACCAGAAGGGCCGGGTCGGCTTCGGCCACGGCAAGGCGCGCGAGGTCCCGGAAGCGATTCGAAAGGCAACCGACGCGGCCAAGCGCAACCTCACCCGCGTGCCGCTGCGCGAGGGCCGCACGCTGCACCACGACGTGCAGGGCCGGCACGGCGCCGGCAAAGTGTTCCTGCGCGCGGCGCCTCCCGGCACCGGCATCATCGCCGGCGGCCCGATGCGCGCGGTGTTCGAGACCGTCGGCATGCAGGACGTGGTGGCGAAGTCGCTCGGCTCCTCCAATCCTTACAACATGGTGCGCGCCACGTTCGACGCGCTGAAGCGGCAGGACTCGCCGCGCTCGGTCGCTGCGCGCCGCAACATCAAGGTCTCCGCCCTGCAGGCGCGCCGCCAGGGCGCCGACAGCGAGGCGGCGGCAGACTGAAAGGGACGAGACATGACGAGCGGCAAGAGCCTGAAAGTCGAACAGATCGGTAGCCCGCAGCGGCGCCACCATCTGCAGCGCGCCACCCTGATCGGGCTCGGCCTGAACAAGATCGGCCGCGTGCGCGACCTGCCGGACACGCCGATGACGCGGGGCATGATCGCGAAGGTGAAGCACCTCGTGCGGGTGGTGAACGGCAAGGATTAGTGCGTCATGCCCGACGTGTGGCGGGCACTACGTCTTGACGAGAGCGACAGGCGTGGATGGCTAGGACGAGCCCGGCCATGGCGGACGGGAGAACGAGGACGTGAGATGAAGCTCAACGAGATTGCGCCCCGCCCGGGATCGAAGAAGAAGCGTTTCCGCATCGGCCGCGGCATCGGGTCCGGCGCAGGCAAGACCGGCGGCCGAGGCGGCAAGGGCCAGACCGCGCGCTCGGGCGTGCGCATCAAGGGCTTCGAGGGCGGCCAGATGCCGCTGCATCGGCGGCTGCCCAAGCGCGGCTTCAAGAACGTCAAGTTCGCCCGGCGGCTGAACGAGGTGAATCTCGGCGACGTGCAGGTGGCGATCGACGCCGGCCGGCTCGACGCCAGTGCGCCGGTGGACACCGAGGCGCTGGTCAAGGCCGGGGTGCTGCGGCGCGCCAAGGATGGCGTGCGACTGCTTGGCACAGGCGAACTGAAGGCCAAAGTCGATTTCGCGGTGTTCGGGTCGTCCAAGTCGGCGCGCGAGGCGGTCGAAAAGGCGGGCGGCTCGGTCAAAATCCTGGCACCGGCGCGGGCGGAGGGCGACAAGGCCGCCTGAACCCCATATTTGAGGGGGCGAGCGGAAACGGGGAACTCTCCATGGTCTCGGCAGCAGAACAACTGGCAGCCAATCTCAACTTCTCGGCGCTAGCCAAGGCCGAGGAGCTCAAAAAGCGCATTTGGTTCACGCTCGGCGCGCTGCTCGTCTACCGCTTCGGGACCTACGTTCCGCTGCCCGGCATTGATCCCGCGGCATGGGAGCAGATTTTTCGCACCCAGGCGGGCGGCATCCTCGGCATGTTCAACATGTTTGCCGGCGGCGGCATCCACCGCATGGCGATCTTTGCGCTGAACATCATGCCGTACATCTCGGCGTCGATCATCATCCAGCTGATGACGACGGTGTCGCCGACGCTCGAGCAGCTCAAGAAGGAGGGCGAGGCGGGCCGCAAGATCATCAACCAATACACCCGGTACCTCACCGTGGTGCTGGCCGCTTTCCAGGCCTACGGCATATCGCTCGGCCTCGAAGGCGCGGGTAACGTCGTGACCGATCCCGGCATGTTCTTCCGGCTTTCGACCGCAATCACGCTCACCGGCGGCACCATGTTCCTGATGTGGCTCGGCGAGCAGATTACCGCGCGCGGCATCGGCAACGGCATTTCGCTCATCATCATGGCCGGCATCGTCGCCGAACTGCCGTCAGCGATCGCCGGCATGCTGGAACTGGGACGCCAGGGTGCGCTGTCGACCGGTCTCATCCTCGTCGTGGTGGCGATGTCGGTGGTCGTGATCGCCTTCATCGTGTTCATGGAGCGCGCCCAGCGGCGGCTCCTTATTCAGTATCCTAAGCGCCAGGTCGGCAACCGTATGTTCGAGGGCCAATCCTCGCACCTGCCGCTCAAGCTCAACACCGCGGGCGTGATCCCGCCGATCTTCGCGTCGTCGCTGCTGCTGCTGCCGACCACGGTCGCGCAGTTCAACTCCGGGCAGGGGGCGGAATGGTTCATCGCGGTGACCACGCAGCTTGGTCACGGCCGGCCGCTGTTTCTCATCCTCTACATCGCGCTGATCGTGTTCTTTGCCTTCTTCTATACGGCGATCGTGTTTAACCCGACCGAAACCGCCGACAACCTGAAGAAGCACGGCGGGTTCATCCCCGGCATCCGGCCGGGCGAGCGAACCGCCGAATACATCGACTACGTGCTGACGCGCGTTACCGTGGTGGGTGCAGCCTATTTATCAGTCGTCTGCCTCATTCCGGAAATCCTGATTTCCTACGCGGCGGTACCGTTCTATTTCGGCGGCACTTCGCTGCTGATCGTCGTCAGCGTGACCATGGATACGGTGGCGCAGATTCAGGGCTATCTGCTTGCGCACCAGTACGAAGGGTTGATCAAGCGGTCGAAGCTGCGGGGGCGGCGGAGATGAGGGTTGTACTGCTGGGCCCGCCGGGGGCCGGCAAGGGCACGCAGGCGAAAGAGCTGGTTGAGAAATACGGGATCGTCCAGCTCTCGACCGGCGACATGTTGCGCGCGGCCATCGCTGCGGGCACGCCGATTGGGCTGAAGGCCAAGGACATCATGGCGCGCGGCGCACTGGTGCCCGACGACATCGTGGTCGCAATCGTTGCCGAGCGGATCGACAAGCCGGACGCGACCCGCGGCTTTATCTTGGACGGTTTTCCGCGCACCGTGCCGCAAGCCGAGGCGCTCGAGCGAATGCTCGCCAAGAAGGGGCTGCGGCTCGACGCCGTGGTTGAGCTCAAGGTCGATCCGGACATTCTGGTCCGGCGGATCGGGAACCGCGTCGAACAGGCGCGGCTGCGGGGCGAGCCGCTGCGGCCGGACGACAACCCCGACGTCCTGAAGCAACGGCTTTCGGCCTATCACGTGCAGACCGCGCCGCTGGTTGCCCACTACCATGGCAAGGGAGCACTGCGGACAGTGGACGGCATGGAGTCGATCGAGGCGGTGTCCTCGGCGATCGGCCGGGCGCTTGCGGACGCAGCCTTCCGCCCGGTCACGGCCAAGCCGAAGCCGGCCGGGAAGGCCGCTGGAGGTGCGACGAAGAAGCCGCCGGTCGCCGTCCGCGAGGCAAAGACGGCCCCGGCCAAGGCCCAGGCCAAATCGAAGGCCAAATCGAAGGCCAAACCGGCAGCCAAACGCCCTGCCAAAGGGACTGCCAAAGGGAAGCCCGCCGCCACGACAGCGCGCCGTCCTGCCAAGGGAAAGCCTGCCAAGCGCGTTTCGGCCAGCCAAACCGGCCGAAAAAGCGGCCGGGATACGCGCCCGCGGAGGTTGACGAAGTGACGGGTCATCCCTTAATAACCACGGTATTCAGTCGGACACTGTTCGAACGATGCCGGCCCCGCAGCGGAGGGCATGGCGTCGCGTTATCGCTTGCAACGACCCTCCGGACGGTCAGAGCAGGCTTAAATCGCAGCAGCTTGGGCGGGTGGGCGCACCAGCACCTGCCGCAAGAGGAGTGACATCGTGGCCCGTATCGCAGGGGTTAACATTCCAACCAACAAGCGCGTGCTGATCGCGCTGCAGTACATCCATGGCATTGGATCGAAGAACGCCAAGGACATTATGGAAAAAGTGCATATCCCGCCTGAGCGGCGGGTATCGCAGCTGACCGACCAGGAGGTGTTGCAGATCCGCGAAGTGATCGACCGAGACTACATGGTCGAAGGCGATCTGCGGCGCGAGGTCTCAATGAACATCAAGCGGCTGATGGACCTCGGCTGCTACCGCGGGCTGCGTCACCGCAAGGGCCTTCCGGTCCGCGGTCAGCGCACCCACACCAACGCCCGCACCCGCAAGGGCCCGGCCAAGGCTATCGCCGGCAGGAAGAAGGCGGCGTCGCCGTCCTGAGCCGGGACGAGCATTGGCCCCACGCACAGGCTGGGGTCGCGAAAGGATCGTGAATGGGCAAGGAAGCCACCGCTACCGCTCGCGTCCGTCGGCGCGAACGCAAGAATATCGCGTCCGGCGTTGCGCACGTGAACGCGTCGTTCAATAACACCATGATCACCATCACCGACGCGCAGGGCAACGCTATTGCCTGGTCGTCGGCTGGAACCATGGGGTTCAAGGGCTCGCGAAAGTCGACGCCCTACGCCGCGCAGGTCGCGGCCGAAGACGCCGCCAAGAAGGCCCAGGAGCACGGAATGCGCACCCTCGAAGTCGAGGTGGCGGGCCCGGGCTCCGGCCGCGAATCAGCGCTGCGGGCGTTGCAGGCCGCGGGCTTCACCATCACGTCGATCCGCGACGTGACCCCGATACCCCATAACGGCTGCCGGCCGAGAAAGCGAAGGCGGGTATGACCGACTCTTACATCCGGCCGGCGGACCAGCCGTCGGTCTCCGCCGATGCTTCCCACGGGGCGGAGTGGGATGCGCGCAAGACCGCGCCACTCAATACGATGGGTGCAAACGTGATCCAGAAGAATTGGCAGGAATTGATCAGGCCCAACAAGTTGCAGGTGTCGGTCGGTGCCGACGCGAAGCGGGCTGCGACGGTCGTGGCCGAGCCGCTCGAGCGCGGCTTCGGCGTCACGCTCGGCAACGCGTTGCGCCGCATTCTGCTCTCGTCGCTGCAGGGCGCCGCGGTCCAATCGGTGCACATCGATGGCGTGCTGCATGAGTTCTCCTCGATCGCCGGCGTTCGCGAGGACGTGACCGACATCGTGCTGAACATCAAGGACATCGCCATCAAAATGCAGGGCGACGGTCCGAAACGCATGGTGGTCAAGAAGTCCGGGCCGGGCACCGTCGTCGCGGGCGACATCCAGACCGTCGGCGATATCGTCGTGCTCAACCCCGACCTGGTGCTGTGCACGCTCGACGAAGGCGCTGAAATCCGTATGGAGTTCACGGTCGCCACCGGCAAGGGCTACGTCCCGGCCGAGCGCAACCGCCCGGAGGATGCGCCGATCGGGCTCATTCCGGTCGACAGCCTGTACTCGCCGGTGCGCAAGGTGTCCTACAAGGTCGAGAACACCCGCGAGGGCCAGATCCTCGACTATGACAAGCTGACGATGTCGATCGAGACGAATGGCGCGGTCGGTCCCGAGGATGCGCTCGCCTATGCGGCCCGCATCCTGCAGGACCAGCTCAACGTGTTCGTTAATTTCGAGGAACCCCGCAAGGAGCAAGCGGCGGAAGCCATCCCCGATCTCGCGTTCAATCCGGCGTTCCTCAAGAAGGTCGACGAACTCGAACTCAGCGTGCGCTCGGCCAACTGTCTCAAGAACGACAACATCGTCTACATCGGCGATCTCGTTCAGAAGACCGAGGCCGAAATGCTGCGCACACCGAACTTCGGCCGCAAGTCGCTCAACGAGATCAAAGAGGTGCTCGCCCAGATGGGTCTGCACCTCGGCATGGAAGTGCCGGGCTGGCCGCCTGAGAACATCGAAGAGCTGGCCAAGCGCTTCGAGGATCATTACTGAACTGGCAGCAATTACGCCGTCATGGCCGGGCTTGTCCCGGCCATCTCGACAAGGCACGCGCGGCTGCCCGCCTGAGCGGGATGCCCGGCACAAGGTTTACACTCGGGCCGGCCGGAGGCCGGACCCGGGTGCCGGGCATGACGACGGAGAGGATTGAGGGAGTACTGCGATGCGTCACGGAATTGCCTATCGCAAGCTCGGCCGCAAGCCGGAGCATCGCAAGGCCATGTTCGCCAACATGGCCGCGGCCCTGATCAAGCACGAGCAGATCACAACCACACTGCCGAAGGCCAAGGAGCTGCGGCCGGTGGTCGAGAAGCTCGTGACGCTCGGCAAGCGCGGCGACCTGCACGCGCGCCGCCAGGCCATCGCGCAAATCCGCGACGTCGCCATGGTCAAGAAGTTGTTCGAAGTGATCGGCCCTCGCTACAAGGAGCGCCACGGCGGCTACACCCGCGTCTTCAAGGCGGGCTTCCGCTACGGCGACAACGCCCCAGTCGCGGTGATCGAATTCGTCGACCGCGACGAGGCCGCAAAGGGGCTCGATTCCGGTCCGGTCCGGTCGGCGGCGGCCGAATCGGAAGCCGCCCCCGCGGCGTAGCCCGCGTCATGATGCGGCGCTTTTCGGTAAAGGCGGCTGCGGCCGCCTTTTTGCTGCTCGGGTCTGTGGTGGCTGGGGTGGCGCAGCAGGCGAACGAACAGGAGCGCGAGTTCATCCAGGCGGCTGAACGCGGCGAGCTCGTCGTGATACGGCGCATGCTCCCGGATGTTCGCATCAATGCGCGCGACAGCCGCGGCCGCTCTGCGCTGCTTGCGGCAACCCATCGCAACCGCATCGAGGTGGCGCGCGTCCTCATCCAGGAGGGAGCCGACGTCAACGCCAAGGACTTCATCCAGGACACGCCTTTCCTCTACGCCGGCGCCGAGGGCCGTATCGAAATTCTGAAGATGGCGCTTTCGGCCGGCGCCGACCTCAAGGACACCAACCGCTATCGCGGCACGGCGCTGATCCCGGCGTCCCATCACGGCCACGTCGAAGCGGTGAAGCTCCTGCTCGCGACCGCGATCGACAAGGACCACGTCAACAACCTCGGCTGGACCGCGCTGCTCGAGGCCGTGATCCTGGGGGACGGCGGACCGGTCCACACCGAGATCGTGCGCCTCCTGGTCGAGGCCGGGGCCAATCCCAACATCGCGGATCGGGACGGCGTGACCGCGCTCGGCCACGCCAAGCGCCGCGGCTACGCCGAGATGGCTCGGATTCTGTCGGCAGCCGGCGCGCGCTGAAAGCGGCGTGTCTCTGATCGGCACCCATCAGATCGGCGTAGAGGTGGATTGGCGACAACCCCGGTCGGTGGTTAGAATTGTTCCGGTTCCAATCTTAACAACGGGACACCGAAATGATTGCGAAGTGGGCGCTGGGGGTTGCTTTGTCTGCCGCACTGATGGGGAGCGCGCAGGCGCAGACCGCGCTGGAGCGCGGCGACTATCTCGTCAACACCATCATGACCTGCGGCAATTGCCACACCCCGAAAGGGCCGCCTGCGGCCATCGCCGGCAAGGATTTCTCCGGCGGGCTCTCCTGGGACGAGCCGCCGTTCAAGGTGACCGCCTCCAACATCACGCCGAACCGCGACACCGGCATCGGCGCCTGGAGCGCGGTCGATATCAAGAAGGCGCTGGTCGATGGCGTGCGGCCGAACGGTGTTCAACTTGCGCCGATCATGCCCTACGATTTCTACGGCATTCTCACGCCGGGCGATGTCGATGCAATCGTGGTTTATCTACAGTCGCTGCAGCCGGTGGCGAACCAAGTCGCCGACCCGATCTATCGACAGCAGTTTAGCCCTCACCGTTTCCCCGGCACCGAGAGCCCCATGCCGTCCGCCGACCTGCAGGACAAGCTGAAGCTCGGCTTCTATCTCGTGTCCGCCGGACATTGCCTCGAGTGCCATACGCCGCGAGTGCGAGGCCAAATGCAGCTCGATCAGATCGGCAAGGGCGGCCGCGATTTCCCGGGGCCGTGGGGCACGTCGGTGGCGCGCAACATCACCTCGAGCAGGACCGCGGGGATCGGCGATTGGACCGACGCCGAGATCAAGGCCGCCATCACCCAGGGCAAGCGCAAGGACGGCAGCCCGCTGAAACCGCCGATGGGCTATGCCTATTATGCCAAGATGACGGACGGCGATCTGGATGCGGTGATCGCGTACATCCGCACGTTGCCGCCCAAAGAGTAGCGTCCGGACCGGGGGGCCCGGGTGCACGCCCTTCAATCGCCGCCGTTTGAGGCCTATATGACTGGCCTCTGTCGTCCCGGATCAACCATGCCTGTTCGCGCCTTGCACGGAAGCTTGCGCTGCTTGCTCGCGGCCGTCGTGGTGACGACGGTGCTCGGCGAGCCTTGTGCGGCGCAAGAGCGGGTGGTGCCGCCCTCGGCGTCTGCGCTGCGGATGTCGTATGCGCCGATCGTGCGGCAGGTTACGCCGGCGGTTGTCACCGTCTCCGCCGCCAAGGCTGTCGCCAACCGCAATCCGCTGTTCGATGATCCGTTCTTTCGGCGCTTCTTCGGACCGCAGTTCGGCGGCCCGCGCGATCAACTGATGCGCTCGCTCGGCTCGGGCGTGATCGTCGATGCCGCGCGGTCTCGTCGTCACCAACAACCATGTGATCGAAGGTGCCGACGAGGTGAAGGTGTCGCTTGCCGACAAGCGCGAGTTCTCAGTCGACATCGTACTGAAGGACGCGCGCACCGATCTCGCGATCCTGCGCATCAAGGACGGTCGTGAGCGGTTCCCGGTGATCGAATTCGCCAATTCCGAAGAGCTGCAGGTCGGTGACGTTGTGCTCGCGGTCGGCAATCCGTTCGGCGTCGGCCAGACCGTGACCCATGGCATCGTCTCGGCGGTTGCGCGCACCCAGGTCGGCATCACCGACTATCAGTTCTTCGTCCAGACCGACGCCGCCATCAATCCCGGCAATTCCGGCGGGCCGCTGGTGGACATGGCCGGCCGGATCGTCGGCATCAACACCGCGATCTTCTCGCGCTCGGGCGGTTCGCAGGGCGTGGGCTTCGCGATCCCGGCCAACATGGTGCGGGTGGTGGTGGCGTCGGCCAAGACCGGCGGCACCGCGGTCAAGCGTCCTTGGCTCGGCGCCAAGCTTCAGGCGCTGACGCCGGAACTGTCCGCGAATTCGACCTCAAGCGTCCAGCCGGCGCGGTCATCACGAACGTCACCGCCGACAGCCCGGCCGCGCGCGCCGGGCTCAAGCCCGGCGACGTGATCGTTGCGGTCGACGAGTCAGCCGATCGACGATCCGAACGCCTTTGATTATCGCTTCACCACCCGGGCGCTGCGGCGGCTATGTCCAGCTCGGCGTGGTGCGCGGCGGCAAGGAGAGCAAGGTCGCGGTGGCGCTTGAAACCGCGCCGGAAGCGCCGCGCGACGAAATCACCATCCGCGCGCGTTCGCCGTTCCTCGGCGCCAAGGTGGCGAACTTGTCGCCGGCGCTCGCCGACGAACTGCGGATCGATGCCTCGACCGAGGGCGTGGTCGTGCTCGACGTCACCGACGGTACGCTCGCGCAGAACTGTCGGCTTCCGGCGCGGCGACGTCGTGGTCGCGGTCAACAACCAGAAGATCGCCCGCACCCGCGACCTCGACGCGCATCGCGCAGGCCGGCGGCCGGGTCTGGCGCGTCACGATCATGCGCGGCGGCCAGCAGATTTCCGCCGTGTTCGGCGGATGAGCCATGGCGACCGAGCGCGGCGGCGGACCCAGCCTGTTCGCGGCCGCGGGTCTCGAACAGGATGTTCCGCGTCCGCTCGCCGACAAGCTTCGACCCGCATAAGCTCGCCGACGTGGTCGGTCAGGACCATCTGCTCGGACCCGACGGCGTGCTCACGCGCATGCTCGGCAGCCGCTCGCTCGGCTCGCTGATCTTCTGGGGCCCGCCCGGCACCGGCAAGACCACCGTGGCGCGGCTGCTGGCGCATGCGACCAGCCTGCATTTCGAGCAGATCAGCGCGATCTTTTCCGGCGTATCCGACCTGAAAAAGGTGTTCGAGAGCGCCCGCGCGCGCCGCGAGACCGGGCAGGGCACGCTGCTCTTCGTCGACGAGATCCATCGCTTCAACCGCGCCCAGCAGGACAGCTTCCTGCCGGTGATGGAAGACGGCACCATCGTGCTGGTCGGCGCCACCACCGAGAACCCGTCGTTCGAGCTGATCGCGCCGCTGCTGTCGCGCGCCCGCGTGCTGGTGTTTCGCGTCGCTCGACGCGCGCTGCGATCGAGCAAGCTGCTCGCGCGCGCCGAGGCGATCGAGGGCCGGCCGCTGCCGCTCGACCGATCGACGCGCGCGATCCCTCATCCGCATGGCCGACGGCGACGGCCGTGCGGCGCTGACGCTGGCCGAGGAAATCTGGCGGGCGGCGCGTCCCGGCGAGACGCTTCGACGCGGCGGCGCTGCCGGCCGTGGTGCAGCGGCGCGCGCCGATCTACGACAAGCAGCAGGACGGCCACTACAACCTGATCTCGGCGCTGCACAAGTCGGTGCGCGGCTCCGATCCCGATGCCGCGCTCTACTATCTCTGCCGCATGCTCGACGCCGGCGAGGACCCGCTCTACATCGCACGCCGCGTGGTGCGCATGGCGATCGAGGACATCGGCCTTGCCGATCCGCAGGCGCTGGTGGTCGCCAACGCCGCCAAGGACGCCTACGACTTCCTCGGCTCGCCGGAGGGCGAGCTTGCGATCGCGCAGGCGGTGATCTATGTCGCGACCGCGCCCAAGTCGAACGCCGCCTATGCCGCGTTTGGCGCCGCCATGCGGACGGCGAGGGAGCGCGGCTCGCTGCTGCCGCCGAAGCACATCCTCAACGCCCCGACCAACCTGATGAAGTCGGAAGGCTACGGCCGCGGCTATGCCTACGACCACGACGCCGAGGAGGCGTTCTCCGGCCAGGACTACTTCCCGGAGGAACTCGGCCGGCAGACATTCTACGATCCGCCCGAGCGCGGGTTCGAGCGCGAAATCAGGAAGCGCCTGGAGTACTGGGCGAAGCTGAGAAAACAAAGGGCTGGGGACTGACGGTGCGAATTCTGGTCTGGTTGCGACCTGCGCCCTCGGCGCGGCGATGGTGTCGTCTGCGCTCGCGGTCGAGGCGTTCGTCGGCCGCTGGGCGGTCGACGCCGGAGGCCTGCCTCGGCGGCGGCAGCACGGCTGCGACCGCGCCGCTCGTCGCCACCGACAGCGCGCTGTCCTGGTTCGACGGCTATTGCCGAATCGGCAAGATGTATAAGGCCGGCAAGGCGGTCTACCTGCAGGTGCACTGCGACGCCAAGGGCGACGTCCCGGTGACGCTCGACGCGTTCGGCGACCGCATGCGGGTGACCTGGAACCGCGCCAGATCGAGGAGATGCAACGGTGCAAGTAGCCCGGTGCGGCGGCATCGGCGCGGGATCGGCGGACGCGGTGCTCCAAGCGCCTCGAACTGCCCCCGCCTTGAGCACGTCCGCGTCGGACAGCCCGGCGCCTCTCAACGTCCGTCTTCGGCCATCGCGCCTTCGCGCTGTTCTGGATCGGGCGGATCGTCTCGATCCTGTCGTTCCAGATGCTGATGGTGGCGATCGGCTGGCAGCTCTATTCGCTGACCGGCAGCGCGCTCGATCTCGGCCTGATCGGGCTCGCGCAGTTCGTGCCGATGATCGTGCTGACCCTGCTGGTCGGTCACATCGCCGACCGCTACGACCATCGCCTGATCCTGCTGGCCTGCCAGCTCGTGGAAGCGAGCGCCGCGGCGATGCTCGCGCTCGGCACCGTCGATGGGCTGGCTCGACCCGCTCGCGATCTACGTCGTCACGGCGCTGGTCGGCGCAGCGCGCGCCTTCGAAATCCCGACCATGGTGGCGATCATTCCCGGGCCTGGTGCCGCGCGTGCTGGTGCCGGCGGCGACCGCGTGGTTTGCGACCGCCAACCAGGCCGGCCAGATCGTCGGCCCGGTGCTCGGCGGTCTGCTCTACGGACTTCGGCCCCGCCGTGGTCTATGGCACCGCCATTGCGCTCTGGGTCATCGGCGCCGGCTTCATCGCCATGATGCGGATGGAGCGCGATGCCGCGCGCGACCGAGCCGCTCAGCCTGCGCTCGCTGATGGGCGGCTTTCTCTACGTCCGCGACGATCCGGTGATCCTCGGCATCATCGCGCTCGACATGTGCGCGGTGTTCCTCGGCGGCGCCGGTGCGCTGTTTCCGGTGTTCGCGCGCGACGTCCTGCAGACCGGGCCGTGGGGCCTCGGCCTGCTGCGCGCGGCGCCTGCGGTCGGCGCGGTCACCATGTCGCTCGTGCTGGCGCGGCGGCCGCTGACGCTGCCGGTCGGCCACGTGCTGTTCAGCGTGCTGACGGTGTTCGGGCTTGCGACCGTCGTGTTCGCGCTTTCGACGCATCTGCTGCTTTCGCTTGCGGCGCTCGCGGTGCTGGGCGCCGCCGACGCGGTCAGCGTGGTGATCCGCTTCTCGCTGGTGCAGCTTCGCACCCCTGCCGAGATGCGCGGCCGGGTCAGCGCGGTCAACGGCATGTTCACCGGCACCTCGAACTACCTCGGCGATTTCCGCGCCGGCGCGGTTGCGGCGCTGATCGGGGCGGTCCCGGCGGTGGCGATCGGCGGCGCCGGCGTGCTGCTGGTGACCGCGCTTTGGATGTTCCTTTTTCCGCAATTGCGGCGTATCCGTTCGCTCGACGAGGTCCGGCCGCCGATCCGGCGATGGGCGCGGACGATAGCGCAAGCTCGCCATGACCGACGCAGCTGCAGCCGCATCCAAGGGCGTGCAGACCGTCACCGTCAGCGGCGACGAGGCCGGCATGCGGCTCGACCGCTTCTTCGAGGCGCGCTTTCCGGGGCTGTCGTTTTCCCACATCCAGCGCATCATCCGCAAAGGCGAGGTGCGCGTGAACGGCAAGCGCGCGCAGCCCAAGGACCGGCTTGCAGGCCGGCCAGGCGGTCCGCGTGCCGCCGCTCAAGCTCGACGCCGCCGAAGCCGCGCGAGAACGCCAGCGACGACCAGAAGACCCGCGCGTTCCTCAAGTCGATCACGCTCTACGAGGACGACGACGTGCTGGTGCTCAACAAGCCGATGGGGCTTGCGGTGCAGGGCGGCTCCGGCACCACCCGCCATCTCGACGGCATGCTCGGGACGCTGCGCGGCCCGGGCCGCGACGGCGCAGCGGCCGCGGCTGGTGCACCGGCTCGACAAGGACACCGCCGGCTGCCTGCTGGTGGCGAAGACCCGCTTTGCCGCGGCGGCGCTGGCCAAGACCTTCCGTTCGCGCTCGGCGCGAAAAATCTACTGGGCGCTGGTCGCGGGCGTGCCGCGGCCGCGGCAGGGCCGGGTCTCCACCTTCCTCGCCAAGCAGGAGCGCGAGGACGAGAGCTTCATGCGGATCGCCCGCCACGGCGAGGAGGGCGCGAGCCATGCCGTCACGTACTACGCCGTGGTCGAAACCGCGGCGCAGACGGCTCGCCTGGCTGTCGCTCAAGCCGGTGACCGGCCGCACCCACCAGCTGCGCGCCCACATGGCGCACATCGGCCATCCGATCGTCGGCGACGAGAAGTACTTCCGCATCGAGAACTGGGAGCTGCCGGGCGGCATGCAGAACCGCCTGCACCTGCTGGCGCGGCGCATCGCGGTGCCGCATCCGCGCGGCGGAACGATCGACGTCACCGCGCCGCTGCCGCCACACATGCAGCAGTCCTGGAATCTGCTCGGCTTCGACGCCAAGCGGCTACGACCCGATCGTTGAGGCACCCGAAGAGTGAGGTCGGCCCGCGCTTCATCGGGTTGACGGCGAGGACTCCATGCCTTGCACTCTAGGTTGAAGAGGTGCGCCCATCATACTGGGATGGCATGGGAAATTGCGACGCTACGCGTCGTCGGAATGCGATTGGCGCTATCGCTCCCGGTTGCAGACCGCACCGGTCGGTGCGTGTCGGGGCCGTTTCGGTCGTTGCCGTCGGTCGGCCGAAAACGGGGGCCGGAGGGGGTCTGGCGCCACCCTGCCGGAGGCCTTCATCTCTAGGATGCAGGCGCTGACCAAAATCCTGGCGGTCGCTGTCGCTGCCGCCTTCGCTCTGAGCGCAATCGACCCGGCGTGCGGCCAAGCGTAAGAAGCCGCGCGCCAAGCAGGCGACAGATTCCGGCCTGGTTGTCGACTCCGACGGCACCCCGATCATCATGAAGGGCTATCGGAAGCCGGCGCAGCCGAAGTCCACGCAGCCCAGCATCATGGTCGACGAGCCGGGCGTGAAGGCTGAACCGCAAGGAGGCGGCCCGTCCGCGTCCGCGCGGCAGCAGCACCTATATCCCGCCACCGGTGCCGTCGCTGTCCGGCTCTCGCGCGATCGTGACGCCGAATCCCGGGGTTCTATAGACCGCCGGCGATAAACAGCTTCGGTGACCGCGGCCACCGGCTGCATCCACTCGTATCCCACTCAACGCTGGGATCGGGAATAACCCGACCGACCAGCAGTCCTATATCCGCCAGTGCGCGAATTGACGGTGCGTCAGGCGCCGTCTCCGGCAACTGCGATCAGCGGCCGAAACCCTGACCACACATGTTGCAATGGTGCGTGGGCTGGTTCGATACCACACTGTGCGCCATCTTGAGATCGCAGCGTCCGATTCTGGCGCTGTGTCCGCATGACGGATGAATGGCTCCGCAGACGTCTGCGCCGGCCTCCGAGGCAACGAAGAAGGGCACACCGTTCAACAGCGAGCGGCGCATCAATTGCGCATAGTCAAAGCTCTTGTTCTGGTTGGTCCTGATCACTTCCCGAATTCGGCGATCTTCGTACAGCGGATCCTTCGGCATGACGGCAGGAGCCGGTGGCGCCGGTGCTGCTTGTGGCGCGGCGGGCTGAGCGACCGGTGCCGGCCGTGGCACAAGCGCGGCAGTCTTCATCTGCCCATAGATCGATTGCAGCGACAGGATTTCGTGCTGCACGCTCAAGAGGTGGTACGGCAGGTCGTAGTCTTGGTTCTGCTCGCTCGCGCGGGCGGCCTGACCGAACATCGAGAACACGCCGGACCAGTAGGACAGGCGGTTGAGCACGGCGTCGATCCGGTCCAGCGCGGGCGGTGCGGCAGGGTGGGCAGGGAACAGCCGGTCGCGCTCCTCGGCAAACATCTCATAGTGCCGGCCAAGCTCGGCGAGCGTGCCTTGGCTCGACGGCGGATTGGTCGGAGGCAGTGTCATTTGACAATCCCTGCTCAGCGCACAGGTCGATGATACAAACAGGGCCATTATTGCAGCCACCGAATGTGCTTGCTAACTTTTTCCGCGATTGGGAATCAGGAGGGGGCGATGTTGCGATGTGAATCGATTACGGTCGATGTCCGCAGGCCACTCGTGGCCGCCGACGACGACGAGGACACCGGGTACGGACCGCCGTGCGCGGCCGCGCACAGCGCGGTCAACGCCAACTGCGTTGGCGTGTGCGACAAGTCCTCGTCACATCAGGGCAAGACCAGGCACCGCTGCTCGAAATGCTACGATTTTTGGTGGTGAATAGCCGCGTCGAGCCAAGCGGGCCCGCGCCGAAGCCTGCAATCACTGAACCCGCAAGAAGCGACCTGGTCTTACTGTCGCTGAAGCGGGAGTCGCAGCTACAAGATTGAGCCGATGACCGGGCCGCACACACTGCGGGACTCCCTTTCGCAATGAGAGACGGAGCGCGCCGAGTTTGTCGCACGTCTTCGGCCGCCATTGACGCAGCGTGCTTCTGCGATTCCGGGTACTAGCGCAGGCTCGCGTTGATCTTCTCAAGCGCGGCCGAGCCCGGGCACAGCTCCTTGGCATTGAGCGTATTGAGCGGGGCGTCCACCGTGTTGAGATGGGCGTGCAGGTCGTCGGCCTCGGGATCGACGTAAAGCAGGCCCGTGACGACCTGGCCCTTGGCGGCGTGCTTCTGCACGAACGCCATGGCCGCGAGCCGGTCGTGCACGTCGTAGTCGGCGTCGAGCTTGCGCAGCGCGAGCCGCGTGCCGTCGTGCTGCTCGACCACCTGCACGGTGCCCGGCGCCTAGTCGACCGTGATCGGCGCGCGGCCGGTGATCACGTCGAGCCGGTTGACCGACTCGTTGTGCTCGCGCACGTAGTCGAAGCTCTTGGTCGAGCCGGTGTGGTTGTTGAAGGCGACGCACGGGCTGATCACGTCGATGAAGGCCGCGCCCTGGTGCTTGATCGCCGCCTCGATCAGCGGCACGAGCTGGGTCCTTGTCGCCGGAGAAGCTGCGCGCGACGAAGCTCGCGCCGAGCTGCAGCGCGATCGCGACCGAGATCGATGGCGTTGTCGGTGTTGATCACGCCGCGCTTGGACTTCGAGCCGCGGTCGGCGGTGGCGGAGAACTGGCCCTTGGTCAGGCCGTACACGCCGTTGTTCTCGACGATATAGGTCATGTTGACGCCGCGCCGGATGGAGTGCGCGAACTGGCCGAAGCCGATCGAGGCGCTGTCGCCGTCGCCCGACACGCCGAGATAGATCAGGTCGCGGTTGGCAAGGTTGGCGCCGGTCAGCACCGACGGCATGCGGCCGTGCACCGAGTTGAAGCCGTGCGAATTGCCGAGGAAGTAGTCCGGCGTCTTCGACGAGCAGCCGATGCCGGAAATCTTGGCGACGCGGTGCGGCTCGATCGAAAGCTCGAAGCAGGCCTCGATGATGGCGGCCGTGATCGAAGTCGTGGCCGCAGCCCGCGCACAGGGTCGAGATCTTGCCCTCGTAGTCGCGGTGGGTGAAGCCGAGTTCGTTCTTCGGCAGGCCCGGATGGTGGAACTTCGGCTTGGCGATATAGGTCATGGCAGAGCCTGTCGTTTTTGCTCGGTCATGGCCGGGCTTGTCCCGGCCATCCCGTTTAGGTTGGCGCAGCGTGTCCACAAGCGGGATGCGCGGGTCAAGCCCGCGCATGACGGCGATGTGCTGGGAGGCACAGAGTTCGACATCACGCCCCCACCTTGCGCAGCGGCGTGACTTTCAGCGCATCGAGCTGATCGCCGATGGCGTCGGCGATGAAGCGCGCGGTGATCGGCGTGCCGTCGTAGTGCAGGATCGGCACCAGCCGCACCGGGTCGATGTTGCATTCGTTGACCACCAGCGAGCGCAACTGCGCGTCGCGGTTCTGCTCGACCACGAACACGAAGTCGTGGTCGGCGATGAAGCTCGAAACGCTGGAGTGGAACGGGAACGCCCGCACCCGCAGCCGGTCGAGCTGGTGGCCGCGCTCTTCCAGCATGCCGATCGCTTCGTCCATCGCGGGCGAGGTCGAGCCGAAGTAGATCACGCCGTACTTGGTGGGCTTCTGCGCGTTGGCCTGCAACGGTCGCGGCACCAGGTCCTTCGCGGTCTCGAACTTGCGCAGCAGCCGCTGCATGTTGTCGGCGTAGGCCGGGCCATCCTCGGTGTAGCGCGCATAGCGGTCGCGCGACGTGCCGCGGGTGAAGAACGAGCCCTTGGTCGGATGCGTACCGGGATAGGTGCGAAACGGGATGCCGTCGCCGTCGACGTCGAGATAGCGGCCGAACTCCTTGCCGGCCTCAAGCTCGTCGGCGGTCATCACCTTGCCGCGGTCGTACTGCTTGGCGTCGTCCCACTTGAGCGGCCGGCAGAGCCGATGGTTCATGCCGATGTCGAGATCGAGCATGAGGAAGATCGTGGTCTGCAGCCGGTCGGCGAGGTCGAACGCCTGGGCGGCGAACTCGAACGCCTCGGCCGGGTCTTCCGGGAACAGCAGCACGTGCTTGGTGTCGCCGTGCGAGGCGTAGGCGCGTGCTGAGATGTCGCACTGCTGGGTGCGTGTCGGCATGCCGGTCGAGGGACCGGCGCGCTGCACGTCCACGATCACCGCCGGGATTTCGGCGAAGTACGACAGCCCGATGAACTCCTGCATCAGCGAGATGCCGGGGCCGGAGGTGGCCGTGAACGCGCGCGCGCCGTTCCAGGCGGCGCCGATCACGATGCCGATCGAGGCCAGTTCATCCTCGCCCTGCACGATGGCGTACTTGGCCTTCTTGGTCTCGGGATCGTGACGCAGCCGCTTGCAATGGGCGGTGAACGCGTCGGCGAGCGAGGAGGACGGCGTGATCGGATACCAGGCGCAGACCGTGGCGCCGCCGTAGACCGCGCCGAGCGCGGCCGCGCTGTTGCCCTCGATGAAGATGCGGTCGCCGACCTTGTCGGCCTTGTGCACGCGCAGCCCGATCGGGCACTTCAGGTTTGCAGCGCCCAGTCGCGGCCGAGATGGAGCGCGTGCACGTTCGACGACAGGAGCTTTTCCTTGCCCTTGTACTGCTCGCCGATCAGCACCTCGATCGCCTTGACGTCCATGTCCAGCAGCGCCGACAGCGCGCCGAGATAGATGATGTTCTTGAACAGCTGGCGCTGGCGCGGATCGGTGTAGGTCGAGTTGGTGATGGCGGTGAGCGGCACGCCGATCACGGTGATGTCGTCGCGGAACTTCGACGGCCGGCATCGGCTTGGTCGAGTCGTAGAACAGATAGCCGCCCGGCTCGATGGAGGCGACGTCCTTGTCCCAGGTCTGCGGGTTCATCGCGACCATCATGTCGACGCCGCCGCGGGCGCCGAGATGGCCGTCCTCGGTGACACGCACCTCATACCAGGTCGGCAGGCCCTGGATGTTGGACGGGAAGATGTTGCGCGGCGACACCGGAACGCCCATGCGCAGGATCGAGCGCGCGAACAGCTCGTTGGCGCTCGCCGAGCCAGAGCCGTTGACGTTGGCGAAGCGGACGACGAAGTCGTTTACGCGGCTGATCGGGCTGGCGGCTGGCATGGTGTTACCCGCATGGGTCATGTCGATGAGATACTTTTGCATGTCCCACGCACCGGTGGGGCAGCGTTCGGCGCACAGCCCGCAGTGCAGGCAGACGTCTTCGTCCTTGACCATCACCCGGCCGGTCTTGAGGCCGTCGGCGACGTAGAGGTCCTGGGTCAGGTTCTTGGACGGCGCCCGCAGCCGCGTCCGCAGATCGGCCTCCTCGCCGTTCTCGGTGAAGGTGATGCAGTCCATCGGGCAGATGTCGACGCAGGCATCGCACTCGATGCAGAGCTGCGAGGTGAAAACGGTCTGCACATCGCAGTTCAGGCAGCGCTGCGCCTCGTTGAAGCCGAGCTTGGGGTCGAAGCCCGAGTTCGACCTCGGCGCGGATGTCTTTCAGCGCCACGACCTTTTCGCGATGCGGCACCCGATAGCGCTTGTCGTTCGGAAATGTCGTTGTCGTAGCTCCACTCGTGGATGCCCATCTTCTGGCTGCTGATGATTACCTCGGGCAGCGGCCGCTCGGTGACGTCCTCGCCGGAACAGAGCTTGTGGATCGACAGCGCGGCGTCGTGGCCGTGCGCCACCGCCCAGATGATGTTCTTCGGGCCGAAGGCCGCGTCGCCGCCGAAGAACACCTTCGGGTTGGTCGAGGCCATGGTCTTCGGGTCGACCTTCGGCATGTCCCACTTGTCGAACTCGATGCCGCGTCGCGCTCGATCCAGGGGAAGGCATTTTCCTGGCCGACCGCGACCAGCACGTCGTCGCACGGGAAGTGTCTGGTCCGGCTCGCCGGTCGGCACCAGGTTGCGGCGACCCTTCTCGTCGCGCTCCGCCTTGACCTTCTCGAACAGCACGCCGGTGAGCTTGCCGTTCTCGTGGGTGAATTCCTTGGGCACCAGCATGTTGAGGATCGGAATGTCCTCGTGCATGGCGTCCTCCTTCTCCCAGGGGGACGCCTTCATCTCTTCGAAGCCGGAGCGCACGACCACCTTCACGTCGTCGCCGCCGAGACGGCGCGCGGTGCGGCAGCAGTCCATCGCGGTGTTGCCGCCGCCGAGCACGATGACGCGCTTGCCGATCTTGTCGGTGTGGCCGAACGAGACGCGCGACAGCCAGTCGATGCCGATGTGGATGTTCTTGGCCGCTTCCTTGCGGCCCGGGATGTCGAGCTCGCGGCCGCGCGGCGCGCCGGAGCCGACAAAAATCGCGTCGTAATTCCTGCGCCAGCAGCGCCTTCATGCTGTCGATGCGCGTGCCGCCGTTGAACTCGATGCCGAGGTTGAGGATGTAGCCGCATTCCTCGTCGATCACGGCGTCCGGCAGGCGGAATTTCGGGATCTGCGTTCGCATCATGCCGCCGGCCTGCGGGTCCTGGTCGAACACCGTGCACTGATAGCCGAGCGGCGCGAGGTCGCGCGCGACCGCAAGCGAGGCGGGCCCGCCGCCGACCAGCGCGATGCGCTTGCCGTTCTTGCGTGCTGCGGGTTTCGGCAGCCGGCCGCGAATGTCGTCCTTGTAGTCGGCGGCGACGCGCTTCAGGCGGCAGATCGCCACCGGGTCCTTCTCGACGCGGCCGCGCCGGCACGCCGGCTCGCAGGGCCGGTCGCAGGTGCGGCCGAGAATGCCGGGAAACACGTTCGACCTCCAATTGATCATGTAGGCGTCGCCGTAGCGACCCTCCGCGATCAATCGGATGTACTCCGGAACGGGCGTGTGTGCGGGGCATGCCCATTGGCAATCGACCACCTTGTGGAAGTAGTCGGGTGCCGCAATGTTCGTTGGTTTCATTTACTCCTCGTCGACGCGTCCCCCGATGCTTGGTCGAAGGGGCGTGACGCAGCGTCGGCGTCGGTCGGTCCCATCCCTCACGGTCCGGCCCTCGGGTGCCGAATCCGGGGCGCGATGTTAGTGGAGCGCCCTCACAAATTCCACCCGTGGATCGTATATGGCGGACGCCTGTGGCCGACGCGTCTCACCTGCGGTCAATTGTGGCGTCGCAAAGAGGCATGAGGATGGCGCCGGCGCGGTGCTGCGCTGATATAAGGCAGTGCAATCGACCATATTCGGCTTGAAAGGCCCGGCGACACGTACTTGCTGCGCCGCACAAGAACCATGAGCGACATTTTTGCGGATATTTTTTCTGAGCAGCCGGTGGACCCGACGGAGGCGCGCACGGCGCGCGGCGCGCCCTTCGCTGCGAAAGCGATTTTACCGCGATGTATCGGTGGCCGAAGCGCCGAGCGGCTTTGCGATCACGCTCGACGGCCGGCCGATGCGCACGCCGGCACGGCGAGCGTTGGAGGTTCCGACTCGTGCACTGGCAGACGCGGTGGCCGCAGAATGGGCGGCACACGCGGAGATTATCGATCCCGCGAAAATGCCGCTGACGCGCCTCGCCAACAGCATCATCGACGGCGTGATGCCGGCGCCTGCGCCGGTCAGGGCCGAAATCGAGAACTATCTCGGCTCTGACCTGCTGTTCTATCGCGCCGACGGGCCTGAGGGGCTCGTCGCAAGCCAAAGCCGGCACTGGGACCCGGTACTCGAATGGGCGCGCGACGTGTTCGGCGCGCGGTTCGTACTGGCACAGGGCGTGATGCATGTGCGCCAGCCCGAGCCGTCGGTTGCCGCGCTCGATCGCGCGATCCCGGGCATCGACGGCAGCGCGCGCGATCTGTGGCGGCTCGGCGCACTGAACGCAGCGACCACGCTCACCGGCTCGGCGCTGCTTGCGCTGGCGGTTGCTGCCGGACGGCTCACCGTGGACGAAGCCTGGGCGGCCGCGCACGTGGACGAAGATTGGAACATGACGCTCTGGGGCCGCGATACGCTGGCGCTCGAACGGCGCGCGTTCCGCTTTGCGGAAATGCAGGCGGCGGCCACGGTGCTCGCGGCGTTGCGGTGACGGGCGGCTACGTCGCGCGCGGCATCGCTGCCGCGGCGTCCGCGATGCGCGCAAACACGTCGTCCCATTCGCCGTGCCGGCTTTGCCGGAACAGCCGCATGGTCGGGTACCACGGGCAGTCTTCGCGCTCGACGCCGTAGCGCCAGTCGGCCGCAAGCGGCAGCGCGGTGAACACCGGCCGCGCCAGCGCCCCGGCTAGATGTGCAATCGACGTGTCGCAGGTCACCACCAGATCGAGGTTTTGCATGACGGCGGCGCGATCGACGAAGGCGCCATCGGCATCGAGACCCTCGCCAAGGTTCTCGACCTGAAACCCGATCTGCCGCAGATCGTTTGTGGCCTCTCCGTGCTGCAATGACACGAGCCGTGTGCCCGGGAGGGCGGCGAGCGACGCAAATGCGGCAAGCGGGATGTCGCGTTTGCGGCGATACCATTCGAGCGAGGGACCGGAAGCCCAGTTGATGCCGATACGGAGCGCGCCGGACGGAAAGCGTGCCGCAAAAGTTGCGATCCGCCCCGGCTCCGCCGCGAGATAGGGCACGTCCGCGGGCACCGTCGTCGGCGTGAGCCGCAGGACACCCGGCACGCTCATCAGCGGCAGCCATCGGATTGGCCGGGTGTCGGGAACAACCTCCTGGAGCGAGGTCGCGATGGCGACGCCGTCGAGCGATCGAGAGCAGCCGCCGCATCTCCGGTCGGGTGAGGAGCGTTACGTCGAGGCCGCGCGCGGCGAGCAGCGGCGCAAAGCGGGCGAACTGGATCATGTCGCCCAGCCCCTGTTCGGCCAGGAGGATCAGCCGCAGACCGGGCGTGATCTCGCCGGTCCAGCGCGGGTAGGGCAGCGGCGCATAGGCGGGCTCACCGACATTGGCGCGGTACTCGTAGTCGCGGAAGCCGCGCTCCCAGTCGCCCCGCGTGAGGCGGACCAGTCCGCGCCCGAGATAGGCGTTGGCGTGCTTTGGATCGATCTCGATCGCACGGCTGTAGTCGGCCTCGGCCGCTGCGAGCCGACCGGTCTCACGCAGGCAATGGCCGCGGCTCGAGAGCGCCGCAACGTGCTTCGGCTCGAGTCTCGATGGCGCGATCGAGCCGCGCGATCGCCTGCTCGATCAGGCCGAGCTCGCGCAGTGCCGGACCGCTGCTGGCATAGGCGTCGGCGAAGTCCGGATTGATTTCGATGGCGCGATCAAAGCCCGCGAGCGCCTCCTCGAGCCGGCCCAGATCGCGCAGCACGCCGGCGCGATTGAAATGCGCACCAGCAAGGTCTGGGGGCGAGATCGATGGCGCGATCGTAGCTCGCGAGCGCCTCGTCGGCGCGTCCCAGCGCGTCGAGGATCGCGCCGCGATTGGACCAGTCCTGCGCGAGGTCGGGCTTGAGCGCGAGCGCGCGGTCGAAACCCGCCAGCGCCTCCGCGTTGCGGCCGAGATCGCCCAAAAGGTTCGCGCGGTTGCTGTGCGCCTCGGCGAATTCGGGGTCGCATTCGATGGCGCGCCCGAAGCTTGCCGAGGGCTTGCGTCGGCTGATCGAGCCGCACATGGGTCTGGCCGATCAGGTTGTGGACGCGCGCGGGCTGGGAGCCGAGCAGCAGCGCCCGCTCGGCAAGCCGGATGCCTTCGTCGAATTGGCCCTCCTGCACCGCTACGACCGCGACGTAATAGAGGGCGTCGGGATTGCGGGGGTCGCCCTGCAGCACCTTTACGTAGCGGTCCATGGCAAGCGCGAGCTTGCCCTCGCGATGCAGCGCGAGCGCCTCCTGCAGGATTTGCGTCGGCGATGGTCGAAGTCACGGCTGTCCGGGCTTTGGCGCGGTCCGGATCCGGCAGGCGGCGGCAATCTAATGCGCCGGGCGGTGAGGCGCAAAATCCTGCCGCGAGGCGGCGCTCCGGGCTCGGCCGTGGTATGGACTTTGCCTGTCAGGAGCGAGGGCCCGCATGAAAGACATCCTCGACAGGCTGGAACTGCGCCGCGCCAAGGCGCGCGTCGGGGGCGGCGAGGCGCGCATCGAGGCGCAGCACAAGCGCGGCAAGCTGACCGCGCGCGAGCGGGTGGAACTGCTGCTCGACAAGGGCTCGTTCGAGGAATTCGACATGTTCGTCGAGCATCGCTCGAACGACTTCGGCATGGAGAAGACGCAAGATCCCCGGCGACGGAGTGGTCACCGGCTGGGGCACGGTCAACGGCCGCACCGTCTATCTGTTCTCCAAGGATTTCACCGTGTTTGGCGGCTCGCTGTCGGAAACGCACGCGCAGAAGATCATCAAGGTGCAGGACATGGCGATGAAGGCGCGCGCGCCGATCATCGGCCTGTTCGACGCCGGCGGCGCGCGCATCCAGGAGGGCGTGGCCTCGCTCGGCGGCTACGGCGAGGTGTTCAGCCGCAACGTCATCGCCTCCGGCGTGATCCCGCAGATCAGCGTGATCATGGGACCGTGCGCGGGCGGCGACGTCTACTCGCCGGCGATGACCGACTTCATCTTCATGGTGCGCGACACGAGCTACATGTTCGTCACCGGCCCGGACGTGGTGAAGACCGTGACCAACGAGGTGGTCACCGCCGAGGAACTCGGCGGCGCCAGCGTGCACACGACGAAATCCTCGATCGCCGACGGCGCCTACGACAACGACGTCGAATGCCTGCTGCAGATGCGCCGGCTGATCGACTTTCTGCCGGCGAACAGCGAGGTCGGCGTGCCGAACTGGCCGAGCCACGACGACATCGAGCGCGAGGAGCTCTCGCTCGACACGCTGGTGCCTGACAATCCGAACAAGCCCTACGACATCAAGGAATTGATCCTGAAGGTCGCCGACGAGGGCGACTTCTTCGAAATCTCGGAGGCCTTCGCCAAGAACATCGTCACCGGCTTCGGCCGCATCGCCGGCCGCACCGTGGGCTTCGTCGCCAACCAGCCGATCGTGCTGGCCGGCGTGCTCGATAGCGACGCATCGCCGCAAGGCCGCGCGTTTCGTGCGCTTCTGCGATGCCTTCAACATTCCGATCGTGACCTTCGTCGACGTGCCGGGCTTTCTGCCCGGGCACCGACCAGGAATACGGCGGCCTGATCAAGCACGGCGCGAAACTTGCTGTTCGCCTATTCGCAGGCGACCGTGCCGCTGGTCACCGTAATCACCCGCAAGGCGTTCGGCGGCGCCTATGACGTGATGGCGTCAAAGCACGTCGGCGGCGACCTGAACTACGCCTGGCCGACTGCGCAGATCGCGGTGATGGGGGCGAAGGGCGCGGTCGAGATCATCTTCCGCGCCGACATCGGCGACCCGGACAAGATCGCGGCGCGCACCAAGGAATACGAGGAGCGCTTCCTGTCGCCGTTCATCGCCGCCGAGCGCGGCTATATCGACGACGTGATCATGCCGCACTCGACGCGCCGTCGGATCGCGCGAGCGCTGGCGATGCTGAAGGGCAAGCAGGTCGAGATGCCGCGGAGGAAGCACGATAATTTGCCGGTGTAGCAATCGGTATCCCACCTTGAAGTTGTGCATCTGATGCACTATCATCAGATGCATGAGAACGACGCTCGACATCGACGATGACGTTTTGGCCGCGGCCAAGGAACTGGCAAGGGCCCAGAAATCCACGGCCGGAGAGGTCATTTCCAGCCTGGTGCGGAAGGCGTTGACCGCACCGACTCAGCCGTTCGCGGAGGCGACCGGACCCGGGGGAACCATCCTAAAGAACGGCTGGTATGTGCTGCCGAGCCGCGGTGGTCCGCCGGTCACCAACGAATTGGTTCAGCGACTGCTCGATGCGGCGGATATGGAAGACGCCGGTTTGAAGCGGAGCGATGATTAGGTGCGCGCACTGTTCGATGTGAACATGCTGCTCGCGCTGTCCGATCCCGAGCACACCCATCACGCGCGCGCATTCGATTGGTGGACCAACCATCAGCAGGATGGATGGGCGAGTTGCCCGCTGACGCAGAACGGATTTGTCCGGATCATTTCAGGGGCAGGCTATCCCCGGCCGCGCCGCTTTGCCGACGCGATCGAGCAATTGGCCGGACAGGTCGCCTTGCCAACCCACGCGTTCTGGCCCGACGATATTTCGCTCGCCGATCAAGCAGTGTTCGATCATGGCCGACTCCTCGGACCTGGCCAGATCACCGACGCCTACCTGTTGGCACTTGCGGTGAAGAATGGCGGCCGGTTGGTGACGTTCGATCGCAGTGTGCCGGTGCTTGCCGTGCGCGGTGCTGAACCGCGCCACGTTGTGGTGTTATGAAGGCAGGCACACCACGGAATGCGAAGAGCTGTTCGTTCGCTTGGGCCGAGCACCGTCGATTGATGTGATCGCGCCAAACTCAACGTGGCGTCGGATCGCCCGAGTGAGTCCCTGATGCGAAGTATCGAGGGTGGAGATGCAGAAGAGTAAGCGCGATAATCTGTCCGTGCAGGAAGCTAGGCTATGCTGGGAATAGTGTACGTATTGGTGAACCAAGCCATGCCGGGCTTAATAAAGATTGGGCAAACCGCCGACAACATAGAGACTCGTATGAGGCAGCTTGATACGTCCGGGGTGCCGCTGCCGTTCGAGTGTTCTTATGCAGCGGAGGTCAATGATGCCAATCGTGTTGAGCGCGCCTTGCATGAAGCATTTGAAGATCAGCGCGTGCGGCGAAATCGAGAGTTCTTTGAGTTGTCGCCCGGAAGTGGGCAATTCGCACCTCGATGTGGTTCGATTCCTGCTCTGATCAAATGCCGCGAATGCCTCTTGCACTTTGTCGCCGTTGCGGGCTTGGTCTCTTGTTAACGAGACGATCCGGCGCAGCGTCCATTTCCAATCGCCTCAGGAGAACCATGATGCGGAGCATCACCCGTCGAGATGCGTTGGCCGCGCTCACTGCTGCGGCCGGCGCCCTTGCGTTCGACGCATCCAATCCCGCAACCGCTCAAACCGCCGGAAAGCCCATGACCACCGCATCAGGCCTGCAGGTCATCGACACCAAGGTCGGCACCGGGGCGTCGCCCCGGACCGGCCAGACCTGCGTCATGCACTACACCGGCTGGCTCTACGAGAACGGCGCGAAGGGCAAGAAATTCGACTCCTCGGTCGATCGCGGCCAGCCGTTCGAGTTTCCGATCGGGCAACGGCGCGTCATCGCCGGATGGGACGAGGGCGTTGCCTCCATGAAGGTCGGCGGCAAGCGCACGCTGATCATTCCGGCCAAGCTCGGCTATGGCGAGCGCGGCGCGGGCGGCGTCATCCCGCCGAATGCGACGCTGCTGTTCGAGGTCGAACTGCTGGCCGTGAAGTAGCGCGCGGGCGATGGCTTGCCGGACGAAACTCATCTGCGCGTAAGCGCGCTCGCCAAGCTGTTGTGGCAGGCGCGCCTGTCGGGCGACGTCGTGCAGACGCAGGACATCGCCGGCCCCAAAAGCCTCGCCGAGGCGTACGCGATCCAGCGCGAGATCGCGGCGCTATCGGACGCGCCTGCGTGCGGCTTCAAGGTTGGATCGACGAGCGCGGAGGCGCAGAGGGCACTCGGCACGACGGAGCCGGGATCGGGTCTGCTGCTCGCGCCGTTCGTGTTCGAAAGTCCGGCCCGGATTTCGATCGTTCCCGCACACACGCCGGCCGTGGAGGGCGAGTTCGCGTTCCGGCTCGGCCGTGACTTGCCGCCGCGTGCCGCGCCGTATGCAATTGACGAGGTGGCGGATGCCGTGGCTGCGGTTGCGGGGTCGATCGAGGTGGTGGGCACCCGCTTTGCCGGAGGCCTTGCCGGCAAGGGACGGTTTCTCCTCACCGCCGACTGCAGCGCCAACATCGCGTTTGTCAGCGGGGCTTGGCGTAGCGATTTCCGGTCGCTCGGCCTGAAGTCGCATCGCGTAACCATGACGATCAACGGCGTTCCCCATGGGACGGGGGCCGGTGGGCGTGCGCTCGGCGATCCGATGAATGTGCTTGCGTGGCTCGCCAACCAGCAGTCGGTCGCAAGCCGCGGCCTGCGCGCGGGCGAGATCGTCGCGACCGGCACCTGCACCGGCCTCGATCCGGTTCGGCCCGGCGATCGTGTCCGGGCGGATTTCGGCGACCTCGGCGCGGTCGACGTCGTATTCGAGTGACCGGCGTGCCGCTCAAGCCGCTCACGCGTCTCCGTCAAATCTGCCTTGCGTTGCCGGAGGCCTACGAGCAGGAAACCTGGGGCGAGGCGACCTTCCGCGTGCAGGGCAAGATCTTCGTGGTGGCGCGAGACGGAGCGGACGGCCCAACCTTCTCCTGCAAGGCGCCGCCCGGCAGCCAGCACGTGCTCGTCAACGCCGATCCGAAGCGGTTCTATGTGCCGCCATACGTCGGCCACAAGGGCTGGGTCGGCGTGCGCCTCGATGGCCGGTCGGACTGGGATGAGGTCACAGCTATTGTGCGCCGCAGCTACCGGTTGGTTGCGCCGAAACGCCTCGCCGTATTGTTGCCATCGTGAGGCGGTCAATGGCGGAGTGGCCGCCCGCATATCCGGCGATCTCTCGGTCAAAGGCCCAGGGGCGCTCGGATCGAGCCAGGTGATTGGGCTCGGGAACCGGGCCGGCGGATCGATCGTTTTGAATGCCATGAGGCCAGCGCTTCGTATTGCGATACTGGCGCTCACATTGCTCGGACTGGTGAGCGCTACGGTTGCAGAGGCGCGCAAGGCGCGCCCGGTTTCCCATGGCAAAAAGCCTGCGGTCGTTGCGACGACCACGGCAAAGCCGGCCAAGTCAGTGAAGCCGGCGAAGGCCGCGGCTGCCAAGCCGCTGAAGATTACGCCAAACACCAAGGCCGCCTCGCCGCGCGGGCGCGCTGTGCCGTCGAAAACTGCAGCAAGTGCGAAGATCGCTAAAGGCACGAAGGCGGCAGCGCCCACCAGAAGGGCGGCGGGGATGTCCAAGAAGACAGCGGCGTCCAAGGCCGCGACACGGCACAAGGCCGGGACGCGTACGGCCTTCCGTGGCCAGAGACACGCGATTTCGCGTGCCGGCCGGGCAAGGCATCTGCGCCAAGCGGCCATCGTTGCAAGCCGCTCGGTGGAGCCGCCAGCACGCGTGCCCGCGGCCCCGCTGATTTCCCTGAGCGAGACTCAGAAGACCAGCATCTACAACGCCATCGTTGAACAGCCGCTGCGCCCGCGATCGATTGTGACGGAGCGGATGCCCCCGGTGGCGGCCAAAGCGACCCCAACGCCGACGACGGTCGGCGCCGCTCCGTCGGCGACGCCCGCCGCCGCGGCAAGCGTCGTCGAGCCGGCCATCGGCAAGCCGGTGGCCGATTCGGTCAAGCTTTACCTGATGCCGCAGCGTGCGATCGCGGCCGCCCCGCACATCGAGCGCTATCGCTACGCGTTTGTCGGCGAGCGCGTGCTGCTGGTCGATCCGGTGACCAGCATCGTGGTCGCCGACGTTTCGCCCTAGTTCAAAGTGATCTGTGGCTCGTCAGGCCCGGCGCGCGGTCCAGTAGCCGGAGCAGCGGCCGCTGCCGGAGCGGCCGGACCAGCGCCCGCTGGCCGCGTTGTTGCGCGAGATCCGTCCCGAGCCCGATGCGTATTTGCCGCCGGCGGAAATCGCCACGCGGACGTGCCCCCCCGACGTGACGCGGCCGCGCGCCCGCACAAATCCCGGGAAAGTGACGATGCCGTTGTTGATCCGTACGGCGAAATTGTAGGTGCGGTCGCACGAGCCGCGCTGCGTCACGATGAGGAGCCTCCAGGCGCCGTCGTAGCGTGTCCGCGCCTCTGCGAGATCCATCGGGGCGGCGATGACGAGGGCAAGAAGGGCCAAGCGCGCAATACGATTGGTCATGACCGATGCCTGTCGTTGTCGCAGTAGGTCTGAGACTGGCGGCAGGGACGCCGAGCCTGAACGCCCAACACGGATCGGAAGCGTATTCCGACCCCTCGCACAGGCGCAATACAGCCGTGTGTCAGGCTGCAGAATGGCGTGATGGTCGGGCGTGGCTGCGAAATGACAACGCCGGCGACACGACGTCGCCGGCGGCACTATTCTAAATCGTCTACGGCCAGGGTCAGAACCGCCAGCGCATCTGGCGTTCGTTGCGGTACCCAGCGCGATTGTCGCCCCATCCGCCACCCCAGGCCGACCAGGCGTAGGACGGGCCATAGTCATCACGCTGCCGATATCGGACGACCCGCTTCTGCTGCTTCTGAGGCTTCTGTGCAATCTTGCGGGACGCCGAGGCCTCCGGGGCGGGCGACGCCTGGGCCATCTTGGCCTGTGCGCGCGCGTCTTGGGCTGCCGGTTCGTGCGCCGCGGCGCTGGCCATGGCGGACTTCGGCGGCTGGGCTGCGACGACGACGGCCGCCGTCATGTCTGGCTCTGGCGCCGGCGTCGTCCGAAGGATTGGAAGATCGTGGCTGTCCTTTGCCGGCCGGGGCGCCGCCTGGGGCAGGCCGTAAAAGTTAGACCCAAGCTTCATCGGTTCGCGCGCGGGCACCATCGCATCGACCGCAAACAGCAACCCGAGCAAAAACGAGCCCGCCACACAGAAATAGGTCAAGATCGGCATCGAAGGTTCCCGTATGTCGAACGCCAACGCGTAGAGGCCGCCGAAAGTTCCCCAGGGATCGCGTGATGGCGTCCCCGGCGCTTCGGAGCATCCATTGGGTTAGTCGCAGGGAGCCGGGCGGCAAGGTGGGCAAAAGTAGGCGAAAGCAAGGCAGTTTGCCGGCGCAAACAAGGAGAGGTCGAAACATGCTCGGTCGGACGGTGCTTTCGCTCGCAATGCTCGCGCCGGCCGTGCCTGCGATGGCCTATAGCTGCACCGTGTCTGCCGACAAGACGATCGTGGTCGTAAAGACCGGGAACCCCGACACCAGACCGAAGATCTGTACCGTGAGCTGCCGTTTTCTTACCCCGGATGGCCCCCTGGAGTTCAGCTGCACCCAGCGTATCCCGGGAGGCGTCAATGAATGGTACGTCTGTGTCCGTTCGACCGGCGGCAGGGAGCTTGGCCGGTTCGATGACGGCAACGAGGAGTGCACGCCGCTCTGATGGCGCCGCCGCGGGCGGGGGCGCAGCTCGCCAGGGAGAAGTCCCATGACTGGTGCAAAGCGTTCCTTGACGCCGCTCGCATGCGGCGCGTTCTGCGCATTCCTGCTTGCTCCGTCGCTTGCGCAGTCGCAGTCCGGCCCGCCCTGGCCGGCCGGCGACGAGATCGGCATGGCAAACACGCTCGGCCCTCGACCTGGAAGCGCTGCGCGCCGCATCTCGCGCAACCCGCGGGCCAAGTCGTACGAGCTGTCGTTCGTGCGCTCCAACACCATGCCGCAGTCGCCGTTCGCAGTGCCGCTGCGCGAGAACGCCAAGCCCACCATCGGCGTGCCGATGAGCCGACACGCCTTCAACACCGACGAGGTGGTGAGCGGCGATCCCGGTCAGCAGGGCACGCAGATGGACGCGCTCGGGCATTTCGCAGTGCTGCCGACAAGCCTGGGACGGCAAGAGCGAGTTTCCGTCCGCCGACGCGAAATACTACGGCGGCTTCACGCAGCAGCAGGTCAAGCCGCGGCCGGACTCGCCGTTGCAGAAGCTCGGCATCGACAAGGCGCCGCCGATCGTCACCACCGCGGTGCTGCTCGACGCCAAGACTCATCTCGGCAAGGGCAAGCCGATGGAGGCGGGCGCGCTGGTCGACCGCGAAGGACATCGAGGCGATGCTGAAGGCGCAGGGGCTCGGCAGGCGCGGGCTCCTGCCCGGCGACGTGCTCTACATCTACACCGGCTGGGGCGACCACTGGAAAGACCCCGACACCGAGAAGTTCTACTACACCAAGGGACCGGGCCTGGCCTACGACGCGGCCAAGTTGATCGAGCAGAAGAAGGTCGTGCTGGTCGCGCTCGACAATCCGTTCACCGATCCGGTGCCGGACGGCATGCTGCAAGGCAAGGCTGCACCGCCGGCTGGCGTGCCCGAGGGACTGCCGTTCGCCATCCATCATCACAACCTCACGGTCGCCGGCATCCACAACATCCAGAACGCCAATCTCGGCGCGCTCGCCAAGGACAAGGTCTGGCTGTCGTGCACCATGATCCTGCCGCTGCGCACGCAGGGCGGCTCGGGCTCGCCGGTGCGGCCGGTGGCGATCGGGGCGCCGGGCCCGCTGACGATCGTGCTCGGACGGAGGCTGGTCGGAGCGTCGCCGCGGCCTAGTTGAGCGCGTTCTCGACGCTCGTGTACTTGCCCTTCAGGTTCGAGCCGAAGCCCTGGACCGTGGCGACGATGATGATCGAAAGAAAGCCCGCGATCAGCGCGTATTCGATGGCGGTGGCGCCGTTCCGGTCCTGCATGAAGCGATGAGCGAGTTTCATCATGGACGTTGTTCCTCGTTCACGGCCCCGTTCCCGATGCCGACCAGAACGCAGTTCATCGCGCCGTGCAATCGATAAACTTTGAGATGATTAACTCAAAATAGTCGGATGCATTTAATCGATGATTGAAACGCGCGGGGCGGGCGATGGCTTGCGCCGTTGCCCGCCCCGTGTTGCCGATCAGTGCACGGACGAAAGTTACGCCGCCTTGCCCTGTTGCGCCTTGAACATGCGCCTCGGCGCGCTTCTTCAATTCCTGCGGCGCCACGTCTTCCTTGTGCGTGCCGATATACCAATGATTGCCGGAGGGGTCCTTCACGCCGCCGCTGCGGTCGCCGTAGAACTGATCCTTCGGCTCCATCGTCGAAACGCCGCCGGCGGAAACCGCGCGCCGGTAGACGGTATCTACGTCAGGCACATAGACATAGAGCATGGTCTGCATCGGCGGATGCTGCTCGGACGATTCCGAGATCATCAGCCGCGAGTCGCCGATCTTGAATTCGGCGTGCATGATTTCGCCGTCCGGCCGCTTCATCGGCTCGCCGAGCACCTCGGCGCCGAATGCCTTCTTGGCGAATTCGAGGGTCCTGGCTGCGCCGCGCACAACGAGATAGGGCGTCACCGTGTGATAGCCTTCGGGAACGGGCTTTACCGGCATCGTTGAACTCCTTGTGCAATGTTTCGGAGCCGCCGCAGATAGCGGCGAATGCCGCCCTTTATGCGCCGCCTCGGTGATCATTCGGCGGCGCGCGGAACCGCACGATCAAGTTCCCGCGAGCACGGTTCCTTTTATCTTTAGCTCAGCGCCGTTTGCTCCGCGTCAGCGCCAGCCGCCGCCGCCGTTCACATAGACCGTGTCGGCCGTCATGAACGGACAGGCGTCCGAGCACATGAACAGCACCAGCTCGCCGATTTCCTCCGGCTCGCCGAAGCGTTTCATCGGCACGTCATCGAGGAACTTCTGCGCGAGTTCCGGCGAGGTCGCCGCCGCGTCCTGGAACGGCGTGCGCACCGGGCCCGGCGAGATCGACAGCGCGCGGATGCCTTGCACTGCAAACTCGCGTGCGACACCCATGGTCATGCTCACCACCGCACCCTTGGCCGCCGCGTAGTGGATCGAACTGCCCGGACCGCCGCGCCGGTGCGCCATGCTCGCCACGTTGACGATGACGCCGACCCCGTTCTTGAGCATGTGCGGCAGCACCGCCTGCATCGGTGGAAGGTGCCCTTCACGTTGAGGTCGAAGGCCTTGTTCGATCAGCGCGTCGTCGATCTCCATGAACTTGGCGCGGCGGATCGCGGCCCCCGCCGAGTTGAACAGGAAGTGCACGCCGCCGAACGCCGCGACCGTGCGCTTCACCATGTCGTCGACCTGCTGCGCGTGTGGTCACGTCGGTCTTGACCGCCAGTGCCTGGCTGCCCTTGCCGTTGACCTGCGCCGCAGTTTCGCCGGCGCCGGATTCGTTGAGGTCCGCGCAGACCACGTTGGCGCCTTCGCGGGCGAAGATCAGCGCGGTCGCGCGTCCGATGCCGCTTGCGGCGCCGGTGATGACGATGGTCTTGCCGGAGAAATAGTTAGGGGTCTTCGGCATCGGCGGTTCTCCTTGGGTGCGTTTGGGCGCGACACTTTACACCGGGTTCCGCGACGGCCCAGGGCCCTGTAGCATCGGGCCAAGAACCAAGGGAGGTCGCGATGCTCAAGACGTTCACTCTGCTTGCAACAGGCGCGGCGCTCGCGCTCGCCGGCGTGGCGCTTGCCCAGCAGGCCACGTCGCCGGTGCAGCCGCCGCCGGTCAAGCGCACCCCGCTCGGCAAGGTCGAGGTGCCGGGCTCGAACTATGAGGTGGTCGTTGGCATGGCCGAGCTGCAGCCGGGCTTCAAGGCCGGCCGCCACAGCCATCCCGGCACCGTCATTGCCCATATTGTCGAAGGCGAGTTCTGGCTTGCGATCGACGGCCAGCCGGAAAAGACCTATTCGGCCGGCCAGTCGCTGGAGATTCCCAACGCGGCGATCCACAACGAGGGTGCCACGAGCCCGACGCCGATGAAGCTGATCGCGGTCTACGTGGTCGAGAAAGGCAAGCCCCTGGTGCAGCCGGTGCAGTAGCAGGTTTGCGGAAGATCAATGCAGCGGCGGGCCGGCTGCTGCGCGATGATTAAGTTGTTGGAGCCAGGAGCGGTCATGGTCGTGGCGCGAGTGATGGCGGTCTTGGCGCTGCTGTGGTGCAGCGCCCCGGCGCGGGCGCAGGACGCATTCGTGACCTTCAAGGTGCTGACCCCCGAGGTCGCGCTGGAACTCGCGCAGGCCGCGCTCGCGGAATGCCGCAAACGCGGCTTCCAGACGGCGGTGGCCGTGGTGGACCGCTTCGGCGTGACGCAGGTGATGCTGCGGGATCGCTTCGCCGGCGCGCACACGCCATCAACGGCTGCGGGCAAGGCCTGGACCGCGGTGAGCTTCCGCACCAACACGAGCGACCTCGTCGCCGGCAGCCGCGAGGGCACGTCGCAGTCTGGCGTGCGCAATTTGCCGGGTGCGGTTGTTCTCGGCGGCGGTCTGTTGATCGAGGCCGGCGGCTCGCTCTTCGGCGCGGTTGGCGTCTCCGGCGCCCCGGGCGGCGATGCCGACGACGCTTGCGCCAAGGCCGGCATCGAGGCGGTGCGCGACAAGCTGGAGTTCTGACGCGAGCGTCATTCCGGACGCCGCGAAGCGGCGATCCGGAATCCAGAGCAATACGGTAAGCGCCTCAGCGTTTTGCTCTGGATTCCGGGTTCACGCGCTGGCGCGCGCGCCCCGGAATGACGTGCTCAGTTGGTGCCGATCCCCGCGTTCTGAACCAGCGCGCTCCAGCGCTCGACGTCGTGGCGAAGCTGGCGCGCGAATTCCTCGGGCGTGCCGTCGACCCGCTCGAAGCCGATCTTCTCTAGCCGCTCCTTCATGCTGGGATCGTCGAGAATTCCGATCATCGCCTTGTTGAGCCGGGCAACGATCGCGCGGTCGAGCCCGGCGGGGCCCAGAAGCCCGGTCCAGTTGCTGATGTCGTAGCCGGGCAGGCCGGCCTCGGCGATGGTCGGCACGTTCGGGCTGAGCTGCGAGCGCTTCCTTTCCGACACGGCGATCAGGCGGACATGGCCGGCGCGCGCCTCCGCAATCGCAGCCGGCAAACCCGCGAACACGGCCTGCACGTTGCCGGCGACGACATCGAGGATCGCAGGGTTCATGCCGCGCGCCGGCACGTGAACCATCTTGATGCCGGTCATGCTGCGAAACAGTTCTGCGCCGAGATGCGAGGGCGTGCCGGTGCCGGCCGAGCTGAACACCACGCCGTCGGGCGAGGCCTTGGCGAAGGCGATGAACTCGGCAAGCGTGGTCGCCGGCACCTTGGGATTGACCATCAGTGCGTTCGGGCCGACCACGACGTTGATGATCGGGGTAAGGTCGCGCGTCACGTCGTAGCCGAGGTTCTTGTTGAGGGCGGTCGTGATGGCGAGGCTCGACTGGCCCATCAACAGCGTATAGCCGTCGGCCGGAGCCGCGATCACCGCTTTCGTGCCGATCGTGGTGCCGCCGCCGGTGCGGTTCTCGACGATGAATTGCTGGCTGAACTGCTCGGACAGCTTGTCGGCGACGATGCGGGTGATGATGTCGGCGCCGCCGCCGGCCGCGAGCGGCACGATGATGCGCACCACGCGGTCCGGATAATCGGCGGCGGCCGGTGCCGTCGCAAAGCCGAGCAGGGCGGCGGCGAGAAGGACCAAGCGTCGCATGATCGCGGCTCCGCTCAGTTGAAGCCGAACAGCCGCGCCGGATTGTCGGCGAGGATCATCTTGCGAGTCGCCTCGTCCGGCGCGAAGTCCGGCAGCATGTTGATCAGGTCGCCGTCGTTCGGCATCTGGCCCGCCTCCCAGACGAAGGAATGCGGCCAGTCGGTGCCCCAGATCAGCCGATCGGCGCGGTGCGCGATGAGTGCGCGCGCCATCGCGACCACCTGCTGATAGGTCGAGCCGCGCTTCATCTGCCGATCCGTGGAGGAGATCTTCACCCACACGTTGCCCTCGCTCAGCAGCTGCTTCAGCACCTTGAACGCCGGCTGATCGAGCCCCAAACGCGCCTCGATCAGGCCGAAATGGTCGATCACCACCGGCAGCGGCACGCGCCGGATGATCTCGGCGCGCTCCTCGATGATCTGCGGCTCGGTGTGCAGGTCGACGTTCCACGGCAGGCCTTCCATGCGCGAGACCACGTGCCAGAAGCGCTCGGCGTTGAACTCGCCGCGCAGCCTGCGAATGAAGTTGAAGCGCACACCGCGCACGCCGCGGGCGTTGAGCGCTCTGTTGTCTTGCGCCGTAAGCTCCGGGTTGGCGCGAATGACGCCGCGCAGGCGGCCGTCCGCCTTCTCGATCGCGTCGTGCATCGCCGAATAGTCGAAGCCGTGTACGGTCGGCGACACCAGCACGCCGCGCTCGATGCCCAGCACCTTGGCGACCGAGAACCAGTGCTCGATTGGAGCAGCCGGCGGCGTGTACATGCGCGCCTCCGCGTAGGGAAAAACATGCGGCGGACCGAATACATGAAAGTGCGTGTCGCAGGCGCCGGGCGGCGGCATGAACTTGAGCGGACGCGGATTCGGATCGGGTGGAAAGATGACGCGGAGCTTTTCGTCCTGCGGCTGCTGCGGGGTTCTCGCGTCCATTCCGTTCATCCCTCCCACGTCGTTGCTCGTTGCGGTGGTTGCCACCGATTGCGCCGTTACGGGCCACAGTGACAATATAGCGGCGCGATAACAACAACCATGCATAGGGAGCGATCATGCGCAAATCGACGATGCTGGCGATCGTGGCCGCAACGCTGGCGGGCGCGCTGCCGGCCTTGGCCGACTATCCGACGAAGCCGATCACGCTCGTCATCGGCTTTGCACCCGGCGGGCCGAGCGACGTGATGGCGCGTCTCCTGACCAAGAAGATGGAGGAGCAGCTCAAGCAAACATTCGTCATCGAGAATCGCGCGGGCGCAGGCGGCGGACTCGCCGGGAGCATGGTCGCGCGTTCGGCGCCCGACGGCCACACCGTGCTGCTCGCAAGCGGCACCATCCTTGCGATCAACGTCAGCCTCTACAAGAACCTGGGCTACGATCCGGAGAAGGACTTCGAGCCGGTTGGCCTCATCGGCACGCAGACCAACGTGCTCTATATCCATCCGGCGGTTCCGGCGCACACGCTCGCCGAGTTCATCGCCTACGCCAAGGCCAATCCAGGCAAGCTGTCGTTCGGCTCCGGCGGCATCGGTACGCCTGCGCATCTCGCGGGCGAACTGCTCAAGATCAAGGCCAACATCGAGTACACCCACGTGCCGTTCCGCGGCTCCGGCCCGACGCTGCAGAGCGTCATCGGCGGTCACCTACCGAGCGCGTTCAACCCGCCGGCGCCGCTGATCCCGCATCTGCAGGCCGGCTCCATCCGCGCGATTGCGATCACGACGCCGAACCGCACCCCGGCGCTGCCGAACGTGCCGACCATCGCCGAAAGCGGTTTTCCGGGCTTCGATGCCGCGACCTGGCACGCGCTCGTCGCGCCGGCCGGCACCCCGAAGGACGTGATCGCCAAGCTGCATGCCGCACTCGATGGGGCGCTGCAGGATGCGGCGACGCGCAAGGCGATGGCTGAACTCGGCATCGACGTTGGCGGCGGCACGCCGGAGGCGCTGCGCGCCTACATCAAGTCGGAAATTCCGAAATGGGCCGAGGTGGTGAAGGCCTCGGGCGCAACGGTGAACTGATGTCCGCCCGGCGCAGTCCAACAGGAGGTCTTATGAGCCCGCCCAAGAAGCCGCGCAAGAACGTCGTCCAGAACGCGACCAAGCCAGTAGAATACCGCGACGCGTCGCCCGCAGTGCGCGCGGTGTTCGACGACATCATGAAGACGCGCAACGTGAAGGACGTGAACAATTTCTGGAAGTACCTCGCCCGCGATCCTGTGACCCTGAAGCGAACCTGGGAGAGCTCAAGGAGGTGATGGCGCCGGGCGCGCTCGATCCGCTCACCAAGGAGATGATTTATCTCGCGGTCAGCGTTTCGAACGGCTGCGGCTACTGCATCGCAAGCCACACCGCGGCGGCCCGCAGAGCCGGCATGACCGAGGCAATGTTCGGAGAGGTGATGGCCGTCACGGGCATGGCGAACGAAACCAACCGTCTCGCCAACGGCTATCGGGTGCCGATCGATCCGGCCTTCGATCGCTAGGCCAGAACATTCGCCGAGTTGAAGCGACGAGTGGCCTCATTCCGGGGCGCTCGCGCAGCGAGCGGACCCGGAATCCAGAAGAACCCCTGGCGATGCCTGTTCCGGATTCCGAATCGCCGCCGCAGCGCGTCGAAGACGCATCAACGCGCTTAGGGCGGCGTCCGAAATGACTACCGTGCGGTCCCCTGGTCCGAGGCCGGAGGAGCCGGTGTGCTCGGAGTCATCGGAGCGGGGATCGGCCGCTGTGCGGGCGGCATGGGTTCGGTGCGCGGCGGTGCCATGCCGGTGGTGGCCGACGGCAACGTCGTCGTGGTCGTGTCGCTCGCCACATCGGTCGAATTCATGCGCCCGAAGATGAACACGAGCACCAGCGCAAGCACCACGGCGCCGGCAATCCAGCCCCACATCGCGTTGGAACTTTCGAGTTCGCTCGAACGGTTCATCGGCCGCGGCGGCGGCTCATTGAGCGGCGGCGAATCGTAGCGGGGATCAGTGTAGCGGGGATCGGACATGAGAGGCCTCCTCTGTCTCGCTGCCGACGTTAATCGCCGATCGCTGGGAATGTTCCTGGTCCCTTTGCGTTCCGTCCCGTCACAATGGGAATGGAACCCGGACGGCTGGAACTTTTTCCGATAAACCAGCCCCGCCATGCCGGAATCGTCAGCCCCTGCGCCACAAACACTCGCGGACGCCGCGGTCTTCGCGGCGCCCGCCGTATTCGTGCTGCTGTGGGCATCGGGCTTCATCGGCGCCAAGTTCGGCCTGCCTTACGCCGAGCCGATGACCTTCCTGACCGTGCGGATGACGGCGGTCGTGGTGCTGCTCGGCGCTGATCGTCGCTGCGTTTCGCGGCCGACCTGGCCGACGCCGTACCGGTGTCGATCCACAGCGCGGTGACCGGTCTGTTCGTGCATGGCTGCTATCTCGGCGGCGTGTTCGTCTCGATCGACCATCGCCTGCCGGCCGGCATCGCCGCGCTGGTGGTCAGCCTGCAGCCGGTGCTGACCTCGACGCTGGCCAACCGGCTGCTGGGCGAGCGGGTGATCGCCGCGGCAATGGCTCGGCCTCGCGCTCGGAATCGTCGGCGTCTATCTGGTGGTGCAGGGCCGCACCGCGGGCGAGGCGCCGCTGCTCGCCTGGGCCGCGGCCACCATAGCGCTCATCGGCATGACCATCGGCACGCTCTATCAGAAGCGCTTCGGCGGCGGCATCGACTGGCGCACCGGGTTCCTGATCCAGTATGCCGCCGCGGCCGTGCTGTTCGCGCTCGGCGCGTTGGCTGTTCGAGAACGCGCCGTGTGCAATGGACCGGCGAATTCCTGTTCGCGCTCGCCTGGCTCGTGTTCGTGCTGTCGTTCGGCGCGATCTGGCTGCTGTACTTCCTGATCCGGCGGCAGGCGGCGACGCGCGTCGTGAGCCTGTTCTATCTCACGCCGCCGATCACCGCGCTGATGGCGTGGGCGCTGTTCGACGAGCGGCTCACGCCGCTCGCGCTCGTCGGCATGGCGGTGTGTGTCGCGGGCGTTGCGCTGGTGAACTGGCGGGTCGGTCAGGCGCAAGTGCAGCAGACTGCGCCTTGAGCGCGCTTGCGGCCATCGCGTAGCCGCCGAGCGCGCCATCGATGAAATGAATGTGGTTGGGGTTGGCCGGGAGGGGAAGAGCAGGTCATCATTGCGGCGTCCTGGCGGTGCAGGCCATAGCGGGCGACGCCGGCGCGGGCGATCTCGCTCAGATGCTGCTCGATCTCGAGCGCAAGCTCGGGCGTGACGTCGAGCACCATTCGCAACGCGTCATCGAACTTGCGGAAGTCGGAATTCTCGACGGTCTCGCGGGTGTAGCGGCTTGGCAGAAAACGGCCGACCCGGACGCCCGTCCACATGACCAGCGCATAGAGCAGCGTCAGCGCCAGCACGATCGTCTTGCGCAGCCATAGCCATTCGCCGGCGCGGCGTTGTGCGCGCGCTTCGAGGTCGTAGCCTTGCGGTGGCCATCGCAGATGCAAGCCCTTGCCCGGCACCGGCCGCGATGTATCGGGGCTGCGCTCGACGATGCGGGCGATTTCTTCGACCGCGCCGCGGAACGCCTCGGGGGCCGCGCCCGGCGCGGGCGCAAGCACGACTGACAGGACGAGCCCACGCGAAGCGGGGATCAGCTCGTAGCGGCATGACAAGCCACTGAGGTCGGGGCGAACCTCGGGCGGCGACGGCGTCACCGCGAAGCGGCCCGCCTTCATTGCGGCGTCGGCCCACGCCATGCCGCCGCCGGCAAACGAGGCGATGGAGATGTTGTCGGAGGGCGCATAACGCGCCACCCGAACGTCATGGCCATGGGCGCGGATTTCGCGCACCGACATCATGGCGATGCGGAGCGAAAGATTGAGCTCCTCCTTGACCCAGGTCGCAGTTGCGGCGAGCGCCGCCCGCGCACGGTCGGCGCATTGCGGCGGCACTGCCAGGCTTGCGCCGTCGCCCCCGAACACGAATGGAAAGTCGCGGCCGTCAAGCGCGTTGACGACTGCAACGATTGCGGCCGCGCCAGCCATGTTGACGGCCTTGTAGCGGTTCTCCCGGATGGCCTTGGTCGATTGCTCGACGTCGGCCACGCCGATCACCCAGTCGTCCGGCAACGGCCGATAGAGCTGCGCATCCATGATCCGCGTGAAATCGCGGAATACCGGCAGAGCGGCGTAGAAGTCGTTGCTTCGGCCGCTCGGGGGCGTCTGCGGCGGAGAGAGCGGTCCCAACCGGAGCGTATCCTCCCAGTGTGGCGGTTCGGAAGTCCGCATCATTCTCGCAGCGAGTCCGAAATGCGGACTTCCGAACCAAAGCCACACTAGATCAATAAGTTGCTAGTGTCCTTCGATTCCGAAGTTCGCAAACGAGGGTGCCGCACAATGATGCGAACTTCGGAATCAGGACACTCAGTAAACCACGACGCTGCGGATGCTTTCGCCCTCGTGCATCAGATCGAACGCCCGGTTGATGTCGGTGAGCGGCATGACGTGGGTGATCATCGGATCGATCTCGATCTTGCCGTCCATGTACCAGTCGACGATCTTCGGCACGTCGGTGCGGCCACGCGCGCCGCCGAACGCCGTGCCTTTCCACACCCGCCCGGTGACGAGCTGGAACGGCCGGGTCTTGATCTCGGCGCCGGCCGGCGCCACGCCGATGATGACGCTCTCGCCCCAGCCGCGGTGGCAGCTTTCCAGCGCCGCGCGCATCAAGTCGACGTTGCCGACGCATTCGAACGTGTAGTCGCAGCCGCCGATCTGGTCGGCCGGCGTCTTGGTGAGGTTGACGAGATAGGGCACGAGATCGCCGCCGATCTCCTTCGGGTTGACGAAATGCGTCATGCCGAAGCGCTCGCCCCAGCGCCTTCTTGTCGTTGTTGGTGTCGACGCCGATGATCATGTCGGCGCCGGCGAGCCGCAGGCCCTGGATCACGTTGAGCCCGATGCCGCCGAGTCCGAACACCGCGCATTTCGCGCCGGGCGTCGACCTTGGCGGTGTTGAGCACCGCGCCGATGCCGGTGGTGACGCCGCAGCCGATGTAGCAGACCTTGTCGAACGGCGCGTCCTCGCCGGATTTTCGCGACCGCGATCTCCGGCAGCACGGTGAAGTTCGCGAACGTCGAGCAGCCCATGTAGTGGTGGATTTTCTCGCCCTTGAGCGAGAAGCGCGAGCTGCCGTCCGGCATCACGCCCTGGCCCTGCGTGCCGCGGATCGCGGTGCACAGGTTGGTCTTGCGCGACAGGCACGACGGGCACTGCCGGCATTCCGGCGTGTAGAGCGGGATGACGTGGTCGCCCTTCTTCACCGAAGTGACGCCCGGCCCGACCTCGACCACGACGCCCGCGCCCTCGTGGCCGAGGATCGCCGGAAACAGTCCCTCCGGGTCCGCGCCCGAGAGCGTGAACTCGTCGGTGTGGCAGATGCCGGTCGCCTTGATCTCGACCAGCACCTCGCCGGCCCTCGGGCCGTCGAGCTGCACATGGGTCACGGCGAGCGGCTTGCCCGCCTCGAACGCCACCGCCGCACGCACGTCCATGCTTCCCCTCCTTCAGTCGCGGTCATTCCGGGGCCGGCCAAAGGCCGGAACCCGGAATCCAGGGCTTCGGGCACGCTTGCCGTATCGCCCTGGATTCCGGGTTCGTGCGCCGCGCGCACGCCCCGGAATGACCGGAGTCCATTTAGCCGCCAGGCTTGGTCATCACCAACTGGGTCTGCGTCACGATCGCGGCGAGCTTGCCGTCGCCGCGGGTGATGCGGGTCTGCCAGACCGTGGTGGTGCGGCCGCGATGCAGCGGCGTGCATTCGGCGCTGCGCCACGTCGCCGACCGCGATCGGCGGCGAAGAAATTGGTCTTGCTCTCGATCGTCGCGGTCGAGCGCGCCGCGGCGGCAGGTTGGCGACCGCGGCGGTGCCGCCGAGATTGTCGGCGAGCGCCATCAGCGCGCCGCCGTGCAGCACGTTGTTGCGGTTGCGAAGCTGCTCGGTGACCGAGAAGCTCGGCGGTCACCCGGTCGGGCGAGACGTGGGTGATCTTCATGCCCATGAAGTTCGGCGAACGGCGGCTGCTCGTCCGGCTGCATCTTGAAGTTGCGCGCGCTCGGTGCTTGTCGTTCATGGCGTCTCGCTTGCCACACTCGGACGCTGCGCGCAGTCTGGCGTCATCGATGCGCCAGCCATTCGGCGGCGAGCGCGAGGTCCTCGTCGGTCAGGCCGTGGCCGGCGTGCAGCATTTCGTAGGTGACATCGGCGCCGGCCTCGCCGAGCAGCGCGGCGAGCAGGCCGGCGCGGTCGACCGGGATCAGCTCGTCGTAGGTGCCGGCGAGCAGCAGCACCGGAAGGCCGCGAGATCGGGCAGCGGACGCGGATCGAACGGCAGCATGGCGCGCAACAGGATCGCGCCGGCGAGCAGCGCCGGGTCGCGCAGCAGCAGCGACCAGGCGATGTTGGCGCCGTTGGAATAGCCGAGCGCGATCGGCTTGCGCGAGCCGGTAGGCCGCGCGCGCGCGCACGACGAAGTCGGCAAGTTCGGCGGTGCGCGGCTTGAAATCGTCGAGGTCCCAGACGCCGTCGGCGACGCGGCGGAAGAAGCGCGTCAGGCCGTGTTCGCTGCATCTTGCCGCGCGGCGACAGCAGGTGCGGCCCGGCGCGATCGCGGCTCGCCGAGCGGGATCAGGTCGTTCTCGTCGCCGCCGGTGCCGTGCAGCAGCAGGAGCGGCGGCGCGGCTGGCGTCCGGCGCCGGGAATGAAGCGATGGATGAAGCCGAGATCGGGTCGCCGTGTTCATGGCACGATGCAGCCCAACGACAAAGGGCGCGGCTGAGCGCCGCGCCCTTCGATACAGCAACTGATGCGCGTCGCGCTCAGTACCGCGGCTGCGGCACGATCCGGATATAGGGCTTCGGCGACTTCCAGCCCTGCGGATAGGTCTTCTTGGCGTCGTCGTCGGAGACCGAGCCGGCGATGATCACGTCCTCGCCCTGCTTCCAGTTCACCGGCGTCGCGACCTTGTGCTTGGCGGTGAGCTGCAGCGAGTCGATGACGCGCAGCACCTCGTCGAAGTTGCGGCCGGTGGTCATCGGATAGACCAGGATCAGCTTGATCTTCTTGTCCGGGCCGATGACGAAGACGTTGCGCACGGTCTGGTTGTCGGCCGGCGGTGCGCTTGGTCGGATCGCCGGACACGCGCGGCCGGCAGCATGCCGTAGAGCTTCGAGACGTTGAAATCGATGTCGCCGATCATCGGATAGTTCGGCGCGAAGCCCTGCGTCTCCTTGATGTCGCTCGGCCCAGCTCGGCGTGGTGGTCGACCGGATCGACCGACAGGCCGATGATCTTGACGCCGCGCTTGTCGAACTCCGGCTTGATCTTGCGCCATGTAGCCGAGCTCGGTGGTGCAGACCGGCGTGAAATCCTTCGGGTGCGAGAACAGCACGGCCCAGGTGTTGCCGATCCAGTCGTGGAAGCGGATCTTGCCCTCGGTGGTCTCGGCTTCGAAATCGGGAGCGGTGTCGTTGAGCGAGAGAGCCATGACTGAACCTCCTGAAATGCGCTCACGCCGGCGCGGCGCGGAAGCGGCCGTATGGCGGGCGGAGTGACGGCGTGCTGAACGCCGGCCGCGCGGCCGGCAATCGATGCCGTCATGCGGCGAATATAGGCAGCGCTGCAGCCGCTGTCATGGGACCGATATTTCAAAGATGCGCGCCGGCGCCGAGAAGGATATGCCCGCAATCGGCGCTGTCGATTGGCATGAGCTTTTCGCAGCGGATGCCGCGACGATGGATATTCCAGGATCTGATCTCGCGCTTGGCGGTGGCGCTCGGCATCGGGCTGCTGATCGGGCTCGAGCGCGGCTGGCGCACGCGCGAGGAGGCGCCGGGCAGCCGCACCGCCGGCATCCGCACCTTCGCGATCTCCGGCCTGCTCGGCGGCGTGATCGGCGCGCTCGGCGCAGCCGCTGGCGGCGACGTCGGCGGCGGGCTCGTGCTCGGGCTTGGCTTTGTCGCCTTCGCCGCGGTCATGGCGGTGTTCTGCCGGGACGAGAACCGCGCCGACAAGAGTTTCTCGGCCACCACGCTGGTCGCCGGCATGCTGACCTTCGCGCTCGGCGCCTATGCGGTGATCGGCGACATGCGCGCGGCCGCGGCGCTGGCGGTCGCGAGCGGCCGTCATCCTCGCGCTGCGCGAGCCGATGCACGGCTGGGTCGAGCAGCTGACCTGGCCGGAGCTGCGCTCCGGCGCTGGTGCTGCTGGCGATGACCTTCATCGCGCTGCCGATCATGCCCGACGATCCGATCGGGCCGTTCGGCGGCGTCAATCCGCGCGAAGTCTGGCTCATCGCGATCGTGCTCGCGGGCGTGTCGTTCGTCGGCTATGTCGCGGTCAAGTATTTCGGCGCGCAGCCACGGCATCCTGCTCGCGGCCGCGGCCGGCGGGCTCGTGTCCTCGACCGCGGTCACCGTCACGAATGCGCGCCGCGCGGCGGCCGGCGAAGGCTCGCCGCGGCTGCTGGCGGCCGGCGTCGCGCTCGCGAGCGCCGTCATGTTCGTGCGGGTCGGCGCGATCGTGTTTGCCGTCAACCCCGAGTCTGCTCGCGCTGATCGGCGCCGCCGCTCGCTCGCCGCCGTCGCTGGTCGCGCGTCGGCTTTGCGCTCGTCGCGGCCTACTGGCGCGGCCCGGACGGACGCGCAGGCCAGGAGCGTCGACTTCCGCAATCCGTTCGGGTTCTGGTCGGTGGTCGGCTTTGCGCTGTTGCTTGGCGCTCGTGATCGTGGTCGGGCGCGCGCTGGGCGAGCGGCTTCGGCGCGGCCGGCGCGATCGTCGGCGCCGCGGTCGTCGGGCTGGCCGACGTCGATGCGGTCACGGTGTCGATGGCGCGGCTGGCGCCGCAGCCGCTCAGCGCTGCGCGATGCCGACGCTTGCCATCCTGGCCGCGGTCGCCAGCAACACGCTCAGCAAGATCGCGATCGGCGCCGCGATCGGGCGCGGGCCGCTTCGCGGTCGAGATCGCGCTCATGGCGCTCGGCTGCCTCGTCGCCGGCGGCGCCGCGCTGTGGGCGACGCTTCGCCGTCCTCGGCGCAGTGACTTGCGCCGCCTGACTTGGCGTTGACTTTGCATGGCAGAGCCGCAACGCTGGCGCAGCAGGGAGCTGTGCGCCGCATGTTCAAGCGTATCCTGATCGCCAATCGCGGCGAAATCGCCTGCCGGATCATCAAGACCGCGCGCCGGATGGGCATCGAGACGGTCGCGGTCTATTCCGAGGCCGACCGCGACGCGCTGCATGTCGAGATGGCCGACGAGGCGGTGCCGATCGGGCCGCCGCCGGCGGCCGAAAGCTATCTGGTCATCGACAAGATCGTCGACGCCTGCCGCCGGACCGGCGCCGAGGCGGTGCATCCGGGCTACGGCTTCCTGTCCGAGCGCGAGGCCTTCCCGAAGGCGCTGGAGGCGGCCGGCATCGTCTTCATCGGGCCGAATCCCAGGGCGATCGCCGCCATGGGCGACAAGATCGAGTCGAAGAAGGCCGCCGCCGCGCGCCAAGGTCTCGACCGTGCCGGGCTATCTCGGCGTGATCGCGGACGAGGCCGAGGCGGTGCGGATCGCCGACGAGATCGGCTATCCGGTGATGATCAAGGCCTCCGCCGGCGGCGGCGGCAAGGGCATGCGCATCGCCCATTGCCGAGGCCGAGGTCGCCGAAGGCTTTGCCCGCGCGCAAGCTCGGAGGCGAAGTCGTCGTTCGGCGACGACCGCGTGTTCATCGAGAAGTTCATCGTCGATCCGCGCCACATCGAAATCCAGGTGCTGGGCGACAAGCACGGCAACGTCATCTATCTCGGCGAGCGCGAATGCTCGATCCAGCGCCGCAATCAGAAGGTGATCGAGGAGGCGCCGTCGCCGCTGCTCGACGCGGCGACGCGCAAGAAGATGGGCGAGCAGGCGGTCGCGCTGGCCAAGGCCGTCGGCTACGACAGCGCCGGCACGGTCGAGTTCGTCGCCGGCCAGGACCGCAGCTTCTATTTCCTCGAGATGAACACGCGGCTGCAGGTCGAGCATCCGGTGACCGAACTCGATCACCGGCATCGATCTGGTCGAGCAGATGATCCGCGTCGCGGCCGGCGAGACAGCTCGCGTTCAAGCAGAGCGACGTGAAGCTCGACGGCTGGGCGGTCGAGAGCCGCGTCTATGCCGAGGACCCGTATCGCAACTTCCTGCCGTCGACCGGGCGGCTCGTCGCGCTACCGGCCGCCGGCCGAGAGCCGAGCACGACGGCGTCACGGTGCGCAACGACACCGGCGTCTACGAGGGCGGCGAAATCTCGATCTACTACGATCCGATGATCGCCAAGCTCGTCACCCATGCGCCGACGCGCGCAGCGCGCGATCGACGCGCAGGCGGATGCGCTCGATGCCTTCGTGATCGACGGCATCCGCCACAACATCCCGTTCCTCGCGGCGCTGATGGCGCATCCGCGCTGGCGCGCGGGCAAGCTCTCGACCGGCTTCATCGCCGAGGAATTTCCCGACGGCTTCCATCCGCGTGCCGCCGCAGGGCGAGACCGCGCAGGCGCTCGCCGCGGTCGCGGCCGCGATCGATCACGTGCTGGGCGAGCGCAAGCGCCGGATCTCCGGACAGATGACCGGCCGCGACGGTCACGCGCGAGCGCCGGCGCGCGGTCCGGCTCGGCGAGACTGGATCGCGCTCGACGTCGCGCGCGAGGCCGGCGGCATCGCGGTGCGCTTCGTCGGCGGCGGCGGCAGCTCGGACCGCGCGGCGTGCTGATGTCGGTCTGGAAGCCGGGCGATCCGGTCTGGTCCGGCCGATCGACGGCGCAGCCGGTCGCGGTGCAGGTGCGGCCGGTCGCCAACGGCTTCGAGCTCGCGCATCGCGGCGTCGAGGCCGCGGCCTTCGTCTACACCGAGCGCGAGGCCGCCGCCGCCCGGCTGATGCCGGTGAAGAAGTCGGCCGACACCGGCAAGCTCGCTGCTCTGCCCGATGCCGGGCCTGGTGCGTCTCGATCGCGGTCGCCGAAGGCCAGGAGGTCAAGGCCGGCGAGACGCTCGCCGTGGTCGAGGCGATGAAGATGGAGAACGTGCTGCGCGCCGAGCGCGACGGCACCGTCAAGACGATCCAGCGTCAAGCCGGGCGACAGCCTCGCGGTCGATGCCGTGATCATGGAGTTTGCCTAGGAGCAGACTCGTTAGCATGTGGTTCTATTGGATCGATGCGATTGATGTCCGCTCATACCCGCGCACGCGGGTATCCAGCTTTCTTGCCCTGGGTCCCCGCTTTCGCGGGGACGAGCGTTGGGCGACATCTCGTTGAGCGGAGGGGTCCACCGTGAAGCGCGGGACCCGCATTGCGGTCATCGGAGCGGGCCTAGGAGGCGCCACGGTCGCAGCCTTGCTGCAACGCGAGGGCTTCCAGGTACGGATTTTCGAACAGGCTCGGTTCTTCGAACGGATCGGCGCCGGAATTCATGTTTCGGCGAACGTCATGAAGGTGCTGCGCCATCTGGATGCCGAGCATCGGCTCAGCCAGGTCGGCATTCATCCGGACACGTTCACCAGCCGGAAATGGGACACCGGCGAGGTCCTGTTCGAGTTGCCTCTCGGGCATGAAGGGGAACGGAACTACGGCGCTAGTTACATCACCGTTCACCGCCACGATCTGCATGCGGCGATCCTGGAAAAAGTTGAGCCGGGAGCGATCGAGTTCGGCAAGCAGCTCACCGATGTCAAATCGGACGGCGCCGTGGCGCACGTGAGCTTCGCTGACGGATCGATGACTGAAGCAGATGTGGTGATCGGCGCGGACGGCGTGAACTCCAAGGTCCGCGAGGCGGTCGTCGGCCCGAGCAGGTCACGCTTCACCGGTGCGGTCGCTCACCGTGCGATCTATCCCTCGGAGCTGCTCGGCGGCATGACAGTGCGCAACTGCACCAAATGGTGGGGACCGAACAGCCACATCCTGATCTATTACATCGAACAATCGCGCAATGAGATTTACCTCGTGACCAGTGCCAAGGGCGAATGGCATTCGCAGGCCTCTTGGGAGTTCTGCGCGCGGGACGAGGTCGCAAGTGCATTCGAGGGTTTTCACCCTGAAGTCCGCACGGTGATCGAAATGGCACCGCAACTCACCAAGTGGCCGATCCTGGATATCAAGCCGGTCGAGATCTGGAGCAAGGGCCGGCTGGTGCTGTTGGGAGATGCGTGCCACGCGATGATGCCTTATATGGCCTCAGGCGCAGCCATGGCGATCGAGGATGCGGCCGTGCTCGCCCGCTGTCTCCTGCAGTCAGACGACTGCGCGGCTGCATTTGCGCTCTACCAGACAACGCGCATGCCGCGCGTCGACAAGGTGCAGCGGATCTCCGCCGAAAATAGCTTCCTGCGCTATCCGGCCGACCCGACCTGGGTCTTCGGCTATGACGCGGTGACGGTGCCGCTTGGGCCGCACCGGCAATAGCGGCGCGTGGCCAACCGGGCCTCACCGTGCCACGATGCGGCATGAGTCTGGGCGCACTGATATCTCCGTCCGGCCGGCTTGCGCCGCGGCCGTTCGCGATCGCGATCATCGCGGTCTACCTTGCGAGCTTCGCCTCACAGATGCTGCTGTCGCAGGCGGTGATTGCGCGCGCCTTCGTGTGGCCGTTCGTTGCGGCGCAGGCGGTCCTGATCTGGCTCTGGATCGTGCTGCATGTGCGGCGGCTGCGCGATGCCGGCCGCTCGCCCGGGCCCGCGGTCGCCATCGCCATCGTGTATGTGCTGGAGATTGTCCTTGTCGTCATGATGGTTTGGCTGATCGTCGCGTCCGCCGGCACATCAACGCCGGGCGCTGACAAGTTCAACATCCTGCATCTCTTCATCTTCATCTATCTGTTCATGCTGATGGCCGGCGATCCCAGCTCCGGCGCCGTCAGTCTCGGGCTGTACGGGATTGTCGCGCTGTTGCTCCTGCCGGTCGTGGTCGCGTTCTGCTTCTCGCTCTGGGCGGTGTCGCGGCCGAGCGTATCGGCGTCGCCGTGACGCTGCATTTCGCCTATGGCGCCAACATGAGCCGCGCCATCATGCGAAAGCACGCGCGCGAGGCGGAGCCGCTCGGGCGGGCAGCGCTCACCGGCCATCGCTTCGTCATCACCGCCGACGGCTACGCGTCGGTGGTGTCGGCGCGGGCCTCGACCGTGCACGGCGTGCTGTGGCGGCTGAGCCCTCGCGATGTCGTGACGCTCGGCGCCTGGGAAAACCTCGACGCCGGGCTCTACCGCGCGCAGCTGCTGCCGGTGCGGTACGCCGGCCGTCGCGTGCCGGCGCTGGTCTATCTGGCGCGCTCGTCGGCTGCGGGCCGGCCGCGCCGCGGCTATATCGAGCTTGTGGTCGCGGCGGCACGCCAGTGGGGCCTGCCCGAGCCCTATGTCGATACGCTGGAGGGCTTTATTCCGGCGCATGGCCGCGGTCCGCGCCGGCTCGATCTCGGAGGCAGCCCTTGAATGACGGAAAGCCGGTCATCCGCCATGTCGTCGTCCGCGGCCGCGTCCAGGGCGTGGGCTATCGCGCCTTCGTCGAGGACGAGGCGACGCAACGGGGCCTCGCGGGCTGGGTGCGCAACCGCCGCGACGGCACCGTCGAGGCGCTGTTCGCCGGCGATCCCCATGCGGTCGAGGACGTGATCGCGGCCTGCCGCAAAGGTCCCTACGCTTCGCGCGTCGACGCTGTCGAGCTTCGCGAGGGTACAGCCGGCGAACTCGCGCTGCGCCAGCCCGGCGCGACGTTTTCGGTGCTGCCCACGGTGTAGCTGCGCTTTCCACGCGGAATTTCACGCCGCACACTCTCCATCGTCATTCCGGGGCGCGCGCCTCTTGGCGCGCGAACCCGGAATCCAGACAGACATGACAAGCCACCTTTTCTGGCTCTCGAATTCCGGATAACCGCGCTGCGCGCGGTTTCCGGAATGACGAGGAAGGATGCGGCGCTCCGAGCAAAGATTGTCAGCGGCCCGCTGGCGCCAGTTCCGGCGCTGCTTGCGTCGCGCCGAACAGTGGCTCGAACGCGTGCCGCAGGTGCACATCGACCTCGGCCATGCCGATCGGCAGACCCAAATCGGCGAGGCTTGTCACGCCGTAGCGCTGCTCCGACACGCCGCACGGCACGATGCCGGCGAAATGCGACAGCTCCGGTTCGACGTTGAGCGCGATGCCGTGCAGGGTGACCCAGCGGCGCACCCGGATGCCGATGGCGGCAATTTTGTCCTCGAAGCCATCGCCTTTGTCCGGCCTGCGCACCCAGACGCCGATCCGGTCGGCGCGGCGTTCGCCGCGCACGTTGCAGGCGGCGAGCGAGCGGATGATCCATTCTTCGAGCGTCGCGACGAACGCGCGCACGTCGGGCGTGCGCCGGTTGAGGTCGAGCATCACATAGGCCACGCGCTGGCCCGGCCCGTGATAGGTGAACTGGCCGCCGCGTCCGACCTGGTGGACCGGGAAACGCGCCTCGATCAGCTCCTCCGGCCGCGCGCTCGTTCCTGCCGTGTAAAGCGGCGGATGCTCCAAGAGCCAGACCAGTTCGGGCGCTTCGCCGGCGGCGATCGCTGCGACCCGCGTATCCATTTCGGCAAGCGCGGACGCGTAGGGCGCGAGAGCGTCGGTCACGCGCCACTCGACCGGCGGCAGGCCGGTCGGCACGGGCAGTACCGCGACGCGCTCGCGGCTCATGTCCGTCCCGCCGGTCCAGGCACCGTCACGCGCGCCGACATGGCAGCCCTCCGTGGTTTCGGCTGCGTTTACCCGGCGCGCGACCATGGCCGCAAGCGGGGTCGCCCCGGATATGGGTGCGAGCGGGTGGACAACCAAAGGCCCACGCCGGCCGCCGCAACCGCCGCGGCCGCGCGCCCTTGTCGCCGCGGGGCCGATTTGTTACATGGCCGCTGCCTGATGTCCGGCCGGCGGCCGGCATCCCATCCCACATGATGCGGTCGTGGCGGAATTGGTAGACGCACTAGCTTGAGGTGCTAGCGGGGCAACCCGTGGAGGTTCGAGTCCTCTCGACCGCACCACTCTCAAAATTAACGTGCTTGATTTCACTTGGCTTTTCGCCGCTACGGCCCGCACCGGATGCACAAGGTGCGGGCATAGATGTTGCTCGTCGGTCGTTCGCAAGCTTGTGCATCGCGCCTCGATCGCCAGTCGCTCGCCGATCCGCCGCCCGCGTGTAGAGCGACGCCATCGTGCCGCCGACCCATCCGAAGATCGCCTCTAGCTCGGCTACGGTCGCGCCAGCATTCGCCGCGCGTGGTCGCTGCGATCTTGCGCACTCCGTGCGCCGAGCGCCGGCACGCCCGCCGCTCGTGCATGCTTCGCGGAACTGATTGCCGAACGATTCCTTGTCAGCGGATCGACCGTTCGCGCCGGCGATGAAGGTCAGATCGCCGCAAGGTCCGCTCGCCAGCGTCTCGGCCAGCACCGGCAGGATCGGCAACGTGACCGTGACGGTGACCGGTCTTTTCCGTTCTTCATGGTGCCGACGCCGTCGCGGACATGCTGGCGACCGAAGCGCACGCGTCGCCGCGACGCAAGCCGCGTGTAGATCAGCACGTCCAGCCAAACCCGTTGCCGCGTTCCGATCGGCCAGCGCTTCTCATAGGCCGCAACGTCGTTCCTCGGTCCACGGAATGAAACCGTCGCCGGTCTTGCGCGGCGGATTATCAACGCCGACAGTCGGGTCGGTCTTGACCAGTTGCGCCTTGACCGCCCAGCGGAACAGACCGCGCATCGCGTCAAGAAAATTCCGGGCTTGTGCTGGCGTGCTGGCGCGCCGTTCTTTGCCGGCCAGGATGTGCGCCGTCGTGATCTTGGCGAACGGCTGATGACCGGCCGTTTCGAGGACGTGCATAAAGATGTTCTCGCGCTGACGTCGTCGTCGCCATGAGAGAGCGCCGCCCAATCCGTCGTCTCGCGATAGCGCGTCAGCAGCCATGCCAGCGTGCCGACAGATGGCGCGCCCTTCTTCTGACGCGGTGCACCGCTGATGGCCGCCTGATACTCAGCATCGAATTCAGCATTGCCGTGTTCAGCCCTGATGCGAATGCGCGGACCCTTGCCGATGCGCACGTACCAAACAGAGCTTGCCGCGATAGCTTACTCTCGCGATTGCAGGTGCGGTGGGCGAGGGCGAGGCATGTTTCTCGTAGGGACCAGTCTTCCAGGCTTTGAGCTTGCCAGCTTTGTACCGCCGCGTGACGGTCTTTCCGCTGCACTCCAGGACTTCCGCGATTTCGGCGCGCCGTCGAATGATCGTGAACATGTCTCCAAATTTAGAATGAAATGCAAAGCAGGGCCATCTACCATTGTTCTACATGTACGACTTTTTTTGAACGACAAAAACCCGAGCACCGGCGCGGCCTTTTCGTCGCCGACGCCGAAACTGAGTCAAAATGTCGCAGAAAAAGGGCCGGGACAGCACCGCCGCCCGGCCCCTGAATGCCGCGCGACGCGGAGAGCGCCACCGCATTCTGACGGGGTTTTTCCGGGGGTCGACACCGGGGGCACTTGCCGTCAGATCCCAACCCGTTTTGCGCCGTGAGGAGGGCAACGGCGCTGGTGGGTCAGCCCACTACTCAGCAACAAATCTGCCGCTTCGTTCATAGTTTCGATACGCGCACGCGCGAGAGCAAAATCTGCGCGTGCTCATCTCGCGAGCGTTCCTGAACGTGAAGGGCTTTTCACAGCACGCGCACGCACCGCGCACTATGTCGGGCCGGTTGAACTCATCGCGACATTCCATCGAGCAAAATTTCCGGCCTCCGCGGTCGGGCCGAAACTCCTGCCCGCAATTCCGGCACGGGATCGGATCGAGCGCGCGTTGCTTGATCGCCGCAATCGAGCATTCACGACTACAGTATTTTTGCAGCGGGCTATCCGCCTCGACCTCGAAGAACATGACGCGGCATTGTTCGCAGCATCGTGTCGTACCGGGCTTGAGCGCAGCACGTGCCGCCGCTCGATCAACGGCGTGTTGTCTGTTGCGCTCACGTTGTCGCGCGTTGACCGCGCATTCGCGCGAGCACCACGTTGTACGGTTTTCGTCTTCAAGCTCCGCACCGCAGCCCGCACAGTTCCTCCGAGAGAATGTATGCGACCGCCCATCAGGATCGGGCGGCTGTGCTTCTTTCCATGACGGTCGAATTGCGCCGACGCGAGCCAGGGCGCAGAGAACAACGCGGCGAGCGAATTCGTCTGCATCAGGCCAAGGGTCGCCTTCGAGGCAGCGCCCAGAGCGAAGCAATGCACGGGCGGGACCTTCGTGCTGAAATCGCGTTCGATAGCCCTCGTTGAATAACGCCGCAAGCGTTCTGACGATGGGCAGTTCGTGAATGCGACGCTCGCGCTTGCTCATGGCTGCCAGTCCACCGCCTTCAACGCATTCGGCATCGCCTCAGGCCCAAGGCCCGCTTCCTTGGCTCGCGCAAGCGCCTCGACCATGGTGAGCAGCGCACGAGCCCGCCCGCCTTGGTCGAAAGCTTGAAGCGGTCGCAACGTGTCGATTTCAACTTTGTTTGCAAACTTCTCGCTGCACGCTTCAGCGATCAGGCTTGCGATCGGCTGCAAGGTCCATTGACACAAGTGCCTCTGCGCTTCTCGAACCAAAGGACCTTGAGCATCATCGACGAACAAGCTTGGCAACACGCCGAACGCTGCGCAGACTGAATTGCGCGCTGCGCTCAGCGTTTCCGCATGCTCATGGATTTCTGCAAGATCAGGCGATGTAGAAACCGGCCGCCAATCCGTCGCTGGCGTCGGTCCGCCTGCGGCGCTGACTGACACACTTTCGCGTAGCAAAACCCTGCCGCGACGGCCACGAAAATCACGCCCAAGACGCTCCAAAGAAACATCGTCGGCCTCCGGGAATGGAACGATTTGCGAGCCGAGTGGCGCGAATTCGTACACCTCAGCAAGTGCGCTTTCGATTGAGTGCAGCAACGAAGCGGTGAGGCTCGCCCGTCGCAGCGGCGCAGATACCAAGCCAAGGAGCCGCAGAATCGGAGCCGATCCGAACGTGCAAGCACTTCGGCCGCTAGAGCCGTTAGCGTGCGGCCGCCACCGGCTTCGCTGATTGAGACGCGGTAGGCAGCGGGTCGGCCGTTGCGGGTGCTCAGGTCCCAGTCAGAACATGGGATTAGCCTGTCAGCGATCAGGAACAACGCTTCACCGCGCAGCGCGAGACTGCGGCCGATCATCGCAAGCGTGCGCCGGTCCAGAAAATCAGAACCGAACACGTCAGCGAGCCCGAGCCCATTTTCCCAGAGACTGATGCAGCTTTGCGCGGTCGCGGTAAGCTCGCCCAGGCCGACTACGGCCGCTGATGTACGCTTCACGCATCGAGATTGACTTCGCTTGTGAAGCCCGATGCGCTGGAGCGCTTTTCAAGTCCGGTACGTACCGGACTACTCTGTAGCGTTGCGCTGCCGTCCGATTGATGGCTCGCGCCGTTGCCAGCGCGACGCCAGGGCCTGATCGAATTCCCAAAAGGCCACATTATGCCGCTCTCCGGAATGGTCGCAGCAGATCGCCCGCGCCGGAATTTTCCATGGCTTGCGCCTGCCAAGTCGGGTCGCGACGGTACGCGATTGAGATTGAGCCCGCCGTGATGCTCTCAGATGTCACGCCGACCTTGCCCCGCGGGGTCGCGAGATATTCGGCCAATCTTCTAAACGCTTCCATCACGGTCGGCGGCGGTGTCTCATCGTCACCCGCAAAACCCGTGAACCGGTACGGCCCACGCGCAGGCAGGAAATATCCGCCCAAGGGCGACGCGCTAAGCTCAATCGTTTCCCACTCAGCGGCCCCGCTCCAAACCTGTGCGGTGGCGATGATCGCAGGTGATAGCGGCGGGACCCATTCGCCTGGACCTTCGGCAATCCAAATCACATCGCGTTCACTCCAGCGGGTCGCCACGTAGCTTTCGATCCGCGACCACACAATCTTTGGATCAAGCGCCGCAGCCGCCGCCGACAAGGCAAGCGCTGTAATGCTGGGATAGCTTTCAGGTATCTCAGTTTGCTTGAGCGTGACCGCCATCAGTACCTCCACCGCTTCAGGAACGTCGGCGGGCCGACCTTGCCGAATGCTTCCGGCACGTCCCATGAACGCATTTGCACTTGCGCGTCCGGGTACGCGGGTTTCGTGACGATGCTCAATTCGTACAGCAGCGCCTCTTTCACTGTGCGAATGATCGCCCCGTGGTTTCCATTCTCGGGGTCAACGGGTTCCTGTGTGATCTCCTCCGCGTCTTCAACCGCGCGCTTGGGGGGAATTCTGAAGCCAGGACTGAGACCCACAGCCAAGCCGACGCCGACCGCTGCGAGAATGTCGGTCACCCATGAGACCCGTTCCATTTCGGGCGGAATAAGCGCATCGAACAGCAGCGCCTTGGCTGTGTCCCTCAGTGAGAGCGTGCCCGTGAGCTTTGACGCCAAGGGCTGTCCGAAATCGTGACCGACCAACAGGTGAACGTCCTCGGTCGGCTGCTCGACACGATACGCAAACGCTCGCGATGCGATCTTCTCTTTTCGGGGCGGCCCCTCTCGGCCGCCGTCGCTCAGGACAGCCACGGCGTTATACGGAAACTCGCCGTGCAAGCGGGTCGAACCGCCCGCACGGCGTAATTCCAAAGTGCCAGCGTGGCCGCCGAAGAGCATTACTGAATGCCCGTGAGGATTTCGATTTGAGAACCGCGGCTGTAGGTCACATCGACCGTTGCAAGGGCCGTCAGTCTCAGTCCACCGCTTGCCGCATCGCTGTAGGGATCGCGAATAAGATCAATTGCGCCCCAAGTACCAACGAAGATCGGCGGGACACCTCCGGCCGATGTGGTGAGAACGGCCGTTGTGGCCGCGGGGGACCCAGGAGCGGCCAGGGCATTGCTCGACATGACGATGTTTCCAGCCGGAATGTTGCGCGTGAGCCGGTCCCATTCGGAAACGGCCGTGCTGGGGATCAGCGTGTCGTCAAGGTCGGACCACAACTCCGGGCGCATCAACAGACGAACCGCACCAGGAGAACCGGCCGCATTGGCCAGCATGAAGCGGACGACCGCGGCACGAAGCGCCGCCCAGCTTGCCGCAGCGTTGACCGCGGTCACTTCGATGCCGCTGCCCGACAATGCAGCCAACGTGAGAACGCCGGAAGGCTGGCCGCCTGTCCCGGTGCCGAGGAACACGGCGCGGTCGAGTGCTTCGCTGATGGCTCCATTCATATCCCTGCGAACGGCCTGCTCCAGAGCATCGCCCGATTGCTTGAGCGACTTCCTTGTGAGCTTCATCTGGATGCCGAGCGTATGCGCAGGCGTCAGTGGCCGATCAATCGTTGTGTATGCAGTCGGCCCAGCAACTGCGCCCGTCTCAGTCGCGGCCCAGCCAGCCGTGACAGCCGATGTCGTCACCGGATATTCCAGCGCGCCGACGCCGACGTTCACCATTGACGCGCCCATGCGGACTGCAACGCTGTCGGCAAACAGCCGGTCAATGATTGGCGCAGTCCTGATTGGATCGGGCACGCCAGCCGCGACGGTTTCGCCAGCACGACGCTCCAAGGCGAGCCAGGGAACGGGAATGCCTCTGTAGCCGCCACCGCTGCGAAGCTCCTGCACAACTTCAAGGGTCGGCCCGTCCAGTTGTCGACCTTCATCAAGCTGCAACGCGACTTGTCGAAGCTCGAATTTGCCGATGAGTTCAGCAAAATCTTTTTCGCTTCCTGGTCTCAAGCTCGCCCTTGGCTTCCTTGCGCTCTTGATCCTCGGCAATGAGTGCCGAGCGAAAGCGGATTTCGTTTTGCCGATATTCCGCGTCCATCGTCTCCATGGATCGCGTCTCATCTTCAGTCGGCTTTTCCTTGCCGACCAACGTGGCGAGCGCTTGTCTGATTTCAGATTGACGGCGACGTGATCGTGACTGACTGAAGCATGGGATTTTCCTTTGAGTAGATCGCGCCATTGCTGACGCTCTGGTGAGAGTTGAGGGTGACCGCATTCGATCCGCGTCTTTGACGTGTGGCAGCGCGCGCAAAGGGTCTGAAGATTTGAAAGCTCGAAAGCCAAGTCAGGCCGCGTCCGAACGCTCAGGATGTGGTCGACCTCAAGCCGACCAACGGCACCGCATTTCACGCAGCAGAAATTATCCCGACGCTTGGCTTGGTGCCGGAGTGATGGCCACCGCTTCGATTGAATGACGGATGCCGAATAGCGCTGATAGCGCTTCGACACTGCAACGTCATCGCTGTGCCATGCGGTCACGCCCATGTCGCAGCCCTCGCAGACTTGATCGGCCGCGCGGTCTGACGTGCGCCCTCAGCCACGGCCAGGACCGATGCAGATGCAGCGTCAATGCGGCCCGTAGATCGCGCCTTCGCAAGCTTGAGATTGTTCGCAGGGTCCTTCAGCGTGACCGCGTCCGCGAATGCAGATCGAAGCAGCAGGGAGGGCGCGGACTTCACGCGACCATCGAACACGGCGCGCCTGAAGCGCTCGCAGTCTTCGCCGCCGTCGCGATAACCTTGCCCGCGCCTGAAGCCATTCGGCGCTCGATCCGATGCCGTACGAACAGCCAGGGTTGGCCGTCAGGAGGCTTTCCAGATCGTCGGCGGGTAGACCTGGAGGGGGACGGTGCTCCTGCGCATACACGCCCTCCCCAGGCTCATCCAGCCACCTCGAAAACGGGTGCGCATCGCTATCGGCTGACGTTGAAATGATCAGACACCGACCGCCGCGCTTGCCCATGCCGCTCAGCAGAGCGTGTTCGAGGGCGTCCCCCTTGTCGGGCTCCCAGTGGCCCCTTTCGTCCATCAGGACCAAGGTCGGCGACGTGCCGAGCACTGACTTGCCGTCGGCGGGGAGCACTCGGAGCACGTGGCCGCCGCCGTCGCCTTCAAACTCAAGCTCAAGACGGGGCGAGCGCCGATACATCAACTGGCGTTGCATCTCCTCCGGAAGAGACCTCGAAAAGCCGCAGGCAAAAAGCCACGCGACCTTGGCTTGATCCATCGTCCGAGCGGCGATCAGGATTTCCCTGCGGGGTTGCTTGTCGGTAGCACCTACAAGACAGCCGAGAGCGAGACCCGCCGACAACGCTGTCTTGGCGTTGCCTCTACCGACCGAGAGCGCCGCGACATTGACGCCAGGAGCCAGCGCGCCCTTCACGAAACGCTTTTGAAACGGCGCGAGCTTCAGTCGACGGCCCGCATACGGCCCCTCGGGGATAACGAGGGACTGAAGGAAGCGCGTGGCCGCGGCGGTCATGGAACACACAGCGGGGAGAGAAGAGCCCCCCCTACGCTAGGGTGCGTCTCCCCCTCGCGTGGGATTGGCACCATTGCATTCGGCTCGCTACTCATCCGCGTGCCTGCAATTCGTAAGCCGCCAGCGCCCGGGGTCGCTGCGCCACAGCAACCACGACGTAGCTCTGGCTCGCCGCCGTCACCTTGTCTCCAGGCTTGGGCTCAATGCTGAGTGTTGAGGCCACAATGAAAATGCGCGTGTCACCGGCCTGCACCAGACCAGCCGCGAGATGCTCAGCAGTGAATTGATCGACCCAACCGCGACAACTGTAATCGTTGTCAGAGAGCGTGGGACTGAACGCTGAGCCGCTGGCCGTGGCGCGCGTCAACGTCAGCGCATATGGCAGATCGAAATCAACCAACGCATCGCTAATCGCCGCGGCGATCTCGCCGCCTGCATCTAGGCATCGACATGCGCGCAGGCTACGCGCCGCCGACCGTCACTCAAGGCCGGGCGAGGACATTGTGCAGTGAGAAGCCTAGTCCTGTGGCTCTCACCACCTTGCCGCCGACGCTACCGGCATGCGGGCCTCCCGTAGCGCGCGGAGCGCGCCCGCGCCGCAGCACAGCAGAACGCCTATTCCCAGAAGCGAGCCGAACCCGGTCCCCGGAGATACCAACGCTCCGACCCCCGGGATCACCCCGACGCCCCCGATAGTCATGGCTAAGCATCCGAGGACAGCCATCATGGCCACCGGAAACACCATCGCTAGCCAGCAAATAACTGCGGCGAGCACAAAAGCAATTGCTGTTTGCTGACCTTCCAAGAAGGATCGGCAAGTTGTTGGTTCGCAAGGAAGTTCGGCACGCTCGCCGCGAAGGCGCTGCCAGTGAGCTTGGTATTGCCTGCAGTAAAGAAGAACGTGGATGCTGGGCGACGGTCAAGCTGCCTGACGGGAACCAAGCTCTATTGGTTCAGCCACCTGTCAATGGGTGGGTATCGAGGGGCGACGAGACTCGTGCCGCGGGCTTACCAGTGCGGGATCTTGAATACTCGAATGATCCAAAGTGCGACCGCATTCGTCCATGCGGCGAACAGCACGGCTGACGAGAGAGCCGGTCCCGGAAATCTGCACAGGACGCTAAGTGGAGTTTCTGCCTGACGGCAGGCACGCTGTGGCCTGCGAATCAGGAGCGACCATGCAGAGACGACCGCGCCGGAACCACACACCGGCCTTCAAGGCGAAGGTGGCGCTTGCTGCCGTCAAGGGCGATCGAACCGTTGCGCAGCTTGCCGAGCAGTTCGATGTTCATCCCAACCAGATCACGTCGTGGAAGGCACAGCTCGAAGGCGGAGCTGCCGATGTGTTCGGTTCCAGGCAGCGGCGGCGGACGTTGCGCTGGCGGTCGACGTGAAGTCGCTGCATGCCAAGATCGGTGAGCTGACGCTGGAGAACGATTCCTAAGAAACGGCAGCACCAGTTTTTGGCTCCATGGGCTGGAGAACAAAGCCGAATGCCTTGGCACGCCGGTGCAAATTGTTGACCACCCGCGTGCGGTAGCGTGTCTCGTACGACGACGCTCCGGGATCGACGTATTCCATTCCATGACGTACGGCGTTGTAGAATAGCACCGCGATCTTGCGGGCGGTGGCTGTCACCGCCTTGGCCTTGCCGATGCGCGACGAGAGCCGCCTGTAAAAGGCGCCGAGCGCGGTGTCGGTGCGTCCGACGGTGACGGCAGCAAGGCGCAGAAGTGCCGCAGCCCGGCCACCGGAGCGGCGCGTTCGTGACGAGAGTATCTTGCCGCCGGAGATCTTATTGCTCGGCGCCAGCCCCAGCCAGGAGGTAAAATGCTTGGCACTGGGCCACGAGGACAGATCGTCGCCGCATTCAGCGATCAACTTCAGCGAGAGGTAAGCGCCAAGGCCATCGATCGCGGTGATGTCCTTTCCGAGTAGCGCGAAGAGCGCGGCACGAACGTCGAAAGCCGGGGCGTTCGCCTGATCGGTTCGGTGTCGACGCCGCGGCGGTGGAATTGCCCCGTGATCACGACCGCGATGGCTGCTCAGTTCCTTCAACACGGCTTCGATCCGCACGTCGCAGGCCGATGCCTTCTCGCGGTAGGCGTCGTAGAGGGCGAGTGCCTGCTCGAGCGCAAACAGATGCTCGGCGCGGTAGCTGCCGGCAAGCGCCTTTGCGATCGTCTCAGCACTGGAGTGGCAACTGTAATGGCGCAAGGCTGCCAGCGCCTCAGGGTCGCGCTCGCCGGCAAGGATCGCGCGGATGATGCGCAGGCCGGTGGCGCCGGTGATGTCGGCGACGACGTGGTGGAGTTGAAGATTCATCTCCGTCAAGGCCTTCTGCATATGCTGGATGTGCGAGGCCGCGTACTCAAGCAGACGCTCGCGCTGACGCACGTAGGATCGCAGCTCCGCAATCTGTCCTTTGGGTCGAAAGCTGGCCCGCAGCAGTCCAAACGAATGGAGCCGCTGCAGCCATTGCGCATCGTTGACATCGGTTTTGCGCCCCGGCACGTGCTTGGCGTCGCGCGCGTTGACAAGACAGACAGTAAACCCGCGTGCATCGAGAAGCTCGAAAATCGGAATCCAGTAGACGCTGGTTGATTCCATTACGACCGTCTCGACGCCGCATTCCGTAAACCAGTCGACCAGCCGATGCAGATCGGCCGTGAAGGTACCGAAGCTGCGGACTGGCTCCGGTGCGCGATCTGCCCTGACGGCCGCCATGTGCATGGTGGCCCCGATGTCGATGGCAGCCGCGTTCGGGTGCACCATCGGCATCTTACGGCCGTCCCTCGACTTCGATCTCTTGGGGTTCATCTGCAATTCCTCCTGCTGACGCCAGCGGAAGGGCTGAGCTGCGCAATTCATCAGATTCCTAATCGGGATCGCCGAGACGGCGTCACCACTCTCAAGCCCGCGACAGCCCATGGACCAGGTTTTTTAACGGGGTCACGTGCCACCAAAATCGTATCGGCCGCTCCCTTCCGACCGCAGTCTAGCGGCTATCCGTTTCTATCCCACAGGGGGAGCGCAGCGCCTTGCTCAGTTTTTTAGAGGGCACGCTCACCAAAGTGGGATTGCTGAGCGCAGAGCGATGATCGACCGTGAGCACGAGCTTCCGATCGTCAGGCAGGCGGAAGTTCTGAATATCAGCCGCGGCAGCGTCTACTACCTGCCGCGGCCGGTGCCGGACGCCGAGTTCGCGATCATGCGGCGTCTCGACCGGCTGCATCTGGAGTACCCCTTCGCCGGTTCGCGGATGCTGCGAGGCCTGCTGGCCGCCGAGGGGTGCAAGATCGGCCGCCGGCATGTGAAGACGCTGATGCAGTGGATGGGGATAGAGGCGCTCTATCGCCGTCCGCGCACGACGAAGCCGGAGCCGGGGCACAAGATCTACCCGTATCTGCTGCGCGGCGTCGAGATCACGCGGCCGAACCAGGTCTGGGCGATGGACATCACCTACATCCCGATGGCGCGCGGCTTCGTCTACCTGGCCGTCGTGCTCGACTGGTTCAGTCGTCGCGTTCTGTCGTGGCGCGCTGTCGATCACGATGCAGGCGGCGTCCTGCGTGGAGACGCTGGAGGATGCTTTGGCTCGTCACGGCAAGCCGGACATCTTCAACACCGACCAGGGCTCGCAGTTCACGGGCTCGGCCTTCACCGGCATGCTCGCCGGCAACGGCATCGCGATCAGCATGGACGGCAAAGGCGCCTGGCGCGACAACGTGTTCGTCGAGCGGCTGTGGCGCAGCGTCAAATACGAGGAGGTGTATCTGCGGGCCTACGACAGCGTCAGCGAGGCCCGCGCATCGATCGGCCGCTACTTCGACTTCTACAATCGCGCATCAGAACACCCATCTTGCTATGTGATTGAAGAGAAGAGGTTTTGTTGGCCTGGATGCGATCCCGCGGGGTATCTCGGGTTCTGTCGTGCCCGTTCGGTGATTGATCGGGCGGCCGATGTCGTGAGCACGGTGCGGGCGAAGATCCACGGTCCGTCCGGGAGAGGATGGATTGCCTCGATCTCTCCGGCTTCCGCGGCAAGCCGCAGCGTCTTGGGCGCAATCTGCAATAGCTTTGCCGCGTTACTCAGGTTGAGCCATGGCTCTATTCCGTCCTCGACGGGCTTGAACACCGGGATACGATAGTTCGATCGCATCGATGTCACACGCTCGCGGGTCCATCGGTTGCCATTGCCGGTCTTCAGGCCATTGCGGTTGAGGACACCGGCGATCAGGTCGTCATTGGCGATAAGCACGAGCTGGCGTACGGCAGTGGTCACATCGGCGGATGTGGCGTTCCGTTGACCGCGGCGACGCCTGGGCAGGCGCATCTCGCTGTGCACGCCGCCAATCCAGTGAACGACGAGAACGATCTCAGCGGCTGCGTCGTCGATATCCGCCACGACCTCATGGATGATGGTGCGCACGATGCGCTTCTTCAGCCGCGCATCGGTCGTTGGTGCAGACCAGACGGTCTTGAGGTTCGACGCTAGCAGACCGAGCGCGAGAGGATCGATGGCGGCAACGGGCATGACTGTATCATGCGCCGCGATCCTGGCTTCGACCTCCGCCACATGCGTGAGCGCCCTGTTCCAGCGCGCCTCCAGTTCGCCCGCGACCAGCCGATTGGCTGGATCGGAAGCATCGTATTGCCGGAAAGCGCGGTCAGCGGCGTAGCGCGTCGCTTCGAGGTCGCGGCTAAGGGCCTCGCGTGCCTGATCCCGCCGCTGGCCGGCCTCCTTCTCGGCGACTGTGGCGGCGGCGATCGCGCCGGGACCAACCACGGTCAGCAATGCATTCTCGACAGCGTCGTCAACACGCAGACCGCCGAAGGCGATGCAGTGAGGGGCGCCATTGTCCATCCAGGCTCGGCTGCAGCTGTAGCGCGGGATGCCATGCTTGGCGCCTGTGTACTTCAGCGTCAGCTTGCGCCCGCAGCGCTTGCAGCGGATCAGCCCGGCGAGGAGCGCGTCGCCATGCTTGGGCGCGCCGTGATGCCGGCCGGTGGGAACGTTGCTGCTGACCATTTTGCGAATCGCTTCCGCCTTCTCCCAGCTTACGTATCCTTCGTGCGCATTCGGCATCAGCGCCAGCCAATCAGTCCGCGCCTTGCGACGGATCTTCACGCCGACGCCATCGGCGCTGTATCCCGATGCTGTGGCAGTCTTACCATAAGCATAGGCCCCGCCGTAGATCGGGTTGTCGATCATCCGGTGGATGGTGGCGTAGTTGGGACGCCGCCAGGTCGTGTCCCCGTTGTTCTGCTTCACCGGCAGATCGAGATCGTGCTCATGGAACCAGCACAGCGCCTGCCGTGCGCTGCCGAGCTCCTGCACCTTGTCGAAGACCAGCGTGATCGCCTCCTGCACACGCCGGTCTGGATCCTTCTCATAGCGGTCGCCGGCCTTCACGAAGCCTACCGGCGCGCTGACGACAAGCTCCCCTCGGCGCGCCTTCTCGTAGCGGGCGGACAGCGAGCGCTGGCGTAGGAGATCGAGCTCGTATTCGTTGAGGCTGCCCTTCAAGCCCAGGAGTAGCCGGTCATTGCCCTGTCTCGGCGCATAGATCGTCTCCTGATCGACCAGCACGGTGTCGACCACGCGACACATCTCAATCAGCTGTTGCCAGTCCCGGCTGTTGCGGGCGAAGCGCGAGACCTCGCGTGCGCAGACGGCGCCGACCTTGCCGAGGCAGACTTCGGCCACCATGCGCTCGAAGCCGGCACGCTGCACGCCGCCAGCGGCGGAGCGGCCAAGATCGTCATCAATGACCTCGATCTCCGACCAGCCGAGCGCCGTCAGGCGGTCCCGCATGGCGTACTGAAGCGCGCTGCTCTCGCGGTTGTGCAGCACCTGATGAGCCGAGGATTGCCGCACATAAAGTAGCGCCTTGCGCTCCAGATGGTGCGGCCGGACCTTGTCAGCGATCATCGCCGGCCTCCGTCTGTACGGCCGGGCTGCTGATCCGAGCGTGCTCTAGGATCAGCCGCGCCATCAGGCCGGTCAGCGTATCCCGCGTCTCCTTCGGCAGGTCCTGCCATACCGGCGTCTGCGCCGGCGTTACGCCGCCGAATAGGTCGATCTGCCGGCAACGATCGCCTTGCTGAAGCCTTCGCCGTTCGGCCGGCATCGCTGGCGGTCCTACCGGGCTTCGCATGGTCATGGGCCTCTCCCCGATTCTGGTCGTGAGAGGATCTGGATGCGCCAGAATGCAGCGCATTCGATGACGGCAGCGGTGCCTTCAATGCCTGCCGCAAAAGATCGGACAGCGCCGACAGCGCATCCATGCTGACAAAAGGCGATGCGATCAGCCGCGTCGGATCGAGGCATCTCGCCCGGTCGAACATCCAGGCTGGCACTTCCAGCCACCGGTCCGCGGCTGACCCGCTGAACGTGCAGCGGAAGACGACATCATCGGCCTTGTAGACCGCCTCGTGAATCGCCACTCGCATCCCAAACCACGGATGCCAATGATAAAGCACTTCTCGGAAAACGGTCTCGTGGGCGTTCTTAAACCTTGTTGTACAATCGCCAAAGGCCGCATTCGAGCCTTGACGGCACAACGCCCGATCAAGCCTTCTTCAATCCGCAACCACTCCGCTTGGCAGCCCAACCCCGGCAGAGGCTCCACCTATCGACGCGAAAAATCTGTTCAGACAATCGGGAACCACCTCAGTCCATTGGCACTCCGTCACACTGAACCGCGCCACTCAAGCGCCAACAAACTTGATTACTCATCGCGATTTGGGTGCATTCCCGGAGAAAACTGCGGGTACGGTTTGCGCCAGAAACTCGCCCACTTTCCGGTTCCCGACCACGTTCCAGTGAGCATCCACGGCAAAGAAGTCGTCGGCGGTCAATACGGAGCTTGGATCAATGCACCTTAGACCATTCACCTGGCAAAAATGCAGAATTGCCTTACGTAGATTCATGCCATTCACGATTTCCGGAATCCGACCAGCCAAAGCGTCGGCTATGTGGGGATGCTTAAATGCGCCGTAATAAAAGTTCTGCGGGATTATAACAACATTGAGGACCCCGCCACGCGCTTTCGTGAGTTCGTCTAGTCGCATCAAACTGTGCAGCGCCCGAGCGACCAAGTCATCCAACTTCCCGAATTCGACGGCTTCGGTGTTCAGGCGATCGGTCATGGCTTCTGAATCAAATATAGCTTCACGGTATCGGCTTCGGTTGATCGCCGCTGCGATAATTTTCGCAGAGTAAAAAGTATTAACAACATACTGCATCCAAGGATATTTATACGAGCGCAAATTTACCATCGCCCCATTGAATACGCCGCGAAACGGCAGGTCTAGCTCGACGAGCTCATCTTTATCGTTGCGGACAATCCTGGTTTCGACGACGTCTGGCTGGAAATCGTTGCCAAGATATGTCGCGACAAAAAGTAATTTAGGCCTGAGTTCGACATTCTTGGTCAGGAAGAACTCATAATGTTCTGGCTGAAATCCGTTTGGATAGGATAGCGAGACAACCTTGCGCCCCGGAAAATGTGAGGCGTAGACGTTGGTATAGCGGTCCTGCACGTGTACCCCATGACCGAAGGTAAAGCTATCGCCCATAAAAGCTACTTCCACGTCCTTCATTTCGAAATCAAAATCCTCGCGATAACCGCCCGAATTGAGCCTAACGTCAACGCCAAACGTGCTCCATCTGGTATGGAGATTCTTTTTAAGCGAAAACACCGTGCGTTCCGTGTCTCTGACACCTTCGAAAACGTAAAGTCCTGATCCAAAGGAATTTCGGATCAAGAAGTAGCTCATCAATTCTGTCCCAATGCACACAAAGAAGATGAGAGCCATGGTATAGGCGATTTTTCTTTTCATCACTCGGCGTTCCACCTGAAGAGGTTGATCGCAGCAACGCCTACTTGCGCCTGCTGGCGCTCTTCGCGCACTGCTATGCGTGATGAATCTATCAACGGTCGCGCGGCGTTGGCAACGGCCTGCACCATGTCGAGCGTTTCAGTCGTTGTGCACAGACGAATTCAACTTGGACAACTATTTGCCTGAATACCGAGCACCGTATCCCGCAAACCTGTTGTTCGTACTGCTGTTACGCATTTCCTCTCGAGCGCCGGCCTCTGTCAACGGCGATGGCGGCCCCCGGTCCGGACCGCGCGTCGGCGGGCCGCGGACGACGGCTAGCGCGGCAGGCTTACCGGCCTTCTGCGGCCGCTGGCACCACGTGGACCAGTCGATAATCCTGCCGCTTCAGCGCGCGCAGCAGGGCCGGCACCATGGCGGCGGTGTGCGGCTGGGTGTCGTGCAGCAGCACGATGCCGCCGCCGGTCCTGGCGAGCCGCGTCATCAACAACTGAAGTTCGTGCTCTTTCGACATGCGGTTCCAGTCGCTCGCCCACAGGTCGGCGCCGAACACGACGATGCCGCGGCGTTTCAAAAGCTCCAGCAGCGCCGGATTTGAGGCAAAGCCGGGGAAGCGAAAAAACGGCGTGCGCGGCGCTTTGCTGGCGTCGCCGTAGAGTGCGATATCGATCGCAACGAAACCGCGGTCGATCTCGGCCTCGGCCCGCGGCAGGCTCATGCGGCTGAGCAGAGGATGCACGTAGGTGTGATGGCCGACGGTGTGGCCCTCGGTGAGTTGGCGGCGGGCGAGCGCCGGGTGGGCCGCGACGTTGCGGCCGAGCAGAAAGAAGGTGGCGCGCGCGCACTCGCGCCGCAGCGCGTCAAGCACGCGTTCGGTCGTGCCGGGCAGAGGGCCGTCGTCGAAGGTCAGCACCACTTCGCGGGGCGCAAGCGGCAGTGTGACCGGAAAATGCTTGCGGCCGACCTGCGGCGTTCTCGACGCGTCGACCTCGATCACCCGCGCCGTGCCGAGCGCATCGGGGTTGCCGGGGCAATCGGCGGCTTCGGCGGCCGGGATGGCCGCGAGGGCGCAGCCTGCCAGCAGCAGCGTGCGGAGCGTGAGCTTCAAGCGTTCGATGACGGTGCGCACGATGAACAATGAGGATGAGCCGGCCGATCCTAGTGGTGTGATTCATTCGGTCAATTCCCAAATCGGCCGAAGCAGTTCAAGCTCTCGGCATGAGAGCAGGAATTGTCGTCAAGGTCACGGCCGCGGATCGTCGTCAGCTTGAGGCGATCGTCGCGGACGGCAATGCACCGCAGAAGCATGTTTGGCGCGCCAACATCATTCTCGCCACGGCGGATGACTGCGGCACCGCGGAGATCATGCGGCGCTCTGGCAAATCGAAGCCGGTGGTGTGGCGCTGGCAGGCGCGCTTCATGGCGGAGGGCGTGGCAGGGCTGACGCGCGACAAGACGCGCAAGCCTGGCAAGCCGCCGCTGCCCGCTGCGACCGTGCAGCGGGTGGTCGATCTGGCGCTCGCACCGCCGCCGTGCGAGGCAACACACTGGACCGGCCGGATGCTGGCCAAGGCGGCAGGAATCAGCCTGCGGTCGGTGCAGCGCATCCTTGAGGCCTATCAACTGGCACCGCATCGCATCCGGACGTTCAAACTGTCGAACGACCCTGCGTTTGCCGAGAAGCTCAAGGATATCGTCGGTCTCTATGTCGATCCTCCGGACCATGCCGTTGTGCTCTCGGTCGACGAAAAGAGCCAAATCCAGGCGCTCGACCGCACCCAGCCGGGTCTGCCGATGAAGCCGGGCCGTTCCGGCACGATGACCCATGATTACAAGCGCCACGGCACCACCACCTTGTTCGCCGCCCTCAATGTGCTCGACGGCACTGTCATCGGCCGCAACATGCAGCGCCATCGGCACCAGGAGTTCATCCGCTTCCTCAACACCATCGAAGCCCAGGTTCCGGCACGAAAGGCGATCCATGCCATCGTCGACAACTACGCAACCCACAAACATCCCAAGGTTCAACGCTGGCTGGCGCGTCATCCCCGCTGGACCTTCCACTTCACGCCGACCTCGGCGTCTTGGCTCAACGCAGTGGAGAGCTTCTTCGCCAAACTCACCCGCCGACGCCTCAAGCGAGGCGTGTTCCGATCGCTCGCCGACTTGCAGACCGCCATCAACCGCTTCCTCGACGAGACCAACTCCGACCCCAAACCCTTCATTTGGACCGCAGACCCAAACCGCGTCCTCGCCGCTGTCAAACGCGGGAACCAAGCGTTAGAGTTGGTCCACTAGCGGGGGCCGGCGTTCGACGATTGCCAGGGTATGACCTCGCGGCGTACAAGCGCGCAACCTCAGCTTTCTCGAACGCCCGCGACGGCGAGACCGGCATGCTTGATCACCATGACGTGACCGCGACCGCTGGCGGCGCCTGCGATCGCGCTGCGCGACGAGGACGGCGCGATCCGCGCCGAATTCGTCGAGCGCGTCAGCGAGGCGATCGAGCGCAGCGACGCGGCGGCGCTGCGGGCGCTGGCCGGCGACCTGCACGAGGCCGACACCGGCGACCTGATCGAGGCGCTCGATCCGGAACTGCGGCCGCGCTTCGTCGAGCTGCTGGGCGCGCGAGTTCGACTTCACCGCGCTGACCGAGGTCGACGACACGGTCCGCGAGGAAATCCTCGAAGAAGTGCCGGCCGAAGACCGTCGCCGAAGGCGTGCGCGATCTCGATTCCGACGACGCCGCCTACATCCTCGAGGACCTGCCCGAGGAGGAGCAGGCCGAAATCCTGGAGCAGCTGCCGCCGCCCGAGCGCGGCGCGCTCGAGCGCATCCTGCACTATCCGGAGAGTTCCGCCGGCCGGCGCATGCAGACCGAATTCATCGCGGTGCCGCCGTCCTGGACCGTCGGCCATGCGATCGACTACATGCGCGAGACCGCCGACCTGCCGGACCGCTTCTTCGAGCTCTACGTGGTCGACGACGGCGCGCAAGCTGCTCGGCGCGGTCGGCGCTCGACCGGCTGCTGCGCACCAAGCGGCCGGTGCCGATCTCCGAGCTGATGGACCCGGACCGCCGGCGCGTGCGCGCCACCGAGGACCAGGAGGAGGTGGCGCGCATGTTCGAGCGCTACAACCTCGTCGCGGCGCCGGTGGTGGACGAGAGCGAGCGGCTGGTCGGCGTGCTCACCTTCGACGACATCGTCGACGTGATCGAGGAGGAGGCCGACGAGGACATCAAGGCGCTCGGCGGCGTCGGCCGCGACGAGGAGCTGTCGGACTCGGTCTGGACCATCGTCAAGGGCCGCTTTCCCTGGCTGCTCGCCAACCTCGGCACCGCGCTGCTGGCCTCCTGGGTGATCCGGCCAGTTCGAAGGCTCGATCGAGAAGATGGTGGCGCTCGCGGTGCTGATGCCGATCGTCGCCAGCATGGGCGGCAACGCCGGCACGCAGACCATGACGGTGGCGGTGCGCGCGCTCGCCACCCGCGACCTCAGCGACGCCAACGCCTGGCGGGTGGTGCGGCGCGAACTGCATGGTCGGCATGCTCAACGGGCTTGTGCTTTGCCGTCATCATGGGCGCGGTCGCCGCGGTCTGGTTCCAGGTCACCGATCTTGGCCTCGTGATCGGGCTTGCCATGATCTGCGTGCTGGCGGCGGCGGCGCTCGGCGGCATCGTCATTCCGCTCGGCGCTGATCCGGCTCGGCGTCGATCCGGCGCTCGCGTCCGGGCCCGTTCGTCACCACCGTGACCGACGTGGTCGGCTTCTTCTCCTTCCTCGGCATTGCCACGCTGTGGTTCGGCCTGAAGTGAGGGACGGCGCCGCTGACGGCTGCCGTTAACCGCTCCGCGACCTAGGTTCAACCGCGTGGGATCCTGCGGGGTCGAGCCGGACGGGCTGTTGTCATGAGTATCGCAGCCGCCGATCGGCCGGCGCCGCGCGCCGGCTGGCGACGCCGCGGCTGATCGCGACGCTTGCCCTGTTCGTGCTGAGCGCCGACGCTCGTTCTGCGCCATCGTCGGCTTCGTCCTGGTGCGGCAGGCCGACGACCGGCAGGCGATCTGGAGCGGCGCGCTGCGCTGCTTGGCGCCGTCGCAGGACATCCGCGCCGCCGGCGCGACTTCGCCAGCGCTCGATCCGCGCCAGCTCCGCGGCATGGAGCGCATCGCCGGCCTCAAGGACCTGCGCTTCGAGACCGAGCCGGTCGCGGGCGACCGCGAGCTGCAGTCGGTGCTCGACCGCGCAGGGCCGCATCGTCGGCTGGTTCAGCTGGCAGCCGGACCGCTCGATGAGCCGACGCGCTGGGCCGAGCTGCGGCCGCTGCTCGCGGCTACCGGGCTTGTGCCTGATCGGCTTCGCCGGCGCTGGCGCTCTGGCAGGTGCGGCGCACGCGTGCGCGAGCTTGGCGCGCAGCGAGCGGCGGGCCTGGCAGCTCGCGCACGAGGACATGCTGACCGGCCTGCCCAACCACCGCAAGATGATCGAGCGGATCGACGCCGCGCTCGCCGCGCGCGCGCACGGGCGAGGTGGTGACGCTTGCCTTCGTCGATCTCGACGGGCTGAACGACATCAACGACGCGTTCGGCCACCGCGCCGGCGACCAGCTGCTGGTGGCGCTCGCCGCGCGGCTTCGGCGAACGTGCTGCCGCGAGCGCTCGACGGCGGCCGCTTCGATGGTGACGAGTTCGCGGTGGTGATGACGACGCCGGACATCGACACCGCGCAAGCCGCGTTGCAGGCGCTGGCGGCGGCGCTGGCGCGGCCGTTCTGGATCGAGCGAGCAGGCAGTGCAGGTCGGCGTCACCGTCGGGCTTCGCGCATGCGCCGCTGCACGCCGACAGCCGCGACGACCTCGACGCGGCGGGCCGACCTTGCGCTGCGCGCCGGCAAGCGCAAGCAGCGCGGCGGCGTGCGCGCGTTCGAGCCGGCGATGGACGTCGAGTTCGACGACCGGCGCTTCATCGAGCGCGAGCTGCGCCGCGCGCTCGCCGAGGGCGCGCTCGACGTGCACTACCAGCCGATCGTGACGTCCGACGGCGCCCGCATCGTCGGCGCCGAGGCGCTGCTGCGCTGGAATCATCCGGTGCGCGGCGCGATCGCGCCGGCGACGTTCGTCGCCGGTCGCCGAGCAGGGCGGGCTGATGGGCAAGCTCGGCGAGTTCGTGCTGCGCCGCGCCTGCGCCGACGCCCGGCGCTGGCCGGAGCTGTTTGTCGCCGTCAACCTGTCGCCGGTGCAGGTGCGCGATCCGGCGCTGGTCGACCTCGTGTCCGATGCGCTTCGCCGATGCGGCATCGCGCCATCGCGGCTCGTGCTGGAGATCACCGAGGGCGTGCTGATCGACAATCCCGACGAGGCGAAGATCCGGCTCGATGCGCTGCGGGCGCTGGGCGTGCGGCTCGCGCTCGACGATTTCGGCACCGGCTATTCCAGCCTGACCTATCTGCAGCGCTTCCGCTTCGACAAGCTCAAGATCGACAAGGCCTTCGTGGCGCCGCTCGGCCGCGACGCCGAGAGCCAGGCGATGGTGCAGGCGATCGTGGCGCTGGGCCGCGCGCTCGACCTTACAATCCTGGCCGAAGGCGTCGAGACCGAGGAGCAGCGCGTGCTGCTGCGGCTTGCCGGCTGCGAGGAGATGCAGGGCTATCTGTTCGCCCGGCCTGGGCCCGCGCGAGGCAACTGGACGGTCTGATGGCCGAGGTGCGGGCGCAATCGGCCGCAGCCGTTCTGCCGGCGCTGCGCGCCGCGGGCTAGTGCCCCGCTTCCGAAGTTCGTGATACATCGCAGCACTCTCTGGTACGAAGTTCGGAAGCAAAGGGGCACTAGCAAGTCTATGAATCTAGTGCCGCTTTTCGATTTGAAGTTCCTGAGTGTGATTGCGGCAAGTGGTGCAGGAACTTCAAATCGGCGGCACTAGCCCGGCGAGCGCGGTCGGCTACGATTCCCAAACGCTGGAAGCGGGCTCCGGCGCTGCCGTCTCATAGGTTTGGCCGCAACGATGCGGTGTGTCTGATAAAGCTTGCGTGTGCCCTGGCAATTGGACCACGGGCCAACTGGCGTTCCGCCCGCCGACCGACCGAGGATAGCTCGCGTTTGACCCGTCCGTCGGGGGGAGATAAGGCGTGGACAAGCAAGTCCTCACCTGCGCTCGACGGCATTCCAACTCAAACCATTTGTGGAGGCGACAATGGACTTTTCCCGACGCCAGGCGATGCTTGGTGCCTTGAGCCTTTTGGGCAGCACGGCCTTTGCCGGTATCGCGCAGGCGGAATGGGACGCATTTCTCGGGTCGTTGGGCGACGGGCTTGAGGACTTCTGGCTCGCGACCGACGCCTACGCCTACGGCTATCCGCTGGTGACCATGGAGATGAGCCGCCGGGTCATCACCAACGCCGCGAAAGTCGAAGGCACGCACGGGCCGATGGGCCAGATCATCAAGCTGCGCCAATACCCGAACTCGTCCTTCAGGGACGTGACCGCGCCCAATGCCGACACGCTCTACACCACCTCGTTCCTCGACCTCGGCAAGGAGCCGTGGGTGCTGAGCGTCCCCGACATGAAAGGCCGCTACTTCCTGCTGCCGTTCCTCGATGGCTGGACGACCGTGTTCCAGGTTCCGGGAACGCGCACCACCGGCACCAAGGCGCAGACCTACGCCATCACCGGCCCCGGCTGGAAGGGCAGCCTGCCGTCGGGCGTCCGCGAGCTCAAATCGCACACCAACATCGTGTGGATGCTAGGCCGCATCTACTGCACCGGGACGCCCGAAGACTACGCGGCGGTTCACGCCCTGCAGGACCAGTTCAAGCTCGTGCCGCTCAGTTCCTACAGCAAGGATTACACGCCGCCCGAGGGCACCGTCGACCCGTCGATCGACATGAAGACGGCGGTGCGCGAGCAGGTCAACCGGATGGATGCCAAGGCCTATTTCACGCTGCTATGCGAGCTGATGAAGACCAACCCGCCGTATGCCGCGGATGCGCCGCAGCTCGCCAAGTTCGCCAAGATCGGCATCGTCCCCGGCAAGGATTTCGACGCGACCAAGCTCCGAGCCGATTTCCTGCCCCGCATCCCGCAGGTTGGGGTCGACCGGATCATGATCCAGTACAAGATCAGCAAAGACATGAAGGACGAGAACGGCTGGGGCTTTACCACCAAGACCGGCATCTACGGAACCGATTATCTTTTTCGTGCGCTGATCTCCGCCATTGGGCTTGGCGCCAACCGCCCGCAGGACGCGGTCTATCCGACCTCCAGCAAGGACGGCGAGGGCAAGGTCTACAACGGAGCGAACAAGTATGTGATCCGCTTCCCGAAAGGCCAGACGCCGCCGGCGCGCGGCTTTTGGTCGATCACCATGTACGACAGTTCCTATTTCTTCGTGTCGAACCCGATCAACCGCTATTCGATCAGCGCGCGGCAGAACCTCAAGACCAACCCGGACGGCTCGACGGACATCTACATCCAGAAGGACTCGCCGGGTGCCGACAAGGAGACGAACTGGCTGCCCGCTCCGGCCGGCGATTTCGTCCTGATGATGCGGCTGTACTGGCCGAGCGAGCGGAGCCCGTCGATCATCAACGGGAGCTGGAAAATTCCGCCCGTCAAGAAGGTGTGAGCACGCGCTCGGGTCGCGACCGAAGCAAAGACGACAGCCTTCCGCCGTGCAGCCGGAGCGAGTAGCTTCTGACAGGAACTGCTCGCTCCGCCGTTCGTCCCCGCGCAAGCGGGGACCCAGGACCACGGTCTGAAAGCCTCATCGCGTGGCTCTTGGTTCACGCTTGCGCGGGAACGAGCGGATCATGCGGTAGATGACACGATATGCACGGGCCGCGCGCTGCGGCCCGGCGCGGACTTCCCGGTGCAACGCACGATGATCGCAAACTCCTGGCAGGGCTTCGATTTCGGGCTTGGCGACGAGGTCGACATGTTGCGCGACACCGCGCGCTCGTTCGCGCGGGACAAGATCGCGCCGCGCGCCGACGAGATCGACCGCAGCAATCTGTTTCCGCGCGATCTGTGGCCGCAGCTTGGCGCGCTCGGGCTTCTTGGCGTCACGGTCGAGGAGGAGTGGGGCGGGGCCGGCATGGGCTATCTGGCTCATTGCGTCGCCATGGAGGAAATCTCGCGCGGCTCGGCCTCGGTCGGACTGTCGTACGGCGCGCACTCGAACCTCTGCGTCAACCAGATCAGGCGCACCGGCAGCGATGCTCAGCGCCGAAAATACCTGCCGAAGCTGATTTCCGGCGAGCATCTCGGCGCGCTTGCCATGTCGGAGCCGGGCGCGGGCTCGGACGTGGTCTCGATGCGCACCCGCGCCGACAAGAAGGGCGACCGCTACGTGCTGAACGGCACGAAGTTCTGGATCACCAACGGGCCGGACGCGGAGACGATCGTGGTCTACGCCAAGACCGATCCGGACGCGGGCGCGCGCGGCATCACCGCCTTCCTGGTCGAGAAGGGTATGAAGGGGTTCTCCACCGCGCAGAAGCTCGACAAGCTCGGCATGCGCGGCTCCGACACCGGCGAACTTGTGTTCGAGGATTGCGAGGTGCCCGAGGACAACGTGCTCGGCAAGGTCGGCGGCGGAGTGGGCGTGCTCATGTCGGGGCTCGACTACGAGCGCGTGGTGCTCGCGGCGGGCCCGCTCGGCATCATGCAGTCGGCGCTCGACGTGGTGATTCCGTATTTGCACGAACGCAAGCAGTTCGGCGCGCCGATCGGCTCGTTCCAGCTGATGCAGGGCAAGCTCGCCGACATGTACGTGACGATGAACGCGGCCAAGGCCTACGTCTATGCCGTCGCCCGCGCCTGCGACGAGGGGCGGACCACGCGCGAGGACGCCGCCGGTGCGATCCTCTACGCCGCCGAAGGCGCGACCAAGATCGCGCTCGACGCCATCCAGTGCCTCGGCGGCAACGGCTACATCAACGACTATCCCGACCGGGCGGCTCCTGCGCGACGCCAAGCTCTACGAGATCGGCGCCGGCACGAGCGAAATCCGCCGCATGCTGATCGGGCGCGAGATTTTCGATAAGACCGCCTGAGACCGCCTGATCCGCTGCACGACAAGCCGGCGGCCGATGCGGCCAGCGGCCGAGTGCGGTGCGCGTGCTCGTCGCGGTTTCGCCGCCCGGCGCACGCTCACCCTTAACCCGCCATTAACGAAGCCGGCGCATGGCTCGTCCCCTGGACCACAGGAGGCTTGCCATGATGCGGGTGCGTTTGAAGGCCGACGGCCGCCTGGTCGAGATTTTGCCCGACGGCAGCGAGGCTCCGCTGCCGCCGGTGCCGTTCGACAGCGACCGGCGGATCGAAGCGCCCTCGATCGCACCCGGGCGGCCGCCGCAGGTCGACGCACAATACGCGCGTCGCGTGCGCTCGCAGACGCGGCTGACGCAGGCCGAGTTTGCCGCCCGCATCGGCGTGCCGATCGAGACCGTGCGCAACTGGGAGCAGGGCAAGCGCACGCCGCGCGGGCCGGCGCAGGCCTTGCTGCGGCTCCTCGATCAGGCGCCGGACGTTGCGTTTTCGGTGCTGTGGCGCGACCGATAGCACGGCCTCGACTCTTCGCCTCGCTTCGATCCGCAGGCCAGCGGCGCGCTTGCCGCTCCGCCGGCGGCGCGGCATCCTGCGATCACGCCAGTCTGCGTTAATCACGGAGTGAGACGTGTCGCCCGTCGTCGAAGCCAATGGCGCCCGCATCCCGATCATCGGCCTCGGCACCTGGGATTTGCGCGGCCGCACCTGTGCGCGCATGGTCGAAGAGGCGATCCGGCTTGGCTACCGCCATATCGACACCGCCTCGATGTACCGCAACGAGGAGGCGGTCGGGCGAGGGGCTGCGCGCCGCGGGCGTGCCGCGTGACGATGTCTTCGTCATCACCAAGGTCTGGCAGAGCGATCTGCGGCCGCGCGACTTCGAACGCTCGACGCGCGACAGCATCGCGAAGCTCAAGCTTCCGAACGTCGATCTCCTGCTGATCCACTGGCCGAACCCAGGCGTTCCGCTGAAGGACACCATCGGCGCGCTCTGCAAGATGAAGCGCGACGGGCTTGCCCGCCATGTCGGAGTGTCGAACTTCACGGTGCAGCTGATCGAGGACGCGGTCCGCTATTCAAGCGAGCCGCTGGTCACCAACCAGATCGAGTGCCATCCCTATCTCGACCAATCCAAGGTGATTGCGGCGTCGCGCAAGCGTGGCCTGTCGGTGACCGCCTACAGCCCGATCGCGCGCGGCCGCGTGAAGGGCGATGCGGTGCTGGCGCGCATCGGACGGGCACACGGCAAGACCGCGGCACAGGTCTGTCTGCGTTATCTGACGCAATGTGATTTGATCGTGATCCCGCGCACCAGCGACCCTGGGCGCCTCGCGGAGAACTTCGCGATTTTCGACTTCAAGCTGTCGCCCGAAGAAATGGGCGAGGTCGCCGCTCTCGCCAGTCCGGGCGGCGCGCTGGACTAGGGCCAGGCACGCGCCATCGAAAAAGCCAGAGCGGCCCGGGCTTGCGCCCGAGCCCCTCGGCCAACGTCGGACCGGAGGCCCTTAGTTCAGGGCGTTCGACACGCTGGTGAAGGTCGTGTTGAGCTTCGAGCCCACGCCCTGCACGACGGCGATGATGGCAACCGAAATGCCGGCCGCAATCAGGCCGTATTCGATGGCGGTGGCGCCGTCTTCATTCTTCACAAAACGCACAACAAGCTTGGTCATGATTTGGTTCTCCATACCCCGCAGCGATGGAGGTACCGCAAAAGCCCTCCGATCGCGTTAAGCGGCATGGTAAAATTCGACTTGATCCGGCCTCGGGGGCTGACCGGGCCGTTGCGCACGCGGTGATGCGGCGCACACAGATTTGCAGCCGCTTGCGGCCGCCTTGCCGCAGAAATCCGGCGATTTCCGCAGTGATCGCAGTCGCCGCGGCGGGCGTTGTTACGTTGGCTTTACCACGACATCAGGAACCGCGCGGCGGGCTCGCGACCGGGCGCCGGTCAGAAGAACCCAAGCGACTCGCAGCCGGTGCCGGCCTTGAAGCTCTGCTTGTGTCGCCGCGCCGGAATGTCGATGACATGCACCGAGCCGTCGCCCTGGCAGGCGACGAACAATTCGTCGCCGTGGAACGCCATGTCCATCGGCTGGCTGCCGACCTTGATCGCGGTCTGCTCGCGGAACGACGGATCGATCAGGCTCACGGTGTCGCTGTTGAGGCTGGTCACGCCGAGCAGGCTGTTGTCCGGCGCGTAGCGGGCGATCTGCGCGGCCTTCGGCACGCCTTCGAGCCGAACCTCGTCGCGTGACGCGCCCGGTCGCGGTGTCGATCAGGAACAGCGCCGGCTCGGCGTCGTCGACCGCGACGACGGTGCGGCCGTCCGGCGAGATCGCGATGCCGGCGAGCGGGCGAGGGGTCTCGATCTTGCCGAGCAGCTTGCGCGTCGGGCAGGTCGATCACCGAGACCGTCGCGTCCTCCTCGTTCTCGGTGTAGAGCCGCTGGCCGTCCGGCGAGATGATCAGCCGGTGGCCGTTGGTCGAACCGGAATCGATGGCATCCACCACCTTGTTGGTCGTCCGGTCGATCACCGCGACCACCGCGCTGTTCTCGCAGGTGATGTAGATCAGCCCGTCGGGCCCGAGCTTCAGCGTATGCGGCGCGATGTAGGGCCGCAGGTCGATGGTGCCGACATGGGCGCGCTTGTTGCAGATCGAAGATGCAGAGCGAGATGCTGCGGGTTCGGATTGCGGCCGTGGATGCCGTCGCCGAAGATCGGCACGTAGGCGAGCCCGGTTTCCGGCACCACCAGCAGCTCGTGCACGGTGCGCGGAAAGCCGTCGATCACGACCTCGGTCTCGTAGGTCGTCGGGGTTGAGGAACAGGACCTTGCCGCCCATCTTGTCGACCGCGATCATTCCGCGCGCGCTGCCGTTGCTGGCCATCGTTGGCTCCCTTTGAACGCGCGAAATTGTAGCGCAAGCGGCGGATCGCCGTCAGGCGCGTGCCGGAATATCCGCGTAGTGACGGGCGCCAGTGATACGCAGTGGCCACGGCCGCCATGACGATTGCAGCCCGCGACACCGCGCTGGTGCTGTTTTCCGGCGGCCAGGATTCCACCGTCTGCCTCGCCTGGGCGCTGGAGCGCTTCGCCCGCGTCGAGACCATCGGCTTCGACTACGGCCAGCGCCACGCGGTCGAACTCGACGGTGCGGCCGCGCGTGCGCGAGCGGCTCGCGGCGCTGCGTGCCGACTGGGCCGACCGGCTCGGCGACGATCATGTCCTCAAGCTCGACGCGCTCGGCGCCGATCTCGGAGACCGCGCTGACCCGCGACATGCAGATCGAGATCGCCGAAAGCGGCCTGCCGACCACCTTCGTGCCGGGCCGCAACCTGATCTTCCTCACCTTTGCCGGCGCGCTGGCCTACCGGCGCGGCGCCAAGCATCTCGTCGCCGGCATGTGCGAGACCGACTATTCCGGCTATCCGGATTGCCGCGACGACACCATCAAGGCCATGCAGGTCGCGCTCACGCTCGGCATGGACCGCCGCTTCGTCCTGCACACGCCGCTGATGTGGATCGACAAGGCCGCAGACCTTTGCGCTGGCCGAGCAGACTCGGCGGCCAGGCGCTGCTTGATTTGGTGATCGAGGAGACCCATAGCTGCTATCTCGGCGACCGGACGCACCGCCACGAATGGGGCTACGGCTGCGGCACCTGTCCGGCGTGCCAGCTGCGGGCCGAAGGCTTCGCGCGTTTGTTCAGGAGAGCGATCATGAGCAACGACAAGCGCCGGCTGGATCGAAGGCATCGTGTTCCTGATCGCCTTCGGCCTGACCATTCCCGCTGGCCAACTGGATGATCGGCCATGTCGGCACCGTCTGCGTGCCGAACGGCCCGTGCCTGATTCCGGTCGCGCCCGGGCCTCATGGCGCCGTCCGGCGTGCTGATGATCGGCATCGCGCTGGTGCTGCGCGATCTGGTGCAGCGGCGGCTCGGCGTCGCCTATTCGGCGGGCGCGGTGGTCGTCGGCGCGATCCTGTCGGCGGCGGTGGCGCCGGCCGTCGCTGGTGCTCGCGTCGGGCGTGGCGTTCCTGCTCTCGGAGTTCGCCGATCTCGCGGTCTATACGCCGCTCGCGCGGCGGCGGCTGGTCGCGGCGGTGGTGGCGTCGAGCGTGGTCGGCCTCGTGGTCGATTCCATCGTCTTCCTGTGGCTTGCCTTCGGCTCGCTCGAATTCCTGCTCGGGCCAGGTCGTCGGCAAGGGCTGGATGGTGCTGCTGTCGATTCCGTTCGTGCATCTGCCTGCGCCGCCGCGACGAGCGGCTCGGCCTGACGCCGGCCTGAGCGAGGGATGCGATGAGCGCCGCCTTCGATGTGCTCCGCCGCGTCACCACCGCGACCATCACCACGATGCTGCTCAAGAAGGGCATCCGGCACTGCTGGATGAAGGGCGCGATGCCGCTCGTCGCCGGGCGGCCAGCGGCTGGTCGGGCCGGCCTTCACGCTCCGCTTCGTGCCGGTGCGCGAGGATCTCGCCACGCCCGAAAGCTGGGGCAAGCCGATCTCGACCCGCGCCGCGATCGAGGCGATGCCGGAAGGCTGCATCGCGGTCGCCGACGCCATGGGCGTCACCACCGCCGGCATCTTCGGCGACATCCTGGTGATGCGGATGGCGCGGCGCGGCGTCACCGCGCTCGTCACCGACGGCGTGATCCGCGACAAGGCCGGCTGCCTTGCGACCGACCTGCCGATCTTCTGCCAGGGCACGGCGGCGCCGGCCTCGGTCAACGGGCTCACCTTCGTCGGCTGGAACGAGCCGATCGCCTGTGGCGGCTGCGCGATCTTTCCCGGCGACGTGATCGTCGCCGACGACGACGGCGCGGTGGTGATCCCGCAGGACCTGGTCGATTTCGTCGCCACCGAAGGCGAGGAGCACGAGCGCTACGAGAGCTGGGTGGTCAGCGAGGTCGAGCGCGGCGTGGCGCTGCCCGGCCTCTATCCGCCGAACGACGAGGCCAAGGCGCGCTACGCGGCCTGGAAGAAGCGGGCGGCGGCTGACGCGGCCGGGCGGCATGTTCTTCTATCTGTCCAAGACCGTCGGCTTCTTCTCGCGCCCGTCGAATGTGCTGATCGCGCTCGCGATCGTTCGGTGTCGTGCTGCTGCGCGACGCGCTATGCGCGGTGCGGCCGCCGCCTGCTGGTGACCGTCGTGGTGCTGATCGCGCTCGCGGGCTTCCTGCCGATCGGCGCGGCGCTGATGGTGCCGCTGGAGGAGCGGTTTCCGGCCTGGCGAGCCGTCGCGGCCGCCGCCCGACGGCATCATCGTGCTCGGCGGCGTGCTCGATCCGAACCGGTCGCAGGCGCGCGACAAGCCGATCGTTCGTACTGTCCGGCGAGCGGCTCAGCGTGGCGGCGGAGCTTGCCGAGCGCTATCCCGACCGCGCGCGTCGTGTTCACCGGCGGCACCGGGCAGCCTCCTGGTCGAGCGGATTCCCGAGGCGGTCTATGCCGCGCCGATGTTGGAGCGGCTCGGCGTTCAGCGCGAACGCCTAATCGTCGAGGACCGCTCGCGCAACACCGTCGAGAACGCGGTCTACACGGCGGCGATGATCGACCCGAAGCCCGGCGAGCGCTGGCTGCTGGTGACCTCGGCGGCGCACATGCCGCGCGCGGTCGGCTGCTTCCGCCGCGCCGGCATTCCGGTCGAGGCGGTGCCGGTCGACCGGAGGCTCGACCGCGGCGTCGATTTCTTTCCGTCAGACTCGCTCGCGGAGGGCCTGCTCGCGCTCGATGCGGCGACACGCGAATGGGTCGGCCTGTTCGTCTACTGGCTCACCGGCCAGACCTCCGAGCTGTTCCCCGGCCCGTAGCTAATCGACACGCGGCAGGCCGAGCCGATAGACGCCCTTGAAGTCGTTCGGATCGACAATCCGCCCCTTGCGGTAGATCACGATCCGGCCCGCCATCGCGAGTGCAATCGCGGCGCGGCGCACCTGCGGCATCACGACATTCCACTCGGGTCCAGTATGCAGGGCGCGCGCGGCATCCGTCGGGCTGATCGTGCGTCCTGCGCCTGCTTCATCGAGCAGGCGCAGAATGGTCGCTTTCGACGGCTTCGTTCCGCATTTGGAATTCGCAACTCAGAAGGAGAGCCGCGTTGAACAGATTTGCGCTCGTTTCGCAAGATTGTTCGCGTGTTATCACCCGCGTAAAGTTTTCTGCGTCCGGACGATTCGGTCCGCAGTTCTCGGACGGACATCGGCAACGTCTGACATGAGGATCGTCCGATGGCGCTCGACACGGATGCGCGGTCAGGTGCGCCTGTTCGCGCCGAGCCAAACCCGGAAATCGGCTTCGACGAGGACGCCGTCTGGGTCGAGAACGTCGTGGTGCTCGCCGGCACCGGAATTGCGGTGCTGCTCGCCTGCACGCTCGGCGTGCTGATGTACTGGGCGTAGGGCCGCGCTCCTCATTCGTCGCCATCAGGAGCCACGGACTCAAGAACCAGCCGAGCGCTGCCCCGGCTTGACCGCGCTGGCGGCTCTGCCACCATCGCGGCAAAATGGAGAACCCAATGGCGCAGAACATCACGTTGAGCAGCAAGGCCCAGGTGGAGGCGGCCGAACGCGAGGTCGAGACGCTCTTGGTCGAGGACGCGCTCAAGCTGCACGGCCGCGACGACGTGGTCCTCGTCGATATCCGCGACATCCGCGAATTGCAGCGTGAGGGCAAGGTGCCGGGCGCCTTCCATTGTCCGCGCGGCATGCTGGAGTTCTGGATCGACCCGGAGAGCCACTATCACAAGCCGCAGTTCGCGCAGGACAAGCGCTTCGTGTTCTTCTGCGCCGGGGGCTTGCGCTCGGCGTTGGCGGCGCAGACCGCGCAGCGCATGGGACTGAAGCCGGTCGCGCATATCCGCGGCGGCTTCGGCGCCTGGAAGACGGCCGGCGGCCCGGTCGAGCAGGTGGAGCCGCGCAAGTAGCTTCGCTCCGACTCTCGGCAGTCATTCCGGGGCGCGCCGAAGGCGCGAACCCAGAATCCAGGGCGACACGGCAGGCGATTTCCGAAGTGCTCTGGATTCCGGATCGCCGCCATATCACGCCGAAGGCGCGCGTGAACGCGCTTATGGCGGCGTCCGGAATGACGCTCAGCATATTTCGCTACGGCCCGCCGACGTACGCGACGCACTCGATCTCGACGCCGTTGCCGAAGCTGAGCTGCATGCCCATCAGCGTTGCGGCCGGCGGATCGGTCGGAAAGAACCTCCGGAACACCCGCCACATGTCATCGGCTTCGAACAGGTTCGCGAGCGTGATGTTGAGCCGCACGATGTCGCGCAGGCCGGCGCCATTCGATTCCAGCAGGCTTTGCATATTGCTGAGCACGCAGGCGACCTGGCCCGCAATCGGCCCGAGCGCGCGCTCGCCGGTCGCCGGATCAATCGGCACCATGCCCGACACGAAAACGTAATCGCCGATCCGGATCGCGGGCGAGTGCGGGCGGGCCTCGCGCCGCGACACGTTGAGGATCGGATTGGCGGGCTCCAGCACCGTGCGGGTCAACGTCATCGCTTCACCCAAGTCAGGCTTGCACGATGCAGTCGATCTGCACCTTCATGCCGTAGTTGAGCATCGCGCCGCAGACGGTGCGGGCCGGAGGAGCCTCCGGAAAGAACGGCTTGTACGCGCCGTTCAGGTTCTCCATCTCCAACATGCTCGCAAGCCAGACCGTGGTCTTGACGACATTGCCGAGCGAGGAGCCGGCGCTTCGCAGAATTTGCGACATGTTCGACAGGATCAGGCGCGTCTCGCTCACGGTCGTGCCATGGGCGCGCTCTCCGGTCGCGGGATCGATCGCGATCAGCCCCGAGACGAAGACGAAGTCGCCGGCCCTGACCGCTGCGGCATGCGGCAGGCCGAAGCGCGCGGGTCGAGATGCTGGTCGCGCGGCGCACGCGTTGTGCGGGGGCTGCTCATGCCGAAGCTCACGCCGCTGCGACCACGTCGAGCTGGACCTTGAAGCCAGCCTCGATCTCGACGCTCCAGACCGTACGGCAGGGCGGCGCATTCGGCACATACTGCCGGTACACGCGGTTCAGCACGTCGTACTCGATCCTGTCGTAGATCAGCGCATGCACCTGCACGATCCGATCGAGCGACGAGCCGGCGGATTCGAGCAACAGCTTCAGGTTCTCGAACACGCGGCGCGCATTCGCTCGTGACGGTGCCGTGCTCGCGTTCGCCGGTGTGCGGATCGATCGCAGCATGCCCGGAGCAGAAGATCAGCCCGCCGCAGCGCACCGCGGGCGACTGGTGATGGCCGAACACGGCCGCAAAATCGAGGCCGGCTGTCGGAGCGGCGATGATCTCGCGCGTGGTCGGCATCGACTTCAGGGCCTTGCGGGCGGGCGCGGCATGATAGGTGTGCGCGGCAGCGCCTGTCACGACGCATTTGTCGCGAGTGATCGGCGGCATGACCACAATTCGCTTGCCATCGCGCGCGGCATGACCCGAAATTCGCGCACAGTCTGGTGTCGCGATTCGGAAGTTCGCCTGCGCTTTCAGCTTGCTCGGAAGCGAACTTCCGAATCGAAGCGACACCAGCAACTTCAGATTTTCTAGTGTCCCTCGAACCCGAAGTTCGCAAAAAGCCCGCTGCACAATCGTGCGAACTTCGGGTTCGGGACACTAGGGGAGGGCGGCCTTGGCGCTCACGCTCGTCATCGGCAACAAGAACTATTCGTCGTGGTCGTTCCGGCCGTGGATCGCCATGAAGGTCGCGGGCATCGCCTTCGACGAGGTGGTGATCTCGCTCGATGCGCCGGACTTCAAGGCGCGGGTGTCGCAAGATCGCCGGCACCGGCAAGGTGCCGGTGCTGGTCGACGGCGACGTGCACGTCTGGGAGTCGCTCGCGATCCTGGAATACCTCGCCGAGAAATTCCCGGCCGCCAAGCTCTGGCCGTCCGATCCGGCGGCGCGCGCGCATGCGCGCGCCATCGCCTCCGAGATGCACGCGGGCTTCGTGCCGCTGCGCCGCGCCTGTCCGATGAACATGTGGCGGCCGGTGAAGAAGCGCGAACTCGGCGACGACGTGCGCGCCAACGTCCGCGCGGATCGACGCGATGTGGACGCGACTGCCGCGCGCGCTTTGGCGCCGGCGGGCCGTTCCTGTTCGGCGGCGTTCGGTGCGGCCGATGCGATGTACGCGCCGGTGGTGTCGCGCTTCCACACCTACGGCGTCGAGGTCGGCGCGCGAGGCGCGGGCCTACATGGCGGCGGTCATGGCGCTGCCGGCCTGGGCCGAATGGCAGGCGGCGGCGGTCAAGGAGCCGTGGGTGCTGCCCGAGGACGAGGTCGACTGGCCGACCGTGCTGCGGGCGTAGCGGCGGCTGACAGGACATACGGTCGCAGGCGACCTACCGGCACTGCCGAAAACGCCGCTGCGGCCGGAATCGCTCGGCATCGGCATCGCCGTTCACTGCAGAAGAGACGGCCTCGGGTGGCGCTTCGCAAAACTGATTATCTAGGCAAAGCGTGTCTTTCGCGAGAGGCTTGCCAAACCGTAAGAAAATCCATTTCTTTCTGCCCGGATTTCGTCACGATCGGGGAAACAATGCCCCCGTCCTGATGAGCCCGGGCTGCGGGCGGTTCGGGATGGGGGCGATGTCTGCGGTCCAGTCGACGTTCGCTTGGCCGGGAGATATCGCCATGAGACTTCGTACTGCCTTTGCTTTCCTTGTCTGCTGCTGCGCCTGCGTGCGCGCTGCCGTTCCGGCGGTCGCCGCAGGACGAGCCGCCGGTCAAGGGCCTGTTCCTGCTGACCGACTATCCGGCCGTGACGGTGCGGCCCGGCACCACCTCGACCGTCAATCTGCGGCTGCGCAATTACGCGCTGCCGCCGGAGCGGCTTCGACCTCGCGGTCAGCGGGGTGCCGGCGGGCTGGACCGTGACGCTGCTCGGCGGCGGCCAGCCGGTCGCGGCCGCGATGGTCGCGACCAACGACAGCACCTCGCTGCAGCTTCGGCTCGACGTGCCCGAGAACGCCGCGATGGGCACGCAGAACCTCACCGTCACCGCCAAGGGCAGGGACGCCGAGGTCACGCCTGCCGATCGCGGTCACGCTCGCCAAGGACCTGCCGGCCAAGCTCACGATCAAGCCGCAGCTGCCCTCGCTGCGCGGCACCTCGAAGTCGACCTTCGAGTATCAGCTCGACGTCAAGAACGACAGCGGCCGCAATCTCGTCGTCGCGCTCGTCGGCGCAGGCGCCGCAGAACTTCGAGACGACCTTCACCGAGCAGTACGGCAGCCAGGAGCTGTCCTCGATCCCGATCGAGGCCGGCCAGTCCAAGACCGTCAAGCTCAAGGTGCGGCCGCCGAGCACGATCGGCGCCAACCGCTATCCGGTCACGCGTCAAGGCCTCGGCCGAGGACGCGACCGCCGACGACCACGGTCGCGCTCGAGATCACCGGCCAGCCGCGGCTCTCGCATGGCCGGCCGCGACGGCGTGCTGAGCGCGCGCGCCGAAGCCGGCAAGGAGGCCTCGATCCCGATCGTCGTCACCAACACCGGCACCGCGCCGGCCGACGAGATCGAACTCACCAGCAGCGCGCCGAGCGGCTGGAAGATCAGCTTCGAGCCGAAGACGATCGACCGCATCGCGCCCGGCCAGAACAAGGAGGTGCAGGCGCTGGTCACGCCGCCCGAGAAGGCGATCGCCGGCGACTATGCGCCGACCTTCAACGTCGCCTCGCGCGGCGAGACCGCCTCGACCCAGTTCCGCGTCGCGGTCGCGACCTCGACCATGTGGGGCATCGTCGGCGTCGGCATCATCGCGATCGCGCTCCTGATCATGGTGGGCGCGGTGGCGAGGTTCGGCCGGCGATGAGCGACACCGTCATCGAGGCGCGCGACCTGACCAAGCGCTACGGCAGCGTCGCGGCCGTGGACGGCATTTCGTTCACGGTCGGGCGCGGCGAGATCTTCGGCCTGCTCGGGCCGAACGGCGCCGGCAAGACCACGACCATCCTGATGATGCTCGGCCTGACCGACGTCACGGCCGGCAGCGTCCGCGTGCTGGGCCACGATCCGGTGCGCGAGCCGCTGCAGGTCAAGCGCGTGGTCGGCTATCTGCCGGACACGGTCGGCTTCTACGACCACATGACGGCGGTCGACAACCTGCGCTACACCGCGGCGCTGATCGGCATCGCGCGCGGCCGAGCGCGACAAGCGCATCGCCGCGGCGCTCGACCGCGTCGGCCTCGGCGACGTCGGGCAACAAGCGCGTCGGCGCGTTCTCGCGCGGCATGCGCCAGCGGCTCGGCCTTGCCGAAATCCTGATGAAGGACGCCGCCATCGCGATCCTCGACGAGCCGACCTCCGGCCTCGATCCGCAGGCGACCGCCGAACTGCTGGAGATGATCCGCTCGCTCAAGCGCGACGGCGTCGCGGTGCTGCTGTCGTCGCATCTGCTCGAGCGGGTGCAGAGCGTGTGCGACCGCGTGGCGCTGTTCAACGCCGGCCGCATCGTGCTGATCGGCAGCGTGCCGGAGCTGGCGAGCCAGGTGCTCGGCGGCGGCTATCACGTCGAGGTCGAAGCCGACGGCGAGGGGCTTGCGCGAAAAGCTCGCCGCGGTGCCGGGCGTGCGCGCGGTCGAGCCGGTCGGGCCCGGCCGCTTCCGGCTGCTGGCCGAAGGCGACGTGCGGCCGCAGGCCGCGGCCGCGGTGGTCAATGCCGGCGGCGCGCTGCGGCGGCTGTCGGTCGAGGAGCCGAGCCTCGACGCGATCTACAACCGCTACTTCCAGAACCAGGCGCAGCAGGGAGCGCAGCATGCAGCGTGAAGGTTCGCCCTGGCGCGGGCTGAGCGTGGTGTTCTTCCGCGAGCTGTTCGACCATCTCACCAGCGTGCGCATGCTGGTGCTGGAATTCCTGGTGCGTGCTGTTCGGCGCGGCGGTGGTCTATTTCGCCGCCGAGCAGATCCGCAACACCACCGCGGAAGACCCGTTCCTGTTCCTGCGGCTGTTCGCGCCGCCCGGCCAGTCGCTGCTGTCGTTCGTGCTGGTGCTGAGCATCCTCGTGCCGGTGATGGCGATCGGGCTCGGCTTCGACTCGATCAACGGCGAATACAACCGCCGCACCATGTCGCGCATCCTGGCGCAGCCGATCTATCGCGACGCGCTGCTGTTCGGGAAATTCCTGGCCGGGCTCGCGACGCTGACCATCAGCCTGGTCACGCTGTGGCTGCTGGTGATCGGCTTCGGCCTGATCCGGCTCGGCATTCCGCCGAGCGGGGAGGAGATCGGGCGCCTGCTGGTGTTCCTGCTGGTGACCATCGCCTACGCCGGCGTCTGGCTCGCGCTCGCCATGCTGTTCTCGATCCTCTTCCGCTCGACCGCGACCGCGGCGCTGGTCTCGCTCGGCCTGTGGCTGTTCCTGGCGCTGCTGTGGCCGGCGCTGGCGCAGCTGATCGGCGAGGCGATCGCGCCGTCCGACATCCGCTTCGCGATGCTCGGCCTGCCGACGCCCGACACGCTCGCCTGGCAGCAGGGCCTGGCGCGGCTGTCGCCCGGCACGCTCTACGGCGAGGCGGTGGTGGCGATGCTCAATCCGGACGCGCAGTCGATGACCACGCTGCTGGCGCAGTTCCAGGGCCGCATCGGCTCGCCGCTGCCGCTCGACCAGAGCATCCTGCAGGCCTGGCCGCAGATCGTCAGCCTGATCGCCGGCATGATCCTGCTCTACGTGATCGGCTACGTCGTGTTCCAGCGGCAGGAGGTGCGGGCGTAAGCGCTGTCTTCATGCGATTTGGATGGCAGCGCTTCGTACCTAATTCAAACGTCGTCATCGCCGGGCTTGTCCCGGCCATCCACGATCAGGTCCGCTTCGTCGCCAACCTAAGACGTGGATGGCCGGGACAAGGCCGGGCATGACGTCGGAGAGATTGGCCAGCCAGGAGGCCGGGCATGACGATTTGGATCGAACTGCCCGCCGAGCTTGTTCAGCAGCACGCTCAAGGAACGGCCGCTGGTAGCCGATGAGCTTGGTCGAGCCGCATCGGTTCGTCGAACCAGCCGACGCGGTCGATCTCCGGGAAGCTCTTGCGATGGCCCGACTTCGGCGGCCATTCCAGCTCGAAGCGGTTGCTGCGGAAGCGGCGCAGATCGAAACTCGCCCTCGAAGGCGAAGCCGTGCACGGTCTTGCCGCTGTTCTGGCGCACCGCGCCAAGCGGAATGAATGGGCCGCGCGCCTGAAAGCCGGTCTCCTCGTCGAATTCGCGCTTGGCGCTCGTCCAGCAGGTCGTCGTCCGTCCTCGACCAGGCCTTTCGGGATGGTCCAGGCGCCGTCGTCGCGCTTGGCCCAGAACGGGCCGCCGGGATGGGCCAGCAGGAATTCGAGCGCGGGCTTGCGGCGGAACGCGAGCAGTCCCGCGCTGACCTGATGCTTGCGCAGCATGGTCCATATACCCGAAGGGCGGACTGTATCGTCCGCCCTTCGGAGTCCATCGCGCTGTGACCGAGGTCACAATGTCGCGGACATCACGCTAGACTTCGAGAACCGCGACGATCCGCAGCGTGCCCGGCTCGACGATCACGATCTCATCGCCGACCACGAAGTACGATATAGCCGCGCCACTCCGGATAAATCTCGATCAGCGTCGCCGGCACCGCCACGACGTGGACCGTACGTGGCACCACGGTGCCGACGTTGATCGAGAAGTTGACGTTGGTGACCTTCGGGGCGCGGTTGATGACCGTGGTGCGGATCTTGGTCTTCTGCTCCGTGGTGAGGGCCTTGGCTCGCGTCGTTTCGGTCCTCGGTTTGCGCACCGGCTGGGCCCCTGCGATCCGGCACCTGCTCACTGTTGCGAGCGCGCCTGGCCCGGCTGCGCGAGGCGCTGCGGCTGCCGGTCCTGCATGCGGTCCTGCGTGCCCTGGCCGTGGTCGCCTCGGTGCTGGGCTCGCGCTCGTGGTGCTGCGCACCGCGCGGCGTCCTGCTCGCGGCCGCTCCTGCTGCGCCGATCCGCGTGGCTGGGCACTGGGCTGTTGCGACGTGCTCGGGGCCGCACTCGGCGCTGCGCTGCTCGGAGCTGACCCGGGCTCACTTGCCTTCCGCTGAGTGCAAGGCCGGTCCCGCCAATCAGTGCAATGGTCGCGACTGTCGCGAGAAGCGATTTCTTCATCGAGCGTCTCTCCTTTGTAATTCCCCTCGCGGCCGAATGCTCGGCTCTCGATGGCAACGCCTGTTGCGCCGTCGGGTTCCGAAAATCGCACAGCAAGCAGTGCGGTTCCATCTTGAATGGCCGTTCACGTGCGTGGCCGCGTATAGTTGCGCGCGGGAGGATGGGGTGACGATCGCAACCGACATCGACACGGACTACGGACGAATTCCGCGCCAACGCTGTGCGGATGCGCGAGCTTGCCGACGAGCTTGCAGCGCCGTCGCGTCGAAGCAGCCGAAGGCGGACCGCAGCGCGCGCGCGAGCGCCACGTCGCGCGCGGCAAGCTGCTTGCCGCGGGAACGCGTGATGCGCCTGCTCGATCCGGGCGCGCCGTTCCTCGACCTGTCGCCGCTCGCGGCGTTCGGCCTCTACGACGACGCCATCCATGGCGCCGGACTGATCACCGGCATCGGACGCGTCGAGGGCCGCGAATGCGTGATCGTCGCCAACGATTCGACGATCAAGGGCGGCACCTACTATCCGATGACGGTGAAGAAGCACCTGCGCGCGCAAGAGATCGCGCGCGAAAACCGGCTGCCCTGCATCTATCTCGTCGATTCGGGCGGCGCCAACCTGCCGCACCAGACCGAGGTGTTTCCCGACCGCGAGCACTTCGGCCGCATCTTCTACAACCAGGCCGACGCTGTCCTCGCTTGGGATTCCGCAGATCGCCGTGGTGATGGGTTCGTGCACCGCCGGTGGCGCCTACGTGCCGGCGATGTCGGATGAGACCATCATTGTCAAAGGGCAGGGCACGATCTTCCTCGCCGGGCCGCCGCTCGTGAAAGCTGCGACCGGCGAGATCGTCACCGCCGAGGAGCTCGGCGGCGCCGACGTCCACACCCGCAAGTCCGGCGTGGCCGACCACATGGCGGCGGACGACAATCACGCTCTCGCGCTTGCCCGGCGTATCGTCGCAAACCTCAATCTGCGGCCGGCTCCCGACATCGCGCTCTTGCCGCCGCGTGCGCCGAAGCTCGACGCCGCCGACCTCGACGGCATCGTGCCGGCGGACCTACGTAAGCAATACGACGCGCGCGCCATCATCGTCCGCATCGTCGACGGTTCGGCGTTCGACGAGTTCAAGGCGCTCTACGGCACGACGCTGGTGACGGGCTTTGCGCGCATCGCCGGCATCCCGGTCGGCATTCTCGCGAACAACGGCATCTTGTTCTCCGAGAGCGCGCTCAAGGGCGCGCACTTCATCGAATTGTGCTGCCAGCGCCGTATCCCGCTCCTGTTCCTGCAGAACATCTCGGGCTTCATGGTCGGGCGCGACTACGAGGCCGGCGGCATCGCCAAGGACGGCGCCAAGATGGTGACGGCGGTCGCCTGCGCGCAGGTGCCCAAGATCACGCTGATCGTCGGCGGCAGCTTCGGCGCCGGCAACTACGGCATGTGCGGTCGCGCCTACGGTCCGCGATTCCTGTTCACCTGGCCGAACGCGCGCATCTCGGTGATGGGCGGCGAGCAGGCGGCAAGCGTGCTCGGCGACCGTGCGGCGCGACAATCATCGAGGCCGAGGGCAAGACCTGGAGCGCCGAAGAGGAGGATGCCTTCAAGGCGCCGATCCGCGCGCAATACGAGGAGGAGGGCAATCCCTACTACGCGACCGCGCGGCTCTGGGACGACGGCATCATCCTGCCGAGCGAGACGCGGCGCGTGCTGGCGCTGGCGTTTGCGGCGACGCTGAACGCGCCGATCACGGCGACGCGCTTCGGCGTGTTCCGGATGTAAGCGTTGGGGCCGTCGCCATGCGTGGTATCTACGGCCTGCTCGCGGTGGCGCTTGTTGCCGGCATGCCCTCGCTTGCCGGCGCAGTCGAAGTCGAGCCCGGCGAATGGCGATTGACCGAGAGCGGCACCGATAATGGCAAGCCGATGTCGGAGGTCTCAACGGTTTGCCTCACGCCGGAAGAAGCGAAGAACCCGATCAAGGCGCTGGCGATCGAAAAGGACATGAAGGGCCAGTGCAGGACCTACGAGATCGAACCGACGCCAGCCGGCTCGACGTTGCGTGTCGACTGCGGCAATCCGCGCGAGATCGCGCTGAACGCCACCGCGTCATTTACGTTCGCGGATCGGCGGCGCTACAGCGTCAGCATGAAGGGAACGGTGACGATGATGGGCACGACCGTGACCCTCGACCGCAGGATCGAAGCGCTTTGGGTTGCCTCTGAGTGCAAGAAATAGGGTGACGGCAGAGGCGATGCGTCCGCCATCGGCCGCAGGAATATAATCACAATTCCGTGAGGACTTACGCACACCGGCTGGGGCGGCCTTAGCTTGGCGGCCAAGCCGGTCCAACCGAGGGCGCTTCGCGAGGCGTCGTTAAGCGGGACCGGCCCGCGGTGGCCGGGCAAGGGTGCAAAACGCACACCCAACGTTCGGCGGCCCAAGCCGTGCGGTCCTATGCGAAGACTTCGTAGGGGACCCTTAGATGCGATCCCGTACCGACGTTCTAACGGTCAGGGGTCGTAGAGGCCCGAGCGGTGGTCAACAACAGGCACGCCACCGGGGGCCGCACGGAGCAAGCCTACAAACACCGCGCGCGGGACGTTGGAGCGAAGACGAACCTGCGGTTTGACTATCCGGACTGCCTCGATGTCGCGAGATGTCGGGGTCCGCGGGTTCCTCGGAACCCCGGGGTCCCGCGCGCCCTCGGACTTTCGATGGCGCAGACTGCCTAAAAGCCTCGGGCGCATACGCGCCGCGAGAACGAACAAGCACGCGCTGCAAGCGCCGAAGAATCTCCCACCGGTCATTCAGGCCGAGCGAGAGCGAGTGCCGGAATCGACAAGCCATGTCTCGGAGAACAATCGACGTGCAGCGATTATGGATTCCGCAATCGCGCCACCCAGGTCGGCTGTAGCCGATTGGGTGAGTAAGAGCCGATCTTGGGTAGACCCGAGATCGGCGGCGCGCTCCGCAATGCCCACGGAGATTGTTTCAGCGGTTGCCAAGAAAAAGCGCGCTCCCTGGATAGGGAAGCGCGCCAAGAGTTGGAGAAATGACTTTCGTTGCAGCTTTCAACGCGAGAACAAAATCATCGCCAGAACAAGGCCAGGAGAATGATGATCGGAATCGGAATCCCGACCAGCCACAGCAAAATGCCTTTGCCGAACGTCATGCGCGTCTCCCTCAACGGTTAGCGTTCGGCCCGACAACACCGTGACACTGGGATGGGTTCCAATGCGATGATTGCCGCCAAAAAAAGTGCAATCGACGATTTGACTGCGCCGCGTCGTGCCCCTATATAGCCGCCCGCAACCAGGATTTTGGTCTGACTTGCTGCGCTGCCGATATTTGGGCTGCGATCTCAAGACAACCCCCCAAACTCGGATGGCTGCCCGACCTGCAAGACGCGGTCGGTTCACTGCAAGGAGCCCAAGATGGCAACTGGTACCGTTAAGTTCTTCAACACCCAAAAAGGCTTCGGCTTCATCACGCCGAACGACGGCTCGAAGGATGTGTTCGTGCACATCAGCGCCGTGCAGCGCGCCGGCATGGACACCCTCGTCGAGGGCCAGAAGGTGAGCTACGAGATCATCTCCGAGCGCGGCAAGCAGGCCGCCGGCAATCTCAAGGCCTCCTGATCTATGTCAGGTTCAGACAGCGCCCGGCGGGTTTCCCGCCGGGCGCTTGTCGTTTGATGGGCGCCGCCACCACACCAGCAGCACGCCCAGGGTCGATGCGATAAGCCCCACGATCGCAAGTGTCGAAAGATGCTCGTCGAGAAGCGCGTAGGCCATGATCGCAGAGGCGCCCGGCACCACGAAGAAACCTGACGAGGCGCGGCCGGCGCCGAACCGGTCGAGCATCAGATTGTAGATCGCCATGCCGACGATCGACATCGCGATGGTGTTCCAGGCGAGCGCTTCGACGAAGCTTCGGGTCCACTGCAAATGGGGCGACTCGAACGCGAGCATCAGCGCGATCGCCATGAGCGCGCCGCCGATGAGTTGCACCGCGGTCGCTTCGAACGCCGGCACGTCGGCGCAGAAGCGCTTGAGATAGAGCGTGCCTGCGGTCAGGCCAAACAGGCTTAGAGCCAAGAGGGCAATGTTGCCGCCGCCGAGGCTTGGCGGCACGCCGAGCACAACGCCGGCAAAACCAAGCGCGACGCCGACCCACTGCCACCAGACGAAGCGTTCGCCCAACAGCCAGACGCCGAGCGCAGACGTGAGAATCGGGTGGAAGGCATGCACCAGCGCGGTCGGCGTGGCGTCGACCGCCACGAGCGCCGCATGCGTTGTCGCAAGACCAAGCCCGTGCAACAGCGAGCCGCCGAGCAGAAGCTGCGGCCAGCGTGAAGCGCCCGGCAGGGCGCGGCCGAGCGCGGGCACCAGCGCAATCGCGACCGCGGCGGCGATGCTGAGCCGCAGTGCCACATAGGCGAACGGCGTTGCATCGATGAGGCCGACCTTGGCGGCGATGTAGGACGACGCCCAGAGCAGGGCGAACACGAAGGGGAGAAGGGCTGCAATCACCGAAGGGTCCCGGCTGTGGCGGCGGCCCTTCTATACAGGCCCGCGGCTGCCGTTGCCCTTCGGAACTGCCGAGCCCGCCCTTCGCCCGGTGCGGAGGCAGGGCTCGCTCAGAAGGCTGTCTTGTACAGCCGCTCGTCGTAGAGCGCCCCGGTCATGGTAATGAGCTTGCCGCGGAAGTCCTTGGTGGTCTTCTGCATCTGGTGCACGTCGAAGGCGCCGCGGTTGCTCCAGGCCTCGATCACGGTGAAATGGTTCGGCCGGTTGGCTTGCTGCCAGACGTCGAAGCGCAGGTTGCCCGCGTGGTTGCGGCTGTCCTCTGCGAGCTGCTTGAGGGCCTCGACCGCATTGTCCTTCTGCGGCGGGACCACATCCACATGGGTTACGACGTAGATGGCGCTCGGGGGCACCGCCTTGGCGGGCGCGACCGAAAGCCCGGTGTGCTGGCGGGTGTCGTTCGGCGCAGCCAGCATCGTCTCAATCTTGGCGCCGAGCTTGTTGGCATGGGTCGTCGCCCAATGCGCCTCGAACGCCTTCTGATCGGTCCAACTGCCGAGAACGACAAACTGGTTGGGACGGTCGATGCGCTGCAGAATTTCGAGGCCGACGTTGCCGGGGTCTTTGCGGGCGGCGTCGCGGAAGTCGCGCAGCGCGACGGCGGCCGGTTTTGAGAGAATCGGCCCGGCCTCCATGTAGGTGACGGTGTAGTAGGTCGCCTCCTGCGCGGTCACACTCGCCGAGCCGAGCATCGTCATCGCGAGGCTCGCCAGAACAAACAAGCGAAGCATGGGTGTCCTCCCCCAGGCATGGAATGATGGAAGCATCGCATCAGAGTGTCACAACCACATTGCCGGCGGCCTTGCCTTGCTCGACTGCTTGATGGGCTGCGACGATCTCACGCAACGGAAACGTGAGTGCGACATTGTTCATCAGGGTTTTTTCGGCGAGCATGCGGTTGATTGCCGCGACGGCGTCGGCGCGCTCGTCCGCGGTCAGTTCGTAGACGAAGACGAATTTGATCGCGATCGCGTTGACCAAGAGATATTGCGCCGGGATCGCGGCATCGGGATTGCCGGTGCCGTAGACGACGACGCTGCTGCGCGGGCGCAGCATGCCGGGATAAAGCTTGGCGTTGGCGGCGAGGTCCATCTCGACCACGGCATCGACGCCGGTCTTGCCGGTCAGCGCCAGCACGCGCTCGCCGACATTCTCGCGCTTGTAATCGATGATGTGGTCGGCGCCGGCCTGGCGTGCGAGCTCGGCCTTGGCCGGAGAGCTGACGGTGGTGATGACGGTCGCGCCGCGCGCCTTGGCGAATTGGATCGCATAGTGGCCGACGCCGCCGGCCCCGCCGCTGACCAGAATGTTCATGCCGTTCGCGGCGCCCGCGACCGCAACCGCGTGATAGGCGGTCATCGCCGGAATGCCGAGGCACGCGCCGGCCTCGTAGCTCAAGCCGGCCGGAAGTGCGGCCGCAAGTGCGCTCGGCAGCACGACGTATTCCGCACAGGTCCCGTCCGCTCGCTTCCACTGCGCGTTCCAGGTCCACACCCGTTCGCCGATACGGCCCGCCGGCACGCCGTCGCCGACCATGTCGATATCGCCTGCACCGTCGCTGTGCGGGATCACCCGCGGATAGGCGATCTTGCGGGTGCGGCCTTCGCGAGCCTTGACGTCGGAGGGATTGACGCCGGAGGCGCGCAGCTTGACGCGGACCTCGCCGGGCCCCGGTCGCGGCGTTTCGAGCTCCGAAAGCTTCAGCACGTCGCTGGCTACGCCATTTTTCTCGTAGAAGGCAGCGCGCATTGTTCACCTCCCTGCCGACGACGGGATATTGTGTCCTTCGGGCGCCGCCGCGGCAATGGCGTAACATTCGATTGGGAGGGCTGCGATATGCCTTACGTGAAGTTCAACACTGCGCTGATCGTCGGAGCAGGCTCTGGCCTGAGCGCAGCGCTCGCCCGCGTGCTTGCGAGCGAAGGCATCAAGGTCGCGCTTGCGGCGCGCTCGACCGGCGACCTGGAAGGGCTTGCCAAGGAGATCGGCGCGCCGACCTTTGCCTGCGACGCGAGCAAGCGCGCCGACGTGGACAAGCTGTTCGCCGATCTCGACGGCTCGTTCGGGGCGCCCGAGATCGTGGTCTACAACCCGAGCTACCGCACGCGCGGCCCGATCGCCGAGCTCGATCCGGCCGAGGTCGAGAAATCGCTGATGGTGTCCGCGTTCGGCGGATTTCTGGTTGGGCAGCAGGCGGTGCGCCGCATGCTGCCCAAGAAGCACGGCTGCATCGTCTTCACCGGCGCCTCTGCCAGCGTGAAGGGCTATGCCCTGTCGGCGCCGTTCGCTATGGGCAAGTTCGCACTGCGCGGGCTTGCGCAAAGCATGGCGCGCGAGCTGCATCCGCAGGGCATCCACGTCGCCCATGTCGTGATCGATGGCGGGATCAGGAGCGAGCGGCGTCCAGAGCCGCCCGGTAAGAAGGCAAGCCTGCTCAACCCGCAGTCGATTGCCGCCACCTACATGCACATGATCCATCAGCCGCACAGCGCATGGTCTTGGGAGATCGAGGTCCGGCCGTGGGTGGAAAACTTCTGAGAGACTCGCCGCCGGTTGTCGCGGCTAAGCAAAAAGTGTCAGGGAGGAGCAAGTGAGCCTGTCACGGATTTGCGCTGCGTTGATTGGCCTCGCGGTTGGTGCGGCGGGGGCGTTTGCCGCCGATGAGGCCGTGCTGAAGGAGCTTGCGCCAACCGGGACGCTGCGGGTCGGCATCGCCGTTGCGCCGACGCCGGGCGCCGGCAACGTCGCAATCGACACGAACACCGGCAAGCCGCGCGGCGTCAATTCCGATCTGGGTGTGGCGTTGGCGCAAAAACTCGGCGTCGCGGTCGAATGGGTGCAGTACCCGAACTCCGGCGCGCTCAGCAATGCGGTGGCGGAGGGCGCCTGGGACGTGGCTTTCGTGCCGGTTGACGAGCACCGCAAGCGGACGCTCGATTTCGGGCCGCCGCACATCGTTCTGCAAAGCACCTGGCTGGTGGGGCCGGGCTCGCCCATCCAAACGCTCGACGACGTCGACAAGCCTGGCACGCGCGCCATGGGGGTGGAGAACACGGCGACCCTGCGGGCGGCGCGGGCCTCGCTCAGGAATGTGACCGTGAGCGAGGTCAAGACCGCGGCCGAGCTGTTCGATGCGTTGCGGACCGGCAAGGCCGACGCGATTGCGCAATCGCGCGAGTCGCTGTCGCAGATGGCGCAGCAGTTGCCGGGCTCGCGGGTGCTGCCGGGGGCGTATCTGAACTCGTTCGTTGCGGTGTCGGTCGCGAAGGGCAAGCCTGCGGCGCTGGCCTACGTCAGCGCCTTCATCGAGGAGGCCAAGGCGTCCGGCAGCGTGCGGCGTTCGCTCGATGCCGTCGGCATGCAGAGTTCGGTGGTTGCGCCCGCCTCCGCCAAACCGTGAGGAACGTCTGGACCTCTCCGACGTTGGTCTGGTGTCGCCCAAGCCGCGAACATCCCCGGCTGCCGGCGATGCGGGGAGCTTCCGGCGCTGTCGCGGGGGCTCCGCTGGCATTCGACGCGGAGACAAAGCATGACCTACCGGGTGTACAGCGGTCCGCCGGGTTCGGAGGCCGTACCGCCGATGGAAAAGGACCGCTGGCTTTACAAGGAGTTTGGGTCGTTTGACGATGCGCTGGCTTGGGCGCGACACCTCAACGAGGGCGGACGGGTCACGCTGTTGATCGAGGGCGACGACGGCACGCGGCTGACCAAAACTGACGTCACCGCAGCGCTACAACACCCGGAAGCGGGCGAGCACGAACGACCAAGTCGCCGAAGGTCGGCACGCTGAGATCACGCCGCGTGCAGCAGCTGTGCATCGCCCACGCGCCATTCATGGGATTGGCCGCAGGCCGGGCAGGACGCACGGACAATCTTGCTGCGAATTCGCAGCAGGGTTTCGAGTTCGCTCTCGATGCCGACGTCGACATCTCGACCGGTGTTTGGACAGGTAAAGTGCAAGCGTTCCACGATCTCCTCCCGCCGTTGGTGGAGGTGCATTGGTATTGGTCTTAGCGGCCGACCGGGGCCACAAATCGACCAATTGCGGCGCCGACTATCACAGTTCGGTGAGACGGATGCTGCGCCGCTTCCAAACGATCCAGACGCCGAAACGGGCATTTCGAGCCGATTTTACCCGGATCGGGCGGGCCAGGAAAGCCTTAAGCCTGTAACCTTGTGTCAAGAGACAAGCCCAAATATTTGATGCATTGAATATTTCTCGATGCCCCCCCGGGTAGAACCTTGAAGCACGTCGAAAGTGCGTAGTTTTTACCCCGAAACGAGCCTCTGGGTGATATAAGTTTGTGAACGGTCGTTCAGGGATGCCCGGCCGCCGCGCTTCGGACATTGTGACAGTGGGACAGGAGAGTGCGTTGTTAAAGACACACAAATATTCGATCGGGCAGAATGTGCGTTACACGGCCGGGCCTTTCAGTCGGTTTGGCGCGAGCGGATCGTTCAAAGTCGTCAAGTTGCTGCCGTCGGACGGTGACGAACAACAGTATCGGATCAAGAGCGCCGGCGAAGCATTTGAGCGCGTCGCCAAGGAAAGCCAGCTCGACCGCGATCGCTGACAACGATCAGCCAATCTCGAACAAACGGGCCCTCGATAACTGCAAGGGCCCGTTTCGCTTTTCGGCTTGCCCTGCCGATCAACTCGACTTCTGCGACAGACTGTTCCAGGCGTCACGCGCGCGCTTGCGCACGCCCCGCATACTGCTGGAGACCACCTCCCAGTTCACCATCTTGTGGTTGCCCGCCACCGTCGCGCGCGGGTCAGCCGAGGCGGAACCGGTCCAGTTGTCGTGCACATAGGCAGCCCCAACGGTAATGAGGGCGCCTAGGATCATCCCGAAAATGACGCGCATGGCCAACCTCCCCACGGTCCGTGTCACAAATGTCCCGGCCGGGGAACGCAACCGACCGCCGCAAGGTTCCGTTCCCGTGCCGCCGCCTGATTGTTGCGCAGTGATACCGCCTCGCGCAACGCCCCGCTATCATTGCTGCGCGGCGTGATCGGCATGCCGCCATCCGGTGCGGATCGGTTGGAGGAGATGGGCGATGTCGACTTACATCACGCAGGGGCGTTACACGCGCGAGGCCATTAAAGGCATGATCGTCAAGCCGGAAGATCGTGCCGAGGCGCTGTCGCGGCACATGGCCAGGGCCGGCGGTCGGGTGCTGAGCTACTATCTCACATTCGGTGAATACGATTTTCTGACGATCATCGAGGCACCGAGCGAAACCCAAATGGCGGCGGCGCTGCTGGCGGCCGCGGGCGCTGGCGGCGTCACCGACCTGCGCACCACGCTTGCCCTGACCTCGATCGAGGCCAAGGGTGTGTTTGCCGCCGCAAGCGACTTGGCGCCGTCATACCGTTCCCCGGGCGGTGCGTAGCCGCACAGCAGAAACTGCCGCACAATTCGGCGCCGGTACCCCGAGAGGGTCCCGCAGCGTGCGCTGCGGAAGCGGTCGTGACCCGCCGTAACCACGAGCACAAATTCCAGCCGAACGACGCGCCATTCGGCTTGCGGCTTCGATATTTGCCATGGTCTCGGTCGGGCCGCTGCGGCATAATCGGCGCTGAATCCGGCGTTTTCCTCCGCTGTTTGAAGGTGTCATGCTGAGTTCGAACCATTGGCTGCCTGGCATAGACCCGGTCGTCGGCGCATTTGCGCTCTCGATCTGGGCGGCCGGAGCGCTTGCGGCCGCTCTGGTTTGCGTCGGTGTGATCGCGTTCCGCCGCGCCGGACAGCCGGGGGCCTCCGGCGTGATCTGGCGAAGCGCGTTGGCTGTGGTTGGCGCCCTGTTGGTCTGGACCGCGATCAGTCCCTCGATCGTGCGCGAGCAGGTTGCCGCCCGCCGCGTCCTCGACGCACGCGCATCGGAACTCACCGCACGCGTGATTGTGCCCGGGTCGGCGCTCGCCTGCCTCGATGCGGTCAACAACGCCGTGGTCGAGGCGGCGTGCGAACGCGCGCTGTTTGCAAGCCCGGAGGCGGTTGCGGCGGCGGTCGCCTACATGGATGCGCGGCTGGCGTTGCTGGCCGACAGCCTCGCGGTCGCGGATCATGACCGCAACTACGAGCCGTCGCTGGAGCGTCTGCGGCGGGCGATCGAAGCCGATCGCTTCGGCGTGGTTGCGCATGTGCTGACCACGCGCGGCTGCACCACCTTCGACTGCGCCGGGCTCAAGCTGCTGCGCGACCCCAACCGCGTGCTAGCCAATCTGAAGGGCCGCACCTTTGACTCGATGGTGGTCATGCATTCCGCGGCTTGGAAACGCGACGGGATGACCGTGCCGCCATCGCCGTTGGCCGGTTCGCCCTCGGCAACCGTGCCGACAGCCGCTGTGGTGCCGTCGCCGGGGCTTGGTGCCTCGGTGACTATGGCTCCGGCAAGCATGGCGCCCGCGCCGACGTCGCCTGCGTTGGCGGCCACGACCAACGCGTCCGCGCCATACAGCCACTACGACGCGTCATCGGCGTTGATGCCGGCGATGAACATCACGAACAACGAACAGATGCCGGCCACGGAGGCGAACGCGGCCGAAACTTCGCCAGCACAGGCCCGTGCGCCGGTGCCCTCTGTGCGCCGCCAGACCACGCGCGAGCCGCCGCCGGCGTCGCCGCCGCTCCAGGTTTCGCCATTCCCGCCGCCGCCTGCGGGAAACCAGCGCTGACCGAACGGCAAAGCCGGCGGGACAACGCGCGCCTGCAATGCTAAGCCAAGCGGTCTCCAAACAAGAACCGGCGCGGCGGGGCCAATGTTTTCGTCCGTTCTGATCGCCAATCGCGGCGAGATCGCCTGCCGCATTGCCCGCACGGCCAAGCGGTTGGGGATGCGGACCATCGCGGTCTACTCGGAAGCGGACACAGGCGCGCTGCACGTGCGATCGTGCGACGAGGCGCATCTGATTGGGCCCGCGCCAGCAGCCGAGAGCTACCTGCGGGGCGATCGTCTGATCGAGGTGGCGCGCCGGTCCGGTGCCGAATGCCTGCATCCGGGCTATGGTTTTCTGTCGGAGAATGCCGACTTTGCCGAGGCCTGTGCGCGGGCCGGCATCGTGTTTGTCGGGCCGCCGCCCGAGGCGATCCGCGCCATGGGCCTGAAGGATCGCGCCAAAGCGCTGATGGAAAAGGCCGGGGTGCCGGTCGTGCCCGGCTATCACGGCGAGCGGCAAGAGCCGTCATTCCTGCGGCAGAAAGCCTACGAGATCGGCTATCCGGTGCTGATCAAGGCCATCGCCGGCGGCGGCGGCAAGGGAATGCGCCGGGTCGACCGGCACGCCGAATTCGAGTCTGCGCTGGAAGGCGCGCAGCGCGAAGCCAGGAACTCGTTCGGCGATCCGCGCGTGCTGGTGGAAAAGTTTGTCGCATCGCCACGCCACATCGAAATGCAGGTGTTTGCCGACCGTCACGGTCATGTCATCCACCTCAACGAGCGCGACTGCTCGCTGCAGCGCCGCCACCAGAAGGTGATCGAGGAGGCGCCTGCGCCCGGCATGTCGTCCGAGATGCGGGCCGCGATGGGCGAGGCCGCAGTCAAGGCGGCAAAGGCCGTCGGCTACACCGGCGCCGGCACCGTCGAGTTCATCGCCGACAGCGCGCGGGGGCTCCGGCCCGACGGCTACTGGTTCATGGAGATGAATACCCGATTGCAGGTCGAACATCCGGTGACGGAGTCGATCACCGGGCTCGACCTCGTCGAATGGCAATTCCGTGTCGCCGCCGGCGAGACGCTGCCGTTCGCACAACGCGACGTGCCGCTGGACGGACATTCGGTCGAAGCCCGCCTCTATGCGGAGGATCCCGATCGCGGCTTCCTGCCCTCGACCGGCCGGCTTGTTGCGCTGCAATTTCCCGATAGCGTGCGCGTCGATACCGGCGTCGAGCAGGGCAGCGACATCACCTCATACTACGATCCGATGATCGCCAAGCTGATCGCGAAAGCGCCGACCCGGGACGCCGCGCTCGATCGCCTGGCGGGGGCGCTGGAGCGGACGCTGGTTGCCGGCCCCCACACCAATCTTGCGCTGCTGGCGGCGCTTTGCCGGGCGGACGAGTTCCGCGCCGGGCGTTTCGACACCGGGTTCATTGATCGCAACCTCGCAACACTCAGCACGCAGGCGCGCGACCCGGCTGCAACGGCCTTTGGAGCCGCGCGCCTGCTGGCGCAGGACGTGGCGCGCATCGCCATGAGCCGAAATCCCGCTCCGGACCAGCCTCCGTCGCCGTGGGACGCGACCGACGGCTTTCAACTCGCGGGCGTCCGCGCGCTCGGGTTCCCGATCACGGTGGATGGGGTGCCGGCGGAGGCCCGCGTCATGTACGGAGCGGGCGGGCCGAGCGTCGTTGTGGATGGCGTGGCGCCCGCCCTTGATGCGGTCGAGGTCGAGGCCGCAGATGGCATCTATGTGTTGCGAAAAGGCCGCCAAACCTTGGTGCGCCGCGTTGATCCGGGGTTCGATCCGGTTCAGGCCGAGGGCGACGGGGCCGTCCGCGCGCCGATGCATGGCAAGCTGCTGGCGCTGCTGGTCGGCGCCGGCGATAGGGTCGCCAAGGGGCAGCGCCTTGCGATCATCGAGGCGATGAAGATGGAACACACGCTGGTTGCGCCTTATAGCGGTCGCGTCGCCGACATCGCGGTGGCGGCCGGAGCCCAGGTGGCCGAACGCACCCGCATCATGACGGTTGAGGCGGCGACTGCGCAGGCGGCGAAAGAGGCCGACTGACATGCCGCTTCATCTCATCAAGCTCAGCGTTGGCACGGACTCGATCGAAGACCTCGAGGATTGGATCAAGCTCAAGCTGAAGGAGCAGCGCAAGCGAGGCGTGCGAAAGCCCCAGCGCATTCACACCACGCGCATGGTACCCAAGCGCGCCGATGAACTGCGCGACGGCGGCTCGATCTACTGGGTGATCCGGGGCGAAATCCTGTGCCGCGAGCGCATCCTCGATATCCAGCCATTTCGCGACAAGGACGGCGTCGGCCGTTGTCGGCTGGTGCTCGACCCGAAATGCGTGCCGGTGCGCCCGCGGCCGTATCGCGCCTTCCAGGGCTGGCGCTATCTCGATCCCAAGGACGCGCCGCCCGATCTCGAGCACGCGGCACGCGGCGCGTCGGGCATGCCCGAGCCGTTGCGTCGCGAGCTGCGTGAACTCGGATTGCTGTGACAGGGGCGTGATGACCCGTCCCGCCGCATGGCGGGCCGGTTACACGCCGATATTGTCGATCAGCCGGGTGCGGCCAAGCCTTGCGGCGACCAGCAGCCGGATCGGGCCGTCGTCACGTTTGGCGACAGCGGCAAGCGTCGCGGCGTTACGCGCTTCGAGATAATCGGTGACGAAGCCCACCCGCTCGATCTGCGTCCGGCCGGCTGAAAGCGCGTCCGCAATCGCTGCGCCGCCCTTGATCTGTGCCGCACATTGCTTGAGCGCGCCGTACAGCACGGGTGCGACCGCGCGCTCGCTCGGCGACAGGTAGGCGTTGCGCGACGACATGGCGAGACCGTCCTTCTCGCGCACGGTCGGAACGCCCACGATCTTGGCCTTGATATCGAGGTCGCGCGCCATCGCGGTGACGACCTTGAACTGCTGATAGTCTTTCTCGCCGAACAGGGCCACGTTGGGCTCGACTTGCAGCAGGAGTTTGGCGACAACAGTTGCGACGCCGCCGAAGAAATGCGGCCGGAACGTATCCTCCAGGCCCGCAAGCGCTGGACCGCCCGGCGCGACGCGCGTGTCGAAGCCCTGCGGATACATGACCGCGACACCCGGCGCCCAGACGAAATCAACTCCAAGGTCCGCAAGCGCCGCGATATCGCTGTCCCAGGTCCGGGGATAGGACGAGAAATCCTCGTTCGGGGCGAATTGGGTTGGATTGACGAAGATCGAAACCACCACGCGTCGGGCGCGTCGCTTGGCCTGCCGGACCAGCGTCAGGTGCCCGGCATGCAGCGCGCCCATAGTCGGCACAAGCGCAAGAGTGTCGCCTCTGACACGGACCTCATCCAGCGCGCGGCGCAGTGCCGACAGGACACGGATGACCTTCGGTTTGCGGCGCTGGGACAAGGCCTTGCTGAAATTTTTCGGCATGGTGCAAGTTAATCGTAAATCTATCGGAAACACGTGGTAAGCTTGACCGTAAGCGGGGGTACCCGAAGACGGCCCCCGCGAGAGGCGCCATGTTCGAGAGTAGCGTGCGTCCGCGCTCCGCCTATGTCGTGGTACTAGGAAACGAAAAGGGCGGTTCCGGGAAGTCTACCGTTGCCATGCACGTCGCGATCGCCCTCATGAAGGCTGGTCAGCGGGTGGCTACCATCGACCTCGACTTCCGGCAGAAGAGTTTCACCCACTACGTCGACAACCGCCGGGCCTGGGCCAAACACGCCCGGCTCAACCTGGAAATTCCGTCGCACTACAGCATCGCGCGGGCCGACGGCGTTTCGGTTGCCAACAACGAGGTTGCCGAGTTCACCGACTTTGCCGCCGCGATCGACGCAATCGAACACGCCCACGACTTTCTCGTGATCGATACGCCGGGCTCCGACACCTACCTTATGCGGCTCGCCCACTCGATGGCCGACACGCTGATCACGCCGCTTAACGACAGCTTTGTCGATTTCGACGTGCTCGGTACCGTCGATCCCGCGACCTTCGCCGTGACCGGCACAAGCCATTTCGCCGAGATGGTCCGCGAGGCCAGGCGTCAGCGCCGCATCGTCGATCACGCCACGACCGACTGGATCGTGGTGCGCAACCGGCTGTCGATGCTCGGCTCCCGCAACAAGAAGCTCGTGGGGGAGGGGCTGCAGGAACTGGCGCTTCGGCTCGGCTTCCGTTGCGTCGACGGCTTTGCCGAACGCGTGATCTTCCGCGAGTTCTACCCGCGCGGGCTCACGGCGCTTGACGATCTCGACGAGAACACGCTCGGCACCCGCCCGAGCCTGTCGCACGTCACTGCGCGGCAGGAGGTCGAAGGCCTGCTGGCCGCGCTGAAACTGCCGCTCGACGAGCGCGGCATGCGCCGGGCGGCCGCCCGCGCCGAATGGTTCGCATCGGTCGACAACCCGCTCGATCTACACGATATCATTGCCCAATAGACGGGTTGGGCCGCGTCGACGCGGGCCATTGCGCCGCGCGTGCGAGGTGGCATTTATAGGGCAGGTTCAGCACCGCCAGACGGAGCCCAATGGCGAAAGACCGTACGCCTGCGCCGGCCGAAGGCCGCAGCGAGCCGGCCGTGAGTTCCTCGCACGCCGAGATCGATGCCTTTCTGAGCAAAGTGCGCACGCTTGGGCCCGCCACTCAGGCGGGCGGGCGCGGGCCGTCTGATCTTTGCGCTCGACGCCACCATGAGCCGACAGCCGCTGTGGGACACCGCTTGCCGCCTGCAGGCCGACATGTTCAGCGAAGCGGCCGCGGTCGGCGGTCTCGACGTGCAACTCGTCTACTACCGCGGCCTCTCTGAATGCCGCGCCTCGCGCTGGGTGTCCGATGCCCGCCAGCTCGGCGCCCTGATGGAGAAGATCGACTGCCGCGGCGGCCACACCCAGATCGGCAAGGTCCTGGCCCACGCCCGGCGCGAGACCGAGCAGCGCAGGGTACAGGCGCTGGTGTTCGTCGGCGACGCCATGGAGGAGCCGATCGACGATTTGTGCGCGGCGGCGGGCAGCCTGGGCCTCCTTGGCGTTCCGGCCTTCGTGTTCCAGGAAGGGCATGATCCGATCGCCGAGCAGGCCTTCCGCGAAATCGCGCGGCTGTCGCGCGGCGTCTATTGCCGCTTCGATCCTGGAGCGGCCCACCAGCTCGCCGAACTCCTGCGCGCGGTTGCCGTGTATGCTGCGGGTGGCATGAAGGCGCTTGCCGATCTTAAAGCGCGGCACCACGGCGGCGCCGTCAAGCTGCTGGAGCAGCTGAGGTAGCCATGCCGACCATCGCCTTCGGCCTCGTGGTGCTGGTGCTCGTGCTGTGGGCGCTCAATGCCTATTCCAAGGCCGACCCCAAGGCGCTGGCGCGGGCACTGCGCCCCGCGGGTGGGATCGTGGCACTAGGGCTCGCAGGCTTTCTCGGGCTCCGCGGCCATCTGGAGGTGGCTATACCGCTTGGAATAGCGGGGCTCGGCCTGCTCGGCTGGGGACCGTTTGGCGCTGCCGGTCTGTTCCAGCGGACCCAGAAGACGCCCGGCCAGCTCTCGCGGGTGCGCTCGGCGTTCCTGGAAATGGAGCTCGACCACGACAGCGGGGCGATGCAGGGCCACGTGTTGGCCGGCAGCCAAGCCGGCCGTGTGCTTGAAGACCTCGACGTTGACGACGCTGCTTCAGCTGCTGCGGGAGGTCGACGACGAAAGCCGCGCGCTACTGGCTGCTTATCTTGACCGCCGGGAGCCCCGCTGGCGTGAGCACGCGCAGGCTGACCCGACAGCGGGGAGTGGGGCTGCGCGCGGCGGCAAAATGACGGAAGAGGAGGCCTATCAGATCCTTGGCGTGTCGCCGGGGGCGAGTGCCGAAGAAATCGGAAGGGCCCACCGTTCCCTGATGAAAAAGCTTCATCCCGACCAGGGGGGCTCGACGTACCTCGCCGCCCAGATCAATCAAGCCAAGGAAATTCTTCTTCGTCGGCATCGTTGAGGTGTCCCGATCGTATGCGTGCTCAGAACTTGAGCGCCATGCAGTCCATGTCACTGCGCTTGAGCTGCCGGCAAACCGCTTCCGCCTGGTCGCGGTCGAACCCGACGAAGCGGGCGCGGTAGAAGGTCTTCTCGCCCTTGACCGTCCGCTCGGTGTAGCGATCGGCCTTGCCCAGCAGGTGCGCTGCCTTGGCCTGCGCCGCGCCCAGGCGCTGCTTGGCCTCGCTCTCGTCCTCGAACGCGCCGATCTGGACCGCCCAGCCGCCGCGGCTGGTCGGCCGGACCGGGGCAGGGGCTTCGGATGCGGCTGCCTTCGGCACGATGGCGTTGCCGGCTGCCGCGACTGCGTTGCTGAGGAGCGTGGAGCGGGCGCCTGCCGTTGGCGCCGCCGCAGCCTCGTTGGCCCTCGGCTCAACCCTCGTCTCCGACTTGGGCGTGGACCTGGGCGTGGACTTAGGTTCAGGCGCTGCAGAGGGCCACCGCATGGGCCGGTGCCGGCTTCGAGGCTGCCGGCGCGACCGCAGGCTTGGCGGCCGTCTTTGCTTCGGACTCGGCCGCCGCGACCTTCACCATCACGGTCTTGACCTTCACGGCCTGATCGGTTCGTCCGATCCGACCGATGGCGCTGCAACCGCAGCGGGGGTGTCCGCATCTGTGGTGATGCGGTCGACAGCGGCGCCGCGAACGACGAAGGCCCGGCGAACGCGGCTGCGATCGCCGCGACGATCGGCGGTGGAGCGGCGAAAGTTCCGGGTGGCGACGCCGCCGGCACCTCGGCGGCCGCCGGGCTCTGAGCGACCCGCGTGCGCCGGGTGGAGGCTTCGGCGATGTGGGTCTCGATCAGGCTGCGCATGCGCGCGTCGCGCTGGCCGCTCGAACGACCTCCCAGCACGACCGCAACAATTTGACGCTCGCCTCGCTTGACCGAGGTCACGAGGTTGAACCCGGACGCGTTCGTAAAGCCGGTCTTGATGCCGTCGACCCCCTCCACCCGCCCGAGCAGGTGGTTGTGGTTGCGCATCGCGCGGCCCTGGTAGACGAAGCTCGCGGTCGCGAAGTAGCGGTAGTAGCGCGGAAAACGCTCCTGGATAGCAAGGCCAAGCAGAGCCTGGTCGCGTGCGGTCGTGACCTGCTCGTCGTTCGGAAGGCCGGAGGCGTTGCGGTAGACCGTCTGGTTCATGCCGAGCGCGCGTGCCTTGCGGGTCATCTGGCGGGCGAATTCGGCCTCGCTGCCGGCCAGCGCTTCGGCCACTACGACTGCTGCGTCGTTGGCCGACTTTGTGACAAGCCCTTTGATCGCATCTTCGACCGCCAGCGTCTGGCCGGGCTTGAGACCAAGCTTGGTCGGCGCCTGCATGGAGGCCTGGGCGGAAACGCTCATCTCGGTCGCAAGGCTCATCCGCCCGGCTTCAACCTGCTCGAACAGCAGATAGAGCGTCATGATCTTGGTGAGCGATGCCGGATGGCGCAGCGCATCGGGGCTCGCCTGATGCAGCGCCGCACCGGTCTTGGCGTCGACCACGATCGCGGCATAGCGCGGACTATAGGTCTCGGCTTGGACCGCGCGCTTGACCGGCTGGCGCTTGCGTCGTTGCTTTGCGTCGGCCGGATCGGACAAGGCCGTCAGCGCGAAGACCGCAGCAAGACCCAGACATCCCCAACGGAGCCTGCGGGAGGCTCCGACCGGTAGTCGATACATTCTCGGCTCCCCGTTCTCGGCCAGTCGAGACGCCCTGCCGGCAGACTTCAACCGCTGTCCCGTACCGATCACCCCATCCGCCCAATTTGCGGGCGGGAACGTTGCCAATTCGGCACAAGTCCGAAAAGTATGCCCGTGCGGTTGCCAACAAGTTAAAACAAATCAAAGCGGAAGGGGCGTTTTTATGGCGCTGCCGAGTAAAAATGAGTGCAATGCGAAATCCCCCCTTGCATTTTTTGTGCAGTGCAATATATTGCCTGCCGTGCGAGCGGTCGAGCTGCGCAAGGTCAAGGCAGTCCAAAGTCAGGCCAACCAGGGTTCCGACCGCTAGGCGGTGGGACGGAAAGCAAGAGATGACCGATGATCAAGAACTTCGATGACGTGCAGAAAATGAGCAAGGACAACGTCGACGCCACCATGAAGTCGTTCGGTGCGCTGTCGAAGGCCAGCCAGGCCATTGCCACGGAATTTGCGGACTACAGCAAGAAGTCGTTCGAGGACGGCACCAAGGTGATGGAGAAGCTGTTGGGCGCGAAGTCGCTCGACAAGGCGATGGAGATCCAGACCGACTACGCCAAGACGGCCTACGAGGGCTTCGTGGCGCAGGCGACCAAGATGGGCGAGCTCTACGCCGATCTTGCGAAGGAGACCTACAAGCCGTTCGAGTCGTACATGGCGAAGGCGACGCCGATGAAGTGACCGCGTGGCGTAGCGTTGCGTTTCGGAGAGCCCGGCCCCCATGGCCGGGCTTTTTTGCGTCGGCGAAGAGGGGCCCCGTCGGACGCCGCCCGGCGGTGCTTATTCAGCGATCCGAAGGTTTGTCAGCGCGGTTCCGATCTGCTGGAAGGTCGTGACGAGCTGGTTGGCCGACGTCAGCATGAAGAACTTGTCGGTGGAACTCGCGCAGTTCTTCATCACATTCTGGGTCGGATCGCCGCCGGTGTTCACCTGAACGGCATAGATAATGATGCCGGCGCTCTTGGCGTTGGTGCAGGTGATCGCCTCGCGGGCGTCGATCGACGACTGGCTGGTGTACCACCGGTTCTGGGTGTTCAGGCCATCGCTCATCAAGATGATGACCTGGGCATATTTGTAGTTGGCGTCCATGGCCGGTGCGGTGAACGGTCCGCCACCCACGAGTGACAGCCAGCCGACCTGCAGCCCGATATTCTGGTTGGTGTTGCCGTTCGGGGACAGGCTGTCGACAAAGCTCGACATCGTGGTCCAATTGAAATTGAGGCCCATCACGGTCTTCGCGCAGGAGGAATACTGCTCGGCGGCATAGAGGGTGGCAGTGATGCCGGTCGTGGGCGTGGTGACGTTGGTGTCGTAGTTGTTGGAGTGGGGGGCGTTGGTATTGCCGCGGTCAACGACGCAGCCGTTCCAGGTGCTGCGCGCGTTCTTGATCCAGGTGTGGTCGAAATAGATCTGCGTGCACTTCTTGTTGCTGCCGCTGCCGCTGCACGAGCAGTCCGGCGCACTGTTGCAGCTTGCGCCCGAGCCTGACGACACCACCCGGGAATTCTGCACGCTGTTGTAGCAGCCATTGTAATAGACTGAGGCCTTGTTATCGAGCTTGTTGCCGTTGTCGATCGTCGGGCAGATGTAGCCCTTGTAGGTTCCGCTCGAAGGGATTGTGTTGGTCGAGGAACTGCCGTTGGTCGGGTTCACCTGGCACTTGAAGCCGTGGCTGGAATTGGTGAACGGGCAGCTGTCGCCCGGCCCGATGTTCGCCCAATTGCTCGGCTTGTTGTTTTTGATGTAAGGCGGCTCGTCCTCCCACTCGGTCCAGTCGATCCAGGTGGCGTTGTAGTTGGTGCTGCCGAGATTGACGTCTTTGCTGAACGGGATGATCGAGACGTAGACGTCGCCATCCTTGACGGCGGAGTTTTTCAGTTGCGTCAGCAGGCTCTTGGTGGCGGTCTTGAGCGCGCCGATCTTGCCGTCGTCGTCCATCGAGCCGGTGGTGTCGAGCACAAGTGCGACGCGCAGCCGCACGTTGCCCCATTTCACCTGGGATTCGACCCGGACGGGGAGCGATGAGAACCCCATCACGCGCATGAAACTGGTCTTCACGCTGGTCGCGGCGGTGACCTTGACCAGGGATCCGCCGCTCGACGTATAGGTTGCGGTGACGGTGGGAGTGGCCGCGTCGGTGCGCGTGAACAGCGCCTTGAAATAGCTGGTGGCCTTGGTCTGCAGTTGGCCGCTGGTGATTGAGGGTGCGTCCTTCGACGCCATCAGCGCGGTGGAATTGGCTGCGGCCTGCATCGCAGCCTTGACCTGGTTGCCGTGGCTGTAGTCGACGGCAGCGCCGACGAAGCCAACCACCGGCACGGTCGCGAGCGCGAAGGTGATTGTGACATTGGCGCGGCTGGCCGAGCGAAATTCGCCTAGGAGCCTGCGCAGCCGCACGAGCCAGCGGGCACGGATTGATCGGGTGGCCATTGCAGCCTGCCTGTCTCACGCCTTTGCAGCGGCAGACCGGTAAACGGCACGCGTGAAAGCTGCGTAAAGTTGACCGGGGAAAGTGCCGAACCGACCGCCGATCGAGGCAGCGATCCCGGGATGCCGTTAACGCCGGCTCAAGCGGCAGTTTGGAATTCGTCGGGCGACGTTAGCGAAGCGGCCACGCTTGCCAGAAAATCCGCACCTGTGGCGCCGGTGCATGCTTGGGCTCGGCAATCATCCGCGCCCGATCGTCGAGAATGCGCGGACAACTGGGAATCTCGGCAAAATGGCCGCGATTTGCCCGCAATTGCGTTATGTTCGTTTGACCTTATCTGAAGCGCGAGGTGCGTCGCCCATCTGCGAGGCGCCCGAGTTCTGTGCACCGGGCATGGCAGGCGATCTGGCAGTGCGGCAAACGTGCGCTTATGATGAAGGTTGACGCTGTTCCCCCTAATGAGCCCGCAACAATTCTGCCATGCCTGCACCGAAGAGCCGCTCCGACGATGATTATTGTGGCGCCTCCCCGGTCTCCGCTGCTCAATACGGCTGGCGGATGGCGGGGGATGACGAACGCAAGCGCGGCGGTGAGCGGGGTACGCCCGGCACCGCCGTCATCACCAAGACCAAGCCGCAGACCAAGCGGCCCAATCTCTACCGGGTGCTGCTGCTGAACGACGACTACACGCCGATGGAGTTCGTGGTCCACGTCCTGGAGCGTTTCTTCAACAAGGACCGGGAGGCTGCGACCCGGATCATGCTGCACGTCCATCACCACGGCATCGGCGAGTGCGGCGTTTACACCTACGAGGTGGCCGAGACCAAGGTTACGCAAGTGATGGACTTTGCCCGAAAACACCAGCATCCTCTGCAGTGTGTGATGGAAAAGAAGTGACAATGCCAAGAACCGCCAAAATCCCGGGGGGACGTCCAATACAAGTGAAGAAGAGCCGCTGATGCCGACGTTTTCGCGCAATCTGGAACAATCGCTGCACCGGGCGCTTGCTCTCGCCAACGAGCGCCATCATGAATATGCAACGCTAGAGCACCTTCTGCTCGCACTGATCGACGACCAGGACGCCGCGGCGGTGATGCGGGCCTGCAATGTCGATCTGGAAAAACTCAAGCGGAACCTCTCATCGTACCTGGAATCGGAGCTGGAAAATCTGGTTGCCGACGGTGGCGAGGATTTAAAGCCTACCGCCGGATTCCAGCGCGTGATCCAGCGCGCCGTAATCCACGTGCAGTCCTCGGGCCGCGAGGAAGTAACCGGCGCCAACGTGCTGGTGGCGATCTTTGCCGAACGCGAGAGCCACGCCGCCTATTTCCTGCAAGAGCAGGACATGACCCGCTATGACGCGGTCAACTACATCAGCCATGGCATCGCCAAACGGCCGGGCCTGTCGGAGTTGCGTCCGGTGCGCGGCAACGACGAGGAGCCGGAGGCCAAATCTGGCGAGGAGCCGAAGAAAAAAGGCGATGCGCTGGAAGCTTACTGCATCAACCTCAACAAGAAGGCGAAAGAGGGCAAGATCGATCCGCTGATCGGCCGGGACGCCGAGATCAGCCGCACCATCCAGGTGCTGTGCCGAAGGCAGAAGAACAATCCGCTGTTCGTCGGCGAGGCCGGGGTCGGCAAGACCGCGATCGCCGAGGGGCTGGCGCGCCGCATCGTGCACGGCGAGGTGCCCGATGTGCTCAAGAACGCCACCGTGTTCGCGCTCGACATGGGCACGCTGCTGGCGGGGACCCGCTATCGCGGCGACTTCGAGGAGCGGCTCAAGCAGGTGATCAAGGAGATCGAGGCCTATCCGGGCGCGATCATGTTTATCGACGAGATCCACACCGTGATCGGCGCCGGCGCAACGTCGGGCGGCGCGATGGACGCCTCGAACCTGCTCAAACCCGCGCTCGCCGCCGGCAACGTGCGCTGCATCGGCTCGACCACCTACAAGGAATACCGGCAGTACTTCGAGAAGGACCGCGCCCTGGTGCGCCGGTTCCAGAAGATCGACGTCAACGAGCCGTCGATTCCGGATGCGATCGAGATCATGAAGGGGCTCAAGCCCTATTTCGAGGCCTACCACAAGCTCAAGTACACCAACGATGCCATCAAGGCGGCGGTCGAACTGTCGGCCCGCTACATCCATGACCGCAAGTTGCCCGACAAGGCGATCGACGTGGTCGACGAATTGGGCGCGGCGCAGATGCTGCTGCCGGAAAGCCGGCGCAAGAAGACCATCGGCACGAAGGAGATCGAGACCACCATCGCCACCATGGCGCGGATTCCGCCAAAGACGGTGTCGAAGGACGATGCCGAGGTGTTGCAGCATCTCGAGCAGACGCTCAAGACCGTGGTGTACGGCCAGGACAATGCGATCGGGGCGCTGTCTGCTTCCATCAAGCTGGCTCGCGCCGGACTGCGCGAGCCGGAAAAGCCGATCGGCTGCTACCTGTTCTCGGGCCCGACCGGTGTCGGCAAGACCGAGGTGGCCAAGCAATTGGCGGCGAGCCTCGGAGTTCAGCTCATCCGCTTCGACATGTCGGAATACATGGAGCGGCATACCGTCTCGCGGCTGATCGGCGCGCCGCCCGGCTATGTCGGCTTCGACCAGGGCGGGCTTTTGACCGACGGCGTCGACCAGCATCCGCATTGCGTGCTGCTGCTCGACGAAATCGAGAAGGCGCACCCCGACCTGTTCAACGTGCTGCTGCAGATCATGGATCACGGAAAGCTGACCGACCACAACGGCAAGCAGGTCGACTTCCGCAACGTTATCCTGATCATGACCACCAACGCCGGCGCCTCCGATATGGCCAAGGCGGCCTTCGGCTTCACGCGCACCAAGCGCGAGGGCGACGACATGGAGGCGATCAACCGGCTGTTCGCGCCGGAGTTCCGCAACCGGCTCGACGCCATCATCACGTTCGCGCACCTGTCGCCGGAGATCATCGCCAAGGTGGTCGAGAAGTTCGTTCTGCAGCTCGAGGCGCAGCTCGCCGACCGCAATGTCACGATCGAGCTCAGCGAGGAGGCGTCGCGCTGGCTGATCGCCAACGGCTACGACGAACTGATGGGCGCGAGGCCGATGGCCCGCGTGATCCAGGAGCACATCAAGAAGGGGCTCGCCGACGAGGTGCTGTTCGGCAAGCTCAAGAACGGCGGTCATGTACGCGTCGTCGTGGTCAAGGACGCGGAGAGCGGCAAGGACAAGCTCGGCTTCGAATATCTCGATGGTCCGGTTACACCCAAGCCCGAGCGCATCCCGCCGCCTGGCCAGCGCGCCAAGGCGCGCCGGCGCTCCAGTCCACGCCGCAAGCCGCCGCCGCGCGATGAGGGCGGCAGCGGCCCGCCGCCTCCGCGGGGAGGCTCGGTGCCGAAGGTGCCGCTCGTCAAGGCGTGATCGCAGCCGTCACGCTCCATGGATTGGGCAGGAGGTCGTCGCCGGGCTTATGCCCGGCGATGGCTTGTGAGGCCTGCGCCGGCTTAGCGTGGCTGACGCAGCCCGCTGCCGGTTGTGCGATCCGTTCCGCCGTGTGACGAACAGACGATGACCGCGCCGCCTGCAACCGCGCCCGACCACGCCGCCACGATCTTTCTGTTCGGCTGCCGGATCGCAGCAACCTCGGTGTTCGCCTTCGTCATTGTGTTCACCTACATCGGCTTCGGCGCGCTCGCCCACGATTACGGTTTCTCGGTCGGCTGGGCGATGCTGTCGACCGCGCTGCAATGGGCGGGACCGGCGCAGGTCATCCTGGTGACAGGGCTTGGCGCCGGCACTGCGCTGATCGAAACCGCCGTTGCGGTCACACTGTCCAGCGTGCGACTGCTGCCAATTGTGGTGGCGCTCCTGCCGCTGGTGAAGCGCGACAATTCGCGGCCCTGGCAGCTCATCGTTCCGGTGCACTTCATGGCGGTCAGCGTCTGGGTGGAAGCGATGCGGCACGCGCCTGGGCTGCCGCGCGACCACCGCATCGCGTTCTGCAACGCCGTCGGCGGCACCCTGCTGGTGATGGGCGTCGTGGCGACTGCGCTCGGCTATTACCTGCAGGCGGCGCTGCCGGCGCTGTTCGGGGCTGCCGCGATGTTCATCACGCCGATCTCGTTCCTCACCGCTACCGCGCGCAACGCGAGGCTCCTGCTGGAAAAGGCCGCGCTTGGGCTTGGACTCGTGATCGGTCCGCTGCTCGCCGTCAACAAGGTCGACTTCGACTTGCTATGGACCGGCATCATCGCCGGGACGCTCGCCTATGTCTTGCATCGCCTGACGAGGAAGAGGAGTGCCGCGCCGTGAGTCTTGGCATGGAACCCTACCTCGCATTGATCCTGCTGGGCTTCCTGCCGAGCGAGGTATGGCGCTGGCTTGGGCTGGTGGTCGGCCGCGGGCTCGACGAGGAATCCGAGATCATCCTGTGGGTGAGGGGGGTCGCGACCGCACTGGTCGCGGCGGTGGTGGCCAAGATCGTGCTGGTGCCGCCGGGCGCGCTCGCGAGCATCCCGCTGTCGGTCAGGTTCTCCGCCCTCGCGGCCGGCTTTGTAGCGTTTCTCCTGATCCGCCGCTCGGCGTTTGCGGGCGTGCTGGTCGGCGAGGCCGTGTTGATCGCCGGCGCGCTTGCCGTGGACAGGTGATCGGCGATGACTGCGGCGCCCGGTGACAGTTCCCTGAGCCAGGCCGCGAGCGCCTACGTCGACGGCTTCTGGGCGGCGCTGCGCTCGGTATTTTTCTACGTGCTGCTCGGCAACTATCTCGGCATCGGAGCGCTGTCCTATGAGTTCGGCTTCAGCACCGGTTGGATGGTGCTTTCGACGCTGCTGGTATGGGCCGCACCGGCCCAGGTCATCCTGATCTCGACCCTCAACACCGCGGCGTTGTTCGAGGTCGCGCTCGCCGTCACGCTGTCGAGCGTGCGCTTTCTGCCGATGGTGGCGGCGCTGCTGCCGATGTTCAACCGCCCGGGCCAGCGGCAGCGCGATCTGCTCATGCCGATGCACCTGACCGCGATCAGCGTCTGGGTCGAGGGCATGCGACTCCTGCCGATGGTGCCGCAGGAGCGCCGCGTCGCCTTTTACAACGGGCTCGGCACGGGCCTGATGTCTGCGGCCGTGATCGCCAGCATCGCGGGCCACTATCTGGCGGCGCGGCTGCCGTCGCTGTTTGCGGCGGCGCTCCTTTTCCTCACGCCGATGGCCCTCCTGATGTCGCTGTCGCGCGGCAGCCGTACGCTGCTCGATCGTCTCGCTTTCGGGCTCGGCCTCGTGATCGGGCCGGTGCTGGCGGCCTACAAGATCGGCCTCGACCTGATGTGGACCGGCATCATCGCAGGCACCACCGCATACGTCGTCCACCGCGTGCGCGAGAGCATGACATGATCGCGACCATGGCCGAGATCGGCCCCTATCTGGCCTTGATCCTCGTGGGTTTTCTGCCAAACGAGGTCTGGCGCGTGTTGGGTCTCGTGCTGGTTCGCGGGCTCGACGAGAAGTCGCAGATCATTGTGTGGGTGCGGGCGGTCGCGACCGCAATGCTCGCGGCCGTGCTGGCGCAGCTCGTGCTAGCGTCGTCGGGCGCGCTCGCGGCGATTCCGGTGGCAGTGCGTATCGGAGCGGCCGGTGCGGGCCTTGTTGCGTTCCTGATCGCCCGGCGCTCGGTGTTCGTCGGCGTCGTCGCGGGCGAAGTGGTGTTGGTAGCAGGCGCGCTTGCCGCGGGATGGTGAGGCTTCCTAGCTGGCGCTCTTGAGTGCCGCCGCAAGTTTCAGGGCCTGATTGGCCAGCACCTCGGGACTCTCCTTCTCGCTCGCGGGCGGTTTCATCGGTACGCCCGCCTTGCGCGGGATGACATGCATGTGCAGGTGGAACACGACCTGGCCGCCGGCGCTCTCGTTGAATTGCTGCAGCGTGATGCCGTGCGCCTCGAACACCTGCATGGCGGCATTTGCGATCCGCTGCGCGGCTTTTGCCACCGCGGCGAGGTCGTCGGGCGCAACGTCGAGGAGATTGCGCGCCGGCGACTTCGGCAGCACCAGGGTGTGGCCGGGCGCGCGCGGCATGATGTCGAGGAACGCTAGAACCTTGTCGTCTTCGTAGACCTTGTGACAAGGCAGTTCGCCGCGCAGGATCTTGGCGAAGATGTTGTTTGAGTCATAGCTCTGCATTGGCTGGCCTCCGGCGCACAAGTGCCCCGCTTCCGAAGTTCGTGATACGTCGCAGCACTCTCTGATACGAACTTCGGAAGCAAAGGGGCACTAGCAAAGTATATGAATTTAGTGCCGCTTTCGATTTGAAGTTCCTGAATGTGATTGCGGCAAGTGGTGCAGGAACTTCAAATCGGCGGCACTAGTCCTGCTCAACCAAATCCTTGCGGAACGGCGTTGCCGCCGCAAGCTCCTCGCCGGCGGCTTCCACGTAGGCGCGCTCGCGCGCAAGATACTCGGCGATCGCACGGCGCAGCCCGGGGTCGGCGATGAAGTGCGCTGAGTGCGTGGTCACTGGCATGTAGCCGCGCGCGAGCTTGTGCTCGCCCTGGGCGCCGGCCTCGACGCGCGCGAGCTTGTGGGCGATGGCATAGTCGATCGCCTGGTAGTAGCAGAGCTCGAAATGCAGGAACGGATGGTGTTCGATCGCGCCCCAGTGCCGCCCGAAAATTGCGTCGGAGCCGAGGAAATTGATCGCGCCGGCGATCCAGCGTCCGGCGCGCTTGGCCATCATCAGCACAATCTTGTCGCCCATCCGCTCGCTCACCAGCGAGTAGAACGGGCGGGTGAGGTAGGGCCTGCCCCACTTGCGCGAGCCGGTCTCCATGTAGAACGCAAAGAACGCGTCCCAAGCCTCCTCGGTGAGTTCCTTGCCGGTGAGCCAATGCACGCTGATCCCGGGCGCAAGCGCGTCTCGCCGCTCGCGACGGATGGTCTTACGCTTGCGCGCTGAAAGCGCCGCAAGGAAATCGTCGAAGCTGCCGTAGCCCGCATTCTCCCAGTGGAATTGCTGGTCGGTGCGATGCAGGAAGCCTTGGCTTGCCAAGAACTGCCATTCCCGCTCCGGCGCGAAAGTGACGTGCACCGACGAGGCCTCGTGCCGTCGGCAGACCTCGATCAGCCCTGCGGTCAGGCCCGCACGCACCGCGTCCGCCTGCGGGCCGGGGCGCAGCAACAGGCGACGGCCGGTTGCCGGCGTGAACGGCACGGAGACCTGCAGCTTGGGGTAGTATCGGCCGCCGGCGCGCTCATAGGCCTCGGCCCAGCCGCGGTCGAAGACATACTCGCCGCGGGAGTGCGATTTCACATAGCAAGGCACGGCGCCGATGAGCGTGCCATCGTCTGCCTCCGCCAGCAGGTGCTGGGATTGCCAGCCGGCCCGCGCGACGGCCGAACCGGAAGTCCTCAAGGGAGTGAAGAAAAGCGTGGGAGATGAAAGGATTGTACGGAATTTCCGCCACGCCTTCTTGGCTGCGCGGCCCGGCCTCCGCAGAGACGGCATCGATCGTGGCCATACCGGGCGGGTTGGCGCAGCTGTCCCAGGCGGCTGCCGCGATGTCGGAAATTGCGGGGATGACGCGCAGACGCAGCGACGGATCGGTCATCGGAGACGGTATTCCAAGATAGGCGACCAGCATCGCAGTTTACCTGCTCTTGGCGCCAATGGCCCAACAATCGTTGTCCCAGGCCGCACGAAACCTCGGCGACGGAACTATGCCGACTACGGCCGAAAGCCTTCGAAGATGATCTGATCGGCGTAGCGGGCGGCCCGTTCGCGCTCCTCGGTCGTCCGAACCGTCCAGGTCAGGAGCGGCAGGCCGAGCAGGTTGCGCGCCGTCAACGGGATTGCGCCGGACAGATCCTGCACCCGGTACGCCAGGAAATTGAGCCGGGCCGACAGCGCCTGCAGCACGAAACGGGTCGTCGAGGTGGAGGGCGACGACGACGAGGCGCTGCGCGCCATGGCGACGAGCCCGCGCGGCAGGGCAGGTGAAAGGTCACGCAGGGCCGCCACCAATCCCGGATCGAACGACATGACCGCCGCCGGGCCGGCGTAACCGGCGAGCACTTTGGAAGTTCGGACCGCGAGCCGGTGATCGTCGTCGAAGCGAGACTTCAGTTCGATGATGAGCGGCACGCGGCCCGCGACGAGATCGCAAAGCTCGCCCAGGTCAGCATGGACTCGGACGTGGACTTGAACGGCACGCGCTTCAGCGTATCGGCGGAAATGGCGTCGAGCCGCCCGTCGCCCTCTGTGAGGCGGCCGAGCCGGTCATCATGGTGGACCATCGCCTCGCCGTCGGCGCTGGTTTGCAGATCGCACTCGATGCCATATTGGCCGCCGATCGCGGCCGCAAACGCGGGCGCGGTGTTCTCGATCACGCTTGAAGCGGCATCGTGCAGCCCGCGATGGGCGATCGGTCGTGCCGTCAGCCAGGCCGGCATGGCGACCGCCGCGTGCTCAGGCCACCTCGAAGGCGCCCTCGACCTCGACCGCAGCATCGAGCGGCAGCGCTGCCACTCCGACCGTGGTGCGGGCGTGGCGGCCGCGGTCGCCGAAGGCAGTCACCATGAGGTCGGAGGCACCGTTCATCACCTTCGGGCCGTCGATGAAGCCTGGCGCCGAGTTGATGAAACCGCCAAGCCGCACCACCCGGACGACCTTGTCCAGGTCGCCTAGGCCGGCCTTGATCTGGGCCAGGAGGTTGATTGCACAGGCCCGTGCTGCCTTCACCCCGTCGTCGATCGAGACCTCGGCACCAAGCTTGCCCTTCGCCACGAGCTTGCCTTCAGCGTCCAGGCAAAGCTGGCCGGAAATGACCAGAAGCTTTCCGGTCCGAACGAACGGCACGTAGTTCGCGACCGGCGCTGCGGGTGTAGGCAGCGTAAATCCGAGGTCTGCGAGCTTCTTTTCCACCGTTCCCGGCATCGTCATCCTCCCCGTAGCCCGCCGCCCCCAAAAATGCCGTGTTTGTCTTCGCCGATCACGGTCCTGCTGGCAAGCGCCGCGGCCGCCCGGCGGCGTTGCGGCTCCGACATGCGAGCCCTATGTTGCCGGATGCCGGCAACTGATTTGGGCGTCAGGAGATTTGCGATGAGAACGGCCGCTGTCCCGGTTGCTATGGCGTTGGCGGTCTTGACCGCAACCTGGCCAGCGCCGACCGCGGCCGGTGCGGAAGATAAAGCTTTGGCGCTGGCCTCGCACCGCGCCGTCTACGACCTGAAGCTGTCCAAGACGCGCGGTAAGCGCCCGGTCCAGTCGGTGCGCGGCCGCATCCTCTACGACTTCTCCGGCAGCGCCTGTGACGGTTACGCCCTGCAGTTCCGGCAGGTCTCGGAGCTCGACAGCGGCGAAGGGCGGGCGGTGGTCAGCGATCTGCGTGCCACCACCTGGGAGGACGGTGCGGCCAAGCGGCTGAACTTCCATTCCGAGAACTACCTCGACGACAATCTGCGCGACGCCGGTCGACGGGCAGGCCGACCGGGACCGCGACGGCATCGCCGTGAGGCTGAACAAGCCGGGCAGCAAGTCGTTTGATGTCAGCCTCGACCTGGTGTTTCCGACCGAGCACGTCCGCCGCATCATTGCTGCGGCCAAGGAGGGCAAGAGCCTGCTGGAGGTCTCGGTCTATGACGGTTCGGAGAACGGCGAGAAAATCTACGACACGCTCTCGGTGATCGGCACGCCAGATCGGGCCGGGCGCAGAGGTTCCGACCGATGCGACCGCCGCAGAAGCAGGGCTCGCTCAGTTGGCGCGCTGGCCGGTGACAATCAGCTATTTCGAACGTGGTTCGAAGGGCGGCGAACAGACGCCTGTCTATTCCATCACCTTCGAGCTTTACGAGAATGGCGTGTCGCGGGCGCTGCTGCTCGACTACAACGACTTCGTGCTGGTCGGCGAGATAAGTTCGCTGGAGATCAAGCCCGACAAGCCTTGTCGCTAGGGGCGGGCCGGTTTGTTTGGCGGCTGCGCTATTCGTCCTCGTCGAGCGCGAGCCCCTTGACCAGCGCCTCCTGGCCGAAGCGGCCGCGCACTCGGTCGACCGCGCGCTCGGCAGCCGCTTTCCGCGCAGCGCCGGTGTCGATGAGGTCGAGCGGATCGGCATCCTCGGCATCGGCAAGCGCACTAAACCCACGCCGATCAACCGGTAACGGGTGCCGTCGACTTCGCGGGCGAGCAGTTCGCGCGCGGCCGCGAAGATCCGCCCGGCGAGCTGGGTCGGGCTCTCCAGCGAGCGCGCACGCGTCAGAATGCGAAAGTCGGCGGTCTTGAGTTTCAGTGTCACCGTCGAGCCGGCGAGCCGCTTTTCTTTCAGACGGTCTGCGACTTCCTCCGCGAGCGACCACAGCCGCTTCTCAAGCGGACGGTACGACGTGAGATCGCGCTCGAAGGTGGTTTCCGCCGATACGCTCTTGCGCTCGCGCTCGGGGTTGACGGCGCGCGCGTCGAGGCCGCGCGCCAATCGGTAGAGACGCTGGCCTTCCGACCCGTACCGGCGCATCAGTTCGCGTTCGTCGGCGCGCTGCAGGTCGGCGATCAGCCGGAAGCCATCGCGCGCGAGCCGCGCGCCGGCGACCTTGCCGACGCCGAAAATGAAGGTCACCGACTTGTCGGCTAGGAACGAAGCGGCCTCGGTGCGGCCGAGCACCGCAAAGCCGCGCGGCTTGTCGAGGTCAGAGGCAATCTTGGCGAGGAACTTGTTGGCGGCGAGGCCGATCGACACGGTGATACCGATCTTGCTTTCGACCTGCGTGGCGAACCGCGCCAGCACCTTGGCGGCGCTCATCCCATGGAGCCGCTCGGTGCCCGCGAGATCGATGAACGCCTCATCGATCGAGAGCGGCTCGACCTGCGGGGTGAGTTCCGTCATGAGATCGCGGACGTCTCGGCTCACTTTCGCGTACTTCGCCATGTTGGGGCGGATGATGGCGGCGTGTGGGCAGAGCCGCCGCGCCTCGAACATCGGCATCGCCGAGTGCACGCCGTAGGTGCGCGCGATATAGCAGGCGGTGGTGACGACGCCGCGCTGGCCGCCGCCCACAATCAGCGGTTTGTCGGCAAGCGTGGGGTCGTCGCGCTTTTCGATTGTCGCGTAGAACGCGTCGCAATCGACGTGGGCGATGGTGAGCGCGTCGAGCTCGCGGTGGCGCAGAATGCGCGGCGAAAAGCAAGCCGGGCAGCGCGCCTGATCTCCGGCGTCGCTGAGGCAGTCGCGGCAGAAGGCGCCCATCAGGGCAGGTCCCGCTCCCAGCTTCCGCCGAGCACGGCGCGTGCACGCTCGATCTCGGCCGGATCGAGCTGCTGCTGGCGCGCGAACATCAGCAGCAACGGTTCGTCGCTCGCGAGATGATCGAGCACGCCGACAAGAAACTCCGGCTCACGTGCAGCCTCTCGAACCTGGGCCGGGCCGATGCCTGCGCTGGCAAGGAAGCGGCCGAGGTGCTCCGGCTCCGCGGCGAGAAAACCCAGCGCTGCAACCGCCAGCGCTTCGGCGGCATCGCGCCTCGCCGTGCTTGTCTTGTCTCGGCTGCGGCTTGCCTTCATGGCCCGCGCTCCGATCGTTCGTGCATCCATATCCCATGCCGCTTCGCGACCCGCCTGCAAGCCTTCCTGGCCCCGTGAAAAACCTGGGGAAAAGCCCGGGATAGCTGCCCCGAAAAGTTGTCTGCAAAATCTGCGTAGGCTGGGGACAAGTATCAAATGACTGTGCCCAATCAAGGTTTTGATGTCGATTCGCAGCCGCCACGATGGGTGCTTTTGATTGGCTTTCTGTGTATTCATCCGAAGCGCCCGCGTCGGTGGTCGGCAGCGCCTTGCGAGCGATGTTGAGCAAGAGCGTCGAGCGGTGCGATCGGTACGATGGACCGGCCGAATCTCTCAGATGGGTTCTTCGCGCTTGGCATCGGCGACACGACCGTAGTGCACCTTGATGCGCTGCGTACCAGCATACCTCAGCGCCAACCGCCGGCTGATCGCATGCCAATGAAAGAAGCCTGAAGTTGCAGTGTTGTCCGCCTCAATGATTAACGTCGCACGAAGGCTGTTGTCGTCGTGCCGCCGCATGACTTCGAAGTTCCATTTGCCTTTCCGTAATAATTCCTCACTAGCGTGTTAAGCATTGTGCCCAAGCGCGACTGGGGCGGCGCTGTGGTTGCTCGTGTCGGGCGCTACGCGCCATTAGATGGCTCAAGACAGCGGAGCGGGGCATGGCCAAGACGGTGCTGATCGTGGAAGACAACGAGCTCAACATGAAGCTCTTCCACGATCTGTTGGAGGCGCACGGCTACCGGACAGTCACGACCCGCAACGGCATTGAAGCGCTCGACTTGGCGCGCAAGCACCAGCCCGATCTCGTGCTGATGGACATTCAGCTGCCGGAGGTGTCCGGACTCGAAGTGACCAAGTGGCTGAAGGACGATCCGCACCTCAAACAAATCCCGGTGGTTGCGGTCACCGCCTTCGCCATGAAGGGCGACGAAGAACGCATCCGCGAGGGCGGCTGTGAAGCCTACCTGTCGAAGCCGATCTCGGTAGGAAAATTCATTGAGACCATTCGCCATTTTCTCGGCAATGGCTGAGGAGCATGTTTTGTGACTGCCCGCATTCTTGTTGTCGACGACGTGCCGGCTAACCTGAAGCTTTTGGAAGCGCGGCTGTCAGCGGAATACTTCGACGTGACGACCGTGACGAACGGGCCCGATGCGCTCGCGGTCTGCGAACGCGCCGAATGTGACATCGTGCTGCTCGACGTGATGATGCCGGACATGGACGGCTTCGAGGTCTGCCGCCGCATTAAGAGCAATCCCTCGACCCACCACATTCCGGTGATCATCGTGACTGCGCTCGATCATCCGTCGGACCGGGTCAAGGGACTGGAGACCGGCGCCGACGACTTTCTCACCAAGCCGGTGTCGGACGTGGTGCTGATCGCGCGCGTTCGCTCGCTGACCCGCCTCAAGATGATGACCGACGAGCTGCGCATGCGCGCGCTCACCTCACAGGACATCGGCATTCACAATCCGGAGAATGCGGCGGTGGGCGACGATGGCCTCTCGGGCCGCATCCTGATCGTGGACGATCGCGCCTCGTCCTACGACCGTCTCGCCGCGATATTGACCGACCAACACGCCGTCGACATCGAAAGCGACGCGCGCGAAGCACTGTTTCACGCAGCCGAAGGCAACTACGACCTCGTGATTGTGTCGCTCGCGCTCGAAGGCTGCGATGCGTTGCGGCTGTGCAGCCAGGTTCGCTCTCTCGAGCGAACCCGCAGCGTGCCGATCCTCGCGATCTGTGACGCCGATGAAAACGCGCGCATGGTTCGCGGGCTCGAGATCGGCGTGAACGACTACCTGTTGCGCCCGATTGACAAGAACGAGCTGCACGCACGCGTCAGGACCCAGGTCCGCAAGAAGCGCTATACCGAGCAGCTGCGCGACAACGTGCAGATGTCGATCGAGATGGCGATCACCGACCCGCTGACTGGGCTGTACAACCGCCGCTATATGGAAAGTCATCTGGCGACTTTGGTCGATCAGGCCGTGGCCCGCGGCAAGTCGCTGTCCGCCCTGGTGCTCGACATCGACTACTTCAAGTCGATCAACGACTGTCACGGTCACGACGCCGGCGACGACGTGCTGCGCGAGTTCGCGACGCGGCTGAGAAAGTCGATCCGCGGCATCGACCTCGCCTGCCGATTCGGAGGCGAGGAATTTGTCATCGTCATGCCGGAGACCGACATGGCGGTGGCCACCATCGTGGCCGAGCGCTTGCGTCGGCGCATCGCGTCGGAGGGCTTTGCGATCGAGCAGGGCGCCAAGCGGATCGACGTTACGATTTCGATCGGGATCGCGACGCTCGACATTGTCGGCGACAGTGCGGCCGGCATCCTCAAGCGTGCCGATCAGGCGCTCTATCGCGCCAAGCGCGATGGGCGCAACCGCGTGGTCGCCGACGCGGCTTAAGCGGCTCACGTCGCGGCCGCACGGTTTCCGACAAGGTGCTCGCGCTCACCGACCAGGTGATCGAATAAACGGGCGCGTTTTCGTTGCACGCGGTGGACAGGCTTTCGGCCTCGTGGAACACTTCTCGCGACGACCGCCGACCCTGTTTTTCAATTCGTCGATCCGCCGTTCTCATTCAACGGACCCCGAGCCAAAAACTATCCGCCGGAGGTCACCGGCAACTATTTGTTGCGATGTATGGCGCACCGCCTGGGCTGGCCATCACTCAGCGGACGCTATCTTCTCGACTACGGGTGCGGCGTCAGGTTTGCGAGGACGATCATCAACCTCGGCATCGACGTTGGGCGCTACGTTGGCATCGACGTAAAGCGGGATGCAGTCGATTGGTTGCGAACCAATATTGCGGATCCACGGTTTGCTTTCGAGCATATCGATGCGTGGAATGAAATGTACAATCCAAACGGACTGCGCAGAGAATGGTGGCCGCAACTCGAATGGGTCAAAGGGATTGATTTCGACGCTATCTGCTTGTTTTCGGTCATCACTCATCAAAAGCCCGAGCCAGCTAAAATCATTTTTTCACTGCTTCACCATTTTGGCTCGCCATCAACTCGGTTGTATTTTACTGCGTTTCTGGACCAGAACATCGTGACGTACGCGGAAGGAGACCTGGGCAGACCATCTCTGAAAAGCACCTACAATCCGGACTATCTAAAAGAAATTGCAGCGGACTCAGGCTGGCAGGTCGTCTGCGAATATGACCAGTCAAAGATACAACAGCACACGTTTATTGCCGATTGGCGTTGAGTATCGCCGCGCGATATCACGTGGTCACGGCCAAGCACCGTCCGTGACTCCTGCGAAAACGGTCGTTTGAGCCGCTACGATGCCGTCTCCCGAGCCCTAAACGCGCGATTGGCGGCGTTCGCGAGGGTTTTTTGATCGTTCTAGCGATTCTTTGAAACGTTGCGGACGTCTACGTGACCGGCGCCGCGCGATTGCCGTGGTTCGCAAACCTGTCACACATGCTTCGTGCTTATCGTTAGGTGAATGCGACGTAGGGTGATAGGGGTGAGTGTGTCTGGCGTCGTGAGGTGAATTTTTTTGGAAAAATTATACGATGGAGTTGCCAGAGGTGCCGTCATTGTCGGTTTTGGATTGTTGGCATTCGTAGTAGTTCGTGCGTTGTTTTTCAGTTGAGCGGCAGAGCGCGCTCTTGAGCGCGACGGGCCTCGAATGGCAGGAGAGCGGCGGCCGGGTTCAACTGTGTCACGTGACACAGTTGCTCGTGCGCAGCTAACTGTCTTGCTCCCAACGCCGATCGTCTCCGTGATGGCCCGCTCGGACTGCTGTGGGTTCGCTGCAACGGCCGCAGTGGTTTTTTCCATCTATCGATTTTGCGCGACTTGTTTCTCCCCTGCTGGACCGACGCCGCGAAGAGCCTGAAATCATTTCGCGATCCGGCGCCACTAACCCTAATCATTTAGGTTGCTGTGCGATCGACTGGAAAGTCGCTCGTTATCAAGGGTTTAAGCGTTGCTTTCAGCGCCCGAACGGGTAGCGTCAACGCAACAGGAGGCGGCCGAAAATCAGTCCGGGCCGCCATCCGAAAGAGACTACCCTACGGCCAGCTCAGGTCCGCCGCATCTCCTGGGTCCGTGGGGTTCGGCCGGCCCGGGAGCGATGCGAGTGGCCTCCTCATATCATCGCTCCCGGCCGGCCAACGTTCTTACTTATCCCGCTCTCGAAGAACTGGGCGCGCACGCAGAGCGCGCCGGCAAGTTATGGCTGCGCCAGCCTCGGAATGCAAAAGGGCGCCGCAAGGCGCCCTTCCAACTGATTGGCGGCGACCGAACGTCGCTACTTGATCTTGGATTCGACGAACTCGACGTGCTTCTTGGCAATCGGATCGTATTTCGTCTTCTTGAGCTTGTCGGTCATCGTGCGCGAGTTCTTCTTGGTCACGTAGTAGAAGCCGGTGTCCGCGCTCGACACGAGCTTGATCTTGGTGGTGACGGCCTTGGCCATGGCAAACCTCGGAAATTGAGCGGCTGCCGGCAAACTACTGACGGCCCGGGGAAAGTCAAGGAAACCGCTCAGAGCAGCTCCCGGATCCGGCGCCCGTGCAGCACCCGATAGAACGGCACCGGCAGATCGTGACTGAATCCGGCCTCGATCTGCGCCCGCAGGTCGCCGAGCACGATCTCGGTGATCGCCAGGAGTTCGATCCGCTGCTTGATGTCGCCGAGCGGCAGCCAGACCAGTTCCACAAGCTCGGCATCGGGGCCGACCTTGCCGTCGATGCGATGCGCGATGGCGGTGGCATCGGCGGTGAAGAAGCGTGTGTCGTAGCGGCGGGCCCGGCGCGGCGGCGTGATTGCGCGAGCGACGAAATGGATGCTGGAGAGGTCCGGACGGATGTCGGCCTCGGCGAACGCCGACCACGGGCCGCTTGAGCGTTGTGGGCGGTGCCGCGCTCTTGTGGCCGAGCAGGAGGCCGGTCTCTTCGAAGGTCTCGCGGATTGCGGCGAGCGCGAGCGCGCGGGCCTTGGCCGCGCTCGGGCGGCGGGTGTGCCGCATTAGCCGCACCTCGGCGCGCGGATCGAGCGGGGCAGCGGGCGTCATCAGCCGGTCAAGCGGATCAACGCCACCGCCTGGAAATACGAACTTGCCCGGCAGGAACACATGGCGCTGGTGGCGAAGCCCCATCAGCACCTTCGGCTCGGGCGCACTGCGGTCGAGCAGGATCAGCGTCGCCGCGTCCTTCGGCACCTGGTTCGGATGGCCGGGTGGGGCGTCCGGGTGAAATGCCGCAACAGGTCGGTCATCGCCGGCGCTTTCCGTAGCGGCGCTGCGGTCGCTCATGGCGCGTCCGATCGGGGCCGCGGGTTTGCTGCGATCGCGTGGCAACGATCCGGCCCTCGGACAGCAGTTCGAAGCGCAGCGCCCCCGCGACCGGCGCGGCTTCGACAAGCTTCACCGCGACGCGGTCGCCGAGCCGATGGGTTTCGCCGCTGTGGTTGCCGACCATCGCGTGCAGATGTTCCTCGTAGCGGAAGTACTCTTGCCCGATGGTGCGCGCCGGCACAAAGCCGTCAGCCCCCGTCTCATCAAGCTTGACGAACAGGCCCGCGCGGGTCACTCCCGAGATGTAGCCTTCGAAGCTTGCGCCAATGCGGTCGGCGAGGAAGTGCGCGATCAGCCGGTCGTTGGTCTCGCGCTCGGCCTTCATCGCACGACGCTCGGCTGCCGAAATCTGCGCGGCGATCTCGCCGAGCGAGCGGATGTCCTGGTTGTCCCGCAGACCGTCGGGCCCGAATTTCTGCGCGCGGATCAAGCCGCGATGCACGATCAGGTCGGCGTAGCGGCGGATCGGCGAGGTGAAGTGTGCGTAGCGGCGCAGGTTGAGCCCGAAGTGGCCGTAGTTCTCAGCCGCGTACTCGGCCTGCGCCTGCGAGCGCAGTACCACCTCGTTGACGAGCTTCTCGGTGTCGCGGCCGCGCACCCGGTCGAGAATCTGGTTGAACTGCTCGGCGCGCATCACGCTGCCCTTGGGCAGCGAGATATGCAGCGTCTCAAGGAACTGCCGCAGCCCCTCGATCTTCTCCAGCGAGGGCTCGTCGTGCGCCCGGTAGATCAATGGAACGCGCGCCTGCTCCAGGGTCTCGGCCGCCGCGACGTTGGCGAGGATCATGAACTCCTCGATCAGCCGGTGCGATTCCAGTCGCTCCGGCGTGACCACGCGATCGACCGTGCCGTCGGCCTTGAGCATGATTTTCCGTTCCGGCAGGTCGAGGTCGAGCGGACCGCGCGCGGCGCGTGCGCGCGTGAGCGCCTCGTAGGCGGCATAGAGGGGCTTCAGAACCGGATCGACCAGCGGCGCTGTATCGTCGTCGGTTCGGCCGGTAACCGCGAACTGTGCCTGGGTGTAGTTGAGGCGCGCGGCTGAGCGCATCAGCGCGCGGTGGAACGTGTGCGAGCGTTTGCGGCCGTCCGCGCCGATCACCATGCGCACCGCGAGTGCGGCGCGGTCCTCGCCCGGCCGCAGCGAGCACAGGTCGTTGGAGATGCGCTCCGGCAGCATCGGCACGACGCGATCCGGAAAGTACACCGAATTGCCCCGGTGCAGCGCCTCGCGGTCGAGCGCCGTACCAGGCCGGACGTAGTGTGCAACATCGGCGATCGCGACCGTGATGATGTGACCGCCGGGGTTGCGCGGATCGGGGTCGGTGGCGGCATGCACCGCGTCGTCGTGATCCTTGGCGTCGACCGGGTCGATCGTGACAAGCGGAAGCTTGCGCCAATCCTCGCGTTCGGCGAGGCCCGCGGGCTTCGCCGCGTGGGCCTCGGCCTCAGCCGCGACCGGAAAGACGTGCGGAAGCTCGTGGGCGTGGATCGCGATCAGGCTTATCGCGCGTTCTGTCTTGAGCGAGCCGAGCCGCTCCTCGACGCGAGCGGTCGGCAGCCCGAACTGGCCTTGCCGGGCGACGCTGACCGCGATCAGGTCGCCGTCTTTGGCGTCGCGGGTGGCGTCGCGCGGAATGGAAAGCTCGCGACCGAGCTGCTTCTTGTCGATCGGCACGAGCCGTCCACCACCGCCCGGGAGCGCTCGGAATACGCCGATCGAACGGAGCTTGGCCTTGTCGATCACCTTGATGATGCGGCCGCTATAGGAACCGTCGTCGCCGCCGGCCTCCTCGACCCGCAGCAGGGCGCGGTCGCCGACGCCGGCCGTCTCGTGTGGCTGCGGCTTGCGCCGGGCGGCGATGCGGATCGTCGGTACTGCCCCGTGCGCGTCCTCGTCCCATTCGGTCGGTTTTGCGATCAATTCGCCGTCGGCATCGCGGCCGACGATGTCGGCCAGCGCTACGTTGGGGAGGGTGCCCGGAGGGTGCAGCTTCTTGCGGCGGGATTCCACGCGGCCTTCGTCGGCCAGTTCCCGCAGCATGCGCTTTAGCTCCGACGCGGCGGTCGTTCTTAAGTCCGAAGGCTCGCGCGATCTCGCGTGGGCCGACCTTGCCCGGGACTCTCGCCGATAAAGGCCAGCACCTCTTCCTTGGAGGGAAAGGACCGCAATTTCGGGGGAAGTCGTGTCAAGGAATGGTCCGGGTATGGAACATCGCCACGCGCCGGGGCGTGCCGATAGCGCGAAATCTAAGGACTGCGCCGGCAACTATGCCAGCACGTCACTCGGCCGCTTCGGATTTCGGCTTGCGCGCGATCTTGGAACGGCCTGCGGCGACGCGCTTCTTTGGCGCGGCGGCTTTTCGGGCAGGGGGCGCGGCAGGCGCTTCGGCGCGCGCCGGACGCTTGCGGCGCGAGGAACTCGTCCCGCCGGTCCGCTCGGCGCGGGCATCGAGCAGTGCAACCGCTTGATCGACGGTGACGCTCTCGGGCGGCACATCGCGCGGCAGCGTGGCGTTGACGCCGCCGTGGCTGACGTAGGGTCCGTAGCGGCCATTCTTGACCACCATCGTGCCGCCCTTCTTGCGGGTGGTCGCCGAGCGGGCGGCCGGGATCGGCGCCGAAGCGACGGCCCTTGCTGGGCTTGAGCTTCTTTTCTTCGATCAACGTGACCGCGCGGTTGAGCCCGATGGTGGTGACCTCGTCGCCGGTCTCGAGGTTGGCGTAGGTCTTGCCGTGCTTGACGTACGGGCCGAAGCGGCCGATGCCGGCGACGATCATCTCGCTGTCGTCGGGGTGCTTGCCGACATCGCGAGGCAATGAAAGGAGCTTCAGCGCGCGCTCAAGGTCGATGTCGTCGGGCGAAACGCCCTTGGGCAGGCTTGCGCGCTTGGGCTTCACGGCCTTGCCGTCGGCGTCCTTGGTCGCCTCGCCGAGCTGCAGATAACTGCCGAACCGCCCGCTGCGGACGCTCACTTCGAGGCCGGTGTCCGGGTCCTCGCCGAGTTTGCGCGTGCCGCCGTTGCCGTCCGCGCCGGCCGAAAGCTGGCGCGTGAACTTGCATTCCGGATAGTTGGAGCAGCCGATGAATCCGCCGAAGCGGCCGAGCTTCAAGCCGATCCGGCCGGTCCCGCACATCGGGCACTTGCGCGGATCGCTGCCGTCCTTGTTCGGCGGGAACAGATGCGGCGCCAGCACCTCGTCGAGCGCGTCGATCACTTGTGTGATGCTGAGCTCCTTGGTCTCACCGATCGCGGCGATGAAGTCGCGCCAGAACTCGCGGAGCACCTCCTTCCAGTCGATTTCATTGTTGGAGATCTGGTCGAGCTGCTCTTCGAGGCTCGCGGTGAAGTCGTATTCGACATAGCGGGCGAAGAAGTTCTCGAGGAACACGGTGAGCACGCGCCCCTTGTCCTCAGGCATCAGGCGCTTCTTCTCCAGTCGCACGTAGCCGCGATCCTTCAGCACCTGCAGGATCGAGGCATAGGTCGAAGGCCGGCCGATGCCGAGTTCCTCCATGCGTTTGACCAGCGACGCCTCGGAATAGCGCGGCGGCGGCTCGGTGAAATGCTGGGTCGCCGCGATCGAGCGCTTCTGCAAGGGCTCGCCGGCGGCCATTTCGGGCAGGCGGCGGGCGTCCTCGTCGTCGGCCTGGTCGTCCTTGTCCTCGGTGTAGAGCGCAAGAAAGCCGTCGAACTTCACCACCGTGCCGGTGGCGCGCAGATCGAGCGTGCGGGCGGCAACCTTGGCGACGATATCGACGGTCGTGCGCTCTAGCTCGGCCGACTCCATCTGGCTTGCGATGGTCCGCTTCCAGATCAGTTCGTAGAGCTTGGCCTGTTCCGGTTCCAGGAAGCTCCTGATGTCGGCCGGATGTCGGCCGGGATCGGTCGGCCGGATCGCTTCGTGCGCCTCCTGGGCGTTCTTCTGCTTGGTCTGGTAGCGGCGCGGAGCACCCGGCACGTATTCGCGTCCGTAGTCGGCTCTCGATCACGCCGCACGGAGGTGATCGCCTCTTCGGCGATGTCGACGCCATCGGTGCGCATATACGTGATGAGGCCGACGGTCTCGCCGTCGAGGTCGACGCCTTCATAAAGGCGCTGCGCAATCCGCATGGTGTGTGCCGGCGCAAAGCCGAGCTTGCGGCTCGCCTCCTGCTGCAGCGTCGAGGTGGTGAACGGAGCGTACGGGTGGCGCTTGGCGGGCTTGGCCTCGACCGTGGCGACCGTGAACGTTGCGGTCTCGAGCGCGCGCTTGAAGTCCTCGGCCTCCGGCCCGAGCCGATATCGAGGCGTTGGATTTTGCGGCCGTCGGCGCCGACGAGACGGGCCTCGAAGGTCTCGTTGCGCGGCGTGGCGAGCGTCGCCACCAGCGACCAGTATTCGCGCGCAACGAACTTCTCGATCTCCAAGCTCGCGGTCGCACACGAGCCGCAGCGCCACCGACTGCACGCGGCCGGCCGAGCGCGCGCCGGGCAGCTTGCGCCAAAGCACCGGCGACAGCGTGAAGCCGACCAGGTAGTCGAGGGCACGGCGGGCGAGATAGGCATCGACCAGCGCGCCGTCGATGTGGCGCGGATGCTTCATCGCGTCCGCCACCGCCTGCTTGGTGATGGCGTTGAACACCACCCGCTCGACCGGCTGCGCCTTGAGCGCGTGCTTCTGCTTGAGCACCTCCAGGACGTGCCAGGAAATCGCTTCGCCCTCGCGGTCGGGGTCGGTGGCGAGGATCAGCTTGTCGGCGTCCTTCACCGCCCTGGCGATGTCGTTCAGCCGCTTGGCCGACTTGGCGTCGACCTCCCAGAGCATGCGGAAGTCGTGGTCCGGATCGACCGATCCGTCCTTGGCCGGCAGGTCTCGGACATGGCCAAAAGACGCCAGAACCTCGTAGCCGGGACCGAGATACTTGTTGATCGTCTTCGCCTTGGCAGGCGACTCGACTACGACAACTTTCATTACTGATCCGAGGGTTGGCGGCCGAATCTAATGCTATTTTGCGGGCGGAATCGGCCGCCTGCGTCGCCGGGAACATGGGTAACATTGCCCCGCCTGTCAAATCGCTAACCGTTGATCGCGTCCCGAGCAGGCGGAAAGCAGGCGAAACTGACTACAACCTAAATCGATGACGTATTGAAAATAAACTCTATAGGTATAGCTCGATAACCGTTCATCCCAACGCATGGTCCGACCCGCGGGCCGAGGCAGCCAGCAGATGCCGGACCAACCCCAGAAGCCGGGCGATCGAGAAGCGGCGGCGGCCTATCTGGCGGAAATGACCGGCGACCTTGCCGCGCTGGCGCGCCGGCATGGGCTGGATGCGCTCGGCTTCATCCTCGACATGGCCAAGCTCGAAGCCGAACACGCCAGTCGTCGGCCTGAGCGTGCGGCGGTGACCGGCCCCCAACAAGGAACGCGCGCGTCGAAGCTACAGCAGCGAGACCAGCCCGCCGCCGTGGCGGTCGAGCCGGCCGGCGATCTCAAGCTCCAGCAGCACGGTGCGCACGATCGCCGGCGTCGAGCGCGACAGCCGGATCAGGTCGTCGATGCTGACCGCGGTCGGGCCCAGCAGTGCGACGATGCGGTCGCGCTCGTCGCTGCCGGGCTCGGTCAGCGGTTCCGCGCACAGCATCGGGCTCGGTGCGCGGGCAGGTCGGGCGCGCGCCGAGGATCGGCTGCAGCACCGCAAGCACGTCGGCGGCCTCGGTCACCAGCGTCGCGCCCTGCTTGAGCAGACCATTGGTGCCTTCCGCGCGCGGATCGAGCGGCGAGCCCGGCACCGCAAACACCTCGCGGCCCTGTTCGAGCGCGAGCCGCGCGGTGATCAGCGAGCCCGATCGGCGCGCCGCCTCCACGATCACGACGCCGAGCGAAAGCCCCGAGATCAGCCGGTTGCGGCGCGGGAAGTCGCGGCCGCGCGGCTCCCAGCCGATCGGCATTTCGCTGACCGCGGCGCCGTGGGCCAGCATCTGCTGCAGCAGCCCGGCGTGCTCGGGCGGATAGATGTGCTCGTGGCCCGCCGGCCAGCACCGCGACCGTCCCGGTCTCGACGCTTGCGCGATGGGCGGCGGCATCGATGCCGCGGGCGAGCCCCGACACGATGACGTAGCCGGCGTCGGCCAGTTCGCGTGCGATCCGCTCGGCGAACTTGACGCCTGCGGCCGAGGCGTTGCGCGAGCCGACCAGAGCGACCATCGGCTGGCCCAGCGACGTGAGCTTGCCCGCGCACCGCAAGCAGCGGCGGCGCATCGTCGATCATGCGCAGCCGTGCCGGATAATCCGGCTCGCCGAGCGCGACCAGCGCGACGCCGAGCCTGGCGGCGGCGGCGAGTTCGCGTTCAGCGTCGGCGCGGGAATAGAACGTGGGCGGGCATGTTGGCGCCGCCGCGCCGCGCAAGTTCGGGCAGCGCATCGAGCGCGGCGCGGGCTCCGCCGTAGTGGTTGAGCAGCGCGCGGAAGGTGCGCGGACCGACGTTGTCGCTGCGGATCAGGCGCAGCCAGTCGAGCCTCTGTGCGTCGGTCAGACGAACACCGGTCGCAAATTCGTTCGCCGCCACCCGCGCCCCCCGCGCCAAGGCGACAAGAATGGCGCGGATACCGGGGCGCTGACAACCGGCGCGGGTAGAAGACTGGCGCGTCAGGTTTGTGGCGTTGGCTCTTGCGCCGACTTCGCCCCGATCTTGGCTTCGGTGCCGGCGAGCAGGCGCGCGATATTGCCGCGATGCATGATGAAGATCATCGCAGTCAGCAGCACGAACAGCACCGCCTCCCGCGGGAGCCCCATGAACCAGAGCATGGGCGGAGTAAGCGTGCTCGCGACGAGTCCCGAGAGCGACGAGTAACGCGTAGCGGCGGCGACCGCGACCCAGATCACGCCAAATGCGGCCGCGATGGGCCAGGCGAGCGCGATCAGCACGCCGATGTAGGTCGAGACGCCCTTGCCGCCTTTGAATCCCAGCCACACGGGGAAGAGGTGGCCGAGGAACGCGCCAAGGCCCGCTGCCAACGCCGGCTGCCGTCCCCATAGCCAGCTCGCGAGCCAGACCGCCACCGATCCCTTCAGCATGTCGCCGATCAGGGTGGCCGCTGCGAGGCTCTTGCGTCCGGTGCGCAGTACATTGGTGGCGCCGATGTTTCCGGACCCGATCTGCCGGATGTCCGCGGTGCCCGCGAGGCGAGTAACGACAAGTCCGAACGGGATTGAGCCGAGCAAATAGCCCACGGCGATCGCCGCGATCGTCGGCAGGCTTGCGATGATGGATGCCACGGCCGTCCCCCCGTGCCGGGCGGACTATTACACGTATTCGTAGACCGTGCGACCGGCGACGATGGTGCGGACGGCGCGGCCCTGCAGGCGGGCCTCGTCGAACGGGGTGTTGCGGCACTTCGATTTCAACTCGTCACGGTCGAGAATCCAGGGCACATCGGGGTCGATCACCACCACGTCGGCGGGTGCGCCGGGGCGCAGGGTGCCGCCGGGCAGGCCGAGCAGTTCGGCCGGCGTTGTCGAGACCGCCTTGAGCAGCGTCATGAGCTTCAATTCGCCGTTGTGGACGAGCCGCAGCCCGGCCGACAGCATGGTCTCGATGCCGACGGCGCCGGCGGCGGCCTCCGCGAACGGCAGGCGTTTGACCTCGACGTCCTGCGGGTTGTGATCGGACATCACGACATCGATCAGGCCCTCCGCCAGTGCACCGACCAGCGCGCGGCGGTCGTCCTCGGAACGCAGCGGCGGAGCCACCTTGCAGAAAGTGCGGTAGGAGCCGACGTCGAGTTCGTTCAGGGTGATGTGGTTGATCGAGGCCGACGCCGTGACCGCAAGGCCTGCATCCTTGGCGCGGCGCAGCACGTCCAGCGATTCAGCGCACGTCACCGAAGCCGCGTGGTAGCGGCCCCCGGTCAACGCAACGAGACGCACGTCGCGTTCAAACAAGATGGTCTCGGCGGCCTTCGGCACGCCGATCAATCCAAGCCGGGCCGCGAACTCGCCTTCGTTCATCACGCCTTCGCCGACGAGGTCGGGATCCTCGGTGTGGTGCACGATCAAGACGTCGAAGTCGCGGGCGTAAATCAGCGCGCGGCGCATCACCTGGGCATTGGTGACGCTCTTGGTGCCGTCGGTAAATGCCACCGCGCCCGCGGCCTTGAGCAGGCCGATCTCGGCCATTTCCTCGCCCTTCAGTCCCTTGGTCAGCGCTGCCATCGGGTGCACGTGCACGACGCCCGTGTCGCGCGCCCGCCGCTGTACGAAATCCACCATCGTCGGGTCGTCGAGAGCGGGCGTGGTGTCGGGCTGACAGATGATGGTGGTGACGCCGCCGGCCGCCGCCGCCTGGCTCGCCGAGGCGAACGTCTCGCGGTGCTCGGCGCCGGGTTCACCGATAAAGGCGCGCATGTCGATCAGGCCGGGCGCTGCGATCCTGTCGCGGCATTCGACGATTTCGGTGCCCTCGGGGACGCCGGCCGCGCCAATGCCGCGCTTGGCCTCGCGGATCACGCCGTCGGCGATCAACAGGTCGCCGGTGAAATCGAGGTCGCGAGAAGGATCGACGATCCGGGCGTTGGCGAGCAGGATCGGGCGGCGGTCGGAAAGCATCGCGTCACGCGTTCGGCAGGTTGCGCGACAGGGCTTCCAACACCGCCATGCGCACCGCGACGCCCATCTCGACCTGCTCGCGGATCAGCGATTGCGCGCCGTCGGCGACGATCGAGTCGATCTCGACGCCGCGGTTCATCGGCCCCGGGTGCATGACAAGCGCGTCGGGCTTGGCGAACGCAAGCTTGCGCTGGTCGAGCCCATAGTAGGCGAAATACTCCTGGACCGACGGCACGAACGATCCGCTCATGCGCTCGCGCTGCAGCCGCAGCATCATGACGATGTCGGCGCCGGAAAGTCCTTCGCGCATGTCGCGTGTCACCTCGACCCCGAAGCGCTCGATGCCGGTCGGTAGCAGCGTCGAGGGCGCCACCACCCGCACGCGGGCGCCAAGCGCATTGAGCAGGATGATGTTGGAGCGCGCGACGCGCGAATGCAGGATATCACCGCAGATTGCGATGGTGAGCTGCTCGATCGCGCCCTTGCGGCGGCGGATGGTGAGCGCGTCGAGCAGGGCCTGGGTCGGGTGCTCATGGCTGCCGTCGCCGGCGTTGATGACCGAGCAATCGACCTTCTGCGCCAGCAATTCGACCGCCCCCGAGGCGTGGTGCCGCATCACGATGATGTCGGGATGCATGGCGTTCAGCGTCACCGCCGTGTCGATCAGGGTTTCGCCCTTGCGGATCGAAGACGACGACACCGACATGTTCATGACGTCGGCGCCGAGCCGCTTGCCGGCGAGTTCGAAGGAGGCCTGGGTGCGGGTCGAGGCCTCGAAGAACATGTTGATCAGCGTGCGCCCGCGCAGGCTCGCGGTCTTCTTCTCGATCTGGCGGTTGAGCGCAACGAACTCCTCGGCGAGGTCGAGAAGCCCCACGATGTCTTCGTACGAAAGCCCTTCGATCCCCAGCAAATGGCGGCCGCTGAGGACGAACGTCGATTTCGGGGCGATGTTCATTAAAGCGGTTCCTATAGGCGCAACATGCTACCCCCGCAAGGCCGCCAGCCCTCGCATCCCCAGCGCATTGCATGGTCGAATTGTGGCGCCGCAACAACCCCGTCGCGCCCATGGTAAAAGCGGTGGGAGACACGATGGCCCCGCCCGCGACCCACGAGGTGCTGAACCAGTCGCCGCCCTTTCAGGACGTCGACCTGTTCTCGACCGATTTGCCGCTGCGCGAGTCGGTCACGGCTAACGGTGCAGGTGCGGAAGGCGCCGCGCTCTCGGCCTTCGGCCGGCGGTGGGGCTCGGCGCAGATGCTGGAACAGGCCAGGCTCGCCAACGAGTACCCCCCTAGACTTCGGGAATTCGACGCGAAAGGACGCAGAATAGACATCGTCGAATTTCATCCCGCCTATCACCTCTTCATGGCCGAGAGCATTGCGGCAGGCCTGCACGCCTCGACCTGGCGGGCCGATGCTGCGGCCGCCGGTGCGCCCAGCGAGGTCGCACGTGCGGCGCGCTACATGATGGTGGCGCAGGTCGAGAACGGCCACATGTGCCCGATCACCATGACGCGGGCGTCGGTTGCGGCCTTCGGCGGCGAGCCCGCGCTCGTCTCCATGCTGATGCCCAAGCTCACGTCGCGGCGCTACGACCCGGAGTTCCGGCCATGGCGCGAGAAGTCCGGCATCACCATCGGCATGGGCATGACCGAGAAGCAGGGTGGCACTGACGTTCGCGCCAACACCACGACCGCGTTGCCGGCCGCGGACGGCTACCGGCTGACCGGGCACAAGTGGTTCATGTCGGCGCCGATGAGCGATGCCTTCCTCGTGCTCGCGCAAGCGCCCGAAGGGCTCACCTGCTTCTTCCTGCCGCGCTTCCGCCCCGACGGCAGCGTCAACGGGCTGCGGCTTCAGCGCCTCAAGGACAAGCTGGGCAACCGTTCGAATGCCTCGGCCGAGGTGGAATTCGCCGACGCCTATGCGCTGCGCGTCGGCGCGGAGGGGCGCGGCGTGCGCGCCATTCTACAGATGGTCCAGCTGACGCGGCTCGACTGCGCCATCGCCTCGGCCGGCCTGACGCGGATGGCGCTCGCCCAGGCGATCCACCACACGCGACATCGCAGCGTGTTCGGCCGGCCGCTCGCCGAACAGCCCATGATGCGCGCGGTGCTCTCGGACATGGCGCTCGAAATGGAGGGCGCGATGGCCGCCGTGATGCGGCTCTGCCGGTCGCTCGACCTTGCGCAGGCGTCACCGGTGGAAGCGGCGCGCGCGCGGCTGCTCACACCCGCAGTGAAATATTGGGTCTGCAAGGGTGCGCCGGCCTTCGTCTACGAGGCGATGGAATGCCTCGGCGGCAACGGCTACGTCGAGGACGGCGTGCTGGCGCGCCTCTATCGCGAGGCGCCGGTGAATGCGATCTGGGAAGGCTCGGGCAACGTCGTGGCGCTCGATGTGTTGCGCGCGTTCGCGCGCGAAGGCGAGGCGGCGCGCGCTGTCGTCGAGGCGCTTGCGCGCGAAGCCGCAGGCCTGCCCGGAGCGGCCGACGCGATGGCGACGATTTCGAGCGCGCTGACAAGCGATAGCGCGGAAGCGCGTGCGCGGCTTGCGGTCGAACGGCTCGCGCTGCTGGCCGCCGTGGCAGCTTTGAAGGCGAGCGCGCCCGCTGCCGTCACAGAGACGTTCGCGCGAACGCGGCTGAATGGGCGCGCAGGCGCCACCTACGGCACGAGCGCGCTCGATCCGGCGGTGCAGGCGCTGTTGCTCGAGCGCGCACTGCCGCCCGCGTGAACGCTGCTTCGGGTACACCTCCTCCGTGGGAAGCGCCGGCGGACCGTGGGCGGCCTTTGATGGCGCCAAACGCATCCAGCAGAAACAGAGGTTTGAAACTCTCTCGAGGCAGCTCCTCGATGCGCTTCGTGCTCCGGTCGATCCTAAACCGGCCCTTTGGGATCGCGGCCAAGGTCCATTGCTCTTCGGAGTACTTCGAAGATGACGGCGGTCGACCACCCGAACAGCAGCACGCCGTTCATCGCCGTCATCGGTCCAAGGAGCTGCCATTCCTTCACGGGGATGATGTCGCCATAGCCGAGCGTCGTGTAGTTCACGAACGCAAAATAGACGAGACCGGTGCCGGCGGGGGCAGCGCCCACAATGAGATAAGCCAGCGACCAGACAAGCACCTCGCAAGCGTGCGCGGCCATCAAGACGCAAACGGTCGCGATCATGACCCCGACCAGGAATGCCGATGGATGCAATATGCTCCTCTTCGCGGCCAGGCCCTGTGCCACGCGCACGATCGCCGTCATCACCAGCGCGTGGATGGTGATGTTGCAAACGCTGACGATGCCGCCCACCAGGAATTGATCGAACATGATGCTTCCATCATAGCGTCTGTGCGTGGAAAGCTCAGTGGAATGTTGAACGGCCGTTGGATGGCATTCAAGCCTTGGAATTGCGCAGATTCGCGAGGCGGTCGAGCGCGCCTTGCAGGATGAAAGCCGCCGCGTGCTGGTCGATCACGGCGGCCCGCTTGGCGCGGCTCACGTCGGCCGCGATCAGGTCGCGTTCGACCGCTGCGGTCGACAGCCGCTCGTCCCACAGCGCGATCGGGAGGTCGGTCAGTCGCGCAAGATTGCGGGCAAAGGCGCGCGTCGACTGCGCGCGCGGGCCTTCGCTGCCGTCCATGTTGATCGGCAGGCCGAGCACGAGGCCGACCGCGCGTCGCTCCTGCGCAAGCGCAAGCAGGCGCTCGGCGTCGGCCGCAAAGCGCGTGCGGGCGATGGTTGCGATCCCGGTCGCAAGCCTTCGCTCCGGGTCGGAGCCCGCGACGCCGATGGTCTTTGTGCCGAGGTCGAGGCCGAGCAGGGCGCCGCGATCGGGCCAATGGCCCGCGGCCTCGACGAGCGGCAGGATTACGGCCGGCATCGCGTTGTCCCGCCGGAGATGAGCGACCGCAGCCGGGCGCTCAATTCGGCCCGGTGATGCGGATGCCGGTGCCCCATGGATCGGCGGTCGTGACCGCGCTCCCATGGGTTTGCATCGGCGCGTTCGCGGCCTTGAGCCGGTCGGTCGCTCCGGAAAAGGTGGCCGCGTTCGAGGCTTCGACCGCGAACCAGGCGAGGCCCGCACGGTTGGGGTCGCGGCGTCCTGCACCGTCGCTGTGCCAGACGTTGGCGCCGACGTGGTGATGATAGCCGCCCGACGACATAAAGGTGGCGCCGCCGCGCCGCCGCGTGAGATCGAGCCCAAGCGCGCTGCGATAGAACTCCTCGGCCTTTGCCACGTTGCCGACGCGCAGATGGATGTGGCCGATGCGTAAGCCTTCCGGCGCCGCCGGATAGGTCGCGCTGGCCGGATCGACCTCCCGGATGATCGCCTCGATGTCGAGCGGCTTGGTCGGCATCACGATCAGGCCGTCCTCGCGCTGCCAACGCTCGCGCGGTCGATCGTTATAGACCTCGATGCCGTTGCCCTCGGGATCGTCGAGATAGAACGCCTCGCTCACACCATGGTCGGAGGCGCCGGTGATCGGCACGCGGTTGTGCGCGATATGCAAAATCCAGCGCGCGTGGTCGGCCCGCGTCGGCATCAAGAAAGCGGTGTGGTAGAGGCCGGCTGTCGCAGGATCGTCTGGCTTGGCGTTCGGCCGGTGCTCGAGTTCGAGGAGCGTCACGCCGCCGCCGGTACCGAGCCTGACGAAGCGGTCGCCGCGCTTGATGATGGAAAGCCCGAGCAGGCCCTGGTAGTAGCGCGTGAGAAGGTCGAGATCGCGCGCGATCAGCCCAACCGCACCGATATGGAGCGGTGAGCGGCTCGCGAATGTCGGCGTCGCCGACGGGTTCGGGGCATCCATGGCCGGTATATTGGCACGCGGCGGGAGCGAAACAACCGCCTCTGCGGGGCATAAAGCCTGCCTCAGTGCGGCGCGAACGCGCGGGTCGGCCGAACGCTGGCCGCCGGGCCGCACCGGCGGCATAGTGCTGCGATCATTGGGGTAAGGGCGGCGCGGGCATGTGGCCGGATCGCAGGGTGATGGAGCTGTGCGGGATCGAACTGCCGATCGTGCTCGCGCCGATGGCCGGTGCGATGGATTTCGAACTCGCGGCCGCCGTCGCGGAGGCGGGCGGGCTCGGCTCGCTGCCCTGCGGAATGCTGTCGCCGCAGGCGATCCGCGAGCAGGTAGAGCGGTTCCGTGTGCGCACCGAGAAGCCGATCAATCTCAATTTCTTCTCGCACACGCCGGCGACGCCCAACAATGCGCTGGAGGCGCGCTGGCACGACCGGCTCGCGCCATATTACCGCGAGCTGGGGGTCGATCCCGCGGCATCGGCGCCGCAGGCGAACCGCGCGCCGTTCGATGACGCTGCGCTCGATGTGGTGCTCGAATTGCGGCCCAAGGTCGTCAGCTTTCAGTACGGGCTGCCCGAGGAGCGGCTGCTCGCGCCACTGCGTTCAGCCGGCATTCTGGTTTTCGGCTGCGCCACGACCGTGGCCGAGGCGCGCTGGCTCGAAGCGCGCGGGGTCTCCGCGATTGTCGCGCAGGGCTTCGAAGCGGGCGGCCACCGCGGGATATTTCTCTCCGCCGATGTGACGACGCAGGTCGGAACATTTGCGCTGTTGCCGCAGATCGTGGACGCGGTCGCAGTGCCGGTGATTGCGGCCGGCGGGATCGGTGATGCGCGCGGCATCGTTGCAGCATTCGCGCTGGGGGCCGCGGCGGTGCAGATCGGTACGGCCTATCTGCATTGTCCGGAGGCGAAGGTGTCTGCGCCGCATCGCACTGCACTGGCGCAGGCCGCCGACACCGCGACCGCGCTGACCAACGTGATGAGCGGCCGGCCGGCGCGCGGCATCGTCAACCGGCTGATGCGCGAACTCGGGCCCTTGTCGGACGAGGTGCCGGGTTTTCCGCTCGCGGCCGGCGCGCTCGCGCCGCTGCGGGCGAAAGCCGAGGCCGCCGGTTCGGGCGATTTTTCGCCGCTGTGGGCCCGGGCAGGGCGCCCCGCTTGGCCGCGCCATGCCGGCTGGCGAGCTCACCAAGGCACTCGCCGCGGAGGCGCAGGCCGTGATGCGCAGGCTCAGGGGCTGAGCGGACGCTTGTCGCCCGGAAAGGGGCTTTGCTATAGGCTCGCAGTCCTGCGAGAGAGTTCACATATGTCAGTCGATGACAGCACCGTCCGCCGCATTGCGCATCTCGCACGAGTTGCGGTCGCCGACGACGAGGTCGAGCATCTGCGCGGCGAACTCAACGCGATCCTGGCGTTCGTCGAGCAGCTCTCGGAGGTCGATGTGACCGGCGTCGAGCCGATGAGCTCGGTGACGCCGATGGTGCTGAAGACGCGCACCGATGTCGTCACCGAGGGCGGCGATGCCGATGCGGTGCTGCAGAATGCGCCGGCGCGCGAGGGGAACTACTTCGTGGTGCCGAAAGTCGTAGAGTAGCGGGGCAGGCCGCCTGGCCGAGCCGCAAGGGGCGGGACGAGAAACGGATTTTGATCGATGTGCATGGCCTGTGAGGAGATGCAGCTCTACTACGCCTATCTCGATGCGGTCGAGGAGGCCAAGCGCAAGGCGCAGCCGTGGCAGTGCGAGGTGACGGTGTTCCCGCAGGCCGATGATGCCGCCGCGGCTGCACCGGTGACCGCGGCCAAGCCTGGTGCCGCGGCCAAGCCGGGCTTTGTTTGCGACGAGCCGGAATGAACGAGCTGACCACGCTCACCATCGCGGATGCACGCGAAGGCCTGAAGCAGAAGAAATTTTCCGCCGCCGAACTCGCCGATGCGCATCTCGCTGCGATCGAACGGGCGCGCGCGCTCAACGCGTTCGTGCTGGAAACGCCCGAGCGCGCCTCTGCCATGGCCAACGCCGCGGACGCGCGCATCGCCAAGGGCGAGGCCGGGCCGCTCGAAGGTATTCCGCTTGCGGTCAAGGACATGTTCGCGACCGCGGGCGTGCGCACCACCGCCTGCTCGCGCATCCTCGACAATTTCGTGCCGACCTACGAATTGACCGTGACGAGCCAGCTCTGGCGCGACGGCGCGGTCCTGCTTGGCAAGACCAGCAACGACGAGTTCGCCATGGGCTCCTCGAACGAGACCTCGTGCATGGGGCCAGTGGTCTCGCCCTGGCGGCGCGCGGGCGCCAACACACCGCTGGTGCCAGGCGGCTCTTCGGGCGGATCGGCGGCGGCGGTCGCGGCCGAGCTTTGTCTCGGCGCCACCGGTACCGACACCGGCGGCTCGATCCGGCAGCCCGCTGCATTTACCGGCATCGTCGGGCTGAAGCCGACCTACGGCCGCTGTTCGCGCTATGGCATCGTGGCGTACGCCTCCTCGCTCGACCAGGCGGGCCCGTTCGCGCGCACGGTGCGCGATGTGGCAATCCTTCTGCGCTCCATGGCGGGATCCGATCCGAAGGACACGACGTCGGCTGACGTCGATGTGCCCGATTACGAGGCTGCGGTCGGGCGCTCGGTCAGGGGCATGCGCATCGGCATCCCGAAGGAGTATCGGGTCGACGGCATGCCGGCCGAGATCGAGGCGCTGTGGGAGCAGGGCCGCGCCTGGCTCGCGGCCGCCGGCGCCGAGCTCGTCGAGGTGTCGCTGCCGCACACCAAGTACGCGTTGCCGGCCTACTACATCGTGGCGACGGCGGAGGCCTCGTCCAACCTCGCGCGCTACGATGGCGTGCGCTACGGGCTGCGCGCGCCCGGCCGCGACATCACCGGCATGTACGAGAAGACCCGCGCCGAGGGCTTCGGCCGCGAGGTGCGGCGCCGCATCATGATTGGCACCTATGTGCTGTCAGCCGGCTACTACGACGCCTATTACCTGCGGGCGCAGAAAGTCCGAGCACTCATCAAGCGCGACTTCGAACGCTGCTTTGCGGACGGTATCCACGCCATGCTTGCGCCCGCGACGCCGTCGGCCGCGTTCGGTATCGGCGAGAAGGGTGCGGCCGACCCGATCGAGATGTATCTCAACGACGTGTTCACCGTGACGGTGAACATGGCAGGGCTCCCTGGCCTGTCGGTGCCGGCGGGCCTCGACGGGCAGGGCTTGCCGCTTGGGCTGCAGCTCATCGGCCGTCCGTTCGACGAAGAGACGCTGTTTTCGTTGGCTCAGGTGATGGAAGTGTCTGCGGGGCATTACCGACCGAAAAAGTGGTGGTAGCGCAGCCCGTGCAATCCCCGATTGCGCCTTATGTGTGCCGATTCCATGGCATTCCGCAGAGCAACACAGCATTAACCAAGTTCCGTCGAATTTGAATCATAAAGCTTTCTAGGTAATAAAGAATTTACCGCTATTGACGGTCCGCGGCGCGCCGCGGATAACAAACAAACAGAATGGAGCCGCAGAGCTTCAGGGGCGTTCGGATCCCCGCGGGGGAGTCGTTGGTTCGGTCAGGGGTTGCTTGCAGGGTTGCGCTTGCGCTGGCGCTGGCAGCATGGCTCGCCGGCTGCGGTTCGCTTACGGGCGTGAACAACCCGATCAACCGCCCGATCACCGGCAGTGCCGCCGATGCCTTCGCGGCCGGCCGCACTGCGCCGCCCGACGAATCCGACGATGTCCTGGTTGGCCTGGCGTTCTCCGGCGGCGGCACTCGGGCAGCGGCGTTTTCCTTCGGTGTCCTGGCCGAGGTTGACCGCACCCGCATCACCAGCCGCTCGGGCACGGGCTCGCTCCTCAACCGCGTCGATTTCGTCTCAGGCGTCTCCGGCGGCTCGGTGCTCACCGCCTACTATGGCTTAAAGAAGCGCGCCGCGCTCGACGACTTCCGCGAGCGATTTCTCCTTCGCAACGCCGAGGAAGCGATCACGACCGACATCACCCCGGTCAACCTCGTCAAGGCGTTCGGCGGCGGCGTCAACGACTCAACTCAATTCTCGCGGTGGCTGAACGCGAACCTGTTCAACGACGCGACCTTCGCGGATTTCCGGCGCGTGCCGGGCCCGCGCGTCTGGATCAACGCCTCCGACATCTACAACCGCACCTCATTCATCTTCGGTGAAGCGGCCTTCATCGCGCTCTGCAGCGACCTTTCAGCCTATCCGATCGCCAACGCGGTCGCGGCCTCGGCCGCCGTGCCGGTCGTGTTCGCGCCAGTCGTAATCAAGGCCTATCCGCGGGAATGCACCGACAAGCCCCCGCCCTGGGTTGAGAGGGTGCGGCGCAACCCGAACGCAGCGCCCATGCTGAAGAGTTTTGCCAACGCTCTCACCCGTTACAACGACGGCGCGATGAACTACGTCAAGCTGATGGACGGCGGGCTCGTCGACAATTTCGGGCTGTCCGGCTTCACGATTGCGAGGCTCACCTCCGAGACGCCCTACGGGCCGTTCTCGCCGCAGCAGGCGGTCCGGCTGCGCCGCGCGATCTACATCGTGGTCGACGCCGGGCGCGGCCCGTCCGGCAATTGGGACAAGACCGTGGAGGGCCCGAGCGGCGTCGAGATGATCATGGCGACCGCCGACACCGCGACCGAGGCGAGCGTGAGCGCGGCCTTCACGGCGTTCCAGGGCACCGTCAACGACTGGCAGAGCCAGCTGATCCGCTGGCGTTGCAGCCTTTCGGAGGAGCAGCGCCGGAAATTTGGCGCCGGTCCGAACTGGAATTGCCGCGACCTGAAGTTCCTTATCAACCGGATCGCCTTCGACCAACTCGGACCCGAGCGCGAGAAGGCTCTCAACGCGGTTGAGACACGCTTCAACCTGCCGGCCAATCAGGTCGACATGCTGATCGCGGCAGGGGCGGATGCGTTGCGCAGCAACCCGGTGTTCCGTGAGTTCCTGTCGAGTGTCGGCGGCCGTCCCGGCCCGCGGCCGGCGCCGCCCGCGCCCAAGTCCCAGGATGTGCCGGTCGCAGCTGTCATGCCGTCGACCACCGGCATGGCGTGGCGCTGATACCGCGCCGTTTCGAAGGCGTCTCCGCCGTCTTTATCTACCCCGGCTCAAGCCCGTGCTTTTCGATCACGGGCCGGGCGGCAGGCCCGGTGAGGTGGCTAGCCAAAGCTCGCGCTGCCTCAGGCTCCTTCGACTTCGCATCGAGGCCAATCGAGAACACGGTGACGTGCTGTACTTCGGGCGGCAGCGGCCCGATGTAGTCGACGCCATCGAAGTGCACCAGTTCGCTGACCTGCTGGAAGCCGATTTCGGCCTCGCCGCTCGCGACGATCGTGCCGACCGTCATGCCCGACGGCACCTGGCGGGTCTTCGCCTTCACCTCGGCCGCGATCCCCATGCGCTCGAACAGACCGATAAGGTAGGCGCCACTCGGGCCGGTGGAGCAGCCGACCGACTTTGCCGCGAGCAGCGCGCGCTTGAGCGCTTCGGCCGAGCCAACGTCGGGGTGCGGCGCGCCGGCGCGGACCGCCATGCCGATGCCGGTGCGCGCCATGTCGATCCGGCTGCCGGGCACGACCTTGCCCTGCCGGATCAGTTCGTCGACCGAAGCGCTCGCGACGATGATGAGGTCGTGGCTTTCGCCGGCCGCCATCCGCTTCATGATGTCGACGGTGCCGGCCCAGGTTGTCATCACCCGGTGGCCGGTCCGGCTCTCGAACGGCGGCATGAGTTCGAGATAGGCCTCGCGGGTCGCGAGCGACGATAGGACCTGGATGGTGGCCATGGTACTACTACCGGTCAGCTCGGCTCCAAGCCGCGCTTCTTGTAGGCGCTCGCGGCAGCGGGCGCGGTGATGAACTTCACCAGCGCGTTCGCCGCCTCGGCCTCGTTGGTGCCGGCGATGACGCCGCTCGAAAACGTGGTGTAGCGCTGGACTTCTTCCGGCAGCGGGCCGACATAGTCGACGCCCGGAAAGTGCGACATCTCGCTCACCTGCTGGAAGCCGATCTCGGCGTCGCCGTTGGCGACGATAGTGCCGACGAACACGCCGGTCGGGGTCTGCTTGAGCTTGGGCTTGAGCGCGTCCGCGAGCCCGAGCTTCGCGAACAGGCTCACCATGTAGACGCCACTCGGGCCGGTCGAATAGCCGATCGACTTCGCCGACAGCAGCGTCTTCTTCAGGGCCTCGACCGAGCCGATGTCGGGCTTCGGCGCACCCGCCTTGACGCCTGCGCCGACACCGGATCGCGCCAAGTCGACCCGCGCGCCGGCGGCGACCTTGCCGCTCTTGATATGGCCGTCGATCGCGTCGCTCGCCATGATCAGAACATCGTAGTGTTCGCCGGCAGCGAGCCGCTTGTTGGCGTCGAGCGTGCCGGTGAACACGGTCGTGACCTTGTGCCCGCTCGCCTTCTCGAACTGCGGTACAAGCTCGCGGTAGGCCTCCTCGGTGGCCTGGGTGGACAGAACCTTGATCTCTCGGCCCCGGCCAAGTCGGTCAACAGCAGCGCGCCGGCTGTGGCGGCCGAGAACTTTGCGATCATGTGGTGCCCCTGCGTGATGAGCCCTTCCTGTCCGACTTGCCGCAGAAGTTTAGGCCGCTGCAGGCGCATGCGATAGCGGGGAGGGGGATACGTCGGTGCGACCTTGACCTTGTCGGGCGCGCACGCGATGGGAGGGGCTCAGGGAACAAGACAATGAGCGTTCAGAGCAAAGCCTCGAAACTGATCCGTGGCGCGACGGGTGACTGGGAGGTGGTCGTCGGCATGGAGGTGCATGCCCAGGTCGCCTCCCATTCAAAGCTGTTCTCCGGTGCCTCCACGGCATTCGGCGGCGAGCCGAACTCTCAGGTCTCGCTGGTCGATGCCGCGATGCCCGGCATGCTGCCGGTGATCAACGAGGAGTGCGTGCGGCAGGCGATCCGCACCGGCCTCGGCCTGAACGCGAAGATCAACCTGAAATCGGTGTTCGACCGGAAGAACTATTTCTATCCCGACCTGCCGCAGGGCTATCAGATCAGCCAGTACAAGCAGCCGATCGTGGGCGAGGGGGTGGTCGCGGTCGATATGCCGGACGGCGAGACTGTGCGCATCGGCATCGAGCGCGTGCATCTCGAACAGGACGCAGGCAAGTCGCTGCACGACCAGCACCCGACGCTGTCCTACGTCGATCTCAACCGCGCGGGCGTGGCGCTGATGGAGATCGTGTCGAAGCCGGATATCCGTTCGGCAGAACAGGCCCAGGCGTTCGTTGCCAAGGTCCGCTCCATCCTGCGCTACCTGGGCACCTGCGACGGCGACATGGAGAAAGGCAACCTGCGCGCCGATGTGAACGTGTCGGTGCGCAAGCCCGGTGCGCCGCTCGGTACGCGCTGCGAGATCAAGAACATGAACTCGATCCGCTTCATCGGCATGGCGATCGAGCACGAAGCGCGCCGTCAGATCGATCTGATCGAGGACGGCGGAGCAGTCGAGCAGGAGACGCGGCTGTTCGATCCCGGCAAGGGCGAGACCCGCCCGATGCGTACCAAAGAAGAGGCACACGATTACCGCTACTTCCCCGACCCGGACCTGCTCCCGCTCGAGTTCGACCGGGCCTACGTCGAAGCGCTCGCGGCGCACCTGCCGGAGCTGCCGGACACCAAAAAGGCGCGCTTCATGCGCGAGCATGGGCTGTCGGCCTACGACGCCGACGTGCTCGTGGCCGAGCGCGCCGGGGCCGACTACTTCGAGGCGGTGGCGGAGGGACGCGATCCCAAGATCGCCGCCAACTGGGTCATCAACGAGCTGACGGGCCGCCTCAACAAGGAGGCCAAGGACATCGCCGACGCGCCGGTCTCGGCGATCCAACTCGGCGCGATCCTGGACCTGATCGGGTCCGGCACCATCTCCGGCAAGATCGCCAAAGACTTATTTGAGATCATCTGGGCCGAGGGCGGCGACCCGCGCGCCATCGTCGAACAGCGCGGCATGAAGCAGGTCAGCGACACGGGCGCGATCGAAAAGCTCGTCGATGAGACCGTCAGCAAGAACCCGGACAAGGTCGCCGACGCAAAGTCGAACCCGAAGGCGATCGGCTGGTTCGTCGGCCAGGTGATGAAGGCCTCGGGCGGTAAGGCCAATCCGCAGACCGTCAACGAGCTCTTGCGCAAGAAGCTCGGCTCGTAGCTCTGGCGCACGATCGGACCGGTTCGCGTCGTCAATCACGCGCGCATCCGGGCTCGCACATCATGCGAAAACGTCTGCGCAAGGCGCCGATCGGCTCATCTGCAACGAATGCAAAGCGTGTCTTGGCGACCGCCAGATGCGAATCAGTGCGGAGCGATTTGCGCGTTTTTGATCGGTTCAGCGTCCGCGCAACGGCTGTTTTGGCGTTCTGTGGAAAAAATTTTTGAACTTGGTAAAAACGCCACAGGACGAGCGTTTTCGACCATTGCATGCGTCCTGCGCGAACTCCGACGATGTCAATAGCGCGCGACAAATTTGGCATCGCGCGATTCTCGGAGAATGCAGGCAGCATATGGATTTGCGTCGTATCAGAAAAATTGCATGTGCGTTCGTCGCAGTGTGCGTGTGCTGTGACGAGTTGCGGATCGCGTCACGCATCGAGTAGTCAGCACCGACGGCGGTTTTCGCGCGCTCGTACACGCTCCGTTAAGTGGAGTCAGTGTTTTTTCAGTCGCACTGGTGTAATCGGAATGCAGTGCATGTCGATTCGCGACGGCACTGTTCCGACATCGCCACTTATCGTGGCTAGGAGGGCAGCAATGGCGAAGAAGAGAAAGGCAAAGGCGAAGAAGGCGGCGAAGAAGACGATGAAGCGTCGCAAGAAGAAGTAGTTCTCGCCGTTTGAATCTTCGGCTTTGCGTCGAAGAGCACGTCATCCGGACCGGTGAGTGTCGCAGTGTCGATCAGCGCAAAGCGGTCGACCTGAAGACCTCCCAGGACCGATAGACGGCAGAGGGCGTCGACGAGACTGGCAGTCTCGTCGACGCCCTCGGTGTTTTCGGAGATCGGTATCGTATGCTGCAGCGCAGTGCACAACGCAGTGCGCCGCGTCGTCAGCCCTTCAGGCAGGTGCTCTGAAATTTGCGGTACTCGGCCCGGCCGCTCACGTTCTTTTCCTTCTTGTAGGCCTGCCACTTCGCACCGCAGTCCTTCATCTTCTGCTGCTGCGGCGTGAGCTTCTTCGCCGGTTTGGCCTCGGACGTCTTCTGAGTGGTCTTTGGGGGCTGTTTGTCAGTCTTTTCGGTCGCGGCTTGCGACCAGGCGGGCGCCGCCGGGGCACCGATCAAGGCGGCCGCCAACGCTGCCGCCAGCACATGCTTCAACATCGTTAGACTCCCTCTATCACGGCCGTCGCCCCCGCGTTGCCGCCGGTTTGCAGGTCGAGTGCGGCGGTCCTAGACGGGTCAAAGCCTACGATCGTTCGCAACACGAAGGAAGAGTGCCATGGCCATCGGACGACGCTCGAAGTCACGACGCGGGTCTGTGGTCCGGCCGATGCGCGGCAAGCCTGCTCGCCCGATCGAGCTTTACTTCTGGCCGACGCCGAACGGCCACAAGGTCTCGATCATGCTGGAAGAGTGCCGGCTGCCGTACCGCGTGATTCCGGTCAATATTGCGCGCGGCGATCAATTTGCGCCGGCGTTCCTGAAAATCTCGCCCAACAACCGTATGCCTGCGATCGTCGATCCCGAGGGGCCGGGCGGGCGGCCGATCTCGGTGTTCGAGTCTGGGGCGATCCTGCAATACCTCGGCCGCAAGACCGGCCGCTTCTATCCGGCGCAGGAACGTGCCCGCGTGCAGGTCGACGAGTGGCTGTTCTGGCAGATGGCGAACCTCGGGCCCAAGGCCGGCGAGGCGAACCACTTTACCCGCTATGCTGCGGCCGAAAAGCAGCAATACGCTATCGATCGCTTCCGCAACGAACTCAACCGCCTCTACGGCGTGATGAACACGCGCCTGGAGGAGCGCGACTTCCTCGCCGGTCATTACTCGATCGCCGATATGGCGTGCGTCGGCTGGATCAGGCTTGCCGAGCGCCATGGCGAAGACTTCGCGGCGTTCCCGCATCTCAAGCGCTGGCTTGCGACAGTGCGGGCGCGGCCGGCCGTCAAGCGCGGCATGAGCATCCGCGTCGAGGAGGCAGGCCGCGTCGACGTGAACGATCCCAAGGTGCGCGCGGTCCTGTTCGGCCAGCGCGCGCGCTGAAACAAGGTGCACACGTCCGCGCGCGTGGTTATCGCTGCCCCAACGCGATCGGTTAGCGCACGATCAACGCGAACGCGGAATCCCGGTGCAATGCGGCTTTACGTTGTTAACGCGGCCTTGCCGCGATCGTTCGAGAGCTCAGCGTTCACGCTCGATTCATCGCGTCGCTTAAACCACCATTCAAATTTTCTCCCGATGATCGCGCCATCCGGTCGGGCTTCCCGGCCGCTGGGAAACAGCGACGCCTGCATGCAAGCGGCGCGCGCTAACGGGAGACGAAGATGGCAATTTGTGAGATCCTGGATGTTGCGGTTGCGGGCCTCGGGGAAGCGCCGTCGACTGCCGACGTGCTGTTCGAGCGCGGCATGATGTGCGCGAGCGGGCGGTCCGTGCCGGCCGACCTCGTCAGCGCGCACATGTGGTTCAACCTCGCCGCCATGAAGGGCAATCCGGAAGCGGCAAGGCTGCGGCGCGAGATCGCGGCCGAGATGTCGGACTCAGAGATCGGGCAGGCTCAGCGCGCCGCGCGCGACTGGCTCAAGGTCCACCCGGAGCCTGCCGTGGCGCCCGCGCCGGCGCTGCGCGCCGCGGCCTGACGGCGCCTTGTCAAGGCCATATCCGTCGGGCATACCGGCCGCCACGGAGAGGTGGCCGAGTGGCTGAAGGCGGCGGTTTGCTAAACCGTTATACGGTTAACCCCGTATCAAGGGTTCGAATCCCTTCCTCTCCGCCATTCTCTCTCCGCCATTCTCCAAATAATCCTCTCTCCGCCATTCTCCAAATAATCCTGAGGCTTAGCGACGGCGTGTCAATTAGCTCGGCACGCCCAGCAGCCCGCTGCACGACGGGTTTGCTACCGCTTTGCTACCCAATCTTGTTTCGATAGCGATTTTTGGCCACGTTTCGTTCATGCCAATGGATCGCGACGACGGCGTGCCGATGGACCTCGGCAACATGCACGAGAACGGCGTCGGCCGGCTCGATGTGTCGTGCTGGATTTGCCACCACTCTGCAGTTCTGGACGTGAAGGACTATCCCAACCACGTTCTAGTGCGGTCGTTCGGACCCAGGATGGTCTGCACCCGCTGTGGCATCATTGGCGCCGACGCTCGTCCTAACTGGCAGGACATGCCGCGCCGGCAGACTATGGTGGGTAGCGGCTGGTCGTGGACTGGAACGCCGTCCATGCAGCCAAAATTAAGAACGGGGGGCGATGTGCCCCCCGTTGCAGATCATTCGATCCTGGCGCGTCCTAGGGCTTGCGCTTGCCCTTCAGGGCCGGCTCGTTCCCTGTACGGCGACCACATCGCGTAGGGCTGCGACCAAGTAATCGCGTCGCTGTCGTAGACGAAGCTTGCGCACGGCCGCCCACTGTCGTCGTAGAGCACGAAGCCTGGACCGTCATGACCATCAACATGGGTGGACTGAACGTCTCCGACGCGGCCTTTTCCCATAGCACTCTCCGCAACGTCTGACGGTTTCCTTAGGATACTTTGCGCGGAACGGTGGTCCAGGGCTTCCGCTGGGCCACCCTGTACCTTGGCGACGGCATCCTCCTGCATCCCCGGCATCACGTGGCTGTAGAGATCGAGCGTAATGCCGACCTTGGAATGGCCCAGCCGTTCGCTCGCAATCTTCGGGTGGACGCCTGAGGCCAACAGATGCGTCGCATGCGCGTGGCGGAGGTCGTGGAAGCGGATGCGGGGGAGGCCGGTCCTGACAATCTCGCGCTCCCAACCGATTGTCAGCGTGTTCGGCTGCAGCGGTTCGCCATCCTCGCGGGTGCAGACGAAGGTCGTATCGTCCATTCGGACCCCGATGCGGAGCAGGGCTTGGGCCTGCCGCAGCCGGTAGGCCTTTAGCTCGTCGATCAACGTCGATGACAGCGCCACCGTCCGGCCCTTGCCGCTCTTGGGTGGCTTATAACGGACGCCGGTGCGGGACTGCTCGGCACTCTCGACCACCGACATCTGTCCGGTTGCGAGGTCAACACGGCCCCAGCGCAGTGCGGCAATCTCACCACGCCGAAGCCCGCAGAGGACGGCGAGCAGGGCAGGGACCAGCATCCGCGATCCGCGGAGGGCCTCGATCAGCGCAGCAGTCTGCGCGATGTCGTAGGTCTTCATGGTGGGCCGCTCGACCTTCGGGGGATCGACAGCGTCGGCCGGGTTGCGGAACAGCATCTCCCAGCGAACAGCTTGCCCGAGGGCTTGCTTGAGAACGCGGTGGACGTGCCCGACGCTGCGCGCAGAGAGGCCGCCTTTGCCATCCCTGCGTCCGCTGCTGCGGGCTTTGGCGTAGGCCTCCGATATCTGCATTGGCTTCAGCTTGCCGAGAATGAGCCCGCCCAACACTGGCGTGATGTTCTTTACGGCGATTTCCTCGTACCGCTCGAACGTGCGTGGCGCGACCTGTGGCCGGATGTGTTCCAGCCATCGCTCCATGAAGTTCCTCACCGTGATCTTGTTGGCCTCGACGTAGGTCCCGCCCTCGATGGCGGAGATCAGGCGGGCACACTCGATCTGAGCCTCGCGTTTGCCGGTGGCCGGCAGACTGTGCCGCTTCCGCCTGCGCTTACCGGTCGTGGCGTCGCGGATGTCGATGATGGCCTACCAATTGCCGGAACCGGGCGGCCGTTCGCGGACGTGGCCCTTCATGACGATTTCTCCCGTGGCTTAAGTCCCAAGTCTTTGCGCCACTTCGGCATCGACCAAAAATGATCAGCATAGTGCACGTTTTTTGGATGATCGAGGCGCGGTGGCTTATCTGAAATCAACAGCTCGCTCCAGAGCCCAAGCGCGATTGCTGAACCAAAGCCCTCAGGTTCACGAAACTGATCATCACGATTGGTCATTCCTAGTTTGATCCACGCTGGGACTTCGAGAACTGCCTCCAACTGGAGCTGCGGTTTCAGGTCCGGTGCCGGGTGCAAGAAAAAAGCCCGGCCGCCTTGCAGGGCGAACCGGGCAATAAAGGATTGGCAATGACTGAATTAATCCAACCCACGTTCGTGCGCAAGCGCGACGACAACTCCATTCGTGCCGAGCTAATCGGCGCCACCACCTGCACCGCCGCCGGCATCACAGCACAATCCGCGACGCCTGTGCTGGCGCTATGCCGACAACTCCTCGCTGCCGGCCTCGATCCCGACACCGCGCTCGCGGTCTACCGTAGCGCGACACTAAATTTGAAGGTGCACAGCATCGGCGAGGCGGCCGGGCTCACCATCCGGGACGACAATCGCGGCGTGCCGCGTCTTGTCGCCTACCGGCCGGGGCCTGCTGAGAGGGGTCGCGTCGCGTGCGGCACCCAAAGGTAGGCAAGCGCTGGATCGTCGAGAGAACATTGCCTGGATCAGTCGTAATCGTGGCTTGGCGCGCGACTTCGAGCGCTACGCACGAACCGTTGCCGCCTTCATTCGCCTCGCCGTGATCTGCATCATGCTCCGCCGCTCGACGAAGCCATGCCATTCAAACTGAATCCGTACCTCTTGGATCGGTACTAAGCCTGTCACCGGACTTGGTAGTGAGTACCCGTAGCTCTACCCGCGCTATCGACTTGGTCGCCACTGATCGCCAGCACTTCAAGCTGGTTTTGGATCCGGTCACGCAAATTTACAAACTTCCTGTCAATTTTTCAAAGAGAAAATGTTCTCACCGATGCTGATGAAATCGCGATCATATTTCGCTACACACTTAAGAAAGTTATGTGAGGTCCTCTGTTTCGGCATAAATTTATCATGGAGTTCAATAATAAGGATCGGGAGGTCTTCAACCCATTCTGTTGAGGCGGCGAATAGGTTTTGCTCCCCACCTTCAATGTCGATCTTAACAATATACGGATTGTATCCCTGGTTGGATGCACTTTCTATTACGCGGGTTATCGAAACCAATTCACAATCGCCTGCTGGGTCTAGAAAGGTGCGATAGCTCCATTCACCTTCACCAGGATCGGTAACCGTTACGTGGCCATCAATGCTGCCGATAGCCGCTTTACGAATATCAACATCAAGGCCGCATGTATTTGCAGAAAGAAATGCAAAATTCTCGGCATCGGGTTCAAAACCGATTACATGGCTTTTAGGAAAACTCATTGCGAACCAAAGAACGCTGGCGCCGATATTGGCTCCGGCATCTATGATTAAGGGTTTCGCCATTGATTCAAAAGTGGATCGCAACTCGTCGCACCGCCTCAATCTTTGAAGCGAATAGTCTTGCTTACCGAACATCTGCTGAAGTACGCCCAAATCGGCGGGCGTACCACGATGAAAAAACTCGCGCGTTGCATTGTGCGGGAGTTTGATGGTTGCGACCTGAGCCAACTTCCCGGAGATGATTTTCATACCTATGGCCCAACGATGGTCGAAGGATATTTTTTGACCTGGGACCCGTGGTCGAACACCAACGGCTCGACCCAGTAGACCTTGGTGCGTAGAAGCTTGCAGATGGCAGAGGTAACTGACCGAATGGTCGTTAAGCAGGATGTCATCCTCGGCAACGATTGCATAATCGCAAGTGCCTTGGACGATGCGGCGCAACGCAAACATGTGTTTGAGAACGAGGCTTACCGCGGCTGGCGTTAGCTCCTGCGGACGGAGCCATGGCGCCCGTTCCAATACCTCTTTGACTGTACGATATTTCAGCCCTGCGTCACGGATGCAATTTGCCCACGGCTCGGTTGGCCGCTCTTTCAAACCGATCACGGTACCGATATTGTTGTCAGCAAAATACATCACCATCCGGGTGAAGGTCGCCTCATCGTAGCGGTAGAAATGATGTATCGGGAACTCGCCAGCATCCATCTCTTCAACATAAATTGGACGAAGGGATGTCTGGTCGAGTGTGCGACGAAGATAATCGCGTCGTTCGCGATTCGGCTTGTAGTGCAGGACGTAGAACGGGCAGGGCATGATTACCTCAGTCTAGCCGCGGGTTGATGACGTCCGGGTCATCAGCGGCATCATCCATGTGCTGAAGTCGGGCGGGCGCTGGGTCGATGCATCGCCGCAACCGTCAGCTATTGGTTATAAGTCGCGACCCTAAGGTATCTCGAGCCGAAACTGCATTCGATCCAGCTGGGTCGGAGTCCCTGAACATCTTCACCTGCTCGATCAGATCTGTGTCCGACGACGGCTTGCGGACTGCCGCGACCTCGCGCGCGAGCGGCAGGTGCTGCTCGTTCGGCACGGTCAGGATCACGCCCGCAATTTGGGGATCAGTCAGCGGCGCGGACAGTTCGGGGACCGAGCGAATGCCGTACTCGCGCTCGAACGATGCCCAATTCTGCTCGGAGCGGCTGTAGCCCGCAACGATTTCGAGCTGCTCGGAGGTGCGAGCGGCACGCGCCAGCACCTTGGCCCAGCGGCCGAACCCGACGATGCCGATTTTGACGCGATTTTTGTTCATGCCATTCCTCGTGACGAGGACCGACCCTTGGCCGTCGGAGAGCCCCATCGTGGCAGCTGGGTTCGGGTACCCGAAATTCTTATACACAACGGGAACATCACCGTTCAATTCGATGCATCCTTGAACTAGCTTTAGGGGTGCCCTTTGGAGACGTTGCGCGATACGGCAAGTGCCCGCGCCCTCAGAAATGTCACAGACGCCGCCAATTCGGATTCCAGTCAATCAGCCGTTGCTGGACGGCAATGAGGCCAAGTATCTGGCCGAGTGCATTGAGTCGGGCTGGATTTCCTCGGATGGACCGTTTGTCCGTCAACTCGAGGAGCGCATGGCTGCGCTGGCCAACCAACGCCACGGTGTAGCCGTCGCCAATGGATCAGCGGCGCTGGAAGTGGCTGTCAGGGCGCTCCACCTCGGCCCTGGCTGCGAGGTGATACTGCCGAGCTTTACGATCATTGCCTGCGCGGCCGCTATTGTACGTGCCGGGGCCGTCCCAGTGGTGGTCGACAGCGACCCCGTGACCTGGAACGTCGATCCCACCCAGATCGAGTCGAAGATTACGCCCCGCACCAAGGCGATCATGGTCGTCCACATCTATGGACTTCCGGTCGATATGGACCCGGTCGTGGACATCGCCAAGCGTCACCGTTTGAGGATCATCGAAGACAGCGCGGAGCAGATCGGGCAAGAGTACCGGTCGTGCTCTGGGAGCATCCGACCGGTCGGCTCGTTTGGCGATATCGCGACATTCAGCTTCTACCCCAACAAGCATGTGACCACTGGCGAAGGCGGCATGGTGCTCGCCAACGACGACCGGCTGGCGGAGCGGTGTCGCGATTTGCGAAACCTATGCTTTGGCAGAACGCACCGGTTTGTGCATGAGGAGCTCGGCTGGAACTTCCGCATGAGCAATCTGCAGGCTGCGGTTGGGGTGGCGCAAATCGAGCGTCTGCGGCACACTGTGGAGCTGAAGCGTCGCATCGGCGCGTGGTATGATGAGTTGTTGGTGGACCTGGACATTATCGATCGCTTGCCACCACGGACCAAATATGCGGAGAACATCCACTGGGTCTACGGTGTCGTGCTGAAGGACGCGGTCCCGTTCGATGCCCAAGAGGCCATGCGGCGAATGAGTGAACAGGGGATCGGCGTGCGGCCGTTCTTCTGGCCGATGAACGAGCAGCCGGTGCTTCGCCGGATGGGATTGTTCGAAGGTATCTCGTGTCCGGTGGCCGAACGACTTGGTCGTCGAGGCTTCTATATTCCAAGTGGCGTGGCCCTGACTCGCCAGCAGGCCGAGGACGTTGCCCAGGCTCTGCGAAAGGCACTGAGTAGAGCTGAAGTGGCAAGGAAACTAACTTAATAGCACGAAGATCATTGGTGCCTTTCTGCGCTCCAATATCGGGAGGCAAACTATCGAATGAACAAAGCGGTCGAGACAATCGAGCACGATGGTGAAATGCTCGCATTGATCGTGCGTGATGAATTCTCTCAGGACGGCGTGAGTTTCTTCACGCCGCATGAACTGTCCCAGCAATTGGCCTATATGCGACATCCGACTGGAAAGATAATTGATCCGCACTTCCACAATCCTGTTCCCCGCAGTGTGACGTACAGTCAGGAGACGTTGCTCATCAAACGGGGGCGCCTGCGCGTGGACTTCTTTGATCTGCAGCAGAACTACGTTGAGAGCCGCGAGTTGAAGGCCGGTGACGTGGTCCTACTGATCAAGGGTGGACACGGATTTGAGGTGCTGGAGGAAATTGAGATGATCGAGGTCAAGCAGGGTCCGTATGCAGGCGACCAAGACAAAAACCAATTCTCGAGTAAGATACCGGCAGCATTGAAGCAGCGATCCGCCAAGCCAATATGAGTAGTTTTGGCAAGTATTCGGCCTACTACGATCTCCTGTATCGCGATAAGGACTATGTGGCTGAAGCGCGCTACGTCGCGAAGGAAATTCGAGCAGCCGCTCCGAACGCACGCGATATTCTGGAATTGGGCTCAGGAACCGGACGACATGGCTGTCATCTTGCAGAGATGGGTTTCGACGTTCACGGCATCGAACGCAGTTCCGAGATGGTCGCCATCGCCCAAGCGAAGGTTGCAGAAATGTCGGTGCCGGAAAGCGGCAGTTTCTCTTGCGAAGTCGGTGATATCTGTACGGCAAAGCTTGACCGCACGTTCGACGCCGTAATTTCTCTGTTCCATGTGATGAGTTATCAGGCGAGCGATGAAGCGCTTCGCGCGGCATTCGGCATGACCGCTGCCCACCTCCGGCCCAGAGGCGCGTTCCTGTTTGACGTTTGGTACGGACCGGCGGTTTTGGCACAGCAGCCGTCATATCAGGTCAAGGAGGCCATCGACGAACGCCATCACGTGCGGCGGATCACCCGTCCGACGCTTGATGCCGAGCGACAGACCGTGAATGTCATTTTTGATCTGGAGTGCCGGGATCGAGCAACGGGCGCGATCGAGCGGTTTAGTGAAGAGCACGTGATGCGATACGTGTTCCCAGAGGAGATTGAGCGTCTCGCGCGGAATTCCGGCTTGTACTGTGTGAAAAGCGAGGAATTTCTGACTGGCCTGCCTGCATCCACCTCGACATGGAGCGTCGCCTATTTGCTTCGCAAGGACGAACCCGAGAATGCGGTAGCCTGAACGGCGACGCAAAACTCGATGATTTCAAGGGCGATTGCCCGAGTTCCTGCTCCGTCGAGTTCACCGCCTTGCGAAATAGGTTTGGATTTCGAATCCGAATGTGTGGTCTGTAATTGCACGCTCCTCATCAGTCAGAACGTGTCGGTAACTGTCCCGGTAGCCTTTGTTGATGAAGCGGCGGCCGAGGCCATACCCTTCTGCGACCCGATCGCTGTAGAATACGCCTTCGATTTTCATTTTGATCTCGTGTTCCTCAAGCGCGGCCATGGACTTCATGGAACTCCGCTCGATCGCCGCAAGACGTTGCCGTTCCGGGACCTCTGCTCCGACAAACTTGAGAATGGCGTCAAGCTCACCTGCCGGTTTGTCGACAAGGTTCTCATAGGTTACCAAATGTACCGGTATCGCCGATTGACTGAGCCATGATCGTACGTGAGCAACCCAAGAGCCAAATTGAGGAAATGCCGTGCCGCCTGTTCCGATCCAGCGCCTGACGAATGCACGAAACGACGGGGATTGAGGAGTTCGATTTTTGGTGCCGGTTAATCTCTCAAAATCCCAAGCCGACATCATCACGTCGATCGGATGTCGGATCAAATAGATGGTCTTGCTTGTCCGCCGAATCACCGGCTGGTTAGCAATATATGGAAAATGTGACTTGTAGAGATGCAGATTTGACGGGAGCGCGAATGCACCGTTCGGGTGAGCATGAATGTCGATGATGTACTTTCGTTCGAGATCGTGAACGTCGCAATCGTCAGGAAAGAGGCTGTAAAAAAGCAGGAAGCTCAGATACGTTACGCCAGATTTCGGGAACGCAGATAGGCTGACCAAACTCTGCAAGATCAATTCCTTGGTTGACCGTCGGCCTGAAAGTATCAACCTGCTGCGCAGCGTTCAAGCCGTGCCCCCGCTTCCCGCCGTTGCGACGTGACATTGGAAGCGGCGGAACGGGATCAAAGCAGAGCGCTTCCAGGGAACTTCGGTGTGCACCCCGCGCGGACACGTTCGCAGGCCTCGGTGAGGATGGCGGCAATGCCGTTGACGAAAGCGTCCCAGGTGTACGACGCAAGTCGCTTTCTGCCTCGTTCCCCGAACTCGGCGCAAAAGGCCTTGTCTTGCCAGAGTTGCAGCATGGCTTGGGCCAAATCTTCCGGTGAACGAGGATCGATCAGGATGCTCGCGTCCCCGCTTTGCTCGCGCAGGCCACGGATATCTGACGTGATGACGGGGCGGTTGAAGTGCCAAGCTTCAAGAGGCGGGATGTTGGTGGGGCCGAAGAAAGTTGGCATCACGAGCCCGACCGACAAGGTGTAGAGCGCCGCCATATCCTCCTCGGGCACCGGGCCCAAATAGTGCACGTCTCCGGCAAGACCAAGTTGAGCGGCCAGAGAACGGACCTCCATGAAGGTTGCCGCCCGATGGTAGTCCGCATAAGAACCACAGAAGACGACAGGAACCCTCAGCTTTGCTTTATCAACGATGGTTCGCATCGCGCGAAGGATCAGGACATGATTCTTATGGCGCCAGAACTGCGCGGGGTAAAAGAAATAACAACTCGGCAAGCGATATTTCGTCGCGACGCGTGTCAGGTCCTGTTCGCTTGGCAGTGGCTTGTGCTTCACTGGCGGATAGTAAGGCAGAACGCGGATACGGCTTTCATCAATGAAGTTGCCGTAGCACTGAAGCACGTCCTCCTTGCCGACCTCGGAATCGACAAGTACGAATGTCGCGTAGCGGCAAACGTGCGAATATAGGTACTCGCGGCGATGGAACTCTCCAAACGCGCTGACCTCGGGAAACTCCGGCTGGAGCCGGTGGTTCAAGTCATGGATAGACATGATGAACGGAGTGAGCCACGAAAATACATGCAGATGTGGCCCCAGCAGCAGGATAAGGTCGACACCGGCCTTACGGAACGCGTCAGCGAGTTCGCGATCCGGCCTTAGTGTATTCGGATCGACGCGCGGCTGCTCGACAGGTTTGTTCTGGAGATAAGCTTCAGGCTGCCACTGCTGTGGAACAACGCCATGGAGCGTGCGGATTGGCAGATCGCGGTATGCCAGACCACCCAGGCTCGCCAAAGGCGTAAGGCTGGTGTTGGGCGACGCGATGCAGACAATTTCCTCCGCAAATCGCGGTGCCAGTTCGGCGAGCGCATCGAGGAAGACCAGTTCGTAATGAAATCCGCCGTCAATCGAGTTTAGACCATGCAAGAGAGTTGCAATTCGCATTTTCAACTACTCTCGGATCGGGACGCTTTCAAAGGATGCTGAGAGTCGTCAAGTCTATCGGGCCGAGTTGCGCTCGCACGCCGCTGAGAGGATGGCAGCCTTCGGGCTTGCGACGCCAGCAAAAAGGTGTCGCTATCCGAAGGCGATCCTAACGGACGCCTCAGAAGTGCATAGCTGAGTGTCCGCTAGCCCATCTTATTCGGCTGGCAATCTCGAACTGCGACGTTTATCGGCAGATCGCGGTGCTGCCGCCCCGGCGAGCGCTCCCGCGTGGTTTGATCAGATCATAGACGCTGTCGACGCGTTCGGGATTGATGATGCAGGTTTCGGAGGGGCGCGTGCCCCGTGCTTCATGGTCCGGATCGTTGCAGTCCGAGCGCAAGCAGGCTGAACAGCTCTGCCTCGGGACAGCAAGAGGCGAGCGCAACGCGGATGCGGCTTGCCGTCTCGATGATGCGGCTGGCGATCTTCAAGAGACGCAAGCGGATGGTAGCGAACTCGGTGTACCGCAGCGGATTCCAACTCGGGATGGCATCGCGCACGTCGAGCAGCAGCCAGTAGGCGCCGGTGTGCAGGATCAGCCGCATCTGATTGGCGAGCGGTGAGCGGCAGCTGGTGCGATCGGAAGCGAGTTGCGCCTTGTGCTGCTTGATCAGATTCTCGGCCTGTCCGCGTGCGCAGTAGACCGTTTCATAGATATGCTCGGCATCGCCTTCCTGGAGCGACGTGACGACGTAGCGGATGTCGAGACCTTTGCGGAGCATGTCGTCGTCGTGGCTCGCGCTTGCCTCGATCCGCGCAACGACGCGGCGCTCCTTGTCCCACGATTTGGCCGCGTAGCGCGTTTCGGCAAAGCCACGCAGAGTGGCGAGCTGACCCTCGGCCCGGCGCACGCGGACATCATCGGCGGCAGGCTCGACCAGACGGTCCAGCACGGCATTGCCGGGCAGCCCGAAGATGTAGTCGATGCCGTGCCTATCGCACCATTCCATTGCCTCGGGCCGGCCGTAATGGCCGTCGCCGCGGATGGTGATGCGGGTGTCGGGCCAGTGCTTGCGGATGCGTCCGATCAGCCGACGCAGAAGATTGCGAACCTCTTCGCCCGACGGGGTCTTGCCAGGGCGCAGGATCGCGACCACCGGCCGACCCGTCGCGGCATCGTAGACGTGGATCGGAAGGAAACAGCGCTCGTTGTAGTGTGCGTGCCAGAACGCGAGCTTCTGATGGCCGTGCACCACATCGACCGTGTCATCGATATCGAGGATCACGGCCTTGGGTGGCTTCTTGTAGCTCTTCAGCCAGATGTCGACGAGCGCGTAGCTGAGGCGGATGATCTCCTTCAGCGTCGGCGCGTTCTCCAAGCGCGACACCATCGGTTGCGAGCACAGGTCCTTGCCGGTGTCGGGCAGACGGCCGCAGGCGAGCTTGAAGGCGGGATCGCTGCGCAGCCAATTGAGGTCGTTGCCATCGGGATAGCCGCAGCCGATGGCGAGCATCCGGGCTCTGAGCAAATCCGCAACCGTGTGCGTGATGTGAGCGCGATCGCGTGGATCGGCGATAAGACCGGCGAAGGTATCCGCGAGACCGCGACGGCGCTCGGCCAGCGCCAGCAGCATGACGCCGCTGTCGGAGGACAGTCGCCCGCCGTCGAACGCGGCTGTGACTTTCTTGGCGCGAACCGCTGGCAACGTAAAGCTGATCGGGGAATCGTCGGTCATGGCGGGTGTGCCTCGGGCGAGCGACGCGCACACGATGGTCTCGCCACCCATTCCTTATGCAAGTTCAATGCCTTGCGCCACACCTGCCAGCTCAAATTCCAACGCCGGCCGAATAAGATGGGCTAGGGCCTTGTGGACTTAGCCGTTACTGGTCGCTATGTTGCCAACAAGCAACAGAAGCGAGTGGTAGCTAGCTGAAGCTGAAGTTGAAGTTGAAGTGGCGCGCACAATCGCGCGCCTGAATGAGCTGCTCAGCAATCCAAAGACCGCTTCCAAGTGCGCCGCATTCGCGATGCTGCGCAGCTTGGAAAACCTCATTAGCAGTGTATTTTCTTACGGAGCCCAATTTCGAGCTATCGCCAAATCTTGGTGACGAGCGAGGTCAGGCGGCAGCGGCTTGAGCTTGCGATCTGACGACCTCGATTCCGTCGTTGAACTTTACACCGAGGATGACTTTCGGCAACTGGTTGTGGCCGCGGAGACGGTTCCAACTTTTCTCAGCGGCTTGTGTGAGCTTGAAGATCATGGCGAGGGCGGTCTTGTTCGAGAGGCAACCCCTCGATCGGACCGTTCGATGACGAACGGTGGCGAACGTACTCTCGATCGGGTTTGTGGTGCGTAGATGCTTCCAATGCTCGGCGGGGAAGTCGTAGAAGGCGAACAGCGCCTCACGGTCTTTCGTCAAGCACTCGACGGCCTTGTCGTACTTGACGCCGTAGGACTCGATGAATGCATCGAGCGCAGCCTCAGCGGTCTTCCTGGTCTCCGCCATCCAGATGTCCTGCAATGCCCGCTTGGCCTTTGCTTGCAGGCTCTTTGGCAGCCTGTTCAAGACATTCGCGGCTTTGTGCACCCAGCAGCGTTGTGCCCGTGTCTTCGGCCACACCTCGTCGATCGCCTTCCAGAAGCCGAGTGCCCCGTCGGCGACGGCGAGCTGCGGGTCGATCGTCAGACCGCGCCGCTTGAGATCGAGCAGCAGTTCCTTCCAGGATTGCGCGCTCTCGCGGATGCCGTCGGCAAGCCCAACCAGTTCCTTCTTGCCGTCGGCGGTGGCGCCGATAATTACGAGCAGGCACTGCGCATCGTCTTCGAGCCGGGCCTGGACGTAGATGCCATCGGCCCAGACGTAGACATAGCGTTTGGCGGACAGGTCGCGATCGAGCCAGCGGGCGTGCTCGTCGATCCAGGCCTCCTTCAGCCGCGCGATGGTCGAGGCCGACAGCCCGCCGGCGTCCTTGCCGAGCAACGCGCCGAGCGCCTCTTCGAAGCCGCCGGTGGAGATGCCCTTCAAGTAGAGGATCGGGATCAGCACTTCGAGGCTCTTGGTGCGCCGCGCGTAGGGCGGCAGGATGGTCGGGCTGAACCGAATCCGCTCACCGCCGACGGCCTCCCGGTCGCGCACCCGCGGCTGGCGCACGGCCACCGGCCCGATGCCGGTCATGATCTCGCGCTCGGGCAGATGCCCGTGCCGCACGATGCGTTGGTGGCCCGCCTCGGTCTTGAGTTCGGCATGCCGCCCCAGGAAGTCAGCGACTTCCGTCTCAACGGCCTGCGTGAGCAGGGCACGCGCCCCGTTGCGCAAAATCTCAGTGAGCGAATCGGTGAAAGTCCCTGGCTGAGCCAGCTTGATGACGTTAGTGTCGGTCACGGCGTATCACTCCTTTGGTGGAGAAGTGGAGGCGTCGAACACCCCCACGATACGCCGCCTTACCCCTTCATGCCGTCACCAACTTCCGCGCATAGCTCCCCAATTTCTGGACGAAACAGTTACGAAAGCCATTGGAACTACTGTATTTGCAAAAGCTACCACTGTCGCGTTGCTTACACTCGCGTTGAGCGGCGCGCATTCAAATCGGTCCCGCTCGCTGGCAAGGTTTCCGAGGCTCGCTGGTTGCAAGCTGCTATAGAGGTGGTCGAAAAACATTTGGCAAAACTTCAAGCGAACATTCCACGTTAGTCGGGAGCTGCCGAACGCCGCGCGTCCTCACCGTGACTTCCAGCAATGGCATTCTCGTAGCTGCTGGCGTCGCGACGTGCCGAGACGACGGAACATGGCGTCAAACATCAGGCACCGCTAAGCTGAAGGCACTTCGATAGGATGGGTCGAACGCGCTTGTGCTGGGTGGACATCGGTATCGAAAACGAACACACTCTGAGCATGCTGAATAGCGGTCGATAAAGGAGCCCTTTTTTGAAGAGGATTGATATCGTAGTTGCAAATTTTGGGAGAATTCAATTTTTCTGCGAAAATTTTCGCAAACTGAAAAATTTCGACGCTGACAATGATCGAATCATTGTCCTTGATTGTTCTCCTGATCAACAAAATCAACTCTCCACGCTGGCTACTTTTTGCAATGAATTAGGTCTTAAAAAGTCCATATTCTTCGTTCGCAGAAGCAACTGGTTATTAAACCATGGCGCGCAACTGGACTACATTCATCTGCTCAACTCTGGCGCTATTAGTCGCCCACTATTCTGTTATTTTATGCAAGATCATTATCTCAACTCTGTCAGAGATGTGAAGGGAGATTCTTTACCGGACAACACAAAATTGGACATCGATATGATCGTTGATTTTCACTCCAAAACGCACGGCAATTCGGTTATATTTTGCTCTCGCGACGGGTTCCGCGTGACTAGGTTTGTCGCACGAGATCAACTAAAGCAAGTTTATGAGCACTATAAGAATCTGTCCGCGGGGCGCCCGTCAGCTACCCCATTTCGTGTTGATCGCGATTTGTCCATCTGTATTGATGGAGGCAATTTCTGCGTTGATCCGGTCTTTCTCATGAACGCGCTCAGGAAAATAGGATGGAATTCTGGACCGGGGACATATAATCATGCGCATGTTTGGGAGACGATGCTAGCTTACATACATCAGAAGGCCGAGTGCGGCTTTTATGAGCTTACACGCTGTATGTCGGTATGGGTGCCAGAAGACTTGACTCAGAATGAAAAAATGCGTGCTTCGTGGAAGCCATTCTATGCGTTCCCTGTCGCATGGGCGTTATACGAGCCAACTCTTTGCGATTACGATTTCGAATTATGTCGCAGGCAGGTGCCTTATCATCTTTCGGCCGAAATTCAAAAAGCCAGAAATGCAGTTAGGTGGCGCGCACCTACTCAGATAATAAATTTGGATTGATTCGGTTGTGTAGCCGTCCCGGCCATGCTGAAGCTTTCTACTTCGGCTGAAATGCGGTGGTATAGCTCCGATCTCCTGAGCGGACGCGCCGTTGGAAGCTAATTTTGGGCACGCTGCTCTGACGGGCGGCCTCTTGGGGCCACAAGATGCGAGGCCAGCGCTCGTAAACTAGCCCATCTTATTCGGCTGGCAATCTCGAACTGCGACGTTTATCGGCAGATCGCGGTGCTGCCGCCCCGGCGAGCGCTCCCGCGTGGTTTGGTCAGATCATAGACGCTGTCGACGCGTTCGGGATTGATGATGCAGGTTTTCGGAGGGGCGCTTGCCCCGTGCTTTACGGTCCGGATCGTTGCAGTCCGAGCGCAAGCAGGCTGAACAGCTCTGCCTCGGGACAGCAAGAGGCGAGCGCAACGCGGATGCGGCTTGCCGTCTCGATGATGCGGCTGGCGATCTTCAAGAGATGCAAGCGGATGGTAGAGAACTCGGTGTACCGCAGCGGATTCCAACTCGGGATGGCATCGCGCACGTCGAGCAGCAGCCAGTAGGCGCCGGTGTGCAGGATCAACCGCATCTGATTGGCGAGCGGTGCACGGCAGCTGGTGCGATCGGAAGCGAGTTGCGCCTTGTGCTGCTTGATCAGATTCTCGGCCTGTCCGCGTGCGCAGTAGACCGTTTCATAAATATGCTCGGCATCGCCTTCCTGGAGCGACGTGACGACGTAGCGGATGTCGAGACCTTTGCGGAGCATGTCGTCGTCGTGGCTCGCGCTTGCCTCGATCCGCGCAACGACGCGGCGCTCCTTGTCCCACGATTTGGCCGCGTAGCGCGTTTCGGCAAAGCCACGCAGAGTGGCGAGCTGACCCTCGGCCCGGCGCACGCGGACATCATCGGCGGCAGGCTCGACCAGACGGTCCAGCACGGCATTGCCGGGTAGCCCGAAGATGTAGTCGGTGCCGTGCCTATCGCACCATTCCATTGCCTCAGGCCGGCCGTAATGGCCGTCGCCGCGGATGGTGATACGGGTGTCGGGCCAGTGCTTGCGGATGCGTCCGATCAGCCGACGCAGAAGATTGCGAACCTCTTCGCCCGACGGGGTTTTGCCAGCGCGAAGGATCGCAACCACCGGCCGACCCGTTGCAGCATCGTAGATGTGGATCGGAAGGAAACAGCGCTCGTTGTAGTGTGCGTGCCAGAACGCGAGCTTCTGATGGCCGTGCACCACATCAACCGTGTCATCGATATCAAGGATCACGGCCTTGGGTGGCTTCTTGTAGCTCTTCAGCCAGATGTCGACGAGCGCGTAGCTGAGGCGGATGATCTCCTTCAGCGTCGGCGCGTTCTCCAAGCGCGACACCATCGGTTGCGAGCACAGGTCCTTGCCGGTGTCGGGCAGACGGCCGCAGGCGAGCTTGAAGGCGGGATCGCTGCGCAGCCAATTGAGGTCGTTGCCATCGGGATAGCCGCAGCCGATGGCGAGCATCCGGGCTCTGAGCAAATCCGCAACCGTGTGCGTGGTGTGAGCGCGATCGCGTGGATCGGCAATAAGACTGGCGAAGGTATCTGCGAGACTACGACGGCGCTCGGCCAGCGCCAGCAGCATGACGCCGCTGTCGGAGGACAGTCGCCCGCCGTCGAACGCGGCTGTGATTTTCTTGGCGCGAACCGCAGGCAACGTAAAGCTGATCGAGGAATTGTCGGTCATGGCGCGTGTGCCTCGGGCGAGCGACGCGCACACGATGGTCTCGCCACCCATTCCTTATGCAAGTTCAATGCCTTGCGCCACACCTGCCAGCTCAAATTCCAACGCCAGCCGAATAAGATGGGCTAGCAACCGACACGCAATCGTTGTGACTGTCGCGGACCCGAAGGTGTTGTTACCTGATACCCGTCGCTGGGCGGTCCCTCGCATGCTGCCAAATGTTCCTGTGACCGCGGTTGCATCAACTTGCCCGTGGTATGCTCAGGTGGTATCAGGCACGGCGGCTGCAGCGACGAATATTCGCATGCCAAAACAACTTCTGGTCGGCATGCTCTACCACGAAGAGGCTGAGTTTCCGCGCGCGCTGGCAGCTCTCAAAAATCAGCGCGGCGTGACCTTCGATCATTTTGTCGTCGAAGGGCTTCCCAACATGGAAGCGCACGACACGCTCTATGCGACCTTTATGAAGCACAGTTCCGAGCACGACTATTCCTTGAAGCTCGACGCCGACATGATCCTTCGCGGCGATACAGCCCTGCAGGCCATGCTCAATCTCATCAAGCCCAACAACAGCGCTCACCTGATGCTCTACGTCATGGACTGGGCGTCACAGCTGAAAATTCCGGGCATCCAGATGTTTCGGCGCGACGTCCGGTGGCCTGGCTCGAACGATCGGTTGAATGTCGATTATTCGCCCGCGATTAGCGGCCCGTCGATCGTCGTCACTGAGGCTGAACTGGTCGACCATATGCCCGACCCTTCACGCTTTCAGGCGTTCCGGTATGGCATGCACAAGGCCTTCAAGAGCCTCCAGCCCGATCGGCGAGACAAGGACTATTCCAAGGGCCTGCTTCACGCCGTCATTCTGGCCGGTATCGCGCGCCATTGGCGGGCCAACAGGGATGTGAGGCTCGGCCTTGCGCTCGCCGGCGCTGCCCGCGTGTTCACAGGCTCGGCGAGGCATCTCATGCACGACTACGCAGGACAACAATCAAAGCAGCTCTTCAATTCGATCGAAGCGGACTATAATCTCGACGCTCTCCTCAAGCGAGTGGACGCATCCTGGGGCACCGAGATCCAGTTTTTCATGCGATGGCACGAGTGGGTCAACAAGACTGTCTGGAATTGAAGTCACCCTTGACGATCGCGACCGATTCGGTGTCGTGAATCCGAATGCTCAAGGCTCAGGGATCGATCGTCGGCGACGGCAGCCTTGAGCGTCCGTGACTGACACGCAGGCGTGTTGGCCCGCTCGCCGTTCTCGACCGTTCGGTTCTGCAAATTTGTCTGACGTGGTCATGCCAACCGTTTCGATTCTCATACCATCTCGACTGGAGAAATCCGCCGGCGGCGAACTCTTCATTGCCGGCGCGATCGCCTCAATCGAGGCGCAAACCGTCGCTGGCCGAGTCGGGCTGGAAATTGTCGTAGGCGTGGACAGGGGCGCGCGCATTCCCGCCGAGTTGAGCGCAAATGCTTTATGCAAGTTCGCCGAAGGCCGATCTCAGTCGCAAGCCTCGGCGCTGAATGCTGCGGCCAATCTCATGACCGGCGACCATGTCGCCATATTGGAGGATGACGACCGGTGGGAGCCAAGCTTCCTGGAGCATGCCGTGTCGGCGCTGCACAGCACAAACTTTGTCTCCTCAACGCAATTGGAAGTCGGGCCGGACGGCAACGTCATTCGAATAAACGATTTTGCAACGCCCTCCGGCTGGGTCATGAAGCGTCGAACATGGGATTCGGTTGGACCATTCAACGAAAGATTCCGCTGGCATCTTGATAGCGACTGGCTCGGCCGATTGAATCAAACTGGCGCGTTGCGCACGCATCTCGTGGAAGCGACCGCACCTGTTACTTTGGAAACCGCCGCCCAGGTTCGTCCATGGCTGGCGAACTGTATCCGCTTCGGCGGGCCGGCGTTGCGCCTCGTGCACCACGATTCGCCCTGGCCGCTTATCCGGCGCCTTGTCCATGCATCGTCGGGCATGCACCGAATAGCGACGAACCGAACCTTCACCCTCGAAAGCCAGAACGAGAAGAGCGCGCTCGTGCAGCGATATGGCGCAATTCCCTGGTAGGAGCATTACGGTCAACGTCTCTGGCGCTGTTCAGATTTTTGTGAGCACGAACCGCATCGACGGCCGCGTTAAGCGTGCGGCTTGGGGCTTTGTACGCACGTTAGGTTTAACCCTCGCATACGGAAAACCCCGGCTTCTGCAGCCAGGGTTTTCTAAATGTGCTGTGAGGTTCGGGTATCTGCGGACGCGACTGGCTTGCTACCATTTTGCTACCCAACTGCATGATATGGGGATAGGACGGACAAGCATGGAGCGGATGTTGTAGCCTCGATTTTCCCTGGTTTTTCGGACGGGCAAGCACGGAAAAGACTAGGAAATATGGCCGCCAGCGAATTGCTAAACCGTTATACGGTTAACCCCGTATCATGGGTTCGAATCCCATCCTCTCCGCCATCCCGCGCTGACGCCGACGCGCACCCAGTCCCGACACATGCCGCGTTCCCGGCGCGGCCGCTTGCGCGGTTTGCGCCGCGCGAGAGCCCATATCGATGAACCGCAAGCAGCGTCGCGCCGCGCAAAAGCGCGGGCCGGGGCCGGGCTCGCCCGCCGGTCCGCCCGGCGACGCGCAGGCGGCGGCGCTCTATGCGAACGCTGTCCGACTGCACCAGGCTGGCGGCCTTGCCGATGCGGCAAGGCTTTGCCGCGATACGCTCGCGCTCGTGCCCGGCCATCTTGGGGCGTTACATCTTCTCGGCACGATTGCCCTGCAGAGCGGCCGGGCGGCCGAGGCTGCCGAGCACTTTCGACGCGTCATCAGCCTCAAGCCCGACCTCGCGCCGCCGCACCTGAGTCTCGGCCACGCGCTGGTGCAGCAGGGCGAGATCGCGGCTGCGGCGAGGGCCTTCGAGCAGGCGCTCGCGCTCAAGCCCGAGCAGCCACAACCCGCCGAATTCGCCAGTATTTTCTTGAGCTTGGCGAAACTCAGCACCGATCGCCGGAACTTCGACGAGGCGACGCGGCTCTATCTTCGCGTGCTCGCGCTCGCCCCCGGCCTCGCGCAGGCACACAACGATTTCGGCGCGATGCTGCTCGCCCGCGGCGAGCCCGCGGCAGCTTCGGCGCGCTTTGCGGAGGCGGTGAGACTCGTCCCCGAGCTGTTTGAGCGCTACGGCGATCTCGTCACGACACTGCGCAAGGTCAACCCGCAGATCGCGGCGGCGATCGATCGTGCGAACGAGGCCTGGCCGAATCGGCTGCCACTCGACGCGCTGATCGGCGCGGGCGGGCTTGCCGCCGTTGCCTCCGATCCGCTGTTCGTTGCGATGCTCGAACTGTCGACGGTGCGCGACCTCGGCCTGGAGCGGCTCTTGACCGCGCTCCGCCGCGGCGTGCTTGAAGCCGCGGACGACAATGTCGCCAACGAGTCGATGCTCGCGCTTGCCGCAGCGCTCGCGCGCCAGTGCTTCGTCAATGAATACCTGTTCGAGCCGTTGCCGGACGAGGCGACAAGGGTCGAACGCCTGCAACAAGCCATCGGGGAGGCCGTCTCTTCCGGCGGCGCGGTGTCCGCGCTGCAGCTCGCCGCGATCGCCTGCTACGATTCGCTTGGGTCACAGCCGTTTTCCGAGCGGCTGCTCGATCGCGATTGGCCGAAGCCAATCGCATCGCTGCTGACGCAGCAAGTGCGCGAGCCGCTGCAGGAGCGCGCGTTGCGCGAGGCGATCCCGCGGCTCACGCCGATCGTCGACGAAGCGTCGCTTCGCGTGCAGCGGCAATATGAGGAAAACCCCTATCCGCGCTGGGTTCTGCCGGCCTCGCAGCAAGAGCCGGTGAGTCTTTTCGACGATCTACGAAAGCGCTTTCCGGCGGTCGCACTGGCGAATCCGCCGAGCGGCAAGCCCATCGACATTCTGGTCGCGGGCTGCGGCACCGGCCACCACCCGATCGGCGTCGCGCGCCGATATCGCGATGCGCGCGTGCTGGCGATCGATCTCAGTCTCGCGAGCCTCGGCTACGCGCAGCGCAAGACCCGCGAGCTCGGCGTTCACAGCATCGAATACGCGCAGGCCGACATCCTGCAGCTCGGCTCGCTCGGCCGCAGCTTCGATCTGATCGACGCCGGCGGCGTGCTGCACCATCTCGCCGACCCCACGGACGGCTGGCGCGTGCTGTGCACGTTGCTCCGCCCGAACGGCTTCATGCGCATCGCGCTCTACAGCGAGCTTGGGCGTGCCGACGTCGTCGCGGCGCGCGCATTGATCGCGGCACGCGGTTACCATCCGACCGTGCACGACATCCGGCGCTGTCGTCGCGAACTTGCCGACACGGACCTGTCAGGCCTGGCGAAGTTCCACGATTTTTTCAGCACCAGCGAATGCCGCGATCTGCTGTTCCACGTGCAGGAGCATCGCCTCAACTTGCCGCAGATCGGCGAGTTCCTGCGGGCGCAGAGGCTGCGCTTCATCGGTTTCGAACTCGACCCCGCAATCGAGCGCCTCTACCGGTCGCGATTCCCCGACGACCGCGCCCTGACGAATCTCGATCACTGGCATGAATTCGAAACGGCGAGACCTGCGACGTTTGCGGCGATGTATCAGTTCTGGGTTCAGGCGGTTTGACGGCGGGCGTGCGGCGTGGCTCCGCCTTTTTTGCGCTCGCTCGTGCGCCGGCCGCGCCTTGGCAGCGGACTTGCTCGCGGGCGAAACGCATCGATTTTGCAAAGGCTTGTCCGGTGTTCCGCGATCGCCGCCGGCGGTTGTGCACAGACCCCGTGCCTTTCCTGCAACACAGCCCGGAAATCCAGCAATGGGGCCTGTGGGAAGGGGTTTAAGCTCATTGATTGCGGGTCGCTATCGGATACTGTGAGCGTGCGACGGAGGGGGGCATCCCTGGTCGCCCCGTTCGGATCTGCACGTTGCAGGTTCGAGTGGATCGGGGAGATGGGGAACCTTCTTAGGGGGCGCAAAAAGCACCCGCGGAGACCGAACCCTCCCAAGAGTGGTCAACTGGAGGAACAAAAATGAAGATGGTGAAGGGTCTTCTCCTCGGCTCCGCGGCGGGTGTCATTGCGGTTGCGGGGGCGCAGGCCGCCGATCTTCCCGTAAAGGCCAAGCCGGTCGAATACGTGAAGGTCTGCAGTCTGTACGGGGTTGGATACTACTATATCCCCGGCACCGATATCTGCATGAAGGTCGGTGGCTACGTCCGCGCCGAGTACTCGTATAATTACGGCCCGAGCATGACCATTGGTCCGTTCGCACCGGGCGGCGCGCAGACCGGCCGGATCGACGGTGCCGACTTCGTGATGCGCAGCCGCGCCTACATCACGACGGAAACCCGCCAGCAGACCGCGTACGGCACGCTGCGCACCTACCTCAACGTCGGTCTGAACTACGACAGCCCGGCTGGCGCCGCTGTTCAGCGCCAACCGCGCGTTCATCCAGATCGCCGGCTTCACCGTCGGTCTCGCCACCTCGTACTTCGACTTCTACGCGGCGGCCGCGACATCGTATCTGCAGCTGCCTTCGGGCGACACCGGCGACGGTGGCTGGAAGGTGTTTGCGTACACCGCGCAGCTCGGCAACGGCTTCTCGGCGACATTGTCGGCCGAAGAGCCGCGCCGGCAGGTCGTGACCAACACGGCGCTCGCGCAAGGCTTCACCGGTGCCTTCAACACCAACAACGTCGACCGTCGGCGGCTCGTTCAACGATCCGTTCATCGTCGGTGCGGTCGACCCCCGATCAAAACAAGATCAACTGGCCGGACATCGTCGCCAACCTACGCGTCGACCAGGCCTGGGGCTCGGCGCAGGTCATGGGCGCGGTCCATGACGCGAGCGGCGGCTACTACGGCACCAGCACGGTCGGCCCGTGGAACAACGGCCATCCGGACAACAAGATCGGCTGGGCGGTCGGCGCCGGTATCAAGATCAATGTCGGTGGGATTTTCGCCAACCGAGCTGGCCGATGTTCGGCGCCGGCGACTACCTGCAGATGCAGGTCACCTACGCCCAGGGTGCGGTGCGCTACGCTGGCTTCACCCAGCCCGGCACATTCAGCCCGGCGCGGTTCGACGGCAACGAGCTGGCGCTCGGCTACTTCACCGACGGCATGTACTGCGGTGGCACGCCGAACGTCGGCGTCACGTCGACGAACTTCCAGGGCATCCGCGGCTGCCCGCTGCGGCGCGTCGAGCGAAGTCGAACTGACCACCGCGTTCGGCATCAACGCCGCCTACGAGCACTTCTGGACGCCGTCGCTGCGCACCTCGCTGTACGGCAACTACCTGAAGGTGTCGTACAACGGCGCCGCCACGCAGATGATCTCGTCGGCGACCTGCGTTGGCTACCCGCTCGCCGGTGGCTCGACCTGCGGACCGGCCGCTCCGGGCGGCAGCTTGACCGGCATCACCAACTGCAGTCCGGACTGGCAATGGTGGGGTTTCGGCTCGAGGACCCAGTGGAACGTCACCAAGGACTTCTACATGGGCGTCGACGTCTACTACACCAAGCTGGAGACCGCGTTCTCCGGCTACGGCAACTACCGCGGCGCTGCGAACACCAGTCCCGCAAGTGGCGGCAACCAAGCGTGCGGCGCCGGCAATCCCAACTGCGCCTCCGCGCGCTACACCATCACAGACCAAGACGTGATCGGGACCCGCGTTCGGTTCCACCGCGACATCGTTCCATGATTGCGGCGTAGCCTGAGGCAATCCAAGATGACCCCCAGCGGGCTTCCGCTGGGGGTTTTTCTTTGCCTATTCTCTTCAGAAACGTAAGCGGCCCCCTGTTGGCCCGCGCAGGCCAACACGCGATTCGCACCGAATTCGATAGTCGAAGAAGACATCCATGCCCGAAGCCTAGCGGCTTCCCCGGTCTATATTGCCTCATATCCCCGGAGCGGAAACACGTTGGTGCGCACCGTTCTGTTTCATTGCTTTGGTTTGAGGTCCGGAAGCGTCTATGCGGACGATTTCGAGGGCAATCGCCAGCTTGAGAGCTACGTCGGTCATGTCGAGCGGCAGGCGGATGACCGGTTTGCCTTCGCGCCCGATGCGATCCCTCTGATCAAGGCTCATGGGCTGCTGCCTTTTTCCGACCACAGCCCGTCCATCTATGTGGTTCGGGACGGACGCGACGCGTGTCATGGTCTCTGGCACTTCTTTGGCAAGCGAATCCCTTTGCGGGACATCATTACCGGACGGGCCCCAGGTCGGCCCGTGGGACCTGGCGAACTGGTCCAACCATATTTTCGCGTGGCGGCCATGGCAGCGCCCTAACACCGTTCTCCTCCGATACGAAGACCTGATGGCGATTTGCCCGCTGCGATCCGGCTTCTCAGCGCGTTCCTGGAACGAGAACCGGTTGCCGAGAAAATTCCGCCGCGGGGTGATAGCGTCGCCGTCGATGGTCGTTGGGTCCCCATCGCCGACAGGTCGCAGCGAGCCGTTTCCCGCCGAGCATCTCGACCTGTTTTGGCAGTATCACGGCGCCATGACGAGGCGGCTCGGATATTTCCTTGCCTGGTCGCAGGTTCAGGTGCTGTGCGACGCCTCGCACGACCCCACGAAGGCCGCGATCCGCGCGATCAAGTCCGGCGCGGTCAACAGCGGGGCGTGGCCCTGGTCCGGGACCGTCACGGTTTCCATGGCGCTCCGCCGCGCGGCCATCGCGGCCACTGTCGCCTGCGACAGCAGGTCGGAGTTGGCGCCGCGAATCACCATCACCGGCATCCGGCCAAGGGCATCGAACTCGCGCCACATCGGCGGGACGGGGCGATCGAACTCGATGCCAGCGAGCGTCTTGGCCAGCCGCACGTCATAGAGCGGCGCCATGCCGCGCTTGTCGACCTTGAAGGTGCGCCGTGAATAGCCGAGCCAGTCGTCGTCGGTGAGCTTCGGAAACTGCGAGCCGAACAGCCGGCGCAGCACCTCGGCTCCTTCCTCGAAGCTTTGAGGTCTCGGCAGCTTGCCGACGTAGCTCTTGATCCGTACCAGGCCCGTTAGTTCGATGACCGGCCCGATGTCGTTGAGCACGGCGCCGGCGATCGCGGTGGGCCGGGCCGTCGCCAGCAGCATCGTGAGCAGGCCGCCACGCGACGTGCCGACGAACACCGACTCCGACATCCCGAGCGCGGTGAGTACCGCGAGCAGGTCGCCGAGTTCGGTGGCGAGCGTGTAGTTCATCGGGTCGGTGTCGTATTCGGAGAGGCCGCGGCCGCGGTAGTCGAGGGCAAACACCTGGCGCGGCGCTTCGGCGTCGCTGGCAAGCGTATGCGCGAGAGCGTCGAAATCGCCCGAGGTGCGCGCGAGGCCCGGAAGGCAGACCACGGGCAGCCGGCCGGGCATGCGCTGCCCGTAGCATTGCACGTGCAGCTTGAGGCCGTCTGGGGCGGTGATAAAGACGCTCGTGGGCCCGTCGCCGGAGCCGTTGCGGGCCGTCGAGAATGCCCGGTCATGACGCTGGTCTTGCATGGCGGCGTTTGGTTTAACGGCAACGATTTGCTGGCGCTAGTGGACCGACTTTAACGCTTGGTTCCCGCGGTTGACAGCGGCGAGGACGCGGTTTGGGTCTGCGGTCCAAATGAAGGGTTTGGGGTCGGAGTTGGTCTCGTCGAGGAAGCGGTTGATGGCGGTCTGCAAGTCGGCGAGCGATCGGAACACGCCTCGCTTGAGGCGTCGGCGGGTGAGTTTGGCGAAGAAGCTCTCCACCGCGTTGAGCCAAGACGCCGAGGTCGGCGTGAAGTGGAAGGTCCAGCGGGGATGACGCGCCAGCCAGCGTTGAACCTTGGGATGTTTGTGGGTTGCGTAGTTGTCGACGATGGCATGGATCGCCTTTCGTGCCGGAACCTGGGCTTCGATGGTGTTGAGGAAGCGGATGAACTCCTGGTGCCGATGGCGCTGCATGTTGCGGCCGATGACAGTGCCGTCGAGCACATTGAGGGCGGCGAACAAGGTGGTGGTGCCGTGGCGCTTGTAATCATGGGTCATCGTGCCGGAACGGCCCGGCTTCATCGGCAGACCCGGCTGGGTGCGGTCGAGCGCCTGGATTTGGCTCTTTTCGTCGACCGAGAGCACAACGGCATGGTCCGGAGGATCGACATAGAGACCGACGATATCCTTGAGCTTCTCGGCAAACGCAGGGTCGTTCGACAGTTTGAACGTCCGGATGCGATGCGGTGCCAGTTGATAGGCCTCAAGGATGCGCTGCACCGACCGCAGGCTGATTCCTGCCGCCTTGGCCAGCATCCGGCCGGTCCAGTGTGTTGCCTCGCACGGCGGCGGTGCGAGCGCCAGATCGACCACCCGCTGCACGGTCGCAGCGGGCAGCGGCGGCTTGCCAGGCTTGCGCGTCTTGTCGCGCGTCAGCCCTGCCACGCCCTCCGCCATGAAGCGCGCCTGCCAGCGCCACACCACCGGCTTCGATTTGCCAGAGCGCCGCATAATCTCCGCGGTGCCGCAGTCATCCGCCGTGGCGAGAATGATGTTGGCGCGCCAAACATGCTTCTGCGGTGCATTGCCGTCCGCGACGATCGCCTCAAGCTGACGACGATCCGCGGCCGTGACCTTGACGACAATTCCTGCTCTCATGGCGAGAGCTTGAACTGCTTCGGCCGATTTGGGAATCGACCGAATGAATCACACCACTAGTGCCGCCGATTTGATGTTCCTGCACCGCTTGCCGCAATCACGTTCAGGAATCGAAAGCGGCACTAGATTCATAGACTTGCTAGTGCCCCTTTGCTTCCGAAGTTCGCGTCAGAGAGTGCTGAGATGTATCACGAACTTCGGAAGCTGGGCACTAGACGGTTCGATCTGCCAGCACGTTGCGGCGGCAGGACTGCGACGCAATGACCTCGGCCACCCGCGAACTGCTGCTTGAGGCCGGACAACTGCATCGACAGGGCGATCTCGGTGCCGCCGGCAGCCGATATCGCGCGGTACTCGCCGCTGCACCGGACAACCCCGATGCGCTCTATGGCCTCGCCGTCATCGCCTGCCAGCAGGGACGGTTCGGCGATGGCGCCGAACTTGCCGGCCGCACCGTCGCGGTCGATCCGCGGCGGCCGCGCGCGCACAATCTGCTCGGCATTGCGCTCAGCCGAATCGGCCGGGCATCGGAGGCGGCCGCAGCCGTCCGACAGGCGATCGCCCTTCAACCGGATTTTGCCGAGGCCCATGGCAACCTCGCCAATGCGCTGGTCGATCTTGGACGCCACGCCGAGGCGATTGCGAGCTACGACCGCGCCGTCGCGTTTGCGCCCGATTCGGTCACGGACTGGTGCAACCGCGGCGCTGCACTTGCGGATCTCGACCGCCATGGCGAGGCGCTGGCAAGCTACACCAAGGCGCGCGAGCTTAGTCCCGACAGCATTGACATCCATCGTGCGATTGCACGCCTGTTGGTGCGGCTTGAACGTCGCGAGGAGGCGCTCGCAGCCTTTCAGGCAGTGCTTGCACATGCGCCTGCCGACATCGATGCGCTGGTCGGCCGCGCCGACGCGCTGCTCGCCCTTGGCCGTCCCGAGGAGGCGCTCCGCTGTCTCGACCAAGCGCTCGCGATCGCGCCGGACCACATCGCGGCGCTGAACAACCGCGGTGTCGCGCTCGGCGCACTTTCACGCCATCCGGAGGCGCTGGCAGCGTACGACACGGCGCTGCGGCTTGATCCCACGCGCCGCGAAGTGCTGTTCAATCGCAGCGCGACGCTCGAGGCTCTCGACCGCCCAGGCGAGGCGGCGCAGGGCTACGATCGCGTGCTCGCGCTCGACCCGGGTCACGTCGAGGCGCTCTGCAACCGCGGGCGTGCGTTCAGCGCGCTCAACCGGTTCGAGCAGGCACTCGCGAGCTACCAGGCAGCATTGGCGATCGCGCCAGAATATACCGAGGCGTTGTTCGGCTGCGGTCAGGCGATGCTTATGCTCGATCGGCCGGCGGCGGCGCGCGCGCTCTTCGAGCGCGTGCTCGCGCTCGATCCCGACCACGCGGCGGCCCTGGACGCGGCGAGCGGTGCGCTCCTCGAACTCGGGCAGGTGGCTGAGGCGATCGTCAAGCTGCGCCGCGCGGTCGAGCTTGTGCCGGACCCGGTCAGCCACACCGGCCTGATCTTCACGCTGAACTTCGATCCGCAAGCCAGCACCGCCGATCTGCAGGCCGAGCGCGCGCGCTGGTATGCGTGCCACGGCCGGCCGCTCGCCGCGCAGATCAAGCCGCACGGCAATGACCGCGATCCCGACCGGCGGCTGCGCATCGGCTATGTCGGGGGGCATTTTCGCCGTCAGGCGGGGACCTTCGCGTTCGGCGGCGTGATCCTGCACCACGATCCGCAGCAGTTCGAAGTGGTCTGCTACTCGGACACGGCGATCGAGGACGACGTGACCGAGCGGCTGCGGACGCACGTCGACCTGTGGTGCGACTGTGCAGGCCTCTCCGACGACATGCTGGCGGAGCGCATCCGCGCGCAGGGCATCGACATCCTGGTCGACACCACGGGCCACATGGCCGCCAATCGGCTGCTGGTGTTTGCCCGCAAGCCCGCGCCGGTACAGGTCACCGGCTGGGGCGAGCCGACCGGCACCGGCGTTCCGACCATCGATTATCTGATGGCCGATCCGGTTCTGGTCCCGGCGGGCGAACGCGCGCTGCTCGCCGAGCGCGTCGCCGATCTGCCAAACTTCCTCGGCTACTGGACGCCGGAGCCGCTGCCCGAACCATCGCCTCCACCGTTTCCTGCGCGCGGCTACGTTACCTTCGGTTCGTTCAACCGGCTGATCAAGGTGCAGGAGCCGGTGCTGCGGGTCTGGGCCGCGATCCTGCGCGCGCTGCCGACGGCGCGGCTCGTGATCAAGACCGACCAGCTTCTCGGCGACGCCAGCCGACGCGAGCGCATTGACGCAGTACTCGCCGGGGAGGGGATCGCGGCCGGGCGCGTCGACCTGATCGGCCGCAGCGAGCGGGCCGATCATTTCGCTGCCTACCACGGCATTGACATGGCGCTCGACCCGTTCCCGCACGGCGGGGGCATGACCACGCTTGATTCGCTCTGGATGGGCGTGCCGGTCGTGACCTTCGCCGGCCGGAGCATTTCGTCGCGGCTTGCGGCCGCAAGCCTCAGCGCTCTCGGCCTCGGCGATTTCGTTGCCGGCGATCCACAAGGCTATGTCGATATCGCGGTCGCGAAAGCGACCGACCGCGACGGGCTGATCCGGTTGCGGGCAAGCCTGCGGGGGCGCATGGCGGCCTCCGATATTGGCGATCCGAGACGCTACGCCAGGGCGGTGGAGGCAGCGTACCGCGGCATGTGGCGGCGCTGGTGCGAATCCGCGTCGTGATCGCTGTGGCGCCGCCGCGCCCTTGCGCTTTCTTCTCATTCCGGCGGTCGTTTGCTATTGAGCGCGGACCAATCTGATCTGAAAGGTGCGTGATGCAGGGGCCGCCCGGCAATGCAGGCAACGCCGCGATCGATGCGGCGCTTCGCCAGGCGATGGCGCTGCATCAGGCCGGCAGACTTGCCGAGGCCGAGCCGCTCTACCGCCAGGTCCTTGCCGCCGACAACCGCCGTTTTGAGGCGCTGCACTTCTTTGGGGTGCTGGAAGCCCAGCGCGGGCGCCACGATGAGGCGGACCGGCTGATCAAAGCGTCGCTGCAGATCGATTCGTCGCGGCCGGAAGCGTTCGTCAATCACGCTCGCGTGCTGATCGCGCTCGGGCGGCACGACGATGCGGTTCGCGGCCTGCGACCGGGCGCTCGCCCACGATCCGAATTCGATCGCAGCACTGATGTTTCGCGGTAACGCGCTCTCCGACCTCGGGCGCACCGAGGAAGCGCTGGCGAGCTACGACCGGGGGCTCGCCCGCAATCCCAACGACGCTCCGGCGCTGACCAACCGTGGCAACGTGCTCAGCCGACTTGGCCGCTACGAAGAGGCGCTGGCGAGCTACGACCGGGCCTTGAGCCTGATGCCGCAATCGCTCGACGTGCTGATCAACCGCGGCACCGCGTTGCATGAATTGAAAAGGTTGGAAGAAGCGATCGCAAATTACCGGCAGGCATTACGTCTCAAACCCGACAGCGTGCAGGCCTGGAACAATATCGGTCTGGCGCTGCATGAACTCGGCCGGTTTGATGAGGCGTTGTCGACCTACGACAAGGTTGTCAACCTTGATCCAAAATTTGCGGAGGGCCACAGCAATCGGGGAATGACGCTTGAGGCGCTGGGGTGGGCAGACGAAGCCGAACGTGAATACGATCGGGCGCTCGCACTCAAACCTGATTTGCCGAATGCGCAGTGGAACAAGTTCTTGAAGGTTATGTCTCGGGGGCGCTTGGAGGAGGGATGGGCGTTATGGGAGTCGCGGTGGTTTGTCAGAATTCCCGATTGGAAGCCTCCTACACGCAGGTCCTATTCAGCCCCGCTGTGGAACGGCCGCCGGGTTCGGGGCGCACTTATTGTTTGGGGAGAGCAGGGTCTCGGTGACCAGGTGATTCACGCCAGTATGGCGGTCGAGCTGCGTCATCTCGCGGATAGCGTTATCGTTGAGGTGGAACCACGGCTGGTCCAATTGTTTTCGCGATCGTTTGCGGGCGTAGAGGTCAGGCCGCTTGCTGCCAGACTAAGTCCAGATCCCGTCGCGGCCCATACTTCAATCGCCAGCATCGGCCGTCATCTGCGACCGACGATGGCTGCCTTCGCCGGCAAGAGACGCGCCTATCTGGCTGCCGATCGGGCCAGGGTTTCGCGGCTCCGTGAGCGCCTCGCAGGCGGCGGAGAACCGTTGATCGGCCTGTCCTGGCGGAGCGTCAACCCACTCATTGGCGTGGCTAAGAGCGCACAGTTGCGCGATCTGGCGGGCATGTTGGGCGGCAGCGGCTACCGTTTCATCGACCTGCAATACGGAGATACCGCGGCCGATCGTTCCGCAGTCGAACGCGAGCTGGGCATCGCGGTCGAGCACGTCGACGACATCGACAACACCAACGACATCGATGGGCTTGCCGCGCTGATCTCGGCCTGCGATGCGGTGGTGACGGTGAGCAACACCACGGCGCACCTCGCCGGTGCGCTGGGACGACCGACCTGGGTGATGGTGCCGTCCGGCCACGCCAGGCTCTGGTACTGGTTCAAGGACATGCCTGACAGCCCGTGGTATCCGCGGGTGCGGGTCTGGCCGCAAGGCTCAACCCAGTCGTGGGCGGATCTGGTGGCTTCGCTCACGCCCGAAGTCGAGGCCGCGATCGGGCAACGGAGCTAGGCTGGAATGCCGTCACAGCACGGGCTAGTTCGCGACCGCGCCGCGTCGCAGGGCGGCCTCGGTCAGAAGGCCGCATTTGGTTCCGCATCCAAAAGCTCGAGATCATGACCTGGATCCGCTTCGGGTATCAACCGCTGGGCTGGGGACAGCCGTCACTTCAGGGCTGAAGCGGAAGATCTTCTCGAACCACAGACCAATGCTGCGCATAACAATGAGGAATCAATACTGGACCGGGACATCGGTGGGATCAGTCAACAGCACCGCGCAACTTGTTGATCACGGCTATGGCGTTGGCCACGCCTTGTTGCCGCGCCATGCTGCGGGCACGAAGCGCAGGCTGCCGTCGCATCGCGCGCGAGACGTGGCGTCGACCAGATCATGGGCGCGGCCCATGGTGCGAGCGTGGCTACTACGGGGCAAGTACGACTGGCCGTGGAACAGCGGCCACCCGTCGAACACAAATCAAGCGCTAGGGTCAGGTTGAATTTGCTTGGGTGAAGCTGCATTTGCGTCGGATGAACCAGGGCGCCCGCTGCCGCTCCAATGAATAGCATGAAATCGTCCCCGCCACAGCGGTCCATCCCGTTACGCGCAGAGTCCAGAGGGGTTGATGCGAGGCAAAGCGAGCCTAAAGGCGCGCACGTAGGTATGCTGCCGGTTATGCGCTGTCCAAAAAAGGCAATACACCCGCGCACTCCGGCACTATCGTAGACCAGCAATCGCCAATCTAATTCAAGATGTTTGGTCGAGGAATGGAAAATCAATCAATGAAGGGGCCTCGATGATGTCGGCATCGTCATCTTCAAGCAATGTGCCTCTCGATCTTCAGGCGAGCGAGGCGATGGACGTTGCCTTTGAGAAGGCAATGGCCAAGCTTTGTGGTGAGAGCCAACTCAGCGAGGTGATCGAGGTCATAGCAAAACGGATCATGGAACTCGGGCGGCAAGGTGAGCGTGACCCGGATCGGCTGTGCGAATACGGTATCAGTTGGATGCTCGACTGAAGATCCCCCAGGTTTCCAAATAGCTTCGAAGTTCCGTATGACCAGCGCTGAACGCGCAACCGCGTTCTTCGAGATTGGTCCTTAAACGGGGATGACCGGTATGTGTGCCAGTTTAGATCCTAGGCTTGATCCCCGCGCCCGGGTAGCGGCGCTTCCACTTGCCTTCGGCCGACCTCAAGCAACATGAGAATTTGAGTAGCCTGCCTCCAAAGCATTGTTTCGTATCGGCCGAGTCGTTCGATCATGCCATTGTTGAGATGGCATAGCCGCAGGAAGGCTGTCGCGACGTCGGCTTGGCGAGAGCGATCGTCAGGCTCCACGAACAAATCTTCTAACTGAGTTAGGTGCTCCTCAAACCGCGGAGCGGGAAGTCCATTCTGGGATTGGCGCAGATATCGATAAAATACGCCGAGTTTGCCATGACCGGCGTCGGCCGCAGCCTCGGCCCGACGCTGCCGCAGGATCTTGCCTTGGATGGCGAATAGTCCGGTCTCGATCAGCGAAGCTCGTCGCAGTCGCCAAAGCAACGAGGCCAGCCTTGCCACCAGGTGATGCTCGACCGCACTGCGTGGTTGGTAGTCGGCAGCAATGGCTGCCTCGAAGGTGTGGTAATCGTCCGCGTCCTCCAGGGTTGGCACCACCGTCTCGGCGGTTAGCCCGTGCTGCAGGGCGTTGCTACGAGAGCGCCGCTTGCCCGCGGTCGAGCGCGGTCCAGTGCTGTGAGCGGCATTGCGCCGGTTGGCGGCTATCTGTCGATCGGACGGCATGACCGCTGGATCAAAGCGGGCGCGGAACGGTATGAGACGCTTCAGGTCGGTCAGATGGGCCGAACCTTGCGTGCGATTGGTCCCACAGCGTCTTCGCCACCTCGAGCGGATCGATGTCAGGATCGACCGCACCCCACCATTCGGCCTCGTTGCCGGCGCGATGGACTTGTCGGTGGTGGGTCCGGCAGAGCGGGACTGTGAACTCATCGCTGACCTTGCAGCCCATGGCTTGGGGCTGGGCATGGCGCAAGTGATGCGCATCGGCCGGGCGCCGGCTGCAGAGCAGGCACGGCTGCGACGCCACAAACCGCAGATGACCCCGGTCGCGCCGCCGCCGCAGGCGACCGATGGCGAGTTGCGGCGCCTTGCTCGAGGGGCGGTGGTGACACGGGGCGTTGCGGCCGACGCCATCGCGTCGCCAAACCGCGCAAGCTGGTCTGCGAAGGCCGTCTCGACGTCGCGGGCGTGGTCAGCCGTCAAGGTGTTCTTGACCGGAAGCGACCTCTTCGCCCAGGTGGCGGCCTCGTCGAGCGATGCCAGGGATTTGAGATCAACCAACAGCTGATCGCGCTGCAACGCTGATTGCTCAGGCGGCAATATCATCACCGCCCGTATGCCCTTGGGCGGCCGGGCGCCATTTCTACCTGAGGGCGTGGGGGCCGATGATCTACCCGGCACCGGTGCGGAGGTTGCGACCGGTCCCGATTGCAGCGGGAGGTCCGGTGCATCGAGATCGTCCTCGCCGGCAATCCCGACCAAGGTGAACAAGGCGTATCGCCGGGCGTAGCTCAGGGCTGCGCCCATGCGGTGCGGCGTGGAAAGATCCGATAGTGGACACACCGGCCAATCGGAGGCAATCCATTCTCCGGAGGCATGCGCCAGCGTGGTGGTGAGCCGGACCGTGCTGCTGTCTCGATCAATGGCCGTCGACTGAATGGTCGCGATCTCATGCCGCCCCAGCGTCTTGCGAACGATATCGAGACCGCTGGAAAGTGGCGCATAGCGGAACCGCCGCCCCGGTAGACCGCGCTCCGGGGGCAAAGTTGCAACCAGTGACTTCTCGGGATTGGTCAACTCGGCCTGGGCCTTGGCCAACGCCGAAGCCAATGCCGCCACCGACGCGCTAGACTGCGGCATCGGCCAGCTCCAGCAGGGCAAAGCTCACCGCCCCCGACTTCGAACGCCGCGCCCGCACGCCATGGCCGAGGGCCTCCTTGGCATCCTCAGGCATCAGGCTCTTGAGCTCGGCCTTGGCGCGCTCGTGATCCAGAAACGCCGGCCAAGAGCCGCGAAACAGCGCGGCAAACTCGGCCCAGGCGTTGGAGGTGCTCATGTCAACCACCCGAACCGCCTCGATGCGGGCACGTGGCGGCTCGGCGTGGAAGAGGCGAGGGGGCTCACCGCTGCTGACCGAGCGCCAGAACGCCCGTTCAGCATACATGAGCGCGGTCTGGTAGATTGGATCGGCCGTAACTGCGATTTCGACCCATTGGCCGCCGCCGGTGATGATCGAGAGCACCGCGCTCTTCGAATCCACCACCATCATGTTGTGCTGGAGCTGAGCCATGTGCTTCTCGGCCGCCGCCATCTCTGAGAACGACCAGGGCAACATGAACTTGGCCTCGAACACCGCACCGGTGTTCTCCACCAGGCCGTCGAGCGTGGCCGCCATCCAGACAATGGACGCATGCATCCGGCGGCACTGCACTTGACCAACCCGATGGCCGGAACGGCGCTCATACCAAGCCCGGTTCAGCCCTTCGGTCACAAGCCCCATCTGAACAATGAGCTCGCCCGATAAGATCCTTGGGCTCGATCTCGCCCCGTTTCTCCTGCCACAGCCTGATCAGGGCAGCCTCGTCCCCGCCCATGATGATCCGGGCGTCGGACCCGCCAATGAAGTGCCCACGATCTGCCCGATCGACGTGTGTATCTCTCACGAACTCCTCCTCTGTAAAGAAATTATTTGTTTACATAGATAATATATGGCTCTCATTTAGTCAATAGATTATCTATGCAATTGAGGGAATCGTTGGCTTGCGGCAATCTGCTCGAATGATTTCAGCAGGACAGTGCAGGGCAGCGCGTGGCCTCATCGGCTGGACCCAGACTGAACTCGCGGAAAAGGCGCGGGTAGGAGTTGTCACGGTCCATCAATTGGAAGCTGGAAGCAGTGAGCCCCGACGCTCGACGATAGAGGTAATAGGCGCGCATTCGAAGACGCCGGCGTCGAGTTCATCGACGAAAACGGAGGCGGCCCGGGGGTTCGTCTCCAAAAGTCGAAGCGGTCCAAACAATCAAAATAGGCCATGCGATGGCCGGCCAATCCTCAGAGGTTGATGTTCAGTGGCGCTGCCGCTGGGCTTTGCTAGGTTCCGACGTGTCGGAACGCACGCCGTGGGAGGCTAAGGGCAGCCAGAGCCAATCAATTTGGCAGAACGAACCCAAATTTCAGAAATGAATTCAACGAAAACACCAATCATTGAGCCGGTCGTCACGATCGTTGCCGCAATCAAGTTGTTCCAAATCACGCTAGTCCGTGTCGGAGCGCGTTCCGTGCTGAACGTGCCTTGCCTACGGCCGTCCTCGGACCAGTGCTGGCGCGCGCGTTGGTGCGATTGGCCGTGCGCTGGATCTCGCTGGTCACGTCCTCCGTCGACGCCGGCTTTTCCATCAGGCGCTTAACATCGCCCTGATCACGCGGGTCGGTCAGGATCGGTAGTCAGCAGCTTCTTTCGGGTGAAGACACCTGTGATGCCGGGAACACGATCTCGCCACCGTCCTTCAACGTGCTTCGCTCGCTGGATCGTGCTCGCCGCAAAAGGGTGGCCTTTTGCTCGCCACCGGTCCGGTACCGCTTCAGCGCCTCCTCTCCAGCGCACAGGCCGATTCGGGCGGCTCGGAGATTGCGCTGACGCGGGGCGGCCGCATCGCTGACATCTAGATGACCCACTTGGTCAGTCCCGAGGGCTTTCGGAAATCGTGACAGCTCATCCTGTAGGTCGGCCGCGAGGCGGCCCGCGATATGGCGGGCTTCGACAACGTGCTCTACCACCACATCGACGTGAACGACGACCGCGGGGAGTGCTCGCCGGTTCCAAGCGGTTCCTCGATCTCTATTGCGAGGCGAACTATTCCAAGGAGCCGGCTCGAGGCCTGGCTCACCTGCGGGTCGCCGCGCGACTGCGTCGACCACATCCGGCCGTTTGCTGCCTGCGGCTGGCGTATCACCTTCGGCATCTCGATCACTAGCGATCTGTCATGATCGCGGGTCGCCTTCCATTTTCGGGGCCAGTTGCGATGATCGCCGGACGGCGACACCACCCGCTACACCGGGCCGCGCTGCCACGACGACACGGCATCGCTGTTCTCGGCCCGTTTGGTATCGCTTCAATTTAATCACCCAGCCTACCTCATTGCGGACCTGCCGCGCGCCGAGGCCGCTGCCGCGCCGGCTCGCGCCGGACGATAGCGCCCTCATCGGTGCCGTGCATGACGGGATGCTAATTGGTCTGGGTGAAATCGGAATTTGCGTTTAGTTCGCGACCGCTCCGCGCCGCAGATCGGCCTCGATCAGGAGCCGCGTCCCGCCGCCGAAACGGATGCGGTAGACCTGGACGTTCTCCATCACCCGCTGCACGTAGTTGCGCGTCTCGGAGAACGGGATGCGCTCGACCCAGTCGATCGGATCGACGTTCGGATCGCGCGGATCGCCGAAGCGGCTCACCCACTCCTTCACCCGGCCGCGGCCGGCGTTGTAAGCCGCAAACGCCATGATGTAGGAGCCGCGATAGTCCCTGATGACCTCGCCGAGCTCGGCCGAGCCCATCTGTACGTTGTATGCAGAGTCGTTGAGCAGTCTTTTCTGGTCGAACGGCACCTTGAACTTGCTTGCGACATAGCGGCCGGCCCCCGGCGTGACCTGCATCAGGCCGAGCGCGTTCGCGCTCGATATGGTGCGCGGATTGAACCAGCTCTCCTGCCGAACGATCGAATAGACGATGGCAGGCTCGACCTCCGGGCCGATCGGGTTGTACTTCGGCACGCCAATGGTCGGAAACGCCGCGTGTTCGAGCGCGTGGCCGCGGGCGAGCGCGAGCTTGCCGAGCAGCAGCATGCCGCGGGCGTCGTTGTATTTGGCGGTAATCTCCGAAAGCACCGCCATGACGCCGATGTCTTCCGACTTGTCGCCGAGGTCGGCGAGCATGGTGCTGGCGAGCTCGCGCGCATCGAGGGCGTAGAGCAGCTCGACGGCGCGCACCACCTCGTGGCGGGTGAGCCGCGCGCGCTGATCCGCCGACAGCGCCGGGAACGGGGTGAGCATAAGTTCGCCAAGTCCGGCCTTGGCGCGGGCGATCTGTCCGTAGTAGGCGGTCGGATAGCGTGCCGCGTCCTGGTAGTGGGCGCGCGCATCGTTCGGGCGATGCATCGCCTCCGCCGCGCGGCCTTGCCAGTACGCCGCCCGCGCCAGCGAGATCGGGTTTTCGTTGCCTTCGCCGATGCGCTTGAAGTGCTCGTAGGCGAGCTTCGGATCGTGCAGGAAACGCAGCGCGATCCATCCGGCCGTGAACTGCTGCTCGGCACGGTAGCTGTCGCGCGTCGGCACTGTGGCGTAGCGTGTGACCTGATAAGCGGCCTTGAACTCGCCTTCGTCGAGCAGCCTGCGCGCCAGCAGGCGGCGCTCGATCCACCACTCGTCAAGATCGTGGCTGGCGTCGAGCGGGTTTGGGACGCTCTGCATCAACGCAACCGCTTCGCCGAGCTTATCGCTGCGCCGAAGCATCTGGATGCGCGCGAACTTGTAGCCGATGTCGTTGCGGGCGGCGGCGGGCACGGCTTCGACCAGCGCCTTGTTGCCGTCCTTGTCGAGCATGGCGATCCGTGCTTTGGCGATCGCCGGCTCATCGCCGCCGAGCTTTGCCGCCATGCGCAGGCCGGCGTCGAGGTCGTCCTTCTCGTAAAGCCGCCGGTCCATCCGCGCCTTGAAGTCGTCGCGGTCGAGCATGTCGCTGAATTCAACGAGCGTGCGGGTCTCCACGTCCTCCGAGAAGCCTTCGTAGCGCCAAGTCTCCCGCACAAGCGCCTCGGCAGCCTTGCGTTCTCCCTGCATCAGCAGGGCGCGTGCCAGAGCAAACTTGCCCTTGGTGGACAGCGGCCTCGAATTGCCGAAATAATTCCGCACGGCCGCCGGCGGCAACTTTTCTTGCCAGATCATGGCCTCCGCCCGGCGGCGCAACGTCACGACGCTCGGCCAGTTCGGATTGGCGGCGACGAAGGCCGCGTAGTCCACATAATTGGCCCCGGCATCGTCGCTGCGCAGAATGATCCAGTCGACCAGCTTGCGGGCGACCGGATCCGCAATCAGCTTCTTGGTCTCCTGCGCGTCCGATTGCTTGCGCGCACGCACGAGGTCGATCGCACGCTTGACAGCAGCGAGATCGAGCGGCGTGGTGGTGATCGTGGTGGTGGCAGGCCTCGGCAGTGCTGCATGGGATGTCGGATCGACTGCAGGTGCCGACGCTAGCGCCGGCGCGGCCATGATAGCCGCGGGCACCGCGGCGGGACCTGACGGACGCACGGGCTGAACCGTCGGCGAAAGAGCAGCGCTGGCGCCCGGACGGGCTGTAGGCAACGGGACCGCGGGCTTGGCCGCAGTCTTGTCGTTGGCCTTCGACGTGGCCAGTGCCGCGGGCTTGGCCTGCGCTGGCTTGGCTGGCTTGGCCTGCTTGTTGGGGGTCGTTTTCTTGGCCGCCGAAAAATCGCTGTCATCCCATGACGGGCTGGGTGCTGCGACGGTGTGGCTCACAAGAGCAGCCGCAATCGCAACCGCAGGCAGCCAGAGGAGGCTCGGCTTGGTCCAAGATGCCAAAATCTTGCTCCCCTCCTTGCGGCCGATTCGATCCCGGCTCCAATACCTATTCTGTTGATAAGATTGATGAAAGCTAAATGGCGCAAAAACCCGACCACAGTTTGGCGCAAACCGGGCCATGCCCAGGCTAGCAGGGTTCTGAGCGTTCATCGACCGCGCCAAACCAGCGTTTTCTTGGTATCGTGAGCCAACGGAGCCGCTTAGGCCCGCCCACAACCACACGTCGAGGAACGCCAAATGACCGCAAAGACGAGGTTCCGAGGCTCATTCACAGCGCTCATCACGCCGTTCAAGAACGGATCGGTCGACGAGAAGGCGTTCCGAGATCTGGTGGAGTGGCAGATCGCCGAGGGCACCAACGGGCTCGTGCCGGTCGGCACCACGGGCGAAAGCCCGACGCTGTCGCATAAGGAACACGGGCAGGTGGTCGAGTGGTGCGTCGACCAGGCCAAGGGGCGGGTGCCGGTCGTGGCCGGAGCGGGGTCGAATTCGACGGCCGAAGCCGTCAGCCTCGCAAAGCACGCCGAGGCGTCTGGCGCTGACGCTGTGCTGGTGGTCTCGCCCTATTACAACAAGCCGACGCAGGAGGGGCTCTACCAGCACTTCAAGGCGATCAACGATGCGATCGGCATCCCGATCATCATGTACAACATCCCGGCCCGCTCCATCGTCGATATCAATGTCGACACCATGAAGCGGCTCTATGAGCTGAAGAACATCGCCGGCGTGAAGGACGCGACCGCCAATATGACGCGCGTGTCCCAGCAGCGCGCGGCCATCGGCGAGGACTTCAACCAGCTCTCGGGCGAGGACATTACCGCGCTCGGCTTCAACGCCCACGGCGGCCACGGCTGCATCTCTGTCACGTCGAACGTGGCGCCGCGGTTGTGCTCGGAGTTCCAGGCTGCGTGCTTGAAGGGTGACTATGCCAGAGCGCTCAAGCTGCAGGACAAGCTTGCGCCGCTGCACATCAATCTGTTCGTCGAAACGAGCCCCGCGCCCATCAAGTACGCGATGTCGCTGCTTGGCAAGTGCGCCAACACGGTGCGGCTGCCGCTGGTGCCGGCCTCGGAGAAGGCGCAGGCCGCGGTGCGCGAAGCCATGGTTCACGCCGGGCTGATCAACTGAGATCCGCCGCGATGACTAGGGAGCAGATCAATTCCATCCTCGATAGGGTGCGCGCTTGGCCGCAGGCGCGGCAAGAGGATGCCGCGTTGATGCTGCTTTCGATGGAAACGCAGGATGCCGCGCCGTACCGGCTTTCCGATGAGGAAGCCGCCGACATCGAAGCGGCCTTGGAAGAGGTGGCGCGCGGTGAGGTCGCTTCCGACGAGGAAGTGGCTAAGGTGTTCAATCGCTACCGGAAATGAGGGTTCGCTATAGCCCTCGCGCACTCACGCAGCTTGACGAAATCTTCGCATATGTGGCGAGCGATAATCCCGCGGCTGCCAAGCGTCTGGTTGGAAGGATAGAGCAGATCGTCAAACTGCTGTCCCAATTTCCCCTGATGGGCCGTCAAGCGGACCGGCAGGATGTGAGAATATTCGGCGTCCCTGGCTATCCGTACGTTATTTTCTATCGAGTCTTTCCCGAGCGCGATGAGATCAGGATACTTCGGGTGCGCCACACAGCGAGGCGCCCTACAAGGGACTATCGATGAGACGCCTCGTGGAAGATGCTGACGGGTCGTCCTGGATTGACCTGAAAACGTGCATTTGATCGATTGCCGTCATGGCCGGGAAAAGCACCGAACGTCCGCTGAAGGTCGTCGCCGATAATCGCAAGGCGCGCTTCCACTATGCCATCGGCGAGACCTTCGAGGCCGGGATTGCGCTCACCGGCAGCGAGGTCAAGTCGCTGCGCTCCGGCAAGGCCAACATCGGCGAGTCCTACGCCGGCTCGCGCGACGGCGAACTCTGGCTCTTCAACTCCAACATCTCGGAATACAAGCAGGCCGGCCGCTTCAATCATGTGCCGAAACGGCCGCGCAAGCTCCTGCTGCACCGCCGCCAGATCAACAAGCTGATCGGTGCGGTCGAGCGCGAGGGCATGACGGTCGTGCCGCTCAAGCTCTATTTCAATGAGAAGGGCCGGGCCAAGATCGAACTCGCGCTTGCCAAGGGCAAGAAGCTGCACGACAAGCGCGAGACCGAGCGCAAGCGCTCCTGGGAGCGCGAGCGCGGCCGGTTGCTGCGACAGAAAGGATGAGATCGATGGCTACCGAACGTCAGATCGGGATGGTGATCTTCCCGAAGCTCACGCAACTCGACATGACCGGGCCCTACGAGGTCCTGGCGCGCCTGCCCAACACCAAGGTCCATCTCGTCGCCCACACGCTCGATCCGGTCACGACCGATCGCGGCATGCAGATCGTGCCGACCACGACCTTCGCCGACTGCCCGCCGCTCGACGTGGTGATGGTGCCGGGCGGGCCCGGCCAGCAGGAGCTGATGGAGGATCCGGTGGCGATCGAGTTTTTGCAGCGTCAGGCCGCGCGACGCGAAATACGTCACCTCCGTTTGCACCGGGTCGCTGGTGCTGGGCGCAGCGGGCCTGCTCAAGGGCCGGCGCGCCACGACGCACTGGGCCGCGATGGATCATCTCGCTCCGCTCGGGGCCATTCCGGTGAGCGAGCGCGTCGTGGTCGACGGCAACGTCATCACCGCGGCCGGCGTTGCCTCCGGCATCGACTTTGCGCTCGCGGTCGCGGCCATCCTTGAAGGCGAGGAGGTGGCGCGCCAGATTCAACTGCACATCGAATATGACCCGGCGCCGCCGTTTGATTCCGGTTCGCCCAAGACCGCGGCGCCGGCCATGGTGGAGACGCTGCGCGGGCGGCTGACGACGCTAAACCAGGAGCGTGCCGATACCGCGCGGCGCGTCGGCCGCAAGCTCGGCGTGCCGCAGGCGTCCTAGAGTTCGGCGCGGCTGCGAGGAGGCACCATGGCCATTCCGTCCAGGCTCGATCATTGCGTGATCCACGTTTCGGACTGGGAGCGCTCGAACGTCTTCTACCGCGATGTGCTCGGGGCTGAACTTGTGGCGCGCCCGGCGGGCTGGGCCTATCGGTTCGGGGACAAGCAGCTCAACGTGCACGGGGTCGGCGTGCGGCCGGCGCAGGTCGCCCGCCTGCCGGTGCAGCCCGGCAACAGCGATCTTTGCTTCGAATGGCAGGGGCCGATCGCGGACGCTATCGCGCACCTTGTGCGCCATGGCGTCGCGGTCGAGGCCGGGCCGATGCAGCGATTCGGCGCGCGCGGCGAGGGCACCTGCGTCTACTTCCGCGATCCCGACGGTTCGCTGATGGAGTTCATGTCGTACCAGCGGTGAGGGCGCGCATGGCCGAGACGTTCCACGATCCGATTGGTGCTGCCGGACAATCTGCCGGTGCCGCAGGACGATGGTGCGACGCGGCATCTCGTCGGCCGGCGCCTCCCCGATCTCACGCTTGCCGCGACCAACGGCTCGCGGGTCAACCTTGCGGCCGGCAAGGGCCGCACCGTGGTCTACGTCTACCCGCGCACCGGCCGCCCAGGCGTGCCGGCGCCCGACGGCTGGGACGCGATCCCCGGCGCGCGCGGCTGCACTCCGCAGTCCTGCGGGTTCCGCGACCACTTCGCGGACCTGAAGGGGCAGGGCGTTGCTGCGCTCTACGGGCTCTCGACCCAGGATATCGCCTACCAGCGCGAGGCGGTCGACCGGCTGCACCTGCCGTTTGCGATCCTCTCGGACGCCGGTCTTGCGCTGACCAAGGCGTTGGCGCTGCCGACGTTCTCGGTCGAGGGCATGACGCTGCTCAAGCGCATGGCCTGGGTCGATCGACGACGGCGTCATGACCCACGTCTTCTATCCGGTGTTCCCGCCCGACAAGAGCGCCGAGTCCGTGCTGGCCTGGCTGCGCACGCACTGAGACTTGCAGGCACGCGCGCCGCTCATCGGTCGAGGCAGGCGCGGACCTCCGCGAACACCGCGCGGAATTTCTCCGGCGTTAGCACGCCGGTGTTGGTGTTGTAGCGTGAGCAGTGGTAGCTGCTGAACAGCGTCAGCGATCCGACCGACGCGCAAGCGCCGTGGCTGAACGGCGCGGCCGATCGCTTCGCCGCCATCGCCCGCACCATGCTGTCGTGCGCGATCCGGCCAAGCGCCACGACCACCTGCAGCCGCGGCATTTCGGCAATGGTCGCGGTGAGGTAGTCGCGGCAGGTGTTGATCTCCTGCGGTGTCGGCTTGTTTTCCGGCGGCACGCAGCGCACCGCGTTGGTGATGCGGGCGTCGAGGAGCTGAAGTCCGTCGTCCGGGCGCGCCTGGTAGTCGCCGCGCGCGAAGCCGTATTCGCTCAACGTTGCGTACAGAAGATCGCCGGCGTAGTCGCCGGTGAACGGCCGGCCGGTGCGGTTGGCGCCGCGCAATCCGGGAGCGAGCCCGACGATCAGGAGGCGCGCTTCAAGGGGACCGAACGAGGCCACCGGCGCGTTGTGCCAAGCCGGCTCCTTGGCGCGCCACTGCGTCCGGAACGCGACCAAGCGCGGGCAACGCGGGCAGTCGCGCCCGGGCTTGCCGCTTGTCGCCGGCATGGCGAGGGACTCTCTGCGGATCAGTCTTCGAAGTCGTCGTCGGCGCCGGCCGGCGGGTTCGCTGTGGGCTCGTACCGCGCTGCAGAAATTGCGGCGTGTGGCGCGGTTCCCGCGGTTCCCGTGGCTCACGGCCGGCGCGCTCGGCCGGGTCGCGACCGATCTTGGGCTGCAGTTCCACGATGTCGACGAAAATGTCGGCCTGCCGGCGCAGTTCGTCGGCCACCATCGGCGGCTGGGTCGAGATGGTGGATACCACCGTGACCCGCACCCCGCGCCGCTGCACCGATTCCACGAGCGAACGGAAATCGCCGTCGCCCGAGAACAAAACCATGTGATCGATGTGTGGGGCGAGTTCCATGGCATCGACCGCAAGCTCGATGTCCATGTTGCCCTTGACCTTGCGGCGACCGGTCTGGTCGACGAACTCCTTGGTCGCCTTGGTCACGACGGTGTAGCCGTTGTAGTCGAGCCAGTCGATCAGCGGGCGGATCGATGAGTATTCCTGATCCTCGATCACCGCGGTGTAGTAGAACGCCCGCAAGAGATTGCCGCGAGACTGGAATTCGCGCAGCAACCGCTTGTAGTCGATATCGAAACCAAGCGACTTGGCAGTGGCGTAAAGATTTGCACCATCAATGAAAAGGGCGATTTTCTCAATCTGTCCAGACATGTCTCCTCGCTCGTAATAGAAAGCAGCTACTACCGTCTTGCCGAATAACCAAGGCGCGCTTGAAAATCCCCGGAACTCGCGCCATGCCGCCAAATTGTAAGAATGCCGACAGACCCTGGTTTGTTCCCTTCGTTGCCTAACAAAGCACGTTTCAAGCGCCAAGTGGTTTCTCGGACCCTTGCGCTTTCCGTCGCAGGAGGATACCTACACGCGAATATTTCAGAACAACACCTCGTTGCAGGAGCGCCGCGCCCATGGCCCGTGTCACCGTCGAAGACTGCATCGACAAGGTCGAAAACCGGTTCGACCTCGTGTTGCTCGCGAGCCATCGCGCGCGCATGATCTCCTCCGGCTCCCAGCTCACCATCGACCGAGATAACGACAAAAATCCGGTCGTGGCCCTGCGCGAAATCGCCGATACCACGATTTCGCCCGAGGATCTCAAAGAGGACCTCATCCACTCGCTCCAGAAGTACGTCGAGGTCGACGAACCGGAGGCCGAGACGGTGCCGCTGATTGCGGGCGCCGGCGGCTCGGTCGATGCCGACGACACCGAGGTCGCGGTCGAGCATATGAGCGAAGAGGAACTGCTCAAGGGACTGGAGGGGCTTGCGCCGCCCGAGGAGCAGCCGGAGCCGGACGAGGAATAGCACCCGGCAAAAATTTCCCGCTTCAACGGCCCGGCTCAGCCGGGCCGTTTTCGTTTTCGTGAACCATTCGGGGCCTATACTTGCCGCCGTATCGAAACCTCATGTTATCCTAAGAGGTTCGCCGTCCCGAAAAACGCGTCCCCGGCGACGCCGCTGAGCCATGGCCCGTTCGAAGACCGATCTGCCCCGCATGCAGAATCCGGCCCGCAGCCGGACCGCGTTCGAACGCGGCACGAGCATCGTCGGCCAAGTCCTTGACAAAGGAGGACGGCAGCGCTCGGCGCCGATGATGCGGCAGTACGACCTGATCGAGCGCGTGCGACGCTACAACCCCGACACAAACGAGGCGCTGCTCAACCGGGCCTATGTCTACGCCATGCGCGCTCACGGCGAGCAGAAGCGCGCCTCGGGCGACCCCTACTTTTCGCACCCGCTCGAAGTGGCGGCGATCCTGACCGACCTCAAGCTCGACGACGCCACCATCGCGGCGGCGCTGCTGCACGACACGATCGAGGACACGCCCACCACACGCGCCGAGATCGATCAGTTGTTCGGCCCCGACATCGGCCATCTGGTCGAGGGCCTGACCAAGCTGAAAAGGCTCGATCTGGTCTCGCGCGAGGCCAAGCAGGCCGAGAACCTGCGCAAGCTTCTGCTTGCGATCGCCGACGACGTGCGCGTGCTGCTGGTCAAGCTCGCCGACCGGCTGCACAACATGCGCACGCTCCACCACATGCCGCCGGAGGGCCGGCGCCGCACTGCCGAGGAGACGCTCGACATCTATGCGCCGCTCGCCGGCCGCATGGGCATGCAGGGTCTGCGCGAGGAATTGGAGGATCTGGCCTTCCGCGAGATCAACCCGGAAGCGCACCGCGTCGTGACCGAGCGGCTGATCGATCTCGCCGAGCGAAGCGAGGCCCTGATCGGCGAGATCGAGCGCCAGCTCACCCGCAAGCTCGCCGAGTCCGGCATCACTACCGTGGTGCAAGGCCGGCGCAAGCGGCCCTATTCGATCTGGCGCAAGATGGAGCGCAAGTCGGTCGGCTTCGAGCAGCTCTCCGACATCTTCGGCTTCCGGGTGATCGTCGGCACCACGTCCGAGTGCTACCAGGCGCTCGGCATCGTTCACACCACCTGGCCGGTGGTCCCTGGGCGTTTCAAGGACTACGTTTCGACGCCCAAGCAGAACGACTACCGCTCGATCCACACCACCGTGATCGGCCCCGGCAAACAGCGTGTCGAGCTGCAGATCCGCACCGAGGAGATGCACGAGATCGCCGAGTACGGCATTGCCGCGCACGCGCTCTACAAGGACGCCGCGGGTTCGCCGAGCGAGCTTCTGTCGCGCGAATCGAACGCCTACGCCTGGTTGCGGCGTACCATCGAACTCCTGGCAGAGGGCTCGAACCCCGAGGAGTTCCTCGAACACACCAAGCTCGAACTGTTCCACGACCAGGTGTTCTGCTTCACGCCCAAGGGCAAGCTGATCGCGCTGCCGCGCAAGGCGACGCCCATCGACTTCGCCTATGCGGTGCACACCGACGTCGGCAACCACGCCGTCGGTTGCAAGATCAACGGCAAGATCGCCCCGCTCGTCTCCGAGCTCAACAACGGCGACGAGGTCGATATCCTGACCTCGAAGGCGCAGACCGCACCCCCCTCGGCCTGGGAATCGATCGTCGTCACCGGCAAGGCCCGGCTTGCGATCCGCCGCGCCACCCGCAACGCGGTGCGCATGCAATACGCCGAGCTCGGGCGCCGGATCGTGGAGCGGCTCTGCCAGCGCGCCAAGCGCGAGTATTCCGACGAGAAGCTGACTGGAGCGCTGCCGCGTCTTGCCCGCACCTCGGTTGAGGACGTGTTCGCGGCCGTCGGCCGCGGCGAGATGCGGCCCTCCGACGTGGCGCGTGCCATGTACCCCGACTACAAGGAGGAACGCGTTGCGGTGACGCCGCCGCCCAAGTCGGAGACCGGCTGGTTTGGCCTGAAGAAGGGCAAGGCAGTTAAATTCAAGGTGCCGACCGGCGACAGCGACGGTGCGATCCCGATCCGCGGCATCAACTCGGACCTGCCGGTGCGGTTTGCACCCAATGGCGGCGCGGTGCCGGGCGATCGGATCGTCGGCATCCTGACGCCGGGGGAGGGCATCACCATCTATCCGATCCAGTCCCCGACGCTGAAGGAGTTCGAAGAGACACCGGAGCGCTGGCTCGACGTGCGCTGGGATACCGACGAGCGGACGCCGCAGCGCTTCCCGGCGCGGATCGTGGTGCAGTCGGTCAACGAGCCCGGCACGCTCGCCCAGATCGCCCAGGTGATCGCCGAGCACGACGGCAACATCGACAACATCCGCATGACCCGCCGCTCGCCCGACTTCACCGAGAGCATGATCGATCTCGAGGTCTACGACCTGAAGCACCTCAACGCGATCATCGCGCAACTGCGCGCCAAGAAGGTGGTCGCGGTCGCCGAGCGGGTGAACGGCTGAACCCGCGCAACAGGGGCACCAGGCCACGGCAATGGCTCATCAGCATCTGCGCCTCGGGGTCAACATCGACCACGTCGCCACCATCCGCAACGCTCGCGGTGGGCGCCATCCCGACCCGGTGCGGGCGGCGAAGCTTGCGATCGCGGCGGGGGCCGACGGCATCACCGCGCATCTGCGCGAGGATCGCCGCCACATCAGCGACGACGATATCGCCCGCCTGAAGGCCGAGATCGACAAGCCGCTCAATCTCGAAATGGCCGCGACCGCCGAGATGGTCGCGATTGCGGTGCGAACCAGGCCGCATGCCGCGTGCCTCGTTCCCGAACGCCGCGCCGAGCGCACCACCGAGGGCGGGCTTGATGCCGCAGGCGGCCGGGGCGAGCTTGCGCCCCGCATTGCGGAACTGCGGTCGGCCGGCATCCGGGTGTCGCTGTTCATTGCCGCCGATCCGGCGCAGATCGAGGCGGCCGCGGCGCTGCACGCTCCGGTGATCGAAATCCACACCGGCGCCTGGTGCCACGCCTTGCTCGACGATAATCCGGCCGCCGCGGGCGTCGAGTGGCGGCGCATCCGTGAGGCGGCAACGCTCGGGCGCAGCCTCGGCCTCGAAGTCCACGCCGGCCACGGCCTCGACTATGCGAGCGCCGAGGCGATCGCTGCGCTGCCGGAGCTCGCCGAACTCAATATCGGACACTTTCTGGTGGGGGAGGCGGTCTTCGTTGGGCTTGCCGAGGCGGTGCGCGCCATGCGGGCCGCGATCGCGCGGGGCCGCGCGCGGGCTGCGGCGTGATGCCATGATCCTCGGCATCGGCTCCGACATCAGCGACACCCGGCGTATCGCCAAGGTGATCGAGCGCCACGGCGAGCGCTTTCTCAGCCGCATCTTCACGGAGACCGAGCGCGCCCGCGCCGAGCGCCGCAAGACCAGGGTCGAGACCTACGCCAAGCGGTTTGCCGCCAAGGAGGCTTGCGCCAAGGCGCTCGGCACCGGCATCCGCTCGGGCGTCTGGTGGCGCGACATGGGCGTGGTGAACCTGCCGTCCGGTCGGCCGACCATGCGCCTGACCGGCGGGGCGCTGCGCAGGCTCGAGGTGCTGACGCCACCCGGCCATGAGGCGCGGATCGACCTCACCATCGCCGACGAGGGCCCGATGGCGGTGGCATTTGTGGTGATCTCGGCGGTGCCGCTGCAAGAGCCATGAGCCCTCCCGCTCACGCTTGCGACAATCACGGCGAATTCACCGCGGAGGGCCGGCGCCCGCGCGCTATAGTACGGGCGATTCCCTGGCTCGACCGCCACCTCTGGCGCGCTTGCTCCAGGGACATAAATGTCGTGAACTCCGGACCCGGCGACCGACCGTCAGGGGCGCGGCGAAACGCCTTGAAGAGTTTTGGCTAACCGACTGAAACATCCCAACAATAGCTGCCTCTTTGCGGCCGATTTTGAGCCCTGGCCGTTGATTGCGTGGGTCAGGGGCAGAAGCTACAAGAGCGCGGAACACCTGCCAGGGACGAGAGGCCGATGAGCGTGACCAGCGGAACCAAAGGCAAAGAGGGTGGCGTCGGCGAATTCATCCGGCTCCTGGTCCACGCCGGCATCATCGCGCTTGTGATCCGCACCTTCCTGTTCCAGCCGTTCAACATCCCGTCCGGTTCGATGAAGGCGACGCTGCTTGTCGGCGACTACCTGTTCGTCTCGAAATACTCCTACGGCTACAGCCACTATTCGCTGCCGCTGTCGCCGCCGCTGTTCTCGGGCCGCGTCCTCGCGCTGAGCAAGCCCGACCGCGGCGACATCGTCGTGTTCCGGCTGCCGAAGGACGATGCCACCGACTACATCAAGCGCGTGATCGGTCTGCCGGGCGACCGCATCCAGATGATCGACGGCGTGCTGCACATCAACGGCGCCCCGGTCAAGCGCGAGCGCGTGCAGGACTTCATCGACATCGACGAGACCCGCCGTGCCACGCGGGTCAGGCAGTGGCGCGAGACGCTGCCGAACGGCGTCAGCTATACGACGCTCGACCTGCCGTACAACCTGCAGTCGGACAACACCGACGTGTATGAGGTTCCGCCCAACAACTATTTCATGATGGGCGACAACCGGCACAATTCGACCGATAGCCGCTTCCCGCAGGTCGGCTTCGTGCCGTTCCAGAACATTATCGGGCGTGCCCAGATCATCTTCTTCTCGGTGATGGACGGCGAGCGCGCCTGGGAGGTCTGGCGCTGGCCCTGGTCCGTCCGCTGGAACCGGTTGTTCACGATCGTGCGATGAGGCGCGCGCGCAAGCAAAGCAACGCGGCATCGACGCAGCCGGCTTCCGAGCGCGTCGCCACAGGTGTGCCTGAGGACAGCAATGTCGCTCCGCCGGCGCGGTCGCGGGCGAGCCGAAAGCGCGCGGCGGCGAGCGCGCTCGAAAAGACCATCGGCTATCGGTTCAAAGACAGCGAACTGCTCAATCGCGCGCTCACCCACATTTCTGCGCTATCCGGCGGCAACCGCGCCGCAAGCTATCAGCGGCTTGAGTTCCTCGGCGACCACGTATTGGGCCTCGTCATCTCCGACATGCTGTTTCGCGCCTTCCCCAAGGCCGACGAGGGCGAGCTGTCGCGGCGGCTCGCCGACCTCGTGCGGCGGGAGAGCTGCGCGGATGTGGCGCGCGCGATCGAACTTGGGACCGCGCTTCGGCTCGGCGCGTCCGAGGCCAATTCGGGCGGGCGCCAGCGCACCGCGATTCTCGCCGACGTCTGTGAGGCGCTGGTCGGCGCGGTGTTTCTCGATGGCGGCTACGCGGCGTCCTCCGGCCTCGTCGAGCGGCTATGGGGCGAGCGGATGCGTGCGCCGGTCCGGCCGCTGCGCGATTCCAAGACCATGCTGCAGGAATGGGCGCAGGCCCGTGGCCTGCCGACGCCGTCCTACCGCGAGGTCGAGCGCACCGGCCCGCACCATGACCCGGAGTTCCGCGTCGCGGTTGCGCTGCCGAACCGCGAGCCCGTCGAGGGGCTCGGCCGCTCCAAGCGGGCCGCCGAACAGGCCGCTGCTGCGGCCATGCTCAAGCGCGAGGGCGTGCGCCCGGACCGCAGCGATGGCTGACGAGCCGGCGACCGCGCCGGAGAGCCCGCGCTGCGGCTTCATTGCGCTGATCGGTGCGCCCAACGCCGGCAAGTCGACGCTCATCAACGCGCTGGTCGGCAGCAAGGTCGCGATCGTCACCCCCAAGGTGCAGACCACACGCACGCTGGTGCGCGGCATTGCGCTCGAAGGCACGGCGCAGCTCGTGTTCATCGACACGCCGGGCATTTTCGCACCGCGCCGCCGGCTCGACCGGGCCATGGTGGCGACCGCCTGGGGCGGCGCACACGACGCCGACATCGTGACGCTGCTGGTTGACGCCAAGCGCGGCCTCGATGACGAGGTGGGAGCGATTCTCGACAGGCTCGTCGATGTCCAGAAGCCGAAAGTGCTGGTGCTGAACAAGGTCGACCTCGTGGCGAAGGCGACGCTGCTCACACTGGCGCAGGCGGCCAACCACCGCGCGAGCTTCGCCACGACTTTCATGGTGTCGGCGTCGACCGGCGACGGCGTCGCCGACTTGCGCTCGTGGCTTGCCGCCCACGTGCCGGAGGGGCCCTGGCATTATCCGGCCGACGAGGTCTCCGACGCGCCGTTGCGGCAGCTCGCGGCCGAGATCACGCGCGAGCAGCTCTACCTCAAGCTGCACCAGGAGCTGCCGTATCGCTCCACGGTCGAGACCGAGACCTGGACGGAGCGCGGCGACGGTTCGGTTCGTATCGAGCAGACGATCTACGTGGAGCGCGAGAGCCAGCGCAAGATCGTGCTCGGCAAGGCCGGACAGACCATCAAGGCGATCGGTGCCGCCGCCCGCAAGGAACTCGCCGGCATCCTGGAGCACCCGGTCCACCTGTTCCTGTTCGTCAAGGTGCGCGAGGACTGGGGCGACGATCCGGAGCGCTACCGGCAGATGGGCCTGGAGTTCCCCAAGGAATAGGCGCCCCTGTGGGACGGAGCCGCGCCTGTTTCAGGATCGTGCGGTGGGTTTGCAATCAGCGCCGATAGTAGCGGCGATGGTGGTGGTGACGATGATAGTGCCGGTGCGGCTTGTACCAGCAGTGGCGGCGCCAGTGGCAGCCATTGCGATTGCAGCGCCGCACGCGCCGGCAGACATAGGCCGCCTCGTCGACGACATTGAGCGTCTGCGCTGCATTGGAGAGCGCGCCGGGGGCGCCCGCCACCGCGGCCTCCGCTCGTCCGGAGAGGGCCGTGCCGGCGACCGCGCTGGCGGCCAAGGCCGCCAGCGCGAAGATCAGTCGTCTCATCAGTTGTTCCTCCATGGCGATTTGGAATGCGGGCACGGTTCGCGAGCCGCCCGCTAACGACAACGTCCAGCGGCAAATTCGGTTCTGACCGATTCGTGCGTCACTTCGGCATGGGGGCTGCTAGAATGGCACGCTTGCATCGAATCTGGAGGGCGGTCGCAATGGGCGCGCGAAGGGTCCGCCCAACAATGAGGACAAGCCCGATGAGATGGAGTTGGAGCGCGTTGGCGGCGGGCGCCGTTGTTGTTGCGACAGCGTGCAGCATGGGCGGCGCGACATCGGCGCAAGACACCGGCCCGGCGCTGATTACCAGAGAAGAGGAGCTCTCCGAACTGGTGCGCCCGAGTTCGCTTGCGGTCGACGATCCGCTCGCGGTCTTCGGCTTTGTTCTGGCGCGCCTGCCGGAGCGCGTGCGGGTGCTGCCGACCGAGAACTACTACTACTTTCGCTTCGTCCACGGCGGCATCGTCTATGACGGCAACATCCTGTTGTCGGTCTCCGAGCGCGACCGGGGCCGGATCAGCTTTGCCTATGGCGAATTGCCGTGGGACCAGGGCAAAGACCCCAAGGTCCATCACATGCTGCTCGGCGAGCCGCAGGGTGTGCGCGTCGAAAAGGTCGATGCGCTGGTGTATCGGATCACGTTCCGCGGCAGGAGCGTGATCTTCACGCTCAACGATCTGCGCGATCACAAGCCGCCGGCGGGCTTGCTCACGCCGAACGAGCGCCTGCTCGGCCCGGTGTTCGACGAGTTCGGCATCCGCTTCTTTCTCGTGTTCAATCCGAGTGTGAAGGTGTTCCACTTCCTGCTGGACGAGACCGGAGGGGTCGCCGATCAGTTTTTCCGCTCCAAGGTCAGCGACCGCATCACGATCGGCAAGCGCACCGGATTTGCCTTCTACGAGGACGGCGGGCGCAAAATCCTGGTCGGCGTGCGCGAACGCGATTCGCGGCTCAACACCTACTACGACGGCCCGTTTGACCAGCTGCCGGAGAATTTCATCGAAGGCGAGGAGCTGCGCGACGCCATCCTGAGCATCGTGCCCGGCCTCAAAGGCGGTATCGATCGGCTGGGCAAGTTCATCGGCCGTCCGGGCCGGTTCCTGATCCACCCGTACCTGCTCTATCGCAGCGAACAGGATCTCGCGGTCTTTCAGCGCTGCGCGACCGACCGCAGGGTCGGCGCGGCGGACCGGCCGGCCTGCTTTGTGATCCCAGACGACGAGCAGGAGCGACGCAATCCGCTGCCGCTCGCGCTGCTCAAGCGCTGAGAGAGACGACCGGAACACGCGCGATGGAATGGACCGACGACGGGATCGTGCTGGGGACCAGGCGGCATGGCGAAGGCAGCGCCATCCTCGAGGTCATGACGCGCGATCACGGCCGCCATCTCGGTCTGGTGCGGGGCGGAGGGGGAACGCGGCTGCGGCCGCTTCTGCAGCCGGGCAATGCCGTTCGCGTGATCTGGCGGGCGCGGCTCGACGAGCACCTCGGCCACTACGCGGTCGAGGTGCTGCGTCTGCACGCGGCCTCGCAGATTGCTGCCGCGCACGTGGTCTACGGCGTGACCCACCTCGCGGCGCTCTGCCGCCTATTGCCTGAGCGCGATGCGCACGCCGACGTGCACGATCACCTGGCCGCGCTCCTTGAGCATCTTGAAGAGCCGGTGACGGCCGGCGTGGTGATCGTGCGCTTCGAACTGCAGATGCTGGCGGAACTGGGGTTCGGGCTCGACCTGTCGGCATGCGCCGCGACCGGAGAACGCAGCGATCTCTTCTACGTCTCGCCGAAGTCCGGGCGCGCGGTGTCGCGTGCGGCCGGCGCGCCATGGGACGACCGGCTGCTGCGGCTGCCGGCGTTTCTCATCGAGGGCGGAGCGCCGTCGCTGCCGGACCTGGAGCACGGCTTTGCGCTCACAGGCTACTTCCTGGTGCGCCATGTGCTTGAGCCGCGCGGGCTCGCATTTGCCGAGGCGCGCCAGGGACTGGTCGCCGCGGTGCTCGGGCGCAGGCGTGGCGCGCGCGCTGCGGCGGAGGCGTAGCCTCCAACGCCCGACGTTACGGTTTGCCGGGCCGCCACCAGCAGACGCGCCGGCTGGTGTAGTAGCGGTGCCGGCAGACATAGGCGATCCGCTCATTCAGGCTTGGCCCGGCGACCGCCGCCCGGATGCCGGCAACCGTTCCGACGCTCATGGCGCCGGCCGATCGCGGGGCGAGCGCCCACCCGGCGGCGATCGCCGCAACCGCGCTCAGCGAAAGAAGCATTCGACGCATCGAGGTGGTCTCCTGGGCATTGTCGCGGTCCCAGTGGGACCGGGATTCCTTATCATGCGGCTCCGTTCGCGGCACGTAGCAGTATTCGACAGATTGGAGCGATTTCCAGTTCCCCAAAACAAAACCGGCCGCTCGCGCGGCCGGTTCGCATCCATTGTTCGCTGTGTGGGTTACTCGACGCAGTACACGCGACGGCTCGACCATTCCTCGTGGCACCACGGCCAAGCGAGCGGAACCCAAGCGCCGCCCCAGAAGTAGCCGCCCGGGAAGTACCGGCCGCCACGATAGTAGCCGCCACGACCGCGGCCGCCACGGCCAACGCCGCGTCCGACGCCACGGCCAACGCCGCGGCCAACGCCGCGTCCGCCGCCACGGCCAACGCCGCGTCCGACGCCACGGCCACCGCCGCGACCGCCGCCCATGCCACGGCCGCCGCCACCGCGACCGCCGCCCATGCCACGACCGCCACCGCCGCCGCGACCACCGCCGCCGCCACGACCGCCACCGCCACCGCCGCCACGACCGCCACCACCGCCGCCGCGCCCACCTTGCGCGTCAGCGGTCGTGGTTGACGAGGTCAGCGTGATGCCAGTGAACGCGATCGTGCTGATAGCGTAGAGAACGATAAAGGCGCCTGCTGCCAAGAAGCGCGTCACATACTTCCGGACAGCACCACCCGAGGTGTTGTCAGCCATTTGGTCGCCTCCAAGTTCCTTGGCGCCCCGGCAGCGCAACTCCGGAGAGCCAAAAAGTGCCGAAGGTGATAGCGTCCCCCTGCCGTGCGCGCGCTCCGGCAATGACGCGCACAGATGGGCGGAAGATTACGGGAAGCCTCCGCGAACGGTCAAGCAAGCCCGTGAGAAATCGCGACTTTTTTGTTTACCGCATTGCGTAAAATTACATAGCGGTGACGGTGATCGGTGAGGCAAATGGTTTCCGGGCGCTTGACCGCGTCGCGTCGGGGGTGCCATCAATCCAGGCGCCCTTGCTCATCCCAATCATATGAAACTCCACAACAAAGTCGGGATTGGCGGTTGCTTGCCTGCGCTGCCGTGGTGGTTTGGCGAAAGCGAGACCGATGTCGAAGAAGCACAGCTACGTTCTCGGAATTAATGCCTACGACCACGACGTCGCGCGTGCCTGCTGCGCGACGGCGAGATCGCCTTCGCGATCGCGAAGGAGCGCATCACGCGCGAGAAGCACGCCACCGGGTTTTCACCAGGAGGCGGTGGACTACGTGCCTCGACGCCGAAGGCATCGCGCTGCGCGACGTCGATCTGGTGGTTCGCAATTGCTACATCCTGCCGGTCGAGGAGATGGAGCAGCGCCTGGTGTAGCAGGACATGCCCGCCTTCATGACCGAGGAGGAGCGCGAGCAGGCGGCGAAGGACCCGCTCTACCTTTCGAAGTCGAACAATGTGGTGACGATCTCCCACCATCTCGCGCACGCCTACAGCGCGTTTGCGCCGTCGCCCGTTCGAAGAGGGCGTGGTGATGGTGGTGGACGGCGTCGGCAGCTACAGCGCCGATGTCACCGGAGCCGTACCCGGCAGAACGACCGCGCCTCGCCGCTCGCCCGCGAGTCCGAGAGCTACTACCGCTTCAGCGGCACCAAGCTCGAAACGCTGAAGAAGGTCTGGCTGGAGCCCGCCCGCGGCTTCCTCAGCGACGAGTTCTACAACATGGCGGGGCTCGGCGCGCTCTACAGCCGCGCCTCGAGCTACATCTTCGGCGACTGGAACAAGTGCGGCGAGCTGATGGGGCTCGCGCCCTACGGCCGGCCGCGACCAGGTCAAGCCGATGATGGAGATCAAGGACGGCAAGCTGATCGTTCCGGAATGGACCGATGAGTTCAAGGAGCCGTTCTGCATCGACAGCGGCGATGAACTGGGAAAAGAGCCCGTCGATGCGGCACTGGGAGGACCTGGCCTGGCGCATCCAGGACGACACCGAGAAGGTGCTGCTGGAGCGCGCGCGCTGGCTGCGCGAGACCACCGGCGCGAAGAATCTCTGCATCGCCGGCGGCGTCGCGCTGAACTGCGTGGCCAACGGCCGGCATCGTGCGCGAGGCCGGTTTCGAGAACGTCTGGATTCAGCCGGCGGCGGGCGACGACGGCATCGCGATCGGCTGCGCGCTACTACGGCCATCTCGCGCTGCAGAAGAAGCCGCGCACGTACGTCATCGACAACGCCTATTTCGGCCGCGCCGTACACGCGACGAGGAGGTGCGCAAGACCACCGGCCGCAGCGGCTCGTGCGCCTGCGTGACGAAGTGCACGCGCAGCGAGGACGTCTGCCGCGACACCGCCAAGCTACTCGCCGACGGCAACGTCATCGGCTGGTTCCAGGGCCGCTCCGAATTCGGTCCGCGCGCGCTCGGCAACCGCAGCATCATCGCCGACCCGCGCAAGGCCGAGATGAAGGACATCCTGAACAAGCGCGTGAAGCACCGGCAGGCGTTCCGGCCGTTCGCGCCGATCGTGCTGGCGGAGCGCGTCAACGACGTGTTCGAGGGCAACAGCGAATTCGCCCTTCATGCTGCTCGCCATGCATGTGCGGCCGGAATGGCGCGACAAGATTCCGGCGATCGTGCACGTCGACGGCACAGCGCGGGTGCAGACCGTGCGGCGCGAGGAGAACGAGCGGCTCTACCAGCTGCTCAAGGAGTTCGACGCGCTGACCGGCGTGCCGGTGCTGCTCAACACGTCGTTCAACGTCAAGGGCGAGCCGATCGTCGAGACGCCCGGACGACGCCATGGAATGCTTCCTCACCACCGGCATCGACTGTCTCGTCCTGCACGACCTGATCATGCAGAAGAACCAGCTTCCACGGCGTGCTCACGCCGGTGCTGCGGCGTCTATGCGCGACGTGCGCTCGATCGTGCAGTGCCGGCATGAACGCGGCATGAGCGCGGGCTCGATCGCGCCGCCTGCCCGCGGCGCCGGCATCATAGGCGCGCCGACGAATTCCGCAAGCTCGTCGCAGATCGGGTCGACCTCGGCCGGCGGGCCCTGAGTTGGACAGCGACCACCAGCAGGGCTGCTGCCTTCGCAGGTCGCGGCGCAAGTAGGCGCTGAAGCCCTCCCACTCGCCCCAGTGATCGACCACGTCCGGCGGCTGGATTTCCCAGCCGAAGCCGTAGCCGGTGGCGTCGCCGCTGTTGAGCCGGCCTGACACGTAGGCCTGCTGATAGACCTCGCAACCGGCATCAGCGTGCCTTCGCGCAGCGCGCGGTCCCAGCGCACAAGGTCGCTCGGCGCTGGAATAGATGCCGCCGTCGCCGAACACGCCGTCGAGGAAATTCAGGTCGCAGCGGATGCCGAAGCCGTCCTGCTTCGGCGAAAGCCGAACGTCCGGCAGCTGCAGCGGGCATTCCTTGGACAGCAGGTTGAACGCTGCACTGTCGTTCATGCCGAGCGGCGTGAAAATCTGCTCGGCCATGAACTGCCGGATAGGAGCGGCCCGAAGCCCGCGCGATGATCTCGCCCAGCAGGACATAGCCCATGTTGCTGTATTCGAATTCCTCGCCCGGCGCGAAGTAGCGCGCGGCCGCTGGTGCTCGTACATCAGGCGAGCAGGTCCTTGATCGGCAGGATGTACGCCGGGTTCCAGAGCTCCGTCGGCGAGCTCGACGTGGTCGGGAATGCCCGACGTGTGGTGCAGCAGATGCCGGATCGTGATGTCGGCGGTAGAACGAGAGCTCCGGCACGTGCTGCGCGCAGGGCATCGTCGAGGCGTGAGCCTGCCCTGCCTGCGCCAGCAGCATGATGCCGAGCGCCGTGAACGGCTTCGACACCGAGGCGAGCGAAAACGACGAATGGTCCGAGAGCGGGACGCGACCCTCGATGTCTTCGACGCCGAGGTGCCGTTCGAACGCGATCGTGCCGCGATCCGGCGATCAGCACGCTGCCGTTGAACGCGCCGCGCGCGTGCAAGGCCGCAAGCGCCTCGGAGAGCCGTTCCATGCGCTGCGGCAGCGGCAGCGACCGCACCTCCGCGGAGTCTGGAACAGGCACGGCAACTTGGATGCCATCGGATGAAGTTCCGTGAGGGCGAGCTTGGCGGCGCCGCTGCAGGGGCCGTTCCGCTCAGAGCCGGCTGCGGTTGGCTGCGATCCAATTGTATATGGGATGCCCGAGCAGGCGGCTGAACACCGGCACGTAGAAGAACGGCACCAGCCACCACAGGCCCGGTACGCGCAGCACCACGTAGCGATAGGCCTCGAAGCCCGGCAGCGCCCGGCCGTCCGGCAGCACCGCATAGAGCGCCTTGAGCATCTTGTCGTCGCTCACCACCGGCGACGGATTGGTGCGGAAATCGCGGACGCTGACCTGCTTGAGCCCGTCGAAGGCCAGGAACCAGGCCATCGAGCGCTTACAGAAGCCGCAAGTGCCGTCGTAGATCATCTCCATGTCGCCGATCTTGCGCTTCCACCATTGGCCGAGCCGGCGTCAGCCAGGTGCGGCGCAGGAAGCTCATGTGTCCCATGATCATGACGAAGGAGAAGTAGTAGAGGTTCATCAGGAATGCGAACTGCAGATGCAGGAGGATCGCGCCGGCAAGCGCGTAGGGCCGGGTGCGCCGCTGCCAGACCAGGAACGGATAGGCGATCTCGATCAGGACTGTGCCGTAGGTCGCGACATTGACCAGCCAGAAGTGCGAGGCGAACAGGTCGAGCAGGAACGCCGTTGTAGTAGTCGTTGCTGACGAACACCTGCCAGACCGCGTTGCCGTCCCACCAGTCGTCGCCCTTGAGCTTGTCGACGGCGCTGAAGAAGAACAGCACCGCCATCTGAATTTGCATCAGGCGGGTGCAGGCGAACGCCCAGCGGCTGGTGAAGGGCGGCAGGCTCGCGAGCAGGTTGAGGTCCTTGCGCTTGGCGAGATGGACCTCGCGCACCCGGTCCCAGCTCAAGCGCGCGCCCGATCGGCGCAAAGCACAGGATCAGCAGCAGGCAGGCGGCGATCGCGTCGACGCCGTAGACCAGGCTCGGATTGCGGTAGTCGTAGGAAATGTGGCCGATCAGCACGAGCCACTTCACGAAACGCGTCTGCCAGCCCACCATCAAGGCCGCGCAGCAAAACAGGAACAGCGCGTGGAACGCGTGCCACTGCCACGGCGCGGTGAAATAGAACATCACCGACTGCATCCAGGGATCGGTCGTGTCTCGGCGTCGATGAGCGCTGCGCGGCATCCAGCCGTCGTCGCCCCAGAACGTCAGCACATGGGGCGTCGCGAAGCGCATAGTGGAGCAGCAGCGCGCACCCAAGCCGATGCGCACGATCTCAAGCGGCGTGGTGGAGCGGTCCTGGAACCAGATCCGCATCCACAGCCGGGTGAACGGCGCGACGATACGGCTGAGCCGTGTCGGCGCCGAGTGGCGTGTCGGCCAACGCTACGGGCTGGGACATTGCACCGTTCTCAGCGTGGTGATCTCGATGAACTCCTCATCGAACGGGTCCTTGCCGTCGAGCCGGTCCTCCGGCCGAGAAGTCCTGCTGGTCCACTTCGATCAGCGTGACCGAGACCGGGCGTGAGCGCGGCGTGATCGCGGCAGAGTGCGTGCGCCATGGTGTCGCCGATAGGTGTCCGGATACCGCATCACCTCCTTGTAGCGATCCTTGAACCAGATCGAGCTGGGATGGAAGCGGTTCAGGTCGGTCTCTGGAATGAAGGTGTGCTGCGCGCCGGCTGGCATCCTCGATCGTGTAGCGGAACTGCCAGCCGCGCGGCACATTCGGGGCGAAGAAGCCCCAGTTGTTGTCCAGCCGGAACAGCGTCAGATACGGCTGGAACAGCGAGCGCGCGGCGTCCGTAATCGCGGCTTTCCGGGGCCGTCGCAACCACCATGGCGATGGTGTGCCAGACGAGCAGCGCCGACATCGCCACGTAGGCGAGGCGCTCGCGCAGCCACTGCGGTAACGAGAGAGACGCCATGCTGACCCTCGGACCGACCGGATCTCGGGGGTGACCGACTTACGATAGCGACGGAGCCGCCGCAACGCCCCGCCGGGGTCCCATTCTCCGCTTGTTCATCCGGAGTGGCCGCAGTACCGATCAGGCATGGGCAAAGAGCTGATTCCTCCCGAGCCGTCCGACGTCCAGGAGGTCGCGCTGCGCGAGGCGCTGGAAGAGCGCTACCTCGCCTACGCGCTGTCGACCATCATGCATCGGGCGCTGCCCGATGCGCGCGACGGGCTGAAACCCGTGCACCGGCGCATCCTCTACGGCATGCGCCTGCTCCGGCTCGATCCGGGCTCGACATTCAAGAAATCCGCCAAGATCGTCGGCGACGTGATGGGCAACTTCCATCCGCACGGCGATCAGGCGATCTACGATGCGCTGGTGCGGCTCGCACAGGACTTCGCCGCGCGCTATCCGCTGGTCGACGGCCAGGGCAACTTCGGCAACATCGACGGCGATAATCCCGCCGCCATGCGCTACACCGAGTCGCGCATGACCGAGGTCGCGCGGCTGATGCTCGACGGCCTCGACGAAGACGCGGTCGACTTCCGCCCGACCTATGACGGCCAGTCGACCGAGCCGGTGGTGCTGCCGGGGGCGTTCCCGAACCTGCTCGCGAACGGCTCGCAGGGCATCGCCGTCGGCATGGCGACCGCGATCCCGCCGCACAACGCGGCCGAATTGTGCGACGCCGCGCTGTACCTGATCGAGAACCCGAACGCGCGCTCGCGCACGCTGGTCAAGAACATCGTCCCCGGCCCGGATTTCCCGACCGGCGGCATCGTCGTCGATCCGCGCGAGAGCATCGAGGAGGCCTACATCACCGGCCGCGGCTCGTTCCGCGTCCGCGCGCGGTGGACACAAGGAGGAGACCGGGCGCGGCACCTACCTGATCGTCGTGACCGAGATTCCGTGGCTCGTGCAGAAGCAGCGGCTGATCGAGAAGATGGCCGAACTCTACAACGACAAGAAGCTGCCGCTGGTCGCCGAGTTCCGCGACGAGTTGGCCGAGGACGTGCGCATCGTGATCGAGCCGCGCGCGCGCACGGTCGACGCCGAACTGCTGATGGAGTCGCTGTTCAAGCTGACCGAGCTCGAGAGCCGCATTCCGCTCAACATGAATGTGCTCTCCAAGGGCAAGGTCCCGAAGGTGATGGGACTGGTCGAGGTGCTCCAGGAGTGGCTCGACTATCGCCGCGAGGTGCTGATCCGCCGCTCCAAGCACCGGCTGGCGCAGATCGAGCATCGCCTGGAGGTCCTGGGCGGGCTTTTGATCGCCTACCTGAACCTCGACAAGGTCATCAAGATCATCCGCACCGAGGACGAGCCCAAGCCGGTGCTGATCAAGACCTTCAAGCTCACCGACGTGCAGGCCGACGCCATCCTCAACATGCGGCTGCGCAACCTGCGCAAGCTCGAGGAAATGGAGATCAAGCGCGAGAACAAGGCGCTGGGCGAGGAGAAGGTCGCGGTCGAGAAGCTGCTCCGCTCCGAGAAGGAGCAATGGAAGACGGTCGCCGAGCAGATCAAGAAGGTGCGCGACACCTTCGGCAAGAAGACGCCGCTCGGCAAGCGGCGCACCGATTTCGCCGATGCGCCCGAGCACGACGAGGCGGCGATCGAAGAGGCGATGGTGGTGCGCGAGCCGGTCACCATCGTGGTGTCGGAGAAGGGCTGGATTCGCGCGTTGCGCGGCCACGTGACCGATCTCTCGGGCGTCGCGTTCAAGGCGGACGACGCGCTCGGCTTCTCGTTTGCGGCCGAGACCACCTCGAAGCTCCTGGTGTTTGCGACCAACGGCCGCTTCTACACCATCGACGCCTCGAAGCTGCCCGGCGGCCGCGGCCATGGCGAGCCGGTGCGGCTCTACGCCGATATCGAGCAGGACGGCGATCTCGTCTCGGTGTTCCGCTATCAGGGCGGGCGCAAGCTTCTGGTCGGCAGCGCGTCCGGCCGCGGCTTTGTGGTGGCCGAGGACGAGTGTCTCGGCAACACCCGCAAGGGCAAGCAGATGCTCAACGTCAAGCCGCCGGACAAGGCGTGTGCGGTGACGCCGGTCGAGGGTGAACTGGTCGCCGCCATCGGCGACAACCGCAAGATGCTCGTGTTCCCGCTCGACCAGGTGCCCGAGATGGCGCGCGGACGTGGCGTGCGCCTGCAGCGCCACAAGGATGGCGGGCTTTCCGACCTGAAGACGTTCAAGGCCGCCGACGGTCTGACCTGGATCGATTCCGCGGGCCGGACGTTCGTGCAGACGCTCAAGGAACTGGCCGCCTGGCGCGGCAATCGCGGCGACGCCGGCCGCGTCAAGCCGGAGCGCTTCCTGACCAACCTCAAGTTCGGACGCATTCCGGGCAACGGCAAGAACGGCAGCGGCGACGCGAAGTAGCCGCCGCGAGGTCCGTCAGGGCAGGGCGGCCGCGGTGGCGTGCAATTGCAGCAGCGGCCGGATCGCCTCCGGCGGCTGACGCCCGAAGCCGCATTCGGTGGCGATGCCGAAATCGGTGCGCGTCGCGGCGGCGGCCCGGATGCGGGCGCCCGTGCCGTCGATGCCGTCGCGCAGATGGACCAGCCCAAGATAAAGCTCGGTGCCGGACTTCCAGCGCGCGTTCGCGAGCGGCGCATAGAACGCCGCGTCGTTGCGGGCGCGCGGCACTGGCATGTGGATATAGCTGATGTCGTGCGGCAGTCCTTCAGTCAGCGCGTTGGCGAAGTCGGTCATGAGGCTTAAGTCGCGCGGCTCGACCGCGTGCGCGGCGTTGCTGTCGCCGTAGCAGAAGTGGAAGCCGAGATCGACCTCAGGCGGAATGTGCTCGGTGATCCCGGCCCAGCGCCGGACCAGGCCGTCGCGGCTTGCGTCGATCACCATCGGGCGGGCGCCCTCCTGGGTGAGGAGGTCGTGCGGCATGTCCCACTGGATCGCCAGCTCACGGTGCGGGATCGCGTCGATGGTGTCGCGCATTTCGGTGACGAGCCGGTCGACCATGGCGGCTTCCAGCGCCGGCTGGACCTCGGGTGCGATGTAGCTCCATAGAAGCCCGATCGGGGTTGGCAGGCCGACCTGGAACCGCACGCCAGGCGCGATTCGGCCAGCCTGTTTGAGCTTTGAGAATTCGGCGTAGGACTCTTTTGCAAAGCGCGCGTAGCCGATTTCGCGAAAGCGCACGGTTTTCGGATCAACGCCCGCCTTGGGTCGGAACTGCTCGAACGTGTAGCCGGTGGCGTGCGTCTTGACGCTGCCGCCCGATGGTTCGAGTTGCGGGTCGCCGTCGAACACCTCGCGCAGCCAGCGCATCCAGCCGGTCCGCTTGCCGGTCTCGCCGTCGGGCATGCGTGTGAGGTGCGGGCCGAGCGTACCGGCCACCGTCTCGAACACCTCGCGGTTGCTGGCGAGCGGGATGCTTCCGAGCAGATGAACTGGACGCAAATCGAACCTCCTCAACTCTCGAGCGCCGACGCGGCCGGCGCAGCGGCGGGGGCGGCACCCTGCGCTATTGTGGTTTGGCGGACAACTCTTCAGACTGCGCGGCTGCCGCAAGCCCGATGCATTGACGACGGGAGCGGACATCGGAGGAATTTGGAATGCGCTTCGTTACCTCGCTTTGTGCTGCGGCCGTGGTCGCCGCGTTCGCGTCGCCTGCACAGGCTCAGACGTTTCCGACCAAGCCGATCACCTTCGTCATTCCGTATCAGCCCGGCGGCAACGTCGACGTTGCGGCCCGCATCGTGCAGAAGGCGATCGGCGACAGCCTCGGCCAGCCGATCGTGATCGAGAACAAGCCGGGTGGCGCGGCCATGCTCGCCGGCGACTTCGTGCAGCGCTCGGAGCCCGACGGCCACACGCTGCTGGTCGGGGCCAACGGGCCGATCGTCTACGGCTCGCTCACGCTCGCCAATCCGCCGTATCACTGGGAGACCGCGTTCGCGCCGGTGAGTTCGGTCTGGACGGCGGCGACCGTGCTCGTGGTGCGCACGTCGCTGCCGGCGAAGTCGGTCAAGGAGATGATCGAACTCGCCAGAACCTCCGAAAAATTTTCGCTCGCAACTGGCGGCGCGGCCAGCATCAACCACATGGCGAGCGAACTTCTGCAGCTGCGCGCCGGCGTCAAATGGAGCCAGATCCATTATCGCGGCAACGCGCCCGCGATGAACGACCTGATCGGCGGCCATGTCGATGCCGGCTTCGGCCAGCTGTCGGATTCGCTGCAGCACATCCAGAGCGGCAAGCTGCGCGCGCTCGCGGTGCTCGGCAAGAAGCGGATTGCGGTGCTGCCGGATGTGCCGACCATGGAGGAGGCGGGCTATGGCGGCATCGAGGCCGAGAACTTCGTCGGCATCCTCGCGCCAAAGAAGACGCCGGCGGCGGTGGTCGACAAGCTGAGTACAGCGGTCCGCGAGGCGCTCGCGCAGAAGGCCGTGGTGGATCAGGTCGCGGCGATGGGGGGCGAAGCGCGCGGCAGCACGCCGGAGGAGTTCACGCGCTTCCTGCAGGCCGAGACCGCGCGCTGGACCGAGGTGGTCCAGAAGGCCCAGATCCGCGTCACGAACTGATCGCGGTGCGTAAGCTGAAACTCACCGCCGGCGGTTTCTGACGCGCCACCGGCCCGTTCGCTCGTTCTCCTGCCGGCTCAGGTTGGGGCTTGCCCTCGGCGTGCTCACGCGCTTTGATGCACGTGTTAGTTGTGTATCGCTGTCGCAAGGGAGGCGAGCATGGCATATCGGGCGCGGAAGACCGCAGCACGCAAGTCCGGAGCGCGCAAGTCCGGGGCACGCAAGTCCGCAGCACGCAAGCAGACCCGAGCGCGGAGGCGCCCAGCCGAACCAAAGGCCGGTGCCGACAAGCGGTCTAAGGCTCAGCCGACGCCGGCGACGTTCACCGGCACGGCGGTCGTCGAAGGTCGCCGCAAGGTGATGTCGCTCGCCCCCGGCCTCGAAAGCTTCGTGGCGGCGTCCGCCGAACTGACGAAAACGACCGAGGCGCTGTGCGAACGGGTTTGCTTCACGATCGCGCCGAAGACCCAGTCGGACAAGCCGGTGCAGGCGTTTCGCGGCCGGTTGCAGAGCGCCGACATCGAGGAGTTCCGACCCAAGCCCGACGCGGTGGTGAAAGCGGTTGAGCGACTCAAGCAACTTGGATTCACGGTCGACCGCGTCGGCCGCTTCGCGATCAGCGCGAGCGGTCCGGCGCGACTGGTGTCCGAGGCGCTGAAGATCGAGCTCGCGGTCCAGGCACGGCCGCGCCGCAGCACCGTGCGCGCGACGCAGAACTTCACCCAAAGCCTGCTGCCGCCGCGGCCGGAGGACCTGTTCGTGGCGCCGGTCGAGTCGCTGACCGTGAAATCGACGGTCAGCGAGAGCATCGACGATTTCGTCTTCATCCCGCCGCCGCTGTTCTTCGCGGCGAGCGCGACGCCGCCGGTCCACGCCTGGCATGGCGTGAACGACCAGCGGATTCGGCAATTGCTGGCGGTACCGGCCGCCGAAACCGGGCAGGGGATCAAGGTCGGCGTCATCGATACCGGCTTTTTCCAGCATCCGTACTACGCCGCCAACAATCTCGACTACAAGCCGACGCCGACGCCCTCGTCGCCGACGCCCACCGACGACAGCCACGGCCACGGGACGGCGATCTGTTACAACGTGTTCGCCACCGCGCCGCGCGCCACGGTGATGGGCTTCAAGCAGACCAGCCCTCCGGAGAACGCACTCGAAGAGGCGGCCGACGCCGGCGTCGACATCATCAGCTGCTCGTGGGGCTGGGATCACGAGCAGTCGTTTCCGACCGTGGAGTTGACGATCAAGGACATCGTTCGCGAGGGCAAGATCGTGCTGTTCGCCTCCGGTAACGGCCATCGCGCCTGGCCCGGCAGCATGCCCGAGGTGATCTCGATTGGCGGCGTGTTTGCCGGCCCGCAAGGCCAACTCGAAGCCAGCAACTACGCCAGCGGATACACCAGCGACCTGTATCCCGCGCGCAGGGTGCCGGATGTGTCGGGCCTTTGCGGTCAGAAGCCGGCCGCTGTCTACATCATGATGCCGTGCCCTCCCAATTCCCAGATAGACCGGCAACTGGGCGGCGCGCCGTTCCCGGGCAAGGACGAAACCCAGCGCAACGACGGCTGGGTCGGTGCCAGCGGCACCAGCAGCGCCACGCCGCAGATCGCAGGCGTGGTCGCGCTGATGGTGCAGAAGGCGCGCGCCAAGGGACGGGTGCTGACCTGCAACGATGTGCGGAACATTCTCCAGACCAGCGCCGTTCCCGTGCAGACCGGCAACAACGCGCAGGGCTTCCCCGCGGTCGGCCATCCGAATGTGGCGGTCGGCTTCGGGCTGGTGAACGCAGGCGCTGCGCTTGCAAACGTCTAGGTCCGGAGTCATCGTCTCCGGGCCGAACGGAGAGCCCGATGCAAGTTGCCGCCACGGTGCGGGTGAAGGCCAAGCAGGGCGAAAAGCCCGACCGCGCGCGGTTGGAGGAGGTGGCGAAGCTGTTGCAGGACAGCGGCTTCCAGATCCTGCGCATCGGCCGGTTCGGCGTCAGCATCCAGGGCGAGCAAAGCACCTTCGCCCGGGAGCTTGGCGTCGAGGCGTCACCGGATCGGGCGCTGAATGCCAAGGCAGCGCCCGCGCAACCGGCGTTGCATAATCTGATCGACGGCGTCGAGGTGGCTCCAAAACCTCAGCTGTACTGAATATCCTCTTCGTCATTCTCCGGGACGGTCACCGTCACCCGCTGCATTCCGGGCGGAGGCTCCTCGTCGTCGCCGGCCAACACCGGCGCGAACAACTCGGTCGGCAAAACCTCGCGGGCGAGCGAGCCCCAATCCATCAGAAACACGCGCTCGAAATACTGGGCCACCGCCGGCGCTCCGTGGAAGATCAGGCTGGCGTCGCGGTTGTCGAGCACCCCCGAGACCGACCAGTTGTGGCTGCCGATCGCGACCGACTTGGAATCGACGATGACGCCCTTGGTGTGCGTCTTGCTCTGCATCCGCACGTGCTCGCCCATCTCGAAGCCGCGATGCTGGAGCGTCTGCAGCATGTCGCGCACCTTGTTGCCCTTATCTCCGAAATCGGGCGTTCGGAAGATCAGCTTGACGTCGACGCCGTTGTTGAGACGGTCGGTGATGGCGTCGGCGAGCTTGCGGAATTTCGCCGGGCCGTTTTCGGCCTCCTGAATCCAAAAATATTGGTTCTGAATGTAGAGGCGTTCGGTCGCCGATTCGATCAGCGGGATGATGTGGTCGAGGAAGTTATCCGGCGTCAGCAACGGCTGCACCCTGAGCCGTTCGCTGACCTCCAGCGGCTCGAAGAATTGCCGCGGTGCCGCCAGGAAGGACTCGGCGATATCGTCGCTGGCCACGAACAGATCGATCTCCCGCAGCTTTTTCGGCTTGTTGTCGAACGGTCGCGACTGATCGCGATCATACCTGATGAACCTCTCGAACATGGTGGCGAGGCCAGGGTGATCCACGATCACGTGCCACTCGCGGTTTCGCTTCTTGGCCTCCCGCACATGCTCCGGCTTGTTGATCGGATCGATGTCGGGCTGGTTGCTGTGCTGCCAGTTACCCGACGACAGCCAGAAGCGTCGGCCGTCGGCAACCGCGACCTTGCTGTGATACGACGTGGCGAACAGGCTTCCGGTCTTCTTCACTGAGGCCCACACGATGTCCATCTGGGCGATCGTGTTGTCGAGGCGCTGGAGCGCGTCGGTCTCTTCCAGCTCGCCGTTCTTGCCGTTTTTGGTGTCGGAGGGGTCGATGATGCACTCCAACTTGCCGCGGATGCTTCGGATCTGGCCGCCGAGTCGGCGAACGATGTGCGGCGCGCTCAGATCGTACATTGCCAGCGTCAGCCGCTCCTGGATCGCTCCAATGAAGGCCTTCAGCGTCGGCCAACCGGCGTCCGGGCTGACGTGGCACAGCACGGTCATCGGCGCGTTGACTTCGGCGAGCGTGATGTTGGTCGGCGGAACGTAGTTGTTGCCCTGCGCCAGCAGCGTTGGCCCGGCCGACGGCTCCGCCTTCCAGGGCAGGGGGCGGATCAGCAGGTCCGGCGCGCCGCCTGCGAGCGGTGCCGGTTGGCGTTCGGCGAAAGCCAGTTGTTCGGCGATCGAAGCCTGGACGACATCGACTGGCAGGTCCCTAAAGATTGCGGAGATCAATTCGTGCGGTGGAATCTGACTCTGCGGCCGCTTGCGGAGCACGGTGACGATGATGGCCGGCTCCGTGGTGAACTTGCCGCCGCTTTCGCGGTAGCCGACCTGGGCCGAAATGACGCCCGGAATGGTCGCGAGCCGATTCTTATGTTGACGCAGAATGTCGACCATTGACGCGAATGCGGCGTCGGTTTCTGCAAGTCCTGGCATGGGTCCCTCCTCTCGTTCTATCAAAGGTAGCAGATCGATTGTGACGTGGTCATCACGGAGGTCTGGCGTTTGATGGGCCGCGAGTGTCGCTGGGCCTATTCTGCAATTGCAAACTATTCGCAACTAAGATATTGGTTGTCGAAGGGGACTTTTGGGAACAAGGGCTTGGCAAGATGTTGATGCAGACCAGCGATCGTTCCGCGCCGCCAAACGGCTGGCGGCGCGACCGGGAGCGGCGGTCGCTGTCGGAGGTGTTCGGCAGCATCGCCACGCGGCCGACCGGCTCGTTGTGGCGCAAGCTCCTGGCCTTCCTTGGCCCGGGGTACCTGGTCGCGGTCGGCTACATGGACCCCGGCAACTGGGCGACCTCGCTCGCCGGCGGCTCCAAGTTCGGCTACGCGCTGCTCACGGTCGCGCTGCTCTCCAACCTGATGGCGATCCTGCTGCAGGCGCTGTGCGCGCGGCTTGGCATCGGAGCCGGCCGCGATCTCGCGCAGGCCTGCCGCGACGCATTCCCGCGCGCGGTGGCGTGGCCGCTCTGGCTCCTCGCCGAGATTGCGATCTGCGCGACCGACCTCGCCGAGGTGATCGGCACCGCGATCGGCCTCAACCTGCTGTTCGGCATTCCGCTGGAGCTCGGCGTCCTGATCACCGCGCTCGATGTGTTCCTGATCCTGTGGCTGCAGAACGTGGGCTTCCGCTGGATCGAGGCCTTCGTCGTCACGCTGCTCGCGGTGATTGCGGTCTGCTTTACGATCCAGATCGCCATGGCCGACCCGGATTGGGGCGCGGTGATTCGCGGCTTTGCGCCGACCACGCAGGTCGTCACCAATCCGGACATGCTCTATCTCGCGCTCGGCATCCTCGGCGCGACCGTCATGCCGCACAATCTCTATCTGCACTCCGGCGTGGTGCAGACGCGGCGGTTCGGCGACAGCGTCCCGGAGCGGGGCGAGGCGATCACCCTCGCGACCATCGATTCCACCATCGCGCTGATGTTTGCGCTCCTGATCAACGCCTCGATCCTTATTCTCGCGGCTGCGACCTTCAACAAGGTCGGCAAGACCGACGTGGCCGAGCTCGAACAGGTGCATTCGTTCCTTGCGCCGCTGCTGGGCTCGGCGATCGCGCCGACGCTGTTCGGCATCGCGCTGCTCTGCTGCGGGCTCAACTCGACCGTGACCGCGACGCTGGCCGGCCAGATCGTGATGGAGGGCTTCCTCGATATCCGTCTGCCGCCGTGGGCGAGGCGGCTTGTCACGCGCGGGATCGCGATCGTGCCGGCGGCGATCGTGACCATCTGGTACGGCGAGAAGGGCACCGCGCAGCTTCTCATTCTGAGCCAGGTGATCTTGAGCCTGCAGCTGCCGTTCGCGATCGTGCCGCTGGTGATGTTCACCGCCGACCGCGGCAAAATGGGCGACCTCGTGGCGCCGCGCTGGGTCACGGCGCTGGCCGTCCTGACCGCGGTGATCATCATCATGCTCAACCTCAAGCTGCTCTACGACGTGGCGACCGGCTGACCGGCAGGCGCCCGCGGGTCCCGACCCTGCGGCGCTTGACGGCCGCGCCGCGATCGGCCGCGCTGTCACACAGTCATTGCGAATAAGAGGCACTCCAAACATAGTGGGAGTGGTGGCGAGGCGGCTATCGTGCGGCTGAAGGGGGAACGGTCCCGGAGCGTTGGCCACAATCTTCGCCAAGGCTGCTGGCAGGCAGCTGTGGCGGCGCTTTTCGTCGTCCTTTCGGCCGGACAGGCGGCCTTTTCCCAGGCTTGGTGGACCGAGGTCGAGAACGGCATCCCGGTGCCGTCGATCGCAACGAGCCTGCCGTACAACGGCGACCCGGCGGGCGTTCGCAAATGGCTTGGCGATCGCGGCGTCGTCTTCGGCCTGGAATACACCAATGACGTGCTTTCCAACGTGCGGGGAGGCGAGCGTGTCGGGACCATCGACCAGGGCAAGCTGCAGGGCATTCTGACGATCGACTTCGGCAAGCTTGCCGGGTGGGACGGGCTGTCGTTCTTCACCAACGTGTTCCAGATCCACAACACCGGGCGCATCCGGCGCGATTATGTCGGCGGCATCAACACCATCTCGGCGATCGAGGCGGTGCCGACAACACGGCTGTCGGAGCTATGGCTCGAGCAGAAATTCCTCGGCGGTCAGGCGAGCATCCGGGCGGGCCAGCTCGCGGCCGACGTCGAGTTCTTCAACACTGCCCTCAGTGGCCTGTTCCTGCAAAGCGACTGGCCGACCATCACGGCCGGCAACCTGCCGAGCGGAGGCCCGGCTTATCCGCTGTCGACCCCCGGCGTCCGCCTGAAGGTCAATCCGGCGGACGACGTCTCACTGCTGCTTGCGGTGTTCAACGGCGATCCTGCCGGATCCGGGCCGCTCGGCGAGGACCAGATCCGCAACCGCTACGGCCTCAACTTCCGCGTCAACGATCCGCCCTTCATCATGGGCGAGGCGCAGCTTCGGGCCAATCAGGGGCCCAAGGATGTCGGGCTCGCGAGCCAACTCAAGCTCGGCGGCTGGGTGCATCTCGGGCCGTTCGAGGACCAGCGGTTCGCCAACGACGGCACCCTGCTCGCCAATCCGGCGGGCTCCGGCGTGCCGGCCCAGCGCAACGGCAACTTCGGCCTCTACGCCGTCATCGAGCAGCAGCTCTGGCGGCCGCCGGGCGGCGGTCCGGACAGCGGCGTCTCGGTGTTCAGCCGCGTGTCGGCAAGTCCGTCCGATCGCAACCCGATCGGCTTCTTCGTCGACGGCGGAATTGTCTTCTCAGGGCTCGTTCCGAATCGTCCGGCGGACAGCTTCGGCGCGAGCGTCTTGCACGCGCGCTTCTCGGACGGCTTTCGCGCCCACGAGCGCGATCTGATCTGGTACGGCGGCTCAGGCCCCATTCGCGACCACGAGACCAACCTGGAACTCGCGTACCAGGCGCAGATCGTGCCGGGCTGGCTGGTGCAGCCGACCGCTCAGTGGATCTTCCACCCGGCCGGGCTCGGAGGCCGCGACGCGACCGTCGTGGGGATACGCTCGATCTGGCGCTACTGAACGTCGCTGGCAACGCTACGCCGTAATTCGCACCCAGCCGTCCGACATCAGGCGCTCCTGCGGCAGGAAGCGGCCCTTGTAGTCCATCTTGCGCGAGCCGCGCACCCAGTACCCGAGATAGACGTAGCGAAGGCCCATCCGGCCGGCCCGCTGGATATGATCGAGGATCATGTAGGTGCCGAGCGAGCGATCCTGCGCCTCCGGATCGAAGAACGAATAGACCATGGAAAGGCCGTCGTTCAGCACGTCGGTCAGTGCGACCGCCAGCAGCGCACCGGTGCCGCGGCCGTTGATCGAACTGTCGGGGCCGCGCTTGCGGTACTCGACGAGCCTCGTTTTGACGTGGCTGTCCTCGACCATCATGGCGTAGTCGAGCACCGTCATGTCGGCCATGCCGCCGTCGCGATGGCGGGTGTCGAGATAGGCGCGGAACACCGAATATTGCTCCGAGGTCGGCATCAGCGCGCGCATCTCGCCGACCATGTCGGCATTGCGCTCGGCCACCCGCCGCATGCTGCGGGTCGGCCGGAAATCGTCGGCCACCACCCGCACCGAGACGCAGGCGCGGCACGATTTCGCAGGCCGGCCGATAGGCGATCGACTGGCTGCGGCGGAAGCCGCCGTGGGTGAGCAGGTCGTTCAAGCCCGGAGCGCGGTCGCCCACCAGGTGGGTGAAGACCTTGCGCTCCTCTTTGCCGGGCAGATAGGGGCAGGGTGAAGGCGCCGTTAGGTAGAACTGCGGGGTATCGCGGGAATGCTGAGTCACGGCCGTCCGGTTCGTTGGCCGGCGGAAACCGTTCCGCCGGGGAGTTCCTAGACTGCCAATGTCGCCCCGAAGCGCGCGTTCGTCAAAGGGCAAAGCGGAGGCGCTGGACCGTCAGGCCGGCCGGCTGGGGGTCCGCAGGGCGGCCGATCGTTGTTCGTTGTTGATAACGATGGTGCCGACCAGCATGTCGTGCAGGCAGCGGCGACGCTCGTTGACGAGGCAAACCAGCAGGACCAGCGGCGTCAGCATCGATACGCTGATCCAGAACACGATGGCGTGCACCGCGCCGAGCACGAAATAGCACGGTGCGCCGTACCAGGTGCGCATCTCCAGGTCCATCACCCGCATGCCGATGGTGGCGGATCGCGGGCCGCCAAGCGTCAGGCCGTAATAGGCCAGCGCCCAGATCACCATTGCAGGGCTGAGCAGGCCGTAGATCAGGAATCCCAGGCCCAGAGTCAGAATGCCGATCACGAAGATGAACATCGCGGCAAACACGACCGGGACCGCGAGGATGACGAAGTCGATCACAAACGCCAGCATGCGGCGCGCCAGCACGCCCTCGAACAGCTCCGGATGGGTGACCGGATCGTAGGCATGCGGCTTCAGCTCGATCGAAACGCCGATGCGTTTGGGTTCGCTCGCTGTCATGATTTGCCCGCCTAGTGCCCCGCTTCCGAAGTTCGTGATACGTTGCAGCACCCTCTTACACGAACTTCGGAAGCAATGGGGCACTAGCAACTTTGTGATTCTAGTGCCGCTTTTCGATTTGAAGTTCCTAACTGAGCTTGCTGCACCCGCTGTAGGAACTTCAAATCGGCGGCACTGGCCCGCCAGCTACGGAAATGGACAATAAAGACCCGCGTTGCAAGGGCCATCGGGTCGCAATCCGGCGCGATGATCTGCTCCGGGGCTGCCCTTGGTCCGCTGCGCCTGCCTTGTCCCGCGCTCGCTCCGCGCCTCAGCTGAACAGGAAATCGTTGGCCTGGAGCTGGGACATCGAGACGTTGGCAATCGTGACCGTGTTGCTTGCATCGAGCGTGATCACGACGTCGGAGCCCACCTGCTGCATGGCGGCCTTCACGGCGTTGAAGTTGGCAAACGTGCCTGCGGTGAACTGGATCACGTCGGCGCTCGACCCGTTCAGCGCAAAGTCCAGGATCTTGTCCTGGCCGAATCCCGGACCGAACGTCAACGTGTCGGTGCCGGAGCCGCCGCGCAGCATGTCGTTGCCGGTCCCGCCAGTCAGCCTGTCGTTACCGGAGCCGCCGCGCAGGTCGTCGGCAAAAGCCGAGCCGACAAGCGTGTCATTGCCCGACCCGCCGTCGACATAGGCGAGGCCCGACATGGCCGTAAGCCCGCTGAAATCGAAGGCGTTGGCGGCGGTGGAGCCCGTCACCGCCTGGCTGTTGCCCTGCCAGGTTTCGATGGACGAGGTGCTGGCGTTGAAGCCGTTGAGCGAGAGCGAACCGCTGCCGGTGACCTGCATCGTGTCGGTGCCGGAACCACCGTTGAAGGTGTCGGACGCCGCGTCGGAACCCGACACAAGAAAGCGGTCGTTGCCACCGCCGGCGCTCATGTTGTCGGTCCCGGAGCCGCCGGTCAGCGTGTCGTCGCCGTCGCCCCCGAAAAGGCTGTCGTTACCACTGCCGCCGCGCAGATCGTGCACCAGCGCGCCGCCCCTGATCGTGTCGTTGCCGCTGCCGCCGTCGACGTAGGACAGGCCGCTCGCCGACGTAAGCCCGGTGAAATCGAAGGTGTTCGCCGAGGTGTTGCCGAGCAGCGCCTGGCCGTTGCCGAGCCAGGATTCGATCGATGAGGTTGCGGCGTTGAAGCCTCCGAGCGTGAGCGCGCCCGATCCGGTCACCTGGATGGTATCGGTACCGGCGCCGCCGGTGAACGTGTCGGAAACGTCGTTGGTGCTGCCGGACACCAGGAACTTGTCGTTGCCGTTGCCGCCGTTGACCTGATCGGTGCCGGCGCCGCCCTCAAGGGTATCGTCGCCGTCGAGCCCGGAGATGACGTCGTTTCCGGCGAGGCCGGAAACGGTGTCGTTGTAGTTGGTCGCAAACGCTTGTCCCGCCGGCGCGTGGGTGGCGTCGATCGTGTCGTTGCCCGAGGTGCCGGTGATGGTGACTCCCGATCCGCCGGGCGGCGGGGGATCGGGGGGTGGCGGGGTCGACGAACCGGAGTAGAACACGAAGTCGGTTGCGGCGAGCGTACTGAGGCTGACGTTCTGCAGCGTCAGCATATTGCCCGACGAGAACGTGAACACCGTGCTGCTGCCGGACTGGTTGCCGATCGCAAGCAGCGCCGAATAGCTTGTGATGCTCTGATAGCCGGTCAGATCGATGAGGTCGGCGCCGGAGCCGCTGACGATGAAGTCGGTGATGACGTCGGCGCCGTAGCTTGTGCTGTAAATGAAGACGTCCTGGCCGTCGCTGCCGGTCAGCATGTCGTTGCCGCGGCCGCCGTCGAGCTGGTTGGCGAGGATGTTGCCGATCAGCGTGTCGTTGCCGCCGCCGCCGACCGCGTTCTCGATCCACGTGTTGCGCGCGATCGAGATGTTGTAGGTCATCATGTCGGCGTTGGAGAACGAGCCGGGCGCGAGGTTGATCACGCAGGCGCTGTTCCAGCCGGACAGGTTCGAGCGTGTCGATGCCGCCCGCGTCGTAGATGCACACGACCGGGTGCGCGTTCTGCGTGAAGTCGAACAGCCAGACATCGACATTGGCGTTAAAGCCGTAGGTCGTATTGCCGACCCGCGTGGTGGGATCGGCGCCGTACATCGCCTGGATCGTCATGATGTCGTCCATCATCGGCGTCTGAGCGAAGTAAAGCTTGCCGTTGCTCGCGACCCAGTCGGCGCCGGTGTCGGAGGCGTCGAAGTAGGACATGATCGTGTATTGCTGGGAGTCCTGGACGTAGAGCGCGTCGTTGGCGTAGGTCGGCGAGCCGCCGTTGTAATCGCCGGGATGGTTCAGTCCCAAGGCATGGCCGGTCTCGTGGATGTAGGTCGAGAAGCCCCACTGTCCGACGGTCGGTGTGACGAGGTTGTTGGTGCCGGAGTTCGCGCCGTATTGCGGGTTGAACCAGACCGAGCCGGCGTCCGGATAGCCGCCGCCTGGGTAGTAGGCATGGGCGTATCCGATGCTGGTCGTGGTGTTGGAATATTTGATGTTGGCGGTCGTGCCGTCGGCGGCGAGCGTGAAGTTCGGAACGATCAGCTGGTCCCACAGCGTGATCGCGAGTGTGGCGGCGGTCTGCTGGCTGGCGTTCAGCGGGGAGAAGCCGTTCTTCTCGTCATAGGGCGTCCAGTTCGCATTGGTCGGAAAGCCGTAGGTCAGGTTCGTCCCCGACCAACGACTGCCGCTGTCGAGCTGGTCGATGATTTGGGTGTTAGTCCAGACCGGCTTGGCCATGGGGTCCTCGTCTGACGGCGAATTGGGCAGCCGACCGGCCACCGGCGTGCTGCTGACGCGAGCGCGGATCGTTTCCCTTGATGAGAGCTTGTCACCCCACAGTAAACTTTTAAGAAACGCCCCAACGATAACCGAATTGAGGCGGTCTGTACCAGTTTCTGTGCATTCGGCGCCGGTGGACGCCATGGCCGGTACGCTGCGGCCCCGCGGACAGCGTAAGGCCCCGCTCGGCGATCACGACACCCAACTCATGCGCCCGGCCATGATTCGATCCGCCGAAAGTTGCCCTCGGGAACAAGTGATCTGCATGCGTGATACCGAGTCCGAAAATCCCGCTTGCGAACCCTTGCGGCTATAACCCAACCACATTAGGTTCGCGGGACGGGGAAAACGCAGGCTCCCCGTCAGACGGGCCTCTCACGTCCAAGCTCTGCGCAACTACTCGACGCGTCGAGGAGATTGCGCCATGGACGGAAAGGCCCTTTCCATTTCTGCCGATGAACTCTACGGGCGTCTTGGCACGGCGAATGCGCCGTTGCTGATCGATGTCCGCCGCGTTGCGGCGTTTGATTCCGACGACAGGCGGATTATCGGCGCCGCCCGTTACCTTCCCGATGAGGTTCCAAGTTGGACCGCGGAACTGCCGAAGAACCGGCCGGTGGTGGCCTACTGCGTGTATGGCCACGAGGTGAGCCAGGGCGTGGCGGGCGCATTGCAGAGCGGCGGATTCCAAGCCGCCTACCTTGAAGGCGGCATCGCTGGCTGGAAGGAGCGCGATCTCCCCACGCGGCGCAAGCGCGGCGCGGCTGAGAACAAGTGGGTGACCCGCGAGCATCCGAAGATCGACCGCATCGCCTGTCCATGGCTGATCAGCCGGTTCGTCGATCCTGGAGCTGAATTCATCTACGTCCCGCCGAACGATGTCGCCAAGGTTGCGCAGGACATCGGCGGAACGCCGTACGACATCAAAGGCGTCGAGTTCGGGCACGTCGGCGATCAATGCTCGTTCGACGCGATCATTCGCGCCTACGACATCCACGATCCAGCCCTCGATCGTTTGGCGACCATCGTCAGAGGTGCCGACACCTCACGGCCAGACCTCGCGCCGCAATGCGAAGGTCTGCTCGCGATCTCGTATGGATTGTCCAGCAACTTTCCCAATGACCATGAAATGCTGAAGCATGGCGTGGTCATGTACGACGCGCTCTACACCTGGTGCCGGCTGCAGGCCCACAAGGCGTGATGGGGGGCGGTCATGGCACTCAAGGCAATCGGCACCGTTGAGATACCCGCCTCCGCGGGCAGCTCATTCGATCATGGTGCGTTCGATCTCAAAACTCGCCGCGTCTTCGTAACGCATACGGGTCGTAGCAGCGTCGAGGTTATCGACCACGACACCGGAAGGCATGTCGCCACGCTGCCGGGATTTCCGGAGGCGGCAGGTCTTGTCGCCGAGGATGGGCACGTGCTTGTCACCAACCGCGGTTCGGCAAGCCTGGCGTGGCTCGATGCAGCCAGCCTGGAAACCCGCGCTGTTCTTGCAACAGGGTCACGGCCCAATGGCGTCGCCATCGTCGCGCGACGACGACTGGCAATCGTGGCATCGATCGGCGACGACACGCAGCGCCCGACGCTCCAAGTGCTGAGCCTCGACGGGACTCAGAAGCATTCGCTCGATCTTCCGGGCCGGCCACGCTGGTGTGTCACGGATGCCGATGCGCAGCGGGTGTTTCTCGCAATCCGCGATCCTTCCATGATCTTGGTGGCGCGGCTGCCGGACCTGAAGCAGGTGGAGCATTGGACGCTTCCTTCGGGCGGTGCGCATGGAGTCGATATCGACCATGTGCGCAACCGCCTGTTCGTCGCGTGCGACGACCAGTCGCTGGTAGAGCTCGATACTGGTTCCGGAGAGGTCTGCAATCAGTGGCCGCTCGCGGGCGAGCCGGACGTCACCTTCTTCAACCCGAAGACCGGTCGTGTTCACGTCGCCATTGGCAGCCCCGGTCTGGTCCAGTCGATCGAACCCCGCATCGGCGCCAGCATGCAGACCGCTACGGCAGCGGGAGCTCACACGACGGCTCTCGTCGCGCCCGACCGGCTGTATGTGTTTTCACCTGCACACGGCGCCGCGCTGGCCTTTGTGGATGCGTAGTGGAGACGACCATGAAGCAGTCAGCAACCGCGATTGCGTTCGCGAGCCTGGCCCTTGCATGTGCTGCCGCCGGCGGCCTCGCCCAAACTGGCTCGATGACAATTGACATCGGCAAGATGGAGATCGGCTCCCAGCCGGAAGACTTCGACTCATGGCGGACCGGGCAAGGTGGCGCTGCGCGATGGCTGGTGGTCGCGGATGCGACATCTGCCGGCGGTCGGGCCATCGAGCAGATCAGCACCGACAAGACCGACTATCGGTTTCCGCTCGCGATCTATAAGCCGCTCTCGGCCCGAAACATCGACGTTGTTCTTCGCTTCAAGGCGATCAATGGCACCGTCGATCGGGCGGGTGGTATCGCGGTGCGTCTTGCGACGCCCGACGACTACTACGTAGTCCGCGCCAATGCGCTTGAGGACAATGTCCGCTTCTATCGCGTGGTCAAAGGCCAGCGTGAGCAACTCGCCGGTGCAGACCTGAAGGTCTCGTCAAACGAGTGGCACACGCTTGGTCTGCGGGCGGAAGGCGATCGTTTCACGGTCACCTTCAATGGCAAGCGGCTTTTTTCGGCGACCGACCGGACGTTCACCGGCGCAGGGCGAATGGCGCTGTGGACGAAGGCGGACAGCGTGACCCGCTTCGACCAGATCATGATCACGACACTGCCTTAGCGTGTCCAAGGCGTTCGAGGTTGCTGGGGGCGTCGCCAGCCAGCAACGACACTCGCCGGGGGGCGCCCGGTCCTTGTCTTGGACATGTATGAGCACGCCTATCACATGGATTACGGCGCGGCCGCGGCACGTTACGTCGATGCCTACATGGAAGCGATCCGCTGGGACAACGCGGTGAAACTTTATGAGCAGTACACTCGAGACGGTTGAGCACGAAACGCCGGGATGGCTACAGTCAAGGATATCGCTCTTGAGGGATTGTCCGGCTTGGCCATCACGCTCGCAGACATTGAAGCCGCACGGCAGGTCATCGCCGGGCATGTGCTGCGCACCCCGATGCTGCCGGCGCCCAAGCTGTCGGCGCTGACCGGCGCCGAGGTGCTGGTCAAATACGAGAACCTGCAGGTCACCAACTCGTTCAAGGAGCGCGGCGCGCGCACCAAGCTTGCCGCGCTGTCGGCCGCCGAGCGCGCGCGCGGCGTGATCGCGATGTCGGCCGGCAACCACGCCCAGGCGGTCGCCTATCACGCCGCAGCGCTCGGCATTCCGGCGACCGTGGTGATGCCGGTGACGACGCCGTTCGTGAAGGTCGCGGCGACCCGGGCCCACGGCGCCGAGGTCGTGCTCGACGGCGAGACCATCGCGAGGCGCAGCTGCGCGCCGAGACGGATCGCGCGCGAGCGCGGCCTGACCTGGGTGCATCCCTACGACGACCCCAAGGTCATCGCGGGCCAGGGCACCGATCGCGCTCGAAATGCTGGAGGAGGCGCCCGATCTCGACGTGCTGGTGGTGCCGATCGGCGGCGGCGGGCTGATTTCCGGCATGGCGACGGCGGCCAAGGCGAGGCAGGCCGGCGATCGACATCGTCGGCGTCGAAGTCGGCGCTCTATCCATCGTTCTGGAACGTGCTCAACGGCGAGCATCGGCCGCTCGGCGGCGCGACGCTGGCCGAAGGCATCGCGGTGAAGAACGTCGGCCGCCTGACGCTGCCGATCGTGCGCGCGCTGGTGAGCGACATCATGCTGGTCGACGAGGAGCACATCGAGCGCGCGGTCAACGCCTATCTGACGCTGCAGAAGACCATGGCCGAGGGCGCCGGCGCCGCAGGCCTCGCCGCCATGCTGGCCGAGCCCGAGCGGTTTCGCGGCAAGCAAGGTCGGTCTCGTGCTGTGCGGCGGCAACATCGATCCGCGCATTCTCGCCTCGATCATGGTGCGCGAGCTCGAGCGCGACGACCGCATCGTGTCGTTCCGCCTCACCATCACCGACCGGCCGGGCCTGCTCGGCCAGATCGCGACCACGCTCGGCCGGCTCGGCGCCAACATTCTCGAAGTCGATCACCGGCGTCTGTTCCTCGACGTGCCGGCCAAGGGCGCGCGCCTCGATGTCACGGTCGAGACCCGCGACCGCGCGCACGCCGAGGAGATCATGCGGGCGTTGGCGGCCGAGGGGTTCGCGCCGGTGCGGATCGAGCCCGGCGCCGCGATGGACCGTCTAGCGGAACCGGCGAGCGGGTTGTCGAGCGCTTGATCTGGCCGCCGGCTGCGCGCGCGGACGCGGGCGCGGCAGCGGCACCGGGCCTGACAGCTCACGTGCGGCGCTCTGGCGGTACGGCACCGCGCGGCTCGCATCAGGCGTCCGGTCGCGCGTGCGGCGACGTCGGTCGAGCCGCGGCCGCGGCAGCGGCACGGCGGGTGACGCTTGCGACGATCGGCGCGCGGGCGCTTGGCGGCAGCGGGCATCGGCGCCGCGCCGATCGGCGCGGCGGCTCGCAGCTGACCGGCGAGCGGCGTGCGCAGGCGGCGGGTGCGGCGACGGCGGCTGCGGCGAGCCGAGGCGTTGCGGTCGGGCTGGGCCGGTCGCGCGGCCGCGTCGGCGGACGGATGGCGCAGCGGAGCGAGCGAAGCGGCCACATCGGCATCGCCCAGGTCGGCGCGCCCGGCCGGCGACGCGGACAGCACGCGGCGGCGTCGGCATCGCTCGCCGCGGCTGGACGGATGCGGTCGCGGGCTCGGCCGTGCGGCGGTCGCGGCCTGGCCGAGTGCTCGTGGCGGCCGCGCGGCTTGCTGCGGCGGATCCGCATGCGACGCGAGCATCGATGGAGCCGGAATGTCGACCATCGGCGGCGCCACGTACGCGCGGACGAACCACGCCGCCAGCCCACGACGACTGCGACCATCGGCACGAAGATGGCAACGATCGGCACGATGCGCCGCCTGCGCGGCCCTCCCAGGTTGATCGCACCGTCAATATCCATGACCCGCCCCCGACCGAAATACGCGAGCGGAACATCCAATATTAGCCGATTTTCGGCCTGCGGCAGCCCCAACGCTGACGCGGCAGCCGCATTGGGGTGGGCGGCTAGCGGATGCCGGCCAGACCGTGCAGTCGGCCGGCTCGGTTTACACGCTGCCTTGAGCTTCTCGGCCACGCGCGGGGCGAAATAGGTCAGCACGCCGTCGGCGCCGGCGCGCTTGAAGGCGGTCAGCGTCTCCATCATCGCCTTGTCGCCGTCGAGCCAGCCGTTCTGCGCCGCCGCCATCAGCATCGCGTACTCGCCCGACACCTGGTAGGCGAAGGTCGGCATGCCGAAGGCGTCCTTGATGCGCGCGCAGGATGTCGAGATAGGGCAGGCCGGGCTTGACCATGATCATGTCGGCGCCCTCGGCGATGTCGAGCTCGGCCTCGCGCAGCGCCTCGTCGGAATTGCCCGGGTCCATCTGGTAGGTGCGCTTGTCGCCGGTGAGCGTCGCCGACGAGCCGACCGCGTCGCGGAACGGGCCGTAGAAGGCCGAGGCGTATTTCGCCGTGTAGGCCATGATCTGCACGTCGGTGAAACCCGCGCGGTCGAGCCCTGCGCGGATCGCGCCGACGCGGCCGTCCATCATGTCGGAGGGCGCGATGATGTCGCAGCCGGCCTCCGCCTGCACCAGCGCCTGCTTGACCAGCACCGCCACCGTCTCGTCGTTGAGGATGACGCCGTCGCGCAACAATCCGTCGTGGCCGTGGCTGGTGTAGGGGTCGAGCGCGACGTCGCACAGCACGCCGACCTCCGGCACCGCCTTCTTGATGGCGCGGATCGCGCGGCACACCAGATTGTCCGGGTTGAGCGCTTCGCTGCCGTCCTCGTCGCGCAGTCCGGGATCGGTGTAGGGAAACAGCGCGACGCAGGGGATGGTGAGCTTGGCCGCCCGCTCGGCCTCGCGCACGATCTCGTCGACCGGCAGCCGGTCGACGCCGGGCATGGAGGCGACCGGCGCGCGGCGGCCCTCGGCCACGAACATCGGCCAGATCAGATCGTCGGTGGTGAGCACGCTCTCGCGCACCATGCGGCGCGCCCAGTCGGTGCGGCGATTGCGGCGCGGCCGGACGGTGAGGTCGAGCGCGGGCTCGGCTTGGCCGGTCCTTGGCCTCGACCGGAACGAAGCGCGCGCGGGATTCGATCGGACGGCCGTATTTGATGGCCATGGTGGCTCCTCGGTGCGGTTTCCGTTCTATCGCGTTAGCCGCTCATCTGCCAGCGGTCGCAGGTCCGGGCCGGGAGGTGTTATGGTTGCGCGTGTTCCTGCCGGAGGCACAGCCATGTCGTACCCTGCCGCATTCTGCCGTGCGTTCGTCGCAGCATGCCTGGTCGCCGTCCTCGCCGGACCGGCGCAGGCCGAGACCCTGCGGGTCGGCAAGTCGACGCTGACCTCGTTCTCCTACACGCTGCTCGAAGTCGGAATGCACGCCGGCGTCTTCAAGAAGCATGGCCTGGAGATCGAGTCCTCGGCGTTCGGCGGCGGTCCGCGGCTGCTGCAGGCGATGACCGCGGGCGCAATCGACATCGGCCTCGACGGCGGCACCGACATGGCGATGATCGTCAAGGGCGCGCCGATCATGACGATCGCGCCGCTCTCTGGCGCGCCGGTCGAGATGGTCATTGCTGTGAAGGGCGACAGTCCGCTCAAGACCGTCACCGATCTCAAGGGCAAGAAGATCGCCGTCACCGGCGTCGGCACGCTGACCGGCTGGATCACGCGCGAACTGGTCCGCAGCCTCGGCTGGACCGATCGCGACGTGACCCTTGTGACGAGCTCAAGCATCGCGGCGTCGCGGGCGCTGCTGCAGACCGGCGAGATCGATGCGGTGACCACCGACATGACCACGACGATCGAAAACCAGCGCCTCGGCAAGGAACGCATGCTCTACAACTACGGCGACCTGGTGAAGGACTTCCACATGCAGATCATCTTCGCCACCAACAGCCTGATCGCGACGAAGCCCCAGACGGTGAGCGCATTCATGGCGGGATGGCTCGAGACCGTGGCCTTCGCCAAGGCCAACAAGGCCAAGACCGTTGAGATCGTCCGCGAGACCTTGGGATTTCATCCGGACGTGCTGAACAATTCCTACGAGCGGCTGATCAACAACTACTCGACCGACGGCAAGTTCAATCCGCGTGCGCTCGCCGTGCTGGCGCGCTCCTACGTCGAACTGAAGCTGCTCGACAAGGAGCCGGACATGACCACGCTCTACACCGAAGCGTTCCTGCCGAAGAAATAGCGCGCCGGGCGGCTTCGTGGACTTCGATCTCACCGAGGACCAGCGGTCGTTCCAGGCGACCGCGCGGCAGTTCGCCCGCGAGGCGATGGCGCCCCATGCCCGCGACTGGGATGAGAACGAGACCTTCCCGGTCGCGACGCTGCGCGCGGCGGCAGCCCTCGGCTTTGCCGGCATCTACGTCAGCGACGACGTCGGCGGCAGTGCGCTGACGCCGGCTCGACGCGACCATCATCTTCGAGGAGCTGGCGCAGGGCTGCACCTCGACCGCAGCCTACATCTCGATCCACAACATGGCGGCCTGGATGATCGACGCCTTCGGGGGCGAGCCGCAGCGTCGAGAAATTCCTGCCGAAGCTCTGCACCATGGAGCATTTCGCAAGCTATTGCCTGACCGAGCCGGACGCGGGCTCGGACGCCGCCAGCCTCAAGACCAGAGCCGAGCGCGCCGGCGACCACTATGTGCTGAACGGATCGAAGGCGTTCATCTCCGGCGGCGGCGTGTCCGACATCTATGTCTGCATGGTCCGCACCGGCGGCGCGGGACCCAAGGGCATTTCCTGCATCGTCGTGGAGAAGGGAACGCCGGGGCTCTCGTTCGGCGCGCAGGAGAAGAAGCTCGGCTGGAAGTCGCAGCCGACCGCCATGGTCAATTTCGAGGATTGCCGGGTGCCGGCGTCGAACCTGATCGGCCACGAGGGCGATGGCTTCAAGATCGCCATGGCCGGCCTCGACGGCGGACGGCTCAACATCGCGGCCTGCTCGATCGGCGGCGCGCAGTTCTGTCTCGACCGCACCATCGACTACATGCGCGAGCGCAAGCAGTTCGGCTCGCGGCTGTCGGACTTCCAGGCGCTGCGGTTTCGCATCGCCGACTACGCAACCGAGATCGAGGCCGCCCGCCTGATGCTGCGGCGGGCGGCGGTTGCGGTTGGCGGCAAGGAGCCCGGCGCGACGCGGCTTGCCGCCATGGCCAAGCGGCTTGCAACCGACGCCGGCTTCGAGGTCGTCAACGGCTGCCTGCAGCTGCATGGCGGCTACGGCTATCTGCGCGATCATCCGATCGAGCGCGTGCTGCGCGATGTCCGCGTGCACCAGATCCTGGAAGGCACCAACGAGGTGATGCGGCTGATTGTCAGCCGGGACCTCCTAGGCAATTAAGGCGTCTATAAGCTGCGGGCCATACCGTTTGCGGTCCGACGATGTGGTTGCTGTGCTTTCCAAAAAATTTCGTCCGACATGGGTTTTCGTGCCCTGGGGTTGTACGGCATCGAACACAAATTCCCCCCTGCAATGGAAGGCCGGTGCGCCGATGAAAGCATGGTCGCACCCTATGGCTTTAAGCCATCGGCCAATGAAACCGCTGCCAAATCAGCCCATCACAAGAAGTTCCATCATGTCGCCACCCGGATCATGGTCTTTTCGCACCATCTGGGTTAGACGCGGCACCGCCGACGAGAATGACTTTGTCGCCGTTCAGCGCGCTCAACCCTGGTCTCTAATTTGATGGCGGCAGACCGTCCTCGTGGACAGTCCGAGTGTCTTGACAAAGGGCCGTTCGCGGCCGACACCGCGCACGCACAAGCCCAGCAAAATCTCCGCTTAGGCCCAATTGATAGCGCAATTTTCGCGTGCATCACTGGGCCAAATCCCGCACCCTGACGGACTGTCTGCAAGCTCTTTCTAGCTCCCGAATGCCCACCGAAGCCGATACCTGCCGCAAATTCGTTGTACCTTGCGACCGGGCTTCGTAAGCTTTGCGATCTTCTTGACGGATAGCCGTCCATTGCGCATCGAAATCTTCTCCTGGCCGTGAGGAACCGAACTTGGGAGTTACCGAGCCCCTCTCCAGGTCAAACCTCGGCCCGGGCCGCCGTTGCGGGGTCGCAAGGTTTTCCGCTTCCAAGTCGATGAGATCGTAGCGCATGTCCGTCGTCGCCTGGGCAGCGGGCATTCTCGAGTTGTGGTTGACTGACGAATTGGTTTTCTGAAAGCTGTGCTGGTTGGGGGGCTCCAACCGGTAAACCCGAGGGGGCAATGACTGCAGATAGAGCGGCACGGCCGGCAGTTGACGACCTCTGGGCGATAACCAGCTATTTCAATCCAGTTTCCTACAGGAGCCGACGTGAAAATTATCGTCTCTTCCGCGAGCGGCTGTCAGTGCCGATCGTTACGGTCGAACTCGCATACGGGTCCGACTTCGAGCTGGGCGAGGGCGATGCGGATGTCCTGATCCAGCTGCGCGGCGGTGATGTGCTCTGGCAGAAGGAGCGACTCCTCAACCTTGCCGTCGAGGCATTGCCACCCGATTGCACCAAGGTCGCCATACTCGATTGCGACATCCTCTTCGGCAATGAAGACTGGCCGGAGCGAACGAGCCAGCTTGTCGATCGTGCGGCCATCGCTCATCTTTACAGCGACATGCACTACCTGCCGGCCGGGGCAACGTCCGGATCGCCCGGAACAACCTTCGCCGAACCAAAGCGCGTGTCGATCATCTCTGCAGTGTTGTCCGGACTGGATGCCGAGGCGTGCCTGGAAGCCGGCAACGGCCCGACGGCCGGCAAGTTTGGCACCGGCCTTGCGTGGGGCGCACGGCGCGAGCTTCTCGAGCGACACTCCTTGTACGATGCTTTCATTCTGGGCGGCGCCGACCGGGCGATGTTAGCCGGACTATATGGCTGCTTCGATCACGTTGTTCGGCGTCAGCGCCTGAACGATGCCGAACTTTCTCACTTCAAAGTTTGGGCAGAGCCGTTCCGGCAGTCCGTTGGCGGCGCAATCGGGTTCCTCGAGGGCGATATATTCCATCTCTGGCACGGCGCACTGGCCGACCGGCGCTGGTATTCGCGGCATGAACCGATGTCGCGTTTCCAGTTCAATCCCTTCGAGGATATTGGCCTCACCGAGCACGGGCTGTGGCGCTGGAGTTCTGACAAGCCCGACCTGCACGCCTATGTGCGTGAGCACTTTGTCCTGAGGCGCGAGGACGGCTAGCCGCAATTTGTCGACAAGTTGCGCGTCGGCCTTTATGTCGATCCGCCCGCCCACGCCGTCGTCCTCTCGGTCGATGAGAAGAGCCAAATCCAGGCGCTCGACCGCACCCAGCCCGGCCTGCCGATGAAGAAGGGCCGCGCCGGCACGATGACCCACGACTACAAGCGCCACGGCACCACCACACTGTTCGCCGCCCTCAACGTCCTCGATGGCACCGTGATCGGCCGCAACATGCATCGCCACCGGCACCAGGAGTTCATCCGCTTCCTCAACACCATCGAGGCGCAGGTACCGGCGCCAAAAGTAATCCATGCCATCGTTGACAACTACGCAACCCACAAGCATCCGAAGGTGCGCCAATGGTTGGCCCGGCATCCGCGCTGGACATTCCACTTCACACCCACCTCGGCGTCCTGGCTCAACGCGGTCGAGGGGTTCTTCGCCAAGCTTACGAAGCGGCGATTGAAACGCGGAGCCTTCGTGTCGGTCGTCGACTTGCAAGCCGCCATCAATCGCTTCGTCCTCGAGCACAACGCCGAACCGAAGCCCTTCACATGGACTGCCAATCCAGACAAAATTATCCGGGCCGTCAGACGCGGGCACCAAGCGTTAGATTACATCCACTAGCAAACCAGGGCGGAGGCTCTCGCCCCGCCGGCCCGGCGATCCTGCCGCGAATGGACGCGAAGTGCCGTGTGTCACGAGTATCGCCGGTCCAAACGGCGGTGCGCAACTGTATGAGAGATGAAGGAGGGCCCTTCGAGGTCGGCAGTCAGGTGCTGGTCTCAAGCCACTGCAAGCTGCCGTTGTCAAAAGCAATGGTGGTGAGCGTTGCGGAAACGCCGGAACAAGATTTCGGCAGGCAAGATTGAAAGAGGCGAGCGAAAGCGAACCGTCGATGAAGTGTCGAAAGCGATTAGATGATGTCAGAACCGGAGGCTGGCACTTCCTTCGGGAACAGCTCGGGGGGCGGTCCTGAAGACTGCCCGAGCGGCATCCGGCATGTAGGCGGCGCGAAGTTCAATCAGGCTCTTATACGGAACGTGAGAACCTGTGCCCCGATGGAAAGGGAGAGATCGCAAGCGGCTGAAACCGCGAGGATCAGAGTACCGATGCGGAGCACAGGGACGGAGCAGCCCGTAGTAGTGACGAAGGTCCTGTAATGGGACCGGAGCGAAGGGGCTGCGTTGTTCAGCCGAGGCCACAGGCCAACTGGTAACGGGAGGAGCCCGTGGACAAGGCAAAGCCGTTCGACATCCCGAAGCGAGAGGTGTGGGAGGCCTTCAAGAAGGTGAAGGCAAACCAAGGGGCGTCTGGAGTAGACGGACAGTCGATTGCGGACTTCGAGGCTGATTTATCGAACAACCTCTACAAGCTCTGGAATCGGCTGTCGTCAGGGAGCTACCTTCCTCCGCCGGTGCGGCGGGTCGATATTCCGAAAGCGAATGGTGGCACGCGCCCGTTGGGCATTCCAACTGTTGCTGACCGCGTCGCTCAGGAAGTTGCCCGTCGATATCTGGAGCCCGTTCTGGAGCCGGTGTTCCACATCGATTCCTATGGCTACAGGCCCGGTAAATCTGCGATCGAAGCCGTGCGCACGGCTCGTCAGCGCTGCTGGCGCTACGACTGGGTGCTCGACATCGACGTCAAGGGCTACTTCGATAGCATCGATTGGGAGCTGTTGCTCAAGGCGGTCCGGCGTCATACGGACTGCGCGTGGGTTCTGCTCTACATCGAACGCTGGCTGAAGGCGCCGGTGCAGATGGAGGACGGCAGCATCGTGCCGCGTACGGCAGGAACGCCGCAAGGCGGGGTCATTAGCCCGCTGCTGGCGAACCTGTTCCTGCACTATGCGTTCGACATGTGGATGACGCGGAACTTTCCTCGCATCCCGTTCGAGCGGTACGCGGACGATGTCATTTGTCACTGCAAGAGCGCCGAGGAGGCGCGGGCGTTATGGAGCGTACTTGCTGATCGCTTTACGACCTGCAAGTTGGTCCTGCATCCTGAGAAGACGAAGATCGTCTACTGCAAAGATGCAAACCGGCGCGGCGACTTCCCAAACCAATCGTTCGACTTCCTCGGGTTCACTTTCCGAGCAAGGAGAACACTCTGGCAAGGCGGTCTCCCTGCGCACGGCTTCATGCCCGCGGTTAGCTCGAACGCGCTGAAGACCATCAGCCGGACCATCCGGCGCTGGACCCTTCACCATCACAGCGACAAGTCCCTGGAAAATCTGGCTGCGACGTACAATCCGTACATCACGGGCTGGATCAATTACTTCGGCCACTTCTATCGAACGCAACTGCGACCGGCGCTGTTGCGTATCGACGCCTATCTGATCCGCTGGGCGCGTCGGAAGTTCAAGCGCCTGCGCGGACGGTCCAAGGGAGCAAGACAATGGCTGGCCCGGGTTCGCCGAGCCAATCCAACGCTCTTCTCCTATTGGCGGTTCTTCAATGTCGGCAGCCGAACATCGGAAGCCGTGTAAATCGAGAGGTTCAAGCACGGTTTTAGGAGCACGCGGAGGTGAGACCCCTCCGCGTAACTCGCCAATAGCTGCCATTGGCGACATCACTCGGTCACCTGTCGGCGGTGGCGAGCAATGCCGACGGAACGGATAAGCCGAGCGTCTTCGCGGTCTTGAGGTTAATCACAAGCTGGAATTTGGTCGGCTGCTCGTGCCAACGCGCAATCGTTCACGCGGATGGCAGGTTGACCAAGTGCGTTCCCGCCGCGTCGACTACTGTGACGCCCTGAGGTATCGGGCCATCGATGCGTTCCACGCAAGATATTTCGACTGTGCTCGGGGGCGCGGACAAATCTTCTCCTGGAAGGATGTAGAGCCGATATGCGGGCATCGCTGCTCGGGGAGTGGACTCACTCTCGAACCATGCGAGCGAACCGTTATCGTTCGACCGCGGAACGTCGGTCCTGCAGCTAAGCGTGATTAAGTCGAGATCGCTATCCTCACGCAGCACGAGGTTCCTTGCCGTGCCGAGTAACGCGCGTCTGAACCCTCCTTGAATCCATCGTTCAAATAGATCGATCCATTCCGACGGCCACGCTCCGCCGGTTCTTTCAGTGGGCATCCTCGACCCATCCCCTTCACCCGGAACTTTCACCTTATGCAGGATTCGGGCGGAGTGCGTTTTGACGGCGTCATAGTCCCAGAGGTCTAGGTCGCGGTTGATGCGCAGCATGTGCTGCCGATCCAAGAGGCGGAACAATGGTCTAATGTGCAGCTCGAATATCGGCTTTCGCTCAACCATTTTTATCTCTCCTGGATTTCGATGCCGCGGAACGGGTTCGACGTGCTCGGCAGAGAGAAAGCGGGCCCAGATAGAGCGTGCTAACGGCTCAGAGTAGCAGATCGACGACCCGCACGTGTCGCGATGTGCCGTGTGTCACGAGTATCGCCGGTCCAAACGGCGGTGCGCAACTGTATGAGAGATGAAGGAGGGCCCTTCGAGGTCGGCAGTCAGGTGCTGGTCTCAAGCCACTGCAAGCTGCCGTTGTCAAAAGCAATGGTGGTGAGCGTTGCGGAAACGCCGGAACAAGATTTCGGCAGGCAAGATTGAAAGAGGCGAGCGAAGGCGAACCGTCGATGAAGTGTCGAAAGCGATTAGATGATGTCAGAACCGGAGGCTGGCACTTCCTTCGGGAACAGCTCGGGGGGCGGTCCTGAAGACTGCCCGAGCGGCATCCGGCATGTAGGCGGCGCGAAGTTCAATCAGGCTCTTATACGGAACGTGAGAACCTGTGCCCCGATGGAAAGGGAGAGATCGCAAGCGGCTGAAACCGCGAGGATCAGAGTACCGATGCGGAGCACAGGGACGGAGCAGCCCGTAGTAGTGACGAAGGTCCTGTAATGGGACCGGAGCGAAGGGGCTGCGTTGTTCAGCCGAGGCCACAGGCCAACTGGTAACGGGAGGAGCCCGTGGACAAGGCAAAGCCGTTCGACATCCCGAAGCGAGAGGTGTGGGAGGCCTTCAAGAAGGTGAAGGCAAACCAAGGGGCGGCTGGAGTAGACGGACAGTCGATTGCGGACTTCGAGGCTGATTTATCGAACAACCTCTACAAGCTCTGGAATCGGCTGTCGTCAGGGAGCTACCTTCCTCCGCCGGTGCGGCGGGTCGATATTCCGAAAGCGAATGGTGGCACGCGCCCGTTGGGCATTCCAACTGTTGCTGACCGCGTCGCTCAGGAAGTTGCCCGTCGATATCTGGAGCCCGTTCTGGAGCCGGTGTTCCACATCAATTCCTATGGCTACAGGCCCGGTAAATCTGCGATCGAAGCCGTGCGCACGGCTCGTCAGCGCTGCTGGCGCTACGACTGGGTGCTCGACATCGACGTCAAGGGCTACTTCGATAGCATCGATTGGGAGCTGTTGCTCAAGGCGGTCCGGCGTCATACGGACTGCGCGTGGGTTCTGCTCTACATCGAACGCTGGCTGAAGGCGCCGGTGCAGATGGAGGACGGCAGCATCGTGCCGCGTACGGCAGGAACGCCGCAAGGTGGGGTCATTAGCCCGCTGCTGGCGAACCTGTTCCTGCACTATGCGTTCGACATGTGGATGACGCGGAACTTTCCTCGCATCCCGTTCGAGCGGTACGCGGACGATGTCATTTGTCACTGCAAGAGCGCCGAGGAGGCGCGGGCGTTATGGAGCGTACTTGCTGATCGCTTTACGACCTGCAAGTTGGTCCTGCATCCTGAGAAGACGAAGATCGTCTACTGCAAAGATGCAAACCGGCGCGGCGACTTCCCAAACCAATCGTTCGACTTCCTCGGGTTCACTTTCCGAGCAAGGAGAACACTCTGGCAAGGCGGTCTCCCTGCGCACGGCTTCATGCCCGCGGTTAGCTCGAACGCGCTGAAGACCATCAGCCGGACCATCCGGCGCTGGACCCTTCACCATCACAGCGACAAGTCCCTGGAAAATCTGGCTGCGACGTACAATCCGTACATCACGGGCTGGATCAATTACTTCGGCCACTTCTATCGAACGCAACTGCGACCGGCGCTGTTGCGTATCGACGCCTATCTGATCCGCTGGGCGCGTCGGAAGTTCAAGCGCCTGCGCGGACGGTCCAAGGGAGCAAGACAATGGCTGGCCCGGGTTCGCCGAGCCAATCCAACGCTCTTCTCCTATTGGCGGTTCTTCAATGTCGGCAGCCGAACATCGGAAGCCGTGTAAATCGAGAGGTTCAAGCACGGTTTTAGGAGCACGCGGAGGTGAGACCCCTCCGCGTAACTCGCCAATAGGCGAATCGCCCGCCTATTCGATCACCTCGTCGGCGTTCACGAGCAGGCCATATGGGATGGTCATTCCCAACGCCTTGGCGGTTTTAAGATTGACAAGGAACTCGATCTTTGTCGGCTCCTCTACAGGAAGTTCAGCAGGGTGCGCGCCCTTAAGTATCTTGTCCACGAAAACAGCCGCACGGCGACATATCGCAACTTGGTCAGGGCCATAAGACATAAGCGCACCGGCCTGCAACGTCTCTCTCGACCAAACGGATAATGGCAGACGACGGGCTACCGCCAATTTGGCGATGAATTCTTTATGCTGAAACGCCATCCCTTCAGAGTTGATGGTCACCGCCTGCATGCCAGATTGCGCCATCTTGTCGAATGTTCGTTCCAGTTCATTGTGCGCCTGAGCTTCGAATACATGATTGACCAAATTTAGTTTGGCCGCTGCAGCTTCTGTCACATCCATGTAAAGGCGCGCGACTTGGGTGGTCAGGATTCACCAGCAACGCGACCCGGGATAACCCCGGGACTGTATCTTTAAGATACTGCAAGCGTTTGCCAATCAGGTCAGCTGCAAAATTCGTCAACCCAGTCGCATTGCCGCCAGGCTGCGCGAGGCTGGTCACGAGCTTGGTGCCAACGGGGTCCGGACTGAAGACAAAAATTATCGGGATGGTCGTGGTCGCGCTTTTTACGTAAGCCGCAGTTTGCGATCCTACGCCAATCAAGATGTCCACTTTTGACGTTACGAGTTCGGCTGCCATACTTCGAAAGAGGTCAGGCGTTTCATTAGGAAACCGATGTTCCAGTATGATGTTGCGCCCATCAATGTAGCCGAGGTTTGTCAATCCTTCGATGAGCCCCTTAAAATAGGGCCCTTCTTCCTCGGCGCTGCCTGCGTGCCACAGCACCCCAATTCTCGGAATTTTTCTTGACTGCTGCGCGCGCGCCGCAAACGGCCACGCTGTCGCCACGCCGCCAAGAACTGTAATGAACTCGCGCCGCCTCATGAGTCCTCCAATTCAAGACACATCTTTATTTCTACCGACGGCACTGGGCGGCCAATTGTAGGAAGCGGAGACTTCGGTGCGTCACCGCTTTTGAGGCAGCTCTCAGACAAGCAAGGCGCTTGACCGCACTCTAGATACTACTGGGCTTCAGGACCAATGCCCATGTCCGCTATGGGGCAAATTCGGCAAAACTCAAGGTGAGCACAATTGGTCCGCTTCTGGGTGGATAGCGACCAAAATTCCCTGCGGCAACGCCTGCTGCCGGAGCATCACGCGCGGCTCGCGGAGGCCGCGCAGCGGCCCGCAAAGCTGATGGCGCAGGATTGTAAGGCGCCAGCTCACTCCGGCTTGATGCCGATCGCGGCAAGAGTCTTTTGCCAGAACTCCGCTTGCGAGCGTGCCAGCGCCGCCGCCTCCTCGGGCGTGCCGCCGGCCACTGTGAATTCGAGTTTGCCGATTTTCTCCTGCAGGGCGTTGTCCTTGAGCACCTTGTTGACGGCCGCATTGATGCGCGTAACGACGTAATCGGGCGTGCCGGCTGGAGTTGCGACGCCGAACCACTGGTTGGCGTCGAGGCCGCCCATATCAACTCCGCTCTCGCGCAACGTCGGGCGTATGCAGCGTGGGCATTTCCGTGCTCCGTCTGCCGCCGGCGGCCCCCTGAGAGTTGTTTTGTCAACGGCCGATAAGGCGTTCCGCCCAGACGGACACAGCATCTCCGCTGCTCATGTCCGGCTGAACCAGCCCATCGATCATGAATGTCGGGCTGACATGAATTCCATTTTGCCTTGCGTACCGGCAATGCATTTTGACCGCCCTGTCCAAATCAGGAATGTCGAATGCAGCGGACAGTTTGATGCCACTGTAACGCTCGATCCGCGCAATGATGTCGTCTGGAGTGGCTGTGCGGTTGGCGCCGGTGCAATGCTTGTCAAATTCGAATTCTTCGCGATGCGCGGCCACGGCTTCCATGACGCGCCACGCTGCATCCCGGCCATCGTCCAGCGTCGAAGCCGCAAGGATCGCGCGAACGATCACGCCGGAATAAAGATGCCACGGCTGCGATTGCAGCCGCACCCTGACCGTAATTTTATCTTCGCCCGCCGTCGACAGAAGCTCTTTGATCTTGCCGAGGGCCTTAACCGAAAATGGACAAGTCGGCTCCAAGAACATCTCGAACACCCGAGGTCCATGCCCCCATTCAAGCTCAGCCGCCTTCCATCCCGCCATATCCATTTCCTCGCTTTGTACTCTACTTCACTCCGGCTTGATGCCGATCGCGGCCAACGTCTTTTGCCAGAACTCCGCCTGCGAGCGTGCCAGCGCCGCCGCCTCCTCGGGCGTGCCGCCGGCCACCGTGAATTCGAGCTTGCCGATTTTCTCCTGCAGGGCGTTGTCCTTGAGCACTTTGTTGACGGCCGCATTGATGCGCGTGACGACGTAATCGGGCGTGCCGGCTGGAGCTGCGACGCCGAACCACTGGTTGGCGTCGAGGCCGCCCATATCGACTCCGCTCTCGCGCAACGTCGGCACCTCCGGCATCGACTTCATCCGCTGGAATCCAGTGACGCCGAGAATGCGCACCTTGCCGTCGCGACCGAGCTCGATCGAGGTGGAGGGCGCGGTGAACAGGAGCCCCACGTGGCCCGCCACGATGTCCTAAATCGCAGGCGCTGCGCCGCGATATGGCACGAGCACCATCTTCGTTCCCGTCGCCTGCAGGAAGGCGACGGCGCCGAGATGCGGCGGCGAGCCGACGCCCGAGTGGGCGAGCTTGAGTTCGTCCGGCTTCGCCTTAGCAAGGGCTATGATCTCGCCCACCGTCTTCGCCGGCAGCGCGTTCGCGCCGACGAACGACAGCGGCGTGCGGGCGCTGAGCACGATCGGGCGGAAGTCCTTGATCGGATCGTAGGTCGCGCCGGCGACGATGCTGGGGCCGACGATCATCGCGATATCGAACGAGCCGAGCGTATAGCCGTCGGGCGACGCCCGCGACAGCGCCAGCGCCGCCGTCGAGCCCCCGCCGCCCGGCCTGTTCTCGATCACGACCGGCTTGCCGAGTTCCTCGGCCAGCGGCGCGGCCACTGCGCGCGCGATGACGTCGGTTGGCCCGCCCGCGGCGAAGCCCACCAGGAATGTGATGGTGCGGCTCGGATAGGTCGCAGCGCTCTCCTGCGCTTGCGCTGAAGCGCCGGCAAAGAGGACGGCGAGGCCAAGTGCCACGCTCAGAGCGGCCGAAACCGAACCGCGGACGACGACTGGCATGAAATCCTCCCGGCTTGCAGGACGCGACCTCGGAGCCCCGCCAGTTTAGGCAGGGCCCGGCGAGCCCGTCCATCCGGTCCCGCGCTTGTCAGCCGCCCGCCCAACGCGGAAAATGGTTGCCATTAAACCGATGCTACTGACCAGCCGCGTGGGCGTTGGCACAACGCGCTTTTCGATTCCGGGGCACTGGGCGGAAATCCGCTAAGCCCTGCCTGCGGCGGGCGCCGCCGAACGGTGTCTTGGTCGCTATCCACCCGAGAGTCAACTCTCTATGCTTTAGTCTTGCTGGCAGCGGCCCCTACTTTGACGCGAGCATTTTTGACAAGTCGTCCTGAGCCAGAAGGCTAAGCATGAAGCGTCGAGACTTCGTCAGTGCTGCAGCGAGTGTTGTGGCCACCTGGTCGGTTACGGCGCTTGCTCAACAGTCAGACCGGCCGCGCCGGATCGGCATATTGCATGATTATGCCGAGACCGATCCCGAAGGGCGTTCGCAAATCACCGCACTGCGCGAAGAGCTCGCGAAGCTGGGGTGGATCGAGGGCCGTAACTTGGTGATCGACTTCCACTCGGGCGCCGACGAGGCCGAGGCCCTCCGAGCGCCCGCAAGGGATCTGCTGGCAAAGTCGCCCGACGTCCTGGTCGGCGCCGGGGGAACCATTATCGCTGCCCTTCAGCGGGTGACCAAAAGCGTACCGATCGTCTTCGCCAACGTGACCGATCCAGTCGGCGGCGGGCTGGTGTCGAGCCTGGCCCGACCGGGCGGCAACACCACAGGCTTCACCCAATTTGAATTCGGCATCAGCGCAAAATGGCTCGAGCTTCTGAAGGAGGTCGCGCCGGGCACGACGATGGTGGCAGTCATTCGCGATCCGTCGTCGAGGAGCGGCGGCGGCCAACTCGGCGCCATTCAGGCTGTAGCGCCATCGCTCGGCGTCGATGTGAGACCGATCGATGCAGGCGATGGCCAGGAAATCGAGCGCAAGGTCGCGGAATTCTCCCGCGACCGCAAGAGCGGCTTGATCGTAACGTCGAGCAGACTGGCACGCATCCACCGGGAGCAGATCGTCAAATTGGCGGCGCGCCACCGCTTGCCCGCCATCTACGCGTTTCGCGTTTATGTCGACGGCGGCGGTCTCATGTCGTATGGGCCGGACGCAACGACGCCCTATCGGCGCGCTGCCGGTTACATCGACCGCATCCTGAAAGGAGAGAAACCGGCCGACCTGCCGGTACAGGCTCCCACGAAGTACGAACTGACGATCAATCTCAAGGCTGCAAAGGCCATTGGCCTCACCGTGCCGCATACGCTGGTTGCTCGCGCAGACGAGGTGATCGATTAGTGCCCACTTCCGAAGTTGGTGATACATTTCAGCACTCTCTGACACGAACTTCGGAAGCAAAGGGGCACTAGCACTGTGCTATGGCTTTGCAGCGTAACGCGCCCGGCGACGACGGGTTGAAAAGAGAGAACTGGCTGATGCGTTCGTGGATCGTTTGTCTTCTCCTTGTCGCAACCCCTGCCTGCGCCAACGCGGCGACGACCGTCACCGAGGCCGACACGCTGATCCTCGACGGCACCATCTTCCGGCTCGACGGCGTCGAGGGTCCGCAGACCGATCAGGTCTGCGTCGACGACAAAGGCGCCAAGTGGCAATGCGGTATCGAAGCGCGCGACCGGCTGCGCGACTGGATCGGTACGCGCACGGTGCGCTGCGACGACAAGGGCGCTGACCGGACCTTCAAGAAGCGGCGCGTCGGCGTCTGCTGGGTCGAGGGCGAGACCGCGAGCATCAACCAGTGGCTTGCCCGCGAGGGCTGGGCGTTCATTCCCGAGCCGTCGAAGAAAAGCCCGCTCAAGGCCGACCAGGACAGCGGGCGCGACAACCGCAAGGGCATGTGGAAGGGCTGCTTCGTAACGCCCGAGGCGCTGCGGCGAGTGACCATCAGCACGGCGCAAATGTTCGGCGCGGCCTGTCCGAGCTCCAGCAACTGGCAGGTGCGCAACATGCTGTTCCCGGACTACCCGACGATGCCGCCCGGCTGCGCGATCAAGGGGCGGATCGCCATGCGCGCCCAGGTCGCCGGCAACGTCGGCATCTATCATCCGGAAAGCTGCGGCAGCTACGCGCGGACAAAAAATCCGCACCGCTGGTTCTGCTCGGAGGAGGAGGCGCAGGCGGCGGGCTTCCGCAAGTCCTACACCTGCGAGACGCGATGATGCCGCGCATGCTGCTGCCGAGGAGAACACGATGATACTGTCCCGCCGCGCGGCGCTCCGTCTCGCAGTGGCGACCGCGATGCTGCCGGCTGCGTCCAGCGCAACCTTCGCGCAAGCTTATCCGACGCGGCCCATTCGGCTTGTGGTCCCGTTCCCGCCGGGCGGCGCGTTCGACGCCGTCGGCCGGCCGTGGGCCGACAAGATGAAGCCGCTGCTCGGCACGGTGGTGATCGAGAACGTCGGCGGCGGCGGCGCCTCGCTCGGCGCGGTCGCGGTCACCCGCGCCCGGCCCGACGGCTACACCATCCTGCTCGGCGGCACGCAGACGCATGTCAACGAGGCGCTGCTCAAGAGCAAGCCGCTCTACGATCCGGTCAAGGACCTCGACCCGATCGCGAGCGTCGCAGTCTATTTCCTCGGCATCGCCGTGCATCCTTCGGTGCCGGTCCAGACGCTGAAGGATCTCATCGCGTATGCGAAGGCCAATCCCGGCAAGCTGTCCTACGGCCACTCCGGTGTCGGCACGATCCAGCACCTGACCGGCGAACTGTTCAAATCGCTCGCAGAAACGCCCGACATCGTTCAGGTGCCGTATCGAGGCACCGGGCCTGCGATCGCGGACCTGGTCGCCGGTCAGGTACCGATGGGCATCGTCGGCGTGACCGGGCAGGTGCTCGAACTCCATCGCGCCGGCAAGATGCGGGTGCTTGCCGTGACCGGACCCAAGCGTCTCATCGCTGCACCCGAGCTTCCGACCGCCGCCGAGCAGGGCCTGCCGGCCATGGTCGTGACCGGCTCCATCGGGCTTCTCGCACCGGCCGGCACTCCGGCTGCAATCATCGAACAGGTGGCGCAGGCGACGCACACGGCGCTTGCCGAACAGGCCTACCAGCAGATGCTGATCGATGCCGGGATGGAAGCGACGGTCGACTTGGGCGCGGAGAAATTCAGGCAGTCGCTGGCGGCCGATGTCGCGCTCTGGACCCCGGTCGTGAAGGCGCTCGGATTGAAGATCGACTGAATGGCAAGCCCGGGAGGTCCGGCATGACACTGCCTCGCCGTCGCTTTCTGCATTTGGCTGCGGCCGCCGCGGCGCTGCCGGCCGCGTCCCGCGGCGCCTTCGCGCAGGCCTATCCGGCGCGGCCGGTGCGGATCATCGTCGGCTTTCCGGCCGGCAATGCGCCCGACATCGTGTCGCGCCTCGTCGGGCAATGGCTGTCGGACCAGCTCGGCCAGCCGTTCGTGATCGAAAACCGGCCGGGCTTTGCAAGCAACATCGGCACCGAAGCCGCCGCGCGCGCGGCGCCGGACGGCTACACGCTGCTGAGCTCGGTGCTGACCAACGTGTTCAACGCCACGCTCTACAGCAATCTCAGCTTCAGCTTTGTCGGCGATTTCGCCCCGGTCGCGGGCGTCGCCAACGCTCCGTTCGTCATGGTGGTGACGCCGTCGTTCCCGGCGCGGACCGTTGCCGAGTTCATCGCCTACGCCAAGTCCAATCCCGGCAAGGTCAACATGGCTTCGGGCGGCAACGGCAGCGCGTCCCACATCTTCGGCGAGCTGTTCAAGATCATGGCCGGTGTCGATCTCGTCCATGTCCCGTATCGCACCAGCAACACCCCCGATCTGCTCGCGGGCCAAGTGCAGGTGCTGTTTGCTCCCATTCCGCAGGTGCTCGAGCTGGTCCGGAGCGGCAAGCTGCGGGCGCTCGCGGTGACCACGGCCGCGCGCCTTGCGGCGCTGCCGGATATTCCGACCGTCGGCGATACGGTGCCGGGCTACGAGGCGATCGGCTGGTATGGGCTGAACGCGCCCAAGAATGCGCCCGCCGAGATCGTCAACCGGGTGAACGAGGCCATGAACAAGGCGCTGGCCGAGCCCGCGTCCAAGGCGCGGCTTGCGGACCTGGGCGTTGAGCCGATGCCGATGACGCCCGCGGAGTTCGGCAAGTTCGTTCTCGGCGAAACCGACAAGTGGACCAAGGTGATCCGCGCGGCGGGCATCAAGCCGGATTGAACTGGCTGGTTGCTGAGCGACTTCCCTCTACCGCTCGCGCCCGCGAAAGCGGGACTTAAGGCTCGTTTCCGCCTGTGCGTGGTTGTCCGCCGAACCAACCGAAGTCGTCATGCCCGCGCTTGTCGCGGGCATCCACGTCTTGGATGCTGGAAAGAAAGACGTGGATGGCCGGGACAAGCCCGGCCATGACGTGGAGAGGCCTCGGCTTGCGCGCGTTCCATTTGAGCCCGTGCCTCTTCGTCGCCCGTTCGACCTACATCGCCACCGCGCTCGTGCTCAGGTCGGCGCCGACGGCGTCGGCGACCGACGCAAAGCCGTCGCGCTCCAGCAGGCGCGCCAGACCGCGCGCGATCCGGCGCGCCAGCAGCGGACCCTCGTACACCATGGCGGTGAAGAGCTGCACCAGCGACGCGCCGTTGCGGATCTTGGCGTAGGCGTCCTCGGCGCCGTCTCGACCGCACCGGCGGCGATCAGCACGTAGCGGTTGCGGTCCATGCGGCGATAGCACTCGGCGGTGCAGAACGCGGCGAGCCCGTAGACCGGCGGCGACGCCCGCCACCGTGCCGGGCAGATCGCGCCAGAGTGCCTCCGGCGTCTTCAGCTTGTCCGGCTTGCCCGGCACCTGGTTGAACATGAAGCCGGACACGAACGGATGGCCGTCGGCCGCCGCGAGCACGCGCTCGACCGCTTCGATGCCGCCGGCCGATGACACCTTCACGAACACCGGCAGGCGAAGCCCGAGCAGCGCCAAGCGCCGGCCAGGCACCGTTCGATATGCGCGCCGTCGAGGAAGAAATCGCGGCCGTCGGCGGTGTTGGGGCAGCTCAGATTGAGCATCAGGTAGTCGGCATGCGGCGCGAGCAGCCGTGCAGCGTCGGCGTATTCGGCGACGATCTCATCCGCGCCGAGCGGCGGCGCGCCGACGCCGCGATTGGTGACGGCGATATTGATGCCGAGCGGCACCGGCAGGCTGCAGGTCCTTGCACGCGTTCGGCGACCACCCGCGCGCCGTCGTTCTGCATGCCGTAATGCACCAGCAGCGCGCGGTCCTGCGGCAGCCGCCACAGCCGCGGCCTGGGATTGCCGTCGGACGGATCGATCGACACCGAGCCGATCTCGACGCTGCCGAAGCCGAGCGCCGCCAGCATCGCGACGCTCTCGCCGCTCTTGTCGTAGCCGGCGGCAAGCCCGATCGGATTGGGAAAGCGCAAGCCCGCGACTGTGGTCGCGAGGCGAGGCTCGGACACCGCGAGCAGCGGGCGCAAGCGCGGGCGCCGCCCACGCCATGCCGGCGCCGAGCTTGATCGCGAGATGGTGCGCGCGCTCCGCCTCCAGGCGGAACGCCAGTGGTCGGACGCAACTTGCATAGAGGCCCATGCAATTGACCGCAGCGACGTCTTGACCGCAGCGACTTCGTTTCGCCGATGGGGCACACTATCTCAGCATCGAACCTTGCGGAACGGTCGGTCGAGGAGGGATAGCGCAATGAAGGCGTTTTGGATCGCACTGCTGGCGCTGTTGGTCGCGCTGGCGGTCCTGCAAGTGCGCAGGAGAAGGTGCGGATCGTGGTCGGCGGCAAGTCCGGGGTGTACTACCTGCCGCTGTCGGTGACCGAACGGCTCGGCTATTTCAAGGACGCCGGCGTCGACGTCGAGATTTCCGACGTGGCGAGCGGCGGCCGCGCGCTGCAGTCGATCGTCGGCGGCAGCGCCGACATCGGCCTCGGCAACTTCGACCACACCATCCAGATGCAGGCCAAGGGCCAACCGGTGGTCGCGCTGCTGCAGTACGGCCGCTACCCGGGCTTCGTGCTGGCGATGATGGCCGGCAAGGCCGACCGCTACAAGTCGCCGGCGGACCTCAAGGGCATGAAGATCGGCGTGACCTCGCCGGGCTCGGCCACGCATTTCATGGCGGCCTACATGCTGGTGCGCGCGGGCTTCAAGCCCGACGACGCCTCGTTCATCGGCACCGGCGTCACCGCGACGGCGGTCGCAGCCGCGCGCCGCGCCGAGATCGACGCAATGGTGAGCTCCGACCCGATGATGACGCTGATGCAGAGCGAGAACCTGGTGAAGGTCGTGGCCGATACCCGCACGTCCGAGGGTACGCAGGCGGTGTACGGCGGGCCCTATCCGGGCGGCGTGGTCTATGCGTCGCCGGCCTTTATCGAGAAGAACCCAAAGGCGGTGCAGGCCGTGGTCGACGCGTTTGCGCGCAGCCTGCATTGGATCGCGAGCCATTCGGCCGAGGACATCGCCAAGGCCATGCCGGAGGAATACGCGCTCGGCAACTTGCCGATCTACATCAAGGCGCTGGCCGCTTCGAAGCCGATGTTTTCGGCGACCGGCCGGTTCGAGCCGGGCGCGGTCGAGACCGCCTATGCCGTGCTCAAGGTGTTCGACCCCGCGGTCGCGGCCGCCACCGTCGACCTGTCGAAGACCCACACCGACGCGTTCATCACGAAGGCGCCCGCGCCGCGCTAGCGGCGGCGGGCGAGCGCCGATGACGCTGCTCCAGCACGCCGCGATCGATCCGCCGCTGCCGGAGGTCTTCGTGCGCTGGTTCGCGCGGCGCGGCTGGACGCCCCGCCCGCATCAGCTCGAACTGCTGGCGCGCGCCCGCGCCGGCCGCTCGACCCTGCTGATCGCGCCGACCGGCGGCGGCAAGACGCTCGCAGGCTTCCTGCCGACTCTGGTGGAGCTGAGCGAGCGTGGGGCTACGAACTCTCCCCGAGCACGGCCACCCTCTCCCCTTGCGGGAGAGGGTGACGGAGCAAGCGGCCGGGGCAGACGACCAAACAGGCTGCTGATTTCCACTGGGCGGGAGCTGCGCCGCGCCGGCGGCCTGCACACGCTCTACATCTCGCCCTTAAAGGCGCTCGCGGTCGACATTGCGCGCAATCTCGAAACGCCGGTCGCCGAGATGGGCCTGCTGGTCCGTCTCGAAACCCGCACCGGGGATACGCCGACCTCGAAGCGCCAGCGCCAGCGCCGCGATCCGCCGGACATCCTGCTCACGACGCCGGAGCAGCTTGCGCTGCTGCTTGCTAGTGCGGATGCACCATTCCTGTTCGGCTCGCTGCGCCGCGTCGTGCTCGACGAACTGCATGCGCTGGTGACAAGCAAGCGCGGCGACCTCCTTTCGCTCGGGCTTGCGCGGCTGTTTCGCCTCGCGCCGGGACTTGCGACCACCGGCCTGTCCGCGACCGTGGCGGAGCCCGAGGACCTCTGCCGCTTTCTCGTGCCGCAGTCCGAGCACGGCGAAAGCCGGGCCGATCTTGTGATCGCCGCGGGCGGCGCCGAGCCCGACGTCACCATGCTTGAGCCGGGCGAGGACCTGCCCTGGGCTGGCCACTCCGCGCGCCACGCCTTTCCGGCGATCTACGAGCTGATCCGGCGGCACAAGACCACGCTCGTCTTCGTCAACACCCGCAGCCAGGCCGAGATGATCTTTCACGCGCTGTGGGGCATCAACGACGACGGCCTTGCGATCGCGCTGCATCACGGCTCGCTCGATGTGGCACAGCGCCGCAAGGTCGAGGACGCGATGACGGCCGGGCGGCTGCGCGCGGTGGTGTGCACCTCGTCTCTCGATCTTGGCGTCGATTGGGGCGACATCGATCTCGTCATCAACGTCGGCGCGCCGAAGGGTGCGTCGCGGCTGCTGCAGCGCATCGGCCGCGCCAACCACCGCTACGACGAGCCGTCGCGCGGCATCCTCGTACCAGCCAACCGCTTCGAAGTGCTGGAATGCAATGCCGCGATCGGCGCGATCGCCGACCACGCGCAGGACACGCCGCCGCTGCGCACCGGCGGGCTCGACGTGCTGGCGCAGCACATCCTCGGCAGCGCCTGCGGCGAGCCGTTCCTCGCCGACGAGCTTTTCCGCGAGGTCCGGACGGCGGCGCCGTACGCGCAGCTTGCGCGCGCCGACTTCGACGCCGCGGTCGATTTCGTCGCAACCGGCGGCTATGCGCTCAAGGCGTACGAGCGCTTCGCCAAGATCAGGCAGACCAAGGACGGCCGCTGGCGGATCAGCCATCCGATGGTCGCGCAGCGCTATCGCATGAATATCGGCACCATCGTCGAGGCCGACATGCTGAAGGTGCGGCTGGTGCGCTCGCGCGCCGGCGGCGCCGGCCACACCGGGCCGATCGCGCGCGGCGGCCGACTGCTCGGCGAGGTCGAGGAGTATTTCATCGAGATGCTGGTGCCGGGCGATACCTTCGTGTTCGCCGGCGAAATTCTGAAATACGAGGCGCTCCGCGAAGACGAAGTCTACGTCTCGCGCACCAGCGCGACCGATCCCAAGGTGCCGGCCTACGAAGGCGGCAAGTTTCCGCTGTCGACCTATCTCGCCGGGCGCGTGCGCTCGCTGCTGGCCGAACCTCGGCAATGGGGAGCGCTGCCGGACACGGTGCGCGAATGGCTTGGCATCCAGCAGTGGCGCTCGCTGGTGCCGGGGCCGCGGGACCTGCTGGTCGAGACTTTTCCGCGCGGCGACAAACACTACCTCGTGGCCTACCCGTTCGAAGGCCGGCTCGCGCACCAGACGCTCGGCATGCTGCTGACGCGCAGGCTCGAACGCGCGCGGCTGAAGCCGCTCGGTTTCGTCGCCAACGAATATGCGCTGGCGGTCTGGGGTCTGGGCGATGTCGCGCTCCGCATCGGCCGCGGCGAACTCTCGCTCGATGCGCTGTTCGACCAGGACATGCTGGGCGACGACCTCGAAGCATGGCTCGCCGAGTCGGCGCTGATGAAACGGACGTTCCGCACCTGCGCGATTATTGCGGGCCTGATCGAGCGCCGCTTTCCAGGCGAGGAGAAGTCGCGCCGCCAGCTCACCATCTCAACCGACCTCGTCTATGACGTGCTGCGCAAGCACCAGGCCGATCACCTGCTGCTGCGCGCGGCGCGTGCGGACGCAGCGACCGGGCTGCTCGACATCCGCAGGCTCGGCGAAATGCTCGCGCGCATCCGCGGGCGTATCATCCACAAGGCGCTCGACCGCGTGTCGCCGCTGGCGGTTCCGGTGATGCTGGAGATTGGGCGCGAGTCGGTCTTCGGCGAAGCTTCCGAGGCGGTGATGGCGGAAGCCGCCGGCGACCTCATTCGGGAGGCGATGGGATGACGCGCATCCGGTTCGCACTTGTTGTGACGCTGGTCATGGTTTCGGCGTTCGCAAGGCCGGCTTCCGCCCAGGATGCGGCGGGTGGCTTCCCGCTGGACAAGACCTTCCAGGCGATCTCGGTCGGCGACTTGGACGTGCAGCCATTGGGAATGACGCTCAGCGTCATGCGCAATCCCGGCGGCGACGGGTTCCGCGCCGCGGGCAGCGCCGGCTGCAACCGCTGGACGGGGGGCGTCGTGCTGCGCGACGGCCAGTTTAAGCCCGGCCAGATCGCGACCACGCGGATGTATTGCAGCGAGCCGCGCATGAGCAGCGAGGATGCGTTCCTGGCCGCACTGAATTCGACCCGCCGCTGGCGCATGGAGGGCGACCGGCTGATCATCGAGGGCGACGGCGCCCGATTGTTGTTGACGCCGGCCGCAGAGCCGAAGCCGCAGCGGTGAAAATCGGCTAGGTAAGCCCGGTCGAGCGACTGCCGCCGAATGCGGCGGACCATGCGGGGTTCCTTTTCTTTGCCAGCCCAGTCAGCGGCGCAACACAGCGAAGGCGCAACCGCAAGCCGCGGCACGATCGCGGTTGCGGGTGCGGAACTCGTCGCCGATCCGGCGGGGGCGCTCTATTGGCCGGAGCACGGGCTGCTCGCGGTCGCCGACCTGCATCTCGAGAAAGGCTCGAGCTTCGCGGCCCGCGGCGTGCTGCTGCCGCCCTACGATACGGCGGCGACCTTAAGCCGGCTCGCGCTGCTCATTGCGCGCTATGCGCCGCGCATCGTGATCGCGCTCGGCGACAGCTTCCACGACGGCGGCGGCCCGGCGCGGCTCGGCGCGGACGACCGCGCGGCACTGCGCGCGATGCAGCACGGCCGCGACTGGATCTGGATCGCCGGCAACCACGATCCCGATCCGGCCGACCGCATCGGCGGGCGCTTCGTCTCGGCGCTGGCGCTGGGCACGCTCACCTTCCGCCACGAACCGCAGGAGGACGCCTGCGGCGAGATCGCCGGCCACCTGCATCCGGTGGCGCGCGTCGCAAGCCGCGGCCGCGCCGTCAGCCGGCGCTGCTTTGCGAGCGACAGCCGGCGCGTCGTCATGCCCGCATTCGGCGCCTACACCGGCGGCCTCAACGTCCGCGACCGTGCCTTCGCGCGCGTGTTCCGGACACTCGCCTTCACCGCGCATCTGCTGGGCGAGCGCAGGCTCTACGCCGTTGCCGGCCGGCAGTGTCTTTCGGACTGAAGCGCGATTGCCTGAATTGCGAGCGCGCCGCACTCGACGGTAACCGCTTACGTACAGCGCCGACGCCATTCAACAGCCTTGACCGCGTACAACACGCCTCGGGGTGCTCCCAAGAAGGCAGTGCTGTGACGCCGCTCACAACGCCCGATGTTGGAGCGCGCGATAAATGTGCCGGTAATAGTGTCGGCGCATAAATCTTCGCCGCACGTGGCAACCAGGGAGAGCTTCGATGCCGAGTGGCCAATATTTCAGCGAATGGTACGCGCCGGTCGACCACACCGTTCCGGAAAAGGATCGCCGCATGGCGGAGGAGGTCGCCAACGACTACGACAGACGCACGCGCGACGCCGCGGCGGTCCGCAACAAGAAGGTCTCGGAGATCGTCGAGCGCGGCGACCGCAAGGTTCGCGATCTGCTGGGCGACGCCAACTGGCAGGCCCTGCGCGCACGTATCCGCGACGAGCGCATGAAGTTCAGCGACCTCCTGCAGCCGCCGTCCGGCTTGACGGCGGACTACGACAAGCTCAACGGCCAGCGCAGGGCGAATGTCCAGGCCTACTTCGACAGCCTGAAGGTGGACACAAAGCGCCTGAAGGCCATCTTTACCGAGACCCACACGTCGTTGAAGGACCTGCTGGTGCCGACGAAAGCGGATGCGGGCCACGCACTATGGCTCCACACGGATTCGGGCGACGAGCCCGCCGGATCGAGCACCCTCAACGATCCGCACCAGTGGTTTGCGTTCCGCCCGCCGTTTACCGGCTTCCAGATGGGCTTCGACCCGCATTCGACCGGCCGGTTCCGTGTCTCGCGCACGCATGCGCTCGACGCGGGGGCGGGGCAGGTCGGCCACGACCTCGCGCTCGATAACAACGATGCGAGCGATTTCGACAACGGCTGGGGCATTGTGGACACCCAGATCGCCTTCAACTTCCGCGCTCCGGCCAACGGCCTCGTGGAAATCCTGATCGACGCGCGCCACGCCAACGGGCTGCACCATCTGCGCGTTGAAGACGAGTTCGGGACCTCGGATTCGAGCACGACGCAGTTGAACCATCTCATGGCGCACGTTCTGCACCCCAACGTGAACGGGCCGTCGTTTGCCACGATGTCGCGGTTCGAAGTGCGCACCGACGACACCGGCGTCTTCGATCGCCAGCTCCTGGTGCTGGGCCAGGTCTACCGGGCGCGACTGTTCAGCAACGGCGTGGTATCCGCCGGGCAAGTTGTGCAGATTCGCGCCGGCACGCGCGGCGAGGATGGTTCGATCACCAACGACATGGAGATCAACAGCTTTACCTCCTTCCGCTGGTTCCTCGGGACCGTCTGGGTGCGCATCGCGCCGTAACGGGTGCGCCGATGCGGCCGGGGCGGAGCACGCCCCGGCGGCGGCGTTCGGCGCCAATCGCGCGTCAGTCCGAAAGACCGTACCGGCCGGCGACGGCGTAGAGACCGCGGCGAAAACGCGTTCGCGCGTCTTCGACGCGTTATGGCGCGGTCCGGTGAGCGGTTACGGACAATCATTGAATACTTTTCACTGCTTTGCCATGATTGTCGCTCGATTGGCTGTTTGCGACCCGGGGGAAAAGTGCCATGGCGCATTCCGACCAACCGTCGTCGGCGGACTCACCCTTCGAAGCAGCAGATGATATCGACGCCGATGCCCTGGCCTCGGCGATGCGATCGGTGCCATTGGGTGCTGCGGTCCTTGCGGGATCGGCTGTGGCGCTGCTTGTCGTGGGGTATCTGCTTATCTACACGCTTGTGTTCCTCCCGCGCGGGACGGTGGGGTGACCATGTCGGATGTTCAGCCTGACATGCACGAGCGCTGGATTCTGAAGACAGAATTGTTGTGGGCGTTTGGAGTGGGAGTCTTCGTTGCCGCCGTTTTGAGCATGATCCTGTTCACGGCGCTCACCATCAGCGTAAATCCGCCCAGCAACGTCGAACGCATCGATCCCAAAACATTGCATCTCTCGGGAGAGTTTGCGGAACACAATCTTGGAACCACAGTCGCAAGCGACGGCGCGGTGACAGTCCGCGCGATCGCGACCCAGTTCATGTTCGTGCCGCAATGCATTGCCGTTCCGGCAAATCGACGGGTGACGCTCCGCTTCGCGTCGCCGGACGTGATCCACGGTTTGCTGATCACCGGGACGAACGTCAACACCATGGTAATCCCTGGCTTTGTCGCGCAGGTGCACACGGAATTCAAACGCACCGGCGATCTGCTGATGCCCTGCCACGAATATTGCGGCCTTGGGCACAGCGAAATGTGGGCAACGGTGCAAGTGGTGCCCGACGATCGGTTCAAGCCGGGCGCGGACGGGAGGATTTCCTGTGCGCAACGTTGATCGGCTTTGTCTTGCGCATTTTTGGGTGGCGTTCGGCGCGTTCTTGTTCGCATGTGTGATTGGCACCTGGCAAATGTGGGTACGCAGCCCGCTCGGCGCGAAAGTCGGCACGCCGGGGCAGTACTTCATGTCGGTGACGGCGCATGGCGTCTCGATGGCGTATGTGCTCACGACGTTCTTCATCATGGGATTTGGCTATTTCGTCGCGGTGACCGCGCTCAATCGGCCGCTTCCCGGACGGATATGGGCGTGGGCGGCGTTCTGGATCGGTCTCCTGGGCGTGGTGGTCACGATCATCCCAATTGGCCGCGGCCAGGCGTCGGTGCTCTTCACGTTTTATCCGCCGCTGACCGCAAGCGTTTGGTTCTATATCGGCCTTGTGCTGGTGGTGGCCGCATCCTGGATCTGGTGCATCCTGATGCTGGTCGCGATGCAGGCATGGAAACGAGAAAACCCAGGCCGTCCCGTACCGCTGGCGATGTTCGCGACCGTGGCCAATGCGGTGATGTGGCTATGGACCACGGTCGGTGTCGCGGCCGAGCTCGTGTTTCAGGTGATACCCGCAGCGCTCGGAATCGTTCAGACCATCGATGTTGGCCTGTCGCGAACGCTCTTTTCCTGGACCCTGCACGCCATTGTGTATTTCTGGCTGTTACCGGCCTATATCGCGTTCTACACCATGGTGCCCCGCGCGGCAGGCGGACGGTTATACAGCGACACCATGGGTCGGCTGACGTTCATCCTGTTTCTGATCTACAGCCTGCCGGTCGGAATGCATCACCTGTTGATGGACCCGGAGCATGGCAACGCCACGAAATTCATTCAGGTGCTGTTGACTGCCTTCGTGGCTGTTCCGACTCTGCTCACGATTTTCACCATCACAGCTTCGCTGGAGATTGCCGGCCGATTGCGTGGCGGACGTGGGGTGTTCGGCTGGATTGCCGCTCTACCGTGGGACCGCCCGATGGTGCTCGCCACCGGCCTTAGCTTTGTCATGCTCGGCTTTGGCGGTTTCGGCGGTGTCGTCAACATGGGCTATGGCATGAATGCGATGGTTCACAACACCTCATGGGTAACCGCGCATTTCCACCTGATCTTCGGTGGCTCAGTGGTGATCATGTATTTCGCGATTGCCTACGAAATCTGGCCGCGCCTGACGGGCCGGGATCATGCCTCGCTTTCGCCGCTGCGCAGTCAGCTCTGGCTGTGGTTCATCGGCATGATGGTGATGACGCTGCCCTGGCATTGGGTTGGACTACAAGGGCAGTGGCGGCGCGTCGCGAACTTCAACTACGCCGACCCGATCATTGCCGGTTGGGGACCATGGGTGGTGGTGTCGTTCGCCGGCGGCATCGTCCTGCTCATCTCTGCGATTCTATTCGTTCGGAATCTCGCGGTGCTTCACCGCGGCACAGTCCTCGCGACACCTCGACCGCTCTATGCGCTTGCCGTCCATCCGCCACAGCGAGTCCCTGCCGCGCTCAATGGTTTTGGCCTCTGGAACGTGCTGGTCCTCGTGCTGATGGTCCTGGCCTACGGCTTTCCGATTGCTCAGTTTCTGATCGAACCATCGCCTTCGGCAATTGTGCACAGGGTGCGATGACAATGCCACACGAAGGCGCTCCATCCGATCCGCGCGTGCTCGATCAGCCCTGGCGCATTTGGTCGACCGTGGCCGTGATGGGCATCCTGCTGGTGGGAATTCTGTTGGGCGTGGTGGTTATTCCGGTCGTCCAGGGCCAGCGTGCAGGTCTCGACGCCTACACTGCGATCTGCAGGGCGCTCGGCCTTCTGCCGGGCTCGCCCGCGCAGCCGCAGCCTTCGGACAGGACGCCGCCAACTCCGGTATCTCAGGTAATCTGGACGCCGGCCGTCCTGCAAATTCTCGCGGCCGGCGATGTCGCAAAGGGACGAGCGAAGGTCCAGGAGGTCTGCGTTTCCTGCCATGGGACGGAAGGACTGTCGCCTTCCCCGGATTTCCCACATCTTGCCGGACAATCCGGGGCTGCGATTTACAAACAGCTTTATGACTATCGGACCGGAAGCCGCGTGCATCCGCTGATGACGGACGTTGCGAAGGCCCTGGATGAAGCCATTATCGCCGACGTCGCGGCTTACTATGCCGGTCAACCGCAACGCAACCCTAACCCCACAACACTTGCGGAATTTCCGCCGGCGATCGTTCAGCTCGTCGAGCTTGGTGATCCACATCGAAACATCCCGCCCTGTTCGTCATGCCATCGAGCCGGGGTGGGCGGGCCTATCGAGAGCCCCGTGCTTGCAGAGCAACGAGAGGAATATCTCCTTCAGCAGCTCAAGCACTATGCAACGGGCGAGCGGCGCAACGATGTGTACGCCCGGATGCGTCTGATCGCATCGCGACTGACAGAATCCGAGATGAAGGGGCTCGCCGGCTACTACCGGGCGGGATTTCGTTAGCGCTGATCCCGTCCAGCGGGACGACGCGAAGACCGACCTATTCGCGGCGGAACACGACGCTCGCGAACCAGCCGATAACCATCGCCATCAACGCGGTGGCAAAGCCATAGAGCAGGCCGTGCTCGCGCGCGGCGGTGGCGACGAATTGTTCGAAGCCGACCTTCACGATCTCGAACGCCGAATTGGTGCGCACCAGCAGGGCGCCCTCGGAGAACAGTCTCACGTCGACGTCGTAGCTGCCGATCGGCGCCTCCGCCGGCAGCGGGATTTCGGCGCGGAACACCGACGGCGTCAGCATGGTGACGCCGTTTTCGCGCTGCAGGTAAAGCTGCTGGTCCATCTTCAGCTTGACGAAATTGGCGCGGAACGGGTCGTCACGCGCCACTTCGCCGATGTCGACGCCGAACTGCTGCGGCAGCACGATGTTGTCGAGGCCGAGCTGCTGGCGGCGCTGCACCTCCGCATTGGCGATGGTGTCGAACGGCTTGGTCGAGAGCACCGCAAGATAGCTCGGCACGTTGACGAAGGTGCGGGACGCGCCGTTGATCCAGATGCCGAGCATCCGTTCCTTGCGGCGCGTGACCACGCTCTGCCGGGGCCCGGTCACGGTGACGACGATGTCGTAGCCGGCGTTGCGGCGGCGCGTCGACGCCGCGCTGTCGGGCTCGACCGTGCCGAACAGCACGATCGAGGTGCCGGTAAAGTTCGACGTGACCAGGACCTGATGGCGCGAGATCGAGGTGATGAGCCGCTCGGCCGCAGCCTCGTGCGCGCGGCGAGCCACCCGGCTGCCAGAACCACGAGCGCAGCGGTCCGCCGCGGCCTCATGAGCCTATCCCGAGCATGCGGATCGAGTAGAGGTCGTCGGGCTTGACCACGAGCTGATAGGCAAAGCGCAAGCCCACCGCGAGCACGAGCAGCCCGAGCAGCAGCCGCAGCCGCTCGCCGCGCATGCTCTGGCCGGCGCGGGCGCCGAACTGCGCGCCGATCACGCCGCCGACCATCAGAATGAGCGCGAGCACGGCATCGACCAGGTGGTTGGTGGCGGCGTGCATCACTGTCGCCGAGGCCATGGTGATGAGGGTCAGCAGCATGGAGGTGCCGATGACGGTCGCGGTCGGCACGCGCAGGAAGTAGATCAGCATCGGCACCAGCAGGAAGCCGCCGCCGATGCCCATGATGGCGCCGACGAAGCCGATGATGAAACCGATCAGCCAGACCGGGACCGCCGAGACGTAGATCTTGGAGCGCTTGAAGCGCATCTTCAGCGGCAACCCGTGCAGCCAGGTGTGGCTGCCGCCGCGCCGCGGCGTTGCCGGCTTGCCGCGCTGCTCGCGGACGATCGCGCTGCACGCTTTCGGCGATCATCAGCCCGCCGACCACGCTCAGCAGGGCGACGTAGGACAGCCCGATGGTGAGATCGAGCTGGTCGAGCGAGCGCAGCACCGTGAACAGCCAGACGCCGACCGCGGTCCCGAGGATGCCGCCGGCGAGCAGCATCAGCGCCGAGCGCGAGGTCGACCGCATTGCGGCGCCAGTAGGTGATCGCGCCCGGAGCAGGACGAGGCGGCGATGTGGCTCGCCACGCTTGCGACCGCGACCGCCGGCGAAACGCCGATGAAGATCAGGAGCGGCGTCATCAGGAAGCCGCCGCCGATCCCGAACATGCCCGAGATGAACCCGACCGCCAGCCCCATGGCGAGCACCAGGAACATGTCTACCGGGATGTCGGCGATCGGCAGGTAGATTTGCACGCGTGCGGTCCGAACGGGATTTGATGGTTTCAGCAGCGACGGACGGGCCGCCGCCGACGGTCCGGTGCAGATCGGTATAGGCTCGATTTCCACGCTCTGCACGAGAATGTAACAGCGTGCCGAGCGTCTCTATTCATTGCGCCGTTGACGCAGGGCTCCGCTTTGCGGGCTTGGCCGGCTTGACGGCTGCGCTTGTGCGGTCCCAGCCGCCGGGCGGAACCTTGAGGTCGGTCGCTTCGTCCGGTTCGCGCTCGGGCGTGAAGGTCTGCACCGCGAGCCTCGCCGCAACCAGCGTCTGCTGATCGAGCCGCTCCGCCACCTCGTCGCGCTTGCTGGCGGCGTCCTGGTCGCCGCGTGGCGGCCGCGAGCGCGAACCACTTGTAGGATTCGGCGAGGTTCGGTCTCGACGCCGATGCCGCGGGCATAGAGGATCGCCGAGATTGTACTGGCTGTCGGCGATCGCCGTAGCTCGCAGCCTTGCGGAACCAATGCGCCGCGGCCCGGTAGTCGGGCTTGCCGTCGATGCCTTCGGCGATACAGCACGGCGAGATTGTGCATGGCCTTGGCGTGGCCCTTGTCGGCCGCGGCGGTGTAGAGGCGGCGCGCGGCCTGCAGGTCCTTCTTCAGGCCGTCGCCCTTCTCGTTGAGGCTCGCGAGCCGGAACTGCGCCGGGCACGAAACCGGCCTTGGCCGCGCGCTCGAACCATTGCGCGGCTTCGGGCATGTTCGGGGCGAGACCCCGGCCTTCCGCAAAACGCATCGCCAATCTCGTATTCGGCGGCGGGCGCTTCGCCGGCGAGCGCGGCCGCGAGCAGGCCCGCGCCGATCGACGGCGGGAGGTTGTTGCCGCCGCTCGGGGCCAGCGGGGTCATCGACAGCGCCGGTGGCGGCTGCGGCGGCTGCGGCGCGAGCGAGCCGGTGATCTCGAAGGACGGCGTCGGCGGCTTGGGCGGACTCGGAGGATCGAAGATGGACGGCCCGCCGATCTCGCCGGTGGTCGCGGGGTCAGACGGCGCCGGCACCGGCAGTGTGTCCTCAGCCGTCGGCGTCGAGCGTGCGGGCGCGACGGTTGGCGCCGGGCGCGAATTGGCGTGCGGCTCTGCGGGCATCGTCGACGGCTCGCCGCTCATCAACAGGTCGATAGCGGTCTGCACCGCGCCGACGACAATGACGACGACGCTCGCTGCGATCAGCAGCGTCTTGATCTGGTGGAACACCTTACCGGTGGCCGTGGGCGTACTGTCCTGGTGCGTTTCCGCGGCAGCGATCGGTTCGGGTGGCGGTGCCGGCGCCTTCGATCGCCTGGAGAACCAGCTCCGGCTCCGCACCATGGATTTCGGCACCACGACCGGCGAGTCGAGATAGGACGACTTTGCCGCGAGACGCGCCGCCGCTATGGCCGCGGATTTGCCGCCGGTCTCGGTCGCGCCGGGGCGAATGCCGAGTGCAGCCTCGGAGGCCGCGATGCGGGCGGCGGCGGTTTGCGGCCGCGAGCGCGGCATGCCGGCGCCAGGCTCGATCGGCGTATCGGGCGGCAATTTCGGCTCGAGTCGGCCGCCGATCCCGCGAACGCGTGGCGACTGGCGGCGGCGTTGCGGGGGCCGGGGCCGGCGGCGGCAGTATGACCTGCGCCGCAGCTGGCGCCTGCGGTGCAGCAGGAACCTGTGACGCGGCCGCTGCGTACGCGTCGGCCTCGAGGTCTTGCTGCGGTCGCCGGCGCTTCGGGCTCGGCCGCGACCCTTGGCCCGCGCGCCGCACTGCTGCGGATCTCCACCAGCAGATCGGCGATGCCGCGCTCGATTGACGCCGAGCTGGCTCAGGCGGGCATCCGAGGCGTCAAGCTTCTCGGACAGCTTCGACGATGCGGTCCTCCAGACTGCCGAGCGCGAACTGGTCGCCCTGGCTCAATTGCATGCGGTCGAGCCGCTCGCTGAGCGAACGGATCGACGGCTTCGAGTTCAGGCGGCAAGGCGCGGCCGCTTTCCATCAGCGAGCGAGATCTGCGCATTCCAGCCGGTCGAGCGTATCCGTGCTGCTGGCGGCCGCGGCCTGCTCGAACCGGTTGCCCAAGCTGGCGCACCTCGGCGGCGAGCTGGGCCAGCGCGCCGTCGGAGGCGACGTTGGCGACCACGCCCCGCAGCGAGACGATCGCCTGCTCGAGTTGCTTGAACGCGATCGGGTCGTGCGATGGGCGCTCCGATCTGGTCGATCTTGCGGATGAGGCCGCGCACCGCGTCCTCGAAGCCGATCAGGCTTTCGGCCGGCGTCAGCACCGCGCAGCGCGTCGCGCACCTCGGCGAGTCCGCGCTCGAGATTCGGCGAGCGCGGCGGCATCGGCCGCCCGGTCTGCCGGCTGCGGTCGATGCGTTCGGCACAGCGCGCGGACCTCGCCCTCCAGCGCCTCGACCGCCTGGCGCGGCATCGCATCGCGCAGCGCGCGGCCGATTTCGGCGAGGTCGCTGCGCAGCGCGGAGAGCGCGTCCTCGTAAGGCTGGTGCAGCGCGGCGATCTGGGCGGTGATCTGGCGAAGCTGATGCTCGAGCGCCGCGCCGTCCTGTGCCGGTCTTGGCGGCGGCGAAGTTCGATGCCGCCGCGGGGGCGGTCGGCTGCTGGCCGCGGCGCCCGTCGAGCACGCGCTGGCGGGCGGAAATCTCCGCGGCCCAGTCGGTGCGTGCCGCCGGCGGCGGTCGGCGGTGGCGGCGGCGGCGGCCGCGGTGGTCATTTTCGAGCAGGAACGGCGCGCACCTCGTCGATCACCTGTTCGAGCCGGCGATCGAGCCGCGCCAGCGCCTCGGTGACGTGATCGGGCGCGGGCCCGTGTCGTCGACGGTGCCGATGGCCGCCTTGGCGCCGGTTGGGTGTGCGCGACGCGATCGAGATGGCGCGTCAGTTCGTCGAGACGATCATTGACCGCGGCGAGATCGTCGCCGATCGCCTCGTCCTCGTCGTCCGTGTCCGGTCTGATCTGCGTCTGTACCGCACGTCTTCCTCGATCGCTGGAGCATGGCGGCTGAGCCTGCGGCTCCCTGGAACCGGCGCGCGTGAACGAAAGTGAGAAACGGCGCGGTCCGATGTCCTGTCGGTGACTTTGTCTTCATTACGGTAAACAAGCGGTTAACCTGCTGACGGCGCTTCCGGATTTCCCGTGCCGTGGCTGTCCGCGCCGGCCAGTCTGCGGGCAAGCTCGTCAACGAAAGCACGGATTGGTCGAAGTGGCTGGGGCAGACTCGCGTTGCACGGGCCGCACATGCGCGCGGGGTGGGCCTTAACGCCACCTTCAATCGGGATAGTATGTGATCACCCCTTAGCCCCGAACGCCCCCCACGCGAGCCCCATGCCGAGCTACAAGGCGCCTGTCGACGATGTGATTCCTGCTGAACGACGTGTTCCACGATCGATCGCTATTCCAATCTGCCGGGCTTTTCGGACGCCTCTCCCGACGTCGTCGAGCGCGATTCTCGGCGAGGCCGCCAAGTTCTGCGAGGAGGTGCTGACGCCGCTCAACCGGATCGGCGACATCGAAGGCTGCACGCGCAACGACGACGGCAGCGTGACCACGCCGAAGGGCTTCAAGGACGCCTTCCAGCAGATCGTCGAAGGCGGCTGGATCGGCATCTCGGCGCCGCCGGAATTCGGCGGCCAGGGCCTGCCGATGTTCATGACCCAGCTGGTCAACGAGTTCCTGTCCTCGGCCAACCTGGCGTTTGCGATGTACCCCGGCCTGACCCAGGGCGCGATCGCGGCGATCATGGTGCACGGCACGCCCGAGCAGAAGGCGATCTACCTGCCGAAGCTCGTGGCCGGCGAGTGGACCGGCACCATGAACCTGACCGAGCCGCAATGCGGCACCGACCTCGGCCTGATCCGCGCCAAGGCGGTGAAGCAGGCGCGACGGCAGCTACAAGATCACCGGCACCAAGATTTTCATCTCGGCCGGCGAGCACGACCTCGCCGGCAACATCGTGCACCTCGTGCTGGCGCGCATCGAAGGCGCGCCGGAAGGCACCCGCGGGCTGTCGCTGTTCATCGTGCCGAAGATGCTGCCCGAAGGCCGACGGCTCGCCCGGCGCGCGCAATGCCGTGTCCTGCGGCTCGCTCGAAGCAGAAGATGGGCATCCACGGCAACGCCACCTGCGTGATGAACTACGACGGCGCGACCGGCTGGCTGATCGCGCGAGGAGAACCGCGGCCTGCACGCCATGTTCACGATGATGAACGAGGCGCGGCTCGGCGTCGGCGTGCAGGGGCTCGCGATGTCGGAGGTCGCCTACCAGAACGCCGCGGCCTACGCCAAGGAACGCCTGCAGGGCCGCGCGCTGACCGGTGCGAAGTTCAAGGACAAGCCGGCCGATCCGATCATCGTGCATCCGGACGTGCGCCGCACGCTGATGACGATCAAGTCGTTCAACGAGGCGGCCCGCGCGCTGGTGATCTGGACCGCGCTTGCCTCCGACCTGCATCGCCGCTCGCGAGGACGACAAGACCCGCCAGGCCGCCGACGACCACATGGGCCTGCTCACGCCGGTGATCAAAGGCGTGCTGACCGACCAGGGCTTCGCCAACACCGTGATGGCGCAGCAGATGTTCGGCGGTCACGGCTACATCGCCGAGCACGGCATGGAGCAGTTCGTGCGCGATGCGCGCATCACCATGATGTACGAGGGCGCGAACGGCATCCAGGCGCTCGATCTCGTCGGCCGCAAGCTGCCGAAGGACGGCGGCCGCGCGCTGCAGGCGTTCTTCGCCGAGGTGCAGGGCTTCCTCAAGGAGCACGGCGGCAGACGAGGCGATGAAGCCGTTCGTCGAGCCGCTCGGCAAGGCGCTCGGCCATCTGCAGCAGGCCACCATGTGGTTCATGCAGAACGCGATGGCGAAGCCCGACAACGCCGGCGCCGGCTCGACCGACTACATGCACCTGTTCGGGCTTGTTGCGCTCGGCTACATGTGGGGCCGCATGGCGGCGGCGGCGCAGGACAAGCTCAAGAGCGGCGCGAGATGCAGCGCATGAACGCCAAGCTCGTCACCGGCCGCTTCTTCATGGAGCGCGTGCTGCCGGAAACCGCGGCGCATCTCGCCCGCATCCAGGCCGGCGCGGCAGCACGATGGAACTGCCGGCGGAGGCGTTCTGAACTTGCGGTTCCGACGTGGCAGCAGCGGGCCGCGCGTATGGCCGGTTTCCGATCATTTTGACGGCAAACGCTTCTTCAACCCGGCTTTGTCAGCGCGCCATGGGCCGCCGCTGCGAACCGTGCTCAAGATGTTGCGCGAGCCGCGCAGCCGCTGGCCCCGCTGGGTCGAGAACACGGGAGTGCCGCGGCTCGATTCCGAGCTCTCCGCCGACGATATTGCGATCACCTTTGTCAATCATGCGACCTTCCTGGTCCAGGTCGGCGGCATCGCGATCCTCACCGATCCGATCTGGTCGAAGCGTGCCAGTTGGGCCGGACCGCGCCGGGTGCGAGATCCGGGTGTGGCGTATGAAGCATTGCCACCCATCGATACTGTCCTGCTCAGCCACAACCACTACGACCATTTCGACAGCCCGACGCTGAAGCGGCTGCGGCGAAGCTTTTCACCCACCGTTGTTGCCGCGGCGGGGGACCGGCCACGGGTCGAACGGCTTGGCTTCAAGGACGTGCGCGAACTCGACTGGTGGGAGCAGACGTCGATCGGCGGTGCAAAGGTCACGTTCGTGCCCGCTCAACATTTCTCGGCGCGCGGGTTGCATGATCGGCAGCGAAGCCTGTGGGGCGGCTATGTGGTCGAAAGCCGTGGCCGCTTGGTCTACTTCGGCGGCGACACCGGGTACTCAACTCATTTCTTGGCGATCAGGGCGCGGCTCGGCGCTCCGGACATCGCGCTGCTGCCAATCGGGGCCTACGAGCCCCGGTGGTTCATGGCGCCGATCCACATGAATCCGGCCGAGGCCGTGCGCGCCCATCTCGACCTTGGCGCCCGGCATAGTGTCGGGATGCACTTCGGGACGTTTCAGCTGACTCCCGAACCGATCGATCAGCCGCAGGCCGATTTGAAGCTCGCGCTTTCGCGCAGCGGGATTTCCGACCGCGATTTCGTGACGCTGAATGAAGGCGAGACGCGCGTCTATCGGCGCGCTGCTCCGCCTTGAGTTCGTTCCCTTCACCACCTTGTCCTATTCGCTGGGAAGAACCGCTATCCGAACCAAACCGGATACGCCTGCTGATTCCCTTTGCATTCAGTTCACCGGCCCGCGGGTGCCGATGCGCTCGTCGATCGGCGGTTCCGACAGTCCGGTCGCGCGATTGACCAGCACCGTCACCACCCACAGCGCGATGCCGATCGCCGATCAGCACGCCCGCCACCTTGTACTGCACCGGGTCGCGCCCGGTCCAAGGCCCGGCCAGGAACGCGCAGGTGATCGCGCCCAGCACCGGCAGCGATGGTCGGCGTGCGGAAATGGCTGTGCTCGACCTTGTCGCTTGCGCAGCACCAGCACCGCGATGTTCACCACCGTGAAGACGCAGAGCAGCAGCAGCGCCGTGGTGCCGCCGAGCGCCGGGACCTCGCCGACGAACGTGATCAGCCCGAACGCCAGCAGCGTCGTGAAGCCGATCGCGACATAGGGCGTGTGCCGCGTCGGGTGCACCTTGCCGAGCACGGCCGGCAGCACGCGCTCGCGGCTCATGCCGTAGACCAGCCGGCTCGCCATCAGCATGTTGATCAGCGCGGAGTTGGCCACCGCGAACATCGTGATGAAGCCGAAAATCCCGATCGGGAAATTCGGCGCGCCGGCCTGCACCACCTTGCAGCAGCGGCGTCTCGCCCTGTCCGAGTTCCTTCGGGCGCCACCAGCGTCATCGCCGAGATCGAGACCAGCACGTAGATCGTCCCGGTGATCAACAGGCCGGTCAGCAGGATCTTCGGGAAGATGTTGATCGGGTCCTTGGTCTCCTCCGCCATGTTGACGGAATCCTCGAAGCCCACCATCGCGAAGAAAGCGAGCGTCGTCGCCGCGATCACCGGCCAGAAAATGCCGCCGCCGGCCGAGGTGTTGAACTCCATGCACGCGCGAGACGTCGCCCTTGCCGCCGCCGATCGCCCAACAGCCGATCATGATGATGATCAGCAGTCCGGTCAGCTCGACGCAGGTGAGCACGCACATTCAGCTTCACGCTCTCGCCGACGCCGCGGAAATTGATGATCGCGACCAGCCGCCATGAAGAGCAGCGCCGACGAGCGGTGATCCCGACCGCCGTCATGTTCAGGTCGAAAGCTTGCGACATGTTGGCGGCAAAGGCGCGCGAGGCGGTCGACGCCGAGGTGATGCCCGAGCACATCACCGCGAAGGCGACGATGAAGGTGATGAAGTGGATGCCGAAGGCGCGATGGGTGTAGAGCGCCGCGCCCGCGGCGCGCGGATATTTGGTGACCAGTTCGAGATAGCTGAACGCGGTCATCAGCGCGACCACGAAGGCCACCAGAACGGCAGCCACACCGCGCCGCCGACCTGCTTGGCCACCTGGCCGGTCAGCGCATAGATGCCGGTGCCGAGAATGTCGCCGACGATGAAAAGCAGCAGCAGCCAGGCCCCATCACGCGATTGAGTTCGGGCTCGTCGGACGAGGTCGCAGCCTTGGTCGTCGCGGCGTCGGTCATCGCTTGCCCCCTGTGAAACGGCCGGTCGCCCGGCGATCCTGACAGATCGCAAGGTGCGTTGGAATTGCCGGCCGGGCATTCTAGGCTGACGAAGGGGAGGATCAGCCATGAGCGCACGGTTGGACTGGACCGTCGGTGAGACATCGCTTCACCGCGTCGTCGAATCCGAAGGCGCGATGCTGGCGCCGTTCGAGATTTTCGGCGACTGCACGCAGGCGCACCTCGACGCCAACCGCGACTGGCTGGTGCCGCGCTTCCAGGATCGCGGCGAGCGGGCTGCTGACCATCACCATCCAGAGCTTCCTGATCCAGCAGGCCGGCCTGACCGTGCTGGTCGATTGCTGCGCCGGCAACGACAAGGAGCGCAAGCGCCCGCAGTTCCACCGGCAGAAGCACGCCCTGGCTCGACACGTTGCGCGCGGCCGGCGTCGCGCCCGAGGACATCGACGTGGTGCTGTGCACGCATCTGCACGTCGATCACATCGGCTGGAACACGCGGCTGGAGAACGGCCGCTGGGTGCCGACCTTTCCCGAACGCGCGCTATCTGATCGCGCAGCGCGAGTGGGATTTCTGGCGCAACGCGGGCCCCGCGGCGCTGGAGCGCACCGGCGATTTCCTCACCGACAGCGTGCTGCCGATCATCGATAGCGGCCAGGCCGAGATGATCGGCGACAGCCACGCGCTCAAGAGCGACATCTCGATCGAGCCGGTGCACGGCCACACGCCCGGCCAGAAGATGCTGCGGCTCGGCTCGGGCGCGGGGCAGGCGCTGCTCACCGCCGACATGATGCATCATCCGCTGCAGCTTCGTATCCGGAATGGAGCACGCGGTTCTGCATCGATCCGGACATGGCGCGGCAGACCCGGATCGAATTTTCTCAAGGAGAACGCCAACAGCGGGCGGCTGATCTTCCCGACGCATTTCCCGAGCCCGACCGGCGGGCCGGATCGAGCGCGACGGCAAGGCCTATCGCTTCGTGTTCGACGGCGAGGGCTGAGCCCTTACTCCGGCTGCAGCCCGATCTCCTTGACCAGCGTGCCCCAGGCGGCGTGCTGCGCCTGCACGTAGTCGCGCGTCTGCTGCATGGTGCCGCCGCCGCGGCTGATGAAGCCGACGTTGCGTCATGCTTGCTCGACCACCGTCGGGTCCTTGAGGATGGCGTCGAGCTCGCGGTTGACCCGCTCCAGGATCGGCGCCGGCACGCCGGTCGGCGCGGCCAGCACCCACCAGCCGGCGAAATCGAAGCCGGGGAACGTCTCGGCCACCGTCGGCACGTCGGGGAAGGCCGTCCAGCCGCTTCGCCGACGTCACCGCCAGCGCGTTGAGCTTGCCGGCCGCGATGTGTCCTCGCGCCGCCGGCACCGCCAGGATGATGAGCTGGACGCGGCCGGCGATCACGTCCTGGATGCCCTGCGTCATCTGCACATAGGGCACGTAGGAAATGCTGGTGCCGGCGAGCTTGTTGATCCAGGCCGCGATCAGGCCGGAGAAGCGCCGCGGGCCGTCGGTCGCGATCTGCAGCTTGTCGGGATTGGCCTTGGCGTAGGCGATCAGCTCCGGCAGCGTCTTGGCCGGCACGCTCGGATGCGCCAGCACCATGAAGGACACTTCGGCGATGCTCGAGATCACGTCGAACGCCTTCATCGGGTCGTAGGGCAGCGACTTGTAGGTGTGCGGATCGGTGACCAGCGCGGCGGCGGTGGCGTAGAAGAACGTGTAGCCGTCCGGCGCCGAGCGCGCCGCGGCCTGCGTGCCGATCACATTGCCGCCGCCCGGCCGGTTCTCGTAGACGACCGGCTGGCCGATCCTGGCCGAAAGCTGATCGGCGACCAGGCGGCCGATCATGTCGGTGCCGCCGCCGGCGGCCTGCGAGCTGATGAACTTCACCGGCCGGTCCGGCCAGGTCTGCGCCTGGGCAGGCCGCAGAGCGCGCAGCAGCATGCAGCAGCCGGCGACCGCAAGCAGATTGCAGCATGCCTCATCATCGCCATTTCCTCCCGAGTCGTTGTTGCCCGCTTATGTGACGACGCGAGCTTAGCCGCAGGGACGCTGCGGGCACCGGCATCGGTTGCCGCGCGGTCGCCGCAGACCGCGCTAGCTACGGCGGCCGGCCTGCGGCTATCGTGGGCGACCGACCGGTCCAAAATCGCAGCCGATGAACGCCCTCAACCTGCCGCGCCCGGCCTGGATGTCCGAGGACCTCGTGCTGCTCGAAGAGCAGGCGCAGCGCTTCATGCAGGCCGAGTTCGTGCCGCATCTCGACAAGTGGCACGACGAGCACATGTATCCGCGCGAGGTCTGGACCAAGGCCGGGCAGGCGGGCCTGCTGTGCGCGTCGATGCCGGAGGAATACGGCGGCGCCGGCGGCACGTTCGCGCATGAGGCCGTCATCAACCGCGAATACAGCCTCGCCGGCTTCGACGCGTTCGGCGCGCCGCTGCACTCCGGCATCGTCGCGCCCTACATCCTGCATTACGGCACCGAAGAGCAGAAGAAGCGCTGGCTGCCGAAGCTCGCGACCGGCGAACTGGTCGGCGCCATCGCCATGAGCGAGCCCGGCACCGGCTCCGACCTGCAGGGCGTGCGCACCACGGCGGTGAAGAAGGGCAACCGCTACGTGCTCAACGGCTCCAAGACCTTCATCACCAACGGCCAGCACGCCAACCTGATCGTCGTGGTCGCCAAGACCGATCCGAAGGAGCGCGCCAAGGGCATCTCGCTGATGGTGGTGGAGACCGACGACGCGCCAGGGCTTCCGCCGCGGCCGCAAGCTCAAGAAGCTCGGCATGGATTCCGCCGACACCTCGGAGCTGTTCTTCGAGGACGTGTCGCTGCCGACCGAGAACCTGCTCGGCACCGAGGAGGGCCAGGGCTTCGCGCAGCTCATGAACGAACTGCCGCAGGAGCGGCTGATCGTCGCGCGTGCACGCGGTCGCGATGATGGAGCGGGCGCTGGCGCTGACCGATCGACTACGTCAAGCAGCGCCAGGCCTTCGGCAAGAAGATCATCGAGTTCCAGAACACCCAGTTCGAGCTGGCCGAATGCAAGACCGAGGCGACCATCGCCCAGGTGTTCATCGACCATTGCATCGAGCGGCATGTCAAGGGCGAGCTCGACACCGTCACCGCCTCGATGGCGAAGTCCTGGACCACCGACACGCTCGGGCAGGGTCGTCGACCGCTGCCTGCAACTGTTCGGCGGCTATGGCTACATGGACGAATATCCGATCTCGCGCCTCTACCGCGACGCCCGCGTGATGCGCATCTATGCGGGGACCAACGAGATCATGAAGCTGCTGATCGCGAGGAGTTTGTGATTGACACCCGGCGTCATTCCCGGGCGCCTGCGAGGCGCGATACCCGGCAATCCAGAGCCGCGTCGAAACGTAGTCGGACTTGTCACCCGATTCGCGGGTTCGCGTGCATGCGCACGCGCCCCGGAATGACCGGAGAGGTTGGAGAGAGACAGCATGACCGACGCCTTCATCTACGATCACGTCCGCACCCCGCGCGGCCGCGGCAAGGCCGACGGCGCGCTGCACGAGGTCACCGCGCTCAATCTCGCGAGCCAGGCGCTCGCCGCGATCAAGGAGCGCAACAAGCTCGATCCGGCGCTGGTCGACGACGTGGTGCTGGGCTGCGTCGATCCGGTCGGCGAGGCCGGCGGCGACATCGCGCGCGTCGCCGCCATCATGGCGGGCTACGGCGACGAGCGTGCCGGGCGTGCAGATCAACCGCTTCTGCGCCTCCGGGCTCGACGCGGTGAACTTCGCCGCGGCCGAGGTGATGTCCGGCCAGCACGACATGACGATCGGCGGCGGCGTCGAGTCGATGAGCCGCGTCGGCATCGGCGCGTCCGGCGGCGCCTGGCCGATGGACCCCTCGATCGCGCTGCGCTCCTACTTCGTGCCGCAGGGCATTTCCGCCGACCTGATCGCGACCAAGTACGGCTTCTCGCGCGACGACGTCGACGCCTACGCGGTCGAGAGCCAGAAGCGCGCCGCCAAGGCCTGGGACGACGGCCGCTTCAAGAACTCGGTGATGCCGGTCAAGGACGTCAACGGCCTGACGCTGCTCGCCAAGGACGAGCACATGCGGCCGACGACGACGATGCAGACGCTGGCGCAGCTGCAGCCGTCGTTCGTGCAGATGGGCGAGATGGGCGGCTTCGACGCGGTCGCGATCCAGCGCTATCCGGAGATCGAGGCGATCAACCACGTGCACACGCCGGGCAATTCGTCCGGCATCGTCGATGGCGCGGCCGCGGTGCTGATCGGCAACAAGGAGGCCGGCGCGGCGGCGGGCTTGAAGCCGCGCGCGCGCATCCGGCAGTTCGCCAACATCGGCTCGGAGCCGTCGATCATGCTGACCGGCCCGATCCCGGTGACCGAGAAGGTGCTGAAGAAGGCCGGCATGAACGACGACGGACATCGACCTGTTCGAGCTGAACGAGGCGTTCGCCTCGGTCGTGCTGCGCTACATGCAGGCGCTCGACATTCCGCACGACAAGATCAACGTCAACGGCGGCGCCATCGCCATGGGCCATCCGCTCGGCGCCACCGGCGCGATGATCCTCGGCACCGTGCTCGACGAACTGGAGCGGCGCGACCTCGTCGACCGCGCTGGTGACGCTGTGCATCGGCGTCGGCATGGGCACCGCGACGATCATCGAGCGGGTGTGAGTGTCGCCGATGCCGAAGATCGACATCGCCGAGGCCTGCCGGTCGAGACCGGCACGATGTATCCCGACCCGTTCTGGAAGGCGACCGTCGGCCGCGAGCGCAAGCGTCTCGGCAACGCGGTCGGGCTCTCGCAGTTCGGCGTCAACCTGACGACGCTCAAGCCCGGCGCCTGGTCGTCGCAGCGGCACTGGCACCGGAACGAGGACGAGTTCGATCTACGTGCTCGAGGGCGAGCTCGTGCTCTGCGAGGACGCACGGCGAGACCGTACTCAAGCCCGGCGACGCCGCCGGCTGGAAGGCGGGCGCGACCGACGGCCATTGCCTGATCAACCGGACCGACCGCGACGCCGTCTATCTCGAAATCGGCACGCGCGCGGCGACCGAGACGGGCGACCTATTCCGACATCGACATGAAGGTCGAGCGCGACGAGACGCGGCCTGGCGCTATTCGCGCAAGTCGAACGGCGAGCCGTATCCGAAGCGGAGCGGGTGAGGGCGCGATGCCGAAGATCGATCTCGAGCAAATTCCCTGGACCAACAACGCGTCCTATCCGAAGGAATTCGCCTATGCGATCGCCGGCCGCGAGAAGCAGCAGGATCGGCGACGCCGTCGGCCTGACGCAGTTCGGCGTCAACATCGCCCGCATCAAGCCCAGCGTCGATGTCGGCGCTGCGCCATTGGCACGAGAGCGAGGACGAATTCATCTACATGCTGGAAGGCGAACTGGTGCTGCACGAGAACGACGGCGAGATCGTGCTGCGAGCCCGGCGACGCCGCCGGCTGGCGCGCCAACGGCGGCATCGGCCATTGCCTGATCAACCGCACCGACCGCGACGCGGTCTATCTCGAGGTCGGCACGCGCTCGAAGAACGAGCGCGTGCACTATCCCGACGTCGATTTCTGCATGGAGCGCGACGAGCAGCGGCCGCCGCTGGTCGCGCAAGATCGGGCGAGCCGATCAAGGAGTGAAGCTTCGAGCGCGGGAGCGCCGATGGCCTACGAGAACTTCAAGTTCGACGTCGATGCCGACGGCATCGCGCTCGTCACCTGGGACATGCCGGGCCGCTCGATGAACGTCATCGACCTCTCGGTGATCGAGGAGCTTTCGAAGATCGTCGAGCAGATCGCGGGCGATGCCGCGATCAAGGGCGCGGTCATCACCTCGGGCAAGGACACGTTCTGCGCCGGCGCCGATCTCACGCTGCTCGAAGCGCCTGACCCGCACCTTCGCCGAGATGGCGAAGACGCAGGGCGAGGTGGCGGCGGTGAGCCTCCTGTTCAGCGAGAGCCGCAAGCTGTCGCAGCTCTATCGGCGGCTCGAGACCTGCGGCAAGCCGTGGGTCGCCGCGATCAACGGCACCGCGCTCGGCGGCGGCTTCGAGCTCTGCCTCGCCTGCCATCATCGCATCGCCGCCGACAACGACAAGACCCGCGTCGGTCTGCCCGAGGTCAAGATCGGCCTGTTCCCCGGCGCCGGCGGTACGCAGCGCGTCGCGCGCATGCTGGCGCCCGCCGACGCGCTGCAGTTCCTGCTCAAGGGCGATCAGCTTCGACTCGAACCGCGCCAAGGCGATGAAGCTCGTCGACGCCGTCGTGCCGGCGGCCGATCTGGTGAAGGCCGCCAAGGACTGGGTCAAGGCCAACGGCAAGGCCAAGGCGCCGTGGGACGTCGAAGGCTTCCGGCTGCCGGGCGGCCCGGTCTATTCCAAGGCCGGCATGATGACGTTTCCCGCCGCTAACGCGATCTACCGACGCGAGACCTACGACAATTATCCGGCGGCGCGCGCGATCCTGCAGGTCGTCTACGAGGGGCTGCTGCTGCCGATCGATCGCGCGCTGACGGTGGAGTCGCGCTACTTCGCGAAAATCCTGCGCTCGCCGGAGGCAGCGGCGATGATGCGCACGCTGTTCGTCTCGATGCAGGACCTGAACAAAGGTGCGCGCCGCCCGGCCAACGTGCCGCCGTCGCAGTTCAAGAAGATCGGCATCCTCGGTGCTGGCTTCATGGGCGCCGGCATCGCCTCGGTCTGTGCGCAGGCCGGCCTCGACGTGGTGCTGATCGACCGCGATCAGGACAGCGCCGACAAGGGCAAGGCGTACGTCCACAAGAGTCTGACCGACCAGGTCAACCGCGGCCGTTCCACGGCCTCGCAGCGCGACGCCACGCTCGCGCGCATCGCCCCGACCGCGGACTATGCGGCGCTGGCCGGCTGCGATCTCATTGTCGAGGCGGTGTTCGAAGACCGCAAGATCAAGGCCGAGGCCATCGCCAAGGCGCAGGCGGTTGTCCCCGACGTGGTGTTCGGCTCCAACACCTCGACCTTGCCGATCACGTCGCTCGCGGACACCGCGAAGGACCCGGCGCGCTTCATCGGCATTCATTTCTTCTCGCCGGTCGAGCGCATGATGCTGGTGGAGATCATTCTCGGCAAGAACACCGGCGATCAGGCGCTCGCGACCGCGCTCGATTTCGTGCGCGCCATCCGCAAGACCCCGATCGTGGTCAACGATTCGCGTGGCTTCTACACCTCGCGGGTGGTCGGCACGTATCTGCGCGAAGGTCACCTGATGCTGGCCGAGGGCATCCCGGCCGCGATGATCGAGAACGTCGGCCGCATGGCCGGCATGCCGGTCGGGCCGCTCTCGCTCAACGATGAGGTGGCGGTCGACCTTGCCTGGAAGATCGTCAAGGCTACCGAGGCCGATCTCGGCCCGCAGGCGATCGACGCTGCCCAGAAGAACCTGCTCGACCAGATGGTCGAGAAGCACGGCCGGTTGGGGCGCAAGAACGGCAAGGGCTTCTACGACTATCCGCAGAGTGGGCCGAAGCGGCTGTGGCCGGGCCTTGCCGACCTGCAGCTGGAAAAGCTCAATCCGGACACGATCGACGTGCAGACGCTGAAATACCGCCTGCTCGGGATGCAGGCGCTGGAGACCGCGCGCTGCTTCGAGGAGGGCGTGCTCACCGACGTGCGCGAGGCCGACGTCGGCTCGATCCTGGGCTTCGGCTTTGCGCCGTTCACCGGCGGCACGCTGTCCTACATCGACATGATGGGTACGAAGCGGTTCGTCGAAATGTGCCGGCGGCTCGAGCGCGCCCACGGCGCGCGCTTTGCGCCGTCGAAGCTCTTGCTCGACATGGCAGCGACCGGCGACAGCTTTTATCGCCGCTTTGCGCCGGCGGAAAAGAAGGCGGCATAACCGGGAGGATGCGCGATGGCATCGGCACAACGGCTGCGCCCGCATAGGGCGCTGATGATTCTGGCGACCGCGCTGTTGGCCGCGGCCGTGCCGCGTCAAGGTCTCGCACAGGACTATGAGGCCATCGTCGCCGCTGCCGACCGCAGCGAGGCCGACCGGCAGACCGATCAGCGCCGCGAGCCCGCCAAGCTGCTCGCGTTCACCGGCGTGCGCTCCGGGATGACCGTGCTCGATATGGGCGCGGGCGGCGGCTACAGCACCGAACTGATGGCGCGTGCGGTCGGACCCGCCGGCAAGGTCTACGGCCAGGACTCCGCCGACACCAATGCCCGTGCCAAGGCCCGCTTCGACGAGCGCATCAAGACGCCGGCGATGGCGAACGTGGTCGCGCTGGTCCGCAACTTCGACGATCCGTTGCCCGCGGGGGTGAGCGATCTCGACCTGATCACGTTCTTGTTCTTCTATCACGACACGACCTACATGGCGGTCGACCGCGCCGAGATGAATCGCAAGATATTCGCCGCGCTCAAGTCCGGCGGTGTCCTGGTGGTGGCGGATCACTCCGCCAAGCTTGGCGCCGGGATCTCGGTCGGCAAGACGCTGCACCGGATCGAGGAGAGCGTGTTGAAGCAGGAAATCATTGCGGCCGGCTTCCGGCTGGTGGCCGAGGCTGACTTCCTGCGCCATCCCGAGGACCCGCGCGACGAGCCGGTGTTTCGGCCAAAGGTGCCGGTCGACGAATTCGTGCTGAAATTCGAGAAGCTGCGCTGACGGCACGCACGGGCCGCGTCTTTTTTGCCGTGACGGCCGGGATATTGTGGTGATTGCCCTTTGTCCTACCCCATGTGTAAGGTCACGACCTTTTTTCGCCGGAACCCCGTATGGCTCGTGACCAGATCGACATGACGCCGATCGAATTCGCGCGACGAACTGGTCGCGTGGTTCGAGGCGGGCTGCAAGCCGAAGGAGCAATTCCGGGTCGGCACCGAGCACGAGAAATTCGCCTTCACGACGATCGGTCACCGCCCCGTGCCTTACGGCGGGGCGCGCGGCATCCGCGCGCTGCTCGACGGCATGCAGCACCTGCTCGGCTGGGAGCCGATCATGGAGGGCGACAACATCATCGGGCTCGCCGACGTGACCGGCGGCGGCGCGATCTCGCTCGAACCGGGCGGCCAGTTCGAACTCTCCGGCGCGCCGGTCGAGACCGTGCACCAGACCTGCAACGAGCTGATGGCGCATCTGGCGCAACTGCGCGAGGTCGCAAGGCCGCTCGGCATCGGCTTTCTCGGCATCGGCATGACGCCGAACTGGAGCCGCGCCGACATGCCGGTGATGCCGAAGGGCCGCTACAAGATCATGACGCAACTACATGCCGAAGGTCGGCACGCCTCGGCCTCGACATGATGTACCGGACCTGCACGGTGCAGACCAACCACGACTTCTCCTCCGAGCCCGACATGGTGAAGAAGCTCCGGGTCGGGCTCGCGCTGCAGCCGGTCGCGACCGCGCTGTTTGCCAACTCGCCGTTCACCGAGGGCAAGCCGAACGGCTTCGTGTCGTTCCGCTCGGAAATCTGGCGCGACACCGACAACGCGCGCTCCGGCATGCTGCCGTTCGCGTTCGAGCCGGGCATGGGCTTCGAGCGCTACGTCGACTATGCGCTCGACGTGCCGATGTATTTCGTCAAGCGCGGCGACCAACTACATCGACGTGTCGGGACAATCGTTCCGCGACCTGCTCGCCGGCAAGCTCGAGGCGCTGCCGGGCGAACGCGCCACGATGTCGGACTGGGCCAACCACATATCGACGATTTTCCCGGAGGTCCGGCTCAAGCGCTACCTCGAGATGCGCGGCTCCGACGGCGGTCCGTGGCGGCGGCTGCCGTCGCTGCCGGCGTTCTGGGTCGGCCTGATCTACGACGACGCCAATCTCGACGCCTGCTGGGACATCGTGAAGGACTGGACCGCCGACGAGCGCCAGGCGCTGCGCGACGACGTGCCGAAGCTTGGCTTCAAGGCCGCGATCCGCGGGCGAAGCCTGCTCGAACTGGCGCGTGAGACGCTGTCGCTTGCCGAAAAGGGCTTGGTCCGCCGCAAGCGTCTCGATCACAACGGACGCGACGAGACCCGCTACCTGCGGCCGCTGCAGGAGATCGTTGCGCGCGGCATCACGCCGGCTGAGGAACTGCTCGGCAAGTACCACGGCGCCTGGAACGGTTCGGTCGAGCCGATCTACGAACAGGAAGCCTACTGAGCGACAGCCGATCGCGCGCAACACCGGCCGCAACGGCGGCCCGTGGCGCGCGGTAGCGGTACCTGCGGCCGCCTTCGGGATGCGCGCATTGGCCACAATCGCGCGCTATCGTTGTCCTCGATTCGTGATCGTCAAAGGGGGCGACCATGCGCCGACGGGATTTCATAGCAGGCGGTGCCGCGCTCGCAGCCGGCGGCGCCGCAATTCCGCAAACCGCATTGGCGCAGGCGCCAGGGGTGCCGACCGTCGATCGGATCATCGACGTGCATTGCCACGTCTTCAACGCCGACGACGTCCCGATCGAGGGCTACGCCAAGCACATCATTGTCCCGATGGTCGCGCGCAGCAATCAGCTGATGGCGCGCTTTCAGGATTATCCCGGCGCGCTGCAGGCGCTGGTGCATGCGCTCGCCAAGCAGATGAAGGAGGGCGCGCCGGACGGCAACGCGGAAATCCGCAGGCTCGACGAGATCGCCGTCGATCCGGGCAAGAGGCCCACCGCACAATGGCGCCGCAGCGAGGACTTGCGGAATTTGCGCGACACCTTCCGGCGCATCTGGCAAGACAAGGAGACGTTCCGTTCGCTTGATCTCGGGCAGACCATGGCCCTCGAAGTCGCGATCGAAAGCATCCAGCTTTTCCTGGTCCAGCAGGTCCATTCGGAATTTGGGCGGCCGACGCTGTCGCCCGACGACCGCGCGCAACTGCAGACCTGGCCTTACGAGGAACTCGCCGCGCAACTCTATCCGCGCGACGATCTCGTCGGACGCTACATCCGCTGGGCGCTGCTGTTCACGCGCTACCGTTTCGAGCTGGCCGAGACGCTTGACCAGGTCCATCAGCTTTCGGGACGGTCGCGCGTCGCGCTGATGACGCCGTCGAGCGTCGATTTCGCCAAGTGGGTCGACGACGAAAGCCACACCAGCCTCGAGTTCGCAGGTTGCGGCCATGTCCCGCGTCGGCCGGCAACCGACCGGGCCGCGCATCCACGGCTTCGTCGGGTTCGATCCGTTGCGCCAGGCGCTCTACGACGGCGGCCGTCGCCGGCCGCAGGAGAAGGAGCCGATGGCGCTGCTCCGGGCTGCGGTCGAAATGAAGGAGGGTGCGGGCGACGCGCCGGCGAACTGGGCCGGCGGTTCGATCGGGGTCAAGCTTTATCCGCCGATGGGCTTTCGCGCGACCGACAACGACGAGATTCCCGATGCGCGATTTTCCCATCCGGGATTCCTGCGGTCGAGCGAGCGCGGGCTTGCGCCTCAGATCGGCGGCAAGCTCGATCGGGCGCTGTCGCGGCTTTACCAATGGTGCGGCGACAAGAATGTGCCGATCGTCGCGCATAGCGCCAGCAGCTACGGGCCCACTCCCGACTATCAGGAACGCGCGGACCCGCAGTTCTGGGCCAAGGTGCTGCGTAGCCATCCCAAGCTGCGGATCAACATGGCCCACTTCGGCCACTTCCACAAAGCCGTGATCCGGCCCAATCCCGTCGAGTATGTCAACGAATCCTGGGAGTGGACGATCGGCGAGATCATGACCAGTTCGCCCGACTCTTACGCCTACGCCGACATCAGCTCGATCTCGGAAATCCTGCAGCCCGGACCGAGCCGGAAAATTCTCCACTGCATGCGGGCGTTCAAGGAGAACTTCAAGGACAGCGCGGACCGCCTGATGTACGGCACCGATTGGTCGATGATCGCGCAGTCCGAGCATTTCCCGAAACTGCTGTCGACCCAGCCGTTCCCGGACCTGATGGTCAAGTTCCTGCACGTCGTCGGCTACACGCCCGGGCAGATCGAAGGCATCATGTTCCGCAACGCCACCCGCTTCCTCGGATTGAGCAAGGCCGAATACGAGGCGTTCGGCGACAATTGCACGCGCGGCCGACTGGTGAAGTTCTACGAATTCCACCGCCTCCCGACCGACTGGATGCAGGCGTTCGACTGACGCCGCGGCACGGCTACTCCGCCGCCTGCGCCGCCTCCGACAGGTTGTCGAGCGACGAGATGATGTGCTCGGCGAGCGCGTCGGCGAGCGCCGAGCTCTCGTGCGGATTGCGGATCAGGCCGACGCGGCAGCGCGGGCAGCTCGGGAAAGCCGTCGGCCGGGCTCAGCACCCGCATGCCGGGCCGCAGGCCGGATTCCGGAAACACCGAGACCGCGAGCCCGGACAGCACGGCGGCCGCCACCGCGCCGGCATTGGCGCTGGTGTAGAGCATGTGATGCGGACGGCCGATCGTCTCCAGGCATTCGATCGCGGCGCGCCGCCAGCCGCAGCTCGGCCGGCCGAGCGCGAGCGGCAGCGGTTCTTCGAGGTGGGTCGAATGGCGGTTCGAGGTCACCCACAGCAGCCGCTCGCGGCGGAACGTTTCGGACGGCGCGCTGGCTGTCGCAGTCGGTGACGATGGCGAGATCGAGTTCGTTGGCGTCGATGCGCTCGACCAGTTCGACCGAGGGCTCGCACATGACCGTCAGTTCGACGCCCGGATAGGCGCGCGAAAAGCGCGCCATGATCTCCGGCAGATAGCGGTCGGCGTAATCGTCCGGCACGCCGAGCCGCACGCGGCCGGTCAGCTCGGCGTCGTCGAACGCGGCGAGCGCCTCGACGTTGAGCTTGACGATGCGGCGCGCGTAGTCGAGCAGCCGCTCGCCGTCCTCGGTGAGCTTCGAGGCGCGGCCGTCGCGCGCGAAGATCGGCCGGTCGAGCCGCTCCTCCAGCCGCTTCATCTGCATCGACACCGCCGACTGGGTCTTGTGCACGACCTCGGCGGCCTTGGTGAAGCTGCCGGTCTCGACGATGGCGATGAAGGTGCGCAGCTGGTCGACGTCGATCAGCGCGGTCATGGCCAGCCCTCTGCCGGCGTTCCATGGGCGGCCGGCGACCCATCATCAATTGATGATTGGTTAGATTAAAAACATTCGTTTCACTTATCAATGGGCGATCTGGCATATCATCGGTCGTCCAGAGCAAATCGGGTGGGCAATCCGGGTGGCTTCCGCAGCGATGCGGCGGCCAGTAGGTGCCGTCACCGAAGTTCCTGAGCGACTATGGAGGCTGCCATGCCTGCGATTACAGCCCTGACGTTCCGCGCTCGTCGCCGGTCGGGCGCGCGCTCGCGGCCGCGTCGGCCGCAGCTGGCCGGCGTCTGCGGCACGCTCGGCCGCGGCCTGCAAGAACCGCCGCGACGCCGGGCGCGCTCGCCGGGCTCGACGACCGCATGCTGGCCGACATCGGGCTCACCCGCAGCGACCTGCGCGACGCCTATGCCGAGCCGCTGTGGCAGCGACCCGACCGATGTGCTGGCCGGCGCGCGCCGAGCGCCGCCTCGGCCGCAGGCTGCCGGCCGTGCGCTGTCGCGCAGCCGGGTCATGCCCGGCGGCGCGCACCGTCGACCGCGTCCGCTATCCGCCCGCCGATCGGCCGGCGCGCTACCTGATCTGAACTGCTTGCAGCCGCTTTGGCCGATCCTCCCCATCGGCCGCGTCCGGACCGCGATGTCCCCTCTCGCGTCCGGATCCTGCGCCCGCCGGCCCCCCGGCGGGCGCATTCATTTCGGCAGCGTGCGCCGGCCTACGCTGCCGAACGACGAGCGTCCGGTTCGGGTGATGGCGCGGCGGTCCTTGACCACGCCGATCGGCACGCCGAGCCGCGTCGATCGTCAGCGATCGACCTTGCCGTCGATCGGCGCGGTCGCAGTTCATGTGGGTCGGCGCGATGAAGAAATCGGCCGCGATCGTCAGTCGCGCGCCCATCTCAGGCGGGCGTGCGCGTCGGCCTCCTTCTCGAACGGCAGGCGCTCGCCGCAGACGGCGACGATAGTACGGCTCGCTGCCGGCGGCTCGTTCGCGGTCGAGGTAGCTCTTCGAGCTCGCCACCGCCTCGTGCATGACGTTGACCCAATAGTCGGTGTCGTAGCGCCGATAGCGCGCCGTGCAAGGCCGCCGACGATCGGATTGAAGATAGACGTACTCGTAGGGGTGCAGCCGCACCAGCACGCTCGCGGTCCACAGCGAGCCACAGCGCCGATCGCGGCGGCCGCCGCCGCGGCCAGCGCGCGGTGCCGTCTCGAGCCAGCCGAGCGCGGCATCGAAGCCGATGCCCGGCGAGCACCGCGAGCGGCGGCACGACGAACAGGAAATGCCGCATGCCGCTGAACGCCGGGCCCTGCGCCAGATCACCTGGCACAGCACCGGGAACAGCGCGGTGAACGCGATGAACGCGGTCTCGCGCGGCGCATGTCGTGCGGATGCGTCGCGCCGGTCCGCGGCGCGCTGCCGATCAGCAGCAGCGCGAGCGCCGCGCCGCGCAAGCATGACGAGCGGCAGCTTGATCGCGAGATAGACCGGCACGTACCAGCGCGGCACGTCCGCCATCGAGTAGACGTCGCCGGCCAGCAGCGTCTTGATCGGGTAGTGGAAGTGCGCGAAGGCGAAAATGCGCGCGGACCGGATTGAACAGGCTGAGCGCCGCCCACGGCCAGGCCGCGATCATGATGAGATAGCCGAGCGCGAAGCGCCGGCACGAACAGCAGCAGCGAGCGCGCGACGAAGCGGGCGGCGCTCGCGGCGGCGCGAGCGGCCGCGGCACGTGCAGCGCGATCGCGAGCAGCGCATAGACGAGCAGCAGCAGGCCCATCGCGCGCTGGCCGAGCGCCGCGCCGAGCAGCAGCGCCGAAGCCGAGCAGATGCATGCAGGCGCGGGCGCGGCAGATCGCGCGCGGCGCGCAGCAGGAAATAGGTCGCGCCCATCATCGCGGCGGCGAACGGGATGTCCTTGGTGTGGTTGAACATCGACGCCGAACCACGGGCCGCAGACCGCGAGCGCGAGCCGCGGCGAACAGCGCCCGCGCGCGGTCCGGCGATCAGGCGCGCGGTCGCCCAGGCCGCGGCGATGCCGCCGATGCCGATCAGCGCGCAGAGCACATGCCGGATCACATAGATGTCGACCGGCAGGATGCGGCCGAGCAGCGACCGCGACGACGTCGAACAGGCCGCCGTAGAGATAGAGGTTCTTGAAGCCGAACACCGACACGGTCGGTGAAGCCGCTGGCGTAGTAGGCGAGGATCAGTTCGCCGTAGCGATGCTGCACGTCTTCGTCGTTGGAAATCGCGTAATCGGGACGTCAGAAAGGGCACGGCCGCGAACAGCGCGACGAGCAGCAGCACACGACGCGAGGTCGAACGGATCGATCCGCCAGCCCGATCGCAGCGTTTGCGTGAAACAGCCCGGCATCGTCGCAACGCGTCCCGATCGTGGTCCGCTGTCGGCATGCAGCAGCGGCATTCTGCACCTCGTATGAACATCGCAGTCGGGTGTGCACGCCACTGCGGCAATGCCGCAGGCGGCATTGTCGCACAGAATTCACCGGATGCGACCGTTCGCTGAACGAATGTTCGCCGAAGCTCGCCGTTCGAAGCGTTCCGCGACCACACGCCGCACGTCTACCACGGTCGGTCAGCCCCGCGCGTCGAAATCCAAAGTTTCGGCGTGGACCGCCCTTGCACGGTCAACTTGCGCTCGACAGTGCGAAACGCACTCGCCTCGGCGTGGCGGCTTCTCTAACATGCCGACGTCGGCAGGCGCAAGTTCGAAAGGCGGCGGTTGCTGCGTCTCTTCTCATCCGTGGTCTGTCTTGCGCTTGAGCGCTGTTGTGCGGCGACGCGGCGCGCGCGCAGACCGGGTTCGATCGGCCGGGCGGCGACTACGCGCGCTTCGTGGTGCCGTCCGGCGATCCGGCGGTCTGCGCGGCGCGCTGCGACCGCGATGGGCGCTGCCGCGCCTGGACTTTCTCGTATCCCGGGACGGCCGCGATCGGCGGCAGCACCAGCGCGATCTGCTGGCTCAAGAACGAGGTCACGCCGCGCGGTCGAAAACTCCGTGCTGCGTGTCCGGCGTCAAGGGCGCGCGGCCTGGTCGAGATGCGACCCGGTCCGGTCGAGATCTCGATCGACCGCACCGGCGGCGACTACCGGCACTTCGATCTGGCGTCCGATCCGACCGGCGAATGCCTGCAAGAAGGCCTGCGAGGACGACAACCGCTGCCGGGCCTGGACCTACGTGCGGCCCGGGCTACCTCGGGCGCGTCGGCGCGCTGCTATCTCAAGGACAAGATCAAGCCGCCGCGGCGCAAGCCGTGCTGCATGTCCGGCGTGGTGAGGTAGCCGTGCGATCGACCTTGGTCCGGCTCTCGCGCGGTGCTTCGGCGTGGCCCTCATGCTTGGGCTCGCCACGGTGCGAGGCCCAGAACTATCCGAGCCGTGTGGTGCGGATCGTCGTGCCGTTCGCGGCCGGTGCGCCGGATTCGGTCGGGCGCATCCTCGCGCAGCAACTGCAAACTCAGATGGGACAGTCAGTCGTGGTCGAGAACCGCCCGGCCGCCAACGGCGTGATCGGAACGGACTCGGTCGCGAAGGCCGCCGCCAGACGGCCACACGCTGCTTGATTTCGTCGACCGCGATCGTGGTCAATCCCAGTATCTACAAGAGCCTGCCCTACAACCTGCTTGCCGATCTCGAGCCGGTCGCCTCGATCAACCGCACCGACGGCTACATCCTTGCGGTCAATCCCGCGCTGCCGGTGAAGACCGTGCGGCGAACTCATCGCCTATACGCGCGACCCGAATAACAAGCTGTCCTACGGTTCGCCGGGCACCGGCAACACCCTCCATCTCACGATGGAGCTGTTCAAGGTGCGCACCGGCATCGACCTCACGCACGTGCCGTATCGTGGCGCCGGTCCCGCGATCAACGATCTGCTTGGCGGGCAAATCCAGGTCATGTTCGTGACACCGCCCCTGACGCTGGCGCACATCCAGGCCGGCAAGCTTCGCCCGCTCGCTTTCACCGGCACATGCGCGCTGGCCGGTGCTGCCGGACGTTCCGACCATGGCGGAGTCCGGCGTTTCGGATTTCGTGATCGACGGCGGTTGGTACGGCCTGTTCGCGCCGGCAAAGACGCCGGCCGACATTATCGCGCGCCTGCACGCCGAAGTGTCGGCGGCGTTGCAGGCGCCGGAGGTGCGGTCGAACTACGCCAAGCTCGGCCTCGATCCGCTTCGAAATGCCGCAGCCGCGCTTCAAGGCGTTCGTCGCCGAACAGGTCCGCCTGTTCGCCGAGATGGTGAAGCTCGCAAAGATCGAGCCGCAGTAACGTTGCGCGCTAACCCGTCCCGCCGACGGTGATGCGGTCCATGCGCAGCGTCGGCTGGCCGACGCCGACCGGCACGCCCTGGCCGTTCTTGCCGCAGGTGCCGATGCCGGTGTCGAGCGCAAGGTCGTTGCCGACCATGCTGACGCGACGCAGGTCGGTCGGGCCGTTGCCGATCAGCATGGCGCCCTTGAGCGGCGCGCCGAGCTTGCCGTTCTCGATCCGGTAGGCCTCGGTGACGCTGGAACACGTACTTGCCCGAGGTGATGTCGACCTGGCCGCCGCCGAAGTTGACGGCGTAGATGCCGTTCTTCACCGAGGCGATGATCTCGCCCGGGCTCGCGGTCGCCGGCCAGCATGTAGGTGTTGGTCATGCGCGGCATCGGCACGTGGGCGTGGCTCTCGCGCCGGCCGTTGCCGGTCGGCTTCATGTTCATCAGCCGCGCGTTCTGGCGGTCCTGCATGTAGCCGACCAGAATGCCGTCCTCGATCAGCACGGTGCGGTTGGTCGGCGTGCCCTCGTCGTCGATCGAGAGCGAGCCGCGGCGGCTTGCGATGGTGCCGTCGTCGACCACGGTGACGCCCTTGGCGCGCGACCTGCTGGCCCATCAGGCCGGCGAAGGCCGAGGTCTGCTTGCGGTTGAAGTCGCCTTCGAGGCCGTGGCCGACCGCCTCGTGCAGCATCACGCCGGGCCAGCCGGGGCCGAGCACCACGTCCATCTCGCCGGCGGGCGCCGGGATCGATTCGAGATTGATCAGCGCCTGGCGCACCGCCTCGTCGACGGCGCTGCTGCCAGGCTGCCGGGTCGATGAAGCGCTGATAGCCCTCGCGGCCGCCGTAGCCGTACGAGCCGGATTCCTGGCGGTCGCCCGAGCCCGCCACGACCGACACGTTGACCCGCACCAGCGGGCGGATGTCGCGGTAGGTCTCGCCGTCCGGCCGCACGATCTCGACCACCTGCCACGACGCGCCGAGGCTCGCGGTGACCTGCCGCACGCGCTCGTCCTTGCCGCGGGCATAGGCGTCGATCGTCTCCAGCAGCTTCACCTTGGCCTCGAAGGCCGGCGCGGCCAGCGGATTGTCGTCGCCGTAGAGCTTGCACGTTGGTGCGGCCGGGGGCCTCGGCATAGCTGCCGGAATGGCCGCCCTTGACCGCGCGCACCGCGTCGGCGGCGCGCGCGATGGCGGCCTCCGACACGTCGGAGGCATGGGCGTAGCCGACCGCCTCGTCCTTGACCGCGCGCAGGCCGAAGCCCTGGCTGGTGTCGTAGGTCGCCTGCTTGAGCCGGCCGTTGTCGAACACCAGCATCTCGGACTGGCGTGTATTCGAGGAACAATTCGCCGTCGTCGGCGCCTTCGAGGCCGCGGTCGAGCAGCTTGCCGACGCTTGGCGCGGTCGAGGCCGGCGCGGTCGAGGAGGGAGGAATTCGGGTTCATGCCGGGCTCCGTTGTTGCCCCCGAAGATAAGGTGGCAGGCGGCGTTCGGACAGCCCGGAGTTTCGCAAGCGCGACCGGCCTGCAGGCCCGGTCAGGAATGGCCCTCCGGCGGAACCTCGTAGCCGGAATCCTCGATCGAGCCCGCGCCCATCCAGCCCCACACCAGCACCACGTCCTCGTCCGACGTGTTGTTGAAGCCGTGCCAGCAGCCGCGCGGCGAATAGACCACATCGCCGTCGCCGGAGGGCTCCAGGCCCTTGTCGGTGATGATGTGACCCTTGCCCTTCAGCACGATGAAGAACTCGTCGCAGTTGCGATGCAGGTGGCGCTCGTGGCTCGCCCCCGGCTTGAGCACGGTCCAGCCGACCACGTGGTCCGCGCCGGCGGACTTCTTGTCGATCAGGAACTGCACCTGCATGTCGATCCAGCCGTCCTTGCGCTGCAGGCCCTTCGACCTTCGGCACGTTGCGGATGTTGGTGCGGTACATCGCGGCGCCGAGCGTGGCGCTGGTGATGCCGGTGGTCGCCTTGACGGCCTTCGCCAAGGCAGCGCCGATCTTCTCGGCCTTTGTGGTCATGATTGTCCTCCCAAGCGGCGGTAGACCTGGTGCGCGACGACGAAGTCGTTGTGATCGATGCCGAGTCCGCGGCACGCGTTCATCATTTCGTTGGCGGCAGCGGCGAGCGGCACTGGGCTGCCGAGCTTGCGCCCGAGTTCGAGCGCGAGAATCATGTCCTTCTGCTGCAGCGTCACGTCGGCGAGCGGCACCGCCGGCATCTTGCCCTCGATGATGAAGGGCCCGCGATAGCCCAGCACCGGGGAGGCTGCGACGCTCTTGAGGATGGCGTCGACCGCGGTGGCGCGCGCCACGCCGCCCTTTTCGGCCAGCGCCACGGCCTCGCCGAAGCAGACCACCTCCACCATCAGCAGCAGATTGACCGCAATCTTCATCTGGCAGGCGAGCCCGTTGCCGCCGATGTGCGTGACCTTGGGCCCGATCGCGAGCAGCACGGGCTTGACGCGCTCGTAGGCTGCGGCATCGCCGCCGATCATGATCGAGGCTTGGCCGGCCTTGACGGTGACCGGGCTGCCGGACAGCGGCCCGTCCAGCATGATCGAGCCGGCGCTGGCGAACTCGGCGGCGACCGCGCGGCTGGCGTCCGGCGTCAATCGTGCTCATGTCGACATAGATGCCGCCCTTGCGCAGGCCCGCGATGATGCCGTCGGGGCCGAGCGCCACCGCGCGCACCGCGGCGGCATCGGTCACGATCGAGAACACGATCTCGGCTTGCTCGGCGACCGCGCGCGGCGTCTGCGCGAGGCGCATGCCGGCTGCAACCAGCGGCTCGGCCTTGTCGCGCGAGCGGTTCCAGCCGGTCACCGAGTGGCCGGCCGCCATCAGGCGCGGCACGATCAGGGCGCCCATGGCGCCGAGTCCGACAAATCCGATCTGCATTTGCGGCCCCCGTCACGTTGGCAGGGCATGATCGGAAGTCTCAGGGCAGCTTGTCAAAGCCGTCGCCGAAGCCCTTCAGGCTGATCGGGAAGCCGATGCCCTCCTCGGGCGTCTGGAAGATGATGAAGGTCGCGGTCTGGCCGGTGCGCAGCTTGCCGATCAGGGTGTCGTCCATGATCACTTCCGCGACGCATCCGTTGGGCACGCAGCGCACGAAACCGGCACGGCCGATCTCGGTCTTGTCGACCTTCAGGCCCAGTCCCGACGGCAGCAGCACGCCGGACGGCGCGATCACCCGCATCAGCCGGGTTTTCTTGTCGGCGGTCTTCAGCACGATGACCGTCAGCCCCATATTGGGCCGGTCGTCGGCGGTGACGCTTTGGATGAGCGCGCACTGCTCGCCCTGGGCGCCCGGCGGCGTGTCGCAGCGAACCTGCCAATCGGCATGAACGGAACGGACCGAGCCCTGAGCGGCCGCTTCAGCGGCCAGTCCGATGACCGGTCCGGCCATCAGGACCCAAGGCATGATCTTGCGAATGATGCGCAGGAGGCGCGGTCGGTTGAATTGTCCCATCATCCAATCCCCGACCGGGCGCTTTGCCCGCCGGTCGCAATGTTTGCAACGGTGTCCCCGCCGCCGTCTGACCTACATCGCGGGTTTGCCTTGTCAAGAACGCAACCTGCTATTTTGCCGGGAATTGCGCGGCCTCTCCGCAGCTTTCTTACGGCTGTCCGGCATATAATCACATTGTCGCATTGGCAGCGGCCCATGCACATTGCGAGTGCGCCGGAATTATGGTTTGAGAACTCGGGGAAACCCCCTCCCGCCGCACCGCGTGTCGAGGAGCGCCGCCCCCGGGGCGCTTGCCGCAAGCGGGTATTGACCTGCAGAGACGCCGGCCGATGCGGCAAAGGACGCGTCACGAGCGATTGCGCGGAAGGAGCGACGACGACGATGGTGGAGTTCAAGCGGTTGGCGGCGGCATTGGCCGCATTCACGCTCCTCCTGGCGGGCGCCGAGGCCGCTTTCGCGGCCATGGGGCAGCCCTCGCCGTGGCAGATGGGATTGCAGCAAGCTGCCACCCCGGTGATGGAAAACATCATTTGGTTCCACGATTTCCTGCTCTACCTGATCACGGCGATCGCAGTTTTCGTGCTGGTGCTGCTGGTGATTGTGATCGTGCGCTTCAACGCCCGCAGCAACCCGACGCCGACCCGGACCACGCACAACACGCTGCTCGAAGTGATGTGGACGCTGGTGCCGGTCGTCATCCTGGTCGCGATTGCGGTGCCGTCGTTCAAGCTGCTGTTTCTGCAGCTGACCATTCCGCCATCGGATCTCACGGTCAAGGCGACCGGCAAGCAGTGGTACTGGACATACGGCTATCCCGACAGCAAGTTCGAGTTCGACTCGCTGATGCTGCAGGACAAGGACCGCAAGCCCGATCAGCCGCGACTGCTCGCCGTCGACAACGAAATGGTGGTGCCGGTAAACAAGGTGGTGCGGGTGCAGGTCATCGGCTCGGACGTGATCCACGCGTTCGCGGTGCCGTCATTCGGAATCAAGATCGACGCCGTTCCGGGGCGCTTGAACGAGACGTGGTTCAAGGCGACGCGCGAGGGCATCTATTACGGGCAGTGCTCGGAGCTCTGCGGCAAGGACCACGCCTACATGCCGATCGCGGTGCGCGTCGTCAACGAGCGGGAGTATGCGGCCTGGCTTGAGCAGGCGAAGCGGAAGTATGCCGGCAACGAGGCGCCGCGCGCGACCACGGTCGCCGCTGCGGAATAGGCGCTCGCTCCGGCACGAGATTTGCGCGGGCGGCAACGGAAGGTCGAAGGGTTAGGCGATGGCAACGACGGCTCACGGCGAACATGCAGAACACGACGAGCACCACACGCCGTCCGGGTGGCGCCGCTTCGTGTATTCGACCAATCACAAGGACATCGGGACGATGTACCTGGTGTTCGCCATGTGCGGCGGGCTGATCGGCGGCTTCATGTCGATCGCCATGCGCATGGAGCTGCAGTTCCCCGGCCTGCAGATCTTCCACGACAGCCATCAGTTCAACGTGTTCACCACCGCGCACGGGCTGATCATGATCTTCTTCATGGTCATGCCGGCGCTGATCGGCGGCTTCGGCAACTGGATCGTGCCGCTGATGATCGGTGCGCCGGACATGGCGTTCCCGCGTATGAACAACATCTCGTTCTGGCTGCTGCCGGCGGCGTTTGCGCTGCTGCTCACGTCGGCGTTCGTGGAGGGCGAACCGGGTTCGCCCGGCGTCGGCGCGGGCTGGACGATCTACGCGCCGCTATCGACCACCGGCCATCCGGGTCCCGCGGTCGACTTTGCGATTCTGGCGCTGCACATCGCGGGCGCGTCTTCGATCCTCGGCGCGATCAACTTCATCACGACCATCTTCAACATGCGCGCGCCCGGCATGACGCTGCACAAGATGCCGCTGTTCGTGTGGTCGCAGCTCGTCACCGTGTTCCTGCTGTTGCTGTCGCTGCCGGTGCTCGCCGGCGCCATTACCATGCTGCTGACCGATCGCAACTTCGGCACCACGTTCTTCACCGCCTCCGGCGGCGGCGATCCGATCCTGTTCCAGCACCTGTTCTGGTTCTTCGGCCATCCGGAGGTCTACATCCTGATCCTGCCGGGCTTCGGCATCGTGAGTCAGGTGGTCGCGACCTTCAGCCGGAAGCCGGTGTTCGGCTATCTCGGCATGGCCTATGCGATGGTGGCGATCGGCGGCATCGGCTTCGTCGTGTGGGCCCATCACATGTACACGGTCGGCATGTCGACCGGCGCGCAGGCCTACTTCATCGCGGCGACCATGGTGATCGCGGTGCCGACCGGCGTGAAGATCTTCTCCTGGATCGCGACCATGTGGGGCGGCTCGATAGAGTTCAAGACGCCGATGCTGTGGGCGGTCGGATTGATCTTCCTGTTCACCGTCGGCGGCGTTACCGGCGTCGTGCTCGCCAACGCAGGCGTCGATCGCGTGATGCAGGACACCTACTACGTGGTGGCGCACTTCCACTACGTGCTGTCGCTCGGCGCCGTGTTTGCGGTGTTCGCCGGCTGGTACTACTGGTTCCCCAAGATCAGCGGCTACATGTACTCGGAGTTCCTCGGCAAGACGCACTTCTGGCTCACCTTCATCGGCGTCAACATCGTCTTCTTCCCGCAGCACTTCCTCGGTCTGGCCGGCATGCCGCGCCGCATCGCCGACTATCCGGACGCCTTCGCCGGCTGGAACTACGTCTCCTCGATCGGCGCCTACATCTCGACATTCGGCCTGCTGGTGTTCTTCGTGGGCCTTGCCCACGCATTCATCCGCAAGGAGAAGGCCGCCGGCAATCCGTGGGGTCCGGGCGCCACGACGCTCGAATGGACGTTGCCGTCGCCGCCGCCGTTCCATCAGTTCAATGAGTTGCCGCGGATCAAGTGATGTCGCTTATCAGCGAAAGCGCCGATATCGGTTCTCGCGTCCGCAGCGGTCTCGCGCCTGCCGAGCCCAGCATGGCTGGCGTGCGCGACTATTTCGAGCTGATGAAGCCTCGAGTGATGTCGCTTGTCGTGTTCACTGCGCTGGTCGGTCTGGTGATAGCACCGGGGCATCTGCACCCGGTGCTGGCGTTCGCCGCGCTGCTTTGCATCGCAGTCGGCGCCGGCGCGGCCGGTGCTCTCAACATGTGGTATGACGCCGATATCGACGCGGTAATGAAGCGCACCTCGGGACGCCCGATTCCGGCCGGCCACGTGCAGCCTGGCGAGGCATTGGCCTTCGGTGTGACGCTTGCCGCGTTCTCCGTGGTGACGCTCGGGATCCTGGTGAGTTGGCTTGCAGCCGCGCTGCTCGCCTTCACGATCGCGTTCTACATCCTCGTCTACACCATGTGGCTCAAGCGCTCGACGCCGCAGAATATCGTCATCGGCGGCGCGGCCGGCGCGTTTCCGCCGATGATCGGCTGGGCCGCGGCGACCGGAGGCATTGGCGTCGAGTCGATCCTGCTGTTCCTCATCATCTTCTTCTGGACGCCCCCGCATTTCTGGGCGCTGTCGCTCGCCAGGACCGACGAATACGCGCGCGCCGGCGTGCCGATGCTGCCTGTCGTGGCAGGCGCCGAGGAAACCCGGCGGCAGATCCTGATCTATTCGCTCGTGCTCGCGCCGATCGGGGCGTCGCCCTGGCTGCTGGGCTATTCGGGGTTTGGCTTCGGCGCCGTCGCGGTGCTGAGCGGCGCGCTCATGGTTCTGCTGGCGTGGCAATTGTGGCGGACGCCGTCCGATCGCGCCGCCCGCCGGCTGTTCGCGTTCTCGATCCTGTATCTGTCCGTGCTGTTTGCGGCGCTGCTGGTCGAGCAGGGCCTGGGCGGTTGGTTCAGCCGCGTGGCCGCATGAGTCTGATCATGGACGACAAGCCGACCGAGCCGATGATCATCCTGACCAAGGAACAGATGCGCCGGCGGCGTAACCGCTCGATTGCGATCGCCCTTTCGCTCGGGGTGCTGGTCCTGCTCGTCTATCTGGTCACCATCGTGAAGCTTGGACCGGGCGTTCTGAACCGCCCGTTGTGAACGCCGCCATGATCACGCCTGCCGCTTCATCCCTGCGCCGCCGCGACATCGCCGTCGCCATGAGCGCCGGGCTGTTCGCGGCTGCGATGGTGGGGATGGCCTATGCGGCGGTACCGCTCTACGACTGGTTCTGCCGCACCACCGGCTGGAACGGCACGACGCAGGTGGCAACGTCGGCGCCGAGCGGAACGCTCGACCGCCTCGTGACCGTGCGGTTCGATTCCAACATCGCTCCTGGGCTGCCGTGGCGGTTCGAGCCGGAGCAGACCTCGATCACGGTCAGGCTCGGCGAGGTGGTCACGGTCAACTATCGCGTCATCAACGAGGCGGCGCGCGCGATCTCGGCACAGGCTGCCTACAACGTTGCGCCGCTCAACGTCGGCGCCTTCTTCCAGAAGATCAACTGCTTCTGCTTCACCGAGCAGCGGCTCGCCGCCGGCGAGAAGCGGGAGATGGCAGTCGTGTTCTACGTCGATCCGGCGATGGCGCGGGATTCCGACGGCGCCAGTGTCGACACCATTACGCTGTCCTACACGTTCTACCCGCAGCGCGAGCCGCAACGCCCGCTGGCAGACGGCGGACGTGCAGGTCAGCCCAGGATATAGAGTTCAACGGAGACGTTCGATGGCCGACGCCCACGCCAAGCCCCGTCACGACTACCATCTGGTCGATCCCAGTCCGTGGCCCGCGGTGGGCTCGATCTCGGCCTTCGTGATGGCGGTCGGCGCGATCTCCTGGATGCACCACATGTTCGCGGCCGCCCCGCTGGTGTTCGCGGCGGGTGTGCTCGGCGTGCTGTACACCATGATGAGCTGGTGGCGCGACGTGATCCGCGAAGCCGAGTACGACAGCTATCACACCCGCGTGGTGCAGATTTCCCATCGCTACGGCATGATCCTGTTCATCGCCTCCGAGGTGATGTTCTTCGTCGCCTGGTTCTGGGCTTACTTCAACACCGCGCTGTTTCCCGCCGACCCTCACCAGTTTCTGCGCAGCGAACTGCTCGGCAACGTCTGGCCGCCGGCGCCCGACCCCTCCGGTCATTTCAAGCACACGTTTGATCCCTGGCATCTGCCGCTGCTCAACACGCTGATCCTGCTGACCTCCGGCACCACGGTGACCTGGGCGCATCACGCGTTGCTGCACGGCGATCGCAAGGGGCTGATCAACGGCCTGTGGCTCACGATCATCCTCGGCGCTACCTTCACCTGCGTTCAGGCTTTCGAGTACGCCCACGCCGCCTTCACCTTCGGCGGGCACATCTATGGGGCGACGTTCTTTATGGCGACCGGCTTCCACGGCGCGCACGTGCTGATCGGCACCACGTTTCTGATCGTGTGCCTGATCCGCGCCTACGCCGGGCAATTCACGCCGACGCAGCATCTTGGTTTCGAGTTCGCTGCCTGGTACTGGCACTTCGTCGACGTGGTCTGGCTGTTCCTGTTCGCCTGCATCTACGTGTGGGGCGGCGGATCGCAGTTCCTGCCGCACTGAGTGCGACGATTCCGGCAGAGGGGGCGGCGCCGCGGCCGCCCCCTTTTGCTTTGGTGAGACGAGCTTGATGTCTGACGTCGACTATCCGCCGCTGTCGCCGTTTCGCACCGGCCTCGCCTGCCGCTGTCCGCGCTGCGGCAAGGGGCGCTTGCTGCAGAACTTCCTCGACCTGCGGCCGCGCTGCGAGAGCTGCGGCCTCGATTTCGGCTTCGCCGATTCCGGCGACGGGCCGGCGGTGTTCGTGATCCTGCTCGCCGGCTTCCTGGTCGTAGGCTGCGCGCTCGTGGTCGAGGTGCTTTACGAGCCACCTTTGTGGGTGCACGCGCTGCTATGGGGACCGCTGATCGCCGCGACCACGCTGTTGCCGCTGCGGCCCATGAAAGGTTTGATGATCGCGTTGCAGTATCACCATAAGGCGGCCGAAGGGCGGACGGGGGACAGCTCGTGAGCGCGGCGTGGCGGCGCACGCTGCTGGTGCCCGCGCTGCTCACGGCCGTGGGCCTCGTCGTGCTGATCTCGCTCGGCACCTGGCAGATCGAGCGCAAAGCCTGGAAGGAAGCGCTGATCGCGACGCTGGCTGAACGGCTCCGCTCAGCGCCGCAGGCTTTGCCGGCGAGGCAGACTTGGCCGCGGCTCGACCCGGCAGCAGACGAGTTCCGCCGCGTCGTCGTTCGCGCGACGTTTCTGCCGGGCGCTACGCCGCGCGATCGCGAGGCGCGGCTCTACACCAGCGGATCGGCGCTGCGCGACGATGTGAAATCGCCGGGCGTCTTCGTCTTTGCTCCGGCGCGTCTCGCCGACGGCGGCGTGGTCGTGGTCAATCGCGGATATCTGCCAGAGCCACGCCCGGGGACGCCTGCAGCACCTGCCGCACTCCCGGAGGGCCCGGTCGAGCTCATCGGTGTGCTGCGCTGGCCCGAGGCGCCGCACTGGTTCGTCAGCTCCTACAATGCCGCGGACGATCTTTGGTTCGTGCGCGATCATCAGGCGATGGCCGCGCAGAAGGGCTGGGGTGTGGTTGCGCCGTTCTATATCGAGCAGGAAGCGCCGGTGCCCGCAGGCGGGTTGCCGAGGCCGGGCCGCCTCAAGGTCGAACTGCCCAACGACCACCTGCAATACGCGCTCACCTGGTACGGCCTGGCGCTTGTTCTGGCGGTCATTTTTGGGGTCTGGGCCGCGCGTTTCCGCAAGCCCGGCGAGGCCCAGTCCGCGGGCTGACAGGGCCTATCGGCGGATCGCTTTCGCTGCGCGCCGAGGCCGGTTTTATCCCGCAAAATCAATGTTTTGAGGGTTTCCTTGTGAAACGCGGGGCGGACGCATAAGGTCACCGCCACGCTCACAGGAATCGATCGTGCGCTACGTCTCCACCCGCGGCGAGGCCCCGCCGCTCGGCTTTGTCGACGTTACCCTTGCGGGCCTTGCCCGCGACGGCGGCCTCTACGTGCCCGAGGCCTGGCCGCGGCTCGACTCGGGGACCATCGCAGGCCTCGGCGGGAGGCCTTACGCCGAGGTGGCCGTGGAGGTGATCCGGCCCTTCGTCGGCGACACCATCCATGAGCACGACTTGGCGCGCATGGCGCGCGAGGCCTATGGCGCCTTCCGCCATCCGGCAGTCGTGCCGATCACCCAGATCGGCTGCAACACCTTCCTCCTCGAGCTGTTCCACGGTCCGACGCTGGCCTTCAAGGACGTCGCGATGCAGCTCCTGGCGCGGCTCATGGACCATGCGCTGCTCGCAAGGAACGAGCGCACCACCCTGGTGGTGGCGACCTCTGGCGACACCGGCGGCGCGGCGGTCGAGGCGTTCCGCGGCCGTGCTCGCGCCGACCTGTTCGTTCTGTTCCCGGCCGGACGCATCTCCGATGTGCAGCGGCGGATGATGACCACCTGTGAAGACGACAACGTGCACGCCATCGCGATTGAGGGCACGTTCGACGATTGCCAGGCGATTGTGAAGGGCCTGTTCAACCACCACGGCTTCCGCGATCGGGTGCGGCTGTCGGGCGTCAACTCGATCAACTTCGCTCGCATCGTCGCGCAGGTGGTTTACTACTTCACCGCCGCAGCGACGCTCGGCTCGCCCCATCGCAAGGTCGCGTTCACAGTTCCGACCGGCAATTTCGGCGACGTGTTCGCGGGTTATGTCGCCCGGCAGATGGGACTGCCGGTCGACCGGTTGACGATCGCGACCAATGTCAACGACATCCTGGTGCGTACGCTCGCCACCGGTACCTACGATGTCCGCGAGGTGATGGCGACGTCGTCGCCGTCGATGGATATCCAGGTCTCGTCGAACTTCGAGCGTCTGTTGTTCGAAGCCTACCATCGCGACAGCCAACCGGTCCGCGCGCTGATGGGCTCGCTTGCGCAATCGAGACGGTTCTCGCTGTCGACGCCCGCGCTGTCCGAAATCCGCGCGCTGTTCACCGCCGACCGCGCCGACGAAGGCGAGACCGCGGCGACGATCCGCACCACGCTCCGCGAAACCGGCCGCCTCGTCGATCCGCACACCGCGGTCGGCATCGCAGTCGCCGAGAAAGAGGTCCGCGATCCGGCTATGCCGATGGTCGTGCTCGGCACCGCGCACCCGGCGAAATTCCCGGACGCGGTCGAGGCCGCCTGTGGCGTACGGCCGGCGCTGCCGGACTGGCTCGCCGATCTCAATGGGCGCGCGGAGCGCGCCACCCGCTTGCCGGTCGATCAGGCGGCGGTTGAACAATTCATCCTGGCGGCCAGTCGGGCCGCTCACGAAGGAGCCGCGGCATGACCGTCGAAGTCACTCGCCTACCATCGGGTTTGTCGGTCGTGACCGACAGCATGCCGCATCTGCAGACCTGTTCGCTCGGCGTATGGGTTGGGTCCGGCAGCCGCGACGAGCAGCCGGACGAGCATGGTATCTCGCATCTGCTCGAACACATGGCGTTCAAGGGCACCAAGCGTCGCAGTTCGCGCCAGATCGCCGAGGAGATCGAAGCCGTCGGCGGCGATATCAATGCCGCGACCAGCATCGAGACCACGGCCTACTATGCGCGGGTGCTCAAGGCTGATGTATCGCTTGCGCTCGACGTCCTGTCCGACATCCTTTCGAACCCTACCTTCGAACCTGCCGAACTCACGCGCGAGCAGAACGTGATCGTGCAGGAGATCGGCGCGACCGAGGATGCGCCGGACGACCTCGTGTTCGACTATCTGCAATCGACGGCGTTTCCGGATCAGCCGGTCGGCCGTTCCATCCTTGGCACGCCGGCGAGCGTCTGTGCGTTCCGGGACCGGCATCTGCGCGCCTATCTCGCACGCAACTACCGCGGGCCCGACATGGTGGTGGCCGCGGCGGGGGCGATCGAGCACCCGGCCGTGGTCGACCAGGTGGAGCGGCTGTTCGGCCAGTTCAACGGCCCGGCCGCGCCTGTGCCGCAGCAGGCACGATTCGGCGGCGGTTCGAGGCTGGAGGCGCGCAACCTCGAGCAGGTCCACATCGCGCTCGCCCTGGAAGGCCTGCCGCAACGCGATCCGTCTCTCTACAGCTTGCAGGTGTTCGCCAACATCCTCGGCGGCGGCATGTCCTCACGGCTGTTCCAGGAGATCCGCGAGGCGCGCGGACTGTGCTACGCGATTTATGCCTACCACGCGCCGTATTCGGACATGGGAATGTTCGGGCTCTACGCCGGCACCGACGCCGCCGATACCGACGAACTGATGCGCGTCGTGGTCGATGAGATCGCCGCGGCCGCCGCCAACATCAACGAGTCCGAGGTCAACCGTGCCAAGGCTCAGATGAAGGCCGGCTTGCTGATGGCGCTGGAAAGCTGCGGCGCGCGCGCGCAGCAACTCGCCGGCCAGATGTTCGCCTACGGCCGGCCGATTCCGCTCGACGAGATCGTCGCGCGCATCGAGGCGGTGACGGTTGCAAGCACGCGCGCGGCCGGCAGCGCGCTCATCGCCCGCAGCCGCCCTGCGGTGGCTGCGCTGGGACCCGGCAAGGGGCTTGAGAGCGCGGCCACAATCGTGGACAGTCTGTATCGCCGCGCTGCCTAAATTCGTCCATGGCGTTGTTTCGCACCATCAATACGCTTGACCCACTGCCGCCCGTCGATGGCGACGGCGTGGTCCTGCGGACGCCGCAGATGACAGACTTCGCCCCCTGGGCGGCGCTGCGCGAGGCCAGCCGCAAATTCCTCACGCCCTGGGAGCCGACCTGGCCGGCGGACGACCTGACGCGGCCGGCGTTCCGGCAGCGCCTCAAGCGCTACGCCGAGGATCTGCGGTCCGACCAAGCCTATCCGTTCTTCCTGTTCCGCAAGGAGGACAACGCCCTGATTGGCGGGCTGGCGCTGGCCAACATCCGGCGCGGCGTGGCCCAGGCCGGCAGCCTTGGTTACTGGATTGGTGGTCCTTACGCGCGTCGCGGCTATATGTCCGCGGCGGTCCGGGCGCTGATGCCGGTGGCGTTCGACGTCTTGCGGCTGCACCGCGTCGAGGCAGCCTGCATCCCGACCAATCTGGCCTCGACCCGGCTCCTGGAGAAAACCGGCTTCCGCCGCGAGGGCTATGCTCGGCAGTATCTCTGCATCAACGGCTTCTGGCAGGATCACCTGCTTTACGCCCGGCTGCGGACCGATGCGGACCCCGCGCCCGGGCCGGCTTAGCCGTTGCGTCGTTCCCGCTGCTCCGGCCTTGGGGCTGCCGCTTTCGGTCTGCTATAAGGACGCCCTAGGTTTACCCGCTTTTGGCATTGTAGAACCAGCTGTCAGGCATGCGTCGGGTGGTCGCTCGGAATCGGGGAGGCGTGCGAGGCGTCGCGGTGGCGATCCCGCTTGCGGGGCTGCTTGCGGCCTGCTCTTCGGGTTCGATGCCCTCGCTATCGTTGCCCGACATGTCGAATTCGTTCGCCTCGTTCAATCCGAGGGTCACCACGGCGAGCGGCGATCCGGCGAAGCCGCCCGATTTCGAATGCCCGAGCGTCGGAATTCGCCAAGGTGCTTCCACCATCAGTGTGTCGGCCAATCCGGCCGAACCTTCGCCGACCAACCTGCGCTACCAGGTCGGCATCGTGAACACGGCCCGCGAGTGCAAGTTGAGCGGGCCGACGCTCACCATGCGTGTGGGGCTTCAGGGACGCGTCGTCCTCGGGCCGATGGGAACCCCCGGCAATATCGAAGTTCCGATTCGCATGGCTGTGGTCAGCGAAGGGATTGGGCCCAAGACGATCACGACCCGGCTGCAGCGGATCAACGTTTCGATCCCGACCGGCGACGGCAACGTCCTGTTCACCCATGTCGAGGAGGACGTGAGCTTCCCAATGCCACCCGGGGGCGACATCGATTCCTACATCGTCTACGTCGGATTTGACCCGATGGCTCCGAAGGAGCCGGCCCGGCGCCAACCGCGGCAGCCGCCCCGAACTCGCCCGAGCACCTGAAGCCTGGCTACCAGCCGCGTAGCGCGACGACGGTGCTCTTGAGCGCACGCATATCGGCGATCACCGCACGGGCGCCGGCGCGGGCGAGAAAGCTGCCAAGTTCCGGACTGGTGTGACTGCCACCGACGAAGCCGATCGGCGTCATGCCGGCTGCAGACGCTGCCGCAACGCCTGCCGCCGAATCCTCTACCACGATGCACTCCTCCGGATGCACACCCATGCGGTTGGCGACGTGCAGGAACAGGTCCGGTGCAGGTTTGCCGCGCGCAACCTCGCTTGCCGAAAACAGGTACGGATCGAAGTAGCGCAACAGGCCCGTGCATTCGAGGCTGATGCGGACGCGGTCGAGCGGAGCGGAAGAGGCGACGCACTTGCGCCCGCGCAACCAGGTCAGCGCGTAGGCGGCATGCGCGGTCGGTCGCAGGTCGTCGCACAGGCGCCGCAGCGTGGCAGCGGCCAGCGTTGCGGCGAAGTCGGCCGGCAGCTTGCGGCGAGTCGCGGTCTCGATGTCGGCGATCATGTCGGCCGGGCGGCGCCCGGCGAAAAATCGCGCCACCACCTCTGGGACGACCTCGAAGCCCGCGCGCGAGAGCTCCTGGGCCGCAACGGTGGCGACGATGGCCTCGCTGTCAACGAGCACGCCGTTACAGTCAAAGATGAGCACGGGGGTCCCGATGGGGCTGTACTCGGGTGAACGCCAACTCGTGCACAGGTGATTCGCGTGGCCGGATTATGGACACGCAACTCGGCGTGGGAAGATCCGTACCAAGAATCGCTTCCTTGTGCACAAATTTCTGCGCAGGATTTGCGCTCGTCGGAGGGCCCGCCGGCCCTCACCACAGGTGTCGGGGAAGCCCAAAGCCTTCAGTTGAGCTTTGCCTTCACGTCGGCAATACCGCGCGCGATCAAGTCTTCGGCGACCTTGCCAGTCGTGGTCTGCGTCAGAATTTTTTCGGCGGCGGCGACCGCCGCATCGGCCGCGGCGGCGCGCACGTCGGCAATTGCCTGCGTCTCGGCCTGACCGATCTTGGTCTCGGCGAGCTTGGTGCGGCGCGCCACGAATTCCTCCATCCGCGTCCGCGCCTCGGCGCCGACGCGCTCGGCCTCGGCCTTGGCCTCGGCGACGATGGCCTCGGCCTCGCGCTCGGCCTCTTGTCTGCTTGCGCTGATAGTCCGCCAGCAGCTTGGCGGCCTCGTCGCGCAAGCGGCGCGCCTCGTCGAGTTCGCCCTTGATCCGGGCGCTGCGCTGGTCGAGCGCGTCGAATGCCTTGCGCGGCACGCCGAGGTAGATCAGCACGGAGACGAAGATCACGAACGCAACGGCGACCCAGAATTCGGGTTCGGTCATGGCCGGCTCCTCAGCGCTTGAGCACGTCGGCGACTGCGGCCTCGACCGAGGCGCCGGCCGGCGAGTGCCGACCAGCCGCTCGACGATCGCAGCCGCAGTCTCGACTGCGATGCCGTGGACGTTCACCATCGCGGCGGTCTTGGTGGCGGCGATCGTCTCTTCGGCTTTGGCGAGCTTGGCGTTGAGCTCGCCCTCAAGCGTTCGGCGGTTTTTTTCGCCCTCGGCGTTGAGCTTGTCGCGGGTCTCGTTCGCCAGCGTCTGAGCGCGGCCGCGCGCGTCGGCGAGCGACTTCTCGTACGCCGCGAGCGCGGCGTCCGACTGGTCCTTGAGCTTGTTCGCCTCGGCGAGGTTGCCCGCGACGTGCTCGCTGCGCGCTGCCATGATGCCGCCGATGCGCGGAATGGCGACCCGCGCGATCAGCAGATAGAGCACGCCGAAGCTGATCGCGAGCCAGAGCAGCTGCGATGCGAAGGTCTCCGCATGGAACGGCGGGAAGGGGGCCTTGACGCCCGGCACTTCGGTGTGTGCGCCCGTCGCCATGGTTTGCGACCTCCCGGAGCGGTCCTGCCTAGAGCGCGAACAAAAGCAGCAGCGCGATCAGCAACGAGAAGATGCCGAGCGCCTCGGTCACGGCGAACCCGAAGATCAGGTTGCCGAACTGGCCCTGGGCCGCCGACGGATTGCGCAGCGCTGCCGCCAGATAGCTGCCGAAGATGATGCCGACGCCCGCGCCGGCGCCGCCCATGCCGATGCAGGCGATGCCGGCACCGATGTATTTCGCGGCCACAGGATCCATGAGGAAGCTCCTTTTCGAGTTGGAACGAAGATAAGGTTCAGTGTCCGGGGTGAATGGCATCGTTGAGATAGATGCAGGTCAGGATCGCGAACACATAGGCCTGCAGGAAAGCGACCAGCAGCTCGAGCGCAAACAGCGCCACGACCATCGCCAGCGGCAGCGTCGCTCCGAGCCAGCCGGCGACGCCGAGCCCGCCGAGCAACGTGACGAAGCTCGCGAACACCTTGAGCGTGATGTGTCCGGCCAGCATGTTGGCGAACAACCGCACGCTGTGCGAGATCGGCCGCGACAGGAACGACAGCACCTCGATGAATACGATCAGCGGCAGGATGTAGCCCGGGACGCCAGCCGGCACGAACAGCCGGAAGAAGCGCAATCCGTTCTTGTAGAAGCCGTAGACCAGAACGGTGAAAAAGACGAGCAGCGACAGCGAGGCGGTGATGATGATGTGGCTCGTCACCGTGAAAGTGTAGGGGATCAGGCCGACCATGTTCGCCACCAGGATGAACATGAACAGCGTGAATACCAGCGGGAAGAACTTCATCCCCTCCTTGCCGGCGGTACTTTGGATGGTGTTGGCGACGAACTCATAGGACAGTTCGGCGAGTCGACTGCATCCGCCCCGGCACCAGCGCGCGCGCCGAGCTTGCACCGATCAGCAGCAGCGCCGTACCGAGCACGGTGATCCCCATGTAGATCGCGGAATTGGTGATCGCGATCTCGTGGCCAGCGATATGGCCGAGTGTACACGAGCTTGTTGATTTCGAATTGGTGAATTGGATCGGCCATCGCCGCTCTTATCCTGCAATTCTGTCGCCCGGTTCTATGGCTTGGGCCTACCGGAAATTCCGGCCGCCCGCATCACGTTAATGACGCCGGCCGCAAAGCCGAGCAACAGAAACACAATCATCCCCCACGGCGAAATCCCGAGCCAGCGATCGAGCGCCCAACCGATGAACGCGCCGACCAGCACGCCGGCGACCAATTCGGTGGAGAGCCGGAAACCACGAGCAAGCGCCGACGGGTCGATTCTTGGGCCGGAGCCAGCTTCGACATTCCGGCTCGCGCCTCTGCTCGCGGAGCCGCTCGTCGAGACGCTGGAGCCTCGCGGAGAGAGCGGCCTCTTCGGCCGACCGGCTGCTGTCCTTGCCGTCGTCCCGCGGGTCGGTTGCCATGGCTCTCGACCCCGGCAAACGCAAGCAAATGCAGGCAATTCCTGCCGGCCTTGAAGCCGCGCGGACCATAGTGACTGGGTCGAGCGAGTCAAGAAAAGCGCTGCGCCACACGTATGCCAGAAGTTCAGCATTATCAGATAGCTTCGACGCAATGCGCGGCCCTGGCCGGCCGTTGCGGGTCGGGTGGTGCCCGCGTGGTAGCTTGCCGCGTTCCCAGAGCCGCCGTATTGTCGGTGCCCAATGGCTGCCTGCGGGACATGGAGACCACGATGACGCGGTTTGCCCTATTCGCTGCGCTGGTCAGGATCGCCTTGGCTGCGTGCGCCGGTCGTCGCGCAGGAAAGCGAGCACGCCGGTGCGAATGCTGCCGCGCCTGCAGCTGCGATCCAGCAGAGCCGCATCGAGTGCCTCCAGCGGATCGAGTCGCGCGCCGGACCAACAATCCGATCGCTCGCCGACGCCGATGTCGCCTCGCCGGCGCCCTCGACCGCCGCTGCCCCGCCTCCGACCGTCGCCGCCGCTGCCCGCCCCGGTCGCCGCCGACGGCACCGAGAATGGCCGCTACTCGTTCTTCCGGGTGCGCGACAGCTTCATGCGGCTCGACACGCGCACCGGCCAGGTTTCGCAATGCGGCTGGAGCGCGACCGGCTGGTCATGCCAGGCGGTGCCGAACGAGCGCGCTGCGCTCGAAAGCGAGATCGGCCGGCTTGCAGAGCGAGAATGCCGCGCTCAAGAAGGAACTGCTGGCGCGCGGCGTTGGCGCTCCCGGACGGCGTCAAGAGCGATCCGCCGCTCGCCAAGGCGCCCGATGCGAAGCCGAATGCCGAAGGGCCGACCGAAGCCGAGCTCGACCGTGTGCTGAGCTTCATGGAGAAGGTCTGGCGGCGGCTGGTGGAGATGATGGTCGAGCTGCAACGCGACATGCAGCGCAAGAGCTGAGCCGAAGCCGTGGCCGGCCGCCTATCGGCAATCAGTCGAGTCTCGTCCCGACCTCGTCGGCACCGCGACGCTCGTGGTCGAGACCCCGGGGGAGGGCTTCACCGACATCACCGCGAGGTCGCGCGATTCCTCGGACGCAGCGGGGCCGGCGACGGCGCGCTGCTGATCTACCTGCGGCACACCTCGGCTTCGCTGACGATCCAGGAGAACGCCGATCCGGACGTGCAGACCGACCTCGTCACGGCTCTGCGGCGGCTTGCGCCCGACGACGGGCCGTGGGTGCACACGGTCGAGGGTCCGGACGACATGCCGGCGCACATCAAGGCGATGCTGACCGGCGTCTCGCTGCACGTTCCGGTGCGCGACGGCGCGCTCGGGCTCGGCACCTGGCAGGCGCATCTATCTGGTGGAGCACCGCCGCAGGCCGCACCGGCGCGAGCTCATCCTGCAATTCATCGGCAGCCGCGCGCTGAGACCGCCCGGTGGGGTACAATGCACGCGGCGGAAATATCGCTAGATTTGGCGGGTGCCTTCGACTTGCCGCCGGGGGCGGCGCATGATCGAGAACGTGCCTTGAACGATCCGCTCTATCGCCTGGTGATCGCGGACGATCATCCGCTGTTTCGCGGCGCGTTGCGCGAGGCGGTCTCCGGCCTGTTCGAACGCACGGAGATCGCCGAGGCGGGATCGTTCGACGAGGTCGCCAAGCTGCTCGACAAGGGCGGCGACGTCGATCTCATCCTGCTCGATCTCACCATGCCCGGGCGTGCGCGGCTTTTCCGGGCTGATGTTCCTGCGCGCGCAATATCCGAGCGTGCCGGTCGTGGTGGTGTCCGCCAACGACGATCCGGCCGTGATCCGCCGCTGCATGGATTTCGGCGCCTCGGGCTTCATTCCGAAGACGCTCGGCATCGAGGACATGCGCGAGGCCATCATGCGCGTGCTCAAGGGCGGCGTGTGGACGCCGCCCGACGTCGATCTCGACGGCGGCGCCGACGCCGAGGCCGCCGCCATGATGGCGCGGCTTGCGACGCTGACGCCGCAGCAGGTGCGCGTGCTGATGATGCTGTCGGAAGGACTGCTCAACAAGCAGATCGCCTACGAGCTGTCGGTCTCGGAGGCGACGGTGAAGGCGCACGTCTCGGCGATCCTGCAGAAGCTCGGCGTCGACAGCCGCACCCAGGCGGTGATCGCGGCGGCCAAGATCGAACTCGGGCAATGGCCGCAGGCCGCGGCGCAAGGAAGCTGAGAGTTTGGCCGAAGCTAGTGAGCCAGCCGTCACTCCGCCGCGGCGACGCGCTGCACGCGCCACTGCGCCATCAGCGCGCGCAGTGCAGCCGGCTTGACCGGCTTGTTCAGCACCTGGACGTCGTGCGCGCGCGCCTCGTCGCGCACGTGCGGCGAGCGGTCGGCGGTGATCAGGATCGCCGGCAGGTCGGCGCCGAAGCGCCGGCGCAACTCGGCGATCGCGTCGATGCCGTTGCCCTTGTCGAGATGGTAGTCGATCAGCAGCCCGTTGGGCGAGACCTTTCGCCTGCGGCGATCGCGGCCACGGCGCTCGGCCAGGTCCGGCGCCTTGAGCACGCGGCAGCCCCAGCCGCCGAGCAGCGCCTCCATGCCGTCGAGGATCTTCGGCTCGTTGTCGATGCAGAGCACGACCGTGCCGAGCAGCTGGCCGCGGTCGACGCTGGCCGCGCGTGCGCGGCTGGCTTGGCGACCGCGTCGGTCGCAACCGGCACCTCGACCGAGAAGCGCGAGCCGCGACCCGGCACCGACTGCAGGTCCACCCGATGGTCGAGCACGCGCGCGATGCGCTCCACGATCGACAGGCCGAGGCCCGAGCCCGCGCGCCACCTTGGCGCCTTCGTCGAGCCGCTGGAATTCGCGGAAGATCACGCGCTTCTTGGACTTCGGGATGCCGAGGCCGGTGTCGAAAATGTCGATCCGCAGCCGTCCGTTGCGGCGTCGGCAGCCGACCAGGACGCGGCCTTGCGGCGTGTACTTCACGGCGTTGGAGACGAGGTTCTGCAGCAGCCGCCGCAACAGCCGGCGGTCCGAGCGCACGCCGAGCGAGCAGGGCATGAAGGTGAGGTCGAGGCCTTTCTCGCGCGCGAGCGGCGTGAACTCGAGCTCGAGCTGGCGCAGCAATTCGTCGATGCGGAAGCTGGCGAGTTCCGGCCGCATGGCGCCGGTATCGAGCCGCGAGATGTCGAGCAGCGCGCCGAAGATTTCCTCGACCGCGTCGAGCGAGGCATCGACATTGCCGATCAGCCGTGCCTCCTCGCCACGGCACTGCCCTGGCGCTCGATCAGCGAGGTGACGTACAGCCGGGCGGCGTTGAGCGGCTGCAGGATGTCGTGGCTGGCGGCGGCGAGGAACCGCGTCTTGGAGACGTTGGCCTCCTCGGCGTCGGCCTTGGCGCGGCCGAGCTCGGCGTTCAGGCGGGTGAGTTCGGTGGTGCGCTCGCGCACCCGCATTTCCAGCGTGGCATTGGCGCGCTCGAGCGCTTCGGCGGCCGCAACGCTCGGCGTGATGTCGGTGACGGTGGTGACGATGCCGCCGTCCGGCATGCGGTTGGTGCGCACCTCGACCACAAGGCCGCGATCGGCGAAGCGCTTGAGGAACGGCTCGGTGTCGGACGAGACGTAGTGGCGCATGCCGCTCGCGCACCAGCGCGTCGACCGGGCCAGGGCCAAGCGCGCCCTGCTCGGCGCTGCACCGCACGATCTCGCTCAAGGCCGTGCCCGACCCGCGTCAGCTCGGGCGGCAGGTCGAGGATTTCGCCGAACTGGCGGTTCCAGCACACCAGACGCAGGTCCTTGTCGTAGACCGCGATGCCCTGGCGCACGTGGTCGAGCGCGGTCTGCAGGATCTCGCGGTTGTAGTGGATCGCGGCGTTGGCGTCGTCGAGCAGCTTGAGCGCGGCCTTGGTCGAGACCGTGCGCTTGCGCAGCAGCAGCGACAGCACGAGCCGCGACGAGGCCGCCCCGATCGCCGAGGCGAGCTGGTGCTCGGCGTAGCGCAGCAGCTCGAAGTCGGCCTCGGCCGTGGGTTCGAGGCTGATGCGCCGCGTCGCCGCAAAGCTCTCGAAGCGACGGCGCGCGTGCGCTCCTCGCCGAGGTAGCGCGCGACCGTCGTGGTCAGTTCCTCGACCGTCACGGCCGAGCGCCAGAGCCGGAAGCTCGGATTGATCGGCGCGAGATGTCGTCGGCACGAACACGTCGGCCTGCATCCGCTCGATCGAGCTCGGCTCGCGCTCCAGCGAAAAGCCGATATAGCCGGCGAGGTTGAGCGCGAGACTCCAGAGCACGCCGTGGACCAGCGGCGGCAGGTCGAGCCCGAACAGCGCCTGCGGCCGCAGCATGGCGATGTCGAACGGGCCGGCGGCCAGAATCTGCTGGCCGATGATGCCGAGGTCGGCGATGCTCGGCAGCAGCAGCGTGTAGGCCCAGGCCAGGATTCCGAGCATCATGCCGGCGATGGCGCCGCGCGCCGTGCCGCGCCGCCAGAGCAGGCCGCCGAAGAACGCCGGCGCAAGCTGCGCCACCGCGGCGAAGGCCAGCAGGCCGATCGCGGCGAGCTGCGCCTCGCCGGCCAGCCGGTAGTACATATAGGCGAGCAGCAGGATCACGAAGATCGCGGTGCGCCGCACCTTCAGCAGCAGCGCGCCGACGTCGCCGCGGCCGGCGATCAGCGCCTCGCGCCGCTGCAGCACCCAGGGCACCACGATGTCGTTCGAGACCATGATGGCGAGCGCGACCGTCTCGACGATCACCATGGCGGTCGCCGCCGACAGCCCGCCGATGAAGGCGAGCAGCGTGAACAGTTCGGATTTCGCGGCGAGCGGCAGCGCCAGCACGAACATGTCGCTGTCGGTGCCGCCGGCCGGGAACGTCAGCAGGCCGGCCATCGCGATCGGCACGCACGAACAGGTTGATCAGCACGAGATAGAGCGGGAACAGCCAGGCCGCGCGCCGGATTTCGGACTCGCTGTTGTTCTCGACCACCGTGACGTGGAACTGGCGCGGCAGCAGCACGATGGCGACGAAGGACAGAAGCGTCATCGCCGCCAGCGTGCTGAGCTGCGGCTCGCGCGTGAGCACGGCGGCGGTGGCGGGACGCTCCATGCGCCTGCGAGAACAGCGCAACCGGTCCGTCGAACATCCAGAAGGTGACGAACACGCCGACCGCGACGAAGGCGACCAGCTTGACGAGCGACTCGGTGGCGATCGCCAGCATCAGGCCGTCCTGGTGCTCGGTGGCGTCGATATGGCGCGTGCCGAACAGCACCGCGAACGCCGCCATCGACAGCGCGACCAGGAGCGCGATGTCGCCGAGCACCGGCTGCGCGAGGCCGGTGTCGATCGAGACATGGGCCAGAATGGTGCTGAGCGAGGACGACACCGCTTTGAGCTGCAGCGCGATGTAGGGGATGGTGCCGACGATCGCGATCAGCGCGACCGTCGCCGCCACCGCCTGGCCCTTGCCGTAGCGCGCCGCGATGAAGTCGGCGATCGAGGTGATGTTCTGCGCCTTGGCGAGCCGCACGATCCGCATGATGAACGGTGCGCAAAGCCCGATCATCAGCATCGGACCGATATAGATGGTGAGAAAGTCGAAGCCGGTGCGCGACGCAAGGCCGACCGAGCCGAAGAACGTCCACGACGTGCAATAGATCGCGAGCGACAGCGGATAGATCAGCAGCCGCCGGCGGCCGGCTCGGCCGTGCTCGCGCGCGCGGTCGCCATAGCTCGCCACGACGAACAGCAGTCCGATGTAGCCGAGCGCCACCGCGACGACGACCCAGCCTTGCAGCATGGCGTCTCCATTGGCTGCGCAAAGCGCCGCCTGGCGCGTGGGCGAGGCGGCGGCCTCAGGTCAGCATACAACATGCGGGGTTGTCTATTGGCTGTGTTCCCGGGAAAATTGTTCAATATTTCAATGGTTTGGTGGGCTGCGATGGGGCCGCCATCCGCGGCACTGCAAGCCAAGGCCCGACATTCGGGGAGTTCAGCACCGCCGGCGTAACCGCGTGCGATCGACGCAACGCGAACCGGGAGTAACGCGATGCTGACAAACCACAACCTCCTCATCGCTGCGGTCGGCTCGCTCGCCGTCATGCTGCGGCGTGCCTTGAAATCCAGGGATGTTCGTCGCAACCTTGCGACGCCGGCATTTCCCGTGGGGTGGATCGGAGCAAGGGGCGCATGGAGCAGCATCCGCTGACCCCGCGCGAGCGCGAGGTGCTGGCGCAGATCGTGGGCGGCGCTTCCAACAAGGAGACCGGCCGTCGCCTCGGGATCAGCCCGCGCACGGTCGAGGTGCATCGCGCACGCATCATGGAGAAGCTCGGCGCCCGGAATACCGCCGACCTGGTGCGTATCGTGCTCGCCCAAACGCGGCGAGCCCAGTCGTTCCAGGGCTTGATTGACGGCGCAAGGTTGTCGCGGCATTGATCGCGCTGATGGCGCTGCCCTCGTTTCTTCAACGACGCGACCTGATCCGCACGGCCGAGACTCTGCTGATCGCCACGGTCGGCGGCGTGGTCTTCAGCCTGATCGGCTTTCCGGCCGGCCTCATTTCCGGCTCGCTATTGTCAGTGGCGGTCGCGGGCCTGTTGCGGCGGCCGGTGGTGATCCCAATCGGGCTGTCGCGGGTGATTTCGGTGCTGGTCGGCATCTCACTCGGCGCGGTGGTGACCCCGGAGACGCTGAAGGGGCTCGCGGCCTTCCCGCTGAGCATCGCGGTGCTCGGCATTGCGACGCTGTGCATGATCCTTGCAACCACCTCGTACCTGCGTTTCGTGCACGGCTGGGACACGCAATCGGCGCTGTTCGGCGCGAGTCCTGGCGCGCTCGCGCAGGTGATGGCGCTGTCCGCCGAGTATCACGCCGATCTGCGCGCGATCGCGATCGTGCAGACCATGCGCGTCGTTGCGCTGACCATCGGCATCCCGTCCGGCCTCGCGCTGTTCGGGCTGACGGCGCCCGGCGGCCTGCTACCGAGGTTCGGCGCGGGACCCGAGTCGCTCACCGAGCTTGCCATTCTGGTCCTGGTGTCCACAGCGTGCGGGTTTGCGGTCTGGCGCATGCGGCTGCCGGGCGGGCTGATGTTCGGCGCCATGCTGGGCTCCGGTATCCTGCATGGCGGTGGGGTTATTGCCGCGGTGCTGCCGTGGTGGGTGGCGGCCGCCGCCGTGATCGGCATCGGTGCGGTGACCGGCTCGCGCTTCGTCAACACCGATCCACGGACGCTTTTGCGCTTTCTCGGTGCGGCGCTCGGGTCGTTCACGGTGGCGATTGCCACAGCCTCATTGTTCGTGCTGCTGCTGACCACGCTGCTTGCGGTGCCGGTCGCTGACGCCATCGTTGCGTTCGCGCCGGGCGCGCAGGATTCCATGATGGTGCTGGCGCTCGCGCTGCACCTCGATCCGGTGTACGTCGGCGCCCATCACCTGTCGCGGTTCCTGCTGGTGTCGCTGCTGGTGCCGTTCCTCGCGCATCGGATGCGACCGTTGCCGCCTCCGACCGACGTGTCGTCGACCGCGGGTCAGCGCCCGGAAGAATAATCAGAGCGAAGACTGGACGAAGGCGGCGGTGCTATTCGGCTGCGAGTGGTCGCTGCTGCAGCGGCAAGCCGAGTTGCTGCCAGACCTCGACCAGCGCTTCGGCGAGCCCGTCGACCAGCGCGTCGTCGTGGTAGGGCGAGGGCGCAATGCGCAGCCGCTCGGTGCCCTTCGGCACGGTCGGGTAGTTGATCGGCTGGATGTAGACGCCGTGCTCGCTGAGCAGCCGGTCGCTCGCCGCCTTGCACTTTTCAGGATCACCGACCATCACCGGAACGATGTGCGTCGGCGTGTTCATCACCGGCAGGCCGGCCGCGGTCAGAACCGCCTTGAGGCGAGCCGCCCGCTCCTGGTGGCGTTCGCGCTCCCAGTGCGAGGTCTTCAGATGGCGGATCGCGGCCGCAGCCGCTGCGCACACCGCAGGCGGCAGAGCCGTGGTGAAGATGAAGCCCGGCGCATAGGAGCGCACCGCGTCGCACACCGCACCGTTGGCTGCGATATAGCCGCCGAGGCTGCCGAACGCCTTGCCGAGCGTACCCTCGATCACATCGACCCGGTGCATCGCGCCGTCGCGCTCGGCGACGCCGCCGCCGCGCGGCCCGTACATCCCGACGGCATGGACTTCGTCGAGGTAGGTCATCGCGTTGTAGCGTTCCGCCAGCTCGCAGATCGCGTTGATTGGGGCGATGTCGCCGTCCATCGAATAGATGCTCTCGAACGCGATCAGCTTGGGACGGTCGCCCGCCGCGCGCAGCAGCGCTTCGAGGTGATTGAGATCGTTGTGGCGGAAAATCTGCTTGTCGCAGCGCGCCTGGCGGATGCCTTCGATCATCGAATTGTGGTTGTAGGCGTCCGAGATGATCAGGCAATCCGGGATCAGCTTGGCGATCGTGGAAATGCCGGTCTCGTTCGAGACGTAGCCCGACGTGAAGACCAGCGCGGACCTCTTGCCATGCAGATCGGCGAGCTCGCGCTCAAGCTCGACCAGCGGATGGTTGGTGCCGGCGATGTTGCGGGTGCCGCCGGCCCCGGTGCCCATGCGGGTCGCGGTCTCAACCATCGCGCCGATGACCTTGGGATGCTGCCCCATGCCGAGGTAGTCGTTGGAGCACCAGATCACGACATCGCGCGGGCCTTCCGGGGAATGCCAGATCGCGTGCGGAAACCGGCCGGCGATGCGTTCGAGGTCGGCAAATACCCGGTAACGGCGCTCCTGCCGCAGATTGGCGATGGCTTGATCGAAAAACCCATCGTATTTCGTCGATTTGGTCACGCGGAATGGCCCTTCGATCCGGGTGGGTAGGTGGTTGCCACAGCACACTTTTAGAAGGCTTCTACGATGTTTGTCGAGGCGGTAGTTCACCGCAAATGAGCTTTCCGCATCGATTTTCCGACGGTCCGGAAGGTCGGGGCGGCAGCTCTGACCAGCACCGGCGGCGGGTTGATCGCGGCGCCGGCCGCGCCTATTGGTTTAGATGCTATGGGGCGCGGCGAGGCACTGGCACCATCGTCGCTGCAACCAACCGATGGAGCGCCCCATGCCACAGCCCAACGACTTGAGCAGATCTCTAGTTCGCTCTCGAACAAGATGCAACATTGATCGCGGTAATTGAGATGGGCCAGGCGAGCTGGCTCGTTGCCGGCATCGTGCCGGGAATCGAACGCCAGCCGCTGAAGAAGCTCGCGACCGATCAGGAAGGACTACTGCAGCTTCTGCATCGCTGGCGGAAGGAAGCAGCCAAGGCTGGACGCACCATCAAGCGCATCACCGTTGCCTTCGAGGCCGGTCGCGATGGCTTCTGGCTGGCGCGCTGGCTGCGCGCCCATCAGATTGAAGCCCATGTCATTCACCCGTCGAGTGTCCCCGTTTCGCGTGAGCATCGGCGGGCGAAGACGGATCGGCTCGATACCGAGCTGCTCAAGCGTGCCTTTCTCGGCTGGCTGCGCGGCGAGCCGAACCACTGCACCATGGCTGCAATCCCCACGATCGAGGACGAGGACGCGAGGCGTCCGAGCCGTGAGCGCGAGAGTCTCGTCAAAGAGTGCACGCGTATCGTGAACCGAGTGAGGGCCAATCTCGCCCGTCTCGGCATTCGCGGCTTCAGACCAACCTTGGCTCATGCGTCTGATCGACTGGAGACGCTGCGCACGCCTGAGGGTATCCTGTGCCGCCGAACACGTTAGCCGAGCTGCGGCGCGATATGGCCCATCTGCGCTTCGTGAAGCAGCAGATCAAGGAGATCGAAGTGGCACGCGCCGAGCGGCTGGAACGAACGCCCGAAGAAGGACGCAATCCGATGGTTCGCCTGCTGGCTCGGGTGGTCGGGGTTGGCATCGAGACCGCAGACATGCTCGTGCAGGAGGTTTTCTCGCGCAAGCTGCGAGATCGCAAAGCCGTTGCGCGGTACGCCGGTCTAACAGGAGCACCAGCCGAAAGCGGCAAGAAGCGACGCGAGCAAGGGCTTGCCAAAGCAGGCAATGCCCGCGTGCGCCGCGGGATGATCCAGCTCGCCTGGGGTCATCTGTTGCATCAGAAGGATAGCGTGTTGGCCGAGTGGTATCGGAACCGAACTGCCGACGCCCGCGGCGGCACGCGCAAGACCATGATTGTGGCGCTAGCCCGAAAGCTCCTCATTGCGCTTTGGCGCTTAGTGACCACCGGCGAGGTGCCGGCAGGGTCTGCTCCTTCGCCCAGCAACGTGACGACTTTGCCTGCCGGCATACATCGATGAGGTTTTGCAGTTCGTCCTCGTGTTGATGTCGAGCTGCAGTGACGGACCGAGGTGGCGGCAACCCGACCTTGCACATGGTCTTTGAGCCGCGGTTTAGAATGGGCCCGCCGCCTCGGAGCTTCGCCGCCGATGCGCATGACTGCATCATGGTTCCGATCCTCACGGATCGACCGAATACAAGTTTGTGGCGCGATGCTCGCGCCTGATGGCGAGCTCACCTCGGACCGTCTTGTTGTTCTGCTTCCGGTTGGCTGCAAGCCGTCGCGCTCCAATCAAAGGAGCATGACGTTGAAATCAGGCTTGACAGAAAATGCCCGATACAAGTGCTGCGAACGACAAGGGGGGCTCGATGCACAAGGTCTCGATTTCGCAATCGGTCATCGATCGCGTCATCGCCAAGCATGGCCGCGAGCACGTGCACGCCGACCTCGACCCGGCGAGGACCGCCCTGGTCGTGGTCGATATGCAGAATGCATTCATGCTGCCCGAGGTCGCGCACTCTCCCTGCCTGACGGCCCATGAGATCGTGCCCAATATCAATCGCCTGGCCGCGGCGGTGCGCGGGACCGGCGGCGCCGTGGTCTGGATCAAGACCGCCTATACCGACGAGACGCTCGAGAGCTGGTCGGTGCTCTACGGCATGATCGGGCCAAAGCGCACCGAGAAGCGGGCACGGGCGCTGACGCGGGACAGCAAAGGCCACGAGCTGTGGCCCGAGCTCGACGTTCGTCCGGAGGACCTGATCGTCGAGAAGCAGCGCTACAGCGCTTTCATCCAGGGCTCGTCGGACCTGAACGAGGTCTTGCGGGCGCGCGGGCTCGATACGCTGTTGATCACCGGGACGGTGACCAACGTGTGCTGCGAATCCACCGCGCGCGACGCCATGATGCTGAACTACAAGGCCGTCATGATCACCGACGGCAATGCTGCGGTAACCGACGAAGACCACAATGCGTCGTTGTCCGCGTTCTATCTAACCTTCGGCGACATCATGCCGACCGAGATGGCTGTGGGCTTTCTCAGGCAAAATGCCCGCAAGGGCCTTGCCGCCGCCGAATAGGGCTCGTCGACGGGCCTCTTCGCAACTGCGGTAGGTGTGGAGTTCCGCCACGCGTCGTTCAGGCTTGACCTGATCGCAACAATGGCCCGCAATGGGCGAGGGGGTGCGGCGTCATGCGGCAATGGATCCTGGCGCCGGCGGCGGCAGGGTAGGCGGCCACAGCGCGCCAACAAAGCCAACGTAAGACGCGGCGGGGTCCGGGCCTCATGCAAGCGTATATCGAGGGGCGCAACGTCAATCTCACCTTCCGGCCGCCCAATCGCGGTCCGGTGCGCGCCTTGCAAGGATTCGACATCGACGTGCTCGAAGGCGAGTTCCTGTCGATCGTGGGTCCGTCCGGTTGCGGCAAGAGCACATTCCTCAACGTGGTGCTCGGCCTGATCAAGCCCGATTCCGGCGAGTTGCTCCTGGACGGCAAACCGATCGCGGGGCCCGGCACTGATCGCGCCATGGTGTTCCAGGAGTTCGGGCTGCTGCCCTGGCGAACGGTGCAGGGCAATGTCGAGCTTGGGCTTGAGCTCAAGGGCATGGCCGCGCCGGCGCGTCACGAAATCTCGCAACAGCTGATCGACATGGTCGGGCTTGTGGGCTTCGAGGGTCACTATCCGCACGAACTGTCGGGCGGCATGAAGCAGCGCGTCGGTCTTGCCCGCGCGCTCGCCACCGATCCCGAGGTGCTGCTGATGGATGAACCGTTCGCGGCGCTCGACGCGCAGACCCGCGACATCATGCAAGTGGAGTTGCTGCGCATCTGGCAGGCGGCGCGCAAGACCGTGCTGTTCGTGACGCACCAGATCGACGAGGCGATCTACCTGTCCGACCGCGTCATGGTGATGACCAAGCGTCCCGGACACGCCAAGCGCGTATTCCCGATCGAATTGCCGCGTCCGCGCGACTACGAGATGCGGGTGACGCCCGAATTCAATGAGCTCAAGCTGCAAATCTGGCAGACGCTCAAGGACGAGATCGTGGTCTAGCCATGGCGCAGGCCGAGGACATTGCCGGTCGCGCGCCCTTCGTCGCAGCCGAGGAGGCTGTTCCGCGGGAGAGCTTCTTTGAACGTTATCGTAACGCGCTGCTAGGCCTCCTCTCCGTAGCGCTGTTCTTGGCGGCCTGGGAAGCGATCTTCCTGGTGGTCCCGCTCAACAAGCTGTTCATCTCCAAGCCGAGCTTGATCGCGCTCGGCTTGTGGGACCTGATCGAGAGCGGCGACCTCCTGCGCGATCTTGCGGTCAGCGCGATCCCGTTCGCCTATGGCTTCATTGCGGCGGTGATCGTCGGCGTATCCGTCGGCGTCGTCATGGGCTGGCGCGTGCGCGTCGGCTATGCGCTCGATCCGCTGATGACCGTGTTCTATGCGAGCCCGCTGGTGGCGCTGGCGCCGCTCGTGATCGTGTTCTTCGGCGTCGGCGTTTCCGGCAAGGCGATCATCATTTTCCTGCTCTCGGTGTTTCCGTTCATCTTCAACGTTGCCGCAGGCGTGCGCGCGGTCGATCGCCTGCTGATCAACGTCGTGCGCTCGCTCGGCGGCAGCGAGAAGGATCTCTACCTCAAGGTCATCATCCCGAGCGTGTTGCCTTACATCGTCGCCGCCTCCCGGATTGCGGTCGGTCGGGCGCTGATCGGCGTGCTGGTGGCCGAATTCTTCGCGGCGTCGGAAGGCATCGGCTATGCCATCGCTCGATTCGGTGATCTGTTCGCACTCGACAAGATGTTCGCCTGCATCATCGTCGTGATGGTGATCGCGGTGGTTATGACTGAGGGCATCCGCTGGGCGGAACGGGCGGCGTTCCCGTGGCGAGTTGGACGGTGACCGGATGAGCGACTCGCAAGCCCTTGAAGTGGGGATGGTTGCGCAGGCGGAGGCCAGCGACCTCGCCGCCCCGGAAAAATCGATCTGGCAGCGGTTCGAGCCGACCATTCTCGGCACTGGCAGCATCGTCGCGCTGCTGATCGCGTGGGAGCTCCTGCCGCTTTTCATCACCATCGCTCCCGGCACCAAGCTCTTTTTCACCACGCCGAGCCAGATCGCCGGCACGATGTGGAGCATGTTTGCGACCGGCGCGATCTGGAAGCCGCTCGGCGTCAGCGCCTCCGGCTTTGCGCTCGGGCTCGGGCTTGCGATCCTGGTTGGCCTGCCGCTCGGCGTGCTGGTCGGGCGTTCCCGCACGCTGAACGCCATGCTCGATCCGTTCATCACCGCGTTCAACGCGACGCCGCGGCTGGTGTTTCTGCCGCTGCTGATGCTGTGGCTCGGGCTCGGACTGTGGTCGAAGGTGGTCGTGGTGTTCATCGGGGCGCTGTTCCCGATCCTGATCAACACCTATGAGGGCGTGCGCAACGCCGACAAGACGCTGATCAACGTCGTGCGCTCGTTCGGCGCGGGCGAATGGGACATCGCGCGCCTCGTCGTGCTGCCGAATTCGCTGCCCTATATCGTGGCCGGGCTGCGGCTAGCGATCGGCCGCGCCGTGCTGGGCGTGGTGGTCGCCGAATTCTTTGGCTCGGAATCGGGGCTCGGCGTGATGATGGTGCAGGCCGCCGGCCGCTATCAGGTCGACGTCGTGTTCACCGGCCTGATCGTGTTCGCCGCGTTGTCGCTGGTCATGACGTGGCTCGTGCAGCTGCTCGAGCACCGGCTCAGCCGCTGGCGCCCACAGCCGCTCGGCGAGTGACCCGCAGCCGGACCGAGTGGCGGGAAGATTCTACGCGTTCAGTTCTTCGGCGCTTCGAGCTTGGTCGGGACGTAGCCCATTTCCTTCAGCGTCGATTCGAGCAGGTCGCGGGCGAGGAACTGCTCCGGATCGGGCAGCGGCTTGTCCTTCGGCCACTGGTTGGCGGCGATCATGTCGGTGCGCCGCGATTCGAAAATTTCGCGGAACAGGTCGGGTGGTAGCTCGGCGCCGAAGGTGTTGTGCAGCTCGTCCCAGACCGCGCTCGCCTCGTCGTCGTCCTGGATGCCGAGATGTTCCTTGATGCTCGGCAGCGAGCCGGCCTTGTTGTCTCGCAGATAGACCACGCCGCGCGCGATGGCGCGGATGAATTTCTTCACCGTGTCGCGGTTCTTCTCGAAATATTCGTCGGTTGCCCAGAACGTGCCGCCGGCGCGCGGCAGGTAATCGCCGGTGCGCAGCAGCACCTTCAGCCCTGCCTTCTTGGCCGCCGCCGCGCGCGGCGCGGACACCAGCGCCCCCTGGATGTCGTTGTTGATCAGCGCGGCCATCCGCTCGGGCTCGCCCTGAAACGAGATCACCTTGTAGTCCCGGCCGACCTGCATGTTGAAGAAGCGCGACATCACGGTCGCACCCTCGTCGTAGTCGGCGGCGCCGGCGCGCGAATAACCGAGCGTCTTGCCCTTGAGGTCCTCCGGCTTGTTGACGTTGGCTCCGGTGACAATGATCCACTGCGGTTTGAGCGATTGGCCGACGACGTAACGGAGCTTTGCGCCGCTTAGCACCGCCTGCGCCCCGCCCGAGGGGATGGGCACGAAGTCGAGATTTCCCGACAAACCGGCGGTGATCATGGGCCGGCCGACCAGCGAGACGAAGCGCGCGTCGAGGCCCTCGTCCTTGAAGAAGCCCCGGTCCATCGCGATGTAGCTTGGGATATGCAGCCCGACGCCTCCGAGAATTTTGCCGACGGTGATCTTGGTCTGCGCCTGCGCAGCACCCGCAGCCAGGATCAACGTCGCGCCCGTCGCAAGCGATGTGGCCAACGCCAGTAGCGATTTGATTTTTGTCACGGGTCTTTCCTCCGAAGCAGACCGGGTGTGCCAACACCCGCGCGATGCTATCCCTCAATGGGCCGCGCCGTCGAGCTTGGTCGGGACGTAACCCATTTCCTTGAGCGTCGAATCCAGCAGCTCGCGCGCCAGCCATTGCTCCGGGTCCGGCATCGGCCGGTCAGCCGGCCATTGCCGCGCCGCTTTCATGCTCTCGATGCGCGACTCGATGATCTGCGCGAACAACTCCGCCGGCAGTTCGGCGCCGAAGCTGTCGCGCAACTGCTCCCAGACCTGGCCTGCTTCGTCATCACTGGCGATGGCGTGATACTTCTTCAGCGTCTGCACCGAGGCGTCCTTGTTGGACCGGAACAGCGTCACCGCGTTGGCGACGGCGCGGATGAATTTCTTGGTCGCGATCGGGTTTTGCTCGACGAATTCCTCGCGCGTCCAGATCGTGCCGCCGGCGCGCGGAATGTGGTCGCCGACGCGGACCAGGATTTTCACCCCCGCAGCGGCGGCCTTGACGGCGTGCGGGACCGATAGCAGCGCTCCCGCGATGTCGCCGTTGATCAGTGCGGCGACCCGGTCGGACTCGCCCTGGAACGAGATCACCTTGTAGTCCCGGCCGACCTCCATGTTGAAGGCGCGCTGCATCACCGCCTGGCCTTCGTCGTAGTCGGCGGCGCCCTGGCGGCCGTAGCCGAGCGTCTTGCCGCGCAGTTCCGCGACCGATTTGATGCTCTGCGGCACCACGATCACCCATTGCGAACGCAGCGACTGGCCGACGACATATTTTATCTTTGCGCCGCTCAACGCGGCCTGCGCGCCGCCCGAGGGGATCGGCACGAAATCGATATTGCTGGAGAGCCCCGCGGTCACCAGCGCGCGGCCGGTCAGTTCGACCGAGGTAGCATCGAGGCCTTCGGCCCTGAACAGGCCGTGGTCAAGCGCGATGTAGGTCGGAATGTGAAAGCCACTGCCGCTCGTGATCTTGCCGATCCTGATCTTGTCGGTGTCCGCGCTGACGGGACCGCCGATGACGAGCGACGCCAGCACCGCGATGGCCGGCGCGAGCGAAGACCGGAGCGTTCTCATGAGCCTCTCCCGTGGCAACTCGGCGGTTCAATCTTAGGCCCGGGCGGCTTTGCCGCGCCAGACGGTCGGCGTGACAGGGTGGGCGACACAGGGCCGCGTCGGCGCGAGGTTCAGGATCGCCCGGCCTGGCGCTCGCACCAAGTCTGCCACATTGTCCGGTAGGCCTGTTCGACACCGCGCGCATAGCGCGGCAGATCGGTGATCCCGGAATCGAACATTCGTTGCCGGAGACTTCCCCGCAGCTGTGCCAGGGCGTCGAGGTCGCGCGCCCGCTCGGCCGCGACGCTGACATAGGCATCGTAGTCCTGTGCGATGAATTCCGTTGCCCCGACCGTGGTCAGGCAGGCAGCCGCCTGTCGGCAGGACAGGGTCGGGCCAGGCGTCGCGACGACAGGAACGCCCATCCACAGCGCGTCGAGCGTCGTGATCCCGCCGCCGTGCGGGAACGGGTCGAGCGCAATGTCGATGTCATGATAGGCGCGGAAATGGCTGAATCGGTCGGTGCCAGGCAGCAGCGTCAATCGATCCCGTGGGATGCCGTGCGCCGCAAACATCGCCTGCATGCGGCTGCACTGATGCTCCTCTGCGAGGCGCGGCTCCTTGAGGACGAGCCGTGAGCTTGGCACGGCTTTCAAAATCTTGGACCAGCACGCAACGGCCTGCTCCTGCACCTTCAGCAGGCGGTTGAAGGAGCCGAACGTCACATAGCCGCGCCACAGCGCCGGTAACGGTGAGGGTTCGGGCAGCAGGCCCGGCGTCCAATAGGCCGCGAAGTTGAGGAGGTCGACGGTCTTCTCCGCGAGCAGCGGCCGGTAGCTCTCCGGCGCGAACACCGGATCTGCGAGGAAATAATCAATCGCGGTAAGTCCAGTTCCGTTCTGCTCGCCCCAGGACGTTACCTGAACCGGTGCAGGTTTGCGTGCGAATGCGAGCAGGCGGTTGCCGCCCATGTGCCCGACGAGATCGACCAGGATGTCGATCTTGTCCACGCGGACCAGGTCGGCAAGCTTTTTGTCCGATAGCGTCGTGATGTTGTGCCAGGTGTCGGCGCGAGCGCGCAGCTTCTCGGTTACGTCATCCTCCTGGCGCGTGTCGGAATAGCACACGACATCGAACAGTTCGCAGTCGTGGTTGACGATCACGCCGCCGAAGTTGTACGTCGCCGCCTGATGCCGGAAGTGGCCGCTGACGTAGCCGATCCGCAGCCGGCGATTGGGGTCGGGGTCGTTGTTGTGCGGGCGAATCTGCGCGGCAAGCGGCCGGCCGAACTTCTCCTCAAATCGCGCGCGTTCGGCCTGATGATCCGCAACCGTCAGGGACGGATCGAAGTTGAGGGCGAAGATCAGGTTGGTGTGGTGGGACGGGTTGTCGGGCTCGAGCGCGGCGGCGCGCCGAAAACTCGCGATCGCATCGGTCACCCGATAGAGGTTGAAGAGGATGTTGCCTCGATTGCCATGCGCGATGGCGCGGCCCGGATCGATTTCGATCGCCTTGTCCACGTCGACCAGCGCTTCGTCGAAACGTCCGAGATCGTTAAGCGCCGAAGCCCGGCCATTGAGTCCTTCGGCGTCGCGTGGACGCAGCGCGAGAACGCGATCGAAGCTGTCCAGCGCGCCCTGCGGGTCCTTCAGCCGCTGCAGCAAGGAGCCGCGGTTTTGCCAGAACTCCGGCTGGTCTGGCTTGAGGCCGACCGCCCGGTCGTAGGCTGTGGCGGCTTCCTGCAATCGGCCGATTTTTTGCAACACCAAGCCGCGGTTGAACCAGATTTGCGGATTGTCTCCGACAATCGCGAGCGCCTGGTCGATCGCGGCGAGCGCTTCGTCGAAGCGTTCGAGCTTGATGAGCGCAGCACCGCAGTTGGCGACGACCTCGACATTGCGCGGATTGAGCGCCAGCGCCTTCCCGTAGGCACTGAGCGCCTCATCGTAATGGGCGAGCGCGTGCTGGGCGCGGCCGAAACTGGACCAGCACTCCGCAGAGTTCTGGGTTGGCGGTTGCGGCGCGCCGGAACAATTCGACCGCGTACGCGGTCCGGCCTGCGGCCATGTGCAGGTTGCCGAGCGCAAGGAGTGCGTTCTCGTGACCGGGCTCGATCGTCACGCACGATTGCAGGCTCCCGAGCGCCCGCTCGGGCTGGCGCTGCCGCATATAGAGCTGACCGAGCAGCCAATGACTCTCAGCCGAACGCGGATCACGCCTCACCGACTCCGAAATGAGCCGGATCGCTTCTTCGGCGTGCCCGCGCTGGAACTCGATGAGGCCTAAGAACCGAAGCGCGTTTGGCTCGCCCGGATGTTCGGAAAGGATGTTGCGATAGAGTCCCGCGGCCTGACCGAACTCGCCCGCCCGATGCGCCGCCAGAGCGCGCTGGAGAGCCTGGGCGATGGGAGGCTGCGGATGGGGCATGCGAGAGCGGTTCGTTCGGATTTTTCGGTGCCATGGTGTCGTCGCAACAAGTGACGCGACGACGTCCCTCAGAACTGGTGCTGCCGGTAAGGATTGAACTTACGGCCTCCCCCTTACCAAGGGAACGGATTGGATCGGGGATTGTAGCGATCCAGCAACCACTTGGCTCTGCATCGCAACGGGTCGCGTGTCAATTCGCTGTCGTCCGTTCCTCGCGTCACCTCAAGACCATCGGGACGCGCCAGATCGTAGGCCTGTCCGGCGTCATGGGTGTAGCCTATCACCAAGCGGGGATCGAGCCCGCCGCCCCTGTTCCATGACGCTGCGTGGGTTCTGCCGCACCAGAATGGTAGCGAGGCGGTGCCGGACCCCGTGTTGCGTAACCTTGGCCAGCAGTTCGGCATAGGCCTTGGCCGAATGTCTGCGGCTTTGCGTCGCCGGTCGGCCGCCGGGATCCCACCCCGGTTCACACAAGATGACACGACAGAGGGCCGGACTGCAGCCGGCGGGAGAGCGACTTCTCGCCTGTTATGGCAAGGTCAGCAGCGCCGAGAGCATGCCCGCGCCATAGAGGCCGATACCGAAAACAGTGTGGCCAGCGACACTACGCAGGCGGGCGGCGTTCGGGCGCGGCGTTTTCGAGCCTGCGATCCCGGCGCCCATAGCCGGCTGCATGATGAAAAATGGCGCGACCAGAGCAAGGAGGCTGACGATCAAGGCCGGGAGCAGGGTCGGATGACGCGCCCAGCCGAAGCCCCATACCGCCAGAAGCAAAGCCGCATAGACGACGCCCGTGACGTAGTGGGTGACCCACCCGATCATCAGCTCGCCACGAACGGGCGCTGCCTCCGCGATGTTGTTATGTACGAACTGTCGCCGCGGGAAATACCCAACCCAGCGTCCCACCAAGCCCCAGTTTGGAGCCGGGAATCCAACCAGGCGCGTCGCAAGAACAGCCCAGAGATCCAGCACGGCTGTGGCACCGACCCCGATCAACACCGCACGGACGACGAATTCCAGCCCTTCAGACACCAGTCACAGCTCCTTGAAGATCGCACCTAGTCGCGTGGTTCCAAGCCAATCTGTCCATTGAACCGAAGCCTGTTTTGCTAGGTCATGCCAGCAACTTCTCCACTCGACCGGCGCGTGATTGCCGTGACGCAAACGGTTTTAGGTCGGATCAACCACGTCCGTGCGCCGCCGCGCCCGGATTTGGACACGTCGGCTGGTGGTTTTGGTTAGGACCATTTCGCCCGCTGACCGCAGGATTGGACCTAAGGCCAACTTCAACCGGGCTCTGGTCCGTTGTTGATTGGCCCACGGGGTCGCTCCTGGCGAGAAGCGACCGTGCGTCGAACGGGGTGGTGAGATGATGATCACGATACCTCAATTGGCGGCAGAAGCGCTGGGCTCGTTCCTCGCCTCGGACATGAGGGGACGATTTGGGGCCTCGCACGCGCGTCTGGCAGAGCTTGTCCCATTCGCGGCCAAACTGGCTCTCGAGTGCATTGGAAACAGCGACGCCCTTTATCACGATATCGAGCACACGATGCTCGTCACACTTGCCGGACACGACATGTTTAAGGGGCGTGCGCTGCTGGTTCCGTCAACACCTGACGACTACGCAAGCTTCATCGTCGCGTGTCTGGCCCATGATATTGGATACGTTCGCGGCATCGTCCAAGGCGACACCGATGACGCTTACGTCATCGATGAGACTCGTCGCACGATCCGGCTTCCAACAGGATCGTCCGATGCTGCGCTCGCCCCGTATCATGTGGATCGTTCGAAGTTGTTTGTCTTGGACCGCATCGAGTTGGTCAAAGAATTGGACGCCAAGCGAATTGCCCGGGCAATCGAATACACACGCTTTCCATACATCGAATCGCTGAACAATAATCTCGACGAGGAAGAGGGCTCGCTCTTGCGAGCCGCCGATCTGATCGGCCAGCTTGGGGATCCGCACTATCTCAGGAAGGTCAACGCACTGTTCTATGAGTTCGAAGAAACCGGGCTCAACAAGAAGCTTGGCTATGTGACGCCGGCCGATCTGGTCTACAAATATCCCAAGTTCTATTGGAGCAGCGTTTCTCCTCACATCCACACAGCGATTCGTTACCTCAATGTCACTTCGAGCGGGCGACAATGGATCGCAAATCTGTACAGCAATGTCTTTCGCGCAGAGCGCGTCGTAAGCCTGTCGGGGCCGCAGCTCTAGCTATTCTCTTGCCCAGACCATTCGGTCCTAGTGCCCCGCTTCCGAAGTTCGTGATACGTCTGACGCCGGAGAACGCTCTCTTGGAGGGCGCGCTCCCCAAGGCGGGATTGCTGAGCACAAAGCGATGATCGACCGTGGACACGACCTGCCGATCACCGGGCAGGCGGAAGCCCTGAATGTCAGTCGCGGCAGTGACTGCTACAAGCCGCGGCCGGTGCCTAAGATGCGTCTGCGGCCGTGCCTGCGCGCATTCTATACGTCGGTATAACGCCATTGTGCATTTAGATGGTCTTAGTCGCCCCTCGTACAATGGAGGCGTTCGAAACGACTGTCCTAGTCTCCTGGGCAGATCGGGAAGAAGATCAAGGGGACGCGAGCATGATTGCGAACATCACGGGTCTATCGGGGGATGTCGCCCGCTCACGCACTTCGGGCAACCATGCACAGGCTGCAATAAAAGAGACGCCGGACTCCGTGCTGATCGAGCGTATTGCAGCTGGCAATTCGCTTGCGATGCAGGCCCTCTACGCGCGGCACAGCAAGCGTGTTTTTCGCTTCGCGCTGCGTCTTATCAAAGATGAATCACTCGCTGAGGAGATCGTGAGTGATGTCTTCCTCGTCGTCTGGCGCAAGGCAGGCGCGTTCGAGCAGCGCTCCCAAGTCACAACCTGGCTTCTGGCGATCGCCCGCCACAGGGCGCTTGATGCGCGGCGGAGAGGATGGCACCAACCGTTGGATGAAACCGAGGCGGAGACGATCGCAGATCCGACCGACAGTCCGGAATTGGCAATCGAAAAGACGCAAACAAACTCCGCGATCCGCGTGTGCTTGGCGCAATTATCGCCAGTTCTCCGCGAGATTATTGACCTCGTCTATTACCACCAGCAGTCGATTGACGAAATTGCAGCGATCGTTGGAATCCCAAAGAACACGGTGAAGACCCGAATGTTCCACGCGCGCAAGCAGTTGGCAAAGCTGCTCTATGCGCAGGGCATCACCGGTGCAGCGTAAGGCCTGTCACCAAGGCGGAATTCGGCGTGGATCACGACAACAGGCGATCCGACGGCAACCTCTCCGGCAGCCGCGGATGAGGTATCGATCGGCCACGCTCTGAGGTCGACCAAACGCGCAGCGAAGCTCCTGCCGCTCGAACGCGCCACTACCGCCGCATGTTCCTGCAGCGTTTGGCACGATCCGCCACGACCCGTTCTCCGGCGGGAAGTGCCGAAACCTCGAATTCTATGCGGTTTTTGGATGGTGCTGCCGGTAAGGATTGAACTTACGACCTCCCCCTTACCAAACCGGATTTCTAGGTTGATTAAGGCATTGATATTACTAAAGAATTTGAGTCCATTTCAAGAACTTTGCACCTGTTTTGCACCACCAATTGTGGCGTGCAGTGTGCCGAGTGTGCGGTATGTGTCATCGAAGGGCACTGAGTGCGTTTCTGACTTCAAGCATGCCACAGACGAACACAGCAAGTGATGCAATCGCCGTGAAGACAGCGGCAATGTGAAAGCCTCGATTGAGTCGGATGTACATAGAAGTTTGAGGACCCGGTTGAACATACGGATGTTCCCACGTCCTCAGTTTGGAACTGGCAACGCCTGCCATGAAGTAATTGGTGAAGTAGGCGAGGGCGGTTCCACCAGCGGCCAGCGCGACGCCTGATGCGAACCACACAAGGCTGTTAGCAATCGCGGTCTTCTGTGGTTGCGGAAGATGGCCGACAAACGTGAGGAGAGCGACTGCCGCACCGCCGTTGATGAGGAGCAAGTTTCGTAGCGCGAGTTCGGATGCCCTGATAGCTGCTTGGTTTACGTATTCGTGAAAGGCGTCAATCTTGTCGTGGGCGCGTTGAGCGTGTTGACGCTCTATCTCATAGTGCGAGGGATTGTTGGGTGGGGTCTGCTCGCTGGACATGCTCACCTCTACATGGAGTAATAGTCGTCAAGCATCTGTTCTTTGTGTTTCTGCTCGAAATATTTTTGCATCTCGTCCTTGAAGTCATAGTAGGGCATGTAAGACGAGATGCCGGTTTGGCGCACGATTGCTAGGGCACAGGGCGGACATTCGAGGTCTTTGAGTAGCCTGAGCACAAAGTCTTCGTGCGTCTTGCAGTGCGTACCCGATATGCCGCTATCACCCACACCATCCTTGCCTCTCATTGTCATTAGCCAATCGTGGCTGGCACGGATTTTTGCTATCTCTTCACTGTAGGGGTGTTCGGCGCAGTCCCTCGCACAGAGGCCACAAACCCTATTGGGATTTGCAGTGCAGTGTATTTCGTGTTCCTGAATGTTCGCCGCGCGTAGACCGTGCTTCTTACAGTGTTCGCAGTAATAGACCTTCTTCTCCTTCACTTTCATAAATGTTTCGCTCGAACGTGTGCCCGCTAGTGACAGGCACACACTCGAACGCACTAGCTGTGGAGCCTCAACAGGTTGTCCTCGGATAGACCGAGGCGACTGATGGGTGTGTTGGCTTTCAAGCTACCATGTGGCCGATGCCAATTGTAGCGATGGAGCCAGTGGAGCAGCTCGGCCGATCGTTGATCCGAGTTCTGATAGGCTCGAGCGTAGGCCCACTCTCGAAGTGCGGTCTGGATGAAGCGCTCGGCTTTTCCATTGGTCTTCGGGGTGTAGGGCTTGGTGAAGATTTGGCGAAGGCCGAGGCAGTTTGCAGGCTGCCCGGAAAGTCGTTGACCGGTAGCACGAGCCGTTGTCCGTCATCACGCGTTCGATGCGAATGCCAAGCTTGGCGTAGTAGGCGACGGCGGCCTCCAGGAAGGCGACAGCGCTCTCCTTGCGCTGGTTGGCCATGACCTGCACGAAAGCGACGCGCGAAGCATCGTCGATGCAAACATGGACGAACTCCCAACCGATGCCGTGGTGACGGTTGACCACGCCAGGTTGTCGTCCGGTGATGCGATGCCCGACGGAGCCGATCCGGCCGAGCTTCTTGATATCGAGATGGATGAGCTCGCCCGGATGCTCGCGCTCATAGCGCCGGACCGGTTCGGCCGGCTCCAAGGCACTCAGCTTATTCAAGCCGAGCCGGCGCAGAACACGGCTGACGGTGGCTGGCGAGACACCGGTCTCGGCGGCGATCTGCTTGCCAGTCCAGCGCTGGCGGCGCAGCCGTTCGATCTCCTCGACCACCGCCTGGGGCGTCGGCTGCCGCAGCCGATGCGGCCGGGATGAGCGATCCTGCAATCCTGCCAATCCTTCGCGGCGATATCGATCAACCCACTTCCGAACGGTCCGCGGGCAGACGCCTGCGGCTTCGGCGACGGCCTCCGGCGTCTGCCCGCTCTCAACCTGCCGTACAATCCGCTCTCGACCGCGCGGCGTGAGCCGGGCATTCTTGTGCACGTTCATCCGGTCCTCCCGGAATCTGAAGCCTCGCAACTCCAGCTTCCTCGGTCAGGACCGGATGGACAACCTAATGAAAGCTCACAGCTAGCTAATAGACCTTCATTGAAGCACGGCTCGGCGAACGCGCAAGTGCGCTATTCACACCCGAAAATTTTGCACCAATTTTGCACCAACACGCGAAATTGGGCTTGAGAATTGGATGGAATTTCAAGGAGCAGAAATTCCGTTCGCGTCAAGATGGAAAATAAAAAGGGGGTGCTCTCAAAAACTTAGCCTGTGGATTTCCTTTGAGCATCAAGGGGATGGTGCTGCCGGTAAGGATTGAACTTACGACCTCCCCCTTACCAAGGGGGTGCTCTACCACTGAGCTACGGCAGCTTTCGCAGGCAGGCCAGCGAATATCCGATGGAGCGCCGGATGTCGAGCCATCCGGCGGGCGCTTGCGGGCCGCGCCAGCGCGTCTTATCGGTAGGCCATGACGGGCCATCGCAACGATGGCGCCGGCCGCAACTCGGGCGATCGCGCGCAGGCCGATCGCATGCGGGCGGCGCTACGGGAAAATCTCAAGCGGCGCAAGGCGCAGGCGCGCGCGCGCCTGGGACCCCGACACGGTTCGTCCCACGATTCCGCCGGATTCGACCCCGACACTGCCAAAGCCGCGGTACCCGATACATCCGAAAGCTGAAGGGGGCGCCTGCAGCCGGGAACGGGCTTTGCATGCGGCCGGAGAACGGCCCATAACAAAACCGGTGCGCGCGAGCGCGGGCCGAGCCAGGAGGGGGTTATGGATCGCATTCGTATCGTCGGGGGCCGGCCGCTGATCGGCACGATCCCGATTTCGGGCGCCAAGAACGCCACCCTGCCGCTGATGATCGCAAGCCTGCTCACCGACCAGACGCTTGTTCTCGACAATGTGCCGCGGCTGGCCGACGTGGGCCTGCTGCAGCGCATCCTCGGCAATCACGGCGTCGATGTCATGGTGCCGGGCAAGCGCCTGGGCGAGCCGCAATACGACGGCCACACCATTCATATCTCTGCGGCCAACATCGTCGACACCACCGCGCCCTATGACCTCGTGTCCAAGATGCGCGCGAGTTTCTGGGTCCTGGCGCCGCTGGTCGCGCGCATGGGACAGGCGAAGGTCTCGATGCCCGGCGGCTGCGCGATCGGAACGCGGCCGGTCGACCTCCTGATCATGGCGCTCGACCGCCTCGGCGCGACGATCGACATCGACGGTGGTTACGTGGTCGCGAGCGCGAAGGATGGATTGAAGGGCGGCGAGATCGTCTTCCCGAAGGTGACTGTCGGTGGCACCCACACTGCGATGATGGCGGCCGTGCTCGCGACGCGGCACGACCGTGATCGAGAACGCCGCGCGCGAGCCGGAAATCGCCGACGTTGCGGACTGCCTCAACAAGATGGGTGCGAACGGTCTCCGGCGCCGGCACCTCGCGCATCGTGATCGAAGGTGTCGCGCGGCTCAACGGCACGCGGCATTCCGTACTGCCGGACCGCATCGAGACCGGAACCTACGCCATGGCGGTGGCGATGACCGGCGGCGACGTATTGCTCGAGAAGGCGCGGCCGGAGCTTCTGCAGTCTGCGCTCGACGTGATTGTGCAGACTGGCGCCGAGATCAGCGTCACCAATGACGGCATCCGCGTGCGGCGCAACGGCGCCGGCATCAACCCGGTGGACGTGACGACCGAGCCGTTCCCGGGATTCCCGACCGACCTGCAGGCGCAGCTTATGGCGCTTGTGACCACCGCGAACGGCACCTCGCGCATCACCGAGACCATCTTCGAAAACCGCTTCATGCACGTGCAGGAACTGGCGCGTCTCGGTGCCCGCATCCAGCTCGACGGCGAAACCGCCACCATCGAAGGCGTCGAGCAGCTCGACGGGCGCGCCGGTGATGGCGACCGACCTGCGCGCCTCGGTGTCGCTTGTGATCGCGGCGCTCGCGGCCGAGGGCGAGACCATGGTCAATCGCGTCTATCATCTCGATCGTGGCTTCGAGCGGCTGGAGGCCAAGCTCGGCGCGCTGCGGCGCCGCGATCGAACGCGTTATCGGATAGTTGGGTTGCGCGGACGTCATCGCTGTTGTTGTTGTTGTTGTTGCTGCTCGCCGCGCCAATGAGTGAGGCCGCCGGCCAGGCGGTGCCTGCCTGCAGCGGCGCACAAAAGCCCGCTGCGGTCGCAGAGCTGTTGTTCGGCCGCAAGATCGGCGACGCTTGGCGGTGACCGAGCGCGCTGGTCGCAGTTCGTCGACCGTGAGATCACACCGCGGTTTCCTGCCGGCCTGTCGATCATCGACGTCAAGGGCCAGTGGCGCGACAGCCGGCGCGGCACGATCGTGCGCGAACCGAGCAAGATCGTCGTGATCGTGCTGCCAGGCGAGGCGTCCGACCACGACCGGCTCGACCAGATCATGGAGGCCTACAAGAACCGCTTCCGCCAGCAGTCGGTCGGGCTGATCATTCGTCCGGCCTGTGTCTTGTTCTAAAGACAGGTCGCCCGGTCCCTCCTGGAATTTCACAGCCTACCATCTCCGGAAGAACCTTGCGGCGGGCAGGTCCGTTGCCTAACTACCCGCTATCGCAATCAGCCACGAAGGCCGGGGTCATGGACCTTCTCAAGCTTGTTGCCCTCGACGGGGACGACATCGGAGTGGTTTCCGCGCATCTCCAGGACGCGGTCGTGAAGGTCGGCAGACATCCACTGGCGCCCGGACGAAAAGCGGCTGGTGGTCGGCGCTCAATCGCTTCGACTGGGGATGCGGCGAACGGCGAAGCGCCAGCATTCCGCCGCTGCCGCTCGGCGCTTCGCTTCGAGCGCGTCCTGGCATGCAATGCCGCAACATCGATGCCACCAGCAAGGCTAAGCACGCTCAATCTGCTGGCGGTTTCGTTCGCGGAGAACGATCCGCCCGGCGGCGTGATTACGTTGACATTCTCGGGCGGCGCGGCGCTGCGGCTAGAGGTGGAATGCCTGGAGGCCGAGCTAGCTCGATCTCGGTCCGGTCTGGACCACCGAGGCCTGCCCGGCCCATAGCCTCGATGTGTCGGCCGTCGACGAGCAGGCAGTGAGCGCTTCCAAACAGGGTTGACGCAATCGACGCAGACCGCCATTGACCGGTGAAGCGGGGCCGTGCCCCGGTCCGGACAGGGCGATGCCGATCCGACTCGACAGCCGATCCGCTGATTTCCCCGCACGCTTTGCAGCCCTGCTCGCCACCAAACGCGAGACGGCGGAAGACGTCGAGCAGTCGGTACGCGCCATCATCGCCGACGTGCGAAGCCGCGGCGATCGAGCCCTGCTCGAGCTGACCCAAAGGTTCGACCGCGTCGACCTCGATCGGATCGGCCTGCGCGTCTCGGCGCCGGAGATCGAATCGGCCGCAGCCGCCTGCGACCGCAAGGCGCTCGACGCGCTCAAAGTGGCGCGCGATCAGAATCGATGCCTATCACCGCCGCCAGCAGCCTTCGGACGACCGCTTCACCGATGCGCTTGGCGTCGAACTGGGTCACCGCTGGACCGCGATCGAGGCGGTCGGGCTCTACGTTCCGGGCGGCACCGCGGCCTATCCGTCTTCGGTGCTGATGAACGCCGTCCCGGCCAAGGTCGCGGGCGTGCCGCGGATGGTCATGATGGTGCCGGCACCCGACGGCGTGCTCAACCCGCTGGTGCTGGCGGCGGCCCAGCTCGCCGGCGTCGACGAGGTCTATCGCATCGGCGGCGCGCAGGCGGTCGCGGCGCTGGCCTATGGCACGGCGACGATCCGACCGGTGGCCAAGATCGTCGGCCCCGGCAATGCCTATGTCGCCGCCGCCAAGCGGCTCGTCTTCGGCACGGTCGGCATCGACATGATCGCCGGGCCGTCCGAAGTCCTGATCCTCGCCGACCGCACCGCGCAACCCCGACTGGATCGCCGCCGATCTGCTGGCGCAGGCCGAGCACGACGCGGCGGCGCAGTCGATCCTGATCACCAACGACGACCGCGCTCGCCGACGCCGTGGAGAAGGCGGTCGAGGCGCAACTGACGACGCTGCCGCGCGCTTCGGTGGCGGGCGCATCGTGGCGCGATTTCGGCGCCGTCATCCTGGTGCGCGATCTCGACGAGGCCGTGCCGCTGGTCGATGCGCTCGCGCCCGAGCACCTGGAAATCGAAGTGCGAGGATGCGGAGCGGCTCGCCGGGAAAATCCGCAACGCCGGTGCGATCTTCCTCGGGCCGCACACGCCCGAGGCGATCGGCGATTATGTCGCCGGTTCCAACCACGTGCTGCCGACCGCGCGCTCGGCGCGCTTCTCGTCGGGACTCGGCGTGCTCGATTTCATGAAGCGCACGTCGATCCTCAAATGCGGACCGGATCAACTCGCGGCGCTGGGACCCGTCGGCGATCGCGCTCGGCGAGGCCGAAGGGCTCGACGCTCACGCGCGGTCGGTCGCGATCCGACTCAACCGGACGATGACGCCCGCCAAATCAGACGATCCGAATCGCCTCGTCGCCGTGACGCTCGACGAGAATTCGATCGGCCGCTCCAGCCCCGATGTCGAGCATGAGCGCGCGGTCGCGATCTACGATCTGATCGAGGAGAACTCGTTTGCGCCGGTCGACCACGATGGCGGCCCCTACGCGCTGAATCTGAGCCTCGCCGAGAACCGGCTGGTGTTCGACATCCGGCTCGCCGACGGCGAGCCCGTGATGGCGCACATGCTGTCGCTGTCGCCGTTCAAGCGCATCGTCAAGGACTACTTCCTGATCTGCGACAGCTACTACGAGGCGATCCGCACCGCGACGCCGGACCGCATCGAGGCGATCGACATGGGCCGGCGCGGGCTGCACGACGAAGGCTCGCGCATCCTGCAGGAGCGCATCAAGCGCAAGGTCGACGGTCGATTTCGACACCGCGCGCCGGCTGTTCACGCTGATCTGCGTGCTGCACTGGAAGGGCTGAGCCGGCATGGCCGAGCCGCCGCGCAGCGCAAGGCCGCAGGCGGTGCTGTTCGCCTGCGGGCTCAACTCGGTGCGCTCGCCGATGGCGGCGGCGCTGTTCCGCCAGTTGCTGGGCCGGACGATCTACGTGGGCTCGGCCGGCGTGCGCAAGGGCGAGCTCGATCCGTTCGCGGTCGCCGTGATGGAGGAGATCGGGCATCGACATCGCCAAGCACCGGCCGATGACCTTCGAGGAGCTGGACGACTGGGAGGGCCTGAACTTCGACCTGATCGTCACGCTCGCGCCCGAGGCGCACCACAAGGCGCTGGAACTGACGCGCACGCTCGCCGCCGAGGTCGAATACTGGCCGACGCCCGATCCGACCGCGATCGAAGGCAGCCGCGAGCAGCGCCTCGACGCCTACCGCGAGGTGCGCGATCAGCTCATGCAGCGCATCAAGGCAGCGCTTCGACTGGCGGCCGGGCGGCAACGAATAAGCGGCGCGAGCGACGACCCGGCCGCGCAAGTCGAGCAGTTGTGGAATCGGGCCGCTTCCGCTAGCTTTTGCGCCGATTTTTCGCGGGCGCGCCGGCCCGAAGCTCTCGATCGGCAAGCTGGACGATCGAATGGCGAAGGAAGAACTGCTGGAGTTTCCCGGTGTCGTCACGGAACTGCTTCCGAACGCCACCTTCCGCGTCAAGCTCGAAAACGAGCACGAGATCATCGCCCACACCGCCGGCCGCATGCGCAAGAACCGCATCCGCGTGCTTGCCGGCGACAAGGTTCTGGTCGAAATGACGCCCTACGATCTGACCAAGGGACGCATCACCTACCGCTTCAAGTGAGCCCCTTCCGCTGCCGTAGCCCCGTAGCCGGCTCCACGGCAGGCGATCGCAACCCATGATCATCGGCCGTCCCAAATTCGTGCTCGCTTCCGGCTCGCCGCGCCGGCTCACGCTGGTCAACCAGATCGGCATCGAGCCCGACGCGCTGCGTCCGGCCGACATCGACGAGATGCCGAAGAAGGGCGAACTGCCGCGCGCCTGCGCCAACCGCCTGGCGCGCGGCAAGGCGGAGACCGCGCTCGCTGCGGTCAAGCTCGACGACGAACTGTCCGGCTGCCTACATCCTCGCCGCCGACACCGTGGTCGCGGTCGGCCGGCGCATCCTGCCCAAGGCCGACCTGCTCGACGAGGCGGCGCAATGCCTGCGGCTGCTGTCCGGCCGCAATCACCGCGTCCACACCGGCATCTGCCTGGTGACGCCGAAGGAGGCCTTCCGCCAGCGGCTGATCGAGACGCGCGTGCGCTTCAAGCGGCTGTCCGACTCCGACATCGAGGCCTATCTCGCCTCCGGCGAATGGCGCGGCAAGGCCGGCGGCTACGCGGCGCAGGGGCTGGCCGGCAGCTTCATCGTCAAGATCGTCGGCTCCTACACCAATATCGTCGGCCTGCCGCTGTACGAGACCGCGACGCTGCTGTCCGGCGAGGGCTATCCGATCCATTTCGGCTGGCTCAACGCGGTGTACCGGCGTTCGCCTGCGGCTCCGTCGCCGCCATCCCGGCAGCGCGCAGAGGCTCGGCGCGCGGATCCTGCCGGACGGAGCGAGCATGAACCTCGCGCTATGGCTCGATCGCGCGGGAAGGAGGACGCGCAGCGTCCTGCGCTCGGGCATGGCGCGCGCGTGCTGCGGAGCTACGGCGAGGTCGCTGGCCGTGTCGCGCGGCTCGCCGGCGCGCTGCGCAGCGCTTCGGGCTCGTCGCCCGGCGACCGCGTCGCGATCGTCGTCGAAGAACTCGCCCGGACTATCTCGAAGTGCTCTACGCGATCTGGCACGCCGGGCTCGCGGCGGTGCCGGCCAACGCCAAGCTGCACGGCGCCGAGCTCGGCTACATCCTCGAACATTCCGGCGCGCGGGTCTGCTTCGCATCCGACGGCCTCGACGGCGAGATCGCGCCGCACGCGCCGACTGCGCTCGAGCGCTGATCGTCATCGGCGGCGCCGAATACGAACGGCTTGTTCGCGGCCGATCCGATCGCGGTCGTGCCGCGCGACGGCGACGATCTCGCCTGGCTGTTCTACACCTCGGGCACGACCGGACGGCCGAAGGGCGCGATGCTGACCCACCGCGTGCTCGCTGCGGCAAGCTATGCCTACGTCGCCGAGGTCGATCCGTTGCGCCCGGCGATCCGATCCTGCACGCCGCGCCGATGAGCCACGGCTCCGGTCTCTACATGATGGCGCATGTCATGCGCCGCGGCGTCAACGTCGTGCCCGAGTCCGGCGGCTTCGAGCCCGCAGGAAATCTTCGAGCTGCTCGCGCCTGGCCGCGCACCTCGATGTTCGCCGCGCCGACCATGGTCAAGCGCCTGGTCGAGTGCCCGGCCGATTGCGACGCGCGAACATCCGCACCATCGTCTGGGGCGGCGCGCCGATGTATGTCGAGGACGCGCTGCAAGGCGCTCGACCGCTTCGGCCCGCGGCTCGCGCAGATCTACGGCCAGGGCGAAAGCCCGATGACGATCACGATGCTGTCGCGCGACGACATCGCCGACCGCGATCATCCGCGCTGGCGCGAGCGGCTTGCCTCCGCCGGTCGGCCGTTCGCCTGCGTCGAGGTGATGGTGGCGGACGAGGACGACCGGCCGCTGCCGCCCGGCGAGCCCGGCGAAATCCTCTGCCGCGGCGACGACCGTCATGGCCGGCTACTGGCAGAACCCGGAGGCGAGCGCCGCGGCGCTGCGCGGCGGCTGGCTGCACACCGGCGACGTCGGCGCCTTCGACGCCGACGGCTATCTCACGCTGAAGGACCGCTCCAAGGACCTGATCATCTCCGGCGGCTCCAACATCTATCCGCGCGAGGTCGAGGAGGTGCTGCTGCGCCATCCCAAGGTGCGCGAGGTCTCGGTGATCGGCCGGCCCGACCGCGAGTGGGGCGAGGTGGTGGTCGCCTACGTGGTCGGCGAGGCGCCGGCCGGCCGAGCTCGACGCGCTGTGCCTTGGCGCGATCGCGCGCTTCAAGCGGCCGAAGGACTATGTGTTCGTCGAGGCATTGCCGAAGAACAACTACGGCAAGATCCTCAAGACCGAGCTGCGCGACGATCGACGCGGCGCGGCGCGCCGAGCGCGCGGCCGGCTGAGCGCATCGGAATTGAGATCATGTCTGAACCGTCGCGCTCCCCGCGTTGCGCCCTGCCCGATCTGCGGCAAGCCGGCCGCGCGAAAAATTCCGGCCGTTCTGCTCCAGGCGCTGCGCCGACGTCGATCTCAACCGCTGGCTCTCCGGCGTCTATGCGGTGCCGGTGGTCGAGGAGGACGAGGACCGACGACGAAAGGCGAGACCGGCGGCGAGCCGCGCTGATCAGGTTGCTCGCGCCAAATGCTGCTCCTAAGCTCCCGAGAAAGCGCGTGTTGAGCGACGAAGAGCGCGCGCACCGGGAGAACGCCATGATCGACCGCCGCCGTTTCGTCGAGCTTGCTGTCCGCGTCCGCCCTGCGGCTTTCGCCTTCGTGCGCCGGCTGCCGCACAAGGCCAGCTTGGCCGAACCGCTTCGTCCGGCTGGTCGTGCCGTTTCCGCCGGGCGGCGGCACCGACGCCATCGCGCGCGTGGTCGCGGGCAGGCTGTCGGCGCAGTGGGGCCAGCAGATGGTGATCGAGAACAAGGGCGGTGCCGCGACCAGCATCGGCACCGAAATGGTCGCGCGCGCCGATCCCGACGGCTACACCGTGCTGCTGCAGTCGATGCCGCTCGCGGTCAACCGCTTCCTGTTCGCGACGCTGCCGTACGATCCGGTCGCCGATCTCGCGCCGGTCAGCCTGATCTGCGACTACCCCAACGTGATGGCGGTGCCGATGTCGTCGCCGGCGAACTCGGTCCAGGAGTTCATCGCCTACGCCAAGGCCAATCCCGGCAAGGTGACCTATGCCTCGTCCGGGCCACGGCACCTCGGTCCATCTGTCGGGCGAGCTGTTCAAGCGCATGGCCGGCGTCGAGCTGCAGCACATCCCCTATCGCGGCGCGGGGCCCGCGCTCAACGACCTGATCCCGGGCCGCGTCGACGTGATGTTCAACAACATCGGCGCGGTGATGCCGTTGATCCAGGGCGGCAAGCTGCGCGCGCTCGGCGTCACCTCGCTCAAGCGCGCCGCGACGCTGCCGGACATGCCGACCGTGTCGGAGGCGGGCGTGCCGGGCTTCGACGTGTCGGCCTGGTACGCGCTGTTCGTGCCGGCGAAGACGCCGCGCGACATCGTCCGCAAGCTCCATGCCGACACCGTCGCGGCGCTCGCCGACCCCGCGACCCGCGCAGCGGCTCGAGCAGCTCGGCGTCGGCCGTGGTCGGCTCGACGCCGGAGGAGCTGCGCGCGCATCTGAAGGCCGAGATGGACAAATGGGGCCCGATCATCAAGGAGGCCGGCATCAAGGTCGATGGCTGAGACGCGCATGTCCTCGTGCGCGAGGTGGGTCTGTGCTTGGGTCCGATCCGCCGGATGGTCGTCCGCACCGGCCTTCTTGCGATGGAGCGCGCCGCGCCCGGGCTTCTGGACAGGGCCGGATCGAGCCTCTATAACCGCGCGCGCTTCCTAGAAGCCCAGGTAGCTCAGTTGGTAGAGCACGTGACTGAAAATCACGGTGTCGGTGGTTCGATTCCGCCCCTGGGCACCACACCGCTGTTCGCACCTGTTCTCCGACGTTCGTTGACGTCTTTTCCCAAAACAATTTCAAAGCCTTAAATCCACAGCGGAGCGCGCACGCTCGTCTCCGTTCGTTGGTATCCGCTGGCACCGCTGGTACATTTGATGGCACCGAAATCCATTTTGTTCGGTGATGCCAGCGCGAGGACGCCATGCTCAACGACACCCGAATCCGCAATGCCAAGCCGCGCGAGCGAGACTACAAGCTCACGGACTTTGACGGCCTGTACCTGCTGGTGCGCAAGAACGGTAGCAAGCTCTGGCGGTTTGCTTATCGCTGCGACGGCAAGCAGAAGCAGATCGCGCTGGGAGCCTATCCGGTACTGGCGTTTGCCGAAGCGCGTGAGCAGCGCGAGGTAAACCGCAAGCTGCTCGCGGCCGGCAAGGATCCGAGCCTCGAGCGGCGGCTGCAAAAGATCGCCCGCGCGGCCGGGGGCAACACGTTCCGCGAGGTCGCCGAGGAGTTCTTGGACAAGCAGCGGCGCGAGGCCCGCTGCGGAGGCCACTCTGGGCAAGAACCGTTGGCTCCTCGAACCGGCCTACGCAGCGTTCGGCGATCGCCCGATCGGCGAGGTCACTGCACCCGAGCTCCTTCATGCGTTACGGAAATTCGAATTGCGCGAACGCTACGAAAGCGCTCGGCGCCTGCGCGCCGTTGCGGGCATGGTCTTCCGTTATGCGATCGCCACCGGCCGCGCCATGCGAGACATCTCGGTCGACCTGCGCGGCGCCCTGACAACCCCGAAAGTAAAGCACCGCGCAGCCATTACCGACCCGGTCGAGCTCGGCGCGTTTTTGCGGGCTATCCAAGGATACAGCGGGCAGCCGACGACCCGGCTTGCGCTCGAATTGTCGACGCTGCTGTTCGTGCGGCCCGGCGAACTGCGCTTGGCGCGCTGGAAGGAGATTGATTTTGACAAGGCCGTCTGGATCGTGCCGGCGGCGACCATGAAGATGAAGCGGCCGCACCGCGTGCCGCTGTCTCGCCAGGCCATCGTGATCCTGCGCGAGCTTCACAGCATGACCGGCCACAGCGAGTTCGTTTTCCCTGCGGTGAACTCGGTCCGTCGATGCATGAGCAACAACACGCTCAACGCTGCCCTGCGTCGGCTCGGATACTCGAAGGAGGAGGTGAGCGTGTCGGGTTTCCGGGCGACTGCCTCAACCCTGCTCAATGAAATGGGCCGGTGGAATCCCGATGCCATCGAGCGGCAGTTGGCTCACGTCGAGGAGAATGACGTCCGGCGCGCCTACATGCATGCGGCCGAGTTCTGGAACGAGCGGGTGCAGATGATGCAGGTTTGGGCGGACTACCTCGATGAGCTTCGGTATGGACCGTCGGGTAATCAAGGCGTGCAGCCGCTTGTGCGCACGCAAGTCTGACGCACTGCGTTCTCAAGGGTGGCAATGAGTGTTGAACAACGATTGCGGAAGCCACTCCTGCTAACCGATATGCGACGACCGTGTTTGGGCTTAAGCGAAAAGCGATGATTTCCGATGTGGGATGACGAAGACGAAGACGAATTAGAGAGGATTCAAACCGCGCTGGAACGCATTGGGCAGCAAATCTCGGGCGATGATGCGAGGATCCTAGAAGCAGCCGGCGAGCAACTAGAATGGTTCGAGACAATCCGAGGAGCTCTGAGAGATACACGAGAAGCGTTGGCCCAAATAGATGATCAATACGATCTTGACCTGCGATCATGTCCCGAACAGCGGAGTGCTCTACAATTGGGCTCAGCAGCTATGGCGCTAAAGGCCATCTGCGACTTTGGCTATTTGCGGTCCCGGGCGGTTACGCACTTATTGAAGACCTTGGCCGACTTGGTGGCAGGAGGGCCGCCGCATCCCATGTTTCGGCCTTGGGCGGTCGGCCCTGGACGTCGAGCAGATCTACCTCGGGTACAGCAAGTCAAGGGAATGCTGGCCGGACTTATGCACGCAAAGCAGCTCGAGGGGATGAAACGTCTTGAGGCCGCCGCTTTCATTGCTGAGGGGATTTCACCAAATCTGGCAATGCGGATTTCAAAAAAGCCGATAACGCCGAGGATGGTCGAGGAATGGTTGGATCGCTACGGAGGAGCTCACCCTCCTGACGATGCAGGAGGTGAAATGTTCAAAAGTTACAAGGATGGGGACTCGCCGCTGACGCGGCAAAAAATGCGAGAAATTTCAGACCGCATAGCTAGATGGCTGTGGGGACAATGAAACCCATTTAAATGCTCTTTTTTTCGGGTTCTTAAATTGTAAATCCGTTCGCCAACGTCCGCAAAAGCGCGGGCGGGGCCGTCGGGCCTTTCCCGACCTAAATGGCGAACCTCATGAACGCACCATTGGCCTACACGATTGCGCAGGCATGTGCTGCGGCAAGCACGGGCCGGACCGCACTCTATGACGCGATCAAGTCCGGAGCATTGCGCGCGGTCAAGCGCGGGCGGCGCACTCTTGTGCTTGCGGATGATTTGCGCGCCTGGATCGAACGGCTGCCGGCGATCGAGGTGAAGTCCTCCCAACCGACCAACAATGCCGGGGGACGCTGATGGCTGCCGAAGCCGTCGCCAAGGCGCTCGGCGGTCACAAGACTGGTGCCTTCTGGATGGCGCGGTGTCCGGCTCATGAGGACCGCGAGCCGAGCTTGTCGATCGCGGATGGCGACGACGGCAAAGTACTGGTGCGTTGTCATGCCGGATGCGAGCAGCATCGAGTGATCGCAGCGTTGAGGGTGCGTGGGCTTTGGGGTGGCCCCGGGCGATCGGGTGCGAGCGCGCCCCCTTCACCGTCGGGGAAAACCGTCAACCTGCTGCGCAAGAGCGAAGGCAGCCGCACGGAGGCGGCGCTAGGCCTGTGGGGAGGGACCGCGGCTGCTTCCGGGACTTCTGGTTGAAGCATACCTGTCCGCTCGAAAGATCGTCATTCCGATCCCCGAGACATTGCGCTTTCACGCTGCGCTAAAGCACCCGGAGGGGGGCGATGGCCGGCAATGGTGGCGCTGGTGACGCGCGGCAGCGACGGCACCCCAATCGCGGTACACCGGACGTTCCTTGCTCGCGATGGCCGCAGCAAGGCGCAGGTCACGCCGTCCAAAATGATGCTTGGCCCGTGTCGCGGTGGTGTCGTCCGCCTTGGTTTGATCAGGGGTCGGCTGATGATCGCCGAGGGCATCGAAACAGCTCTTTCCGCCATGCAGGCCACTGCGCAACCAGCATGGGCCGCACTTTTAACGTCGGGGCTTCGCACCCTCGAATTGCCGGCCGACGTTGGCGACGTAGTCGTGCTCGCCGATGGCGACGACCCAGGCGAAGCGGCGGCAGTACATTGCGCTTGGCGCTGGAAGCGAGAAGGCCGGCGCGTGCGTATCGCCCGCCCGCCGCAAGGGTTGGATTTCAACGACATGCTGTTGGGCGGCGCGTCTCACCTTGACGAGGACGACGCGCAATGAACGACGAACACAAAAGCGAGATCGATGCAGCCGAGAAGCTGGTCGCCGACGCTATCGGCGCAGCCGAGGACGTTCCCGATCCGCTGGATGGTCTAGTCGAAAAGTTGGCCGCCAATCCGGGTGCAGCTTTCACCCCGGAGGTGTTGGCGGGACTTGCGGCGCTCAAGAAAGACGGCTTCGCTGCGTTCGAGGCCCTGCGTGCTCAGTTGAAGCACGCAGGCTGCCGAGTGACGGCGCTCGACGAGGCTATCGCCAAGGAAAGTGGAGATGTTGTCGGTTTCGGGCGGAAGCAGGCCGACATCCTGATAAATCTCGCGCAGACAGCCGAACTGTTCCATACGCCCGATGGCGTTGGCTTCGCCGATCTCGACATCAACGGCCACCGCGAAACCTGGCCAATCCGCCGCAAGGGCTTCCGCCGCTGGTTGGCGCGGCGCTTCTTCGAGATGACGCAGGGGGCGCCGAGTTCGGAGGCTCTACAATCTGCGCTCAACGTGATCGAGGCCAAGGCCGATTTCGACGCGCCTGAGCGCGTCGTCCATGTTCGGGTCGCTGGGCTGGACGGCAGGCTTTACCTCGACCTGGGCGACGAAACTTGGCGGGCGGTCGAGATCGATGCCGCAGGTTGGCGGGTCATCGATAATCCGCCGGTGCGCTTCCGCCGTGCATCGGGGATGAAACCCTTGGCTATCCCCGTGCCGGGAGGATCGATCGCGGCGCTGCGTTCCTTTCTCAATGTGAAGTCAGACACCGACTTCGTTCTGGTGGTGGCTTGGGCGCTGGCCTGCTTGCGCGATCGCGGTCCCTATCCGGTCATCGTGTTGTCGGGCGAGCAGGGATCAGCCAAGTCCACGTTCTCGGCGATCTTGCGGTCGCTGCTCGATCCCAACACTGCGCCCTTGCGGGCCCTGCCGCGCGAGGACCGCGACCTGTTCATTGCCGCCAGTAATGGCCACATACTGGCCTTCGACAATGTGTCGGGTCTGCCAGCGTGGATTTCCGACACGCTGTGCCGTTTGGCCACCGGCGGCGGCTTCGCTGTTCGGCAGCTGTACACCGACCAGGACGAGGTGCTGTTCGACGCCGCCCGGCCAGTGATCCTGAACGGCATTGAGGAGATCGTGGCCCGGCCTGATCTCGCCGATCGGGCGGTGTTCCTGACGCTAGAACCGATCGTCGAGGAGCTGCGCCAGCCGGAAGCCGAACTCTGGGCGGCGTTCGAGGCCGTGCGACCCAGCATTCTTGGGGCTTTGCTCGACGCCGTGGTCGAGGGCCTGAAACGCCTGCCCGGAACCCATCTCCCGAAGTTGCCACGCATGGCCGACTTTGCGCTGTGGGTGACGGCGTGCGAGACGGCTCATTGGCCCGCGGGCACCTTTATGTCGGCCTATTGCGGCAACCGCGATGAGGCGGTCGAAGGGGTCATCGACGCCGATCCGATCGCCGCCGCCGTGCGCGCCATAATGGCGAAGCGGACGGTGTGGACGGGAACCGCGTCGCAGCTTGCTGGCGCCCTTGCTGCGGTAGTCGGTGAACGAGGGGCCAGCTCCAAGACCTGGCCAGATAGCCCGCACGCACTTTCGGGTCGTTTGCGGCGGGCAGCAACCTTTCTTCGCAAAATCGGCATCGAGATTAGCTTCGGGCGAGAGGGACGGGCACGGACCCGCATCATCAACATTGCGGCAAGTCGGCCTGCTGCCGCGCCAGAAAAGCCGGGGGCGCAACCGTCCGCACCGTCCGTACCGTCCGCACCCAACTTGAAATCCAAGCCGACCAATGGCTTTGCGGCTCAGTTCCCGCGGACGGTAGCTCCTGACACAGACGGTAGCGGCAACGGCACAGCTCCGACCGTCCGCGCCAACCCATTGAAAAGCAACGGCAAGACCGCTGCGGACGGTGCGGACGCAAATGCCCCGCCCCGAACCGGTTTGGAACGTGCCCGGGGGGTCGAGAAATTTGGAGATCAACCCCCATGAACCAGATGCCTGACAAACTGTCCCATCTATCTCAAGCGCCCCGTTGCGGTGCCAGAACGCGGTCGGGTACGCCGTGCCAGTCACCGGCAATCCATGGCCGCAAGCGCTGTCGTCTTCATGGGGGTCTCAGCCCTGGTGCCCCGAAGGGCGAACGGAACGGCCGTTACACCAGCGGCGACTGGACACAGGAGGCGATCGCCGAACGGCGCTGGCTGCGCGCGCTGGTGAAACGCTACGCGACGAGGGAGGTCAACAATGGCCAAAACTGATGATCAAACGCTTCCAGTTGTCGTTCCTGTGGGGAACCCAGCCAAGCCAGTGCGTGTGAGGCTCAGAAGGATAAGACCCGATTTAGGTCAGCCACATCCATGGGACGGCGACGGTCGCGTGTGGTGGGCGAGGCTAAAGACAGCGCTCGGGACTGCATCCAGTGACTTCGTCAATGCTTCACTCATACAACTCCAAGGCGCCGCTCAATTGCCGTTCGGCAAGACGTCGGAGATCGCACTCAACGCTGCCTTGGCGTTCATTGAGGGCGCAAAACCGAGGAATGAGATTGAAGCCGCCCTCGTCATGCAGATGGCCTGCACGCACGCCGCCAACATGATCATTCTGAATAAATTCGAGGGTGGCGCCGGCGGAGAGCGCCGGGTGTTAGCGTTCGCCAACGCCGCCGCTCGGCTCTCACAAGCCTTCGCATCGCAGGTGGAGGCTTATCGACGTCTCAGGAACGGCGGTTCACAGTTCGTCAGAGTTGAACATGTGCACATCGATGATGGAGCGCACGCGGTCATCGGCAACATCAAGCAGTCGTAGTCCTGGCGAGGTCGAGCCCTGGCTCGCTCGGTCGGCCAAGCGTCTCCGCAGGTGCTGCGATGCCTAGCGAGGGCGGTTGCCAGCCCGCCCGAGCGCGGGCACCGTGATACCCGCAAGTTGTCCTACTTATTGTCCCGCGGTTCTGTATCGGGCTTTTCGTGATAGGCTAGAGAAGTTGTTGGTGGCGCGTGCTGAAACGCAACCTGCTATGTCCATCAACATATTCTTTGGGCGACCCAAAGTCGCATTTGCGGGCACACGAAAGCTGCGCCCCACAGCGGCCAGCACCGCGACAGAACGCGCGTTCGCGTCCCGCCGCACGCTGAAATAACGTTGCCGGCACAATAATGACCGGGAGGAGACCATGACGCTTCGCCGCCGCCGCTTCCTGCAACTGGCAGCCGGGGCTGTCGCCATTCCGGTCGCGTCCCGGATGGCGCGCGCGCAGGCCTATCCCACGCGCCCGATCACGCTGATCGTGCCCTTCCCGCCGGGCGGCAGCACCGATGTGGCCGCCCGCATTGCCGCCGATCATATGTCGCGCACGCTTGGCCAGCAGGTGGTGATCCAGAACGTCTCCGGCGCGGGCGGCACGACCGGGTCGGCGCGTGCGATGCGGGCCGAGCCTGACGGCTACACCATCCTGATGGGACAGATGGGAACGCACGCGGCCTCGGTCGCGCTCTATCCGAACCTCGCCTACAAGCCTGACGAGGACTTCGCGCCGATCGGGCAGGTGGCCTCGTTCCCGTTCGTCATCGCAACCAGGAAGGACTTCCCCCCCAACAACGTCAAGGAGTTCATCACCTATGTGAAAGCGAACGACACCAAGCTGAACCAGGGGCACGCCGGTGTCGGTTCGATGTTCTTCACCTCTTGCCTGCTGCTCAACTCGCTGCTCGGCACCAACCCGACGCTCGTTCCTTTCACCGGTGGCGCGCCGGCGATGAACGCGCTCGTAGGCGGCCAGACCGACTTCATGTGCGCCGACGTCGTGACAGGCGGTCCTCAGTATCCCGACAAGATCAAGATTTCTGGCGGTCACAACAGCAGCGCGCAATCCGGCGCTGCCGAACGTGCCGAGCGTGGTGGAGGCCGGGCTGCCGGAATTCCAGGCGACGGCATGGAATGGCCTATTCGCACCCAAGGGGACGCCCAAGCCAATCGTCGACCGACTGGTCGAAGCGCTCGACAAGGCGCTCGACGATCCCGAAACCCGCAAGCGTCTCGATGTGCTTGGCGGCGAAATCCCGGACAAGGCCAACCGCGGACCTGCGCCGTTCCTCGCGCTGGTCAAGAGCGAAATCGCGCGCTGGTCGCCAATCATCAAGGCCGCGAATGTGAAGATGAACTAGCGCACAGACCGAATCCGGGCTGGACGAACAAACGCAATCATTGTTTCTCCCTAGATCACAGAGCGCGCATATTCGACTATCCGCCTCAGGGTCGATCTGGTCGTTTTCTCGACCTTGTTGTCGTGGCTCGATTAAGTTCGCGAAGGGCCTGACGCCAGCCTCGTCCCTTGGCGTGACGCGCGAGCGTTTTGCTTTCCGGGTGAAATTGCGCTGTGATCGCCAGGCCGGATCGTTGCATGGAGACCGCCATGAGGCTCACGTTTTTGACCTGCGCAGCCGTGCTTTCGGCCGGTTTCTCGGTGGGCGGTGCTGCGATGGCGCAAAGCGGCGGTCTGGCACAGGCCTATCCCGCACGTCCGGTCTCGGTGGTAATCCCATTTCCTGCCGGCGGATCGAGCGACACGGTAATGCGGCTGGTCGCCGAGATTGTCAGCAAGGAGTGGAATCAACCGATCATCGTCGACAATCGGCCGGGCGCCACCGGCGCCATCGCGGGCGAATACGTCGTGCGGCAGCCGGCCGACGGCTACACCCTGCTGAACGCGGCGCCGACCTCGCACAGCGCCCTGCGGGCGCTGCGGCAGGACCTGCCTTACGATCCGCTGACCGATCTCGTCCCGGTCACCATGCTGGTGGCCGCGCCGATGATCCTGGTCGTCAATCCCAAAAAGGTGCCCGTCCATTCGATCAAGGAGTTAATCGACTACGCCAAGGCCAACCCCGGCAAGCTCAGCTACGCCAGCACCGGGATCGGGGGCGTGGCGCATCTCTCGGGCGAGCTGTTCAAGCTGTCCGCGGGGATCGACATGGTTCACGTCCCTTACCGCGGCAACGCGCCGGCGATGAACGACCTGCTCGCGGGCAACATCGACCTGACGATCGACGTGTCCTCCTCGGTGAACGCCCACATCAAGAGCGGCGCGATCCGCGCGCTCGCCGCCACCACCGCGAAACGGACCGCGTTGTTCCCGGACATGCCGACCGTGGCGGAAACCGTGCCGGGTTTCGAGGCGATAAGCTGGAACGGCATCGTCGTGCGCTCGGGAATGCCGGCGCCCATCGTGGAAAAAGTCCATGCCGATTTCAGCCGCGCGGTGCGTCAGCCCGAGGTCATCAAGCTCCTGGCCGGCATCCTGATGGAGCCGGTCGGAGGCACGCCCGTCGAGTTCGCGGAGGCCATCAAAGCGGACCACGCGCGCTGGCAGCGCGTCGTGGAGGCCCTCAAGCTCGACACCACCGAGAAATAGTCTTCGTTTTCCCGCCGCGACCGATCGCAAAGCCCGAGTCGTCTGCGCGGTCAATGGGCGTCAGGGCGCGCCGCGTTCAAGGAGTTCGATATGGAGTTTGGCGTCTTCGACCATGTGGACCGGCCCGGTCCTGAAATCCCGCTGCGGCAATTCTTCGAGGAACGCATCCAGCTCGCGCAGGCCTACGAGCGCCTCGGATTCTACGGCTATCACATCGCCGAGCACCACTTCACACCGCTCGGAATGGCGGCGTCGCCGGGCATCTTTCTGTCCGCCGTGGCGCAACGGACCAGCACGCTCCGCTTCGGGCCGCTGGTCTACATCCTTCCCTTCTACCATCCGCTGCGGCTCGCTGAGGAAATCTGCATGCTGGACCATCTCAGCGGCGGCCGCCTGGAGCTCGGCATCGGCCGCGGCATCTCGCCAGTGGAGGCCGGCTACTACGGTGAGTCGGCGGACTTCGCGGAATCGCGCAAGGTCTATGCCGAGACCTGGAAGATTATGGAGAAGGCGTTCCTGGAGAAGCGCGTGAGTTTCGACGGCGAGTACCGAAGCGCCAAGGAGGTGCCGATTGAGCTCGATACGCTGCAAAAGCCGCACCCGCCGCTATGGATGGGCGTGACCTCGCTGGAAAACGCGGAAACGGCGGCGCGAAATCGCATGAACTTCGTGTCAATCATGCCGCCGCACGAGATGCGGGCTCGAATCGACCGCTACAAGGAGGTGGCGCAGCAGCATGGCGGGCTCAAGCCGTCCATCAAGATGGGCATGAACGTATTCATCGTAGTCGGTGACACCGACGCCGACGCCAAGGCGCTCGCGGACCGCGCCTACAGGGTCTGGCACCATAGCTTCCACTACCTCTATCACCTGCACGGCCGTTCGCCCGTGCACGGCGAGCGAGCCGCAGATTTCGCCGGTGTCGAGCAGCGGCAACTCGGCATCGCCGGCTCGCCACAGACGGTGATCGATTGCCTTGCACCGCGGATCGCGGACGCGGGCACCAATTACCTGGTCTGCCAGCTTGCGTTCGGCGACATGACGCTGTCCGAGGCGCTGCGTTCGATCGAGCTCTTCGCACGACGTGTGATGCCAGCCTTGCAGACGCGCAGCGCCAAGACCGCGGTGGTTTGAATGTTCGAGGTCTGCCAGCCTCCCATCATTGGCGCACATCTCGTATTTGCCGAGGCAAGGTTGTTGGATCTCGAAGGCGCCATTTATCGATGCGCCGATGCAAGTCTGCAAGCATCGTCGAGGAGGGCGACAACGCCAGTCTCATTCGCGGCAAGCGATGGATCGGCAAGACGGCGGAGCCATGCGACCGCCGCCCCTCCGCAAGGGAAGGGCGGCGGAGCGCGCTTCGTTAGCGCATCGAAATCGTGACACCGCCGAGATTGAGGTTGGCCTCGAGCCCGACCTTGACTGCGCGCAGCTCGAGAACGACACCCTTTTCGTTCTGCAGGCGTGCGGTGCCTACGCCGCCGATCACCGCGACGCCTGCGCCGACTACCGAATAGGTTCCGACGATGTCGGTCGCCTGACGCATGTTGCGGGCCACGCCCGCAACGTCCGTCGCGGCCGCGCCGATGGTGCCGATCCTCATGCCGCCGATGCTGAGCGGATAGGTCCGGCCCCGAAAGCGCAAGACGCCCGAGCCGCCGCCGACACCGATGATGAACCCGGCGCTACCGACGCTGAAACGGACGGTGCCAGTGTCTGCATAGGACGGTGTGGCCACGCCTCCCAGCATGACCGCTCCGGCGATGAGAGCCGCACCGAGCTTGGATACCTTAACGATACTAAGCATGAGAACCTCCAGTGGAAATCTGTCGAATGGTCGGCATGGAAGACATCTGTTGTCATCCAGCCCGCTCCAAATTCACCACCTCGGCGGCGCGGTGTCACCGCCAAAATCGCCGCGGGCGTGGCATTGGTTAACCTGGGATCTCCAGATGAACCCCGAATCGTCATGGTTTTTTTCGTTTTTGCCGCGTTCTAGCAACCGCTTGGCGGCACGGGCAACTGCCGTCATCCCTGGCACCCGATCGAGAGGCTGATCCGGCCATTTTACCTTGCATCGCGATGGAGGTCAGCTTTATGTCGGTTGAAATTCTTGCTGGCGCAACGTTGGATCCGAATTGCCGAGAGCAACAACAAATGCAGAGCGTCGGGTTCGCCCTCGTCTCGTCATAAACGCCGAAAAGCGTAGGAAACCACCACGATGACCGCGGCGCGCGACCGAGTTCGGAGGTGCCGAGACCGCCGCAGGCGCAACGTGATCCTCGTCAACTCAATCGAGTTGAAGTTTGACCAGCGCGACGGCCTGGTAGACGCCGGCTTCTTAAAGGAGTGGGATGCGGAGGAGCCGGCAGCGATTTGCCGGGCGGTCGAGACGTTGCTGGCTCAGATGGTCAGGGAAGAGCCGTGAACGACGACATTTTGGCCGCGCTGGCCTTCGCCGCAGCCGTCGTGCTGATCTTGGTGCTGGCGCTTGCGGCGCTAATCCTGCCGATCTTCCTGTAACGGCCAGCTAGATTTTCTTCTTGAGCCGGAAGCCGTACTTCTTCAAGCAGGCGACGCCCAGGTCGTGCCGCTCGCCCCGCTTGCGCGCGAGCGGATCCGCGTCGATCTGTTTCTTGCACTCGGCATGGGCCTGCTCATACGTCATCTTCTTGGCGGTCAGGGCCGACGCCGGCCTATACTCGTCCGCGTTAGATGCGGCGGTACTTCCAGGTCGGGCAGCGTGCGGCTCGGTCTTTCCCAGAAAGGTGGCCTGTGCGCCGCCGCTCAAAATCCAGCATCAGGCATTCAAGGCCATCAGCGCACGCATTAACCCCAGGATCACTAGCGCGTCACCAGACCACGCCAAGGGATGCGTTGAGTCTCACGATGTTTTGCCGAGTCTCACGATGAGGTCTCACAATGCGCATAAGCCTCGACACCGACTCCACCGCGTTCGTGATCGGCCGGCCGTGTAGTCGAAGAACTCGCTCGGGAAGGTCTTGGCGCTGCTCGTCTGCAAGGCTGGCATCATACGTCGTGCGAATAGCTCGATCGAATCAGCAGAGTTAGGTTTCGCAGACCCGTTCATTCGGGTCGCACAACCGGCTCGGTCACCTGGAAAAACCGCGCCGCGACGGCCGCCGCCAGGACCAGCGGCAGCACGTTGAAAAGATAGACCCAGGTCACCGCTGCGCGCACCGTATCCGGCGTCGCCAGCTCCTGGAGCCCGGCGACGTTGCCAACCGTGCCGGCGACCGCCGCCCCGAACGCCATGCCGAGCGCACGGATGGTCGAGAGCGAGGAGGCCGTGATGCTCTCCTCTCCCGGACGCGCCACGCCCATGACCCGGACCGTCATGTGCACGTGGAAGATGCCGATGCCGATGCCGACCATCGGCGCACAGATCAACACCCAGGCGAAATGCGCGCCGAATGCCGCCACCAATGCCAGCCCGACCGACCCAATCATGAGACAGATCGGTCCGGCGATCACCACCTTGCGCTCGTGGCTGCCGTGCAGCCCCGCCGAGAGCGCGGCCGCGATCGACCAGCCGATCGACATGATGCCGTTCGCGAGCCCGACGTAGAGCGGCGCGATCCCGTGCAGGACGGTCAGCACCAGCGGCAGATAGATCGAGACCGAGATATAAGCGGTGGTGACAAGAATGTGCCCCCAATAGGCAAGCCCGACCGGTTGCGACGAGCGACAATGGTTGCGAGGGAAACAGGCGGTTTTCGGCCTGGGCGTCGCGGCTGAAAGCGTACCAGACGATCAGTCCGGCGGTGACGATCAGTGCCGTGCGCAGCGCCGCCGCCTCGGCCAGCCCCGAACTGCCCACGCACAGGACGCCAAGCCCGAGCAGTCCGACACGCCAGATCGGAAATCGCAGCGCGCGCGAGCCCGCCGTCGCCTGGTCGGCGCTTTTCGGGATCTTCCACAAGACACCGACGAGGAAGGCCGCTCCGATCGGCACATAGAGAAAGAACGCGCCGCGCCACCAGCCGAAATTGGCGAAAATGCCGGCCTGCACGAGGTCCGACGACCGCAGCGATGATCCAGGTCACATTGGTCACGGCGACCGCGTATTTGCGCAGCTCGCGGCTCGAACAGGACGCTGATGAAAGCCATCGATCCGGCGAGGATCAGGCCGCCGCCGACGCCCTGAAACAGCCGCGCCACGAGCAGCTCACCGATCGCCGGAGCGATCGAGCAGCCGAGCGCGCCGAGTGAGAATACGGCGCCGCCGACCGCGAATGACCGGCGTCCGCCGATTCGCGCCCGCAGCGGCCCATAGCTCGCCGCGCCCATGATCGAACCGACCAGGTAAAGCATCATTGCCCAGGCGTAGAACGCGACCCCGCCGATATCGGCGACGATCGACGGCATCAATGTATTGATCAGGAAGTTGTCGACGGCGAAGAACAGAATGCCGATATTGAGAAGCAACGTGTACACGCCAAACCGTCCCCGAAATACTTCGGTCCAGGACGACATGGCCGTCTCACCGTTGGGCGGGCTGTGATTCATCAGCGGACGATGAGGGAAATACCTGTGTTGATTCGACCGACACGCGGCGATAGCAGCTGAGCAAATCGGGGATTCGCGCTCTTGTCATCAACCTCAAGACACCGGCGGGCGTGTGCTGGCGCTCGCCGACGAGGTGATCGAGTGATTAGCTCACTCCCCTATGCCACGCGCCCAGCGCAGGCGAAGCGGGAACCCGCTTGAAGCCATATGGCGGCCCGCGTTACAATGTGACCACTTGGTGAATACCCCCTTTAACTTCTTCAGCCCCGCCGCCGCGCGGGGCTTTTTCTTTGCGTCGCGCCGTTGCCGTCGGGGGTCGCGGGGGCATAGAGCAAACGAAGCCGCCGAGCGGCAAATGGGAAAACCGCCCGGCGGCTGTCCGCCGCTGTTGCCATTGGGGCGGCAGGGGGAGCGGCGGACAAATAATGATAGCCCCACAGCGAAGTCAGTCTGCACCGCGCCGATGTCGCACTTCGGCACTTCATTACCACCGAGCCCACGCGCGTCGAGTTTTGAAGGGGAGCCGCCGCGGCTGTCGCCTGACGGGAAAACGCAATTCGATGGCCGCGAATAGCAATACGTTCGAAAGATTTAAAGATTACGTCTGCCACGCATATGGGGGACCGCGGGGGAAACTCGCGCGAACGTACAAGTGCGAGAAACCAAACCTGCCCCGCACTACGCGGGGCTTTTCTTTTGTTGTGGTTCGGAGGGCACCAAGCGGGAAGTCCCTGGGGTGAAGACCAGGGACTTCCCTGAGCCTGGCGGGAGGAACCTTGGGGGATACCAACGCCAGGCTCTGTCGTGACAAACCCACGACTGACGAGAGCGGCGGCAACGGTGCGGTGCCGCCGCTCTCGGTCCTGCGGTCGTGTTTCGCGAAAAACCAGAAGCCGCAGCCCTGACGTGAATTTTAGATCGCAATCATTCGATTGGAGACCCTAATTCGGTGCAACCCTCCCCTGCGGCCTTTGAGCTTGCGCCTTGAAAACGACCGCCGGTCGACCGGCTTAATGCCGCCCAATCCACCACACCGCCAACGCAGACAGGTAAGCCATTAGGCCATCAGCGGCGCGCGATCGTCGCGGGCGGCTGCCGCGATCATTCGCTGCCGGGGAGCATACGCAGGCCCCTGGTGCGAAGTGGATCCTCACAAATTCAGCAATATCGGCTTCGAGGTCGAAGGATTCACGTGGTGCGAAATCGTACATGACGAAGGTTCCCGTTGATCGAGCGGAGAGGGGAAACACAACGCAACGACTAGCTCGCAGCGTGACCGCGGTACGGTTAACAGCGAGTTAATCGACCTTGCCGACCCGCGCCGGTCGCGCTGGGCGGCGGTGCCACTCTGCAAGATTGGATCGGTCATGGCAGCCGCGCGCTGCAAGCAGCCGCCTGTCGCATCCTCGACCTAATTCACGCCGCAGGATGGGTCCGCTTCCAGAAAGTGCAGAGGCAGTATGCGTGTCATGGCGTGGCTCGACCGGCATTTCATGTCGGTGCTTGTCGCCTACTCATTTTTGGCATCGGGCGTCCTACTCTTGATGATCTACTTGATTGCGCAGGCCTGAGCTTGCGCGCGGCTTTTTTGCAGGGGGGCGTAGCGAAGCGCCAGGCTCGTCACGGATCGCGCATCGGCGCGACGGTAGCGGCTGACACACGCTCGCCGTTAAGCGCGGCCGTGCATGCTCCGCGGCCAGGTCCGCCACGGCCCTGCTGCATCGAAACCAACTGCCCAACGACCTTCGCTTCACCTTGTGATGCGCGAGTTAGTCGACAAATCGCGTCAGCATCGCCTCAAATTCCCCTCCAGTCTGGCGTCGAACGGGTCCCGACAAACGTCGCCTTTCGCTGTCGGGGCCTGACGTGCCGTTCTCGATCCTTGGGGCCGCGAGGCAGAGCGGCGAGACCGGCCTGTCCCCATGTCGGTGTTAACCATTAGTTAAGAATTTGGTGGCGAGCGGCTCCGTACCTTGGGAATTGTTACTGAGCGAGCCCTTAATAGCAGGCGATCATTGCTACCGTGAGCGTAAAGTACGCGACTGTGTTCTTTGCCATGCTGGCATCTGACCCGGTGCTTGCCGACCGGCTTAATACGGTCGAGGCGCGACGACTTATTGTCGGCAAGCAGTTCGCATTCACTTGTTTCGATGGTTCGCGCGGCGATGGCCGTGTTTTTGGCGACGGCTCGGTCATCGGCACGATCCAGGTCCGCGGCTCGGGACCGGTCCATTCGGTATGGCTGCCCGCGGGAACTCTCAAAGTCAAAGGTGAGGCCTTCTGCGCAACGCTTAACGGCAACCCGATTGAGCCATGCTTCGATCTCAACAGGACGGATGATCGAGGTTTCCGCGGCTCAGTTGTGGGGTTGGATTTTGCCTATTGCGACTTCATGCACCGACTGAGCATTACCGGGAGGTCTGAGCCACTGTCGCTTAATCCAAAACGCTGGTAGCTGAGTTCACGACCTGGGCGGATGCCAGGTCATTTGCTCTTGACGCACAGAAGGCCAGCCAAGTTTCGCAGTCTCTGGTGGATACAATTCCGAAGCTAAAGGCTGGACCAGCCAACCAGGATTTGCCGTTGCAGGGATCGAGAGGCGTGTTTCGTCGGAAGAAAGTGCGGCGTGATCCCTGGAGTTCGCTTCGTGCCTTTTCTCGCCGAGCTGTCACATCCGGGCCCAGGTGGAGGCGGGACCGCGCATAACAAATGCGTTCCAGTCCGGCAGACAAAGCCAACTGTTGTGGAGATGCCCCATGCGGCTTCTACTCCGCCTCGCATTCTGGTTGGGCGTCGTCATCTGTTACTTGCCGGCAGCCGATCCGCAGCACCAGGCTCCGGGAACCGGAGGCGCAGTCCAGTCTGTGACCAAAGACAGAAGTCAGATGCCGTCTGTGTCGCGCCGGCTGCCCTGTGACCCGTCCAGGAAGTTGAGTGTCAGCCTTCGAGGTCAACCGAATGGCCGCGCCCCGCGTAGCGAAAGAGTCTCCCAGAATACGCTGACGCCATGCGATCTCGCGCCGGCTTGGCAAAGCCCAATGAGCCGCCGCGAACAATGATCGTTTGAGATCATCCGGCAAACGATGCAGCCGGCTCGTACCGTCTCTATAGGCGGTATACAATCTGGTCGGTTCAGAACCGCTCCAGGCGATGCAGCAGCTTGTTGAGAATGGCAATCTCGTCCGCTTATCATGTTCAGAGAGATTTCCCGGATGCCGCAGCGTGAAAGCGCCCTGCTGATGCGGTCGATCCTGCTAGATAAGTAGCCCTTCTGTGGCGCGCAGGCGGAGAGCCGGGCTTGGATGCGGACGCCTTCTTGACCCCAGATCTAAATTTCACGAGCACGAGGCGTGCCTTATGGCCGCCCGGTCGGCGGCGCAAGCGCGATCACCACCATCGTGCCATTGTTGTGGACAATGTCGAACGGGGTCGCAATCGCAGCGAGCGCATCGGTCAGCTCGACTGAGGTCCGATGGATGATGCGCGGGATCGACCAGTCCGGGGCTTTCAGCGACTCGCGCATCCTGTCCGGATCGAGCATGACTTTCGAACGGTATTGCCACACGATGTACTGAACGCCGCGAGCCTCGAGCGCGCGCCGCAGCGCGTCGGAAGTGCTCGCGTCGATCCGCCAAGGCGCCACCGACCAATCGTGATGGAAATGCCAGACCCGGTTGCGCGCAAAATCGAGGTTGAACGGCGCGTCGACCCAGGCCCATATCGTGCTGCCGGCTGGAACATTGTCCTGCACGGCACGGACAGCGGCCTTGGCGTCTGCTCCAAACGACGCGCGCTGATCCGCGACAAGGTGTTCGGGCACCGGCATCGACACCACCGAGCGTTGGCTCGCGAGCCGCGCCACGCGCTCGGGGACATAACGGGCAAAGGTCGCGATCAGCACGACGAGCATCGCAGCGACGGCGACCAGCGCGTCGGGTCCTAACGCCGCGGTCGCTGCAGGCCCGGCGTTCCACAACAGCGCCATCGGCAAGAGCGCGATCAGCACCGGGATCGCATAACGCAGCGAATCGTCGTCGTTGAACACCGCGGTCAGCGCAAAATAGCTGACCATGCCGGCAAACGTTCCCGCGGCCGAAACGACTTGGCCCATCGCATTGCCGGTGCGGACCATCCGCACGGTCCCAGCCGCGAGCGCGACAGCGAGCACCATCACGCCGATCAGATATTCGGCGCGCATGCCGCCGTAATACGACGGCGGATTGCCGAAGGCATTGAGGAGGCTCGGATGGACCGTCAGCTCCGGATCGAGAAAGCGCTCCGAAGAGACCCAGCGCGCGGCATCGAGCTTGTCGATGTTGACCGCAGCCCAGGGCAGCACCACCGCGAGCGTCCCGACAGTAGCCGCGCCAAGTGTGAGCATGCTGGCGCGAGGCCGCGCAAACAGCAGCACGCCGAACAGCACAGCACAGAACGGCGCGAGGAACAGCACGTGCGTGGTCTTGATGGCGATGAGCGTCCCGACCGTGGCGCCGAGTGGCAATGCGGCGAGTGCGAGCCGCCGCATTGGCGCCCCACCCTCTATCTCGTCCAGCACGATCTGTGAGGCCCCGAGCAGCGCAAGGATCAACACCGCGCCCGAATAGACCGACGACAGGTTCACGATCTGCGGATTGATTACGACATAGACCGCGACTACCAACGCCACGACAAGTCGCGGCGCGCCAAGCGAACGGCCGAACTCGATCAAGAGTGCAATCCCGAGCAGAAAGCAGACGATGGAGTCGAAGGCATAGGCGCCGTCGAGCGGCAGCCATGCCGACAGCATAGCTTGGAACAGCGACTGCACGCCCTGGTCGGAGAGGCCGAGCAGTTCGAACGGATTGCCCGCGAGCGTGCCGGCCTGGCGCATTCGGACCATCCGCGGCAGATAGCTGAAGAAGTCGTCGTAGGAGTTGAACACGCCCGCCGGCACTAGCACGGCCGTAAGCCAAATGCCGGCGGCCGCGACCGCGGCCGCCCTGGCCCACGTTGGCCAGGCCGCAGGCCGAGCAAGAGCCTGCACGCGCGTGGTGCGGAAATCGAGCGCGAGGAACGCCAAGCCTGCGGCAACGCCGGCATAGAGGCAGATTGCAAGCGCCGGATCGGCCGCGATCCGCAGCGCGTTCAACAGCCCGCCCACCAGTGCCAGCGTCACGAGCCCGAGAGCCGTGGCATAGGCGTGCAGCGGCGCGTGATCGGGATAGCACAGCCGGAAAGCCGCCCGGCCGAATCCGTAGCAGGCCAGCGCGAACGCCGCCAACGCGAGACACGACAGCAGCATAGCCCCGCTCCGCGCCGACTATAGCGGCCGGTTCGGCGCCGACAAAGCTGCCGAATGGCGGCGCGAAGCTTCGCGGTCGCGGCTGCCACGGTTTACACACATGTCGTTCGTCACTTGCGGCAGTGGCTCGCGCGGAGCCGGAAACGATGCTTCTATTTCGCCCCTTGAGGAGAGCGACATGGGGACGATTACTGGAAATAGCGGCGTGGCGCTACGGCGGCTTCCATGCCTTGGGCTCGCGGAATTGCTCCGGTAGGTTCGCCTCCTGCGCCGCGCTCCTCGCCGAGGCGCTCGCGCCGAATGACGAGCGCGAATTGGGAGGCAGCCATTGCGCAGGCGGCGGGTGTCGTCGGTAGTGCAAAGGCTTGCCGCCAGCCGGTCGCACAGCGCCATGTCCAGCCGGCTCGCGTGAACACCAAATAATCTCAAGTCGCGTCCATTTTCGGGGCACGACAGCGCCGTCAAGCGGAAAGCCTGTTAGTGTTACGCTATGATACTTCTCCGGCAGGGAGCTTTGCGATGCGGCTGCAACGCGGTGAGGTAATCGATTACGACTTCGATCGGATGGTCGTTAGCTTTACGATGCTTCACCAAGGCAAGATCGTTCGGTGCGCGATCAGCACTGCGGCGATGGACGATCTTGAAAGCAAACGTAACGTGAGAACAGACCAACGCGTCGATCAGTTCATCCGGCTGCGTGAAGCAATTGAAGAGCGAGCATCGCGCAAGTTCTTCGACCAGCAAGCCCAGGCCGATCGACCCGTAGTGTTGCGATCCAACGATTTCGTTCGATAGGTTAAAATGCCTTGGCCCGTTGCACCTAATTCGCTGAATGCTGACGGCAGCAATGCCCTACGATTTCGAGCATCGTCGTGAAACCGAGAGCTCCACCAAGACGCTCGGGCTTATGGTACCGGCGGGCGTGCTGGCGCTCGCCGACGAGGTGATCGAGTGATTAGCTCACTCCCCTATCCGCCAACTCCCTACCGCGTAGCGGTTTAGTGCAAAAATTAGTTCTCGACCCATTTCTTGCGTAAAGCGTCTTGAAACTTGTTTCTTTCGCTGGCGCTGAATGGTCTCTTGATGGCAACAAATTCTCCCATCTGAAATTCGGCGCCGATGTGATCGCCACCGTCGATTGGCCCACCCAAACCGTTAGCGTCACCAAGGGAAGATTTCGCAGTTCGGATTGCCGTCCCTTCAACATAGGCTTTGTTGGCTTGCACCTTGAGTGCGCCACCATCGACTTCTAGATCGATGCTGAGTTTCGTGCCGGTCAGTTTGACGTTGAAAACGAGAATGATTGGTTTGTTTAGAAACGGCGCGAAATCGTCGCCGTCGATCTTCACCGAGACATTTCCAACCCGCAGAACCAGAGAATTTTCACGGTCCAAATAAAGCTGCAAAACCTTGGCATCGCCCGAACTCCATAGCGTGAGGATCGTTTGCCACCGTCTATTCAGCGGGACCAGCTTTAGAACCGCAGCCCATCCAATCCCGCTCCGAAGATCGGCAGGCAGCACCCCATGCTGAGAAGTGTCTGGTTGAAAGTGAATTGTCTTGGGCATGCGCATCCCCCCGGAAGCCGCTCCCACGTGGACAGCCGTCGTCGTCCGAACTAGACCGAATAAACGGCTACCAAGGATACGTTATCCTTGCGCAACAGGGCGAGGGGTCGGGCCATCGTTGGGCCAGCGATGGTCGTGGCGGCGGGCCTTCCGACGAGGCAGGTCGGTGCCGTTGATGGCGGGCCCCCTTTTCGTGGGTGCCGAAACGTCGGCCCCGCGTCGGAGCTGCCATCAGCTAAAGCCGAAATGGTCAAAGAGAAGTCGTCCCATCGCCAAGCGTTTTCACGAACGCCGTATCTCGCTTGTGAGGGTGCGCTTGTCGGCCATCGCGGCACGTCGACCGGCGAGGTCTATGACCCCGAGGCAGAGGACGAGGTCATGGCCGAGCTCCGGGCGAGGCGCAAGTGATAAAATTTCCTCGCGGCGACCGGGTATTTGACAGGAGGTCCGGTTCTGGTGCCACGTCGCACGCGGTCGAGATCGAAAGCGGCACGATGTGATCGTCCTGAACTCGCCGCCGCTCTTGCTGCATGCAAGAAGCACAAGGCAAAGCTTGTGCTCGCCAGGCTCGACCGCGGCCAGTTTAAGCCGATCGGTTGTTCCAGCAAGCCGTAACAACGGATGCCATTTTCGCCCGTCAGATCGATACTTTAGACCGACGCCTTGATTTCGGCATCTGTGCGACTCTCCTCGTTGGCGTACTTGGTCGTAGTCCCAATTGCGCGTTATTTCCTCTGGACAGCTTTGAAGCCGAGGTTGTTGCCATCATGATTGGCATGGGCTTCTTTGCGGTGACCGTTCAGATTGTCATTCCTCCTCCGTTGTGCACCGAACCGTCAAGGACGCGCTTATGAAGGTCGTGCAGGCGCAAGACGATGAGATTTTGCTACACATCGAACAATTGCTCGCCACGATGCCTCGATGCGAAGCACAGGACTGGCATCGTCGATTGGGTGCCATGAATGAGAATCATCGGATAGCTGATCGGTACGCCCTCTTAGAAGACTTATCGCCAGCACACCATGCGCGGCCGAAGGACGGCACCGGTAGGTCGTCGGCGTAGTTGTGCCCTGAGGGATCACTTCGGCGCGATCAGGTCGGCACCCTGACGGATTGGTGGGCCGCCGAGAACGTCACCCAGTACAAGTCTCAGGCCGATCGTCTGGCGGCCCAGTTCGACAAGTTCGAGCCGGTGAAGGGCTATTTTGGGGCACGTTTTCGAAGCATCACATAACACCTACGCGCTGACCCATTTTGTCGAAGTAGTGCTTCCGCGGAAGTTTGGCCATGAACCCTGTCATGGGACAAATTTCGCCACCAAACCCGCCAGACCCGCTACATCCGCCAGCCCCACGATCACCCATCGCGCGCCCTTGGCCCACAGCAGGATGGCATGCATTTCCTCGACCTTCTTGTGGTGTCATCGAGCTTTTCGGAGAGAGTTCTTCGCGATACGATCTCGCTGTGACCGAAGCGAACTCCCAGGCGGCCTGACGGGATGCTCGAGCGATTGATGCGAGACCTCGCCATGGCTGTCTACGCGGTAGACGGACGCGGACCCGTGGCGGTGAACAAGCGCAGCGGTATCGCATTCGAGCCGGGACTAGGACCACACTCGGAAGCGGAGACCCTCTCCCTCATCCTGACCGAGGCGCAACATGCCGACCCAGCGTGGCTGACTGGCCTGAGGTTCTCGGTGCCCTATCCAGGCAGCGCCAAGCAGCGATGCGATGCGCACGTGACGACGCCACAGGGCGAACTGTTCATCGAGGGTAAGCTCCTTCGGCTCAAGGGCGACAACGGGAAGCCCAACGACAACATGCTGATGCACATCCTCTCACCGTACCCTCAGCATCGCAGTGCACTAACCGACTGCCTAAAGCTCAGCCGTTCCGAGTTCGGTGGTGAGAAGGCGATTGTGATCGTCGGCTACAGCTATGACGACATGCTACTGGAGCCAGCAATCGAAGCCTTCGAGGCCTTGGCGTCCAAGCTCGTGAGCATTGGGCCGCGGCGCGAGGCGAGCTTCGCTGGACTATGCCATCGCGTTCACCGCGAGGGACGTGTGATGGGTTGGCGGGTGAGCGCGGCCGGATGACCACTATCTCGCCCGCCGTGCGCTCGCTCATGATGCGGAGCATCCGCAAGCGCGACACCGGTCCAGAGCGAATGGTTCGCCGACTGCTTCCGTGAAATCGGCGTTCGCTACCGGCTGCACGCCGCTGAGCTTCCTGGCTCACCCGACATTGTGCTCCGTAAGGACCGCAAGGCGATCTTCGTGCATGGCTGCTTCTGGCACATGAGAATGATCGGGGACTGGTGTGACCGGCATCTCTGGTCCGCGATTGTGGCCCACTCGATTCTGCTAATGGGAGCCTATTTGCTCTTGATGTACTTAATTGCGCTGGCCTGAGTCTGAACAGCTTGCCACAGCGATGCGGCTTGGTCGCGTGGCAGCATTCCCACACATACAGGAAAATGAGTCCGCCCCGGCTGAACGATGGCGGGCTGGTTCTGGCTGGTGACGTTGCCAACCTATAGGCTTGGACTGTCGACCGCCGCATCCTCCCAAGATGGTGCACAAACGGTGGCGGGCACGAGGCCGGCAGGCGCGCCTGCCGCCTGTCTGCCGCCCTCTGCATTTCAAGCGGATTGGATTGCTGCGCCGCCTAGTCGCTAAGCTGCCTGGCCCCTCACTAGCCGGACGACCCAGATCAGCACACACGCGCCGATGAAGCCGGCAATCAGGTAGCCGAGCCAACCGGGACCGAACGAGATACCGGCCATGCCGAACAGCCAACTAGCAATTGCCGCACCGACGATGCCGAGAATGATATTCATCAGCATCCCCATTTGACTCTTCATGAATTGCTCTGCCAGCCAGCCTGCAATCCCGCCGATGATGATGGCTGCGATCCACCCTATAGTCGTGTCGCCCATAGCCCGCCTCCTGGGAAAGGGTGCACCCCTGCACCCGATTCGGAAGTTTCCATCACACGAGGGCCGGTAACAAGCCGTCTCTTCGAAAGGCGATTGGCTCAGCGCCGACTGCGCCACCCCGAACCGACCAGCGTCTCGCGCGGCGGCGCGCCCCGCCAATTTGGCCGGGCGTCGGCACCGATGATCCCGCATCCGGTACAGACCATGCGCGTGCCAAATCACGGCACCCGCATGTCGTCGGCATAGTCGTCAACGTCCAGCACGGCGCTGTGATGGCCGCTACTGAGACGCAGCGGATCGTCTAGAGGCAATGAGACAGCTTGTTGTCACTTGTGCACAAGTCATAACTTTTGCACAACTCTCTTGACCCTGATATTGCTCAAGTTTATTTGTGCAAAAGTCTAGTGCGAAATAATTCGGGGCATCCTATGACCATTTATGGCTACGCCCGCGTTTCGACGGATGGGCAGACGCTTACGGCACAGCAGGCGCAGCTTCGCGACGCTGGCGCCACGAAAATCTTCGCTGAGAAGATCAGCGGCGCCAGAAGCGACCGCGCTGAACTCGAGAAATTACTCAAGCGCCTTGAGGCCGGCGACGCGCTGATGGTAACACGACTCGACCGGCTCGCGCGATCGACGCGCGATCTCCTCAACATCCTCGATCGAGTGGCTAAGGCCGGCGCGGACTTTCGCTCGCTTGCCGATGCTTGGGCCGACACTACGACACCGCACGGCCGCCTGATGCTGACGGTGCTTGGCGGCTTGGCCGAATTCGAGCGGGAGTTGATTCGCGTCCGAACCGGCGAAGGACGTGCGCGCGCCAAAACCCGCGGCGTACATATGGGGCGTCCACCTGCACTGATGCCGCACCAGCGCCAGGAGGCGATCGCCAGGCGTGAGGCCGGTGAGAGCCTGGTCGAGATCGGCCGCTCCTACAACGTCAGCCACAGCACAATCTCGCGCCTGTGATGTGCGCTGTGCCAAGCCCCTAGGGCAGAGCACAGCAAATTGGTGGAGGCGAGCATGAGGCGCTCTCGGGAGGGTGCAAATGTCGCTGCAATTGTCACGTTCAAAGGATGCGGACCTTTTTGCCATCATTGAGAGTTCGCTTGCGTCTATTCCCCCCGATATTGAGATGGCGACAATCGCCTACGACGAGGCAAAGCGGAGGAATCGAGGGCGGGCTGCAAGAGCGATTTTTGCCCGGATGGGAATGCCTTCCAGCTCATGCCACGCTTCTTGGCCCGGCGGCCTCAAGCGCTCTTGACGTTGATTTTCTTTGCCGGCTTCTGCGCTTCCGGCTTCTTGGGAAGAGTCACCACTAGAACTCCCTTCCCAAAGCTCGCCTCGATCTTGTCGGCGTCGACACTCTCTGGAATCTCAAATCTGCGTTCGAAGGATCCGAAGAGGCGCTCGCGGAGATGGTAGTCTGCTTTCTTTGCTTTCTCGTTCGCTTTCTTGTCCTCTTTCTCTTCCTGCTTTTGGCCCTTGATCGTCAGCTTGCCGTTGACCACCCTTATTTCGATGTTGTTCGTTTCAAGCCCCGGCAGGTCAGCCGTGACCTCGTAGGCCGTGTCCTTTTCGACGATGTCGACTGCGGGAGTCGCACCCCAAGTCAGGCCACGGCGCGATAACGGCTCAACCTCGAACACCGAGCGCCGGGAAGGAGATCGCAAGAAGTCCAATTCGAAATCTTCCAAGAATTGGTCAATTCCACGACGCAAAGTCGCCAAGGGTTGCCGCGCTTGCGAAGTGCCTGCCTGCTTGGAAGCGTCTTGTTCAGTCTTTACTGGTAACTTGGTCGTAGCCTTAGCCATGTCCAGGTCCTCCTCGAATTTAGGACGCTTGCAGGATAAGTTGGGACATAATTGCCACGGGTCAATGTCATGTGGGGACTTTGAGAAGGTGCTCTGGTGTGCCTGGCGTATTCAGGGCGAGTTCTCAAGTTCTGCACAGATCTACCCACGCGATCCGAATCTCAGCCACATGCCAACCGGATTTAATTTGCGAGAGGCACGGGTTTCATTTTTTGTCCGTTGCGCGCTCGCGCCAATCTGAGCCGCAATGCTCGTCCGCGCAATTATGGTTGTCACATGCGATCCCGCGAACGCGCAGCGGTCGCCCAGCGGGCCATCCATTCCAATCGATGTCTTCGAATTGAGCGCGGTGACAAAACTCCTCCAGGTGAGGGTCACCGAAAACGTCAGCGTACCTGAGGATGCCAATACCGGCCAACTGGCCCATGTACTCTCTAAGTTTCGGTCCCTCAATAGCAATTTCACCCGCGGTCATATCGGATTTTGGCAGAAGCACGGCAGGAGTGAACTCTCGTTGGTTGAGGGCGCCGAAATTAATCGGGCCAACTACGGTCGCAACTTTTATCATCATTCGATGGGTACCGGTGTTGCCCGTGTTTTCAATCAACGGAGCAACAATCCATTGCACGTCTTTGCCATTAGGCTTGTATCCGTAGTGAATGAACCGAAAGTTGGTGGAGTAGACATAGGCTCGATTGCCAATTCGCATGGTTTGATCGGCAGTGATCCACTGTCGGCCGGTGAAGAATGCAGCGCCGCTAGTTGCAAGAAGCGTGCAAAACAAAAGCCAAAACATTGGATCGCGGAGAGTACCTTCTTTCTTGGCGGCGCTGCTGCAATGTTGCTTCGCCTTTGGCTCAGTTACCGGCAAAGCAGATGGCCTCTCCTGTTCGGATTTGTTTTGGTCGTTCGTGGATCGATCATTGCTGTTTTTCATGCGTTGCTACCAGCGGTCATCTTGAGCTTCGCCTGCATGCGGACCATTACACACGAAGCTGTGGAGGTTCAATTAAACGCGACGGCCGTCGCCTAGTTTTAACTGAACCGCTGTCGAACAACGCAACTTGGTCGCTCCAGCAGTCCCAACCCGGCCTTCTTTCGCGGGCAAACAGTTCGAGATATGGACCCCCCACGAGTTTTTCGATGCGTTCATGAACTACGTCAGGCTTTCTGCTATGTTCGCGACGCTTTTTGAGATGACAGGCAAGCTTGAACCGTGACGGCCGCACCCAATCGCGATTTCCCGTTAGTCATAGTCTTCCGGCAACGTCTTGTCCCAAAGCTCAATGACTGCGTTGAGCGCATCTAGCAATCTGCAGGTTGTCCCATCCTTCCTATTCACGATGACGTGGCCATCCTCCGGACCCGCTCCCCACCTACGCTCTAGGTTCGTTTCGTCCGGCGAGCCGACCCCATTTAAGGACATGGGAGAACCGGTTACGTAATGCCCACCCTTGGCATATAGATGCTTGTATACCGTGGCCACGCTCTGAATAGTTCCGAACATGGGCTCACGCTGGCTGAGTTCGATTAGAAGGTCCTTTTTGTCGGGCCATGCCGCGACAACGGATGGGTTGCGAAGGCCGTAGTACTCATAAAAAACATCCGCCTGTTGGAACGCTGAGACTGCGGCATTGAAGCCTAAGCGGATGTCCGATGGGCGCTCCATAAAATCCCAGAGATTAGGGCGCACAAAGAAATCAAAATACAGGCGTGGTGTGGTGCCGGCCATATTGAATCCTTCACGCCCAGCGCGCCACAGGGTGATCAAGACCCGGACCGCGCAAGGGTTGGATGTTGCCAAATGAACGCGGCTCAACAATTTCGTTCCAGTAACGGATAAACCATTTGACCTTCTCGAAGTGACTTGGGTTGTCGACTGCTTCCGTCATGCGCCGCTCCAGCATTTGCATTACCCTGGTCCACGATGGTGGTAGAGGGGAGGCTTTCTTATCGCTCCGAGCGTTGTCCAAGTGAAGCTCCAGATTTCGAAGTGAGTGCAAATAAAAAGGTCCATCGTCGGCCCGACGAATGTTTTTCCAGAACCACTTGTCGAATGTGTTTTTAGGAACAGGCTGGTCAACGATATCTTGGACGACTTCGCTAGTGATCATCACGCGCGGAAAGCGCACGATCTGATTCTCGAGGTGGAACGCCTCGATCAGCGCCTGCCCGAAGACCATTTTTTCATCGTGGTATAAATTCCCGCTTACGATGGCGCCTCGTACGAAGAACCCGACCTCCAATAGTTCAACAGTCAAAGTCTGCAGAGTGTGCATAATTTGGCCGAGACCACTGGGAGACCGTCGCGTCGAAATGCACACTGCATCGGAAATGCTTTGAGCGCGGAAATCTGTATCTTTGAGAGTGTCATTGTAAACAACGTCGGGGTTTTGGACTTTGGCAAGGAGAGCGTGGAGTGCGTGAAGCGGCGTTTCCTCTCGTTCGAGCTTGGCGACTAGGTTTTGAAAGCCAAGAATGTCAACAAAAGCACAGTACCGGTGTTCATAGGATGGCATGGTGGCTTACCTCAGATGGCCGCCGTCGATGGCTTTCTTAGCCTCGTCAACCGCAGATTTGGCATCATACTGGGGTGGTCCGGTATTCCATGACTGCCTACTCTCGCCTAAAATCAAGTTGTGGATAGTGGATCGGTCGGCTTTTGTCACTTCGGCCCGTCATCTCATATCCTCTGTCACGAACGGACGGATATTGAATCCCATGAATTGCTCCTATTTGCTGCTTTCGTTTACCGCATCCGTCCTGCGCTCTTCCGAGGCGATAACGGCGCAACCAACTATGCAACGATGTGCCGCAACTTGTAAGACGCTGTCAGCGCCGGATTGTTGACCGATGCCGGGCCGGGTAGACCTAAGACGTCTCAAGCGGCGATCCACCGAATTCATTGCAGTAGCTATGAACACCATATCCGTTGCGGATGGTCACAACTATGATCAAACCGTTAGGCGCTGGATGTGCCAAATGGTAGCTGTGGAGCTGCATGCTATATGGGAACGATTTGCCGAAGATCGACTTGTGACGTGTCTAAACCACTCACCCAAGCACTTTTTGACCGCGCACAAGGTCAAAGGCATTCAAAACGTACCAATGGGTCTTGCCATATTTATTGTAAGGGCTGGAGGATCGTTCTTCAATTTTCGATCTACGAGCGAGTTAATCAGCAGGGCTGACCACCTCTTAGGACGAAACAATAATCCCTTTCGGGACATCACGGTCAGCGATCGAAACTATATTGACGCTCTAGCGGCAATCCGAAATTGCATAGTTCATGGGAGTGATGCGTCCTATTCGTCATACACTCGCCATCTAAGAGATTTGTACAACATTCATTCGACTCCATAACCACGCGATTTTTTATCTGCCGTTGACCGACGCAGAAATAGTCCTGCTCGGCGTAAGCGGCGTCTTAATTCATTTGCGATTGCCGTGACAAATGCAATACGGGCAGCCTGAGCTTGTTGACTGACTCTATCTCCAGGTCGATTCCCTAAGAGGGCGCGCATCCGCGATATTATGCGTGAGACCCTTCCCGTCACTGGCGAGCCGGACAAAGACGGCTTTGTGCCAAACTTGTTGCCGCTGACCGTCCTTCGAGAGTTGAGTTTTTGGCGCTGCGACGAAAAGACCTAGAGCCCGACGAAGGGGCGGAAAAGAACGTCAACTACGAGCCGGATGACATAGGCACGTGAGCCCGCTGGCGTTCAGTGAGTATCAGCGCCAATCAGAGTCCTAGAACGCTGCGCCTCGACAAACGACTGAACGCCATCGATAAGCGTTCGCTGATCGATCGCCGCCGCCAACTCGACCTTGCGCGCAATCTCGGTAGACACGTCCCGTGAAGTCCCGGCGGCAAGATCAACAGAGATCACCGCAAGCGGCGACTCGTATTGCCCATTGACCATATCGCCCAGGATCGTGGCCTCGTCCGCGAAGTCGGGTCGCGTCTCAACGAAGGCAATTCCGGCGCGATCCAAATCACACAGGACGAAATGCAGGGGTCCTGCGTCGGGAGCATCGGGAACAAGCGGTGGCGCGATTGTCATGGCGACCGTCCCTAGTCACAGCCCCATCGACGTAAATGAACTGGTCGGCAATCAGTTCCGTCAGTCGCGCCCTTGACCATTGGCGCGAATGTTCTCATTCTGTTCTCATGGCGGTCGAGACCCTTGGCGAAGCCTGGAACCTGGGCTGGCGGCTGCGGATGCGCTGCCTCGATGATGGTCGTGAGGGCCTCAAGCACAAGCGTGACTGCGGCTATCGAGCGGAGCTTGATCTGCACACGCTGGTCTGCACGCGCGGCCGCACCTTCCCCTTGTCGCGTCTTGCCGATCGCTTGCGTTGCCCGCGGTGCGGCTGTCGGCGAGTGGCCGTGGTGTTCGACCCACCGAAGATTGGCATCAAGGCGGCGGTTTGAATCTTCCAACGCCGCAACTATCTTTTGTGACGCGAGGGTAGGCAACCAATGGATGATCAGTTGGCGGTGACCGCCATCGGTCTGCTGGTGGTGATGGTGCTGATTGTTGTCGGCGCGGCCGGCGCCGCGGTCATGTCGCTGTTCTAGGGTTCGAGAGGACAATGGCTAAAGCTACGAAATCGCAGTGGGACGTATTCCGTATCAAAGCTGCGTCGCAGGCCTATGTCGGCACCGTCGAAGCAAGCGACGAAGTTGAAGCGATTGAAAGGGCGGTGTCGCAATTCAACATTGCTGACGCACTTAAGCGTCGATTGCTGGCTCGCAAGATTCGATAGCCACCGACCGTCGACAGATTGCTACAGCATCATCAAGATTACGATCGGTAGCGCTGCGCTCAACAAGATCAGCGCACCTGCACCCATGATGACGCCGAATGGCGTTTCATCCCCCATCGCTTCACTGAAGCAAATCCGCAGCGCGGTGGACATTGTGCCTTGGGCCAATAGGCCGCAGCTGCGGACCACGTCTTTTGATACTGTGTCTCGTATGGTGGTGGGCATGATCCGCGCGTCCGCTGCGTTCTGAGCCTTCCCCAAGAATCCTCAACACGCGGCGGGCGCGAGAGCGGTGACGCGCGGGTCGCTCCCTGGGTCGCCGCTCTCGGCTTCACATGACCAAAGGCTCAAGAGAAAAAACGAGCCCCATCCGGCGCACGAGTGGGGCTCAAAAGACTTAATAGGCAGGGTATGGACCCCAAAGCCAGGGGGAGTGGGGATAGATATCTTGTAAGCAGACTAGGCTGCCTCGAAGCGACGCCTTTTCGCGGCTTGCCCCCGACGTGCGCTAGTCGGCGCGAGCGTTTCTGGTGCTGAGGCAGCTGCAAGAGCGTGCCGCACCCATCGGTCGGCCATCTCCTGCCACGCAGCTCGTGAAGCGGTGTCTAAGGCCGATCTTGCCGACCTTTGGCACTCTTCTGCGTGCCGCTGGAAAAGCGTGATCGGGTCCGTACTTCTTGGTCTCATCATCAGGGACAACGCGAACCAGACGCGTACGTTCCCTCGAACAGGTGAGCGAAACGAGAGGCCCCGGTGAAAAGTCGGCATTTTAAACAGTTACTGTTTTGACAACCCAAGCGCCGTATGCACGATCCGGGCATGCACATCGCGGCGCGCATATTGCCTGGACGGGCACCAACTTCGGTGCCGCGGTGTGCAGTGCTACCGGGCAAACATGCCCATGCGGCCGCACACCGCCAACCCTGTAATCCCCGTGCGGCCGGCGCCCTTCCAGCGGTCGTCCCCCTCAACATGACAGGAGACGACTATGGCGGAAACTGCGAGCAACTCGACGCCTAAGCCTAGCGCACTTACGGGCATTGCGATCGAGCAACTGGAAACGGCCGGCCTCATACCTTGGCTAGAAATCCAGGGCCGGCTGCTGTCGTTTGTTTACATTGAGCGGTGGCACCAGCCGGCCGGGGCTTGGGTCCTACTGCGGGAGGCCGACGAGTCTGCCCGTACCGCGCTCCGCAACGAGTGCGTCCGCGCCGGCCGTATCAGCCCGCGCAAGCCATTGCCGACGCCGTACGGCGGATAGCGTCAGCCAGAGAAAGAAGAACCCAGCTAGGGGGGCTAGCTGGGCTCTCATTGACCACGCATTGCTGCGCGATCGAAGCATAGACCGAAGGTGCTGGGGGGCTGTGTCCGGCCTACGCTGTCATTGAGCATCGATCAGGGTCGATGCCTAATTCCTTCAACGCTTCCTCATAGAGGCGGGTCGGATCCCGCTCGCCGGCTTCTGCGACTTCGATAATTCGCAGTGCCATGAGCGTTCGCGCCGTCAGCGCGACGCCGAAATAACTCAACGCCTTGCACGCTTTGTCGAATGCGACCCCCATGGAGTGGGTCGTCTCGTCGTCGAACGAAACGTTTGGAGTGGTGTTCATTGTAGCCTCCCGTGTCGCACGGGCGGGAGCGCAGGATCGTCTCTCAGTCACCGGGGCCCGAAGCTGTTTCGGTAATCATGTAGACTGGTCCAATGAACTAGCCGAGTTTGAGCGAAACGGCTCACTCTTCGAACTTAGCCACTGGCTGATTTTCAGTGCCACAGACCGGAGCTAGATCGTGTCGAACGACGCACCGCGTCAAGACGGACATGGTCGCCCAAGAGACATGGGCCACGCCGACAGAGGCCACCCCTCTGTGCCGCTACCTTGCCATCACGTACCAGATGAACCCAATCACAAGGGCGGAGGTGACGACGGTCCAACCGAACACATAGCCACGGTTGCCTGAAGGGGTTGTTGGATTATCGGTCACGATAAGACTGCGCTCCAAGGAAATGCTTGCCGGCGAAAGCGTAAGGTCTTCACACGCTGGTCGCCATCGCCCCCAGTGTCGCAGGTGGGGCCCTCAAGGACACTTCCTAGTCCATATTGCGTTGGCGCTGATGGTGCGGAAGTGTTGCTCTGCTTGCTTGGATTCCTCGGGCAAGGCGAACACCATAGTGAGGCAATCCCGTCCTTGATCATCCACGATCGTGAATCGATAGCCATCGTTCAGCGACGAACCGCCTTTGACCGGTTGGGTTGATCCAATCTTCGCCATGCGCTTCCTCCGAACGCTGCAGCCCGCCATTCAACGGACCTGTCGAATGACGGTTCCCCGGGGGCTGGGGGGCTTATTTTCCAACCGTCGAAGGGGGGCCCCGACCGCTCGGGGTCGCACGCGCGCTTTTTTTCTGCCGCGAGAATTTTAGCCGGCGCCGTCGATCTCGCCAGCGACCTTGTCCCAAGTCCTCGCAACATGTTCGAGCAGGACGTGCGGCGCGGTCATCGCCAGGCGAGCCAATTCCCGGCAGGTGGCAGCCTGATCCCGGCACACTTTCGACGAAAGGTTTTCGATGAGGACCGTTGCTGTCATCCGCGCGCCCTCGTCTCTATTTCGCCCCCGACCTTGCCCCACGTCCGCGCGATGTATTCGAGGAGGACTCGGTGCGGTTCTGTCGTTGTCTGCCCCGTCCACTCTCGGCACGTTGCGGTGCGATCGCGACACATGACTGACGACATTTCTTTGGTAGCTGCTAAGTCGGCCATCTGCGCCTCCCAAAAACCAAGTCTCCAACGCTTAGGGTAGCGCGCGAATCCGAGCCGGTTAGTGATCTGCGTCACCGGGCGGATCGCGCTGGCCGGCTGCGACCCCCATTTTTCCCCCGATACGCGATTTTCGTCGCGCCGGGCCGCGACCAATTCTTTTCCAAAAACGAGATTTTCAGTCACCGGCATTGACCTGGACCCAGCATGGACCCAATAGGGTGTGAGGGGCGGGTGAGGCGCTCTCGCCATCTGCTATCTGTTTGATTATTCGGCGATTTTGGTCGGAGCGCCGAGATTTGAACTCGGGACCCCCAGTCCCCCAGCTTGACGTTCTAAGGTTTCCGGCGTTCCCCCGACGAAGGCAAGGGTCTCTCGACCAAAGAGCAGCAGTATGAGCGACCTCAATCATCAACGAGGTCCGGGACTATGTCGACGCATGGCGCCACTCTGATACGTTGATGCTGAAAAACGGCCACATCCAACTTATTGTGACTACCTTGTCGCCAGTCCTCATCGAGATGTTCGACGGCACGGACGCTGGTATCGATCAACAATCGCCCAAAAATTACCAAATTAAGTCATGTACTTAGGTAGTATTGGCAATTCCGCCCCTGGGCACCAGTAAGGCTTTAATTTCACGCCAGGAATTACAACGGCCTTCCGAGTAGGTGGGTCGCAGCGAGCACGTTGGAAGCACCACGGAAGCACGCCAACGGAACGTCAGGGATATTCTGGCGAAGACGGGGAATAATCCGAGCGACGATCATGGTGATCTCGTTCGGGACGAAGGGGTCGCAGGTTCAAATCCTGCCACTCCGACCAGACTTTCCCGATACTTACCCCGAATGGAATTTTCGAACCGCGCGCCGCGCGACAGATTGCGCGACAGAAATAGGCGATCAGATGCAACCAAGGCCGTGGCGCAGCCACCTCAACTAGCTTGGCTAAGCTCGAGGCTGTAAATCCGCGGGCCGCAGAGCTTTCCTGCCCCGGCCGGGGGAAGAGCACCACATTGACATGGTAGGGGTCACAGGTTCGATCCCTGTCGCGCCCACCACTCAGTCTACTAATTTGGCGCGATCCGGAGACGCGCGAGAAATGCCCGCGGTGTGCGGGCTTTTTCAACGGGTGATCCTGACTGCGCGGTCTCTGGACGGAGCAGACGGCCGTTTTCGGGCTTCAGTCTCTGCCGCAGAAATTCCCGTTCCTGGCGACTTTCGTGTGGGATGCTGAATTGTCCCCAAGCAATGTCGATTAAATCAGGCCCGCGCGCGCGGTCTTTCGAAAACGAGGCGCGGTGCGGTCCGTGGTGAGTTCGATCAGAGCTGTGATAGCCCTAGGCGCTCAAATTGCAGCGACCATTCGGCCGGAGGGTCCCGCAAGACCGCAATGCCAATGCCGCGGGGCAGCCGGCCCTCGATGGCAGCCTTGACCAGGTCGGGGGCGATGAACGCCATCGATATCGTCATGTTGACATGGCGGATGCTGCATCGTTGTCGAGCAGCGATGTCTTCGCCGCGGGCTGCGCCCGAGACGATCTCGTTGAGCCAGGCGCGACCGCGCGCAATCGATTTCAAGAGCGCCGCCCGGCGCTCGATCTTGATCGGCCGGACGCGGGGTCTAGCGGTTGCTGCCGGCAAGAGAATTTCCTTGAACCGCTTGGACGGCGGTTTGGTCCATGGGATCAACAGCGATGGCACATGTTCCACGGACGCTGTCCGGTGAGCGGCGTCATCGGCCTCGGCCGCGGCAGGCTGCCTCAACCAGACCGCCAGTTGGCCGGCGCGCACTTCGATGCGGGCAACGCGCGTGCGGAGGCTCTCTGGATGGGCTACGTCCGTCTGCGCGGTGGCCGCTCCTTGGTGCACTGCCAGTGCCTTGGTCACGGCCGCCTCAAGATCGGAGGCGGGAACGCGGATGATTGCTCCGAGCGAGGGCTTGGATAGTCCGCGCAGATGGGGCTGCGACACGTAGTAGCGGTATCGCACTCCCAGCTTGGTGGCGTGGGTCGGAACCATCGGATGGCCGGTAGCATCGAACAGCAGTCCCCGTAGTGGAGCGCCACTCTTGGTCCGCGCTGTGACGTGATGCGACCGCTGTTCGGTCAATCGCTGTTGCACCGCCTCGAACAGCTCGCGATCGAGCAGCGGTGGTTGAGGCCCGGGGCAAATCTCACCCTTGTAGAGAACCTCACCGATGTAGAACCGGTTGCGGAGGATGTAGAACAACGGACCTTGGGTGAAGAGGGCGCCGCCGCGGGTGCTGCCGTTCGACAGATTGCGGATCTTGGTTCGAACATTCTGCTCGCGCAGCTCAAGCACCAGCCGGTTGACGCTGCCAAGCGTGAGATAGCGCCGGAAGATCATAAGAACCCGCTCGGCCTCGTCCTCGACAATCGACAGCTTGCCGTCGTTGAGCTGGTAGCCCAGCGGCACCATCCCGCCGACCCACAAGCCCTTTCGCTTCGAAGCTGCCACCTTGTCGCGAATGCGCTCGGCGGTGACCTCCCGCTCGAACTGCGCGAACGAGAGAAGGACGTTTAGTGTCAGCCGTCCCATCGACGTCGTCGTATTGAACTGCTGGGTGACCGACACAAACGAAACCCCATGCGCATCGAACAGCTCGACGAGCTTGGCGAAGTCCGCCAGCGACCGGGTCAGCCGGTCCACCTTGTAGACGACGATGACATGGACCTTGCGGGCTTTGACATCCGCCAGCAGGCGCTGCAGTGCCGGCCGGTCGGTCGAGCCGCCGGAGAAGCCGCCGTCGTCGTATCGGGTTCGCACCTGCGCCCAGTGTGCGTGGGCTTGACTTCGGATATAGGCGGATGCCGCGTCATGCTGGGCGTCCAGAGAGTTGAACTCCTGGTCGAGCCCGGCATCGGTCGACACCCGCGTGTAGATGGCGCAGCGCATCGCCTTGGAGGGGACCGTCATGGCGCCGCTCCGGTGTATCGGTTCTCGCGCAGCCCAAAGAAGCGGGGGCCGTTCCATTGCGTTCCCGTGATGGCTCTAGCGATCTCGGAAAGGCTTCGGTAGGTCCGTCCCTCCCAGCCAAAACCTCCTTCGAGCACCATGACCCGATGGTGCTTTCCGCCCCATTCGCGGGTCAGCATCGTGCCGGGCGAGAGCTCGCGCCGTTGTTGGTCAAACGCGCGGGTCAGTGGAACGGCCTCGAGCTTGGAGGGGGCGAGCTCGATCTTCGCCAGGAAGCGTATCGTCTCGGCATCCAGATCGCCCATGACGTCGGCCTGCAGGCGATAGGCCAGGATGGAAAACAGGAGGTGCCTGGCTAGGTCGAGGGGCGCATCCCGACCGAAACTGGTCCGCCAACAGGCGCGCAAGGCTTTGATGTCGAGACCGCGCAAGCGCGCGATCTCGACATTGATCGAGGAGGGGTTTTGTCCCTCCGCAGCGATTTTGACGCGCGGCATAGCGGTCAGGACTTCTGCCCGGCCTGTGTCCTCATCGCGTTGGCACTATGCTCGTTCGGGACCCGATAAACGCGGACACCATCGACGACCGTCGATTGCAAATCGAGCTTCAGGCGTTTGCGCACGACCCCGGCGAGAAAGCCACGCACCGAATGCTGCTGCCAGCCAGTGGCGCTCGTCAGTGCATCGATCGTGGCACCAGGTGGGGAGCGCAACATCTCGATGGCCGTCGATTGCTTTGTGCCGGTTCGCGTGGAGCTCCGAGCCCTAGCCTTCTCCAACTTCGTGGACTTCGGGCGCTTGCTCGATAGAATCGCGGACACCGTCGCCGTCCGCTTCCTTGCTTTCTTTGCCATTGGGATTCCTCTCGGTTCACAGCAGCCACCAGGCTGCACCGCCGAGGCCCCGCACAGGCAATCAAGCCGGCGGGGCACGATCCCGGAGCGAGATGAGCGCTCCTGAAGCGGGCCCAGTAGCGCTCCAATCACGCTGGAAGGCCAGCGGTTTCTGGATAATGTTGTTGCTCAGTTCGCCGTCAATCGAGCACAGGATGATCGAAGCGAGCACAAGGTTTGCACCGGCACGCGAGGTTCTGGCTGGGCAGGGCGATGTGTGCGGCGAAAACGTCCATCTCGCGCATCGAATTGCAGCAGACTTGCCTGGCGCAGTGGTTCTAGATGGACGCTTCAACCTGGTCCAAATGTCGATTGCGGTGCCAAAGAACAATGCTGCCGCGCTCCCTATCGTCAATGAGTTCGTACGCGATGCAATGCGTGACGAACTAATTGCTCGGGCCATCGCGCGCGCTGCACTGCGCGGTGTTCGCCCTGCGCCTTAATCTCAATTGCGAGTCAGCGATAAGGCCCCGCTCCCCTACCGCGGAGCGGTTTAGATGCTATGGGGCGCGGCGAGGCACTGGCACCATCGTCGCAGCAACCAACCGATGGAGCGCCCCATGCCACAGCCGAACGACTTGAGCAGGTCCCTCGTTGCTCTCGAACAAGATGCAACATTGATCGCGGTAATCGAGATGAGCCAGGCGAGCTGGCTCGTTGCCGGCATCGTGCCGGGAATCGAACGCCAGCCGCTGAAGAAGCTCACGACCGATCAGGAAGGCCTACTGCAGCTTCTGCATCGCTGGCGGAATGAAGCAGCCAAAGCTGGACGCATCATCAAGCGCATTACTGTTGCCTTCGAGGCCGGTCGAGATGGCTTCTGGCTCGCGCGCTGGTTGCGCGCCCACCAAATCGAAGCCCATGTCATTCACCCGTCGAGTGTCCCCGTCTCGCGTGAGCATCGGCGGGCGAAGACGGATCGGCTCGATAGTGAGCTGCTCAAGCGTGCCTTTCTCGGCTGGCTGCGAGGAGAGCCAAACCACTGCACCATGGCTGCTATCCCCGCGATCGAGGATGAGGACGCAAGACGTCCCAGCCGTGAGCGTGAAAGCCTCGTCAAGGAATGCACGCGTATCGTGAACCGAGTGAGGGCGAACCTCGCGCGTCTCGGCATTCGCGGCTTCAGACCGACCTTGGCTCATGCGTCTGATCGACTTGAGGCGCTGCGCACGCCGGAGGGCATCCTCGTGCCACCGAACACGTTAGCCGAGCTGCGACGAGACATGGCGCATCTGCGTTTCGTGAAGCAACAGATCAAGCAGATCGAAGCGACCCGCGCCGAGCGACTGGAAGGAGCACCCGGAGAAGGACGCAACCCAATGGTCCACCTGCTGGCTCGGGTGGTCGGGGTTGGCATCGAGACCGCGGACATGCTCGTGCAGGAGGTCTTCTCACGCAAGCTCCGAGATCGGAAAGCCGTTGCGCGATATGCCGGTCTAACAGGAGCACCGGACGAGAGCGGTCAAAAGCGCCGCGAACGAGGACTTGCCAAAGCCGGCAACGCTCGCGTGCGCCGTGGGATGATCCAACTTGCCTGGGGTCATCTGTTACACCAGAAGGACAGCGTGTTGGCCGAGTGGTATCGGACCCGCACTGCGGGCGCCCGCGGCGGAACGCGCAAGACCATGATTGTGGCGTTAGCTCGCAAGCTCCTCATTGCGCTTTGGCGATTGGTGACCACCGGCGAGGCGCCGGCAGGGTTGCTCCTTCGCCCGTCAACGTGACGACTTTGCTTACGGGCATGCATGATGAGGTTTTGCAGTTCGTCCTCGTGTTGATGTCGAGCTGCAATGACGGACCGAGGTGGCGGCAACCCGACCTTGCACATGGTCTTTGAGCCGCGGTTTAGAATGGGCCCGCTGCCTTGGAGCTTCGCCGCCGATGCGCATGACTGCATCATGGTTTCGATCCTAACGGATCGACCGAATACAAGTTTGTGGCGCGATCTCGCGCCTGATGGCGAGCTCACCTCGGACCGCCTTGTTGTTCTGCTTCTGGTCGACTGCAAGCCGTCGCGCTCCAATCAAAGGAGCATGACGTTGAAATCAGGCTTGACAGAAAATGCCCCATACAAGTGCAATATCTGTTTTGCGAAACTTCTTTCTAGGTTTGTCAGTGTCACGCGCGGCGGCTACGATGCTGGAGTGAAATCCAGGCGCGAAAAACTATCGCAACAAGCCGACCAAGAGCGTCAACGAGCGCGTGATTGGCTTGTCAGATTTATGCAAGACAACCAGCCGAAATTCTATACCAAAGAGGAATTGCGGGTGGTCGCAATCCGCGATCTCAAAGTTTCAAAGCTCTCTTTCGACATGGGGTGGATTATGGCGATTGAGGACACCGGTCGGCACGATTGGTACGAGCCATTACGGCGACGGCCACGCGTTACTAGGTGTTGAGCCTTTGGTGTTTGGCGTCCGCCCTCGACGCCGGGCTCTCGTGAACCAAACCCACAGTGTGATCCCGGCTGCTCATAACGGTCTGGTTGGAGGTTCGAGTCCTCCCGGGCCCACCACGCACTCTTTCGAACCGTGAGGTTTCCTGGAGACTGCCAAAACGCCCGCCATTGGCGGGCTTTTGCACCGGCATTTCGGTCTCTGCGGAGACGATTTCTGACGCAACCGCGATTTCGGGAGGTCTGTCTCTGGGGCGAGGAATCCCGTTTCCCCGATGCAGATCGACTGGTCCCTATGTGAAGGCTACCGCGTGGAGAGGCCGAGCATCTGGCGCTGGCGCGACCATTCGGCGGGCAGGTCGCAGAGACGAGCCACTCCCATCCCATGGAGAAGACGACCATCGATGGCAGCCTTGGCGCTTCCGCTGTCACCAGCGGTGACCTGATCTCATACGGGCCTAATACGATTGACCCTTATCGGCGCGCGGCCAGTTACGTAGATCGCATCCTCAAGGGTGAGAAGCCGGCCGAGATGCCGGTGCAGGCCCCGACGAAGTACGAACTTGTCATCGATCGCAAGACTGCGAAGGCGCTCGGTCTCACAATGCCGCCAATCCGAGCGCATGCGCCGCATCGCGCATCAACAGGCCGAACACATGGCAGCACCGACCAATGCTGCAAACGTGCAGAAATCCCTTGCCAACGCGGAGCCGTCCACATGGGGGAAAAGCGGACAGCGACCTCGCATGCGCAAACTACGCAAGCTGGAACGCGTCATCTGAATGCCAATTCATGAAAAACTGAACGGCCGTTAAGCTACGGATTTTCTTATTATATTTTGGACGGGTTCATCGCAGGTTCATCCCTCAAGCCCTACCTCCTGTGGAACGGAAACGGGGGGCAGAGCGCAGCCGAGATTCTGCTGCGTGAAGCTCCTTTTGGCCGAACAGAGAAAAGCAAGCGCGCCGATGGACCAGCCTTCCGACATCCGCAATCTGAGTGCCTACCGTCCGGTGAGCGCGCCCGTCGTTGAGCTCCGATCGCCCGCGCAGTTGCGGCCCGATCTGCGCGACGCCATCGAGCCAGTACGCCGCCGCTTCGGCCGTCCGCAACAGGTCATCCGCGAGCACACCAACAACGCAGTGCGTTGGAAGGTAGGCGAGCGCCTCAATCACGTCCTCGAAGAGGCCTGCATCCGCTTCTCGGAGAACGATGCCGTCGTCACCGAGGCAGGCACGCTCAGCTATCGCGCGCTCGACTGCCGAGCCAACCAGGTTGCGCGCTATCTGATCGAGCAGGGCGTGCAGCCGGGCGACCGCGTCGGGCTTCTGTTCGAGAAGTGCGCCGAGACCTACATCGCGATGCTCGCGGTGATGAAGGTGCACGCCGCCTACGTTCCGCTCGATGCCGCGTTCCCGATCGAACGTCTGCGCTTCATCCTCGCCGATGCCGAGATCACCACGATCGTCTCGATGTCGTCCTTCGCGGAGCGGCTCGCGCCGTTCGAGGTGAAGAAGATCTTTCTCGACAGTGCCAAGCGCGCGGTCGACAAGAAGGACGCGAGCCGCCTAACCGGCGTGCCACGCAGCCATGATCCGATCTGCTACATCATCTACACCTCGGGGACGACCGGAAACCCGAAGGGCGTTGCGATCGCGCACCCCAGCATCTGCAACTTTGTGCGCGTTGCGGCTGAGCTTTACGGCTATCAGCCGGGTGACCGCGTCTACCAGGGCATGACCATCGCCTTCGATTTCTCGATCGAGGAGATCTGGGTGCCGCTGGTCGCGGGCGCGACGCTGGTTCCCGCGCGCCCGGGACTGCCCCTGATGGGCGATGAGCTTGCGGACTTTCTGCGCGAGCGCGAAGTCACCGTGATGGCATGCTGCCCGACCTTGCTCGCGACCATCGAGCAGGATCTGCCGAAGGTGCGGCTGTTGCTGGTCGGCGGCGAAGCCTGCCCGCAAAACCTCGTGGCGCGCTGGTATCGCCCGAACCGCCGCATCCTCAATTCGTACGGCCCGACCGAAGCGACCGTCACTGCGACGCTGACCGAGCTGCGTCCCGACAAGCCGGTCACCATCGGCGTGCCGCTCTCGACTTACACGATCGTCATCCTCGACCCGAACGAGGATAAGACGGTGGAGAACGGCGAACTCGGCGAGATCGGCATCGCTGGCGTCGGCCTCGCGCTCGGCTACATGAATCGCGACGAACTCACGATGAAGAAGTTCATCCGCGATTTCCTCAGCATCCAGAACAATCCGTCCGGCCGCATCTACCGCACCGGCGACCTCGGCCGCATCGACGAGAACGGCGAGATCGAATACCGCGGACGCATCGACACCCAGGTGAAGATCCGCGGCTATCGGATTGAGCTCAACGAGATCGAGGCGGTGCTGCTCGACCTGCCGCAGATCGCGCAGGCGGCGGTCACCACGTTCGAGCCGGAGCCGGATGTGGTCGAACTCGTCGCCTATTACGCGTTCAAGCAGGGCGCAGGGCTACCGCGCGATGAAATTTCGCAGACACTCCGCTCCAAACTGCCGCCCTACATGGTCCCAGCCTTCCTCGAAGAGCTGCCGACGATCCCGATGACGCTCTCCAACAAGGCCGATCACAAGCGGCTGCCGAAGCCGCAGCTCGCGCGCTTCTCCTCGGCGACCACCGGCTACGTCGCGCCGAAGACCGAAAACGAGCGCATCCTGCATTCGGCGCTGTGCGAGGTGCTGCGCGTCGACCGCGTTTCGACCGAGCACCACTTCTTCGACGATCTGGGCGCCAACTCGCTGCTGATGGCGCGCGTCTGCGCAACCATCCGCAAGAATCCGCACATGGCGAACGTGTCGATGCGCGACATCTACACCAATCCGAGCATCGCGCGGCTTGCCGATCACCTCAACAAGGTCATCGACGGCTTCGTCGCCAGCAAGCCAGAGCCGTTCCACGTTCCGTCCAACCTCGCCTACTACACCTGCGGCGCCATGCAGGCCGTGTTCTACGCCGCCTATGCGCTGTTCGGATTGTGGGTGCTCGACACCGGCTACGAATGGACCGTCGCGGCATCGGGCGCGGTCGAGCTTTATATTCGCGCGGTAATCTTCGCGGCGGTTTCGTTCGTCACGCTCACCGGCATCCCGATCGTCGCCAAGTGGCTGCTGATCGGCCAGTTCGAGGAAGGCGCGATCCCGATCTGGAGCTTTGCCTATTTCCGCTTCTGGGTCGTCAAGTCCATGATGCGGACCTCGCCGGTGATGGCCTTCACCGGCACGCCCATCTACAGCGCTTATTTGCGCCTGATGGGCGCGAAGATCGGCAAAGGCGCGGTGCTGAGCTGCCGCTACGGGCCGGTCTGCGCCGACCTCTTGTCGATCGGCGACAACACCATCCTGCGCAAGGACACGATTGTCCTCGGCTATCGTGCGCAGTCGAACTTCATTCACATCGGCCCGGTCGAGATCGGCGCGAACGCCTTCGTGGGCGAAGCGAGCGTCATCGATATCAACACGACGATGGGTGACGACACGCAGCTCGGCCACGCCTCGTCGCTGCAGAGCGGCCAGCACGTGCCGGACGGCAAGCACTATCACGGCTCGCCCGCGGTCGAGACCACGTCGGACTACTGCCCGATCGAGAGCCGAGAGGTCAGCACGCTGCGCGTTGCCGCGTTCACCGCGCTCGAGCTCGCCGCGCTGGTCCTCGTCGCGGTGCCGCTCCCGATCGTCGCCTATTCCTCCTGGGATCAGTACGCGACCGCGGCCGGCATTGGCGTCGGCGTATCGGCGCTGTCGTTGCTCGGCGTCTCCGCCGCGCTGTTCTTCGGCTCGATCATCGCGGGGCTTGTGTCGATCTACGTTATCCCGCGTGTCTGTATGCTGTTCCTCAAGCCCGGCGTCACCTATGCGGCGTTCGGCTTCCACTACCTGATGCAGAGCATCATCCTGCGCACCAGCAACTCGGAATTCTTCTGCGTGCTGTTCGGCGAACTCGGCGTTCATCACGACTTGGATGAGCAAGGTCGGCTGGACCCTGAACAAGGTCGAGCAGACCGGCTCGAACATGGGTACCAACCAGCGCCATGACAATCCGTTCCTGTGCAACATCGGCTCCGGCACGATGGTCTCGGACGGGCTGTCGATGATCAACACGCACATGTCGGCGACCTCGTTCCAGCTCGCCGAGGCGAAGATCGGCGAGAACAACTACCTCGGGAACGATATCGTCTATCCGCCGAACGGCAAGACCGGCGCGAACGTGCTGCTCGGCACCAAGACCATGATCCCGATCGACGGCGAGGTGCGCGAGAACACCGGCCTACTGGGCTCGCCCGCATTCGAAATCCCGCGCATGGTCGACCGCGACCGCGACATGAACGCCTCGTTCGACGAGGAGACGCGCCGCGCCCGGCTGCGCCAGAAGAATCGCTACAACTTCGTGACCGCGCTGATCTTCCTTGCCGCCCGCTGGATGTCGTTCTTCGCGGCGCTGGTGCTCTGGATAGGCGCGCTCGCCTACTACAACCGCTTCGGCGTGCTCGCGTTGTTCGCGGCGACCGTGGCGATCGCCGCCGCCTCGACCGTGACGTTCGTGCTGCTCGAGCGCGCCAGCCTTGCCTTCAAGCGGCTCGAGCCGAAGATTGCGTCGATCTACGACCCGTACTTCTGGTTCCACGAGCGGCACTGGAAGCTGTCGGAGTCCCCGATCACGCGCCTGTTCTCCGGCACGCCGTTCCGCACTATGATGTTCCGCGCGATGGGCATGAAGGTCGGCGCCAAGGTGTTCGACTGCGGCCGCTCGATCACCGAGCGCACGCTGACCCAGGTCGGCGACTACGCCAACATCAACGAGGGCTGCGTGCTGCAAGCCCACTCGCTGGAAGAGGGCGTGTTCAAGTCGGATCACATTCGCATCGGCAACGGCTGCTCGATCGGTCCTGGCGCCTTCGTGCACTACGGCGTCACGATTGGCGATCACGTGGTGCTCGATGCCGACTCGTTCCTGATGAAGGGCGAGGTGCTCTACCCGCATACCGGCTGGCGTGGCAATCCGGCGAAGCTGGTGCGCCGTTCAGCGGGTGAGGGCGCGGATGGGTGCGAATACCGCATCGCGGCGGAGTAGGCCGCGGGGCCGCGTCACGCAGCGCAGGCGATGTCCGACGAGGTCAGACTTGAGAACGTGACCGTCCGCAATTGGCGGGCGGTCGTGCGCCTCAAGCTTGCGCCCGAGCAGAAGGATCTTGTCGTCAGCAATCTCTATTCGATTGCGTAGTCCAAGTTCGATCCGAACGCCCACCCGCGCGCGGTCTATGCCGGCGAGGAGCTTGTCGGCTTCCTAATGTATGACGTGTGGGAAACGAAGGAGAAAATCCGCGAAGCCTCGATCTACCGATTTATGATCGACGTGAAGCACCAGGGGAAGGGCTACGGCCGTGCGGCGCTCGCGCGGGCTCTCGACGAGATCAAAGCCACGCTCGAAGTGAAGAAGGTGTCGATCGGCTACATGCCGGAGAACGCGGTCGCAAAACAATTCTACGCAAGCTTCGGCTTCGTCGAAGTCGGCCGTGACGAAGACGGCGAGATCGAAGCGGTATTGACCTTGTGAGCAGTGCTGCGAACGAGCCGTCGTTGGCACAGCTCTCGATGCCGTTGCGGTTCCCGGACTGCGCATTGGACATCGCGTGATTTCACTGAGCGCGTTAGTAGCTTCGATCTCGTCCTCCATTCCAAATGTGCGGCGTGCGAGCGGTGTGGCCCGCATGGTGGCGCGCAGTCTGCTTGCGCAGCTTGGATACTCAGAGGCGCGAGTGCCGAAGGGCGCCGGTGGCGCGCCGGTCTGGACGGTGGGCGTGGTTGGATCACTGGCGTACGACGATGAAATCGCGGTTGCGGCCGTTGGCTTGCGGCGCGATTTCGCGAGCGTTGGCATCGACGTGGAGCGGGCTGATGCGTTGCCCTCCGACATGCTGACGCTGGTTGCCACGCAAAGCGAGAGACGCAGGATTGAGGATGATCTCGTTAAGGCGAAGCGGCTGTTTGCCGTCAAGGGGGCCGTCTGCAAGGCAGTTTATCCGCTGGATGGCGTGTTTCTGGAATTCGGCGATTCGAAGTCGATCTTGCCGCCGGCACGGCGACGACGCGACCCGGACGCACCCTCACACTTCGGTCGTGCATTTCATCGCATATCGTGGCGCTTGCGCTCGTTCTGTAGCGCGACAGCATGCCGTCGCTGATCGCGTCGACGAGGCCCTGCGCGATATTGAGGTGCGGTGCTTCTTAGGCCGAGCGGATGTCGAGCTGCACGATCAGTCCGCGCAGCGCTCTGTTATGCACGACCGCAACCGTATTCTGCGCGAGTGGGATCTCGACAAGCAATGCATGCACATGCTCTCGCGCTGCCGAGCGTCCCACAAATGGACGATGGCATGCATTACGAGGAACGCCGTGTCGGCCTGAGCTGCTGGCCTCGCTGCCGCGTCAAGCGCAAACCAGCGGCATCGCCAGTCCAGCCACGATGTACACGGTGCCAAGGTCGTCGCGGATGAAAATGGTGAGTGTCGTACTGCTTTTTCCAGTCAACATGCCTCAGTTGGAAAAATGGATATCTGTTGTGGAAGGTATTCCACAAGGATTCGAAATTCTTTTCAGGGTCGCGAATCACGATGGCGATCTGGATTACAGCGCGCCGGCGCCCCATGAGGCCGAGAGATCGGGCGCCAACTGTACCAAAGAGTTCGGAGCCGGCAAGCTGGATGGCGTAAATTTCCAGGGTGCGCCGACCGACGAAGCGAAGCACGCTAGCGATCTTCTCTGGGGGTTGGAAGCGGCTCTCGCCGCGTTTGAAGAGACACAGGCTGATCGACAAGACGCCAAGACCCAGAATAACGACGGCCAAATGAACCGCCGGAAACGAGACTTCCTCTTGCTCTTGCCAAACGTAGACCACCGCAGCGAGCAAGCAGGCCAAAAGGCGCATCAGGCCAGCGGTATCTGTCACAGTCAGCGTGGGTGCTGGCGAGTCTCGAGTTCCGCCAGTGGCGCGAACAGCGGATATGCCATCGAGATATCGGCGCTGGCATAGACCAAACAGCGCCCACAGCCATCCCTCAGCGCCGTAGTCGACGATCTTTGTCGCTATAGGCAGCAACGCAAGAAGAACGGAAGCAACGACGATGAAGGCGATCCAGCCATGATTTTGCAAGAGTGTGTCGACATAGGGCCGAGCGATGCGGATGAGCACGAAGCTCAAAAGAATGTTCGGTGACACCCAGGTCCAGTCAGCGTTCCAGCTTTCGAGCAGCGTCAGGATGACACCGATCCCAATCCAGTGAAGCGGGACAGTCCGGCTTTGTGCATAGCCCACGAGGAAGAAGAACGTCGGAGCTGCAAACCGTCCGAAGACTTTCCACCAGAGATCGTTATCCACGAAGAAAAGGCCCAAATGATCCGCCGAAACGAGGATGATTGCGGCGGTCTTCAGCCAATCGGTGTTGTCGACCAGGTTTCGCATCAGGCGTGGCGGGAGGGTGATCTTTTCGCGCCCGGTAGCTGGCGCTAATGTTGTCTGGTAGCGTGAACTTCTCTCCTGACGGATCTCACCATTGCCGATCGTGTGATGGTTATGACCCCGCGGCCCGGTGATGTCGATCCCGTACTTCGGTGCGATGTGCTTTCCGAAAATCATATCCGGCGTGGATTCGTCTGCCTTGGCAGAATCGTCGCATCATGACAGGCGATGTTTGCGGTCCTTCATGCCCTCGGAATGCTCGTAGGCGACCTGTTCAAGTCGCGCGCGAGGCTTGAAGCCGAGATTCTGCTTCTTCGGCATCAGTTGAACCTTGCATTACGGCACGCGCCACCACGGATTCGGCTGCACGGTGGCGATCGCGCTTTCATGGTTTGGATGATCCGGCTTTGGCCGAGCCTTCTGGAGGTGGTCCAGGTAGTCCAGCCGGAGACCGTGCTGCGATGGCAGCGAGCAGGTTTCAGAGCCTATTGGCGCTGGAGGTCGAGAAAGAGGGTGGGGCGGCCCAGGATTGACCGGGGCCTGCGGGACCTGATCCGGCGGATGAGCTGGGAGAACCCGCTGTGGGGCGCGTCCCGGATCCACGGCGAACTGTTGATGCTGGGTTTTGAGGTCGCCCAGTCGACGGTTTCGAAATACATGACGCGCGGCCGAAGACCTCCGTCCCAGAGCTGGAAGACGTTTCTGTACAATCACGCCCATGCGATTGCTGCGATCGACTTGTGCATCGTTCCGACGGTGACATTTGAGCGGCTGTTTGCCTTCCTGGTCGTTGGCCACGGTCGAAGGCAGCTGCTGTGGATTGAGGTGACCCGGCATCCGACGGCGGAATGGTTGGCTCGCCAGATCACCGAGGCGTTCCCCTGGGCATCGGCGCCGGCTTGCCTTGTCCGTGACAATGACCGCGCCTACGGACATGTCTTTACCACCCGGGTGAGGGCGATGGGCATCCGTGATCGTCCGATATCGCCCAGAGCGCCTTGGGCAAAATGGCATCGCCGAGCGCTTGATCGGGACGCTTCGCCGCGAATGCCTGGATCATGTCGTTGTTTTTGGCGAGTGCCAATTGCGCCGTGTGCTCTCCGCTTTTGCTGCTTATTACAATCAAACGCGCCCGCATCGCTCACTCCGGAAGGATGCGCCATCGCGGCGAGCGGTCCAACGGATCGGCGACGTCACAGCAATCCCAATCCTAGACGGACTGCATCACAAATACGTCCGGATATAATTTTCGGAAAGGACACCGGTCGAAAAACTAATCTGTACCTCATGTTTCAAAAAAAAGCCCCCGACGAAGAGAGGGTCGAGGGTAAAAGTAGGGACGAACGTACGAACCTTCCGCCTAATCAGTATCTGTAGGTCTGAAGGCCTCTCCAGCTGGTTGACGGTTTCTCTGCCCGGGCCGTTCACCCTGCTGGCCATCGTGTTGGGCCTGTTGGCTCTGCTGGCGAGGCGCCGGTTTCTGCCCGCCCTGCTGCTGACCGCCTGAAGAGTGGCCGCCTTGCTGTTGCTGTGCGCGCTTGAGTTCCTCCTTTTTCAGCCGGTTCATCGGGTTCTCCTGTTGGGTAAACCCCTGGATTAAATCCAGTGGAACCGCAAACGGTTCCAGGCCGTTGTCGATGGCCAGTCCTGCGTATCGTTTCTCTGCTTAATCGAAGACATTTCTTGCTAGCTGCCGCGTCGGCGTTGGTTCCATTACTTTCGACTTGGGAGTTCGCCATGGACACGACCCCCCGTGAGACTTCGGAACAATTTTCGCGCGCGTTAGGTGATGCTGTTGTCAGGACGTGGGGTCAATTGCCTCAGAACGTTCAGCATCGCCTCTTTCAGGCTGTCATATCCGTTTATGGAACAGAGATAAGACCGCAGCTTGCTATCTTCCTGCACAACAAGCATCCGCGCACATGGGCTTCGATCACTGCTGATGCAATGCTGGAGCCCGACAGTTTAGGGGGCTAACGCGCGCGAGAACTCGCCGGCGGCTGTGGCGTTTCGAGTGAGCTCGGCCGCGCTGTAGGATCCCTCGCAGCCCGCTCGGGTTTGATTCCCCGAATGATATTGGCCCATTCTTCGGGGATCGGTTCCTGCGATATTGAAGCGAACCAGGCTTGTAGCTTTGCCCCCACGGCGTTGATGAACGCGGATCGTTCCCCACTCGGAGGATGATGTGGCATAGGCACTCCCGTCTCCTAAACCGTCCCTTGCCAACGACGTGCTGTCTTATGGGGACAAGAGAGTTAGCCTGGCTGCGCTGCGATTTCACGGTTCCAATATTTATGCATGGTTGCTCGATTATTGGAGTTCCATCCCGCTTTGGGATTTGCTTCGGTTATGTGCCGAGCTCTCGGTTGATCTCGTCCGCCAGATATTCGGCGAATACCGGACCGAACGGACGCGAGGAACGTCAGCTGAGCCGCGGCTTGAGCGTGACCTGGCGCAGGAGGATGAACATCAGCTCGAGCTGCTCGGCGCGGCCCTGAGAACGGCGGCGTACGCCGGCGTTTCGGAAGCCTGACCGGACCGCGAACGCGCCGCGCGCACTAGCGCCGACGGCGCCCGGGAGCTATTGGCGTGTGCCGATTTAAAGCTGTGAATTGCGTAGGACAGACGCTACCGAATCGCCCACATTCGAGCTGAGGCATTGGGGGCTCGCCCTCCGCCGTCGTGCCTTGTGTGGCGTTTTCACTCCAACACAAAAGAGGACGCTATGGCGAAGAAGGCAAAGAAGGCAAAGGCAAAGAAAACCAAGAAGGCTCGGAAAAAGAAATAACGGGTTCGTGGGCTCGGGCGGAGTGGTCTCTGCCCGAGCCCACGCAGCACGGCGATCGCTATTGTAGCAGATAGATGTAGGCGGGGCTTAGAGACCGGTTCGACCATGACTGCATGCCTGGCACGCAGTTTCAAGTCCTCTCAGGTCCACCACGCACTCTTTCGAACCGCGCGATTTCCTGGAGACTGCCAAAAAGCCCGCCATTGGCGGGCTTTTGCACCGGCATTTCGGTCTCTGCGGAGACGATTTCAGGCGCAACCGCGATTTCGGGCGCCGTGTCTCTGGGGCGAAATTTCCGTTTCCCCGATGCAGATCGCTTCATTCTTGTTGCTGAACGCCACTCGCCTTCATGATCCCAGCCCACTTTGTAGTTTCAGCTTCAACATATTGTTGGAGCTGGGCGCCGGATCGCCGCTCGGGGGCAACGACCATGTCGCCACGTCCTTCAGGCGGGTTACCCGGGGGTTCGCCAAGCAAGACCCGCATCTGCGTGCCAAACGTTCAGAGACCAAAGCCAGGAGCTAGGCTCACAGGCTCACGTCCATCGGCATGGGTGGCAGCCCTGTGCACGACGCCGAGGGCTGCAACTCGGCATTCGATATCGGCTATAATTCTCCGTCCGCTGCGAAGCGCACAATCACGGGGCACTTACGCGGAATTCGTGAAGGTCCCCGCAAACACAGTACAAATCGTTCCGGACACGCTTGATTTCATCACGGCAGCGGTGGTTGGGCGGCATGGCCCATTAGCCTTTACGCAATTGCGGGACCGCGCCCAGCTTGAGAACCTTGGCGAATGGGTTTTGGTCATGGGAGCTGCCGGCGGCCTGGGCAGCGCCCTGGTGCAAGCGGCCGGGCGAAGTATCTGGGTGCGCGCGTCATTGCGGCGGCCGGCAGCGACGCACGCGTTGCAGCCGCCGTCCAATTGGGAGCGGATCGGGGAATCAACTACCGGAGTCAGGACCTGACGGCTGAGGCTCGCCGCATAACCGGTGGAGCGGGGGTCAATGTTGTGCTGGACAATATCGGCGATCCAGTCACGTTTCCGAAAGCTCTCGCTTCACTTGGCTTTCAGGGGCGGCTTGTCACCGCGGGTGGTCATGGCGGCGGGGAACATTACGCTCGACGTGAAATATCTGTATCTAAACGTAATCACGATCTTCGGAAACCCGATCGATACTCCCGATAATTTCAGACTGGCGCTCAAGGTTGCCGCCGAAGGGAAGCTGAAGGTTCTGATCAACAGGGTTCTTCCTCTGGAAGAAGCCCGCCGTGCACACGAAATCGTCGAGGAACGCTCAGGGATTGGGAAGGTTGTACTTACACCGTAGCGGATGCGACATCCGACGAGCTTGCTCTGGACAGGCAACAAAGCCAACTCGGGCTATGAAGGCTGATGATCGATGCGCGCGCGTGACGCTGCACCACGCAGCTGATGTTCGGATCGATGCCGCCGGTGGCGCCGTGAAGTCGGGGAAGCTGCGGTGGATCGCCGTCAGCTCCGCGCAACGCTTCCCGGGTCTCGACGATCTTCCGACCATCGCCGAGACGTTGCCTGGCTTTCGCATTGACGGCTGGTTCGTGGTTCTTGCGCCCACTGGAACTCCTGCGCCGATCCTGGATAATTGGCCTCGGCGTGAGTGACACTGGCTCTCCTGAATC